>NZ_JBVKAO010000003.1:0-1102497 GCF_055639375.1 Streptomyces sp. NPDC039462
ACGCCCGGTTACATTCCGAACCCGGAAGCTAAGCCTCATAGCGCCGATGGTACTGCAGGGGGGACCCTGTGGGAGAGTAGGACGCCGCCGAACTCCTTTTATAGCCGTGGCCCCTGGATTAAATTCCAGGGGCCACGGCTTTTTTTGTTTTCCGGATGCCTTGAGCGTCCGGCCACCCCTCCGCACCGACCCGCCGCGACTGAGGGTAAGGTCAGGGGGCATCATTGGCTCTTTCCCACAGGAGGCCCCCGGGTGGAGGTCCAGGAGACTCGCGTCCAGACGGACCGGGTCCTCACCATCCCGAACATCCTCAGCATGGCGCGCCTCGCCGGCGTACCTCTCTTCCTGTGGCTGATCCTCCGGCCCGAGTTCGGCGGGCCCAACAGCGACCACTGGGCGCTGCTGGTCCTGGCGCTCAGCGGCGTCAGCGACTACCTCGACGGCAAGCTCGCACGCCGTTGGAACCAGATCAGCAAGCTCGGCCGACTGCTCGACCCCGCAGCCGATCGGCTCTACATCCTCTCGACGCTGCTCGGCCTGACCTGGCGGGAGATTCTTCCGCTCTGGCTGACCGCGGCGCTGCTGCTCCGCGAGCTGGTCCTGCTGGTCATGGTCGGGATCCTCAGGCGCCACGGCTATCCGCCGCCCCAGGTGAACTTCCTGGGCAAGGCCGCCACCTTCAACCTGATGTACGCCTTTCCCCTACTGCTCCTGAGCGACGCAAGTGGCTGGATCGCCACACCCGCTGCTATTTTCGGATGGGCGTTCGCCGGATGGGGTACAACGCTGTATTGGTGGGCAGGGATCCTATATGTGGTTCAGGTCCGCCGACTTGTCAAGGCGGACAACCCAGCCGATTGAGCTCACTGATTCGGTGGCTGTAGACGCTCCATGGGCCCGCATCCGACATGTGCGGGTCCATTCAGGTGAGCTGGTCGGCTAAATCGTCGTCTATTGAGGAGGACGCTTCCGACATGAAGGCCGTCGTGATGGCCGGCGGTGAGGGCACACGCCTTCGCCCCATGACCTCGAGCATGCCCAAGCCGCTCCTTCCCGTGGCCAACCGGCCGATCATGGAGCATGTGCTTCGGCTGCTGAAGAGGCATGGGCTCACCGAGACCGTAGTGACAGTGCAGTTCCTGGCGTCTCTCGTCAAGAACTACTTCGGCGACGGCGAAGAGCTTGGGATGGAGCTCACCTATGCCAACGAAGAGAAACCGCTCGGTACAGCAGGCAGCGTGAAGAACGCCGAGGAAGCGCTGAAGGACGATGCCTTCCTCGTGATCTCCGGTGACGCTCTGACCGATTTTGACCTCACCGACCTGATCGCCTTCCACAAGGAAAAGGGCGCGCTCGTCACCGTCTGCCTGACACGCGTACCCAATCCGCTGGAATTCGGCATCACCATCGTCGACGAAGAAGGAAAGGTCGAGCGCTTCCTCGAGAAGCCGACCTGGGGGCAGGTCTTCTCCGACACGGTGAACACGGGCATCTACGTCATGGAGCCCGAGGTCTTCGACTACGTCGAGGCCGATGTGCCGGTCGACTGGTCCGGTGATGTCTTCCCGCAGCTCATGAAGGAAGGCAAGCCCGTCTACGGCTACATCGCCGAGGGCTACTGGGAGGACGTCGGTACGCACGAGAGCTACGTCAAGGCGCAGGCCGACGTCCTCGAAGGCAAGGTGGACGTCGAGCTGGACGGCTTCGAGATCTCTCCCGGGGTCTGGGTGGCGGAAGGTGCGGAGGTGCATCCCGACGCCGTCCTGCGCGGACCGTTGTACGTCGGGGACTACGCCAAGATCGAAGCGGACGTCGAGATCCGCGAGCACACCGTCGTGGGCTCCAACGTCGTGGTGAAGAGCGGCGCCTTCCTGCACAAGGCCGTCGTGCACGACAACGTCTACATCGGGCAGCACAGCAACTTGCGGGGCTGCGTCGTCGGAAAGAACACCGACATCATGCGCGCCGCCCGCATCGAGGACGGCGCTGTCATCGGCGACGAGTGCCTCGTCGGTGAAGAATCGATCATCCAGGGCAACGTCAGGGTCTATCCCTTCAAGACCATCGAGGCCGGCGCCTTCGTCAACACCTCGGTCATCTGGGAGTCCCGCGGACAAGCGCACCTCTTCGGGGCGCGTGGCGTCTCCGGAATCCTGAACGTCGAGATCACGCCCGAGCTCGCCGTGCGCCTGGCCGGTGCCTACGCGACGACCCTGAAGAAGGGGTCCACGGTAACCACCGCGCGTGACCACTCACGAGGTGCGCGGGCGCTCAAGCGGGCGGTGATCTCGGCGTTGCAGGCCAGCGCCATCGACGTACGAGATCTGGAGAACGTGCCACTGCCCGTCGCGCGGCAGCAGACGGCCAGAGGAAGCGCCGGCGGGATCATGATCCGCACCACGCCCGGGGTGCCGGACTCCGTCGACATCATGTTCTTCGACGAGCAGGGCGGAGACCTCTCGCAGGGCAGCCAGCGGAAGCTGGACCGGGTCTACGCACGCCAGGAGTACCGCCGGGCCTTCCCCGGGGAGATCGGCGACCTGCACTTCCCGTCCAGCGTCTTCGACTCCTACACGGGGTCGCTGCTGCGGAACGTGGACACCACCGGCGTCGCCGAGTCCGGACTCAAGGTCGTCGTCGACGCGTCCAACGGCAGTGCCGGGCTGGTGCTGCCGAGCCTCCTCGGCAAGCTCGGGGTGGACGCGCTGACCATCAACCCGGGCCTCGACGAGTCGCGGCCAACGGAGACCGCCGAGTCCCGCAGGGCCGGGCTCGTCCGGCTCGGGGAGATCGTGGCGTCCGCCAGGGCCGCCTTCGGGGTGCGGTTCGACCCGGTCGGCGAGCGGCTTTCGCTCGTCGACGAGAAGGGCCGGATCGTCGAGGACGACCGGGCCCTGCTGGTGATGCTCGACCTGGTGGCCGCCGAGCGGCGCAGCGGGCGGGTGGCGCTGCCGGTGACGACGACGCGCATCGCCGAGCAGGTCGCCGCGTACCACGGGACGCAGGTGGACTGGACGACCACGTCGCCCGACGACCTGACGCGGGTGGGCCGGGCCGACTCGACCATCTTCGGCGGTGACGGGCGGGGCGGGTTCATCGTCCCCGAGTTCAGCGGCGTCTTCGACGGCACCGCGGCGTTCGTGCGGCTCATCGGGCTCGTGGCGCGTACGCAGCTCACCCTGAGTCAGATCGACGCGCGTATCCCGCGCGCCCATGTGCTGCGGCGGGATCTCGCGACGCCGTGGGCGGTCAAGGGACTCGTGATGCGGCGCGTGGTGGAGGAGGCCGGCGAGCGGTCCGTGGACACCACTGACGGTGTGCGGGTCGTGGAGACTGACGGACGGTGGGTGCTCGTGCTGCCCGACCCGGCCGAGGCCGTCACTCATCTGTGGGCCGAAGGGCCCGACGACGCGTCCGCCCAGGCGCTGCTCGACGAGTGGTCCGCGGTGGTGGACAGCGCGGGTCGCTGACCTTTCCGAGCGCCGGGCAGCACCCACAACGGGTGCTGCCCGGCGCGTCGGTGGGGCCATTCGGAGGTAGCGCCCCCGACGTGCGACGATGTGCTGCATGCCGCAGCAGCCCCCCGTTCGGAGCACCCCCTCACGCCCCCGGCGCCCGGACGCGTCCATGTCGCTGCTCACCACCGTCATGGACCACAGCCTGGACGAGGGGTACGCCGAGGCGGCCGCCCGCAAGCAAGCCAGAGGGAACAGCGGTGTCCCTCGCCCGCTGCGGGCCAAACTCGGGCTCGCGGCCGGGCTCGTGCTCGCCGCGCTGGTCGTCACCGTGGGGGCCGCCCAGGCGCGGATAGAGGCGCCCGTGCTGGCCAAGGAGCGCGAAGAGCTCATCGACCGCGTCGAAGAGGCGACGGCGGGAGCCGACCGGCTCGAGGACGACGTGGACGAGCTCCGCGACGACGTCGGCGAGCGGCAGCGGGCCGCGCTGAAGCAGCACGGCGGCAGCCAGGGCGAGTTGCTGGGACTCCTCTCCGGCGCCACGGAAGCCCAGGGGCCCGGCGTCAAGCTCGTCGTGGACGACAAGAAGCAGGCCGACCAGGGCGGCGGCGGGCCGCGCGAGAGCTCCGGATTCTCCGACACCGGACGGGTGCGCGACCGCGACATGCAGCGTGTCGTCAACGGCCTGTGGCAGTCGGGCGCCGAGGCGATCTCGATCAACGACCAGCGGCTCACCGCACTGTCGGCGATCAGAGCCGCGGGTGACGCGATACTGGTCGACAACAGACCGCTGGTGCCGCCGTATACGGTGCTCGCGGTAGGTGATGGGAAACGCTTGAGCACCCGTTTCCAGAACAGCCGTGACGGTCAGTACCTGCATGCTCTGCAGGAGAACTTCGGCATCCGGACCAGCATCTCCGTGTCGGACGAGCTTCGGCTGCCGGCTGCGCCGAGCGTGACCGTACGTACAGCAGAGCCGAAGGCAGGAAAGGGCACATCGTGATCGCCGTACTGGGCCTCGTCGTGGGAGTCGTGGCCGGATTGTTGGTTCGGCCCGAAGTTCCGGCGGTGGTCGAGCCGTACCTTCCGATCGCCGTGGTCGCGGCTCTCGACGCCGTGTTCGGAGGGCTGCGGGCGATGCTCGACGGCATCTTCGACGACAAGGTGTTCGTGGTGTCGTTCCTGTCGAACGTGGTGGTGGCCGCGCTCATCGTGTTCCTGGGCGACAAGCTCGGCGTCGGCGCCCAGTTGTCCACCGGCGTCGTCGTGGTCCTCGGCATCCGGATCTTCTCCAACGCCGCGGCGATCCGCCGGCACGTCTTCAGGGCGTGACGCCGATGAGTGCCGACGAGAGGCCCGAGTACAACCGGCGCAAGGAACTCCCCGCCGAGGTCCCCAGCACGCCCGAGACGCCCGCGCCCGCCGAGACCGGGGCGAAGCCGCAGCTCACCGGCCGTCAGCGGCTGGTGAAGGGCCTGTGGCCGCCGCGGGTGACCCGGCCCCAACTCATCGTCGCCCTGCTGCTGTTCGTGCTCGGCCTCGGCCTGGCCATCCAGGTGCGGTCCAACAACGACAGCAGCGCGCTGCGCGGCGCGAGGCAAGAAGATCTCGTACGCATCCTCGATGAACTGGATGACCGTACCGAGCGTCTGGAAGAAGAGAAGCGCCGCCTCGAGGAACAGCGGACCGGGCTGGAGAACAGTTCGGACCAGGCCGAGGAGGCGCGCAAGCAGACGGTCGAGCGGGAGCGGCAACTCGGCATCCTGGCAGGCACGGTGGCGGCCCAGGGGCCCGGCATCACGCTGACCATCGAGGACAGGAAAGGGGCGATCGAGGCGGACATGCTGCTCGACGCCATTCAGGAGCTGCGCGCCGCGGGCGCCGAGGCGATCCAGATCAATGACGTACGCGTCGTGGCGAACACCTATCTGTCGGACGCCGGCGGCGGGGGAGTACGGGTGGACGGCCGCAAGGTCGGCGAACCGTACCTCTTCAAGGTGATCGGCAAGCCGCAGGATCTCGAACCTGCGCTGAACATCCCGGGAGGCGTGGTGCAGACTCTGGAGAAGGAGCAGGCCACGGTCACCGTGGAACGCTCGGAGAAGATCGTCGTGGACGCCTTGCGACCTGCGAAGCAGCCTGACTACGCTCGGTCGTCCTCCCAGTGAGGGGCGGACGCATGAGGGTCGTCGGGCGGGGGCATGAGGTTGCGGGGGGTCGGCGCACCGGAAGCGTGGTGCGTGGTGGAAACTGTTTGGTGGCCACGGACGTTGTGAGGATGTCTGGCTCACCGATGAATGCCGGTGTGTGCAATCAGGGTTCGTCCTGCCCCACGGGCGGGTCTGTTTCGGTCAAGGGGAATCGCCCGTGAAGTTGTTTGCGAAGTTGTTCGGCAAGAGCGCACGTCAGGACAGTGGCAATCCGGCCACTGCCCGGCACCGTGCTCCGCGCCATGGAGATGCCGAGGAGCAGGGCGCGGGGCGCCCGATGTTCCGCGATCAGGTCGCTGGTCCAGGCGGTGACATTTCGGGCGGACAGGGCGCGTCGTCTGTTGACCCTGCCGGTCCCGGACGCATAGGTTTCGGAGAACCTTCAACCTCAAGTGCGGGTGGAGGGTACACCTCCGACCCGTACGCATCGAATGCCCCTGCGGGGCAGCCACGGCAGGAGGACCCGTCCATGGCGCTGGTGTGTACGAGGTGCGGTAACCGAAACGCCGAGGCGAGCCGGTTCTGCTCCAACTGCGGTGCGCCGCTGCGGGCCGGTGCCGCACCGGAGCGCGCGTCCGAGACGACCTCGACGATCTCCATCTCGGGCCTTGAGGCCTACGACGCCGAGGCGACGGGCACGAACCCGTCTCCCGCGCTCTCTCCGGAGGCGCAGGCGGCCGTGGACGCCCTCCCGCTCGGCTCGGCGCTCCTCGTGGTGCGCCGCGGTCCGAACTCGGGCAGTCGTTTCCTGCTCGACGGCGAGCTGACCACGGCGGGGCGTCACCCGCAGAGCGACATCTTCCTGGACGACGTGACGGTGTCGCGTCGCCACGTGGAGTTCCGTCGCCTCGGGGACGGTTCCTTCACCGTCGCCGACGTGGGCAGCCTCAACGGCACGTACGTCAATCGGGAGCGGATCGACTCGGTCTCGCTGTCGAACGGCGACGAGGTGCAGATCGGCAAGTACCGACTGGTCTTCTACGCGAGCCAGCGGGCCGTCGGCATCTGACCCTCCCCCAGACGCCGTCCGGGGGGATCCCCAGGGAAGGTCCATGCTTCAAACACCGAGGGGCGGTGCCGGGAACGGCACCGCCGCCGCGGACCGCCGGCTGATGAGCATCGGCACCGTGCTGAACGAACTGCGTGCCGAATTTCCCGAGGTCAC
Source organism: Streptomyces sp. NPDC039462 (assembly GCF_055639375.1). Taxonomy (NCBI): domain Bacteria; kingdom Bacillati; phylum Actinomycetota; class Actinomycetes; order Kitasatosporales; family Streptomycetaceae; genus Streptomyces; species Streptomyces sp. NPDC039462. Next base: position 6,831 of record NZ_JBVKAO010000003.1, read on the forward strand.
GATCTCCAAGATCCGGTTTCTGGAGTCCGAGGGGCTCATCGAGCCCCAGCGCACCCCTTCCGGATACCGGAAGTTCAGCCCGGAGGACGTCGAGCGGCTCGGTCACGTCCTGCGGATGCAGCGGGACCACTATCTGCCGCTCAGGGTCATCCGTGAGCACCTCGACGCGCTGGAGCGCGGTGAGAGGCCCCCGATGCCGTCCCTGGGGCGTCAGGGGGACGCCGGCGACGCCCAGGGCCTCGGCGAGGCCGAGGGGCCGACGGCGGCCCGTGTGGGCCGTGCCGAGCTGCTGGCCGCCGCCGAGATCGACGAGGTACAGCTTGCCGAGTGGGAGGCGTACGGCCTCGTCGCACCGTTGCCGGACGGCGGGTACGACGCGGAGGCCGTCACGGTCGCCTCACTCGTGGTCGAACTCGGCCGGTTCGGAATCGAGCCGCGGCACCTGCGGGCCATGAAGGCCGCCGCGGACCGTGAGGCCGGGCTCGTCGACCAGGTGGTCGCTCCGCTGCGGCGGCATCGTAATCCGCAGACCAGGGCCCATGCCGAGGCCCGTGCCAAAGAGCTGGCGAGCCTGACGGGGCGGCTGCATTCGGCGCTCGTGCAGACGGCGCTCGGCATCAGATTGCCCTGACTCGCCCGGTCCCGTCCGGTACTCGGCGGGTGCCCGACTACCCAAACCTGCCAGCCACGTCCTAGGGTTGCTGTGTGAACGAGCTCGACGTCGTAGGTGTCCGGGTCGAAATGCCCTCCAACCAGCCGATCGTGCTCCTGCGTGAAGTGGGAGGCGACCGGTACCTCCCCATCTGGATCGGACCAGGTGAGGCGACCGCCATCGCCTTCGCGCAGCAGGGCATGGCACCCGCACGGCCGCTGACCCACGACCTGTTCAAGGACGTGCTGGAAGCGGTGGGCCAGGAGCTCTCCGAAGTGCGCATCACGGACCTGCGGGAAGGGGTCTTCTACGCGGAGCTGGTCTTCGCCAGTGGTGTCGAGGTGAGCGCGCGTCCGTCCGACGCCATAGCGCTTGCCCTGCGCACCGGGACGCCCATCTTCGGAAGCGACGGCGTCCTGGACGACGCCGGCATCGCCATCCCGGACGAGCAGGAGGACGAGGTGGAGAAGTTCCGCGAGTTCCTCGACCAGATCTCGCCCGAGGACTTCGGCACCAACAGCCAGTGAGCCGCTTCCGACGGCCCGCGTCGGACCATTCGGCTAGCCTTTCCCCGCGACGAGGCACGGGAAACCACTCTCAGGGTGATTATCACTCGGCGTGCCGAGTGTGGCGATCGTTGACGAGCCCCTGGCGACTGCCTACCGTCGAGAAGGCAGGTCAAGGAGGGAGGTCGGCGTGAGAAGCAGCGGCGACGGTACGGCGATGGGCGGTCCGTACCCGCTCCACGGCGGCGCGGCCGGTCACTCTCCGAATCGACCGATGGCGGTCCAGGGGAGCGGGGACACGACGTCCGAGCATTCCGAACAGGTCGGCTACCGCGGTCCCACCGCGTGCGCGGCCGCGGGCATCACCTACCGGCAACTCGACTACTGGGCCCGTACGGGGCTGGTCGAGCCCAGCGTGCGGGCCGCGGGCGGCTCGGGCACGCAGCGGCTCTACAGCTTCCGCGATGTCGTCGTCCTGAAGATCGTGAAGCGGTTCCTCGACACCGGGGTCTCGCTGCAGAACATCCGCACGACGGTGCAGCATCTGCGGGAGCGCGGATTCCGCGACCTGGAGCGGATGACGCTGATGAGCGACGGCGCCACGGTCTATGAGTGCACGTCCTCCAGCGAGGTCCACGAGCTGCTCCAGGGCGGGCAGGGGGTCTTCGGGATCGCCGTGGGGGTCGTCTGGCGGGACGTCGAGGCCGCGCTGTCCCAGCTGCACGGCGAGCGCATCGACACCGGGGAGACGCTCATCGGGCACAATCCGGCCGATGAGCTGGCCAGACGGCGCAACAAGGCGGTCTGAGGCCGCGTTGTCAGTGGCGTAAGGCAGCATCGGAGATGTGAGAAGCGCCCCGACGATCCTGCATCTGGACATGGATGCCTTCTACGCGTCCGCGGAACAGGCCGCGAAGCCCAGCCTGCGGGGCAAAGCCGTGATCGTGGGCGGGCTCGGGCCGCGGGGTGTCGTGGCGACCGCTTCCTACGAAGCGCGGCGGTTCGGAGTGCACTCGGCGATGCCCATGGGGCAGGCGCGCAGACTGGCGCCGAACGCCGCGTATCTCGTGCCCCGCTTCGGGCTGTACCGCGAGATCAGCGAGCAGGTGATGGGCCTCCTGCGGGAGCTGTCGCCGCTGGTGGAGCCGCTCAGCCTGGACGAGGCCTTCGTGGACCTGGAGGCCGGCGGCGTCGCCGACGACGCGGAGTCGGCCAGGGCCGTGGGGGAGCGGCTGCGGGCGGACATCAGGGCGGTGACGGGGCTCGCCGGGTCGGTGGGGCTCGCCGTCTCCAAGATGCTGGCGAAGATCGCCTCGGAAGAGGCCAAGCCGAACGGTCTCGTGCTGATCACCCCGGGGACGGAGCGCGCCCTGCTGGGGCCGATGTCCGTGCGGACGTTGCCCGGGGTGGGGCCTGCTACGGGCGACCATTTGCGGCGGGCCGGGATCACGACGGTCGAGGAGCTCGCGGAGGCCGGTGAGGACGAGCTCGTACGACTGCTGGGGAAGGCCCACGGCGGCTCGCTGTATGCGATGGCGCTCGCGCACGACGAGCGGCCCGTGGTGGCCGAGCGGGACACGAAATCGGTCAGCGTCGAGGACACGTACGACGTGGACATCCACGACCGGGTGCGGGTCAGGACGGAGGTCGGGCGGCTCGCGGAGCGGTGTGTGCAGCGGCTGCGGGCGGCCGGGCACTCGGGGCGGACCATCGTGCTCAAGGTGCGGCGGTTCGACTTCTCGACGCTGACGCGGTCCGAGACGCTGCGCGGGCCCACGGACGACCCGGGAGTGGTGCGGGAGGCCGCCGCGCGGCTGCTTGAGTCCGTGGACACCACGGGAGGGGTGCGGCTGCTCGGCGTGGGCGTCACGGGGCTCGCGGACTACACGCAGGAGGATCTCTTCGCGCAGGCCCAGGCGGCCGAGGCGGCTCTGGCCGGTGCCGAAGGGGCTGCGACGGAGGAAGCCGGCGGGACGGCGGCCGCGGAGGCGGCCGCGGGTGATCCGGAGCGGGAGCGGGCCGAGGAGCCGGTGGTGCCTGCCGAGCGGCGGTGGGCGGCCGGACACGACGTGCGGCATGCCGAGTACGGGCACGGCTGGGTGCAGGGGAGCGGTCTCGGCCGGGTGACGGTGCGCTTCGAGACGCCGGACTCGCCACCGGGGCGGGTGCGGACGTTCCGGACGGACGACCCGGACCTGGAGCCCGCGGAGCCGCTGCCGTTGGTCAGGACGGTGCAGCGGGGCGAGAGGGTGGCTGAAGCGGGGCTCGAAGGAGTGTCGGGGGCGGCTCGGGTGGCGGTGGAGGGCCCGGGGTGAGGCCGGGTGCCGGGTCGGGCCGCGGGCCAGTGGGTCAGGGGGCCTCTGTGCCGGCGATGCGGCCGAAGTCCTGGTCGGGCGGTGGCGGGGGCGGCGGGGCGCCCGGTGGCGTCGTGTCGAGGCCGTAGTGGTGGTAGAGCTGGAGCTCCTGCTCGGGGGAGAGGTGGCGGCCCACCCCGAAGTCCGGGGCGTCCTTGATCAGGGCGCGGTCGAAGGGAATGTGCAGGGTGCCGTCCTCGGCCAGCTCGCTCGGCTCCAGCGGGACGAAGGCGTCGCGGCTGAACAGGCCGGTGCGTATGGCGGCCCACTCCGGGGCGCCCGTGGCGTCGTCGAGGTAGACCTCGTCGATCGTGCCGATCTTGGTCCCGTTCCGGTCGAACGCCTTGCGGCCGATCAGGTTGCGCGGATCGATATCGGTCTGCACGGGCCCTCCAGCTGGTCGCGGCTCGTCGAAAACGGGCGTAACTCATCTTTAATCATTCGTAGTCACTACGAAAGAGCACTTCGGGGCAGGTGGCCACTCGAGGGAACGGCCGGGGTCCTCGCTGGTAGGCTGGCGCTTGGCTGCTGACCCCGTGCGGGAGAGCTCTCCGGGACGTGATCCCGGAGGCGCCGAAGGAGCAAATCCTCCCCGGAATCTCTCAGGCACCCGTACCGCACGGACGAGGTCACTCTGGAAAGCAGGGCGGGCGTCGGGCGGGCACGTTCGGAACCCTTCCTCACCGACGGTGAAAGCAGATCTGTCGAAACGGACCGGTCTGTGAAGCTCTCAGGTTGAGATGACAGAGGGGGAGGCCGTCCGGGTACCCGCGCCGTGGTACCCCTCGCAGGTCGTGCAGACCAGGAGGCCTCCGCAATGACTGCCACCCATCGCACCCCGCTCTCGGAGCTTGAGCAGGGCATCCCCTTCGAGCAGCGGCACATAGGGCCCGATGCGGAAGCGCGGGCGAAGATGCTCGCCCAGGTCGGGTACGGCTCGCTCGACGAGCTGACGGCCGCCGCGGTGCCGGATGTGATCAAGAACGCCGAAGCGCTGAATCTGCCCGGCGCGCGCTCCGAGGCCGAGGTGCTGGCCGAGCTGCGCTCCCTCGCCGACCGGAACCAGGTCCTCGACTCCATGATCGGACTCGGGTACTACGGCACCTTCACGCCGCCGGTCATCCTGCGGAACGTGATGGAGAACCCGGCCTGGTACACGGCCTACACGCCGTACCAGCCCGAGATCTCGCAGGGCCGCCTCGAGGCGCTGCTCAACTTCCAGACCATGGTCGCCGAGCTGACCGGCCTGCCCACCTCCGGAGCCTCGCTGCTCGACGAGGGCACCGCCGCCGCCGAGGCCATGGCCCTCTCGCGTCGCATGGGCAAGGTCAAGGACGGCGTGTTCGTCGTCGACGCCGACGCCCTGCCGCAGACCATCGCCGTCATCCAGACCCGCGCCGAGCCCACCGGTGTCGAGGTCGTCGTCACCGACCTGAGCGACGGCCTGCCCGCCGAGGTCGCCGAGCGCGGCGTCGTCGGCGTACTCGTCCAGTACCCGGGCGCCTCGGGTGCCGTCCGCGACATCAAGCCGCTCATCGACCAGGCGCACGAGCTCGGCGCAGTCGTCACCATCGCCGCCGACCTGCTCGCCCTGACGCTGCTCACCTCGCCCGGCGAGCTCGGCGCCGACATCGCCGTGGGCACGACGCAGCGCTTCGGTGTGCCGATGGGCTTCGGCGGGCCGCACGCCGGTTACATGGCGGTCCGCGAGAAGTTCGCGCGCAGCCTGCCCGGGCGGCTCGTCGGCGTCTCCGTCGACGCCGACGGCAACAAGGCCTACCGCCTCGCGCTGCAGACCCGTGAGCAGCACATCCGCCGCGAGAAGGCCACCAGCAACATCTGTACCGCTCAGGTGCTGCTCGCCGTCATGGCCGGAATGTACGCCGTCTACCACGGGCCCGACGGCCTGAAGTCGATCGCGCGGCGCACCCACCGCTACGCGACGCTGCTCGCCGCCGGCCTCACCGGGGGCGGCTACGAAGTCGTCCACGGCGCCTACTTCGACACGCTCACGGTGCGGGCGCCCGGCAAGGCCGAGCAGCTGGTGGCCGCCGCCCGCGAGGCCGGCGTCAACATCCACCTCGTCGACGCCGACCACGTCTCCCTGTCCTGCGACGAGACGACCACGCGCCGGCAGCTCAGCGCGGTGTGGGGCGCCTTCGGCGTCGACGCCGATGTCGAGGCGCTCGACGCCGCCGTCGCTGACACGCTGCCCGAGGGCCTGCTGCGCGGCGACGACTACCTGACGCACCCGGTCTTTCACCAGTACCGCTCCGAGACGTCAATGCTGCGCTACCTGCGCAAGCTCGCCGACCGTGACTACGCGCTCGACCGCGGCATGATCCCGCTGGGCTCCTGCACCATGAAGCTCAACGCGACCACGGAGATGGAGCCCGTCACCTGGCCCGAGTTCGGCCAGCTGCACCCCTTCGCGCCCGCCCAGCAGGCCCAGGGCTACCTCACGCTCATCCGTGAGCTGGAGGAGCGGCTCGCCGAGGTGACCGGGTACGACAAGGTCTCCCTGCAGCCCAACGCCGGTTCGCAGGGCGAGCTCGCCGGGCTGCTCGCGGTCCGCGGCTACCACCGGGCCAACGGCGACGAGCAGCGCACCGTCTGCCTCATCCCGTCCTCCGCCCACGGCACGAACGCCGCGAGCGCCGTCATGGCCGGCATGAAGGTCGTCGTCGTGAAGACCGCCGACGACGGCGAGGTCGACATAGCGGACCTGCGCGCCAAGATCGAGAAGCACCGCGACGAGCTGGCCGTACTGATGATCACGTACCCCTCGACGCACGGTGTCTTCGAGGAGCACGTGACCGACATCTGCGCGGAGGTGCACGAGGCCGGCGGTCAGGTGTACGTCGACGGGGCCAACCTCAACGCCCTGGTGGGGCTCGCCAAGCCGGGCCACTTCGGCGGCGACGTCTCGCACCTGAACCTGCACAAGACCTTCTGCATCCCGCACGGCGGCGGCGGTCCCGGCGTGGGTCCGGTCGGTGTGCGCGAGCACCTCGCGCCGTACCTGCCCAACCACCCGCTGCAGCCCGCGGCCGGTCCCGAGACCGGCGTCGGTCCGATCTCCGCGGCGCCCTGGGGCTCCGCCGGAATCCTGCCGATCTCCTGGTCGTACGTGCGCCTCATGGGCGGCGAGGGCCTCAAGCGAGCCACCCAGGTCGCCGTGCTCTCCGCCAACTACATCGCCAAGCGCCTCGAGCCGCACTACCCGGTGCTCTACACCGGTCCGGCCGGCCTGGTCGCGCACGAGTGCATCGTGGACCTGCGGCCGCTCAGCAAGGCGACCGGGGTCAGCGTCGACGACATCGCGAAGCGGCTCATCGACTACGGCTTCCACGCGCCCACCATGTCGTTCCCGGTCGCCGGAACCCTGATGATCGAGCCGACGGAGAGCGAGGACCTGGCCGAGATCGACCGGTTCTGCGAGGCGATGATCGCCATTCGCCGGGAGATCGAGAAGGTCGGCTCCGGCGAGTGGGCCGCCGACGACAACCCGCTGCGGAACGCCCCGCACACCGCCGCCGCGCTCAGCGGCGAGTGGGAGCACGGCTACAGCCGTGAGGAGGCCGTCTTCCCGGCCGGGGTCGTCGCCGCGGACAAGTACTGGCCGCCGGTGCGCCGTATCGACCAGGCGTACGGCGACCGGAACCTGGTCTGCTCCTGCCCGCCGCTGGATGCGTACGAGGACTGATATCCGCGCCCAAGTGGGGCGGGCATGCGGTGGGGCCGGTTCGGAGAGTTCTCTCCGGGCCGGCCCCGCTTCTGTTCGGTGGTGCGGTGGTGCGCTGCTGCGGACGTGCGGTGTGGTGCGGTCGCGCGGATGTGCCGTCGGTGCTCAGGCGGCTGTCATGACCTGGTCGGTGCCCAGCGGTCGGTGCGGGGCGATGATCTGGCCGTCCGGCAGCAGCTCACCGGTGTCCTCGAAGAGCAGGACGCCGTTGCACAGCAGGCTCCAGCCCTGCTCCGGGTGGCTCGCCATGAGGAGCGCGGCTTCCCGGTCGGCTGAGTCGGCTGTCGGGCACGCGGGTTGGTGCTGGCACATGGAAGGGTTCTTTCGCTGCGATGAGATGGCTGTGACGTCGGTCCTGTGGCTCGATGCGGTGTTCATAACCGCCCCCCGTTTGTAGTCGGTCCGATCCCAGTGTTGCCCTCCGGGCGTCAATCCGCAGGGATTTTGCCGCAGCGGCTCCTACTGCTTAATGACGTATCACCCGGCCGGACGGTTCAGTCCAACTTCCCCGTCTCTTCGGGTGGTTCGGGGTGGCCTGACCGGGCTAGTCCACCTGGGTGGGCAGCGCTGTGCCCCGCGGCGGGGGCGGCGGGGCACAGGAAGCGGAAGAGGTGCTGTCAGGCGGGTGAGCTCAGCAGCGGTGCCGGTGTCAGACGGTGGTTGAGCATCGGCAGCAGCTCGGCGACGCGGTGCGGGCGGTGGGCCGCGATGCCGGGCGGGGCGGGCGCCAGCGGCACCAGCAGGTCGGTGGCGGCGAGGGGGCCCTCGGCGCCGTCGTCCGTGCAGTCCCGGTGCAGCCAGAGCGTGAGCATGTAGAGCTCGGGCACGGAGAGCAGCCGCGGCTGGCAGGGCATCGGCATGGCCTCGGCGTGCCGCAGGGCCCGTTCGGTGGAGGCGATGTACGGCCCTTCGAAGAAGTGCGAGAACGCCCAGCCGTCCGGAGTCAGCATCGTGTCGGCCGCGGCGACGGCGCGCTCGCCGCAGCGGATGAGGAAGCGCCAGCCGGCGAGCCGGGTGGGCGAGGTGCTCTCGGGCGTGATGCGGTCCAACACGTGGACGGGCAGAGGGAGTTCGGGGCTCGCCGGTCCCTGTGCGGTACGCAGGGACGGCGTGCGGGCCTCGCGTACGGCGGTGGGGGAACCGAGTGCCGCGAGGACGCTGCGCAGGGCGGGCGCTGGAGCCGGGGGGACATGCAGCGGCATGGTGGGTCGCCTCTCTCATTCGACAGGCACAGTGGAGCGGGGGCAGGTGCGTGACGGCGCTGTCAGCTCTGGGCCAGAGGGGCGGGGGCCGGTGCCGCGAGCGCCAACTCTCTGCCTAGATTGCGCAGTTTATACGAGACGTGTTCGAGCAGTGTTTCATCTAGGCGCTCCGTATATTGCGGGCAAGGCCTTAATGAGCCGTCCTTGTGAGGCCTTTCTCCCGATTTCGCAGGGGGATCGACCCGCATGACCTCGGATTTCTCCGAAAACGCGGTCGGCCGATTTCTGCCGGTGCTTTTGACCAGGCGCATCGGAAGGGAATCTTCACCGTGCCGCATGCCTGGTGAATGTGCCGGACCCCTGCTGTGCCGAGCGTACCGGCCGGTGGCCCCGCCCGGGGCGTTATCGATCACATTGCCTGGGCATCATCCCTCGTACACAGCGGCCGGACCCATGGCTGCCCGATCGAGGAGGGACGCTTCGATGGGGGAGAAGGTCGTGGCGGGCACGTTCGACCTGGCCGACCGGAACGACTTCCGAGGCAAGCTCCGAGAGTGCCTGGCGGGGCTGGAGCGTTTGTTGGAGGAACAGCGATTCGATCGGCCCAAGAATCTGATGGGCATGGAGATCGAGCTGAATCTCGCCGGGCCCGACGGGCTGCCGAGGATGTTGAATGCGCAGGTTCTTGAGCGCATCGCGAGCCGGGATTTCCAGACGGAACTCGGAATGTTCAATCTGGAAGTGAACATTGCCCCGCACCGGCTCGGCGGACGCGTTCTCGACCGGCTCGCCGAAGAGCTGCGCACCGGCCTCAACTACGCCCACAGGAAAGCGAACGAGCTCGACGCCGGCATTGTCATGATCGGTATTCTGCCGACGCTGGACCGCGCCGACCTGGTATCGGGGAACCTCTCGGACGTCGACCGCTACGCCCTCCTGAACGATCAGATCGTGGCGGCGCGCGGTGAGCACTTCACCCTCGACATCCAGGGTGTGGAGCGGCTGACCTGCACCTCCGCGTCGATCGCGCCCGAAGCGGCGTGCACCTCCGTGCAGTTGCACCTACAGGTCACGCCCGGCCGGTTCGCCGATGTGTGGAACGCGGCGCAGGCGATCGCCGCGGCCCAGGTCGCCGTCGGCGCCAACGCGCCGTTCCTGTTCGGCCGTGAACTGTGGCGCGAGTCCCGGCCGCCGCTGTTCCTGCAGTCCACCGACACACGGTCGCCCGAGCTGCAGGTCCAGGGCGTGCGGCCGCGCACCTGGTTCGGGGAGCGGTGGATCACCGGGCCGCTGGAGCTCTTCGAGGAGAACCTGCGGTACTTCCCCGCGCTGCTGCCCCTGATGGAGGAGGAGGACCCGCTGGGCGTCCTCGACGCGGGTGGTGTGCCGCGCCTCGGCGAACTCGTCCTGCACAACGGCACCGTGTACCGCTGGAACCGCCCGGTGTACGGCATCGCCGACGGCGTCCCGCACCTGCGGGTGGAGAACCGGGTGCTGCCCGCGGGCCCCACCATCACCGACGTCATCGCCAACGCCGCCTTCTACTACGGGCTCGTGCGGGCGCTCGCCGAGGAGGCGCGGCCCGTGTGGTCCCGGCTGCCCTTCGAGGCCGCGGCCCACAACTTCGACGTCGCGTGCCGCCACGGCATCGACGCCACGTTGCAGTGGCCGCGGCGCGGCAGGCTCGGCGGACTCGTCGAGGTGGCGGCCGTCCGGCTCGTACGCGAGGAGTTGCTGCCGCTCGCGGCCGCGGGGCTCGACGCGTGGGGCGTGGAGGCCGCCGACCGGGATCTGTACCTCGGGGTGATCGAGGAGCGGTGCCGGCGACGGGTCAACGGCGCGTCGTGGCAGGCGACGACGTATCACAAGGCTTTGGAGAGCGGGCTGGCCAGGGAGGAAGCGCTGGCCGCGACCACCAAGCGGTACTGCCGACTGATGCATGAGGGTGAGCCGGTGCACACGTGGCCGGTGGGGCTCAGGGAACCGGCGGTACCGCTGAGCTGACCGGGCCGCCGGACCGGCAGGGGCACGGGGTGTCAGCCCCGGTTGCTGCCCGCCTCCATGATCGCCTTGAGGATGACCGCGTGGATCTGCGTCGGGTCGTCCACCTGGTGGCCGGAGCCGCCGGTCGCCGCGGCGATCTGCTGGACCTCGTCCTTGTCCGCGTCCGGGCCGACGGCGATGGCGATGATCGGCACCGGCCGCCCGGGATCGGCGAGTTCCTCGAGGCGGGCGATGAGGGAGCCGCGCGAGATGCTGCCCGGGTCCTGGTTGGCGCCGTCCGTCAGGATCACGAGGGCGTTGAACTTGTCGCGCGCGTACGTCGACCGGGCTTCCTTGTAGGCGGCGAGCGTCGTGTCGTACAGACCGGTGGCACCGCCCGGCACGGGCTGCAGGGCGGAAAAGGCCGCGGACAGCTTGTCGCGGTGGGTGACGCTGCCCTCGCGCTCGCCCAGGCGCCGGGTCGGCTGCAGTGCGCGGTAGTCACGGCTGCCGTCGAGGCGGGTGGCGAACTCCCACAGGCCGATCTCGTCCTCGTCGGTGAAGCCCGCCAGGGCCCGCAGGAGTGCGGCCTTGGTGACCTCCATGCGGGACTGGCCGCGGCCGGGGACGAGCTGCCGCATGGACTCCGAGGCGTCGACGACCGTGCTCAGGCGGGCGCTCTGCACCGTGATCGTCCACATGCCCAGGGTCTCCTGGAGCTGCTTGTCCGAGGGCGGATCCGTGGCCTCGTCCGCGTAGGGCTGCGGGGTGCGGCCGCCGGCGGCGGCGACCAGCTTGTCCGACGGCCGGCCGGGGTCGGTCCGGAAACCGTGCTCGGCCAGGATGCGGCGGCCGTCGTCGTCACTGAACATCGTCATGAAGCGCAGGGCGGCACGGCTCGTGTCGGTGGACATGCGGTCGTCCTCGACAAGCGTGTACGGGTAGTCGAGCCGGGGCGAACCGTCCTCGGGGTAGAACAGGTCGAGGCTGTTCTCCTCGCCCGCCGAGGCGTTGTGCGCGTACGCGGCCTGCTCGGAGAGGATCAGCGCCTGGTTGCGGCGCGGGTTTCCCTGCTCGGCTCCCGAGCCGTCGCGGGCCAGAGTGTCCAGCAGTTGGCCGTCGCTGTCGGTCGTGCGGGTCGCCAGGGCTTTCGCCATGGCGGCGGCCCTGGTGTCGCCTTCCTCGCCGCCGTGCTTCTTCGCGGAGGCGCCCAGCTTGGCGAGGGCGAGCAGGCCGGTCGCGCTGCGTGCGGGGTCGGCGGCGCCGAGGCGCAGCTTGTCGCCCTTCATGGCGGCCGCCGTCAACCGCGGCCAGTCGTACGTCTTCTCGGGCCAGCCCAGCGATGCGGCGGCGGACGGGATCATGCCGATGCCGACGGGCGAGGAGGCTATGTTGCCCGCGGGCGCGATCTTGGTCTGTTTGGCGCCCAGACCGACGCGCTGCACCCACACGTCGGAATCGGGCACCCACACGTCGTACTCCGGATCGCCCTTGCCCGCGCGGAGTTCGGCCGCGACCTGGTACGAGTCGCGTGCGGTGACCCGCACGTCGATGCAGTGCCCGTCCGAGGTGATCTCCTTCTCGCGGGCGAGGTCGGCGGCCTCGCGCAGGGCGGGGGTCACATCGGGTGCGGCGACGACATCGAGGCGTACCGCGTCGTCGCCGCAGGCGCCGCCGAAGGAGAGCAGTCCGCCGCGGACCGCCGCCGCCGCGCCGCCCGCGACCACGAGGACGAGCGCCGTGGCGATGGCGACCGCGCGGCCGCGCGCACGCGGCCGGGGGTCGGCCGCTGCCGTCCCGCGCTCATCGGGCAAGCTGTGACGTCCCATGGCGGTGGTGCCCCTCCTTGAACGATGTGGCAAGGAAAGAGGGGGCTGTACGCCCACAACCGGCGTCCGTCCCCCTCGGCCTGTCGCGCACGGTCTTCGTAACTTCTTTCGAGACCCTAGCGGGACGAAGATGGGGATGAGGCGGGATTACTCAACTGGAGGCGGAAGTGCAAGCGGAGCCGGGGCCGATGGCCGGTTCTATTCCGGCGGACGGACCTTCGCGGCGGATCCTGCGGGACGAGACGCTGCTCGTCCTGGCCGTCTCGCTCGGGGCCAGCGGTGTGTCCGCGCTGATCAGCTTCGTGGGCTCGGTCACCAGACCGGGCGGCCTGAAGGACCAGGCGGCCACGATGAACGCGTCGGCGGCGCCTGGCCGGCCGTGGCTCGATCTCGCGTGGCAACTGTTCGGCATCACGACCGCGTTGGTGCCGGTCGCGCTGGTCGCGCACTTCCTGCTGCGGGAGAAGGCGGCGCTGCGGACGATCGGTTTCGACCGGACGAGGCCCTGGCCGGACCTGGGGCGCGGCGCCGCGATCGCCGCGGTGATCGGCAGCACGGGGATCGCCTTCTACCTCGCGGCCCGCGGGCTCGGCTTCAACCTCACCGTCGTCCCCGAGGCATTGCCGGACGTGTGGTGGAAGTACCCCGTCCTCGTCCTGTCCGCGGTGCAGAACGCGGTCCTCGAGGAAGTCATCGTCGTCGGCTACCTGCTGCGCAGGCTCGGCCAATTGGGGTGGACGCCGATGGCCGCGCTGATGGGCAGTTCGGTGCTGCGGGGCTCGTACCACCTGTACCAGGGCATCGGCGGCTTCCTCGGGAACCTCGCGATGGGGGTGGTCTTCGTGCTGCTCTACCGCAGGTGGGGCCGAGTCGGGCCGCTGGTCGTGGCCCACTCGCTGCTCGACATCGGCGCGTTCGTCGGCTACGCGCTGCTGGCGGGGAAGGTGGGGTGGCTGCCCACGCCTTCGTAGGCAGCACCTGGTGTCGGCGTGGGGGCGGCGTCAGGCGAAGAGGTCGCCCTCGATGACCGTGACCGCGTGGCCGGTCAGGAGGGTGCGCTCGCCGCGGAGCCGGGTACGGACCAGGCCGCTGCGGGCCGAGGCCTGAAGCCCGGTCAGTTCGGTGCGGCCGAGCCGCTCGGACCAGAAGGGGGCGAGGGCGGTGTGGGCGCTGCCCGTCACCGGGTCCTCGTCGATGCCGACGCGCGGGAAGAAGCCGCGGGAGACGAAGTCGTAGCCGCCGGAGGGGTCCTCGGCCCGGGCGGTGGCGATGATGCCGCGCTCGGAGTGGCGGACGAGGGCCTTGTGGTCGGGGGTGAGCGACCTGACCGTCTTCTCGTCGGCGAGCTCGACCAGCAGGTCGCCGACGTTCCGGCCCGTGTCGTACGCGGCGAGCGGCTCGGCGCCCAGCGCCTCGGCGATGCCGTCGGGGAGCTCGGTCGCGGTGAGCGGGGCGGTCGGGAAGTCGAGGGTGAGCGAGCCGTCCTCGTGCGCGGTCGAGGTGAGGACGCCGCTGCGGGTGGCGAAGCGGACGGTGCCGGAGGCCACACCCGTGGTGTGCAGGACGTGGGCCGTGGCCAAAGTGGCATGGCCGCAGAGGTCGACTTCGGTGGCGGGTGTGAACCAGCGGAGCGCCCAGTCGGCGTCGCCGCCCGCGGGCAGCGGGTGGGCGAAGGCGGTCTCGGCGTGGTTGACCTCCCTGGCCACGTGCTGCAGCCAGGTGTCGTCGGGGAAGGCGTCGAGGAGCAAAACGCCGGCCGGGTTGCCGGCGAAGGGGCGGTCGGTGAAGGCGTCGACCACGCGGATGCGGTGGGGGGCGTGGGAGTGGGCGCGGGATGCGGTGTCGGAAGTAGGCATGGGCATCACGGTAGAGGGCTGCGGAGTGTCGTCGGTAAGGCCAATTCGGGGTGCCTGGCCTGGTTTTGAGGAGTGATTGGCCTGAGGGGGGTGGGGTGTGGGCCAGCCCTTGCAGCCCACCCCAGCTGGGTTCGTTTGACCTTGACACGGTGACAAGGCCTTCACTTCTGCCGAGGAGGTGGTCCCCATGACCATGTCGGAAGAGGGCACGAAGCCGAAGGGTGACACGGACACGGCACGAGCTGTCCGGGGACTGGAGAACGGCAACCCGTCGGTGCGGCTGCAGGCGGCGCTGGCGGTCGGCACGGCTCCGGACCCCCGGTTCGTCGACCGGCTCGTCGAGCGGTGCGCGATCGAGCCCGAGTTCTACGTGCGGGAAATGCTCACGTGGGCGCTCACCCGCCAGCCGGCAGGAGTAACGGTCCCTCGGCTCGTCGCCGAACTCCGTACGGAGGGCGCGCAGGCGCGAAGTCAGGCGCTGCACACGCTGTCCAAGATCGCGGACCGGCAGGCGTGGCCGGCGATCACCCGGGCCCTGCTGGCCGACGCCGACGACGAGGTGGCGCGGAGCGCCTGGCGGGCGGCGGTCGTGCTCGTACCCGAGGGGGAAGAGGCGGAGCTGGCCGGCGTATTGGCGACGCAGCTCGGGCGCGGCGGGCGTGAGACGCAGTTGAGCCTCAGCCGGGCGCTGATCGCGCTCGGCGAGGTGATCGTGCCGGTCCTGCGCGCCGCGGCGACGGATGCCGACCCGCGCGTACGTCAGCACGCGATCGCCACGGAGCGGTTGCTGCGCGACCCGGAGGCCGGATTCGAGTTCGCGATCGAGGAGGCCAAGCGCGTCGTGGTCCTCGGCGCAGGTGGTCAGGAGGAGTCTTAGTCCGTGTTGATCGGTGATGTGGCACGACGGTCCGGGGTGAGCGCCCGCATGCTCAGGCACTACGACTCGCTCGGTCTGGTGCGGCCGACGGGGCGCACCGGCGGCGGCTACCGGGAGTACTCCGAGGACGACATCCGGCGGATCTTCCATATCGAGAGCCTCCGGTCGCTGGGGCTGTCCCTGCGTGAGGTCGGGCGCGCGCTCGACGATCCCGGCTTCACGCCCGCGGAGCTCGTCGACGACCTCGTCCGCCAGACGCGGGAACGCATCGCTCGTGAGATGGAGCTGCTCACGCGCCTCCGGCGGATCGGTGCCGCGGAGCCCGCGGGCTGGGAGGACGTCCTCCAGGTCGTCGCTCTGCTCCAGGGGCTGGGGTCGAAGAGCGCGGGGGCGCGTCAGCGCGCGGCCCTGTCGTCGGTCGAGGAGGCCCCGGTGCCGGTGGAAGCGCTGGTCGAGGCGGTGCTGAACGAGGCGGATCCGAATGTCGCCGGGGCGCTTCGGTGGGCTTTGGCGCAGTCGGGCGGGGGAGGGGGCGAGGGCAGTGGTGCGGGCGGTGGTGAGGGAGAGGGCAATGGTGAAGCGGGGGGCGGTAGCGCGTTGGCGCTGTTGGCGGAAGGGCTGGACTCGCCGGTCGCCGCGGTGCGCAAGCGCGCCGTCCAGGCCGTCGCCGCGCTGGGGGACGGTGAGGCGGCGATCGCGCTGCTGCGGGATGCCCTCGCCCACCCCGACCTGGTGGTCCGCGGGTGCGCGGCTCTGGCGCTCGGGGCGCGCGGGGAGGCCGACGCAATTCCGACGCTCATCGATCTGATCGGCGGCGAGGTGTACGTCGAGGGTGAGGCGCACCTCGTCGGGGCGGGGAGCGACGGCGGAGGGGCGAGCGATGTCGGTGGGGTGGGTGACGTCAGCGGGGTGAGCGACGTCGACGCGGCCGACGCGCTGAGCGTGCTGGCGAGCGATCCCGCGCTGGCGGACCGGATCGCCACCGGGCTCGTCGACCGCGTGACCCATGGCGCCACGGAACCAGCCGCACGCCGTCGGCTGACGCAGGCGCTCGCGGACATCCCGGGCGCCACGACGTCGCGTGCTCTCGAAGAGCTTTCGCATGACGAGGACCGCGCCGTCGCGCTCACCGCCAGGTACCTCCTGACGCTGCGCGCGACACGGTGAGGGACACGGGGGGTTGCCGACCGACTGCTGCCGATATATCGTTGAGGCATCGCGACAGGTTCGCGACTGATCAACAAGCAATCGAAGCAATCAAGGAGTGATCGCCATGCGTTCCCATGGTTTTGAACACGAGCACGGCCGCGGTCATGGACGCGGCCGCCATGGCGGCCCCGAGGGTCGTGAGGGTTTCGGCCGCGGAGGATTCGGCGGCTTCGGGGGTCTCGGGGACTTCGAGGGGCGGCGCGGCGCGTTCGGTCCGTTCGGTCCCGGTTTCGGCGGGCCCGGTGGGCCCGGCGGCCCCTGGGGTGGTGGCCGGGGCGGTCGTGGCGGTCCGCGCGGCCGGGCACGGCGCGGCGACGTGCGCGCGTCGATCCTGGCCCTTCTGAAGGACCGCCCCATGCACGGCTACGAGATGATCCAGGAGATCGCCGAGCGCAGTGGCGGGGCGTGGAAGCCCAGCCCCGGTTCCGTCTACCCGACCCTGCAGCTGCTGGAGGACGAGGGACTGATCAGCAGTGCGAGCGAGGGCGGGAAGAAGCTCTTCTCGCTCACCGACGACGGCCGCGCCGCCGCCGCGGAGGGCCCCGAGGCGCCGTGGGAAGAGGCCGGGCGCGGGGTCGACTGGGAGACGCTGAACGAGGTCCGGCAGGCCGGTTTCGGTCTGATGGAGGCGTTCGGCCAGGTCTGGAAGACCGGCAGCAAGGAGCAGCGCGAAAAGGCTCTCGCGGTCGTCAACGACGCCCGCAAGAAGATGTATCTGATCCTCGCCGATGAGGACTGAGGTGGTCGGAGCCGATGGCTCCCACCACAGATGAGGCGCCCCGCACGCATGGTGTGGGGCGCCTCGTTCGTTGCGCGGGCACGCGCGCTGCCGGCCTCAGGTCGCGGACCGGCGTACGCGTGACGGCCTCAGGTCACGAGTCCGTCCAGCTTGCGCAGGGACTCGTTGAGCGCGGCAGTCGCCGAGTCCTTCAGCTTCCCCGCCATCAGGGACACGGCGGCACCGGTGAACTCCCCTTCGATGCGGACGACCGTCGCGGGTCCGTCCGGCGAGAGGGCATAGCGGGTGCGTACGTTGACGCCCATCGGGCCCTTGCCCGCGATGGCCAGGGTGCGGGCGGTCTCCAGCTCTTCGATCGTCCAGTCGACCTCGGCGGGGAAGCCCATCAGCTTCATGTTCTCCACGAAAGTGCCGCCCACCTCCAGGGTGGTCGGTCCGCCCTGCGGGAAGCTCGTGTGCGTGGCGTTCCACTCGTCGTACGAGGAGAAGTCGGTGAGCCGGGCCCAGACCTTCTCGGCGGGCGCCTCCATCCGTGCTTCCGCGCTGACTTCGGCCATGCGGCCCCCTCTTCCCGTCGGGCGCTGCGACGGCCGCAGCTACGGTGTCGCGGAACGTAGCCGCAGGGTCTGGAACATTCAATACTGATGAACTGTCAGATGTGGCCGTGCGGGGGAGTGGGGTACTGTTCCCCTGCCCTGTGACAGACGCAGGCAGCGCGCTTTGGAGGTGAGACCCATTACCGCAGTGGCAGGTCGGGTGCTCCCCCTTCGCGACCGCGCGGTTCACCCGGCATAGGTGACCCGAGGGAGCCCCATCGGGATCCCGAAAGGTTTACATCAGCATGTCGATCACAGCTTTCTCCGCATCGCACCGTTCCTCCGTCGTCGACGCCCTGCGCGCCGCGGGCTGCGTCTTCGCCGAGGACGAGGCGGAGTTGATTCTCTCCACCGCGCGCACCCCGGCCGAAGTGGCCGACATGGTGGAGCGCCGTGCGGGCGGTCTGCCTCTCGAACACGTGGTGGGCTGGGCCGAGTTCCGCGGTCTGCGCGTCGCCGTGGACCCGGGCGTCTTCGTGCCGCGCCGCCGCACCGAGTTCCTCGTCGGGCAGGCCGCCGCGCTCGCCGGGCGTGAAGCCGTCGTCGTCGATCTGTGCTGTGGCTCGGGGGCGCTCGGCGCCGCGCTCGCCGCGGGCCTCGACCGGGTGGAACTGCACGCCGCCGACATCGACCCGGCCGCGGTCCACTGCGCCCGCCGCAATGTCGCGGCAGCCGGGGGCGAGGTCTACGAAGGCGACCTCTACGACCCGCTGCCCGGCACGCTCCGCGGCCGCGTCGGCATCCTCCTCGCCAACGTCCCTTACGTGCCCACCGAAGAGGTCGGTCTGCTGCCCGCCGAGGCCCGCGTCCACGAGGCGCGGGTGGCGCTCGACGGCGGCGCGGACGGACTCGACGTGCTGCGCCGGGTGACCGAGGCGGCGCCCGCGTGGCTGGCGCCCGGCGGGCACCTGCTCTTCGAGACGAGTGAGGGACAGGTGGCCGCCGCCGTCGACGCCGTCGAGCGGGCCGGTCTCGTGGCTCGGGTGGTCAGCGACGAGACCCTGTACGCCACGGTCGTCATCGGGACCCGCGCGGCGGGCCGCGGAGGCCGGCAGGCGGCGTAACGGCCGGACGGCACGACGGGGACCCGGCCCACATTCCCCTGAGCCACCTTCCGGGGGCGCGTGGGCGGCCGGTCGGCCCGTCTCCCGTATCTCCGCCGGTCAGCCCACCAGTCGTATCTCCGCCGCGTCGAAAAGATCCGACGCCCTCGGGAACGGGCCCTCGTCGTGGCAGTGCCAGGCCTCCCAGAACAGGTCGGCGGGCAGTGCGTTGTCGGGTGCGTACACCCGATAGACGTACTGCCTGCCGTCGACAGCAGGCAGGGCGACCATCCAGCTCCTGCTCTCCATGATTGTTGGACGTGCGAAGCCTCGCCATGGTTGCGCGCTCGGCACGGAGCAAGGCGGCGCGCGCGCCGCCGCGCGGGCCGGACCGATCTCATCCGTAAGGAGGACAACCACCGCATGCGTGCCCAACCTGTGTCGGACGCCAAGATGCTTCCCGCCGCCGATGCATATGCCCCTGGAGGTTGATGTGGTGGGAGATGTGCAAAGCCGTACCCCGCCGGGCGCCGAGCCCGGCCCGACCCGAGCAGAACTCGACTCCGGACTCAGCGCGGAACTGGCGTCGGTGGTGGCCGGTGCGCGCCGTCGCGCCGTCCGTGACGGGGATCGGCAGATAGACACCGCGCACCTGCTGCACTCCCTCCTGGAGACCGACCCCGAGGTGCGATCCGTTTTCGAGAACGGCGCGCAGGCCGTGCGGGTGCTCGGCTATCTCGTGCAGCGCAGCATCGGTTACGGCCTGCAATGGCAGGGCACCGTCGAGGACTCCGGTGCCGTGCCCGTGGTGACGCCGGTGAAGGAGACCGGCTGGTCGCCGGCCGCCACCAGCGCGATGGACACGGCGCTGGAACGTGCCGCGCTGCGCGGGGAGGCGCGGGCCCTCGGCATCGACCTGCTCGCGGGGCTCGTCGCCGACCCGGAGTGCCGGGCCGTCGAGGTCCTCGGACGGGCGAAGGTCGACGTCCCGGTGCTGCTGCGGCGTATCGAGGCGGGATGCAGGCAGTACGCGTCCGGCGGGCAGGGGCATGTCGCGGGCCATGGGTACTCCGCAGGCCAGGGCTCCGACTGCTGACCGCGGGGCGGCGTGGCGTCCGCCGATTGAGACAGGGGTCTAAAGGGGTGACGCTCCTGACGTCGGCTGCCATGATGTGCCGGTGCGAGCGTCTGACGGTATTCAAGAGGAAAGCCATGGCTCCCGAGGAAGTCATGGAAAGAGTGGTGGCAGGGGGCTCGGGCTGGGTCTCGCCCTGATCTCCGCGGTCGCCTTCGGCGGTTCCGGCGTCGCGGCGAAACCGCTGATCGAAGCGGGCCTCGACCCGCTGCACGTGGTGTGGCTGCGGGTGGCGGGGGCCGCCCTCGTGATGCTGCCCGTCGCCTGGCGCCACCGCGGACTGCTGCGGAGCAGGCCCGCGCTGCTCGCCGGGTTCGGTCTCCTCGCCGTCGCGGGCGTCCAGGCCTGCTATTTCGCCGCGCTCTCCCGCATTCCCGTGGGGGTCGCGCTGCTGATCGAGTACCTCGCGCCCGCACTCGTGCTCGGCTGGGTCCGCTTCGTGCAGCGGCGGCCGGTGACGCGGGCCGCCGCGCTCGGTGTGGTGCTCGCCGTCGGCGGGCTCGCCTGCGTCGTCGAGGTGTGGGCGGGGCTGAGCTTCGACGCCGTCGGCCTCCTGCTCGCGCTCGGCGCCGCCTGCTGCCAGGTCGGCTACTTCGTCCTGTCCGACCAGGGCAGCGACGCGGGCGACGACGCCCCGGACCCGCTCGGCGTCATCGCGTACGGCCTGCTCGTCGGCACCGCGGTGCTGACCGTCGTCGCGCGGCCGTGGGGCATGGACTGGTCGGTGCTCGCGGGCGACGCGGACCTGGACGGCTCGGCCGTGCCGGCCTGGGCGCTGCTCGCCTGGATCGTGCTCATCGCGACGGTCGTCGCCTACGTCACCGGCGTCCTGTCCGTGCGCAGGCTCTCGCCCCAGGTGGCGGGCGTCGTGGCCTGCCTCGAAGCGGTCATCGCGACCGCCCTGGCCTGGGTCGTCCTGGGCGAGCACCTCTCGGCGCCGCAGGTCGTCGGTGGCGCGATCGTGCTCGTGGGCGCGTTCATCGCCCAGTCCTCCGCACCGGCCGACACCGCCGTCGTACCGGGGGAGATCCCGGCATCCGAAACGGAGTTGTCGCACAGCGGGAGCCGGTCCTAAGGTGCTGATCATGTATTCGCACGCACTCGTTCTTCCGCCCCCCGCCGCTTAGCGCGGGGCACTGACGGAACACGCCCGAGCCGGTGGCCGGGCGGAACGGTGCTGCCCGCAGACGGAGCCAGTCATCCCTCTCTGCTGCGGAGATCTCACGTGTCGAACATGTCGAGCACGTCCAGCGCGCCCGTACTCCCGGGCGCCGCTGTCCTTCCTGCCGTCCGGCGCCTGCCCGTCGGACGAGGCCTCTTCTATCTGATCATCGCCGGAACCGCGTGGGGCACCGCGGGTGCCGCCGCCGCGCTGGTCTTCGATGCCGGCGACATGGGCCCGGTCAGCCTTTCCTTCTGGCGGTGCGTGGGTGGCTTCGTGCTGCTGTTCGCGGCGCGTCTCGTGCGGCCGCGCCGTGCCGGGGCGTACGGGACGGCCGCCGAGCCACTGAGCAGTCGGGCGCACCAAGTGCACCGGGCGCACCAGGTGCACCGGGTACGCCGACTGCGCCGGGTGCGCAGGATCGTCGTGACGGGTGTGGCCCTCGCGGTGTTCCAGACCGCCTACTTCGCCTGCGTCGAGGCGACCGGCCTCGCGGTCGGCACCGTCGTCACCATGGGGTCGGGGCCCGTCCTCATCGCGCTCGGCGCGCGGCTGACCCTGAACGAGCGGCTCGGACGCGGCGGTGTCGTGGCCGTCGTCGGCGCCCTCGGGGGCCTCGCCGTGCTGGTCCTCGGCGGCGACGGCGGCGGTGGCGCGACCGTGCGGCCTTCGGGGGTCGCCTGGGGGCTCGTCTCCGCGGCCGCGTACGCCGTCATGACGCTGCTCACGCGCTGGTGGGGCCGGGACGGCGGCGCCGACTCGGCCGAGACCACGGTCTGGGCGTTCGCCGTCGTCTCGCTCTGTCTGCTGCCGCTCGCCGCGGTCGAGGGCCTGGTGCCGCACACCGCCGACCCCGTGCGCGTGGGCCTGTGCCTTCTGTACATCGCCGCCGTGCCGACGGCCGTCGCCTACGCCCTGTACTTCGCCGGGGCGGCCGTCGTACGGTCCGCCACCGTCTCCGTGATCATGCTGCTCGAACCGGTGGGCGCCGCGATCATCGCGGTCGCGTTCCTGGGTGAGGCGCTGACGGTGGCGACCGTGCTGGGCACGGCGCTGATGCTGGCCGCGGTGACGGGCCTCGCGGTCACGGAGGCGCGGGGCGTGGTGGCCGAGCGGCGCGAAGTGGTGCCGGTGGCGCCGGTGTAGGGGAGCGGGGTGGGTGCCTTGCGGTGACATCTGCTTGCCGTGAGGCGCCCCCGCCATCTGCCCTCGCCGCCGTCCGTGGGGCCTGATCCGGTCCTGCGCCGGGTCCGGTCCCGCGCCGGGTCAGGTCTCGCACCGGATCACGTCCCGCGCCGGGTCAGGTCTCGCGGCGGCGCGCCTGGTGCGCGCGGGCGGCCGCGTCGCGAGGCCCCTGCCGCTCGGCGAGACCGGCGGCGATGCGGTCCTGCACTTCGTCCGGCTTGTGACTCGCGTACTTGAACTTCGCCCGTACGTCCGTCACTTCGAGGGTGAGCGCGCGGATGCCGGAGAGCATGCGGCCGTACGGAGCCTCCCCCACCGCCGCCCGCGCGGAACCGCCCTCCGGCTGGAAGTGGCCGACCTGGCGGTTCAGGATGTCGGCCTTCTCCTCGGGGTCGTCGACGACGCGGGCGGTGCAGCGGAGCTGGACGGCGGCGTAGAAGCTGGTCGGCACGCCGTGCTCGGCCGGAATGTCGGGGGCGGCCTGCCAGGGCCCCGGCACGTACACGTAGTCGTCGACCACGCTCAGCAGCACGGTGGGGTCGGCCTCCAGGGCGTGCCACACGGGATTCGGGCGCGCCAGGTGACCAAGAACCCGCCCGTGAGTGCCGTGTGTGGCTTCGTACGTGAAGTGGAGCGGCTGGACGTGGGGAGGCTCGCCCGGCAGGCCGTTCACGGCGAGTTGCCCGAAGTCATGGGTGGCGAGCCACTGTTGCCACTCGGTGTCGGTGCGGGGGGCGTCCCAGGGGTGGATCAGCATCACGGCCCCGCCAGGTAGGCGGGGACCTCGATGCCCGGTGCGAGGTCGTCGGCGGGGATCAGGGCGTCGTGGCCCTTGCGGAGCGGGACCACGCCGGCCCAGTGGGGGAGGTCCATGTCCTCCGGCTCGTCGTTCGGGCCGCCGGTGCGCGCCTTCGCCGACACCTCGTTCAGGTCGAGGCGGAGCACGGCGGTCGCCGCGAGCTCCTTGGCGTCGGCGGGGCGGGAGTCGGCCGCCCGGCCCGGCACGACGTGGTCGACGAGCGCGTCCAGCGCGAGCCGCTTCTCCTCCGGGTCCGTGACCTGGTGGGCCGTGCCGTGGACCACGACGGAGCGGTAGTTGATCGAGTGGTGGAAGGCCGAGCGGGCCAGCACCAGGCCGTCGACGTGGGTGACGGTCAGGCACACCGGCAGGCCCGGGTCCTGCTCCGTGGCGGACGCGCCCGCCATGCGCAGCGGCCGGGACCCGGTCGAACCGTGCACGTACAGGCGGTCGCCCACCCTTCCGTAGAGCGTCGGGAGCACGACGGGGGCGCCGTCGCGGACGAAGCCGAGATGGCAGACGTAGGCCTCGTCGAGTATCGCGTGCACCGACTCGCGGTCGTACGAAGCGCGCTCCCGTGAGCGGGTGGGGATCGTGCGGTCGGTCGGTGTGTAGGCGGCGCCCGGCGAAGGGGTGTCGGTGGTGCTCGGCTGCGTCTGCATGGTTCTCCCTGCTCTGTCGCGCTGTGCGGTGCTGCTGCGTTCTCGACTTGCCACAACTATTGCACTAGTGCATAATCTGCTTTGTGCTAGGAGAGTATCGGATCGAAGGTCGGCGTGCAGCTGAGATCGCGGCCAGCGTGGAGCGTGCGGTGGGCGACGGCGGCCTCGAACCGGGCCAACTGCTGCCACCCATGCGGGAGTTGGCGACCCATCTCGGGGTGAATCCCAATACCGTCGCGGCCGCCTATCGCACGCTGCGCGAGCGGGGCGTCATCGAGACGGCGGGGCGGCGCGGCAGCCGTATCCGTCCGAAGCCCGCCACCACCGCACGCGAACTGATCCGGGTGGACGCGCCGCCAGGGGTGCGCAACGTCTCCAAGGGCAACCCCGACCCGAGGCTGCTGCCCGCCCTGTCCGAGGCGCTCACGGCGGCCGCCGCACAGAGCGACGAGCGACCCGTCCTCTACGGAGAGGGCGCGGTGGACCCGGAGCTCGAACGGCACGCGCGCGTGGCCTTCGACGCCGACGGCGTGCCCCGTGGCCCCCTCGCCGTCACCTCCGGATCGCTCGACGCCATCGAGCGCGTGCTCGCCGCCCACCTCAAGCCCGGCGACGGGGTCGCCGTGGAGGACCCGGGGTGGGGCAGCCTGCTGGATCTCGTCTCCGCCCTGGGGCTGCGCGCGGTCCCGGTGGGTGTGGACGACGAGGGTCCGCTGCTCGCCGACGTGGAACGGGCGCTGGCGTCCGGCGCGCGGGCGGCCATCGTGACGGACCGGGCGCAGAATCCGACGGGTGCCGCCGTCACCGCTCCACGCGCGCGTGCCCTGCGGAAGGTGTTCGCCGCGCACGAGGACGTGCTGCTCATCGAGGACGACCACGGCCACGGCATCGTCGACCTGCCGCTGCACCCGCTGGCCGGGGCGACCCGCAGCTGGGCCCTGACCCGCTCCACCGCCAAGGCGTACGGCCCCGACCTGCGGCTCGCCGTGCTCACCGGTGACCCCGTGACGGTGGACCGGGTGCAGGGGCGCCAGCGGCTCGGTCCCGGCTGGGTGAGCCGACTGCTGCAGCGCGCTGTCGCCCGGCTCTGGGCCGAGGGCGCGGTCGACCCCCGCACGGTGGCGGCCTCCTACGACCGGCGCCGGGAGGCCCTCATCGCGGCGCTCGCCGAGCGGGGCGTGGCCGCGTATGGACGCAGCGGCATGAACGCGTGGGTGCCGGTGCCCGACGAGACCGGGGCGGTCGCGCGGCTGCTGCACGCGGGGTGGGCCGTGGCTCCGGGGGCGAGGTTCCGGCTGAACACGCCGCCGGCGGTGCGGATCACCGTGGCGGCGCTCGACGACGAAGACATCGTGGCGGTGGCGGACGCCGTCGCCGCGGCCACCGGGCCCGCTCCTGTCCGGCGTTACGACTGACGGGGCGGGCATACTTCTGGGGTCGCTACGACTGACGGGGCGGACGCACTTCCGGGCGCCTTCGTGCACGGCTGGGCGCCTTCGTGCAACGGCCGGGAGCGCGGGCGCGGCCTGGACTGGGTGAGCGCGGCGCCCGCCAGGACGATCACCGCGCCGACGGGCGTCGACCAGCTCAGGGACTCACCGAGCACCGCGACGCCGGCGGCGGTCGCGATGACCGGGATGAAGTACGTGACCATCTGGGCGGTCGTCGGGCCGACCTCGGCGACCAGTGCGTACTGAAGCAGGAACGCGAGCCCGGTGCCGAGGGCACCGAGTGCCACGACGGCGAGCAGCGGTACGACGGGGAAGTGGGTCGGCAGTGACGTGAACAACGGGGTCACTATGGCCAGTTCGCCCGTCGCGACGAGCAACTGGGCGCCGGAGAGGGAGAGGTTCGAGTGCCCGGACCCGGCCAGTGTGCGGCGTACGTAGATCCAGCCGATCGGGTAGCTGAGCGAGGCGAGCAGCGCCATCAGGGTGCCGCCGAGGTCGAGTCCGCTGAAGCCCTGCCACGCGCCGAGCACGGTGAGCACACCGAAGAAGCCGAGGCCGAGGCCCGCGACGCGGCGCCGGGTCGGCCGGTCCTCGGAGAGCGCGACCAGCGAGAGGGCCATGCCCCACAGCGGTGACGTCGCGTTGCAGATCCCCGCGAGCGTCGACGGGATCGTCAGCTCCGCGTACGCGAAGAGGGAGAACGGCAGGGCGTTGAGCAGCAAGGCCGCCACCGTCAGGTGCAGCCAGGTCCGCGCCCCGCGCGGCAGCCGCTCCCGCTTCACCACGAGCACGGCGGCGACCACGGCCGTGCCGAACGCCAGCCTCCCCAGGGTCACTTGGAACGGGGCGTACCCGTCCGTGCCCACCTTGATCAGCAGAAAGCTGAAGCCCCAGATGAGCGAGAGGACACCGAAACGGATGCGCCAGTCGAGGGCGGCGCGCGTCGGCGTGCCGGGAGGGGTGACTGCCGGTCTGACTGCGGAGGTGGCGGGGGCGGAGGGGGCGTAGGGGACGGTGGCCGACCGGGGCGGCGGGGGCGCGGTGCTCATGCGTCTCACGATGGACCCGACGATCTCGTAGCACAAGCGAGATTTCGTGCGGTGTATCGCGTAGCATCGCTTACATGTTGAACCTGGAGCGGCTGCGCACGCTCGATGCCCTCGCCCGGCACGGCTCCGTCAGCGGGGCGGCCGCGGGGCTGCATGTCACGACGTCGGCGGTCTCGCAGCAGATGACGAAGCTGGAGCGCGAGGTGGGCCAGCAGCTCCTCGCCAAGAACGGCAGGGGGGTGCGCCTGACCGACGCCGGGCGGCTGCTCGCCGAGCACGCCGCGCGGATCCTCTCGCAGGTCGAGCTCGCCCAGGCCGACCTGGAGGAACAGCGCGGCAAGGCCGTCGGCGAGCTGCGGATCTCCGCGTTCCCCACAGCCATGCGCGGCCTGCTGCCCGCCACCCTGTCCGCGCTCCGCGCCGACCACCCCGGGCTGAGGGTGGCCTGCCAGGAGATGGAGCCGACGCCGGCCGTCGCGGCCGTGGTGCGGGGCGACATCGACATGGCGGTCGTCCTCGACTGGTACAACAAACCGCTGCCCGTCCCGGACGGCCTGGTCAAGGTGCCCCTCCTCGACGACCCCGCCGACATCGCCATGCCCGCGGCACACCCCCTCGCGGACCGCACGGAGGTGGACCTGGAGGAGTTCGCGAACGACGAGTGGATCACCTGGGCGGAGGGCGAGTTCTGTCACGAGTGGCTGATGTTCACGCTGCGCGGCAAGGGCGTCGAGCCGCGCATCGCGCACCGCGCCGAGGAGCACCATACGCAGCTCGCGCTGGTCGCGGCCGGCCTCGGGGTGTGCGTGGCACCGCAGTTGGGCCGGGACCCGATGCCGACGGGGGTGCGCGCGGTCCCGGTGCGGCAGCGGGTGCGGCGGCATGTGTACGTGGTGTGGCGGGCGGACGCGGACCGCCGCCCGTCGATCAGGGCGGCGGCGGAGGCGCTGAGGGCGGCGGGGGCGGGGCTCCGGTAGGTGGCTCGGGTGGCGTCCTTCGGTCGGGGAAGCTTCGGAAAGGGACAGGGGGGCTTCGGAAAGGGGCAGGAAAGCTTCGGAAAGGGACAGGGGAGCTTCGGAAGGGGGCAGGGAAGCTTCGGAAAGGGGCAGCAGGGGAGCTTCGGAAGGGGGGCAGAGGGAGCTTCGGGAAGGGGCAAGGGGCGGGCTGGTTCAGTGGGTTCCCGCCCGGCCGGGCGCGGCCAGTTTGCGGAAGTCCCAGGAGGCCACGGCGTCCGGTGTCAGGCGCGCCCAGGCGTGACGGCCGTCGTGCGGCATCTCGGACATGCCGAAGTTCTTCTGGGCGAACAGCCGCTCGGGCTCGACGAGTTCGGGGCAAGGATCGCCCCTGCGCGGGCACTCGCCGACGAAGTCCACCGTCCCCGACAGCTCCACGCCGCGCAACTCGCCGTACTCCTCTCCGGCGTCGACCACCACGGCGATCCGCGGATCCTTGCGGAGGTCGGCCCAGCGCTTGCTGCGGGTGATCGAGTACAGCCACAGCGACGTGCCGTCCCAGGCGAACCAGAGCGTGCTGGCGTGCGGGGCACCGTCCTGGGACACGGTCGCCACCCGGCACGTGCGCTCCGTGGCGAGGAACGTGTCGAGTTCGTCCGGCGTCATCATGATCCTGCGGCCCCGGCGCTGCGTGACGGCCATGTGTCCTCCAGCTCAGGATGTTCGTAGGTGGGACGGAAGCCTGACTGCGCGTCAGGAAAGAATGAGGGCTCTTCCTTCGTGACGCAATGGCCGTTAGCCTCGCGCGGATTCCGGGCCCAGGGGGCCGACACCCGGCCGGCGCCGGCGTTCCGGACGTCCGCGACAAGGGGAAGCCATGCCGTCGTACGAACAGCTGAGGGAACTCCTCGACCCCGCCACCACGGCCCTGCTGACCGTCGAGTGCCAGCAGGGCGTCGTCGGCACCGAGAGCGCCCTGCCCGAACTGGCCGCGGAGGCACGGAAGTCGGGCGCCCTCGCCAACGTCGCCAGGCTGGTGTCCGCGGCACACCAGAGCGGGGTGCAGGTCCTGCACGCGGTCGCCGAACGGCGGCCCGACGGGCGCGGGGCCAGCCACAACGCCCGGCTGTTCCGGGCCGCCGAGCGGCTGCCCGTACAGCAGCTCTCGGGCACCGCCGCCGTACGGATCGCGCCGCCGATCGAAGTGGCCGACGAGGACTTCGTCGTACGACGCCTGCACGGCCTGTCACCCGTCGCGGGCACCGACGTGGACCCACTGCTGCGCAACATCGGCTGCCGCACCCTGCTGGTCACCGGCGTCTCGGCCAACGTCGCGATACCGAACGCTGTGTTCGACGCCGTGAATCTCGGCTACACCGCCGTCGTGCCCGCCGACGCCATCGCCGGAGTCCCCGCCGACTACACACCCGCCATGGTCCGCCACACCCTCGCGCTCGTCGCCACCGTCACCACCACGCAGGACGTGCTCGGCGCCTGGAAGCGGCCGGGCCGCGCCGGCTAGACCAGCTTGATCGAGCCGCCCGCCACGGTGATCTCGGCCGTCGGCAGGGGCTTGGGCGCGGGACCGCCCCGCACGCTGCCGTCCGCGATGTCGAACTTGCTGCCGTGGCAGGGGCAGTTGACGGTGCCGCCCTCGACGCTCGTCACCGGACACTGCTTGTGGGTGCAGCGGTTGGAGAACGCCTTGAACTCGCCCTTGGTGGGCTGGGTGACCACGATCTGCTCGTCCTTGAAGATCTTGCCGCCGCCCACGGGGATGTCCGACGTCTTGGCCAGCACGGCGCCGCCCGCGCCCGCGCCACCGTCCTCACCGCCTTCCGGCTCCTGCGCGCCCGCCGGTTCGGAGGAGCTCTTGTCGTCACCGGACCCGCAGGCGGTGAGGGCGGCGGCGATGCCCGCGGCGCCGATGGTGGCCATGACCGTGCGGCGGCAGGGAGCGGAGACGGTCTCTTCGGAAGCCGTCGTGCCCGGAAGTGAAGTCGTCATGTCCGGTGGTACGGAGCCATGGCCCTCCGTGTTCAAACGCTCAAGGATTTCCCCAGGAAATCGAGTTCGAGCCGCAGCAGGTTCGCCGCCACCTCGTCCTGGGAGACCAGGTGCCCCGCGCCGGGCAGTGGCAGCACGGTGTGCGGACGGCCGGCGGCCAGCAGCGCCGCGGAGAAGCGCAGCATGTGCACAGGGAGGACATTGTCGTCCGCGAGCCCGTGCACCAGCATCAGCGGCCGCTCCAGACGGTGCGCGTGCGCCACCAGCGAACAGTGCTCGTACTGGTCGGGCAGGACGTCGGGATGGCCGAGATAGCGCTCCTTCCAGTGCGTGTCGTACAGCCGCAGGTCCGTCGGCGCGGCACCCGCCACCGCCGCGTGGAAGACGTCGGGCCGGTGCAGCACCGCGCCCGCCGCGAGATAGCCGCCGAAGGACCAGCCGCGGATGCCCACACGCTCCAGGTCGAGGTCGGGGAAGCGCTCGGCGGCGGCGTGCAGCGCGTCCACCTGGTCGTCCAGCACCGGCGTCAGCTGGTCGCCGTGCACAGCCTTCTCCCACGCGTCGCCACGGCCGGGCGTGCCGCGCCCGTCCGTGATCAGCACCGCGTACCCCTGCTCGGCGAACCACTGCGCCACCATCGTCCACCACGCGCGCGCGTGGACCACGAGTTGGATTCCTGGACCCGCGTAAGGGCAGAGCAGGACAGGCAGCTTCGCGGCACCCGGCTCGTGCCAGGACGGCAGGTACAGCGCGCTGCGCAGCTCCCGCTTCCCGAGGGTGAGATGGCGGGGCCGGGGCACCACCACCGGCTCCTCGGCGAACACCGCGATCCGCCCGACCGGTACGCCGCCGCGCAGCACCGTCACCGTCTGTCCCTCGGGCGTCCTGCTGTCGAGGACCACGGTGTCACCGCCGACGGCCGCGGTGTGCACGCCTGGCCCCTCGCTGATCCGCCGCAGGGTGCCGGTACGGCGCTCGGGGTCGGGCTCGTCGTCCTGGTGGTCGAACGACCAGACGTGCACCTCCGTGGGCTCGTACGAGGCGGTGAACCACACCCGGTCGTCGACGCCGCCCAGTACCTCGCGCACCTGGAGGCCGCGCGGCGTCCTGGTGTTGCCGACCCGCAGGCCCCGCGTGCCGCCGCGCACGTTCCAGTGCGCCACGACCCGCCCGCTCGCCAGCCGCAGCGGTACGCCCGGCATCAACTCCAGCCAGGCGGGGTCGCGTCGGTGCCCGACCATCTCCGTGTCGCCGGTCGCGGGGTCCACCTCCAGCACGTACAGGGAGCGCTGGTCGCGGGTCTGCAGCGTGATCAGCGGGCCCTCGGCGTCCCAGCACACCGTGGGGACGTACTCGAAGGCGCCGTCCGTCCACTCTCCGTAGGAGTGGTGCTCCGAGACGCGTTCCGGGGTGCGCACCGCGACGCGTGTCCCGTCCACACGCAGGATGTGCAGGGACGTTTCGGCGTTGTCGGTTCCTGCCGCCGGATAGCGGACCGCGCGGGGCGGCAGGTCGGGCCTTGCCGGGTCGGACAGCCACCAGCGTCGCACCCGCGAGGCGTCCACGCGCGCGACGATCAGCGCGTCGCTCTCCGGAGACCACCAGAAACCGCGCTGCCTGCCCATCGACTCGGCGGTGACGTGATCGGCGAGACCGTACGTGACGTCGTCGCCCTCGGGCTCCGCGAGCGCCCGGTCGCCCGTGCCGTCGACGCCGACGACGCGCAGGGCACCTCCGGAGACGTACGCGACGACGTTCCCGTCGGGCGACGGGCGCGGGTCGACCACCGGTCCCGCCGTGCGGATCCGGCGCGGTGCGCCGCCGTCCGTCTCCACCACCCAGAGCGCGCCGCCCAGCGCGACAGCGGCCACGCGCGCGTGGTGGTCGGTCGCGAAAGCCACCACTCCTTGTGATGCTTCCCGCGCCCGCTCCCTGCGGATCCGCTCCGCCTCCGGCACCGGTCCCGCCTTGCCCAACGCCAACGGATCGACCAGCATGCGCTCGGCCCCGTCCTCGTACACCCACAGCCTGCCCACCGGGTCGTCGCCGGCGGTGGACCGCACGAACAGCACCCGTTCACCGTCCGGCGAGACCGTGAAGCCGTGTGGCACACCCAGCGAGAAGCGGCGCGTGCGCGCGAACTGCCGAGGAAGGTCAAGGGAGTCCATGGCGGGCACTGTAGACAGCGGGCCATGTGATCGAACAGCGTCGGACCGGCAGTAACCTGGGGCAATGCTCAGCGAAGTCACCGCGGTCCGCTATGTCACGCCCCTACGGGAGGGTGGCTCGCTGCCCGGGGTCGTCGAGGCCGACGACCACGGCACCTACGGAACGTACGTCATCAAGTTCACCGGCGCGGGGCAGGGGCGCAAGACGCTCGTCGCCGAAGTGATCTGCGGTGAGCTCGCCCGCAGGCTCGGGCTGCGAATGCCGCGGCTCGTCGGCGTCCGGCTCGACCCTGTCCTCGGCCTCGGCGAACCCGACGAGCGGGTGCAGGCACTGCTCAAGGCGAGCGGCGGGCTCAACCTCGGCATGGAATTCCTGTCGGGCGCCCTCGGCTTCGACCCGCTCGCCCACGACGTGGACCCGGCGGAAGCCGGCCGCGTCGTCTGGTTCGACGCCCTGATCAACAACGTGGACCGCTCCTGGCGCAATCCGAACCTGCTTCTGTGGCAGGGCGATCTGTGGCTCATCGACCACGGGGCCAGCATGATCTGGCACCACAACTGGCGCACCGCGGAGACCGCCGCCGCCAAACCGTACGACGCCTCGGACCACGTCCTCGCCCCCTACGGACCCGACGTCGCGGCGGCCGCCGCCGAACTCGCCCCCCTCGTCACCGAGGAGCTGCTCACCGACGTCGTGGCCCAGGTGCCCGAGGAGTGGCTGGCGGACGAGCCGGGCTTCGACAGCGCGGACGACGTCCGGCGGGCGTATGTGGCCGCTCTGCTGCCGCGTGCCGGGACCATCCACGAGCGGATCACCCTGCCGGTGACCGAGCCGAAGCCGAAGGGCGCCATCAAGTGACCGAGCAGAACGCGCCCGCCCCCGACGGGCAGACCGCGCCCGCGCGGGACGTCTTCGAGTACGCGCTGGTGCGCGTCGTGCCGCGCGTGGAGCGCGGCGAGCAGTTCAACGCGGGAGTCCTGGTCTACTGCCGCGCCAAGTCCTTCGTGGCCGCCCGCACCCACCTGGACGAGGCCAAGCTCCTCGCCCTGGACCCGGCGGCGGACGTGGCCGGCATCCGGGCCTCGCTCGGCGCCGTCGAGCGGATCTGCCGGGGCGGCGCGGCCGCGGGGCAGGCCGAGAGCGACGACGCGGGGCGGCGTTTCCGCTGGCTCATCGCGCCCCGCTCCACGGTGGTCCAGCCGGGCCCCGTGCACACCGGCCTGACGGCGGATCCCGAGGCCGAGGTGAACCGTCTCCTCGACCTGTTGGTGAGGTAAAGCGGCACGGCTCTCCTGGTTGCCGTTGACACCCGGTGCCAGGGCTTCTAGCGTCTCGTCCAGCTGAAGGTACTAAGCGGTCGCTCACCGTCGGGGCGTACCGTGGAGCCGCACCCCGTAGAGCCACACCTGTAGAGCCACATCCGTACAGCCACATCCGTACAGCCACATCCGTAGAGCCGCATCCCAAGGGCGAGGAGAACCAGCATGTCCACCACTGAGCAGCGCGTCGCTGTCGTGACCGGTGCAGCGCGAGGCATCGGCGCCGCGACCGCCGTACGGCTTGCCGCCGAGGGCCGCGCCGTGGCCGTCATCGACCTCGACGAGGCCGCCTGCAAGGACACCGTCGCGCAGATCACCGCGGCCGGTGGCAGGGCGATCGCCGTCGGCTGCGACGTGTCCGACGAGGCCCAGGTCGAGGCCGCCGTCGCCCGCATCGCCGAGGAGCTCGGCGGCCCGACGATCCTCGTCAACAACGCCGGCGTGCTCCGCGACAACCTCCTCTTCAAGATGAGCGCGAGCGACTGGGACACGGTCATGAACGTGCACCTGCGCGGCGCCTTCCTGATGTCCAAGGCCTGCCAGAAGCACATGGTGGACGCGGGCTTCGGCCGCATCGTCAACCTCTCCTCGTCCTCCGCGCTCGGCAACCGCGGCCAGGTCAACTACGCCGCCGCCAAGGCCGGTCTCCAGGGGTTCACCAAGACCCTCGCCAAGGAGCTCGGCAAGTTCGGCGTCACCGCCAACTCCGTCGCCCCCGGCTTCATCGTCACCGAGATGACGAAGGCCACCGCGGACCGCGTCGGCATGGGCTTCGAGGAGTTCCAGGCCGCGGCCGCCACCCAGATCCCGGTCCAGCGCGTCGGCCGCCCCGAGGACATCGCCAACGCCATCGCCTTCTTCACGGGCGACGCCGCGGGCTTCGTCTCCGGGCAGGTCATGTACGTCGCCGGCGGCCCGCTCAACTGACCCGGAAGCTGGAAGGCAGGGATCATGGCTGTGCAGGACAGCGGGAAGGCCGCGCTCGTCACGGGCGCGAGCCGCGGCATCGGATACGGCATCGCCGAGGCGCTGGTCGCCCGCGGTGACCGGGTCTGCATCACCGGACGCAATGAGGACGCCCTCAAGGAAGCCGTCGAGAAGCTCGGCTCCGACCGGGTCATCGGCGTCGCCGGCAAGGCCCACGACGAGGCGCACCAGGCGGTCGCCGTCGAGCGCACGATGGAGGCGTTCGGCCGCGTCGACTTCCTGATCAACAACGCGGGTACGAACCCGGTCTTCGGACCGATGGCCGACCTCGATCTGAACGTCGCGCGCAAGGTGTTCGAGACCAACGTCATCTCGGCGCTCGGCTTCGCCCAGCACACCTGGAAGGCCTGGCAGAGCGAGAACGGCGGCGCGATCGTGAACATCGCCTCCGTCGCCGGAGTCTCCGCCTCGCCGTTCATCGGCGCGTACGGGATGAGCAAGGCCGCCATGGTCAACCTCACCCTGCAGCTGGCGCACGAGTTCGCGCCGAAGGTGCGCGTGAACTCCATCGCGCCCGCGGTCGTCAAGACCAAGTTCGCCCAGGCGCTGTACGAGGGCCGCGAGGCGGAGGCAGCCGCCTCCTACCCGCTCGGCCGGCTCGGCGTGCCGGAGGACATCGGGGGCGCGGCCGCGTTCCTCACGTCCGCCCAGTCCGACTGGATCACGGGCCAGACACTCGTGGTCGATGGCGGCATCTTCCTCAATGCGGGCGTCGGCTGACGAAGGCCGCACACCCGTCGAGTGCGCCGTCTACACCGCTTTCAGTGACATACGCGCGCATCAAGTGCCCTGTCGGCGCCGAGACTTGGCCCGGCGGGGCACTGCGATATTGTCTCCCGATTCCATGGCATGGCCGATCGAGGAGCGTGCGCGTGTTCAGTGAAGTCCCCCCTGCCAAGCGGACCCGGGGTCTGCGCCCGGCGGCGGCGATCGCGTCCATATCCCTGCTCGCCGGCTGTGGGGTGTTCTCGTCCGAGGGGTCGGACGAAGAGGAGCAGATCACCGTCGGCACGATGAGCGCGCCGACCACCTTGGACCCGGCGAAGGCCTGGGACAGCTCGTGGGAGCTCTACAGGAACGTCTTCCAGACGCTGCTCAGCTTCCCCTCGGGGGCCACCGAGCCCGAGCCGGACGCCGCGGAGTCCTGCGGGTTCAGCGACGCCTCCAACACGGTCTTCACCTGCGAGCTGCGCGAGGGCCTGCGGTTCTCCGACGGCGACGAGCTGGACGCGGCGGCCGTGAAGTACTCCTTCGACCGCATGCTGACCCTCGACGCCAAGAAGGTGGTGAAGGGCGGCCCCGCCGGTCTCCTCGGCTCACTCGACAAGGTCGAGACGAAGGGCGACCGGACCGTCGTCTTCCGCCTCAAAAAGGCGGACGCCACCTTCCCGTTCGTGCTCGCGACACCGGCCATGTCGATCGTCGACCCCGCCGAGTACCCGGCGGACAAGCTCCGCGAGGGCAACGAGGTCACCGGCTCCGGGCCGTACACCCTGGAGGCGTACACGCCGAACGACAAGGCCGAGCTGGTCAAGAACGACCACTACAAGGGTGCGGCCGACGTCAAGAACGACGCCGTGACCATCCGCTACTTCAAGAAGTCGTCGGCCATGGTCGACGCCCTCAAGAACAAGCAGATCGACGTCACGTTCCGAGGCCTGGCCTCCGAGGACATCGTCGCCATGCAGGGCAGGGGCAGGCGCGAACAGGACATCGAGCTCGTCGAGGGCTCGGGCACCGAGATCCGCTACCTGGTGTTCAACACCAAGGACCCGTGGGCGCGGAAGCTCCCGGTCCGCCAGGCTTTCGCGCAGCTCGTCGACCGCGGGGCCATCGCCCACAAGATCTACAAGGACACCGTCGAACCGCTGTACTCCATGGTCCCCAGGGGCCTCACGGGTCACGCCACCGGGTTCTTCGACGACTACGGAAACCCCAGCGCGGCCAAGGCCAGGAAGATCCTCACCGACGCCGGCATCCACCAGCCGGTGCCGCTCACCCTCTGGTACACCACCGACCGCTACGGCTCGGCGACCGAGCCGGAGTTCGCCGAGCTCAAGCGGCAGCTGGAGGCCTCGGGCCTGTTCAAGATCACATTGAAGAGCCGTCCCTGGACCGAGTTCCAGGAGGGGTACAGCAAGGGCGAATATCCGGTCTTCGGACGCGGCTGGTTCCCCGACTTCCCCGACGCGGACAACTTCATCGCGCCGTTCGTCGGCCCCAAGAACGTGCTCAACACGCCCTACCCGTCCAAGGAGATCACCGACGAAGTGCTGCCGCGCCAGCGCAGGGAGGCCGACCGCGGCGCCGTGATCGACGAGTTCGAGCGGGCCCAGGAGATCCTCGTCGACGACGTCAGGCTGCTGCCCCTGTGGCAGGGCAAGCAGTACATCATGTCGAGCGAGGAGATCGCGGGCGGCGAGCGCGCCCTGGACCCCTCGGCGATCATGATGATGTGGGAGCTGCAGCGCAAGACCAGCTGGTAGCGGGGGCGGGGCGGAGGGTCGTCGGCCGGTCGGGGCGGCCGGGCGGTCGATTGTCAGTGGTCGCCGGTAGGTTCTGTGGTGAGAAGTGACCGCACACCGGAGGTTGTTGACGTGACCGACATCGCCATGCTGCCCGCGTCCTGGCGCGGAGTCCTCGGCGAGGAGCTCCAGAAGCCCTACTTCAAAGAGCTCACCGAGTTCGTCGAGCAGGAGCGGGCGAAGGGCCCCGTCTACCCTCCGCGCGAGGAGGTCTTCGCCGCCCTGGACGCGACGCCGTACGACCAGGTCAAGGTCCTGGTCCTCGGCCAGGATCCGTATCACGGCGAGGGGCAGGGACACGGCCTGTGCTTCTCCGTGCGCCCCGGCGTGAAGACCCCGCCCTCCCTGCGGAACATCTACAAGGAGATGAAGGAGGAGCTCGGCCACCCCGTGCCCGACAACGGCTATCTGATGCCATGGGCCAAGCAGGGTGTCCTCCTGCTGAACGCGGTCCTGACGGTCCGCGCCGGTGAGGCCAATTCCCACAAGGGCAAGGGCTGGGAGAAGTTCACGGACGCGGTGATCCGGGCGGTGGCCGACCGCCCCGACCCCGCCGTCTTCGTCCTGTGGGGGAACTACGCCCAGAAGAAGCTCCCGCTCATCGACGAAGAGCGGCACGCCGTCGTGAAGGGCGCGCACCCCTCGCCGCTCTCCGCGAAGAGGTTCTTCGGCTCGCGCCCCTTCACACAGATCAACGAAGCGGTGGCCGCGCAGGGCCACGAGCCGATCGACTGGCGGATCCCGGACATAGGCTGACGTCAGCCCGCGACGGCATAGGCGAGGGAGTACGGGGTGGTGGCCTGCCCGCTCCGCGCGGTGAACGAACCGGCTCCGGTGAGCCCGGCGAGGTCACCGGTGCTCGAGCCGGGCAGCACGGTGAAGGAACACTCGATGGTTCCGTCGGCACCGAAGGAACCGCGCTGCTCGATCACGAAGGAGCCCGAGCGGCCGTCGAGCGTCCCGTCGACGAACTCGTACCCCACGAAGGTGCCGACCGTCTCGCTCGTGTACGCGATGGTGTACTCGCAGGAGGTGCCCGTCGCCTCGACGGCGCCGGTGTAGTCGTTGCTGACGGCGGCGTGGGCGATGCGTGCGCCGCCGTCAGCGCCGGCGACGGGGCGCTCGTCCCAGCCGGCGAAGGTGAAGGTCCCGGTGGCCGTGCCGGTGGTGTGCTGCGTGGTCATGGTTCTCCTCTGGGGTAGCGGCCCCACCTGCCGTGGTGGGCGCCGTGCGAAGGACACTGCCAGCCGTACCTGACACCTTCTGTCAGGTACCGAGGCATTAAGTGTTGAGGGATCAAGTGCTGAGGCATTTAGTACTGAGGCATCAAGTGCTGAGGCAGAATCGATCACGTGCGCGCCGACCGGCTCCTGGCCCTTCTCCTGCTGCTCCAGAACCGTGGACGCATGACCGCGCCGGAGCTGGCGGAAGAGCTGGAGGTCTCGGTCAGGACCGTCTACCGGGACGCCGAGGCACTCGCCGCCTCCGGAGTGCCCGTCTACGCGGAGCGCGGCCCCGCCGGCGGCTTCCGGCTCCTGGACGGCTACCGCACCCGGCTGACGGGGCTCACCGACGACGAAGCCGATTCGCTGGCCCTCGCCGGTATGCCGGGGGCCGCCGCCGAGCTCGGCCTGGGCGCGGAACTGGCCACCGCGCAGCTGAAGTTGGCGGCAGCGCTGCCCGCCGGCCTTGGGGAGCGGTCGCGGCGCATCCAGGAGCGCTTCCACCTCGACGCGGCCGCCTGGTTCCGTACGGCGGAACCGGCGCCGCTGCTCGCCACGGTCGCCGACGCGGTGTGGCGGCAGCGAGTGCTGGGAGCCCACTACCAGCGCTGGGGCGGCGAAGTCCGGCGCGAGCTGCATCCTTTGGGGCTGGTCCTCAAGGCGGGCAACTGGTATCTGGTCGCGGCGGTCGACGGCGATGCGCGCACATACCGGGTGTCGCGGTTCCTGGCGGCGACGGTGACTCGGGAGGCCTGCGAGCGCCCGGACGGCTTCGACCTCGCGGCGTACTGGGAGGCGTCGTCGCGCGGCCTCGAAGCGCGGGTGCTGCGGGG
This sequence comes from Streptomyces sp. NPDC039462, assembly GCF_055639375.1. NCBI lineage: Bacteria > Bacillati > Actinomycetota > Actinomycetes > Kitasatosporales > Streptomycetaceae > Streptomyces > Streptomyces sp. NPDC039462. The sequence goes on from NZ_JBVKAO010000003.1 coordinate 44,881, forward strand.
CACGGCGCGGCTGAGGGTCTCCCCGGCGGGGCGACGGCTGCTGCCCGCCATGTTCGGGACCGCGGGGGCGCGGGCCGTGGCGGGTGCGGGCGCGGCGGACGCCGACGGCTGGGCCGAGGTCGACCTCGACGTGGAAGAACTGCCGGTGGCGGTCGGCGACATCCTCCGGCTCGGCCTGGACGCGGAGGTGCTCGGCCCGCCCGAGCTCCGCGCCGAGGTGGCAAGGAGCGTCACCGCGCTGGCCCAGCGGTACGCGTGAGCACCCCCCGTCCGAACGTGCCTGACCGCGATTGTCAGTGGTGGCCGCTAGCGTCGTGGGAGATGGAGGCGATGGCCGGCACGACCACGGAGGATCCGGTGACGGAGCAGCAGGAGCACACGGCGGAAGACGCGATGATGACGCGGATCGGGCAGGCGGTCATGCTGCATCACGGCGGCGACCGTGAGGAGGCGCAGGACCGCTTCCTCGGCCTCTGGGGGGAGATCGGCGACACCGGCGACCCGCTGCACCGCTGCACGCTCGCGCACTACATGGCGGACACACAGGCGGACCCTTCGGACGAACTGGCGTGGGACCTCCGGGCGTTGTCGGCGGCGCACGAGCTCACCGACGAGCGGCTGAGCGAACACCACCAGTCGCTGGCGGTGCGCGGTTTCTACCCCTCCCTGCACCTGAACCTCGCCGCGGACTACGTGAAGCTGGGCCGCCCGGAAGCGGCCCGCAGCCATCTGCGCCGGGCGCGCGGCGCGGTGGGCGCGCTGGAGGACGACGGCTACGGCAGAGGCATCAAGGAGGCCATCGCCCGTCTGGAGGGGGAGGTGGGGGAGGGGAGCGAGGAGGAGTAGGGGGCGCTGACTCAACGGCCGTATGTGTTGCGGCAGATGACGGCTTGAGGGCTGTGCGGGTCCCAGTTGCCGTACGCCTCGCCGAGTGCGCAGACGTCCGCGACCGGTGGGGCGGGGACAGTGGGTGGGGCGGGACGGGGGGCTCCGGCGTCGGGCCGCGCCGGGGCAGGCCTGCGTACTGGCGCTGCGGGCGGGGGCGGGGGTGCGGGTGCCGGGCGGTCGTGGCTGTGCGGCGGGCCGGGAGGCTTGGTCCCGGTTTCGGTCTGCCAGGAGGAGGCCTGCCGGGGGGAGGGGCGCCGGGGCGGGCCCATGCGCTCCAGTGCCTCCCTGGCCGGGGCCTGCACGAGGCGAGGCCGGTTCTTCCCGTCGGTGCGGGGCGCGGGCGGCGGGCCGGTGACCGCGGAGGGGGCGGCCTCCGGGGGCTGCTCGACGCTCATGCAGCCGGAGACGGCGGCCGAGACGGCGACGGAGGCAAGGATCGCGGCAGCCGTGGCGGCGGTGGTGGTCGTCGGTCGAGGCACCCGCACAACCATGGTGCGCCAGGCGCACGTTGGGAGTGAAATACATGAGGTTGCCCCGCACGGGTGACGGGGCAGGGTGAGTCCACTCACCTCACGTCACCCGCCCAGCACCCCCCTCACCCATCCGGCACCCCCCTCACCCATCCAGCGCCCCCCCTCACCCGTCCAGCATCCCCCGCAACAGTTCCCCCACGCTGCTCCGCAGCTCCTCCAGCGTCGGCGTCGCGGCGTGGTGCGAACCCGCCACGCACGAGAACATCAGGCCGTCGCACCACGCCACCAGAGAGAGGGTGTGGCGTTCGGGGGCGGTGGAGCCCGCGGCGCGGAGCAGGGCCTCCAGGGGCTCCCTGAACTGGGCGCCCGTGGCGTCGTAATAGGCGCGCAGCTCCGGCCTGCGGGTGGCTTCGAGGGCCAATTCGTAGCGCGATACGAGGAGTTGGCGTTGGTCGCCGGTCAGGTACCGGTGCAGGGCCAGGGCCAGGCCCGCGGCCAGTTGTTCGCGGCCGGCCGCCGGGTCCGGGAGCTCGGTGGGGTGCAGCACCTCCGCCTCACGTTCGGCCTGCCGCCGTACCGCCGCCTCCAGGAGGGCGAGCCGGGTGCGCGCGTGGTTGGACGTGGAGCCCTGGGGCAGTCCCGCCGCCTCGTCGACGGCCCGGTGGGTGAGACCGCGCATGCCGCGTTCGGCGAGCAGGGCGAGGGCGGTGTCGGCGATGAGTTCGGTGCGGGAGGCCCCCGCGCTGCGTACGGACATGGCGGAACCCTACGCGGAACCCTACCCCGCGCACTACAGGTGTAGTACGGTCATTTCATCGTGCACTACAGATGTAGTTGGAGGAGCCATGAAGCAGCAGCCCCGCGCGCTCGTCATCGGTGGCGGCATCGGCGGACTCGGCGCGGCCATCGGCCTGCACGCATGCGGGTGGAGCGTCACCGTCCTCGAACGCGCCCCCTCCCTGGAACCCGTCGGCTCCGGCATCGGCCTCGCCCCCAACGGCCAGCGCGCCCTGGACGTCCTGGGCCTCGGCGACCGGGTCCGCGCCCTCGCCGCCTGGCAGGGCGACGGCGGCATGCGCGCCCGGAGCGGCCGCTGGCTGGTGCGCACGAGCGCGGCCGAGGCCGAGGCGGCGTACGGCGGCAGTCTGGTCATGCTGCACCGCGCCACCCTCATCGACCTCCTGGTGTCCGCGCTGCCCGCCGAGGCGCTGCGCACCGGCACGCGGGCCCGCCTCGCGGACCCCGGCGCCGCCGACCGCCGCGCCGTCGTCACCACCGACGACGGGGACATCGAGGCGGACCTCGTCGTCGGGGCCGACGGCATCGACTCCGCCGTGCGCACGGCCCTCTTCCCCGCCCACCCCCGGCCCGTGTACGCGGGGTTCACCGCCTGGCGGTTCGTCATACCCGCACCCGACGAGCCCTTCACGCCGCACGAGACCTGGGGCCGCGGCGGCGTATGGGGCACGCACCCGCTGCGGGACGGCCGGGTGTACGCGTACGCCACCGCACGGCTGCCCGAGGGCGGCAGGGCGCCCGACAGCGAGAAGGCCGAGCTGGAGCGCCGTTTCGCCGACTGGCACGACCCGATCCCCGGCCTGATCGCCGCCGCCGCGAACGAGGACATCCTGCGCAACGACGTACGACAGCTGACGACGCCGCTCGCCGCGTACCACCGCGGTCGCGTCGCCCTCGTCGGTGACGCCGCGCACGCGATGACACCGAGCCTCGGCCAGGGCGGCAACCAGGCCATCGAGGACGCCGTCGTCCTCGCCCACCACATGGCGCCGGGCGGCGACCTCGCAGCGGGCCTCGCCGGCTACAGCGCCGCCCGGGTCCCCCGCACCACGGACATCGTCCGGCGTGCCGCACGGGCCTCCCGCGTCACGCACCTCCGCAGCGCCCCACTCATTGCCGTGCGCGACATCCTCATCTCGGCGGCGACGCGGCTCGGCCCGAACTTCATTCTGCGCGGCTCCTCCTCGATCGCCGACTGGTGTCCGCCGCAGGCCCCGTATGCTGCGGGAACGACGACCGCGGCCCCCGGGCGGAGCACGGAGGCCACGGTTCGCGAGCCAGCACAGCGGTAGACCAGCACACCGGTAGACCAGCACAGCGTTGGACCCGGTCAGCGGTGGAGCAGGTCAGCGGTAGTGACAGTGGTCGGTAGGGAGACAGTGGTGAAGATCGGTTGCATCGGACTCGGCGACATCGCCCAGAAGGCGTATCTGCCGGTCCTCACCACCCAGCCCGGGGTCGAACTGCACCTGCAGACGCGTACGCCCGCGACCCTCGCCCGGGTCGCCGACGTCCACCACATCCCGGAATCCCGCCGCCACACCGATCTGGACTCCTTGCTCGCCCAGGATCTCGACGCCGCCTTCGTGCACGCGCCGACCGCCGTCCACCCGGAGATCGTCACCCGCCTCGTCGAAGCGGGCGTGCCGACCTACGTCGACAAGCCCATCGCGTACGAACTCGCCGACTCCGAACGCCTCGTGCGCCTCGCCGAGGAGCGCGGCGTGAGCCTCGCCGTCGGCTTCAACCGCCGTTACGCGCCGGGTTACGCGCAGTGCGTCGAGCACCCGCGCGAGGTGATCCTGCTGCAGAAGAACCGCGTGGGCCTGCCCGAGGACCCGCGCACGCTCGTGCTCGACGACTTCATCCACGTCGTGGACACCCTGCGCTTCCTGGCGCCGGGACCGGTCGACGACGTCACGGTGCGCTCCCGCGTCGAGGACGGGCTCATGCACCACGTGGTGGTGCAGCTGGCCGGCGACGGGTTCGTCGCGATCGGCATGATGAACCGGCTCAGCGGCTCCTCGGAGGAGATCCTCGAGGTGTCCGGGCAGGACGCCAAGCGGCAGGTGATCAACCTCGCCGAGATCGTGGACCACAAGGGGCAGCCCAGTGTGCGGCGGCGCGGCGACTGGGTGCCGGTGGCCCGCCAGCGCGGCATCGAACAGGTGGTGCTCGCCTTCCTCGACGCCGTGCGCGCGGGCAAGGTGCTCAGCGCCCGGGACGCACTGGCGACTCATGAACTGTGCGAGCGCGTGGTCCGTGCCGCTCTGGAGCAGGCCGCCGCCTGACAGCGCGCAGTCCCTCTGCCGCGGCCAGCGCCGCGAGCACGAGGAGCGCGGCGTGCACGGGCCAGTCGCCCCACTTGACGTAGGCCGTCTCGCCCTTGCCCAGCGGTACGTCGTACACCGCCGTGGCGCTCGCCGACGTGCCGAGCGGGCTGCCGACGCGCGATCCGTCCGGGGCGTGGACCGCGGAGACGCCGGTGAGCGTGGCGTGCACCATGGGGCGGCCGGTCTCGGCGGCCCGCAGCGCCGCGAGCGACGCGTGCTGGCCGGGCGCCCAACTGGACTGGAACGAGGACGTGGCGGACTGGGCGAGCAGTAGTTGTGCGCCGTCACGGGTGAGGCGACGGCTCATGTCGGGGAACGCGGACTCGAAGCAGACGAGGGGCCCGAAGCGCAGGTTGTGTCCTCCGGAGCCGGAGCCGGAGCCGGTGCCTGTGCCGGAGCCGGTGTCGCCTCCCGTGTTCATCACCACCTGCCGGTCCCCGCGCCTGCGGTCCTCGCCCGCTGCCTTGCCGACGGACGTCGCCCAGCCGAGCAGGGACCGCGCCGGGATGTACTCGCCGAAGGGCACGAGCCGCATCTTGTCGTAGCGGTCGCCGGTCGGCCCGTCCGGGCCCACCAGGACGGAACTCTTGAATATGCCGGGGCGGTCGGAGCGGCGCGCGTCGACGTTCACCAGGATGTCCGCGCCGACCTCGCGGGAGAGCGCGGTGATCCGGCGGGCAACGTCCGGCCGGTCGGCCAGGTCGTAGCCGACGCTGCTCTCGCCCCAGACGACGAGGTCCGGGTCCCGGCCCACCAGCGTCCGGGTCAGCGCCTCCTCGCGGGCCAGCCGCTTGTCGGCGCTGGCGATGCCGTCTTCTATGATCCCCGGCTGCACGACCGCGACGCGGACGTGCCCGGCGGACTCGGGCCGTGGCGCCCAGGCCCAGGCGGCGCAGGTGGCGGTGACGACGGCGAGGAGGCCGGCGAGGGCGGGGACGACGGGGACGCCGGGGGACACCGACGAGGACGAACCGGGAGCCGGTGCGTACGAAGCCGACGCATACGAAGCCGACGCATACGAAACCGGTGCTCCGGGAGCCGATGCACCTGAAGCCGACCTACGGGCCGCCGCGGCAACGACCAAGAGCGCGACCCCCGTGTTAAGCGCCACGACGAACGCGCTGATCAGCCACACCCCGCCCACCGAGGCGAGCCGCAGCGCGGGCGTCACCTGCCACTGACTGGAGCCGAGCAGGCCCCACGGTCCGCCCAAGCCCTCCCAGGACCGGACCAGTTCGACCATCAGCCAACCCGAGGGCAGCACGACGAGGGCGGCCGCGGCACGTCCGGACGTCGGTACTCCGCCGAGGAACCGGCGCACCAGCCAGCCCCAGGGCGCCCACAGCAGGCCGAGCAGCGCGGCGATGACCACCGTGAAGACGTGCAGGCTCGGCAGCAGCCAGTGGTGCACGGCGACCATGAAGCCGAGGCCGCCGAGCCAGCCGTCGAGCGCGGCCCGGCGGGCGGTCGGGGCCGACCTGACCAGCAGCATCCAGGGCACGAGCGCGACGTACGCGAACCACCACAGCGACGGCGCGGGGAACGCCAGTGCGGGCAGCGCCCCGGCCGTGACGGCGAGGCCGCCGCGCCACCAGCGCGACGCGAGCATCCGCACGACGCGCGGCCTGTGCCGCTCCCACCGGCCGTCGCCGAACTGATCCATGCAGTGCCTCCCTCGCCCGCCCCCGACGCCGGTCGTACTCACGTACCCATCAGTGTGCGCGTCAAAGACGATCTAGGACAGTGGGCCAGGGGGTGGAAAGGAAGCCGGGACGGATCTTGAGCGCAGGTCACATGTCGGACGCCGCTGCCCGTCGCTCCGACTGCTCACGCGAGCCCCCCACCTGGCGCCACTTCTCCGTGACGACCACCTGGCGCAACCGCCACCCGCTGGGCGTACGCAGGAGGGCGAAGCCGTAACGGCCGCCGCAGACGAAGTCCGGGGCGGTCGACGGCTCCCGGCGCGGCGCCGAGTCGGCGCGCTCGGCGAACCGCATGGGATTCACATAGTCGGCCTGTACGTGGGCGGTGTCGCCGACGTCCTGGTCCAGCGTGCCGAACTCCAGCTTGCGGTTGGTGATCAAATGCTGGCGCATGGGGAACATCCGCATCGTCTCCGCCAGCCAGGTGGCGATCTCGTCGGCTCCTCCCTCGATGCCGCCCGCGGAGCGGTAGTCGGCGCGCCCGCCCGGGGCGAACAGCTGTCGATAGGCGTCCCAGTCACCGTCGTCAACGGTCACCGCGTACTCGGTGATGAGGGCATCGACGGCCAACCGGTCGATCACGGCGGCGAGTTCCACGCGCTGCGTCATCGGCTCAGTGTTGGGCACAGGAGGGGCCGAGCCAAGGGGGCGTACTGATCGATGTGGGCGGAACGCCGGTCCGGGCGAACACCTGCCCGCCGCCGCGACCGCGCGGGGCGGACGGCTGCACCTACGCGGCCTTCACCATCTCCTCCCGGACCGCGGCGGCCCACTCCGTCACCAACTGCTCGTACTCCCGGCGCTGTTCGGCGGAGAGCCGGCCTCCGGCGCGCAGCCACAGGCCACGGATCCGCTCGTTCAACTCGGCGGAAGAGCGCGCGGAACCATGGGGTGGAGGGGTTAAGGGCATGGCGTCAGCCTAAGGGATGGCTACGACATTCGGAACTGTCAGCTACCACACACCTGCACCACGTGATCGCCGCCGCACTTGATCCGGCCCCGCCAGGCGGCCTGGAGCGGTGAGCCCGACCGCCTCGCGACGTGACCCGCGCCTGGTCGTCGCGCAGCTCTTTGCGTCCGGATGTCACGAACCAGACACTTCACCTGCACGGCTCCCTCACGAAGCCGGATGATGCGCAGACACAGCACAACCGCAGGGGGGACCCATGAGCAACACCACACCGCCGCCACCGCCACAGCCGCCCGCGTTCCCGCCGAGCCCACCGGCCAAGAGGCGCAACACCAACGCCGTCATCATCGGCTCGGCAGCGGCCGTCATCGTGGCCGTTGTCGCCACCGGCATCGTCGTCGTCAACAGCCGTGACGACGACAAGAAGCCGGTGAGCACCAGTGCCGCGGACACCGCGAAGACCGACGACGTGGTCGCGGGTGAGGAGGAGCCGCCCGAGGAGCCGGAGCCCGAGCCGGAGAGCACCGAACCGGAAGTGTCCGGCCTCGGCGACACCGTGACCTACGTCAACGATGTCGAGGTCAGCCTGTCGAAGTTCGCCCGGGGCACGTCCAGCGAGTACGGCTCACCGGAGAACACGCCGTACGTGAAGTTCGCCGTGACGGTGAAGAACGAGGGGAAGTCGACGATCGATACGTCGGGGTTCACCACCAGCTGCTCTTACGGCGAGGTCGGCGAGTCCAGTGAATCGGTCTTCGATTCGGAGCGCGGCCTGAACGGTGGGCCCGACACGCGGCTTCTTGCGGGCCGGTCCATCACGGTGACGTGGGCCTGCGAGCTGCCGAAGACGGAGGACACGATCCAGATCGAGGTGTCGCCGGACATGGAGACGGAGACGGCGATTTTTACGGGAGACGTGAAGTAGCAGCCCCTCAGCAACGAACTCCCGGCGCCGCTCGACGCGAGCGAGCGCGTCACCGATAGGGAAGGGCGGTGACGCGCTCGGGCGGAGCCGCGGTGCCGCCAGGGGCACCGCGGTCAGGTGCGTCGGGTCAGTCGTTGACGCACTTGTTGCCGAAGGTCGGGTTGAGCAGCCCGATGATGTCGACGGTGTTTCCGCACGCGTTGACCGGGATGTGCACGGGGACCTGGATGGCATTGCCGGAGATGACGCCGGGGGAGCTGGTGGCAGCGCCCTGGGCGCCGGCGTCGGCGGTCGCCATACCGGCGGCGCCCATCACGAGGGCGCCGGTGCCCAGCACCACACTCATCGTCTTCTTCATGGTGGTTCTCCTTGATGATTCGTTCAGCTTGCGGGCGCCTGGCCGTGTCGCGCGGCCGGAGCAGCACTCTGTGTGGCACCCGCGAGATCAACGCCGCATCCCACTCATGGACACGCCCGGACACGCTGATTCAGCCGATGAGCCGCACTGAGCCGCCCTGTGCGGCTCTGAGTAGCTCTGAGCCGCGCAGGGCGGCTCCGCTCACGCGACTCCGGTGACCGTCCCCGCGCCGACCGTGCGGCCGCCCTCGCGGATCGCGAAGCCGAGGCCGGTCTCCAGCGGTACGTCGCGGCCGAGCTCGACCGTCATCGTGACCGTGTCGCCGGGGCGGGCCACGGCGGCCTCGCCGAGGTCGACGTCGCCGACCACGTCCGCGGTGCGGATGTAGAACTGCGGCCGGTACCCGGTGGCGATCGGCGTCGTACGCCCGCCCTCGCGCGCCGACAGGACGTACACCTGCGCGGTGAAACGGCGCCGGGGCGTGACGCTGCCGGGCGCCGCGACCACATGGCCGCGTCGTACGGCGTCACGTGGCAGACCGCGCAGGAGCAGCGCCACGTTGTCACCGGCCTGCGCCTCCTCCATCGGCTTGCCGAAGGTCTCCAGGCCGGTGACGACCGTCTCCGTGTCCGCGCCGAGGACCTCCACGCGGTCCCCGAGGCGGACGGTGCCGCGCTCCACGGCGCCGGTGACGACGGTGCCGCGCCCGGTGATGGTCAGCACGTTCTCGACGGACAGCAGGAACGGCGCGTCGAGATAGCGCTCGGGCATCGGCACATACGTGTCCACGGCGTCCAGCAGCGCCTCGATCGAGGACGTCCACCGCGGGTCGCCCTCCAGCGCCCTGAGCCCCGAGACCCGTACGACGGGGACCGAGTCCCCTCCGTATCCGTGCGCGGAGAGCAGGTCGCGGACCTCGAGCTCCACGAGGTCGGTGAGCTCCTCGTCCCCGGCGTCGGCCTTGTTGAGGGCGACGACGATGTGGTCGACGCCGACCTGCCGGGCGAGCAGCACGTGCTCGGCGGTCTGCGGCATGATCCCGTCGAGCGCCGACACGACGAGGATCGCCCCGTCCAGCTGCGCCGCGCCGGTGACCATGTTCTTGATGTAGTCCGCGTGGCCCGGCATGTCCACGTGCGCGTAGTGCCTGGTGTCGGTCTCGTACTCGACGTGCGCGATGTTGATGGTGATGCCGCGCTGCGCCTCCTCGGGCGCGCGGTCGATGCGGTCGAAGGGGACGAACGTGCCGGTGCCGCGCTCGCTGAGGACCTTGGTGATGGCGGCGGTCAGCGTGGTCTTGCCGTGGTCGACGTGGCCCATGGTGCCGATGTTCAGGTGCGGCTTCGTGCGGACGTAGGCGGTCTTGGACATGGTGGTTCCTTCTCGGGAACTCGAAGCTGTTGTCCCGGTACCGCGGCGTGCGCGCGGTCGGGACGGGGACCCCCGGGGGCCGGACCGACCCTCCCCCTGTGGGGTCCGCCGGAATGTCCGGGGAGGGTCAGCTTCGGGCGCCGTCGAAGGCGGCGGGTGCGTCGAAGGCGGCGAATGCCTCGAAGACGGCGTGTGTGAGGACGGCAGCCTTCGCAGCGCCCGCGACTGCGGGCGTGGCTGCGAGGAAGGCGTACCGGAACATGTGACTGATCCTCACCGAAGGAGACGCGCACGTCGAATGGTTTTCGCGGGAACGTGAACGGCACGCCCGGGGAGACGAGTTGCGGCAGTCAGAGGTTTTTCAGGGCCTCCCGCACCGACAGCGGCGCCAGCCTCCACCGTTCCCGCTCGACGAAGGCGCGTACGGCCTCCGGGTCGGTCTTGGCGTACTCCCGGAGGCACCAGCCGATGGCCTTGCGGACGAAGAAGTCGGGATGCCCGGACTGGCGTACGCAGTAGGCGAAGAGGCGCTCCGTGTCGGTGGCCGACTTGTACCGGAGCTGGTGGAGAAGGGCGGTGCGGGCCACCCACAGGTTCTCGTCCTCGATCCACTCGTCCATGGCGGTCCGCAGCCCCGGGTCGGCCGCGACGAGCCCGCCGACGACGTGCGCGGCGAGCAGGTCGACCGTGTCCCACCAGGAGCGCGTCGTGACGAGGTGCCGGGCGACGGGCAGGAAGTCGGAGGAGCAGCGCCGCACGTGGCGGCGGAGATAGTCGACGGCGAAGTAGGCGTACTCGCGCTCTGGCAGCTCCCAGCAGCGCAGCGCGATCGCCGTGCAGTCGGTCTCGTCGGGGCGCGGGGTGCCGGCGAGGACGGCGCGGGACAGGTCGCGGCGCACCGGTGAGGCAAGCCCGAGGAAGGGGGCGATGTCCTTCATGTACGCCCTCATCTGCGCGGCCCGCTCCGGATCGGCCGCTGCCCGGTAGGTCGTGACGAGCCGTTCGAGGACCGTGTCGGCCAGCTCGCTTCGCGGAGCCGTTCCCGGAACTGTGACGCTCATGAGACGCACCATACGGCGATCAGACACATGTGCCGGTTACTCTTCCGGGATGTCCGAGACCATCACCGCCCGCCCGCAGGGCCTCGCCGTGCGCTGTGCCAGAGTGCTGCTCTCGCCGTGGTCGCGGCTGTCCCTGCTGGTGGCGCTGCTGGCCGCGGCGGCCACGTGCGTGCTCGTCTTCGAGCCGCAGCGGCTCCTCTCCGACGGGTGGCCCGCGCAATTGGGCGGCGCCACGGCGGTGGCCCTGTTCGCCGTGGCGTACGGGGCGTGCACCGCCGCGTTCGTGCCGCGGCCGCTGCTCAATCTGGCGGCGGGCGCGCTCTTCGGCTCACAGGCGGGGCTCGGCGCGGCGATCGCCGGCACGGTCTTCGGCGCCGGGATCGCCTTCGGGCTCGGCCGGATGCTGGGCCAGGACGCGCTGCGGCCGCTGCTGCGCGGCCGCTGGCTGCAGGCGGTCGACGGCCAGCTCAGCCGGCACGGGTTCCGGTCGATGCTGGCCGTGCGACTGTTCCCCGGCGTGCCGTTCGCCGCGGCCAACTACTGCGCCGCGGTGTCCCGCATGGGCTGGCTGCCGTTCCTGATCGCCACGGGCCTGGGGTCGATCCCCAACACGGCGGCCTACGTCATCGCGGGCGCCCGCGCCTCGACGCCGACGTCTCCCGTCTTCCTGATCGCGATGGGGTTCATCGCGGTGACGGGTCTGGGCGGCGCGGCGGTGGCGTGGTTCAAGCGCCACCACTTCCGCGACCGCTGAGAGCCCCCGGTTCCTCGACCGGTGAGAGCCCCGTCCCGCGACCGCTGAGAGCCCCGGAGATCCGGAGCGAGCCGGGCGGGGCTCCTTACAGCGCTTCCAGGACGGTCGCGTTGGCGAGTCCGCCCGCCTCGCACATCGTCTGCAGGGCGTACCGCGCGCCGCGTGCGCGCATCGCGTGGACGAGCGTGGTCATCAGCCGGGTGCCGCTGGCCCCGAGCGGGTGGCCGAGGGCGATGGCGCCGCCGTGCACGTTGACCTTCTCGGGGTCGGCGCCGGTCTCCTGCAGCCAGGCGAGGACGACACTCGCGAAGGCCTCGTTGACCTCGAAGAGGTCGATGTCGTCGAGGGTCAGCGAGGCCCTGCGCAGCACCTTCTCGGTGGCGGGCAGGATGCCGGTGAGCATCAGGAGCGGGTCGGAGCCGGTGACGGCGAAGCTGTGCAGCCTGGCGAGCGGGCGCAGGCCGAGCCGGGCGGCGTTCTCGCTGGTGGTGATGAGGACGGCGGAGGCCCCGTCGTTGACGGGGCTTGCGTTGCCCGCCGTGACGGACCAGTCGATCTGCGGGAAGCGCTCGCCGAAGTGCGGGTCGTAGTAGGCGGGCTTGAGGCCGGCGAGGACCTCGGGGGTGGTGGTGGGGCGTACGGACTCGTCGCGCGTGAGGCCCGCGATCGGCGCGGTCTCGGCGTCGAACAGACCGCTGTCCCAGGCGCGCGCGGCCCGCTGGTGCGAGGTCGTCGCGAACTCGTCCATCCGCGCGCGCCCGATGGACCACTTCGCGGCGATGAGTTCGGCGCTGATGCCCTGCGGGACGAGACCTTCCGGGTAGCGCTCGGCGACGCCGGGCCCGAACGGATCGGCTCCCTCGGGCACGTTCGACCACATGGGCACGCGGCTCATCGACTCCACACCGCAGGCGACGGCCATGTCGTACGCGCCCGAGATGACGCCCTGCGCCGCGAAGTGCACGGCCTGCTGGGAGGAGCCGCACTGCCGGTCGACGGTGGTCGCGGGCACGGACTCGGGGAAGCCTGCCGACAGAACGGCGTAGCGGGTCGTGTTCATGGCCTGCTCGGCGACCTGGTCGACGGTGCCGCCGATCACGTCGTCGACGAGGGCCGGGTCGATTCCGGTGCGTTCGACGAGGGTGCGCAGGGTGTGGGCGAGGAGCTCGACGGGGTGGACGGCGGCGAGGGCGCCCTGGGGCTTGCCCTTGCCGACGGGAGTGCGTACGGCTTCGACGATGACGGCGTCACGCATGTCCGGGCCTCTTTCGACTGCCGGTGAACCACCGGCGGATACCGGTGAGTAGGAAATTCAAACTCACCATAGTCCGGTCAGTTGGAAAAACAAACCCTCTCCTTCCCGCCCCCTAGACTGCCCGCATGAAGGATCCGCGCCCCTGCTCCATCGCCGACGCCCTCGCCCTCGTCGGCGAGAAGTACTCCCTGCTGGTGCTCCGCGAGGTGTGCCTCGGCAACGAGCGCTTCGACCAGCTGGTACGCAACATCGGCGCGCCCCGCGACGTCCTCGCGACACGCCTGCGCCGCCTCGTCGAAGCGGGCGTCCTGGAGAAGGTGACGTACAGCGAACGCCCGCAGCGCTTCCTCTACCGGCCGACGGCCGCCGGCCTCGAACTGGAGCCCGTCCTGATGACCCTGATGGCCTGGGGCGACCGCCACCTGCGCGGGGACCGCGATCGCCCGATGGTCCTCGAACACTCCTGCGGCCACGAACTGGTCCCGGTGGTGACGTGCTCGGCCTGCGGCGAGCCGGCCCGCCACGAGGACCTCACGGCGCATCCGCAGGCTCCGGGGTGGACGACGGCAGGTCCGACGGCGGGCCCGACGGCCGACCCGACGGTTGGCCCGGCGGTCGGCCCAAACACACAGGCCCCGGTCGGCCCTCCCACCGTCCCGTAACCCAGGACCGCTACGCTGCCCCCCAACGAGGGACGTGATCACCCCTCACACTTTCAGCTACGCCCCGCTATGACCGCTTCGACCGCATCCGCGGCCTGATGATCAGTACTTGGACGGCGCAGTTTTCATGTCTTGGCTTGAATCCTTCATCCTCGGGCTCGTCCAGGGACTGACCGAGTTCCTCCCGATCTCCTCCAGCGCGCATCTGCGGCTGACCGCGGCGTTCGCCGGCTGGCACGACCCCGGCGCCGCGTTCACGGCGATCACGCAGATCGGCACCGAGACCGCCGTGCTGATCTACTTCCGCAAGGACATCGCGCGGATCGTGTCGGCGTGGTTCGGCTCGCTCTTCGGCAAGGTGCCGCGCTCGGACCACGACGCCCAGATGGGCTGGCTGGTCATCGTCGGCTCGATCCCGATCGGTGTCCTCGGCGTGACGTTCAAGGACCAGATCGAGGGCCCGTTCCGCGATCTGCGGCTGATCGCCACCACGCTGATCGTGATGGGCATCGTCCTCGGCATCGCCGACCGCCTGGCGGCCCGCGACGAGACGGGCGGCAAGCACCGTGCCGTACGCGAGCGCAAGAGCCTCAAGGAACTCGGCGTCAAGGACGGCCTCATCTTCGGCGTCTGCCAGGCGATGGCCCTGATTCCCGGTGTCTCGCGCTCGGGCGCCACCATCAGTGGCGGCCTCCTCATGGGCTACACCCGCGAGGCGGCGGCCCGCTACTCCTTCCTCCTCGCCATCCCCGCCGTCCTCGCCTCCGGCGCCTTCGAACTGAAGGACGCGGGGGAGGGTCACGTCTCCTGGGGCCCGACGATCTTCGCCACGATCATCGCCTTCGTGGTCGGCTACGCGGTGATCGCCTGGTTCATGAAGTTCATCACCACAAAGAGCTTCATGCCGTTCGTGTACTACCGGATCGTGCTCGGCATCGTGCTGGTCGTGCTGGTCAGCATGGGTGTGCTGAGTCCGCACGCGGGGGAATCGGCGGGGTGAAACCGGGCCGCACAGGGAGCGCTAACTGGCATTTCCTAGCGCCTGATTGCAGCACCACGCCATGATCATCTCCCACTCGTCTCCCACTGGGGAGCCGGGATGAGCCCCACTAGGACGTGTGCGTCCGCAAAGTAGGGGATGACGCGAAAGGGCCCGCACAGCCGTGCGGGCCCTTCCGTGCAGACGACAGTTAGACAGCGCGACGCCCCCGGTCAGAACGGGCGGTGGTGACGGGGGGAAGGGGCTAGCTGGCGTCAGCCAACGGCTCACCACCGGCTGCAGGGGCAGCCGCTCAGCGAGAGGAATCCCCTAACTCGCGTGCTGGTAAGCCCTCCAAAACGCCAAGCCGGGGGGCAACATGGAAGACGTCTGGACGATCATCGCAGCAGCATCCGGAGTACTCGGGAACATCACAGCCATCGCCGTATCTTTGGCCAACACCCGGTGACCGGACCTGATCTGGCCCCGCTCGTGAGTGCCAGGAGCGGCCCTCATTCGTCTCCCGGCAGGTGGTAGTAGACGGTCCCCGACCACCAAGGGCCGTGCTCGGTCGCCTCTGACGAGATCACCACGTCTTGAATCCCCACAGGACCCAACGCGTCGATGGAGTCGGCCAGCCGTCGCAAGAGGGCCGGAACGCTATCGCAGCCCGAGCCAGCGGGATTGGCCTGCGAGAAATGGCGCACGGTCCAATGCTCCCGGGTATCAATCATGGGCTGATCATAGAACCTGCCGTCGTCAGCAATTCTTTCGAGAATCCGCCTCATCCAGAGGAGGAACTGACCATGACCACTCGGAGCATGATCCGCACTGCCGCGGTCACAGCCGCGGCGATAGCACTGCCCGTGTCCCTTGGGCTCCTCGCGCCGGCCGCCCACGCGGACGACCACGAGACCTACGGAAGCGCCTGTTCGTCGATGCCCGAAGAAGGGGCAGGCAGCCTCGACGGCATGGCCCAGGCCCCGGTGGTCACGGCTGCGTCCAACACTCAGGAACTCTCCACGCTGATGACCGCTGCCAAGAAGGCAGGTCTGGTCGACACGCTCAACAACGCCAAGGACGTCACCGTCTTCGCCCCGTCCAATGACGCCTTCAAGAAGAACCCGAAGGCTGACCTGGACAAGGTCTTCGCCGACAAGGACCAGCTCACCAACATCCTCACGTATCACGTGGTCGGCGAGAAGATCGCACCGAGCCAGCTGTCCATGGGTTCCTTCAAGACCCTTGAGGGCAGCAAGCTCACCACCGACGGTTCGGACGAGTCCTGAACGCCGCGTGATCACCACATCGGCACGCTCGCCGGCGCGCCGCGAAGATGGCCTGATACGACAATTCCGCGGGGCCCATGCGCGGAAAAGACTGCGCGCATTCGTGCCCCATTCAATCAACAGTTCGATGTCCTGAATTGACCCCTCTCCGCGGCCCATGGCAGATCAGTCGTATGGACCTCTCAGGGGAAGGGTAGGCAGCCGCCCATGACCTTCAAGAACATCTTTGACAGCGGCGGAAGCGAAGCCAAATCCGCCGAGGAAGCCGCCCGAAAGGCCCGGGAGAACATTCCTGGCGCCTGGCCCGAAAGGGAAGGGGTCGACCCGGAGCTCTACGACGGTATTCCCGAGGTCCGGCGCGACCCGAAGCTCGTGCGCGAGACCTCGCCCGAAGCGCTCGACATCATGGGCAATTTCATCGCCCCGCTCTTCAAGAACACCCAGACGGCGGCAACCAAGCAGCAGGCGGCCAGCGAAAGCGCCGAATCGACGACCACCATGGCCTCTGCGACCAAGGACGAGGCATTCAAGAAGGCGGGGGTGGTGATCAAGGAAGAGGACCAGCCGAAGATCAGCGAAAAGGACCGCCCGCAGATCAGCGACAAACAGCTGGACCAGTCGAGGAAAGACAACCGCGCCTCGGCCAGCGACATCCCGAGGGAAGGCTGAGGAATATGGGCGGCCCCGCCAAGAACAACGTAAGCACCACCTACCTCGGTGAGCGGTCCATTCGCCACCCGCTGACCGGGCGGAATCTGAAGGAACTGGAAATCGCCGAGAAGGCCCCCGCCATCCTGGAGCGGGACAAGGCCAAGCTGAAGAGGAAGGCCGAGCGGAAGGCGCCGGACGGGACCGACCGGGAGATCTTCCCCACCGGGTTCTCCCTGAACAAGGGGCGATTCGGTGATTTCCCCGCTACGGAGGCCACCGCGCACCAGCGCGGCTGGCAGGCCTATATGACGGTGGGTGTTCCCCTCATCGATGAGCGGGGCGACATCACGCAACCCCCTCCCGACGTGATCTCCAAGCAGACGTTCGTCAACCGGACCGACCCCGTCGAGACCAACTGGTCGCACACGGTCGAATTCTCGGTCTCGAACACGATCAGCTGGTCTCTTCAGGGGCAGGTACAGCTCACCTTCGGGGCGAAGACCACCGCTTCTTTGCAGCAACAGCTACAGAAGAGCATGGCTCTGAACCAATCCCAGAAGACCACCCTGAAGAACAGCAAGGACAATCAGGGCGTCGACACGGAGTCTCAGTCCCAGTCGACGAGCACGACGACGGGCACGAGTACCGCCACCGGGACCGGCGAACTGTCCGAACAATTGATGCTCGGGATCACCGCCTCCGTCAGTGGTTCGGTGACCACCGGGTTCAAGACCTCGTCCACACTGGGTGGCAAAATCAGCAGCCGGGTCGACGTCTTGGCCACGCAGCGGCGCCAGGTGCGGAGGTTTGACTACGAATTCCCTATCTCCTTCGGCGGATGGGTCGCCCTCTGCTACCCCGAGCCGGTGGAGGTGAGGGAGACCCGGCCGAAAGGTCCGCAGGCCGCCGAACCGCAATACTCCAAGGTGATCGCCTGGAAACTCGGTGAGACCGGCGGGTCGGATTCCTTCGACCTGACCGACGAAGGAAAGCCGTTCTCCCAGAAGGGGGAGGCCGAGGTCGTCTCCACGCTCGCCGGGGTGCACGAGATCTTCGAGCTGGAAAAGCTCGAATTCGACATGGAGCGCCACCCTCTCCACAAGAAGGGCGAAGTGCGGGAGATCCCCAAGAAGCCTCCCGTCGAGCTGGCCACCGGCATGGGGACGGCCGACGGCCTCGCCCTGGACCTCCCGAACCAGAAGGCGTACGTCACCGAGCGGTACAACGGCGGCAAGCTGCACAAGGTGGATCTCGCGGGCGGCACACCGGAGTTGGTCGCGGGCGGTCTGGGCCAGGTCAACGACGTGGCGCTCGACCTGCCGGGCAATAAGGCCTATGTCACCGACTACAGCGGCAAGCGCCTGATCACGGTGAGCCTCGCCGACCCCTCCGCCCCACCCGTCAAGGTCGCCGAAGGCATGTACGCGTACGGCGTCGCGCTGGACCTGCCGAACAACAAGGCCTACGTCACCGACGTCGAGAGCGGCAAGCTGATCGAGTACGGCCTGCACAGCCAGCCGGCGGAGCAGCAGCGCACCTGGGCCGTGCCGAGGGCCGCCGGAGTGGCGCTGCACGCGGGCAAGGCGTACGTCGGCCAGTACGAGCTGGGCGGGCTTTACGAGATCGACCTGGCGGCGAAGGACGCCACCCCGCGCTCCGTGGCCTCCAGCCTCGGGAGCAGTGTCCGCGTGGCCCCGGACGGCACGGCCAACGCGTACGTCTCCAACCCGGGCGGCGGCAAGCTGCGCGAGGTCGTCATCGCCGACGGCGAGGCCAAGGGCCGCCAGCGCGTGGCCGCCGAGGGCATCGGCTCGGTCTGCGGCATCGCCCTCGACCGGGACAACGCCCTGATCTACGCCACCACTCGGGAGGGCAAGCTCTGGCGGCTCCCCGACGTGCTGCCCGACGCCTCGGCATAGGCCCGAGGCTCATCACGTCGCACGACCCGAGCGGTTGCTCCACGGAAGGGGAGGCGGGCCTCGCCCCGCCTCCCCTTCCGGCGCCTTCGCTTCCGCTTGTGGGTTGTTGTACGCCCGCACGTGAGTGACGGGGGTGCCCTTGGATGCGCTGGGAGTTCCAGAAAGGGGTGCAAATTGGTGCTGCAGGAGAAGAGGCAGAGCTTCCGCTCTCTGACCTGGATATCGAGGCGTACAGAGCCGTCGCGGCAGGAGAACCAGCCGACGAAACGAGATTGACGCGCCTTACAGCACTGGGCCTGTTCGACCGCAATCCGTGCGAGGGTGGCGGGCATATCGCTCTCGACCCGCGCACAGCCGCACAGCGATTGCTCGCCGCGGAGCGCACAGTAATGTCCCGTGCCATCGGCCGGATGGCACGGATTCAGGCACTGGAGTCCCTCGCCACCCACTTCGACCCGAACCGCATGTACGGGGGGCCGGGGTCCGAATTCCTGCCCTCGACGAGCCTCATGAACGGGCATATCGGACAGGCCTTGGGTGAAGCAGAGACCGGACCGCGACCCCTCGGTGCAACGCCTCGGCGCCGAGCGGGCCCGCACCGTATCGACTCGCGGCGTACAGGTGCGGTCGCTGGACGCCGCCAGCGCGCTCGGCCACCCAGGGACACGAGAGTACGTGGCAGAGGTCCTGGCGAACGGCGGGGAAGTGCGCGTGGGTAGCCACCTGCCTCCGCGGATGGCATCGGCGGCCCCTACGGCGACTCAGCGTCATGTACTGCTCTGGTTTACCCCCTTACCGCCTTACCGCAGAAGTTGACACAGAAGCACTCCCGTAGTTGGACGTCCCAGCGTCAGCGGCACGCCTAGGGTCTCCTTTGTCCGCTTGACCAGCGGATATGGATGCGACAACTACGGAGGGGCTTCATGAGGAAGAGTTTCGCAATCGGAATAGCCGCGGTCGCACTGGCCGGTTCGGCGCTCGCGGCGCCCACTGCCGGGGCAAGCGCGCCGTCGGCAACGGTGGCGGCCGCTCCGGCCGACTGTCCCAAGGGCTACTTCTGCGGGTACAAGAAGGCGAATTTCAAGGACCTGGCGTTCCGGTTCAAGGACTGCTACACCCAGGAAATCCCTGACGGCCTGAACAGCGGCGGCTCCTGGTACAACAACCAGACCCCGGGCACCTCGGCCTGGCTGCTCGGCAAGCACAAGGAGTTGGTCTACGCGACCCCGGGCGCCCCCTCCAAGGATGCGTCGGGAAACTGGGCTCCGATCTGGTACGTCGACGCCTGCTGACCGTTCGATAGCGGCAGCTGTGTGAGTGCTCTGTGGCCCCGGCTCTGAACGGTGGAGTCGGGGCCGTGCCCCGACCGCGCCCCGCACGGCTGGTACTGGCGGGGCTCCGGCCGGATGATCCGAGGGGATTGCCACAGGCCAGCGTCATAGAATCCGCTTCCGCTTAACGAGCTCGCCGCGCTGCGCTTCCTGGAACGGGTCCTCGCGCGCACCCGCTGGTGGATCGAGGACGCTGAGCGCCGTGAGGCCGAACGGATCCGCGGCGAGCAGGCCCGGCCGCCGGCCCCGGACTGGCTCATCGAGCAGGGCACCGGCGTCCAGAAGCGCCCGGTGTACGTGCACACGGGTGACTGCGGCATGGCGCCCGGCCCGCCGAGGAGTCGCAGCGCCACGCGCGAGCAGACGTGGCGTGTCCTCGCTGTCGACCGGGTGGATGCGTGCCAGCACTGTCGGCCGGACACGCCGCTCGGCGTGCTGGAGTGATCAAGCCACCGCACCTTGGATGCAGGGCTACTGATCGTTCTTCGGCGTGCCGGGACGGGACTGCCTTCCGTGTCGTTCCCCCATGGCCCTACGAGTTGCGGTACTCGGTGGTGTGCCGACACGCCGCCTGTTTCTACCGGACGCGGACTGCGTCGCGCAGTGCGGTGTGAGCGTCCCGGCTCCGCTCCCGCCCTGCGGCAAGAGCGTGTTCGACCTCGTCGCTGAACTGTCCGTCGCGTACGTCTCCGAGAGAGATGTCGCCCAGGTCGATGGCCGACCAGGCAGCCTCGACCGCGACGGTGGTCAGCTCGGGGTCCGTGGTGGTGAGAGCCAGGCGGTCGAAGGCTGCGGTCACGGCCGAGCGGGCTCGATACAGGTCAGCCCGTCCCTCCCTGCTCGGGGCTTCGCCATCACGCTGGTCGGCGACCTGGAGCCAGAACCGCTCCCGGTAGGCCAGGGCGGCGGCGAGCAGTTGTGCGGTGGCGTCGAGGACCTGTTGCCGATGTTCGGCGGCCCGGGCGCGGCGGTCCGTCCAGTGCGCGGTGAGGCTGGCCAGGGCGGCACCGGCGAGCGTGCCGAGCACGGCGATCAGAGTGGACCACATCTCGTGCTCTCCTTTGGATGAAAGGCAAAGCCCCAACTCCCTCAGCAGGTAGGGCCCCAGCTGATTGTCGGTTGTCGGCGGGGTGGTCAGACTTTGCAGAAGCCGGACTTCTTGAGCGCTTCGTTGATCTTCGCGCCCTGTGCTTCCGTCGTCTTCACGTCCCTGTATGTGAAGCGCAGCGCCGCTGACCAGGTGAGACGCTGTGCCTTGCTGTTGATGGCGGCGCACTGGTTGCGGGCCCCGTCGATGGCCTCGTCCTCGTAGCGCACGACGTCCGGTGCGGCTGCCCCGAGGGCCCGGAGAAGCTTCTCGCGTTCGGCGCCCGTGGGCTTTGGCGGGATGCCGGCGGCGTCTGTGAGCGCCTTCTTCTGCTTCTGGGTCAGCTCGGTGCTGGCGCTCGGTTCGGCCTTCGGCTCGTTGTCGGCCTTGTCGTCGCCCGACGAGCAGGCGGTGAGGGCGAGGGCTGCCGAGAGGAGCAGTGTGACGGTGGTGGTGCGGTGGTTCATGGTCCCCCCAGGGATGTTGAGCTGAAGGGGGCCATCATGCCGTCATGCCGCGTGAGTCTCACGTGGCGGCGGGATCTTGATTGTTTTCGGGCATGCCAGATCTGCGGCCCAATGTGGGGCAGGAGCGCTGACGCAGTGATGAGCGTGGTCATGCGGCGCCTCTCAGTGGGCATGGAGAGGTGTACTGAGCCGTCGACCCGAGAGGACTGCGATGAACTTTCAGTTTCTGGCTGCCGTCGGCGGAGGCCCTGACTGGCCGGTCTGGGGACAGATCGTTGTCGTGGCGGTCTGGTTGGTCCTTGCTGTCTTCATCGTCGGCGGCCTGGTCCGGCGCCGTCGTCGGCAGCGCTGAGGGGAGCGTCGATCGGTTCATGCCGTAGCGCTCCTTCTCTGTCGGGGCGGGCAGGTGGTCTCGTGCTTGTTCGCCGGGCTGACGAACCCGAACCCCTCTGTGCGGCCGCTGAGTGCGAGCGGCTCATGGGCGTGCTGGCGGGACAGCGGCGGGGCCTCGGCGGATAGGCTCGCTGTCTTCGTCGTCGTCGAGAGAGAGTCCTTGCTGTGGAGCTGCCGCGCCTTGGGGTCGTGATCGTGACCATGGGGAATCGGCCGCGCGAGGTCGACGAGTTGCTGCTGTCCGTGGCCAAGCAGGATGTGGCGCCCGCTCGCATCGTCATCGTGGGCAACGGTTCGCCGCTGCCGGACTTTCCGGGGCTGCCCGGTGAGGTGACCGTCGTTGAGAACGAGGAGAATCTGGGCTGTCCCGGCGGCCGCAACACCGGCATCGCCAGGCTCCGGGAGTTCGGTGACATCGACGTCGTGATCGAGTTGGATGACGACGGCCGGCTCGTTCGAGATGACGTCTTCCGTCGGATCCGGGACCTTTTCGCCGCCGAGTCCCGTCTGGGCATCGTCGGGTTCCGGATCGTTGACGAGCACGGCGGGACCGCTCGTCGGCACATTCCGCGGCTGCGCGCGAAGGATCCGATGCGGCGTGGCCTGGTGACCGCCTTTCTCGGCGGCGCCCACGCCTTCGCGATGCCGATGCTGGACCGGGTCGGAGACTGGCCGGCCGAGTTCTTCTTCACCCATGAGGAGACCGACCTCGCCTGGCGGGCCCTCGATGACGGGTGGAAGATCCTCTACGAACCGGAGCTGCTGCTCCAGCACCCCAAGACCTCTCCGGCCCGGCACGCGGTCTACTACCGGATGACCGCCCGCAACCGGGTCTGGCTCGCCAAGCGCCATCTGCCTGCCCTCCTCGTGCCGGTGTACCTGGGGACTTGGGTCCTGCTCACGCTCGCCCGGACCCGCTCGGCGAGCGGCCTGAAGGCATGGGCCGGCGGGTTCGCCGAAGGCGTGCGCACTCCGTGCGGGCGGCGCCGGCCGATGCGCTGGCGGACCGTGGCCCGGATGACGCGGCTCGGCCGGCCACCTGTGATCTGAGGTTGTGCGCGGTGGTGGCGGCCGGGGCGTCTGGAAGCGGAAGGGGGGATTTTTGGCATCCGCTCCGCCAGGGGGGCCAGAGTTCGAGATGGTGAAGCTCCGCACCGCCACGAGAAGGGGCACCCATGTGGACGACGGAGCACTTCGGCACCGCGCACGCGGGCTACGTCGGTGCCGTGCTCGACGACGGCACCGAGCCCGAACCCGCATACCTGGACCCCGGCAGCGGCGCCGACTTCCACGAAACGTCCTGAACCGACCGCGGGCCGCGTGAGCGCGTGCCGCATGCTCCTGCGGGTGGCGAGGGGAGAGTGAGTACGGCATTGACTGGCACGCCGTCGACGTGTTCACCGGGACGTTCCCCGCAAGCGGGCCGTTTGATGGCTGGTGCCAGCACATTGATGACGTCGAGGACCGCACCGTCCCGCTGCCTACCGGGCTGGTCGCGCTCCTGGACCAGCTCGACTCGCAGCTCACGAATCTCGCCGAAGACGCACCGCTCGCTGCGCTCAAGGGCGTGGCCGTGCTGGAGTGCATGGTCGGGAGGGGCGCCGGCAGCGCTGCCGTGAACGCGGAGGCCGACGCGCACACCGGCGAGGAGCTCGGGCGGGCGCTTGGAGTGTCGCGTTCGGACGCCGAGTCACGCCTCCTGCGTTACCTGCTCACGCGGACTCACGCGGACTCACGCGGTAGTCCACCGTATGCCGTGTGACGCTTCCGAGGGGCACGGCCCCCGACGCCGCCAGGCACAATGGGTGAGTGGATGCGGATGCGGATGAGTTCGAGGGTGGGGCCGGGGAGGGGATCTCCGGTGCCGCGGAGGAGATCTCCGGCGCCGGGGAGGAAATCTCCGGGGAGGGCGAGAATGAAGCTGTTCCGGTGATTCGGGAGGTTGATCACGGGACCGCCAAGCTCATGCCCGACATCGACCGCCCGCGGGCCTGGCTGCTCACGGTCGACGGGGCGCCGCAGTCGTACGTCGACCTGGACGAGCCCACCCACCTGGAGTTCGAGTACGCGCGCCGGCTCGCCCACGTCCTCGACACCGCGGCCGAGCCTGGCATCCCCCTCGACGTCACCCACCTCGGCGGCGGCGCCCTCACCCTGCCCCGCTATCTCGCCGCCACCCGCCCCGGCTCCCGGCAGCACGTGGTCGAGGCGGACCGGGGACTGCTCCGGCTCGTCGAGGAGCGGCTGCCGTTGGGGGCGGCGGCAGGGGTCCGTGTGCACGGCGCGGACGCCAGGGAGTGGCTCGACGCGGCGCCGGACGACAGCGCCGACATCGTCGTCGCCGACGTCTTCGGCGGCTCACGCGTCCCCGCCCACCTCACCACGGTCGCGTACGCGCGGACCGCCGCCAGGGTGCTCCGCCCGGACGGGTACTACACCGCGAACCTCGCCGACGGGGCGCCCTTCGCGTTCCTCCGCTCCCAACTGGCCACCTTCGCCGAGGTGTTCGCCGAGCTCGCGCTGATCGCGGAGCCGTCCGTGCTGCGCGGGCGCCGCTTCGGGAACGCGGTCCTGATCGCCGCCCACCGGCCCATCGACGTCGCCGCACTGGCCCGCCGCACCGCGTCCGACGTCTTTCCCGCCAGAGTCGAGCACGGCGACGCGCTGCGCCGCTTCATCGGGGACGCGCGGCCGGTGCGCGACGAGGACGCGGTCCCGTCACCCGAGCCGCCCGACGGCGCCTTCTCCATCGGCTGACGGATCGGCGGCCCCGCGCGACACGGGCTTCGCGGAGGCGACCACTTCCGTCGTACGCCGTGTCAGGTTCCGTACGTCGGGGACGAACAGCGCCGCCGCCGTCACCACGACCACCAGCGCCGCGCAGCCCCACAGCGACGCGGACCGGCCGAAAACGGACTCCGCGGGACCGGCGAGCGCCGTGGCCAGCGGCACCATCGCGATCGAGCCGAACCAGTCGTAGGCGGCGACGCGCGACAGCTTCTCCTCCGGGATCTCCTGGTGCATCGCGGTCATCCAGGAGACGCCGAACACCTCGATCGCCACACCGCTGACGAACATCACCGCGGCGAGGCCCGCCACCGGCAGCGGCACCGCGAGGGCCGCCGAAGGGGCGGCCAGCGGGAAGACGCAGAGGGTGCCCGCGAACAGCAGCCGCCGAGGCTTCCACCGCGTCATCAGGAACGCCCCGCCGACCGTGCCCGCCCCGAACGCGCCGAGCGCCAGACCCCACGGCCCCGCGCCGCCCAGCTCGTCCCGCGCCACCAGCGGCCCGAACACCGACTCGGCGGCCCCGACCACCGCCACCACCACCGAGAACTGCGCCACGATCGACCACAGCCAGGGGCGGCCAGTGAACTCCCGCCAGCCGTCCCGCAGATCGGCGACGAGCCCCTCGCCGGGCGCGCGTGCCGGGATGTGACTGACGTCGAGGAACGACCGCAGCGCCCCCGCGACCGCGAACGCCGCGGCGTCCACGGCCAGCACCCAGCCCGGGCCGATCGCCGCCACCATCAGGCCGCCGAGCGCGGCCCCGCCGAGCCCCGCGCCCTGCATCGCCATGCGGTACATCGCGAAGGCCTTGCCGGCCTGCTCGCCGCTGACCGACGACATCAGCATGCCTTCGGCCGCGGGTCCGAAGAAGGCCTGGCCGACGCCGCCGAGGCCGGTGAGCAGCATCATCTGCCACAGCTGTGGTTCGCCCGCGAGGACGAGGACGGCGAAGGCCGCCTGGGACACGCAGTTGAGGGTGTTGGCCGCGACCATGACGTGGTGCCGCGGCAGCCGGTCGGCGACCGCCCCGCCGATGAGCAGGAACAGGACGAGCGGCAGCGTCCGCGCGGCGGCCACGAGCCCGACGTCCCCGCCGTCGCCGCCCGCGTCGAGAACCGCGAACGCCGCCGCGATCAACGCCCCGTGGCTTCCGAGGTTCGTCACGATCGCGGCGGCGGTCAGCAGTGTGTAGTTGCGGCCCGCCCAGGAGGGGCGGGAGCGTCTGGCGGGGGCGGGATTCGTCACCCCGGGACTGTCCCCGGCAAGTCGCCGACTTGGCAAACCGTTTTGTCGGTTCGCCGGGGCCTCTGGTTCCCGGTCCTTCGGACCCCGTGGCTCAGGACTCTTCCGACGCTGCCTTGCTCCACCGGACGGTGCTGAGGATCTGCTTCACCGTGGCGTCGGGCACCTCGTCCTTGACGCCCTTGGCGCCGTAGAGAGTCCAGGCCACGTACTCGCCGGCCTCGTTCTTGAAGCCGAACGTGGTGGCCTTGCCCTCCGAGTCGCACTTGGCCGAGGTGGCGGCGCCGGACGTCGTCGACGTGGCGACGCTGCCCTTGATGCCGGACTTGGTGGTGTAGTCCTCGACTTTGCCGATCTTGATCTTCTTCTTGTCGGCCTTCGTCTGCTCGGTGTAGCCGCCGAAGACCCACCAGGCCGAGTCGTTGCGTGCGATGTCCTTGGTGTTCTTGGCGCCGTTCTGGCCCTTCGTGCCGACCGCGGCGAGCGAGGTGTCGTCGGGCTCGCCGTCCTTGTCGTCGTCGGACGTGCACCACTTGTCCTTGAAGATCGCGGGCGCGGACATGCCGATGATCGTCTTCGCGCCGTCGTCCTTGCGGTCGTCGAAGGCGATGAAGGTGTCCGGCGTCTTGACCTCCCAGTCGGGCGGGACGTCGAACGCGGTGCCCCACTTGGGGTTCACGACGACCTGCCAGCCGTCGATCATCGGCTTGTCGTCGTTGCCCTCGCCGCGCGCGTTCCCGTCGTCACTGGCCGTCGGGCTCGGCTTCTTCGTCGCGGACTTCGAGGGCTTCGCCGGGCCCGCCTCGTCGCTCTTGTCGTCGTCACCGCCGAAGACCAGGAAACCGGTGACACCGGCCGCCACCACCACGGCGAGCGCCGCGACGATGGCGGTGACCTTCGTCTTGTTGCCGCCGCCACCGCCCTGCCCGCCGGTGCCCTGGACGCCGCCCAGGTGCTGCGGCGGTACGGGCGGCGGTGTCGGGGCCGCCCAGTGTGACTGCTCGGGCTGCGAGTATCCGCCCGAGTGCGGTTGCTGGCCGCCGCCCAGCGGCTGCTGGTAGCCGCCCGCAGGCTGCTGCTGGTATCCCGGCTGCTGATACGGGTTCGGCTGCTGGTACCCCGGCTGCTGATACGGGTTCTGATTCTGGTCCTGCGGGTTCTGCTCGCCCCCGGGCGGCTGCTTTTCTGGCCACATGGCCAGTAACCATAGAGGTGCCGGGGGCGCGGTGCCATGCGCGCCCCCTGCGGTGCGGGTGCGGGGTCGCCGGGGGAGGGGAGAAGCCGTGGAGAATGCGGAGGAAAGCCTCAGGATTCCGTCGGTTCTCCGTGGGTGCGCACCGTGCTGAGGATCTTCATGACGGTGTCCTCCGGTATCTCGTCCTTCACGCCCGTGGCTCCGTAGAGGCTCCAGGCGACGTAGTCGCCGGCGGAGTTCTTGAAGCCGAAGGTGATCGCTTTGCCGTCCGTCGCGCACTTGCCCTTCTGGGGCGTATCGGTCGACTTGGCGCGGGCGATGCTGCCCTTGATGCCGGACTTCGTGGTGTACGGCTGCGCCTTCTCGTCGGAGGTGAAGCTCTTCTTGTCCGGCTGGGTGTAGCCGGCGTACACCCACCAGCCCACCTGGTTGACCGCGACCTCGTCGGTGTTCTTCGCGCCCTTGGCGCCCTTGGTGCCCACGGCGGCGAGCTCGTGGTCCTCGGTCCTGCCGTCCTTGTCGTCGTCGGTGACGCACCACTTGGACCGGAGGTACGCGGGCGCCGACATGGTCATCAGCGGCTTGCCGGTCTTGACGTCCTCGAAGGCGATCGCCGAGCCGGGGTTCTGCACCTCCCACTCGGGCGGCACGTCGAAGGCGGTGCCCCACCGGGGGTTCACCACGACGTGCCAGCCCTTGATGGTCGGCTTCAGGCCGTTGTCCGTACCGCGCTCGCTGTCGTCACCGTCGTCACCGTCGTCGCCGTCGTCCACGGCGGGGCTCGGCTTCTCCGATGCGGCCTGCGCGGGGGCGTCGGCCTTGGTGTCCTTGTCGTCCCCGCCGCCGAGCACCAGGAATCCGGTCACACCGGCGGCCACGACCACGGCGGCCGCCATCACGATCGAGACAATCTTGATCTTGTCGCGCCCGCCCGTGGGCTGCGGGGGCTGCGCGGGCTGCTGGTAGGGGTTCGGCGCCTGGTAACCCGGCTGCTGGTACGGGTTGGGCTGCTGGTATCCCGGCTGCTGGTACGGGTTCTGCCCCTGGTCCTGTCCTGGCCACATGGCCGGACACGATACGGGGCGACGCCGAGCAAGATCACATCCACCCCTGACGCGTGACAGGCCCGGCTTCCCGAAGCCGATCAGTCCTGGGCGGTCTCGTACAGGCGCACCGTCGCGAGGATCTTCTTCACGGTCGCGTCCGGCAGCTCGTCCTTGACGCCCTTCGCGCCGTGGAAGGACCAGGACGCGAACCTGCCCGCGGGAGTCTTGAAGGCGAACACCGTGGCCTTGCCGTCCGAGTCGCACTTGTCCTGCTTCTCGGCTCCGGACGAACTGGCGCTCACCAGGCTGCCCTTGAGGCCGGACTTGGTGGTGTACGTCTCGGTCGGCCCAGTCGTGACCTTCTTCCTGTCCGGCTGCGTGTACACGCCGTAGACCCAGTTGGTCGCGTCGTGCCGTGCGGCCTGCTCGGCGCTCTTCACGCCGTGCCCGCCGCGCGTGCCCGCGGCCCCCAGCGGTGCGTAGTCCTTCGTGCCGTCCTTGTCCTCGTCGCTCGCGCACCACTTCTCCTTGAAGTAGGCGGGGGCCGCGTACGCGGCGAGGAACGGCGCCGAGTCGTCCTCGGCGTCCTTGTCCTCCACGACTCCGCCGGCCCAGTCCCGCGAGTCGAGGGACCACCCGGCGGGCACGTCGAAGGCGATGCCGAGCTTGGGATTGACGACGACCTTCCAGCCGGGGACTGTCGGGTCGGGCATGCCGTCCCCGGTGCGGGGGTTCGAGTCGTCGGAGGCGGCCGGGCCGGGCGAGGCGCTGGACTTCGCCGGATCGGGCTTCGCGGTGTCGTCCTTGTCACCGCCGAGAAGCAGGGCGCCGGCCACGCCCGCGGCGACCACGACGGCGCCGGCTGCGACGAGGGCGATCACCTTGGTCCGGTTTCCGCCGCCGTTGCCACCGCTGCTCCCGCCGGCGGTGCCGGGCACGGTCGGAGCGTTCCACGGAGCCTGCTGCGGGGTCTGCTGCCCGTACGGGTTGGGCTGCTGGTACCCCGGCTGGCGATACGGGTTCTCCCCCTGGTCCTGCCCCTGGTTCCGCTGGTTCTGCTCGCCCCCGGGCGGCTGCTGTCCTGGCCACATGGGCGTCAACGATAGGTGACGGTGATCCACGCGGAGGCAGGTCCTGGTCAAGGATCGCTACTCGTGGGTAACATCGCGTGCCATGAGCGCAGAACAGATGTCGATCGGCGAGATGCTCGCCGCCACGGTTCCGATGGCCCGGACCCTGAACCTCGAATTCCGGGAGACCGCGCCGGACAAGGCCGTGGTGGCCCTACCCGACCAGAGCGAGTACCACAACCACGTCGGCGGCCCGCACGCCGGTGCCATGTTCACGCTGGGCGAGTCCGCGAGCGGTGCCATCGTCCTCGCCGCGTTCGGCGCGGAGCTCTCG
Source organism: Streptomyces sp. NPDC039462 (assembly GCF_055639375.1). Lineage (NCBI taxonomy): Bacteria > Bacillati > Actinomycetota > Actinomycetes > Kitasatosporales > Streptomycetaceae > Streptomyces > Streptomyces sp. NPDC039462. Next base: position 74,165 of record NZ_JBVKAO010000003.1, read on the forward strand.
CGTGCCGTGCCGCTCGCCGTCAGCGCCGAGATCGCGTACAAGAAGCTGGCCATGGGTCCGGTGACCGCCACGGCGACCCTCGGCCGCCCGGCCGCCGACGTGATCGCCGAACTCGACGCGGGCGAGCGCCCCGAGTTCCCGGTCGCCGTCGAGATCCGGCGCGAGGACGGCGCAGTAACCGGCGAGATGACGGTGGTGTGGACACTGCGCCCCAACAGCTGACGCCCCCCACCCCTGCCCCCCCCACCCCTGCCCCCGGCCCCCTGGCTCTCGGTCCGCACCGCTGACGCGAACCGCCAGGGGGCCCGCGCTTTTCTGTTCAACTTATTGACACGAGTCATCGTCGGTCATAGTTTTCCCGCCGCCACACGTGGTGCCTAACGGTGTGTCAAGTCCCCTCTGTCGCATAGTGCGTTCAAAGGGCGAACGACGACCCGCCACTGGCACGTGTACACCCTTCGCTTCGCACAGTCGTGTTCGCGCACAAAAGGCACAGAAGGAAGTGACGGCTCATGTCCGACTCCGTGTCCCGGCGGTCAGTCCTCGGACTGGTCGGCGGTGCGATCACCGTGGCGGCCGCGGCCACCGCAGGTGTGGCGGCGCCCCCACGCGCGGCGCACGCGGCAGCCCGCGCAGGACGGGGCCCCGGCGCGGGCCCCCGCGTCGAGTCCCTCATCGCCAGGCTCACGCTCGACGAGAAGATCTCCCTGCTGCACGGCGCGACCGACCCCAAGGGTCTCGGCCAGGCGGGCTACGTGCCCGGTGTGCCGCGCCTCGGGATCCCGCCGCTGCGGCTCGCCGACGGCCCCGCCGGCGTCCGCGTCGCGGCCCGCGCCACCGCCCTGCCCGCCCCCGTCATGCTCGCCGCCGCCTTCGACCCGGCACGCGCCCGCCGCTACGGCCGGGTCATCGGCCGCGAGGGACGCGCGCTCGGGCAGGACGTGCTGCTCTCGCCGATGGTCAACCTCATCCGCACCCCGTACGCGGGCCGTAACTTCGAGACCTTCGGCGAGGACCCGCTGCTCGCCGCCGACATGGTGTCCGAGGAGATCAGGGGCATCCAGGGCGAGGGCCTCATCGCCACCGTCAAGCACTTCGCCCTGAACAACCAGGAGAAGGACCGCGAGTCCGTCGACGTGCGTGCCGACGAGCGGACCATGCACGAGACGGAGCTGCGCGGCTTCGAGGCGGCGGTCGCCGCGGGCACCGGCGCTCTCATGGGCGCGTACAACAAGGTCAACGGCACCTTCGCCTGCGAGAACAAGGTGCTGCTCAGCGACATCCTGCGCGAAAGGTGGGGCTTCGAGGGGTGGGTGATGACCGACTGGTTCGCGCAGCACAGCACCGTCGCCGCCCTCGCCGCCGGGCTCGACATGGAGATGCCCGACGACTCCTACTTCGGGGCCGCCCTGAAGAAGGCCGTGCGGAACGGCAGTGTGCCCGAGTGGCAGGTCGACCGCTCGGTCCGCCGGATCCTCGGCGTCATGGAGCGGTTCGGGCTGCTCGACGCGCGCGTGCCGCCGCGGCCGCCACGCGACCCCGAGGCGGGCAAGGCGGTCGCCCTCGACGTCGCCAAGGCCGGCGCCACTCTGCTGTGGAACGTACGCGGGGCGCTGCCCCTGCAAGGCCGGGCCGCCCGTGACATCGCCGTCATCGGACCCACCGGCCGCCACCCGTTCGTCAGCGGCGGCGGCAGCGCGCACGTCATCCCCGACCGGGCGGCGAGCCCCCTCGACGCCATCACCGCGAGGGCCGGGCGCGGCGCCGACGTCACGTACGCGCTGGGGGAGGACCTCTACGGCAAGGCGATCCCGAGGCGCGCACTCAGCCCCGGCATCGACGCCGAGGGGCAGCGGGTCGCCGCGGGGAAGAAGTGGACGTACGACGGGAAGCTGACGCTCGACGAGTCCGACGAGTGGACGCTGGTCATCCACTACTCGGGCGAGCGGCCCAAGGTGGAGCTGGACGGCAAGGAGCTCTACCCGAAGCTGCCCGGCGTCGCCGAGTACTTCTCCGGCGGCCTCGTCTCCACCGCGCCCGACGGGCTGAACGTGCGCCGCGCGACGTTGAAGCTCGCCCGCGGCGGGCACCGGCTGCGGATCAGCGCGAAGGGCGGCGACCAAGGACAGACCTTCCGGCTGCGGCGTATCACGCGCGCCACCCGCGCGGCCGACGTCGCCGAAGCGGTGCGGGCGGCGCGCGGCGCGCACAGCGTCGTCCTCTTCGCGTACGAGGACGCCACCGAGGGCCAGGACCGCACGACCATCGCGCTGCCCGGTCACCAGGAGGCGCTGATCAGGGCCGTGACCGCCGCCAACCCGCGCACCACCGTCGTCCTGAACACGTCGTCGGCCACCTCCATGCCGTGGCTGCGGCGGACCGCCGCCGTGCTGCAGATGTACTACCCCGGCCAGGAGGGCGCGGACGCCACCGCCGCCGTCCTGTTCGGCGACTGCGACCCCGGCGGCCGGCTCACCCAGTCCTTCCCGGTGGACGACGACCGCCATCCGATGGCCGGAGACCCGCGCCGCTATCCCGGGACCGGCGGCGTCGAGGAGTACTCGGAAGGCGTCCACATCGGATACCGCTGGTACGACGCCGAAGGGGTGCGGCCGCTCTTCCCCTTCGGGCACGGGCTCTCCTACACCACCTTCGCCTACGAGGACCTGGCGGTCCGCGGGGCGGGCCGGGGCGTCGACGTGAGCTTCACCGTGCGCAACACCGGCAGGCGCGCCGGCGTCACCGTCGCGCAGGTGTACGTCGGTCCGTCCCCCGACCTGGACCTGAGCCAGGCCGCGCGGGTGCTCGGCGGCTACCGGCGGGTCGAGCTGCGCCCGGGGGAGCGGCGGCGCGTCACCGTCCGCGTCGACCGGCGGACTCTGTCGGCCTGGGACGTCGAGCGCCACGACTGGGTGCTCGGCACCGGACGGCGGACCGTCCAAGTGGGTACATCAGCACGTGACTTGACCCTCTCCACGACCACCGTCATCAAGGGAGCCGGTTCATGAGGAAAAGGTTCACGATGAAGATGAAGAGGTGTACGACGGCAAGAGGAAGCAGGCGGGGCGCACGCGGCCGGATACGTCGCGCCGCGTCGCTCGTCGCCGCCCTGGCGGCCGGCACCGCGGTCTCGCTGGTGCCGCTCCCGGCCGCCCAGGCGACCACCGGCCCGGGAGCCCAAGCGATGACCGGCCCGGCCGCCCAGGCCACGAACGCCCCGGCCGCCAAGGACAGCACGCTGGTACGCACCACCGCCGGCTGGGTGCGGGGTGAAACCACCGCGGAGGGACGGCAGTTCCTCGGCATCCCCTATGCCCAGCAGCCCGTCGGCGCCCTCCGCTGGAAGGAGCCGCGCCCCGCGAAGGCCTGGGACGGAGTGCGCCGCGCGACCGAGTTCGGCAACCGGTGCGTGCAGACCGCCAGTTGGGACCCGGGCTACGAGAACCCCAGCCACACCGAGGACTGCCTCGACGTCAACGTCTACGCGCCCAAGGGACAGGCGGCGAAGCAGCGGCCCGTGATGGTGTGGCTGCACGGCGGCGGGCTGACCGCGGGCGCGGGCGAGGACATCGTGCCCGACACCTTCGCCCGCAGGACCGGCACCGTCGTCGTGACCGTCAACTACCGCCTCGGCGCCATGGGTTTCCTCGCCGGTGAAGGCCTCGACGGCGAGGCGTCCGACGGCGTGTCCGGCAACTACGGACTGCTCGACCAGCAGGCCGCGCTGCGCTGGGTGCGCGCCAACATCGGCCGGTTCGGCGGCGATCCGCACCGCGTCACCATCGCGGGCGAGTCCGCGGGCGGCCGCTCCGTCTGCACGCTGCTCGCCTCGCCCACCGCGCGCGGCCTGTTCCGCGCGGGCATCGTGCAGAGCGGCGCGTACGGCGACTGCGCCGGCCGCGAGCGCGAGCGGGCGGTCACCGACGGTGCGGCGTTCGCGAAGAAGGCGGGCTGCCCCGACCCGCGGACCGCCCTCGCCTGTCTGCGCGGCAAGTCCGCGAAGGACATCCTCGCCGCGCAGGCCGGCTTCGACTGGGGCCCGGTCGTCGGCGGCGCGTTCCTGCCGGTCCAGCCCGAGGAGGCGTACGAGAAGGGGACCGCGGCCCGCGTTCCGGTGCTGAACGGCGCGAACAGCGACGAAGGCACCCTCTTCGCCTTCGCCCAGTTCGACGGGCAGGGCAGGCCGCTCACCGCCGCGCAGTACCCCGGCGCGCTCACCGACGCGTACGGGCCCGAGCTGGGCGGCCGGGTCCTGAAGACGTATCCGCTGGACGCATACGCCTCGCCCACGCACGCGTACGCCGCGGCCGTCGGCGACCGCATGTTCGCCTGCACGGCGCTGCGCATGAACACGGCGCTCGCGCACCGCGGGCCCGTCTACGCCTATGAGTTCGCGGACCGCACCTCGCCGCCCTTCGCGTCGCTCCGCGACCTGGACACGGACTTCGACTTCGGCGCGACCCACGTCAACGAGGTCCAGTACCTCTTCAAGCACTTCGGACTGACGTCGCCGCTCGATGCGGGACAGCGGGCGCTCGCGGATCAGATGGTCCAGTACTGGGGCTCCTTCATCCGTGGCGGAGTGCCGCGCGCCGACGGCGGGCCCGCCGCTCCCGACCAGCGCACCCGGCCGGGGCAGGTGCTCTCCCTGCGCACCGCGCCGGCGGGCGGCACCACGATCAGCACGACGGTGTACGACGAACACCGGTGCGACCTCTGGGACACCGTTCCCGCCGGGTGATCCCGGACCGGTGATCGTGTCCGGGTAGGCTGCCCGGCGTGCGTGGCCGAGAGGCGCGCACGCCGGGCACACACATGAACCACGGAAGGAACCGGCGTTGCACGTCCAGGAGTGGCTGGAGCACGTCCCAGCCGTCAGCATCTACGCGCTGGTGGGCCTTGTCATCGGACTGGAGAGCCTGGGCATCCCGCTGCCCGGTGAGATCGTCCTGGTCTCCGCGGCGCTCCTCTCCTCCCAGCACGGCGACATCAACCCGGTGATCCTCGGGGCGTGCGCCACCGCGGGCGCCATCATCGGCGACTCCATCGGATACGCCATCGGGCGCAAGGGCGGCCGCCCGCTCCTCGCCTGGCTGGAACGGAAATTCCCCAAGCACTTCGGTGCCGCGAACGTGGCGACCGCCGAGCGGTCCTTCCAGAAGTGGGGCATGTGGGCGGTCTTCTTCGGCCGCTTCATCGCCCTGCTGCGGATCTTCGCCGGGCCGCTCGCGGGCGTCCTGCGCATGCCGTACTGGAAGTTCCTGATCGCCAACGTCCTCGGCGGCATCGTCTGGGCGGGCGGCACCACCGCCGTCATCTACTACATCGGCGTGGTCGCCGAGGACTGGCTCAAGCGGTTCTCGTACGTGGGACTCGGCATCGCCGTGCTGATCGGTGTCGGCTCGATGCTGTTCGTCAAGCACCGGGCGAAGACGGCGGCGGCAGAGGCGGAAGCGGAGGCGGCGGCCGCGGAGTCGGCAGCGCCCGCCACCACCGCCGAGCCGCAGCCGGTCCCGGTCGCGGACTGACTCACTCCGCGGCGTGCGCGTCCCGGTGGGCCCTGGCCAGCTCGACGTACATCGTGCCGTTGAGCGAGATGCCCTCGCGCTCCTCGTCGGTGAGCGGCCTGCGCACCTTGGCGGGCACGCCCGCGACGAGTGAGCCCGGGGGCACCCGCATGCCCTGCGGCACCAGGGCCTGCGCGGCGACCAGGGAGCCCGCGCCGATCACCGCGCCGTTGAGGACGGTGGCGCCCATGCCGATCAGGCAGTCGTCCTCGACGGTGCAGCCGTGCAGCACGGCGTTGTGGCCGACCGAGACGCGCTCGCCGATCGTGATGGGGAAGCCCGGGTCGACGTGGAGGCTGCAGTTGTCCTGGATGTTGCTGTCGGTCCCCACGACGATCGGCCCGCAGTCGGCCCGCAGCACCGCGCCGTACCAGGTGCTCGCCCCCGCGTGCAGCGTCGCGTCGCCCAGCACGACGGACGTCGGCGCGGTGAAGGCGTCCTGGTCGATCTTCGGGTCCTTGCCGCCGATGCCGGTGATGAGTGCCTCGTGGCCCATCGGATGTCTCCCTCTTCCGTACGTCGTCACGCCTGACGGCACCGTACGGGACCGGGCGGCCCGTGCCGCCGCGTGGGGTGAAGATCACAGGCCATGGGCCTGCGGGCCCCGGAGCCACTGAGTAACGTGAGCGCGTGCCGAAGAACAGGAACACGTTCTCATCCCTTGCCGCCGCGCCGCGCCGTCTCGCGCAGCGCGCCGTCCACGCGGGCTGGGACTGGGTGCAGCGCACCGGCGCGGTCACGGCCGCGCACCCCGGGCGGCTGCGCTTCGGCGCGATCGGCGAGGGCACGAAGCTCGCCTTCCCGCAGGGCACGGTCTTCGGGGAGCCGTGGATCAGGATCGGCGACCACTGCATCGTGGGCCAGCACGTCACCCTCACCGCGGGGATGATGCCGGACCTCGACCTCGGACCCGACCCGATCCTCCGCATCGGCAACGGTGTCGTGCTCGGCCGCGGCAGCCACGTCATCGCGGACACGACGGTGACGATCGGCGACGACTGCTACTTCGGCCCCTATGTGTACGTGACGTCCACCAACCACTCCTACGACGACCCGCACACCCCCATAGGCAAGCAGTGGCCCCGCATGGACCCGGTCGAGATCGGCCCCGGCTGCTGGATCGGCACGGGCGCGGTGATCCTGCCGGGGGCCCGGATCGGCCGCAATGTGGTGGTGGCCGCGGGCGCGGTCGTCCGGGGCGAGGTCCCGGACCACGCCGTGGTGGCGGGGGCGCCCGCGCGGGTCGTGCGGACCTGGGACGCGGAGCAGGGGTGGCAGCCGCCGCTGCGCACGCCCGCGCCGGTGCCGATCCCCGACGGGGTCACGCCGGAACAGCTGATCGCGCTCGGCGAGTTGGGGGAGGCCTGAGAGCCCGAGCCATCGCCCCGGCGCCGAGGAGAGCCGGTCGCTCGCGGGCCGCGCAGTACAGTGTGCTGGACCATCCGGGCTCGTCGGATGCACCGCACGGCAGAACGCAGAACATGGACGGGAATGTGTCGGATCTCGATCAGCTGACCCAGTCGCTCGCGCGCAACCTCAAGCGGTGGCGCAACGAGAGGGGCTTCACCCTCGACGCCCTCGCGGCCCGCGCGGGCGTCAGCCGCGGCATGATCATCCAGATCGAGCAGGCCAGGACCAACCCCAGCATCGGCATCACGGTGAAGCTCGCGGACGCGCTGGGCGTCAGCATCACCACACTCCTCGACTACGAGCAGGGTCCGCACGTCCGCCTCGTGCCGCCGGAGCAGGCGGTGCGCATGTGGTCCACGGACGCCGGCAGCAGCACCACGCTCCTCGTGGGTGCCGAGGCGCGCGGCCCCTTCGAACTGTGGTCCTGGCACCTGATGCCGGGCGAGGGCAACGACTCCGACGCACACCCGCCGGGCACCATCGAGCTGCTGCACGTCTCACGGGGTGAGCTGACCCTCGTCGTCGACGGCGCCGAGCACGCCGTACCGGCGGGGACGGCCGCCACCTTCGAGGCCAACGTGCCGCACGGCTACCACAACCGGAGCGCCGAGCCCATGGAGATGACGATGTCGGTGTCGGTGCCGCCGGCCCACGCGGGCTCCTACTGAGGGCCGTCGGCCCGCCGCTTCCGGGGGCTGTTAGCGTGCCGCCATGCGTGCTCCTCTCGGTGAATTCGACGTCGTCAGCCCCGCCCCCGAAGCCCTCGACCTGCTCGTACCGCCCGTGGCGGACGCCGTGCGCGACTGGCGCGGCCCCGTCCCGGCCGACGAGCTGATCCATGTCGACACCGACCCGCGCTGGGCCGACACCGCCACCTTCCTGGAGCACTACGGCCCCGAACTCCTCGCCCAGTCGGCCAACTGTGTCGTCGTGGCGGGCAAGCGCGGCGGCGAGACCACGCTCGCGGCGTGCGTCGTCCTGTCCGGGACGCGCGTCGACGTGAACGGCGTCGTGCGCCGCCAACTCGGCGCACGCAAGGCATCGTTCGCACCGATGGAGACGGCCACGGGTGAGACCGGCATGGAGTACGGCGGCATCACACCGATCGGGCTGCCCGCCGCCTGGCCGCTGCTGGTCGACGCCGCCGTCGCCGACCTGCCGTACGTCCTGGTGGGCAGTGGCAGCCGGCGCGGCAAACTCATCGTACCGGGCAAGGTGTTCGCCGGACTGCCGAACGCGGTCGTGCTCGAAGGGCTCGGCGTCGCGGTCGACGGCTGACGGTCACGGGGTGCGCCGCGCGGCGGCTCACGGCTCCAGGCCGCCGCGCGCCACCAGTTGACGGGCTATCACGTTGCGCTGGATCTCGTTGGTGCCCTCACCGACGATCATCAACGGCGCGTCGCGGAAGTAGCGTTCGACGTCGAACTCCGTCGAGTAGCCGTGGCCGCCGTGGATGCGGACCGCGTCCAGGGTGATCCGCACGGCCGTTTCCGATGCGAAGAGCTTGGCCATGCCCGCCTCCATGTCCACGCGCCGCCCCGCGTCGGCCTCGCGGGCCGCGTGCAGCGTGAGCTGACGGGCCGCCGTGAGCGAAGTGGCCATGTCGGCCAGGTAGTTGCCGATGGACTGGTGCCGCCAGATCGGCACGCCGAACGACTCGCGCTCCTGGGCGTAGCGCAGCGCGTCCTCGAACGCGGCGCGGGCCACTCCCAGCGCGCGGGCCGCCACCTGCAGCCGCCCCGTCTCCAGCCCCTTCGTCATCTGCCCGAACCCTTCGCCCTCGACGCCGCCGAGCAGTGCGTCCGCGGGGGCGCGGTAGCCGTGGAAGGACAGCTCGCAGCTCTCCACGCCCTTGTAGCCGAGCTTCGGCAGGTCGCGGGAGACGGTCAGGCCGGGGCCGTGCTCGACGAGCAGCACGGAGATGCCCCGGTGCCGGGGCTCGGCGTCCGGGTCGGTCTTGCAGAGCAGCGCGATCAGCTGCGAGCGGCGGGAGTTGGTGATCCACGTCTTCGCGCCGTCGATGACATACCCTCCGTCGTCGTCACGCCGCGCGACCGTGCGCAGCGCCTGGAGGTCCGATCCGCCGCCCGGTTCGGTCAGCGCCATCGTGGCGCGCACCTCGCCGGTCGCCATGCGCGGCAGCCAGCGGCGCCGCTGCTCCGGGGTGCCGAAGAGCAGCAGTAGCTTGGCGACGACCGTGTGGCCGCCCATCGCGCCCGCCAGGCTCATCCAGCCGCGCGCCAGTTCCTCGGTGACCAGGACGTAGCAGGGGGTGGAGACGGGGGTCCCGCCGTACTCCTCGGGGACCGCGAGGCCGAAGATGCCGAGCTCCTTCATGCCGTCGATGAGAGCCGCCGGATAGGTGTCGGTGTGTTCCAACTCCCGTACGACGGGCCTGACCTCGCGGTCGACGAAGTCGCGGACGGTCGTGACGACCAGTTGCTCGGCGGGGGAGAGGGCGTCCAGGGAAGTCACCGGCAGACTCCCGCCGCGCGCAGCCGTGCGATGTCGTCCGGGCCGCGGCCCAGCTCGGCGAGGATCGCGTCGGTGTGCTCGCCCGCCGCGGGCACCGGGTCCATGCGCGGGGTGACCCCGGAGAGGTCGGCCGGCGGCAGCAGGGCCTGTACGGGCTCGGAGGTGCCCGGCACCCTGATGTCCTGCCAGCGGCCGCGCTCGGTGAGAACCGGGTGGGCCAGGAACTCCTGCACCGAGTTGACCCCGGCGTTGGCGATGCTCGCGCGGTCGAGCAGCTTCATGGCCTCGTCGCTGCCGAGTTCGGAGAAGCGTACGGAGATGATCGCGTCGAGCGCCTCGCGGTGCGCCACACGGTCGGACCCGGTGGCGAAGCGCGGATCGCCGGCCAGCTCGGGCCGCCCGAGGAACTCGGTGCACAGAGCGGCCCATTCACGTTCGTTCTGCACGGAGAGCAGCACGTCCTTGCCGTCGGCGGCGGTGAACGGGCCGTAGGGCGCGACCGTCGCGTGGCGGGCGCCGACGCGGGGCGGCTGGGTGCCGCCGTAGCGCGTGTAGTAGGCGGGCTGCCCCATCCACTCGGCGAGCGCGTCGAAGAGCGACACCTCGACGGTCGGCGCACGCCCCGTCGTCGCCCGCGTGAACAGTGCCGACAGGATGCCGCTGTACGCGTACATCCCGCCCGCGATGTCGGCGACCGAGATGCCGACGCGGGCGGCCTCGTCCGGGGTGCCGGTCAGCTGGAGCAGCCCGGTCTGGCACTGCACGAGCAGGTCGTACGCCTTGCGGTCCGCCCAGGGCCCGTCCGTGCCGTAACCGCTGACGGTGCACGGGATCAGGGTCGGGTGGCGGTCCTGCAGCTCTTCCGCGCCGAGGCCCATGCGGGCGGCGGCGCCCGGGGCGAGGTTCTGCACGAACACGTCCGCGCCCGCGAGCAGCTCCTCCAGGATCTCCCGGCCGTGCTCGGACTTGAGGTCGAGCGTGAGCGACTCCTTGGACCGGTTCAGCCACACGAAGTAGCTGGCCTGTCCGTGCACGGTGGTGTCGTAACGGCGGGCGAAGTCGCCGCCGCCGGGGCGCTCGACCTTGATGACCCGCGCCCCGAGATCGGCGAGCTGACGGGTGGCGAAGGGCGCGGCGACGGCCTGCTCCAGGCTGACGACGGTGATGCCCGCGAGGGGGAGGGGAGGTGGCATGCCGCGTTTGTACGGGCAAAGGTGAGGCGGGTCAATGGCACGCCGGCGCGGGGCGTGCGGGGTGGCCGGGATCTCGGGGGCCCGCTCGGTGGCTGTCGTAGCCGCAGTTCAGGCGGTGGGGCCGTGTCTATCGGGCCTCCGCTGCGTGATCGGGCAGGACGGCCTGCCCGAGTCTGACGCGTGCCGGACGGCGGGTCGATGCACGGCTGAAGCGCGCAGTTCAGCCGGTGACGTCACCGTGCTGCTTGGGGGGGGGCGGGTGCTGTGCGCCGCTCGCCGCCCGACTCTCCCCGTTCCCTGCCGGCTCCCGTTCCCCCTGGCTTCCCACTCCGCCCTGACTCCGTCGTCCCCCTCGTCTCGACCCCATCGAACCGAGAAACGGAACTGTCATGCCCTCGACACCGCTCACGCCGTCCACTGTCCCCACCTCGACAGCCTCGAAAGTGCCGGTCGTCCCTGCGGCCGCCCCCGCGTACGTCACCTCCGTCGCGGACACCACCGCACAGATCAGGGCCGCCCAGCGACTGCGCCACCGCGTCTTCGCGGAGGAGCTGGGCGCGGCCCTCGACACGCCCCTGCCCGGCCACGACATCGACGCCTTCGACGATCTCGCCGACCATCTGATCGTCACGGACACCTCGACCGGCGAGGTCGTCGGGACCTACCGGCTGCTGCCTCCGGGGCGGGCCGAACGGTCCTACTCCGACGGTGAGTTCGACCTGCGCGCGCTGAGCGGGCTCCGGTCGTCCACCGTCGAGGCGGGCCGCTCCTGCGTCCACCCCGACCACCGCTCCGGTGCCGTGATCAACCTGATGTGGTCGGCTCTGGCCCGCTATGTCCTGCTCTCCGGGCACCGGTACCTCGCGGGCTGCGCCTCCGTGCCGCTGGCGGACGGTGGCCGGGCGGCGTCCAGCGCCTGGCTGCTGGGCACGGCCAAGCATGCGGCGCCGCAGGAGCTGCGCGTGCACCCCAGGCGCCCCTGGATTCCCGGGGGCCCTGTGGCGGGACGCCCTGCCCTCGCCGACCTGCCACCTCTGCTGCGCGGCTACCTCCGGCTCGGCGCGTGGGTGTGCGGCGCCCCCGCGCACGACCCGGAGTTCGACGTCGCGGACTTCTTCGTCCTCCTCGACACGGAGCGGCTCAGCGCGCGCCACCGCCGCTACTTCCTCGGCGAGGACGCGCGATGACGCCGTGGACGGTCGACCGGGGCTGCCCGGCGAGCTGCGCCGCCGACCCGGACCCGCGCGTGCCGTTGGGTGAACTCGCCCGCCGGTACGCCGGTCTGACGTACGCCCTGACCCGGTCCGTGGCCCGTGGTGACCGGCTGGCCGAACCCGCGACTCTGCGGGCCGAGGCGCGCGCGGTGCTCGGCGCGCTCGGGGTGAACCTCGAGGTGGCGGGTGGCGAACGGCTGAGCTCCCGACCGCGCCCACGACCGCGCTCACGCGAAAGCGGCGTGGGCACCCTGGTCGTCGCCAACCACGTCTCCTGGCTCGACGTCGTCGCCCTGCTCGCCGTCGAGCCGGTGAACGTGCTCGCCAAGCGTGAAGTGGGCCAGTGGCCGGTGATCGGCGCGCTGGCCCGGCGGGTGGGCACGCGGTTCATCGACCGGGACGGCGGCGTGCGCGAACTGCCGTATGTCGTGGCCGAGTTGGCGGAAGCGCTGCGGACGGGCACTTCGGTGCTCGTCTTTCCGCAGGCGACCACCTGGTGCTCGGCGGAGGGTGGCCGCTTCCGCCGGGCCGCCTTCCAGGCGGCGGTCGACGCGGGGGCCCCGGTGCGCCCCGTGACGGTCGAGTACCGCCAGAGCGGTGTGCCGACCACCGCCGCGGCCTTCCTCGGTGCGGAGGAGTTCACCGCGTCGCTGCGCCGCGTCGCGAGCGCCCGTCGCCTGGGCGTGCGCGTCACGGCACACGCCCCGCTGTGGGGCACCGACCGGCGGGAGCTGGCCGCGGCGGCACAACAGGCGGTCCTGCGCGAGGGGTTGACCCTTCAACAGGCGACTCCTAGGGTCCGGTCTGCAACAAGTTTCTGCAAGCGAGCGGAAACTCTTTCATGGCCGCCACATCCCCCCACGTAGGAGGCTTTCGATGCACGGCCGTATTTCGAGACCCCGCAGGATCGCCGTCATGGGTGCCGCACTCGCCGCGGGCGCCGCGGGCAGTCTCTCCGCCGGAGCCCAGCAGCCGAGCGAAGCGGCATCCGGCAGGGGCGCCACGAAGGACGTCACAGCGGTGATGTTCGAGTGGAGCTTCGACTCCGTCGCCAAGGCCTGCACGGACACCCTCGGCCCGGCCGGCTACGGATACGTCCAGACCTCACCCCCACAGGAGCGTCTCGACGGCCCGTCCTGGTGGACCGCCTACCAGCCGGTCAGCTACAAGATCGCCTCCCGGCTCGGCGACCGCGCGTCGTTCAAGAACATGGTCGACACCTGCCACGCCGCGGGCGTCAAGGTCGTCGCCGACACGGTCATCAACCACATGACCAACGCAGAGGGCACCGGCTCCGGCGGCACACGGTTCAGCAAGTACGACTACCCCGGCACCTACGGCGACGCCGACCTGGACAACTGCAAAAAGGAGATCCAGGACTACACCAAGCGGGAGGAGAGCCAGAGCTGTGAACTCGGTGGCCTCGCCGACCTGGACACCGGCGAGGAGCACGTCCGCAAGACCATCGCCGGGTACCTGAACGACCTACTCTCCCTCGGGGTGGACGGCTTCCGCGTCGACGCGGCCAAGCACATGCCCGTGGACGACCTCAAGGCCATCAAGGCACAGCTGAGCGACCCGGACGTGTACTGGAAGCAGGAGACGCTGCCGGGGCCCGGCGAGGAGGTCCAGCCCGGCGAGTACATCGGCACCGGTGACGTACAGGAATTCAATTACGCGTACGCCTTGAAGGGAGCCTTCGACGGCGGCAGCCTCGCCGGACTGAAGAACATCGCCGACGGCAAACTCCCCTCCGAGTCGACGGGCGTCTTCGTCGCCAACCACGACACCGAGCGACAGGGGAACGTCCTCACCTACAAGCAGGGCGCCCCCTACACCCTGGCGCACGTGTTCATGCTGGCCTTCCCCTACGGGTCCCCGGACGTCCACTCCGGGTACGCGTTCGCCGGCAAGGACGACGGCCCGCCCGGCAACAGCAAGGCCGACTGCTCGGGCGACGCGTGGGTGTGCCAGCACGCACAGCGGCAGATCGCGGGCATGGTCGCGTTCCGCAACACGGCGGGCGACGCCGGGGTCACCGACTGGTGGGACAACGGCGGCAGCGCCATCGCCTTCGGCCGCGGAGACAAGGCCTTCGTCGCCATCAACGCGGGCGACGGCGAACTGAAGGAGGACTTCAAGACATCGCTGCCCGCGGGAGAGTACTGCGACGTGCAGTCCGGCAGGCCCGTGAGTGTCGACGACAGCGGCAGGCTGACGGCCACCGTCGCCGCCAAGAGCGCGGTCGCCGTCCATGTAGGCGCCAAGAGCTGCGTGGGCGCCGGGAACTGATTACCCGTCATACCCGTAAGGGCAGCCCGGCGTGTGTCCGCACACGCCGGGCCGCCCCTGCGTCCGTGTCCGGAGAAGCATGCATCGTCCAGAGAACGAGGAGTGAGGCACCGTGTCCCGCCTCGCACGTTTCGGCCGCCTGAGAGCGGCCGCCGTCCTGTCCGCCGCACTGCTCGCGGGGCTCCTGCCCTCCGCCCAGCACCGGGCGGCGGCCGGGGCCGCGCCACCGCCGCCCTCCGACGCCGCGCTCGCCGCCGAGCCCACCCGGCACGACCTGACCCGCGAGCAGTTCTACCTCGTGATGCCCGACCGGTTCGCCAACGGCGACCGGCGCAACGACCGCGGCGGACTGACCGGAGGCCGCGCCACCACCGGCTTCGACCCCTCCGACCCGGCCTTCTACTCGGGCGGAGACCTCAAGGGGCTCACCGAACGGCTCGACTACATCAAGGGCCTCGGCACCACCGCGATCTGGCTGACCCCGGTCTTCAAGAACAAGCCGGTGCAGCAGCGCGGCGGCCGCGACGTCGCCAACTACCACGGCTACGCCATCACCGACTTCACCCGTGTCGACCCGCACTTCGGCACCGACAGGGAACTGGCCGCCTTCATCGACCGCGCCCACGGCAAAGGTATGAAGGTGTTCTTCGACGTCCTCACCAACCACACCGCCGACACCATCCACTACGCGGAGAACGAGTACGGCTACCGGTCCAAGGGCGCCCACCCCTACCTGGACACCGACGGACGCCCCTTCGACGACACCGCGGGACCGCGCCCCGTGACCGCCGACAGCTTCCCCTACACCCCGCGCACGGACGCCGCCGAGCGTGACGCGAAGACCCCGGCGTGGCTCAACGACCCGACGATGTACCACAACCGCGGCGAGTCGACCTTCGCCGGGGAGAGCGGCCTGAACGGCGACTTCATGGGCAACGACGACCTGTGGACCGAGCGGCCCGAGGTCGTCGAGGGCATGAAGCGCATCTATGAACGCTGGGTGCGGGACTACGGCGTCGACGGCTTCCGCGTCGACACGGCCAAGAACGTCGACATGGAGTTCTGGACCCGGTGGGCCGGTGCCCTCGACGCCTACGCGGCCGGGCGCGGCAAGAAGGACTTCCTCATCTTCGCCGAGGCGTACTCCGCCGACGCGGCCATCACCGCCCCGTACGTCACGAAGGGCGGCCTCGACTCCACCCTCGACTTCCCCCTCCAGGCCGTCACCCGCAACTACGCCTCGCGCGACGGCGCGCCCCGCGACCTGTCGAAGGTGCTCGCCCAGGACTACCGCTACACCACCGGCACCGCCAACGCCTACGAGCAGGTCACCTTCCTCGGCAGCCACGACATGGGACGCATCGGCGGCTTCCTCCGCAAGGACAACCCCGGCGCGGGCGAGGAGGAACTCCTGCGACGTGACCGGCTCGCCCACGAGCTGCTGTTCCTCGGCCGCGGCAACCCCGTCGTGTACGCGGGCGACGAGCAGGGCTTCACCGGCGAGGGCGGCGACAACGACGCCCGCCAGCCGATGTTCGCCACCGGGGCGCGGGCGTACCTGGAAGACGACCAGCTCGGCACGGACCGCACCCACGCCCGGGACGCGTACGACACCCGCCACCCCCTGTACCGCGCCATCGCCCGCCTCTCCGAACTCGGCAGGAAGCACCCGGCGCTGCGCGACGGCGTCTTCACCGAGCGCCTCGCGGGCCCGGCCGAGGGGCCCGGCGTGTACGCGTACTCGCGCACGGACCCGCGTCGGCGCGTCGAGTACGTCGTCGCCCACAACAACGCGTCCCGGTCCGAGACCGTCGAGATCCCGACAGGCGCGGCGCGGACCAAGTTCACGCGGCTGTACGGAGGGTCGACGGCCGGCGCCGCGGTGCGCAGCGGCGCCGACCGGACGGTCACGGTGACGGTCCCTCCGCTCTCCTCACTGGTGCTGACGGCCAACACGCCGCTGCCCACGCCGACTTCGCGTCCCACTGTCGTGCTGCGCGCACCCGAAGAGGGCGCCACCGGCACCGTGGAACTCTCCGCCGACGTCGACGGCGGCGGGCTGAACCGCGTCGTCTTCGCCGCGCAGGTCGGCAACGGCCCCTGGAAGGTGCTCGGTTCCGCCGACCACGCGCCCCACAAGGTCACGCAGCAGCTCGGGCCCGACGTGCCGGCGGGTACCCGGCTGCGCTACAAGGCGGTGGCCGTGGACAGTGCGGGGCGCACCGCGAGCGCCCTCGCCGACAGCAGCGCGGGCCGCACCCCGCCGCCGTCCCCGCCCACCGTCGAACGGCCCTACGCCGTCGTCCACTATCAGCGGCCGGACGGTGACTACGACGGCTGGCGGCTGAGGACCAGGGACGGCCGGGAGGCCGCCTTCGCCGGGCGCGACGCCTTCGGGGCCTTCGCGTGGGTGAGGACGGCCGAGGGCGCGGACTCGGTCCCGTACACCGTGGAGAGGGACGGCAGGACCGAAGGCCCCGAGCGCACCGTCGACCTGAGCCGCACCGGCGAGGTCTGGATCAGGGAGGGTGAGCCGGGGCAGCGCGAGCAGCGGCCCGGGGACGCGGTCACCGAGCCGCCGCAGGGCGGCGGCAAGGCGGTCATCCACTACCACCGCCCCGACGGCGACTACACGGGCTGGGGGCTGCACGTGTGGGACGGCGCGGCCAGGCAGTCGGACTGGGACGTGCCCGTGCGGCCGGTGCGGACCGACGCCTTCGGCGCCGTCTTCGAGGTGGAGCTGCGGTCCGGCGCGGAGAGCCTGAGCTATGTGCTGCACAAGAAGGAGGAGAAGGACGTCGCGGGCGACGAGGCGCTCGACATCAAGCTGTACGGCCATGAGGTGTGGCGGGTGGCGGGCGAGCCCGCGTACCTGACGCCCGCGGTGGGCGGGTCGCTCGGCCTCGATCTGGCCGCGGCCAAGGCCCGCTGGGTGGACGAGGACACCGTCGCCTGGCCGTCGGGAGGCACGGGGGTCGCCAGCCGCCAGCTGGTGTACGCACCCGGGGGAGGCATCACTCTGAAGGACGGCGCGCTCTCGGACGAGGGGCACTGGCTGCGGCTCGACCCCGTGAAGAGCGGGACGGCCGAGGACGGCACGGCGGAGTTCACCGTCGATCCGCGCGACCGGCACCGCATCCCCGAGGCGCGGCGGGCCCGGCAGCTCCTGGCCACCCAGCGCGCGACGGACGGCGCGCTGCTGGGGGCCACGAGCGTGGCGCCGGGACTCCCGAAGGACCCCGACGCCTCGCTGGGCAGGCGGGGCGTCCGCCCCAGGTCCTAGGACAGGAACGCGGACGCCAGGTCGCGCGCGCCGTCCCGTACCCCGCGTACGGAGACGGCGCGCGTGGCCGGCAGGGTCGGCAGCAACTCGCTGACCAGGCAGGCGTTCTCGGGGCGTGACGCGTAGCGGCTGCGGGCCTTCGGGACCGGCACTACGAGACCGGCCGGGGCGTTCAGGGACTCCGCGATGACCGCGGCCCACTCGGCGCGGGTGATCCGGTCGGGGCCGCCCAGGTGCAGGACAGGGGGGAGCGGGTCCGTGCCGGTCAGGAGCGTGGCCACGGTGTCGGCCACGTCGTCCACGTGGACCGGCGTGGTCCAGTGGTCGTCGGGCGCCTCGACCGGCGCGCCGGCGGTCAGCCGGTGGGCGCAGGCGGCGAAGAAGTTGAGCCACTTGCCCGCGTCCACGGGCTCGTGGCCGTAGACGAGGCTGACCCGCAGGCAGACGGCCCGCTCGGCCCGGGCGAGCAGCAGCTGCTCGGCGCGGCGCTTGGCGCGTCCGTAGGCGTTGGCGGGCGAGACCGGGGTGCGCTCCGTGTTGTGCCACGCGTGACCGTCGAAGACGTTGTCCGTCGAGATCATGACGAGGCGCGAAGTGCCGGGCAACGCAGCGAAGTTGGTGGCCACCGCGGCGTGTGCGGCGGCCGCCTCCTCGGGGTGTGCCTCGCACCAGGTGACGTCGGAGGGGCCGTGCACCAGGACGATCCGCTCCGGCCGCAGCCGTGACACGAGACGGCCGCAGGCCGCGCCGTCCGTGGCGTCGAGCGCGGACCAGCGCGCCCCGTACTCCTCGGGGGGCCGGGCGGGACGCCCGCGCGAGACGAGGGTCACCGTGTCACCGGCCCGCGCGAGCCGCCGGGCGATGCCGGTGCCGACGAAGCCGCTGCCGACGACGAGGGTGCGGGCGCCGCCGGGGACCAGGGGCGCCGTCATCGGGCATCCTGCCCGCACGGACCGCCCGCGGCCGCGGTCCGGCTCGACAGGAGGCGGCCGACGCCGAGCAGCCCGTGGTCGTCGTCGGGGGCGCCGAGGGACACCAGATCGTCGACGCGGTCCGCCGGGAGGCCGAAGCAGCCCTGGCGCGCCAACTCCTCGACCAGCAACGCCCGGTAGCGCTCGCCGACCCCCAGCGCGAAGCCGCCCATCACGATGAAGCGGCGGACGCCGATCGAGGTGAAGACGGCCGTAACCGCCTGGGCGAGCGGCACGAGCGTGCCCCGGAGCACTTCCGTGGCGAACGGGTCGCCCTCCCCGACCGCCTTGGCGACGGCCGGATTCCCGATCGTGTCGGGATGGCCCCCGCAGAGCGCGGCGAGGCGCGACGCGGCGAAGCCCGCCGGGTCGGCGACCGCGGCGCGCCGGGCCGCCGCGAGCACACCGCGCCCGGAGGCGACGGCGCCGAGGTGGCCGCGGCCACCGCAGTCGCACAGCGGCGCGTCGGGCGCGGGATCGCAGACCCAGTGGCCGAGTTCACCGCCGTGACCCGCCGGGTCGACGAGCACGTCCCCGCCGAGGAAGACCTTGTTGCCGATGCCGGAGCTGACGGTGAGGAGACAGAACGGCTCGGTCTCCGTGGCTGCGTACCGCCAGGCCGCAGCCGTGAGGTCGTTGACGACGGTCACGGGCGCGCCGAGCCGCTCGCTCAACAGCGCGCCGAGAGGCAGCGGTGCACCGCGCCGCCCCCACACGGTCGGGGCGGCCACGACCAGCCCTTCCGCCGTGACCGGACCGGCGAAGGCGACGCCGACCGCGCGCGGCACCGCACCGGCCCCGTGCCGGTCGACCTCGCGCACGATCTGCTCCACCACTCGCTCCTGCAGCACGGGCACGCCGTCGTCCGGGTGGAGCGCCATGCCCTCGACCGGGACCCGGCGCACCCCCGAGAGCCGGCCAGTGGCGGGCGAGTAACTCCCCACCCGCAGCGTGGTTCCGCCCACGTCGAGCACGGTGAAGGGGCGGTCGGCCACGGTGAAGGGGCGGTCAGCCGCCGTCGTGGTCACGGAGTTCCTCCTCGAAGACCAGCAGATGCAGATCGGTGTCGGCGCTGTCGTTGCGCAGGCCGTGCTCACCGTGGGGCCGGTTGACGACGACGTCTCCCGCGCCCACCCGGAACTCCTTGCCGTCCAGGAACATCAGCCCGCTCCCGGCGAGCACGATGTACGTCTCGCGGTCCGCGCCGTGCCGGTGCCGTCCGATGGAGGTGCCGGGCGGCAGGACCGCCAGATCGATGAACTCGGCGCCGGGGCCGCCCGCTTCGCGGGCGAAGACGCGGTGCGCGAGGATGGTGCCGATGCCGCCGTGGTCGTGCTCCTTGGCGGTCAGCAGATCGCGTACGTTGCGGGTGCGGGCCTCAGCCATCGCGCCGCACCTCCCGCGTCGCCCGCGTCGCCCGTGCCGCGAGGGCGTCCAGGGCGGCCCGCAGTGTGCCCGCCGGGACGTCCTCAAGCTCGTCGACGAAGGTCGCCTTGCCGAGGGCCGTCGGCACGACCAGGTGCAGCTTGCGGCCCCGGCGCTGCCAGGACGCGCGCAGGGCCTGTGTCATCAGTTCGGGCGTGCAGGTCTCCGGGTCGTACACCGGTAGCCCGATCCGTTCGAGCAGGGCCACGATGCGCTCGCAGGTCTCCGCGTCGGTGAGCCCGAGCAGCCGCGCGAGGTGCGCGGAGAGCGCCATGTCGACGGCCACCGCCTCGCCGTGGGCAAGCCGGTGGCCGCCCGCCGTCTCGATCACCGGGCTGAAGGTGTGGCCGAAGTCGACGAGACGGGCGAGCTCGTGCTCGCGCAGGTTCGGGCACAGCTCCTCCATCATGAGCCGCATGGAGGTACGGATGATGTACGTCTCCACATCGCCGCCATCCGCCCCGGTGCCGCCCGGCCCCGTCTCGTCCACCCGCGCGCCGGGCCGGGTGCGCAGGAAGGCGTCCGGATGGCGCTCCAGGGTCCGGAACAGCTCGCCGTCGAGGATCACCGCCATCTTCACGATCTCGGCGAGGCCGCAGCGGATCTCGCGCGCGGGCAGCGTGTCGAGGAGCGCGGGGTCGTTCAGGGAGGCGTGGGCGGGGTGGTAGGCGCCGAACATGTTCTTGGTGTGCAGGGCGTTGACGCCGGTCTTGACCCCGACGCCGACGTCCACCTGGCCCACCAGGCTGGTGTTGACCTTGATGTAGCGGATGCCGCGGGCGTACATGGACGCGGCGAAGCCGACGATGTCCGCGACGATGCCGCCGCCCACCGCGAGCATCACGCCGTGCCGGTCGAGGCCCGCCGCCTTGGCCGTCGCGCAGACCTCCTCGACCGACGTGAGCGACTTGTTCCGCTCTCCGGTGGCGATGGTGTGCACGCTCCAACTGCCGGGCTCCAGACGGGCTTCGAGGTATCCGCGCAGCCGCTCGCCGTGGAGCCGGTCCACCGTGGGGCCGATGAAGGCCACCACGCGGCGGCCCGCGACGTACTCCGCGAGCAGCGGATTGTCCGGGGAGAAGACCCCGCCTGTGACGTCGACGCGGTAGCCGGTGCCGTCCGGTGCGAGCAGGTCGAAGCCCCCGGGGTCCTCGCGGACCCCCTCGGCCTCAGCAAGAACCTGGCCTGCCATGTCTCTCCTCGGGTTCGTTCGCGTTCGCGTTCTCTGTGGTGTCGTCCGGTGCGCGGGCGGTGTCGTGGGGGTCGTGCGGGCCTTCCCTCTCCAGGTCCGCGAAGACGTCCGCCAGGGTCCGCAGGAGCGCGGTCCGGGGCAGCTCTTCCAGCGGGACCGGGCGCCCCCGCGCGTCCGCCACCGGCAGCCGCCAGTTGGGGTGCACCCTCGCGGTGCCCGGCAGGTTCTGCGGGCGGCGGTCACCCGTCGCGTCCGGCAGCCACACGCCGAGCATCCGGGCCGGTGTGAGCCGCAGGAACCGGTGCAGGGCGGCGACCTCGCCGTCCGGGTCGGGCAGCAGCCCGAGCCGGGTCAGCTCGGCGAGCCAGCCGTCGCGCTCGGCGGCGGCCGCGGCCTTCTCTTCCGCCTCCGGCCTGGTCAGCAGCCCGAGCCGAGCCCGGAGCTCCACGTGCTCGCCGGAGAGCCAGGCCGCCGTCGTGGGCAGGTCGTGGGTGGTGAGCGTGGCCAGACAGTCCGCGCGCCACTGGCCGGGCGGCAGCGGTCCGTGCCGGCCCGTGGAGCCGCCCAGGTACTCGAAGCGCTGCACGGAGGTGCCGAGCATGCCGCGCGCGGCGAGCTCCTCGCGCATGCCGTCCTCGACGGTGCCGAGATCCTCGCCGATCACGCCCGCACCCGCGCGGTACGCCTCCAGGGCGAGTACGCCGAGCATGGCGTCCCGGTCGTACCCGACGTACGTGCCCTCCGTCGGCGGGCGCCCCTCGGGCACCCACCACAGCCGGGAAAGCCCCATCACGTGGTCGACCCGCAGGGCGCCGGCGTGCCGCAGGCCCGCGCGCAGCAGCTCGGCGAAGGGCCGGTAGCCCTCGGCGGCCAGGGCGTCAGGACGCCAGGGCGGCTGGCCCCAGTCCTGGCCGCGCGGGTTGAAGTCGTCCGGCGGCGCGCCCACGCTCATGCCGGCGGCGAGGCAGTGTTGCAGGGCCCACGCGTCGGCGCCCTCCGGTGCGACGCCGACCGCCAGGTCGTGGACGAGCCCCACCGGCATGCCCGCGCCGACCGCCGCCGCCTGGGCGGCCGCCAGCTGCTCGTCGGTGATCCACGCGAGCCACCGGTGGTGGTCGACGGCCTCGGCGAGCTCCTCCCTGGCCCGCGCCACGGCCGGGGAGCGGGGGTCGCGCAGCTCGGCGGGCCAGGAACGCCAGGCGCCGCCATGCACATCGGCGAGCGCGCACCACGTGGCGTGATCGGTGAGCCCCTGCCCCTCGCGCTCGGTGTACGCGGCGAAGGCGGCGGCGCGCCCCGGCGACAACGGGACGTCGCGCACGGCACGCAGCGCCCGGCGCTTGAGATCGCGCACGGCCTCCCGGTCGATGAGCGAACTCCCGCTGAGCACCCCGTCGTTGAGCTGCCGGGCCCGCTCGACGAGCCGCTCGACGGCGGGGCGCGCCGAGGCGTCGAGATACGCGTACTCGGGCACCGCCTCCACGCGGACGTGCATCGGGTCGGCGAACCGGCGCGAACTCGGCCGGTACGGGGAGGGGTCGGGCAGCGCCCCCGGCTCCACGGCGTGCAACGGCCCGAGCTGGGCGAAGCCCGCGCCCAGCTCCCGCCCCGACCAGGAGGCGAGCTCCGCCAGATCACCGAGGTCGCCCATGCCCCAGGACCGGCGCGACAGCACGGAGTAGAGCTGCACGAGGAACCCCCACGTGCGGCGCGCCGGAGCGGGCAGGCGCTCGGGCACGGCGAGCAGGGGCGCGCAGGCCTGACGGCCGTCGGGCGTGCGGACGTGGAGGGTGTGGTGGCCGGGCGGGAGGCCGGGGGAGAGGGGGACGGTGCCGCCGTGCTCCAACTGGACGGTGGCGTGGGTGTGTTCGGGGAGGCGGAGTGGTGGAGTGGTGTCAGTCCCACCCGGGCCCTGCGGTCCGCCGCGACGGCCGGCCCGCCTATCCGAGGCGCCCCGCCCGCCGGATCCGTCTCCTACCGGCACCCGCACCAGCACACACGGCGGCAGCAGCCGCGCCGCCCGCTCGCTCCGGTGGGCCTCCAGCGCTGCCCGCGCCGCCCGCTCCGTGCCCGCGTCCACGCCGCACGCCGCGAGCACGGCGACGAGCGTGTCCGGGGTGACGTCGACGCGGTGGCCACGGTCGGTGGTGTAGGCGGTGGCCACTCCGTGCGCGCGGGCGAGGTCGGACAGGGCGTCCGTCATGACAGGGCCTGCGCTCGGGCTGCGGCGGCGGACGGGGCGAAGAGGCGTTCCAGGACTGCGGCGACGCCGTCCTCGTCGTTGCTCGGCGCGATCTCGTCGGCCATCGCGCGCAGCTCCGCGTGCGCGTTGGCGACGGCCACCCCGTGGCCGGCCCAGGCGAGGAGGGGAACGTCGTTGGGCATGTCGCCGAACGCGACCGTGTCCGCACCGGTGAACCCCAGGAGTCGCGCCGCCCGCGCGACCCCCGTGCCCTTGGTGATGCCGGGCGGCAGGACCTCCACCATGCCCTTCACGGAGTGGACGACGGTCACCTCGTCGCCGCACAACCCGCGGGCGACGGCGGCCAGTTGGTCCTCCGGCACCTCGGGGTGGTGCAGGACGAGCTTGTCGATGGGGCCGGCCCACAGCCGCTCCCGGTCGGCCGTCACGTCCCACCCGTGCCGGACCCGCTCCCCGAACCGCGGAGTCACTTTGAAGCGGCTCTCGGGCGGCGCGGTGACGACCCCGAGCTCCACCGTGCCGAGCACGTCCTCGACCCGTGCGACCACCGACCGGGCCAGCTCCAGGTCCAGCTGCGCGGAGTCGAGGAGCCGGTCCGCACCCGCGTCGTACAACTGGGCGCCCTGCCCGCACACCGCGAGGCCCCGGTACCCGAGCTCCGTGAGGAACTGCCGGCAGGCGGCGGCGGGCCGCCCGGTGACCACCAGATGGTGCGCGCCCGCACCGGCGACCAGCGCGAGAGCCCGCCGCGTGCGGTCCGACACGGACAGGTCACCGCGCAGCAGCGTGCCGTCGAGATCGGTGGCGACGACCCGGTACGGCACCGAAACAGGGACCTCGACGACACGTGCCGTGGCTTCCGCCGTGGCCTCATCCACCGGCCCCGCCGCCACCCCGTCGACCGGCATCGCGTCCCACGCGATGCGCCCCGAGCGCAAGGTCACCATGGCGACCAGTTCGTGCCCGACCGGCGGCGCGGTCAGGGTTCCGTGGAAGGTGCCGCGCTCCCCGCGCTCCAGGGCCAGGAAACCGGCGCCGCTTCCGGTCGGCACCGCCTCGTCGGAGGTGGCGGCCTCTGCGGGGGACTCCAGGGCGCCGACGGTCCGCGCCGTGCCCGGTGACTCCACCACCACCTCCACGCGCTCCGCCCCGGCGTGGACGTACTCAACCCGCCACCCGGCACCGTCACCGGCGGGGGCCGGAGTGAGGCGGCAGCGGGAAGTCAGCCGTGCCGTCCAGTCGGCGCGGCCGGCGAGAGACGCGAGTTCCGCGCAGCGCGCGAAGTCCGCCCGGACCCAGGCCGCTTCGAAAAGGCGCTCATGGGCGGGGCCGTCCAGCGGGGCGCAGCGGGCGTACGCCGTCGCGTCGCCCCGTTCGGCCGCCGCGCGCGCGATCTCCTCGCGGAACCGCGCGAAGTCCGCGTCGTCCAGCGCGTCGAACCATCCGTACGAGATGGCCTCCTCGGCGGGGAAGGCGAGCCGTTCGCCGCGCAGCACCGTGGCGAACGCCGCGAGTCGCAGCTCCGCGCTCCGCGACCAGGTGAACCGGCGGGCCAGGCCGCGGGAGTTGGCCGAGAGGCGGGCATACGTGGCCGGGGCGTCCCGGAAGAGCGCCGCGGCCTCCCGTATGCGTCCGGCCAGTTCACGCGCGAGCAGCGGGTCGTCGTCACGGAACGAGCCGCGCACGGAGAAGCCGGTCGCCTCCGGGTCGGTCAGCGGCCGGGCGTGCCCGAAGTGGCCGGTGACCCGCTGGGCGGTGGCGATGGGTACCGCCCCGCAGGCCATCGCCTCGGCCTGGGCGATGAGGAAGCCGTCCAGCTCGTACTTGGACGGGTAGACGCAGAAGTCGGCGCAGGCGGCCTGCTCGAAGAGGGTGTCCTCGTCGGCGAGCCGCCAGTCCAGGTACACCTGACCGGGGTGCCGGTCGGCGACACTCTGGAAGTACGCGTTCGCGGCCGTCGGCGCCGGCTCACCGCCGCCGCCCGTCGAGCAGCGGACGACGAAGCTGATCTCCGGGTCGTCGGCGAGGACCTCCTCCATCGCGCGCACCAGCTCCAGCTGGCCCTTGTGGTGCACCGCGTAGCGCGCGGCGTGGAAGAAGACGGGGCGGGCGGGGTCGAGGCCGAGGCCCTTCAGGACCGCGGCACGGTCCACCGCCGCCGGATCCCGCTCCAGCCAGCTGTCCGCGACACCGCAGCCGCCCATCAGGAGCTTGTGCGGGTGCGCGCGGAGCTCGCGGGCCACCGGCAGCGTGGCGAAGAGCGCCTCGAAGGGGGTGCCCTCGAAGGTGCTGCAGTAGGCGCGCTGTCCGGGTGAGACGAAGTCGACGAGGTCCGCGTGGGCGGCCACCAGCGGAAAGACGCCGACGTGATCGGGCCGGCTCTCCTGGTGCATCCGCGTGCCCGCGAGGGCCCGCGCCATCGTCGCGACGGCACTGTCCTCCGGGGGCGGCGGACCGTCGAGCGCGTCGAGGTCCACGTCCGCCGCGCCGAAGAGCGCCAGCAGCCGCTCCACCTGCGGCCGGTGGACCTGCTGTCCGACCGGTGCGTTGGCCGCGACCGTGCTCACGGTCCGGCGCAGCGGGTCGGCGGCGAGCACCGGTGGCAGGAGGTAGTGGTAGTACGGCTCGAAGCCGTGGACGACCGCGGGCCCGCCGCCGAGCACGTCCGACTCCAGGAAGCGCAGCCCGTCCACCTGGAACACCAGCGGCTTGAAGTACGCCAGGTCCCCGCCCTCCATGCCCGGCGGCGGATACAGCCGGTCGGGCAGCAGGTCCAGGTACGCGTCGGACAGGAAGTAGACGTCCACGCCGTCGAGGCGCAGCCGGTACGCGCGCGTGGTCAGCTCGACGGCGGTCTCGGCGGGGTGGTCCGGCCACACCTTGGGGTCGAGGACGAGCGGCACCACGTGGTCCGCGCGATAGTCGAGCTCCTCGATCGGGAACGTCTTGCGGAGCCGGTCGAGGTGCCCGTGGGCCGGGGTGATCACCGAGACGCGGTGGCCGCGTGCGGCGTACTCCCGGGACAGGTTCCAGACCAGGGGCGAGAGCCCGCCCCGCATCAGCCGGTTGTCGAAACCGCCGCACTCGAACGAGAAGTTGATGATGTGCACGTGAGGGGTGCCCTTCACTCGGCGGCCGGGGCGGCCCAGGCGTTCGCTCTCGCTCCGCCGTCCGTCCTCGCGCGCGCACATGCGGCGCGCAGCCCCGGCAGGTCGATGAACTCGGTGTGGGTGCCCGCGCTCCCGCAGGCGAACGCCCCCGACACGGACCCGGCGAGCACGCACTCCTCCACCGGCTTTCCTTCGAAGAGGGCGTACAGGAAGGCGGTGACGAAGGCGTCCCCCGCGCCGTTGCTGTCGACCACGGGCCGCTCCGGCCGCACCGCGGGAAAGTGCCGCACCGCCGCGTCGCCGCGCACCAGGACGTGGCAGCCGTCCGCGCCGTCCGTGGCGACGACGAGGCGCGCCCTGCCCTCGTCGAGGATCGAGTGCAGCACCTCGTCGACGCGGCCGTGGATCGCGGCGGCGCTGAGGAAGACCTGGTCGGAGGCGAGCGCGTACCCGCGGTGGTGCGGGTTGTGCCCGTCCCAGTCGTGCAGGTCCGTCGAACACGTCAGGCCGAGTCTGCGGATGTCGTCGTACATGTCGCGGTTGATGCCGGTGATGGAGAGGTGGACGTGCCGGGCGCGCTCCAGGTACGGCAGGTAGAAGTCGCGGGGCAGCCGCAGGCCGGCGGGGTGGCGGCCGTCGTAGAAGGAGAACCGGCGGCCCTGCGGATCGACCAGGTTGACGCCACGCGGGGTGCCGTGCGGCGAGACCACATGGCTGAAGTCCAGGCCGCGCGCGGCGTACGCGTCGAGGACGGAGCGTCCCTGCGCGTCGTCCCCGAGGAAGTCGATGAACTTGGTGGCGAGCCCGAGGGCGTGCCAGCCGAGCGCGACCCCGTTGCCGGTGTGCGCCACGTAGTCGTACACGGGCGGCACGAACACCGAGTCCCCGGGCGGCAGCCGGAGTTCCTCGACGCGCACGATGGTGTCCACTCCGGCACCGCCGACCACCAGGACGTCGTACTGCGGCTCGCTCATGCGCGTACTCCTTCTGTCTCCGTCAGAGCCCGGTCCTGCGGCACGGGCGGCGTCACCTGCTGGATCCGCCCGTCCTCCATGAACACCGCCCCGTCGATGTCGGCGCCCGCGGGGATCCGGGCGCCGGGCAGCACCACACTGCGCCGCACCCGCGCGCCCGCGCCGATCCGCACGCCGGGAAAGAGAACGCTCTCCGCCACCCGGCCGTCATTGACGAGGTCCGACGCCACGACCGACGAGCGCACCCCGAAGTCGTCCGCCACCCAGGCGCGCCGCACGCCGGGGGCGAGGGTCCACGGCATCCGGTCCACGGGCAGCCCGGTCGTGGGGGAGGCGGCGAGGGCCAGATGCGCGCGGTGGTAGCGCTCGACGGTGCCGATGTCCTCCCAGTGCCCCGCCACCTCGTGGCCGCGGATGTGCTCACCGGCCGCGAGCATCGCCGGAATCACGTCCCTGCTGATGTCGTGCTGCCAGTCGGTGCCGTCCAGCTGCTCCAGGTACCGGCGCAGGATCTTCGCGTCGAAGACGCAGAACGCCGCGAACACCAGGTCGCTGGTGGGCACTTCGGGCTTCTCGACGAACGCGGTGAGCCTGCCCCGCGGATCGAACTCGACCATCCCGAAGAGGTGCACCCAGCGCGGCTCGATGCGCTGGTACGCGAGGGTCAGCGCCGCCCCCGACGCCCGGTGGGCGGCGATCAGCGGCCGGTAGTCGAAGCGGTAGACGTGATCGGCGTGCAGGATGAGGACGTGCTCGGCGTCGTGCCGGCCACCCCTGTCGCCCTCGAAGACGTACCCGCCCTTACGGATCAGCGCGTCGGCCGTACCCCGCTCCAAAGGCCAGGTGCGCGGAGGCAGTTCGTCCGGCGGGTGCGTCCCGGCCGCCGTGTACGCACGGTCGTACGGACCGAAGTGCACCCGGAACTCCGGCCCCTGGTTCCACACCCGGTGCAGGTCGTCCATCAGCTGCCGCTCCTCGTACTGGGAGAGCAGCAGCACCTCGCCGAGGCCGGAGGCACGGGCGTTGGCGAGGCTGAAGTCGATGAGGCGGCAGGCCCCGCCGTACGGCACCAGCGGCTTGAGCCGCCCCGCGCCGAGCGGACCCATGCGCCTGCCCTCGCCGCCCGCGAGCAGCACCGTGCGGACCGTGTCCGCGACGCTCCGGTCAGCCATGACGCACCTCGTCCCAGGTGACGCGCCCGGAGGACAGCGTCAGGAGCAGCCGGGCGCCCGGCCGGTCGGGTGCCGGTCCCGTGAACTCGCCCGGTGCGATGCGCTCCAGAAGCTGTACGCGGGGGAGGGCGCGGCCCTGCCCACCGGTGCTGGAGGCGTCGGCGGTGTCGGACGGGTCGGCGGGGACGGAGGGAGTGACCAGCTCGACGCGTTCCGCGTGCGGGAGCCGGTAGCGGATCCGCCCGTCGGCGACGACGGCGAGGCGACCGCGCAGCCGGTCCACGTCCTCCCGTCGCACGGCACCGCTCGGCGCCCGCTCCAGGACCCGCTCGCAGGCGGCGAAGTCGGCGCGCCGCCAGGCGGTGTCGAAGATGCGGAGCGCGGCGTCGGCGTCCAGGGGCGCGTGGCGCTCGTAGACCTCCACGGCGCCGTGCGCGACGGCCGCCTCCCGCACCGCCTCGGCCGGCGCTCCCCGCACGGCGTCGAACCAGCCGTGCCGCAGGGCGAGTTCGTCGGGCACCTCGGCGGGTTCGCCCCTCCACAGCCGGCCGAAGGCGGCCAGGTGCAGGTCCGCGCAGCGCTCCCAGGTGAAGCCGCGCGCGACGGCGGACGCCCGCGCCGACAGCTCCCGGTAGCGGGCGGGGTCGTCGGACCACAGCGCAACCGCGTCCCGGATGCGGTCGGCGAGCGCGTCCGTGAGCAGCGGGTCGTCCTCGGCGAACGACCGGTTCACGGCGAAGCCGGTGCCCGTCTCGGGCCCCTCGGCGTGCCGGAAGTGGGCCATGCCCTCCTGGGCCGTGGCGATGGGTGCGGCCCCGCACGCCATCGCCTCGCCCTGGGCGATCAGGAAGGTGTCCATCTCAAACTTGGAGGGGAAGAGGCAGAAGTCCGAGCTCGCCGCGTACGCGAACACCCGGCGCTCGTCGACCCGCTCCCACTCCAGGTGCAGCCGGCCCGCGTGCCGCCGTGCCACCTCGTGGAAGAAGGGGTCGTCGATGCCCTCACCGGCGATGCAGCGCAGCACGAAGTTGGCGGCCAGTCCCTCGCTCAGGACCCGGTCCACCGCCCGCACCAGCTCCACCTGGCCCTTGTGGTGGACCGCGTAGCGCGCGTTGTGGAAGAAGGTGGGCAGGGCCGGGTCGAGGCCGAGGCCGCCGAGGACGGCCGCGCGGTCGACGCCGGCCGGGTCCATCGCGAGCCACTCGTCGGAGATCGCGCAGCCGCCCACGAACATCTTGTGGGCGTTGCGCCGCACGACGTCGGCCATCGGGAGCCGCTCGAAGAGCTCGGCGAACGGGGTGTCGCGGAACGAGGCGTAGAAGTCCAGCTGCCCGGGGGAGAGGAAGTCGATCAGATCGGCGTGCTCGGCGGTGAGTTCGTAGAGGGCGACGTGGTCGGGCGGGTAGGTGTAGTGGAGGTGGGTGAGCTGCTGGTACTGCACGATGGCCGCGGGGGCCGCGTGCTCGTCCCGCTCCGCCGGCGCCGGCAAGACGGCCTTGGCGTCGAGGAGTTCGAGGAGCCGCCGCACCTCGGGCCCGTACACCTTCTTAGTGATGGGCATGTTGCTCTGCACGGTGCTGACGACCAGTTTCGTCGGGTCGTCGCGGAGCGCCGCGGGCAGCAGGTAGTGGTAGTACGGCTCGTGCGCGTGCACCACGGCCCGCTCCTCGCCGAACCAGCGGCGCAGGAACCGCACGCTGTCGGCCTGGAAGACGAGCGGCTTGAAGAAGACCAGGTCCCGGCCCTTGGCGGAGTACGGCGGATAGAAGGTGACGGGCAGTCGGTCGAGGTAGTCGTTGGAGAGGAAGTACAGGTCGACGCCTTCGAGCCGGATGCGGTGCGCGGTCGTGCGCAGCCCGAGCGCCGTCTCGGCGGGAAAGCCCTGCCACACCCGCGGGTCCAGGACGAGCGGGAGCGTGTACGTGTCCTCGTACGGCAGGTCCTCCACGTCGTAGCGCGAGCGCAGGTCGTCGAGCCTGCCGTGCGCGGGCGTGACGATGGAGACGCGGTGGCCGCGCGCGGCGAAGGCCCGGGAGAGGTTCCACAGGTACACCGAGGTGCCGCCCTGCAAGAAGGTGTGGTCGAAGCCGCAGCACTCGAAGTAGGTCTCGATGATGTGCATACGGGGGGTGTGCGGGGTCGTCACGGCCTCACGTCCTCGTGGTTGGGGCTGCCCAGGCGCAGCGCGTGGCGCAGGTCGATCGCGGCGTGGTAGGGGCGCGCATGCGCGTGGTTGTAGGCGAGTTCGTGGAGCAGCCTGCGCAGGTAGAGCAGCCGCCGCAGCGGATCGTCGGCGGCGGGCCCGAGGAGCAGCTCCTGCACGCGGTCCCGCCAGCTGTCCGCCACCGCGAACACCTGGCGCAGGGTGCCTTGCCGGTCCTCGGGAAGGTCCGCCGCGCCGTCCAGCGCACCGAACATGGCCTCCAGCGAGTCGACGCCAAGGCGCCCAGCCACTTCGAACGCCGCCTCGTCCGCCGCGAAGTACTCCAGGCCCCGCCGCAGGGCGACCACGTCCTCCAGCGGTGACTGCGCGGCCCAGCCCGGCGCGGTCGGGGCCGTGCTCGGCGTCGACAGGTCGATCAGGGCGAGCGGGCGCCACAGCAGATGCGACAGGTGCAGGTCGCCGTGGCAGGGGCCGCCCGTCCAGGCCGCGCCCGGCCGGGTCGTCGCCCGCCGCAGTGCCGCGACTTCGCCGTCCAGGGCACGGAACGCGTCCCGCACGGCCCGGGCGGGCAGCGCCGGGTCGGCGGTGGTGCGGCCGTGCAGCTCGGCGAGCCGGTCCTCGGCCCGCGCCAGTTGTTCGCCCACCGGATAGGCGGGTTGCGGTGTGCCGTCGCCGAGCCGTTCCGCCAGATCCGCGTGGAAGCCGCGCAGAAAACGCCCCGCCTCCCGCAACGGCCGCTCCAGCGGCCGGAGATGGTGGCGCGCCGCCTCGTCCGGCGTACCCTTCTCCAGGAGCCGGGGCAGCGCGGGCCACAGCGCCCTGATGTTCTGCCGCAGCGGTACGTCGATGCCCTCGCCCGGCGCGTAGCGGTAGACGACGCCCAGCGGATGGCGGGTCCCGGACGCGGGGTCGGTGTACGCGTAGTCGCCCGCCCACTCCGGTGTGCGCCCGGTGCCGTTCATCAGCCGCAGCAGGTCGGGCTCCCGCACGCTCTCGTCGAGGCAGCGGTACGTCTTGTGGATGTGCGCGACGCCGCCGACCTCCATCAGCGACAGGGCGTTGGACGACCAGCCCTGCTCGAAGGAGAGCCGCCGCACCTCGCGCGAGGCCCCGGGCCCGCCGGCCGCGCTCCGGAACTCCACCGTGCCGCCGCGCGCCGTGTGCAGCAGACCGCCGGACAGTGTCCTGAGCACCGCGGTCCGGTGGAACTCCTCGCTCGCGTGGGCCTCCTGGAGGCCGCCGTGGACGGCCACCGGCACGAAGAACCGCCGGCCCGCCGCGGGCCCGCCGACCGCCGCCACGACGAGCAGCAGCGCGGCGGAGCCGAGCACGGCGTGGTCGACCCGCTCGTACCGGTCGGCCTTCCGCCCGCCCTCGGACATCCAGGGTGCCGTGCGCAGCAGCGCCTCCAGCTCCTCGTCCCGGATCAATGACCTCAACTCCCCGTCATCTCGTACGCGTTGACGCCGCGCCGCCACACGGCCAGGGCGAGCAGCAGCGACAGGGCCGTCACCACGGGCTGCCACCCGAGCAGCCCCGTCCCGCCGGACAGCAGATAGACGCACGGGACGTACGAGGTGAAGGCGAACGGCAGCACCCACGTCAGCAGCGCCCGCAGCGACGAGTGGTAGATGTCGATTGGGTACGCGGCGAACTCCGACACCTGGCTCGCCGCGTACATCGCGGGCAGGCTCGTCACCGTCCAGAACGACAGGGACGCGAAGAACAGCTTCACCGCCGTGTGGATCAGCGCCCCGCAGAGCACGAGCAGCGGCGCGAGCGCCCACTGGACCGCCGTGAGCTCCAGGTCGAGCGAGGCACCCGCGTACGTCACGAGGACCGCGCCCACCACCAGCTCACCGACCGCGTCGGGGTGGAAGAAACGCTCCGAGAGCAGCGAGAAGAGCGGGTTCACCGGGCGGATCAGATAGCGGTAGAACTCGCCGCGCTGCACCAGCTTGCGGCCCAGCTCCCACAGCTGGTCGGTGAAGAGGTGGTCGAGGCCGCGCGGCAGCAGGGAGAAGCCGAGCAGGAACAGCACCTCGTGGTACGACCAGCCGCCCACCGCCGGCACCTGCCGGAAGACCAGGCCCACCACCGCCGTCTGGATGCCGACCCGCACCAGGAACGCCCCGGCGCCGAGCGCGAAGTCGAGGCGGTAGGCGGCCAGCCGGTGCAGGCCGACCCCGCCGAGGAACCAGGAGAGCCGGACGTACCACAGGGCCGTGCCGAGGCGTGTGCGCGTCATCCGCCGAGCACCTCCAGACGGCCGAGCGCGGCCCGCCACAGCACGGCGCACAGGACGGTGAGGCCGACGACCCAGCCCGCCTGCTGGGCGAGCACGGAGACGGCCCCGCCCACCCCCTCGTACCGTCCGAGGAGGAGCGTGAGCGGACCGTCGACCATGCCCCTGAACGGCAGCGCGTGCGCGACGGCGGCGAGCGGCCCCGGCATCAGCGCGATCGGCACCAGCTGCCCGGCGAAGAAGGCGACGACGCTCTGCTTCACCATCCGCACCCCCCACGTGTTCGTGGTGAGGAAGCCGGTCATGCCGGTCAGCAGGTTCACGCAGAACGCGATGAGCACCGACAGGGCGGTCGACACGGCGAACAGCAGGGCGTCGCCGGGCCGGGGCGCGGCCAGCGGCACCAGGAAGGAGAAGAGCACCAGCACCGGCACGCCGACCAGGACGGCGTTGGCCGCGACCACCGGCAGACACGCGAAGAGCCGCACCAGCGGATAGCTGACCGGCCGCACCAGCATCACCGCGACGTCCCCGCGGTAGACCTCGGCGGCCACCTCGTCGTCGACCCGGTTGGCGTGCAGGACCTGAAGGACCTGTGCCACCAGCAGATACGTGGTGATGCTCGCCGGCGTGAAGCCGCCGGGGCCCACGCCGTCCGGGGAGCCCGCGTACACCGCGCGCCACAGGAAGACGGTCACCGCGGCGCCCGCGGCGGCGGTGACGCCCGTGACGACGAACATCGAGCGGTACTGGAGCAGCGACTGGAGGCCGCCGGTGGCGAAGGGGACGTAGCGCCGCAGGCCGGTGTTCATGGGCGGCCACCGTCGGCGCCGACCGGCGAGGGCCGCGGCGCCCGGCCGTAGATCTGCCGCAGCACCTCCTCCAGGTCCGGCTCCGGCGCGTAGCAGTCGGTGAGGTCGAAGTGGTCCAGGAGGAAGGCGAGCACCTGCCGGGAGGTGAAGAGGTCCGCCGGATAGTCGACCCGGATCCGGCCGCCGTCGCCGACGGCCGCCCGCACGCCGGGCAGGCCCCGCTCGATCCGGTCGAGGGCGTCGCGCGGCGGGAGGCCGCCCCGGTGGTCGAAGGCGACCGAGCGCCGGTCGGCCGTGCGCAGCAGGTCCTGGATGGTGCCCTGGTGGACGACCCGGCCGTGGTCGACGACCAGGGCGCTGTCGCAGATCGCGGCGATGTCGGCGATGTCGTGGCTGGTGAGCACCACGGTGGTGCCGAGCTCCCGGTGCGCGCGGTTGACGAGGTCCCGCACGGCCTCCTTGAGGACCATGTCGAGGCCGATGGTCGGCTCGTCCCAGAAGACGACCGCCGGGTCGTGCAGCAGGCTCGCCGCGATCTCGGCGCGCATCCGCTGGCCGAGGCTCAGCTGCCGTACGGGTGTGGTGCCGAGGGCGTCGATGTCGAGCAGGTCGCGGTAGAGCGCGAGGTTGCGGTGGTAGACCGGGTCCGGGATGTCGTAGACGCGGCGCAGGATGCGGAAGGAGTCCGGCACCGACAGGTCCCACCACAGCTGGCTGCGCTGGCCGAAGACGACGCCGATGGAGCGGGCGTTCTGCCGCCGCTCGCGGTAGGGCTCGACGCCGGCGACCAGGCAGCGCCCCGAGGTCGGCGTCATGATGCCGGTGAGCATCTTGATGGTGGTGGACTTTCCCGCTCCATTGGCGCCGATGTACGCGGTCTTCGACCCGGCGGGGATCTCGAAGGAGACGCCGTCCACGGCATGCACGGTGCGGTACTCGCGGGTCAGGAGGGTGGCGAGGCTGCCGAGCAGGCCCGGCCTGCGCTCGGCGACACGGAACTCCTTGGTGAGGTTCTCCGCGACGATCACGTCACCACCTGCTCGCGGGCCCGCTCGACGGCCAGCTCCAACAGCGCCACGCCTTCGTCGAGTTGTGCTTCGTCGAGCGTGAACGGCGGGGCGAGCCGGATGATGTGGCCGCCGAGAGCCGTGCGCAGGCCGAGGTCGAGGGCGGCGTTGTGGACGGCGCGGGCCAGATCCGGCGCGGGGGTGCGGCTCTCCCGGTCGGTGACGAACTCAAGGCCGTACAGGAGCCCGACACCGCGCACGTCACCGAGCTGGTCGAACCGGGCACGCAGGGCCGCGAGCCGGTCACTGAGCAACTCGCCCAGCGCGGCAGCGCGTTCGGCCAGGCCGTCGCGCTCGATGACGCGGAGCGTAGCGTGGGCCGCGGCGATGCCGAGCGGGTTGCTCGCGTAGGTGGACGCGTACGAACCTGCCGTGGCGGCCTCGGGGGAGCGCAGCAGCTCCGGGCGCCCGGCGAGCACCGCGAAGGGGAAGCCGTTCGCCATGCCTTTGGAGAGCACCACCAGATCCGGTTCGATGCCGAGGAGTTCGCAGGCCAGGAAGGCGCCCGTGCGACCGCCGCCGGTCAGCACCTCGTCGGCGACGAGCAGCACGCCGTTCGCCCGGCAGGCCTCGGCGATCCGCTCCCAGTAGCCGGGCGGCGGCACGACGACGCCCGCCGCGCCCTGCACCGGTTCGAAGACCAGCGCGGCGACGTTCGGCTTCTCGGCGATGTGCTTGCGCACCAGCGAGGCGCACCGCAGCTCACAGCTCGGATACGTCAGCTCCAGCGGGCAGCGGTAGCAGTCGGGCGCGTAGCCGAGGACGCTGTTCCCGGCGAAGGCCTGGTGGCCGATGTCCCAGTGGACGAGCATCCGGGCGCCCATCGTCTTGCCGTGGAAGCCGTGGCGCAGCGCGCCGATCCGGTTGCGCCCGGCGGGGGCGGTCGCCTGCACCACGCGCAGGGCCGCCTCGACGGCCTCGGCGCCGGTGGAGAAGAACGCGAACGTCGACAGGTGGTCGGGCAGGAGCCGCGCGAGCAGGTCGAGGAGGTCGGCCCGCTCGGGTGTGGCGGCGTCGTGCACGTTCCACAGCCGCCCGGCCTGTGCGGTGAGGGCCTCGACGACCTCCGGGTGGCAGTGGCCGAGCGACTGCGTGAGGGTGCCGGCCGCGAAGTCCAGGTACTGGTTGCCGTCGAGGTCGGTCAGGAGCGCGCCCGCCCCCTCGGCGAAGACGCGCTGCCCGGCGGCGGTCTCCTCCGACGCGCCGGGCGCGAGGTGCCGGGCCTCCCGGTCGAGCCGGGCGCGCTGCCGGTGACCTGTCACTGCTGCCCCCAGTCGGTGTGTGTGGTGCCGCTGAACTGCCCGGTTCGGCACCGAAGTTGAGCGGCGGGACCGGCGATGCGCACCGAGTCAAACAAAGCCGTCACGCCCTTGGCAAGAGATTGCTGAAACTTTCAGCTGGCTCTTGCGGTGGTGTGCCGCGCTCTGCTTGAGTCGAGGCCTCGCAAGCGAGGAGGGACCCGTGAGAACGCATCCCCAGGCCGCCCCACCCCGCGGACGGCTTCCTTGAAGGCCCTGATCCTGGCCGGCGGAACGGGCAGCAGGCTGCGCCCCTTCACCGACACCGGCGCCAAGCAGCTGCTGCCCATCGCCAACAAGCCCGTGCTCTTCTACGGCCTGGAGGCCATCGCCGCGGCGGGCATCCGGGAGGCCGGGATCGTCGTGGGCCGGCACGGCGGCGACGTCCGCGCCGCCGTCGGCGACGGCGGCGCCTTCGGCCTGCGCGTCAGCTACCTCCACCAGGAGCGGCCGCTCGGCCTCGCCCACGCGGTGCTGATCGCACGGGAGTTCCTCGGCGACGACGACTTCCTGCTCTACCTCGGCGACAACTACCTCCAGGACGACCTCACCGGCTTCACCCAGCGCGCGGCAGCCCAGCCCGGCGCCGCCCGCCTCCTCCTCACCCGCGTCCCCGACCCGTCGGCCTTCGGCGTCGCCGAACTCGACGCGGCCGGCGACGTGGTGAGCCTCGCGGAGAAGCCCGACCGGCCGCGCAGCGACCTCGCACTCATCGGCGTCTACGCCTTCGGCCCGGACATCCACGAAGCGGTCCGGGCGATAAGACCCTCCGTGCGCGGCGAGCTGGAGATCACCGACGCCGTGCAGTGGCTGCTCGACCGGGGCCTGCGGGTGCGGGCGGAGACCACCACCCGGCCCTGGCGCGACACCGGCAGCGTCGACGACCTCCTGGAGGTCAACCGCCAGGTGCTCGACGGCATCGAGGGCCGCCTCGACGGCAAGGTCGACCCGGAGAGCACCGTCCTCGGCCGGGTCCGGCTCGCCGAGGGCGCCGTCGTGCGCGGCTCACGCGTCGTCGGCCCGGCCGTCATCGGCGCGGGCACCGTCATCAGCAACTCCAGCATCGGCCCGTACACCGCCATCGGCGAGGACTGCCGGATCGAGGACAGCGCCATCGCCCACTCCGTGCTGCTGCGCGGCGCGGACGTGGAGGGCGCGTCCCGCATCGAGTCCTCGCTCATCGGCCGCGGCGCGGTCGTGGCCCCGGCCCCCCGGCTGCCCCAGGCCCACCGACTCGTCATCGGCGACCACAGCAAGGTGCACTTGACCTCATGAACCACTCCGCCCCCACGGGCCGCCGCGGCCGGCGCATCCTCGTCACCGGCGGCGCCGGTTTCATCGGTTCCGCGTACGTCCGGACGCTCCTCGGCCCCACCGGGCCGCCCGGCGTCGAGGTGACCGTCCTGGACAGCCTCACCTACGCGGGCAGCCTCCACCGCCTCGACGAGGTCCGCGCCCACCCCGGCCTCACCTTCGTGCGCGGCGACGTCTGCGACGCCCGCCTGGTCGGCGAGCTGGCCGCACACCACGGCCAGGTGGTGCACTTCGCGGCGGAGTCGCACGTGGACCGCTCGATCGTGGACGGCTCGGCCTTCACCCGCACCAACGTCCTCGGCACCCAGACCCTGCTCGACGCCGCCCTCCGCCACGGCGTCACCACCTTCGTCCACGTCTCCACCGACGAGGTGTACGGCTCGATCCCGCGCGGCGCGGCCACCGAGGAGGACCCGCTGCGGCCCAACTCCCCGTACGCGGCGTCGAAGGCCGCCGCCGACCTCATCGCCCTGGCCCAGCACCGCACCCACGGCCTGGACGTGCGCGTCACCCGCTGCTCTAACAACTTCGGCACGCACCAGCACCCGGAGAAAGTCATCCCGCGCTTCCTGACCTCCCTGCTGAACGGCGGCAGCGTCCCGGTGTACGGCGACGGGCTGCAAGTGCGGGACTGGCTGCACCTGACGGACCACGTCCGCGGCCTCGAACTGGTCCGCACGCGAGGACGGGCGGGAGAGATCTACAACATCGGCGGCGGCACCTCCCTCACCAACCTGGAGCTGACCGGGAAGCTGCTCGCGCTCTGCGGCGCCGACGCCACGCGCATCACCCATGTCGCCGACCGCAAGGGGCACGACCGCAGGTACGCCGTCGACCACACGAAGATCAGCACCGAGCTGGGCTACCGGCCGGTCACCGACTTCGACGCGGCGCTCGCCGAGACGGCCCGCTGGTACGACCGCCACCGCTCGTGGTGGCAGCCGCTCATCGCGGCGTGAGCCGCCCCGACCCCGTGGAGCCCCGCACCACCAGCTCCGGCATGAAGACGAACTCCCCGTGCGGCGCGGGCGTGCCGCCGATCTCCTCCAGCAGGGCGCGGACCGCCGCCTGGCCCATCGCCTGCACCGGCTGTCGGATCGTGGTCAGCGGCGGATCGGTGAACGCTATGAGCGGGGAGTCGTCGAAGCCGACCACCGAGATGTCCCGGGGCACGCTCAGGCCCAGGTCGCG
This sequence comes from Streptomyces sp. NPDC039462, assembly GCF_055639375.1. NCBI lineage: Bacteria > Bacillati > Actinomycetota > Actinomycetes > Kitasatosporales > Streptomycetaceae > Streptomyces > Streptomyces sp. NPDC039462. Next base: position 112,737 of record NZ_JBVKAO010000003.1, read on the forward strand.
GGCGGCCCGGACGGCGCCGAGCGCCATCATGTCGCTGGCGCACACGACGGCCGTGCAGCCGCGGTTGATGAGGGTGGTGGCCGCGGCCTGCCCGCCCTCCAGGGTGTAGAGGGAGTGCTGGATCAGCTCGGCCGACTCGTCGGGGTCCAGGCCGAGGCGTTCGAGCAGGCCCAGCTGGAACCCCTCGATCTTGCGCACCACCGGGACGAACCGCTTGGGGCCGACCGCGAGACCGATCCGCGTGTGGCCGAGCGACGTCAGATGCGTGACGGCCAGCCGGACGGCGGCGCGGTCGTCCGTGGAGACGAAGGGGGCCTTCACGTCCGGCGAGAAGCCGTTGACGAGGACGAAGGGGACGTCCTGGGCGCGCAACGTCTCGTAACGCCCCATGTCGGCGGTGGTGTCGGCGTGCAGCCCCGAGACGAAGATGATGCCGCTGACGCCGCGGTCCACCAGCATCTCGGTGAGCTCGTCCTCCGTGGAGCCGCCGGGCGTCTGCGTCGCGAGCACCGGCGTGTAGCCCTGCCGGGTCAGGGCCTGCGCGATGACCTGGGCGAACGCGGGGAAGATCGGGTTGTCCAGCTCGGGAGTGATGAGGCCGATGAGGCCCGCGCTGCGCCGGCGCAGCCGCACCGGACGCTCGTACCCGAGGACGTCGAGGGCGGCGAGCACCGCCTCGCGGGTGGCCACGGCCACTCCGGGCTTGCCGTTGAGGACGCGGCTCACGGTGGCTTCGCTGACCCCCGCGTGGGCTGCGATGTCGACAAGCCGTGCGGTCATGGCACTGGACTGTACCTGTCGCCGACGGGATTGCACACCGCCCGTGAAAGCTTGCGGAAAGAGCTGTCCTGCAAGAACCTTGCAGGCGTATTCAGCGCGCCCGGCACGCTGTCAAGCGCAGCACCGGCAACGGTAAGGACACACAGACGTAACGATCACCGGTCCTTGCAGAAATTTGCCGCAAGCTCTTTCGGGCGCATTCCAACGCTGTTACGTTCCTGGCAACCCGGCGCCGCGTCGAGAGCGGCCAGCAGGAGGCACCTCTTCGTCTCCCCGTGATTCCGGGATCAGTTGAAGGAGTTCACATGCGGCGTGGCATAGCGGCCACCGGGCTGATTGCTGCCCTGGCCATGACAGCGGCAGCCTGCGGGGGCGACGACGAGGGCAGCGGCGGCAAGAAGGGTTCCGGCGAGCTCTCCGGCACCGTGACCTTCTGGGACACCTCGAACGACGCCGAGAAGGGCGCGTACGAGAAGATCGCCAAGGGGTTCGAGAAGCTGCACCCCGACGTCGAGGTCGACTATGTGAACGTGCCGTTCGGCGAGGCCAACGCCAAGTTCAAGAACGCCGCCGGCGGCAACTCCGGCGCCCCGGACGTCATGCGCACCGAGGTCGCCTGGACCCAGGACTTCGCCTCCCTCGGCTACCTCGCCCCGCTCGACGACACCGTCGCCCTCGACAAGGCCGACGACTACCTCCCGCAGGCCGCCGCGAGCACGAAGTTCAAGGGCAAGACGTACGCCGCGCCGCAGACCATCGACACCCTCGCGCTCTTCTACAACAAGAAGATGCTCAAGGCCGCCGGCGTCGACGTGCCCAAGTCCTTCGACGACGTGAAGACCGCCGCGAAGAAGATCAAGTCCAAGTCCGGCAAGACCGGCCTCTACCTCCGCGGCGACGACCCGTACTACTACCTCCCGTACCTCTACGGAGAGGGCGGCGACCTCCTGGACACCAAGAACAAGAAGGTCACCGTCGACGACCCCGAGGGCGCCAAGGCCTTCTCGGTGATGAAGGACCTCGTCGACTCCAAGGCGGCGGTCACCGACGCGAGCGACGGCTACAACAACCAGCTCAACGCCTTCAAGGACGGCGACGTCGCGATGGCGCTCGACGGCCCCTGGTCCATCGAAGGCGCCTTGCAGGGCAAGGAGTTCAAGGGCGACAAGGGCAACCTCGGCGTCGCCCCGGCCCCGGCGGGCAGCGCGCGCCAGGGCGCCCCGCAGGGCGGCTGGAACCTCGCCGCGTACGCCGGGTCCGAGAACCTCGACGCGTCGTACGAGTTCATCAAGTACATGAGCTCCGCCAAGGTGCAGCAGCAGACCACCGAGGAGCTCAGCCTGCTGCCGACCCGCACCTCCGTCTACGACGTGAAGTCCGTCAAGGACAACCAGATGGTGCAGTTCTTCAAGCCCGCCGTGGAGAAGTCCGTGCAGCGGCCGTGGATCCCGGAGGCCAACGCGCTCTTCGAGCCGATCCGGCTGCAGCTGGGCAAGGTGCTCAGCGGCAAGACCTCGCCCGAGAACGGCGCCAAGGGCATCGGTGACGCCTACCGCAAGCTCCTCAAGGACTACAAGTAACTCCTCAAGGACGACGAGTAAGAGGGAGGGCTGACCGACCCATGGCTGTCGAGACGGGCCGGTCGGTGGTGAAGGCCGCGGATGCGCAGCGCATCCGCGGCCGCGGCCACCGCCCCGCCAAGAATTCAGGACGGCTGCGCAGGGCGTTCGCCACCTACTGGTACGCGTGGGCCATGGTCGCCCCCGTGGTCATCGTGATCGGCGTGATCGTCGGCTATCCGCTGGTGCGGGGCGTGTACCTGTCGACGACCAACGCCAACGAGGCGAACGTCGAGCGGCACATCGGCGTCAACGACATCCCCGCCACCTACGAGTCCGTCGGCCTCGACAACTACCAGGCGATCCTGTCCGACGGCGTCTTCTGGGACCGGCTCACCTGGACCGTCGTGTGGACCGTGTCCTGCGTCGCGCTGTCCTTCGTGCTCGGTCTCGCGCTCGCCACGATGCTCAACCGCAGGCTGGCGGGACGCTCCCTCTACCGGATGGCGCTCATCCTGCCGTGGGCGGTGCCGGCCTTCGTCTCCGTCTTCACCTGGCGGCTCCTCTTCAACGAGAAGAAGGGCCTGCTGAACAAGCTCCTCGCGGGCGGCGGCATCGACGCGGTCCCGTGGCTCAACGACCCGACCTGGGCCAAGCTCTCGGTGATCACCGTCAACGTCTGGCTCGGCGTGCCGTTCATGCTGGTGGCCATGCTCGGCGGCCTGCAGTCCATCCCGGGCGAGCTCTACGAGGCGGCCGAGATGGACGGCGCGGGCCCCTGGCAGCGCTTCCGGCACATCACCCTGCCGGGGCTGCGCTCCGTGGCCAGCACGGTGATCCTGATCAGCGGCATCTGGACCTTCAACATGTTCCCGGTGATCTTCCTGCTGACCAGGGGCGGCCCGGGAGACTCCACCGAGATCCTGGTGACGTACGCCTATCGGCTCTCGTTCGTCGTCAGCCCCCGCGACTTCGCGGGCTCCGCGGCCTGGGGCGTGCTCATCCTCGCCCTTCTGTCGATCATCGCGGTGGCCTACCGCCGCGCGCTCCGCAAGCAGGGAGAGGTGTGGTGACCACCGTGCCGACCGAACCGAAGGTGAAGCAGCGCAAGCCCAGGGGGCGCGACGAGCGCGGCCCGCTGGCGTCGGTCGCCCTGCACGCGACCCTGCTGCTGGCCAGCGCCATCGCGGTCCTGCCGCCGCTGTGGCTCCTGGTCACGTCGTTCAAGCCGGAGAGCGAGGCCTTCTCCACCGACCTGGTGAAGGACTTCACCCTCGGCAACTACGACCACGTCCTGAACGACACCGAGTTCCCGAACTGGATCCTCAACTCCCTCGTCGTGGTGGGCCTGACCACGGTGATCGGCGTCTTCATCGCGGCCACGACCGGTTACGCGGTGAGCCGCTTCAAGTTCCCCGGCATGCGGCCGCTGATGTGGATGCTCCTGATCACGCAGATGTTCCCGGTCGCGGTGCTCATCGTGCCGCTGTACAACCTGCTCGCGAGCCTCGGCCTGCTCAACCAGCCCGTCGGGCTCGTCGTCACCTATCTGACGATCGCCGTGCCGTTCTGCGCCTGGATGATGAAGGGCTACTTCGACACCATCCCGGTCGAGATCGACGAGGCCGGGCGGGTCGACGGGCTCAATCCGTTCGGCACGTTCTGGCGGCTCATCGTGCCGCTGGCCAAGCCGGGCCTCGCCGTCACCGGGTTCTACAGCTTCATCACCGGCTGGGCCGAGGTCGCCTACGCCTCCGCCTTCATGACCGGCGAGGAGAACCTCACGCTCGCCGGCGGCCTGCAGACCTTCGTCAACCAGTACACCAGCGACTGGGGTTCGCTGACGGCGTCCGCCGTGATCGTCGCGGTGCCCGCCGCGGTCATCTTCGGCTTCGCCCAGCGCCACCTGGTCTCCGGCCTGACGGCGGGCGCGACGAAGTCCTGAGGCGTCCCGCTCCACGACGTCCCGCCCCCACCCCACTCGATCCCCAGGGAAGACATGACCCAGCATCTCGCTGCCCCTGCCGCCCCCGCCACCGAGACGCGCACGGACTGGTGGCGCGGCGCGGTGATCTACCAGGTGTATCCGCGCAGCTTCGCCGACAGCAACGGTGACGGCATGGGCGACCTGGAGGGCATCCGCAGCCGGCTGCCGTACCTCAGGGACCTCGGCGTCGACGCCGTCTGGCTCAGCCCCTTCTACGCATCGCCGCAGGCCGACGCCGGCTACGACGTCGCGGACTACCGCGCCATCGACCCGGTCTTCGGCACCCTCCTGGACGCCGACGCGGTCATCCGCGACGCCCACGGGCTCGGCCTGCGCGTCATCGTGGACCTGGTGCCGAACCACTCGTCCGACCGGCACGACTGGTTCCGGCGCGCGCTGAACGAGGGCCCCGGCTCCCCGCTCCGGGAGCGCTACCACTTCCGCCCCGGCAAGGGCGCCGACGGCGAACTCCCGCCCAACGACTGGGAGTCCATCTTCGGCGGCCCCGCCTGGACACGGGTCCCCGACGGCGAGTGGTACCTGCACCTCTTCGCACCCGAACAGCCCGACTTCAACTGGGAACACCCCGCCGTCCAGGACGAGTTCCGCTCGATCCTGCGCTTCTGGCTCGACATGGGCGTCGACGGCTTCCGCGTCGACGTCGCCCACGGCCTGGTCAAGGCGGCGGGCCTGCCCGACATCGGCAGCCACGACCAGCTCAAGCTGCTCGGCAACGACGCCATGCCGTTCTTCGACCAGGACGGCGTGCACGAGATCTACCGCAGCTGGCGCAGGGTCCTCGAGGAGTACGCGGGCGAACGCATCCTCGTCGCCGAGGCGTGGACCCCGACCGTCGAGCGCTCCGCCCACTACGTGCGCCCCGACGAGATGCACCAGGCCTTCAACTTCCAGTACCTGGGCACCTCGTGGGACGCCGCCGAGCTGCGCGAGGTCATCGACGTGTCGCTGGCCGCGATGCGGCCCGTGGGCGCGCCCGCCACCTGGGTGCTCTCCAACCACGACGTGACCCGGCACGCGACGCGCCTCGCCAACCCGCCGGGACTCGGCACCCAGCTGCGGACCGCGGGCGACCGCGAGCTCGGCCTGCGCCGCGCCCGCGCCGCGACCCTGCTGATGCTGGCCCTGCCCGGCTCCGCCTACCTCTACCAGGGCGAGGAGCTCGGCCTGCCCGACGTCACCGACCTGCCCGACGAGGTGCGCCAGGACCCGTCGTTCATCCGTGCCAGCGGACAGGACGGCTTCCGGGACGGCTGCCGGGTGCCCATCCCGTGGACCATCGAGGGCTCCTCGTACGGCTTCGGTCCCGGCGGCAGCTGGCTGCCCCAGCCCGCCGGGTGGGGCGAGCTGAGCGTGCAGGCACAGACCGGCGACCCCGGCTCGACCCTGGAGCTGTACCGCAGCGCGCTCGCCGTGCGCCGGGCGGAGCCGGGGCTCGGCGCGGGCGGGGCGATCCAGTGGCTCGACGCCCCCGAAGGCGTGCTCGCCTTCGCCCGCGAGGGCTTCGTGTGCACCGTGAACACCACCGCCGAGCCCGTGCGGATACCGGCGCCCGGCCGGATCCTGCTCGCCAGCGAGGAGGCGGAGGTCACGGACGGAGCCGTGCGGCTGCCCGCCGACACCACCGTCTGGTGGGCGGTGTGACGCTTTCCTCCGCGCCGCGGGACGCCCACCGGGGCGCCCCGCGGCTTCTGGACATCGCGGCCCAGGCCGGCGTCAGCGAGGCCACCGCGAGCCGCGTCCTGAACGGCAAGGCGGGGGTCGCGACCGGCACCAGACGCCGGGTGCTCGCCGCCCTCGACGTCCTCGGCTACGAACGGCCCACCCGGCTCAAGCGGCGCAGCGCCGGCCTCGTCGGCCTGGTCATCCCCGAGCTCACCAACCCGATCTTCCCCGCCTTCGCGCAGGTCATCGAGCAGGTGCTCGCCGGGCACGGCTACACCCCGATGCTCTGCACGCAGATGCCGGGCGGCGCCACCGAGGACGAGCTGGTCGAGCAGCTGGAGGACCGCGGGGTCAGCGGCATCATCTTCCTGTCGGGCCTGCACGCCGACCTGACGGCCGACACCGCGCGCTACCGCGAACTGGCCCACCGCAACGTGCCGTTCGTCCTCGTCAACGGCTACAACGAGGACATCCCGGTCTCCTTCGTCTCGCCCGACGACCGCTCGGCGGTGCGCATGGCCGTACGCCACCTCGTCGACCTCGGGCACGAGCGGATCGGCCTGGCCATCGGCCCGACGCGGTACGTCCCCTCGCGCCGCAAGGCGGAGGGGTTCACGGCGGCGCTGCACAGCATGCTCGGCCTGGCACAGGGGGAGGCCGAACGGCTCGTGCAGCGCACCCTGTTCACCGTCGAGGGCGGGCAGGCCGCGGCCGGCGCCCTCCTCGACCTCGGGTGCACGGCGATGGTCTGCGGCAGCGATCTGATGGCGCTCGGCGCCATCAGGACGGTGCGTGAGCGCGGTCTCGCGGTGCCCGACGACGTCTCCGTGGTCGGGTTCGACGACTCCCAGCTCATCGCCTTCACCGACCCGCCGCTGACCACGGTGCGGCAGCCGGTGCAGGCCATGGCGAGCGCAGCGGTGGGTGCCCTCCTGGAGGAGATCGACGGAAACCCCGTGCAGCGCACGGAGTTCGTGTTCCAGCCGGAGCTGGTCGTGCGGGGTTCAACCGGAGTGTGTCCAGAGGGTTGACCCCGCCTTGGGGGCGCCATACGGTCCAACCCGCAACAACTTGTGCTGACTTGCTGCAAGCACTTGCTGAAGGTCCCCCAACGCGCAGGAGGTACCCATGACCGGCCGGACCATCAAGAGCCGCAGACCCGTCGCCACCGCGCTCGCCCTGGCGGCGGGCCTCGCGGGCAGCGTCGTCGCGGGAGCCCCCGCGGCCCAGGCGGCCCCGCCCGGCGGCAAGGACGTCACCGCCGTCCTCTTCGAGTGGGACTTCACGTCGGTCGCCAAGGCCTGCACGGACCGGCTCGGCCCGGACGGCTACGGCTACGTGCAGGTCTCGCCGCCGCAGGAGCGCCTCCAGGGCGAGGCGTGGTGGGCCGCCTACCAGCCGGTCAGCTACAAGATCGGCACCCGGCTCGGTGACCGCACCGACTTCAAGCACATGGTCGACACCTGCCACTCCGCCGGGGTGAAGGTCGTCGCCGACGCGGTGATCAACCACATGACCAACGCCTCCGGCACCGGCTCGGCGGGCTCCCGCTTCACCAAGTACGACTATCCCGGCACGTACTCGGCCTACGACATGGACGACTGCAAGGCCGACATCAGCAACTACCAGGACCGCTGGAACGTCCAGCACTGCGAACTGGGCGGCCTGGCCGACCTGGACACCGGCGAGGAGTACGTGCGCGGCCGCATCGCCACGTACCTGAACGACCTGCTCTCCCTCGGCGTCGACGGCTTCCGCATCGACGCGGCCAAGCACATCCCCGTGGACGACCTGAAGAACATCAAATCCCGGCTGAGCAACCCCGGCGTCTACTTCAAGCAGGAGACGCTGCACGGCGCGGGCGAGGCCGTCGACCCGGGGGAGTACACCGCCACCGGCGACGCCCAGGAGTTCCGCTACGCCAAGGACCTGAAGCGGGTCTTCACCAACGAGAAGCTCGCCTACCTCAAGAACTACGGCGAGGGCTGGGGGTACATGCCGAGCGGCAAGTCGGCGGTCCTCGTCACCAACCACGACACCGAGCGCCACGGCCAGACCCTCAGCTACAAGGACGGCGCCGACTACACCCTCGCGCACGTCTTCATGCTGGCCTGGCCCTATGGCTCCCCGGACGTCCACTCCGGCTACGAGTTCAGCAGCAACGACGCCGGGTCGCCCGACGGCGGCCACGTGAAGGCCTGTTACAGCGACGGCTGGAAGTGCCAGCACGCCTGGCCGGAGATCCGCAGCATGGTCAAGTTCCGCAACACCGCGCGCGGCGCCGCCGTCACCGACTGGTGGGACAACGGCAACGACGCCATCGCCTTCGGCCGCGGCGACAAGGCGTACGTGGTCATCAACCACGAGGGCGCCACCGTCAACCGCACCTTCCAGACCTCCCTGGCGGCCGGCACGTACTGCGACGTGCAGAGCGGCAGGAAGGTCGCCGTCAACGGCTCCGGCCGGTTCACCGCGTCCGTGGCACCGAACACCGCCCTCGCGCTGCACACCGGCTCCAAGAGCTGCTGAGCAGCCCCCATGACCGGCCGCCCGGCCCATCCTTGTCCCCGCTGCCGGGCGGCCGCACCTTCTTCCCACCCCTCAAGGAGAGACTCTCGTGACCGGCTCCCCGCGCCGCACCGCCGTCACCGTGGCGGTCGCCCTGCTCGCCGCCACCGTGCCCCTCACCGCGACGGCCACGGCCGTGCCGCTCGCCCCTTCGGCGCGGGGCGCCGAGGCCGCGCCGGCCGACGGCCTCGACCTGTCGAAGTCGCGGGCCCAGTGGATCGACCGGTCCACCCTCGCCTGGGACACCGGCACGGGCGCCGTTCACGAACTCCTGTACGCACCCCACGGCGGCCTCACCGTCAAGGACGGCGACATCGCCGGCAAGGCGCACCGACTGCGCCTGACCCCGGCCGACGGCGGCCTCACCGACGCCCAGAAAGCCAAGTACCCGCACCTCAAGGGCTACGCCGCCTTCACCGTCGACCCCCGCGACCGCGACCGGATCCGCGCGGCCCTCACCGGCCAGCTCGTCGCCACCGGACGCGCCGCCGACGGCACCCTGCGCGCCGCCACCGGCGTCCAGACCCAGGGCGTCCTCGACGACCTCTACAGCGCGGCCGCCACCAAGGCCGCCCTCGGCCCCCGGTTCGCGCACGGCCGCGTCACCCTCGCCGTCTGGGCCCCGACCGCGCAGCAGGTCTCCCTCGACATCGGCGGCCGCACCGTCCGCATGCACCGCGACGGCGCCTCCGGCGTCTGGTCGGCGACCGGGCCGAGGAGCTGGTCGGGCAAGGCCTACCGGTACGTCGTCAAGGTGTGGGCGCCGAGCGTCCAGAAGGTCGTCACCAACAAGGTCACCGACCCCTACTCGACCGCCCTCACCAGCGACTCCGAGCGGAGCCTCGCCGTCGACCTCGGCGACCCGAAGCTCGCACCCAAGGGCTGGTCCACGCTCCGCAAGCCGAAGGCCACCCCGCTGCGCGACGCGCAGATCCAGGAGCTGCACATCCGGGACTTCTCCATCGAGGACCGCACCGCGGACCACCCCGGCAAGTACCTCGCGTTCACCGACGAGAAGTCCGACGGCATGCGGCACCTGCGCCGCCTCGCCCGCTCCGGCACGTCCTACGTCCACCTGCTGCCCGCCTTCGACATCGGCACCGTCCCCGAGCGCGCCGCCGAGCAGACCACGCCCGACTGCGACCTGCCCGCCCACGCCCCCGACTCCGAAGAGCAGCAGAAGTGCGTCACCGAGAGCGCCGCCGAGGACGCGTACAACTGGGGCTACGACCCGCTGCACTACACCGTCCCGGAAGGGTCCTACGCGAGCGACCCCGACGGCACGCGCCGCACGGTCGAGTTCCGCAGGATGGTGCAGGGCCTGAACGGCTCCGGCCTGCGCACGGTCATGGACGTCGTCTACAACCACACCGTCGCGAGCGGCCAGGCCGACAAGTCCGTCCTCGACAAGATCGTGCCCGGCTACTACCAGCGCCTGGAGGCCGACGGCACGGTCGCCACCTCCACCTGCTGTGCCAACACGGCACCCGAGAACGCCATGATGGGCAAGCTCGTCGTCGACTCGATGGTCACCTGGGCCAGGGAGTACAAGGTCGACGGCTTCCGCTTCGACCTGATGGGGCACCACCCCAAGGCCAACATCCTCGCCGTCCGCAAGGCCCTCGACGCGCTGACCGTGGCGAAGGACGGCGTCGACGGGAAGAGCATCGTCCTGTACGGCGAGGGCTGGAACTTCGGCGAGGTCGCGAACGACGCCCGCTTCGTCCAGGCCACCCAGAACAACATGGCGGGCACCGGCGTCGCGACGTTCTCCGACCGCTCGCGCGACGCGCTGCGCGGCGGCGGCCCCTTCGACGACGACCCGGGCGTGCAGGGCTTCGCCAGCGGCCTGTACACCGACCCCAACGCCTCGAAGGCGAACGGCACTCCGGCCGAGCAGAAGGCCCGCCTCCTGCACTACCAGGACCTCATCAAGGTCGGCCTCTCCGGCAACCTCGCCGACTTCACCTTCACGGATTCCTCCGGACGCAGGGTGAAGGGAGCCGACGTCGACTACAACGGCTCCCCGGCGGGTTACGCGGCGGCCCCCGGCGACGCCCTCTCCTACGCCGACGCGCACGACAACGAATCGCTGTACGACGCGCTCGCCTTCAAGCTCCCCGAGGGCACGTCACCGGCCGCCCGCGCCCGCATGCAGGTCCTCGCGATGGCCACCGCCTCGCTCTCCCAGGGTCCGGCGCTCTCCCAGGCCGGCACGGACCTGCTGCGGTCCAAGTCCCTGGACCGGAACTCCTTCGACAGCGGCGACTGGTTCAACGCGATCCACTGGGACTGCCGCGCGGGCAACGGCTTCGGCCGCGGTCTGCCCCCGGCCGCCGACAACAAGGCCAAGTGGCCCTACGCCAAGCCCCTGTTGTCCGCCGCGGCGACGCTGACGCCGGGCTGCGCGGAGATCGACGGCACGTCGGCCGCGTACCGCGACCTCCTGAAGATCCGCACCACGGAACCCGTCTTCTCCCTCGCCACATCCGGACAGGTCCAGTCGGCCCTCTCCTTCCCGCTCTCCGGCACCACCGCCGAGATGCCGGGCGTCATCACCATGAAGCTCGGCGACCTCGTGATCGTGTTCAACGCGAGCCTGGAGGCGCAGCGGCAGCGCGTGACGGCGACCGAGGGCGTCCGGTACGCCCTGCACCCGATACAGGCCTCCGGCGCCGACCGGACCGTCAAGTCGTCGGTGCACGAGCGGAGTTCGGGAACCTTCACCGTCCCGGCGCGGTCGGTGGCGGTCTTCAAGCGCGGGTGAGCCGGCTGAAGTTGTCCCCGAAGGTCCAGCCCTTGGACCCGTCCCAGTTGATCGACCAGGTCATCAGGCCCTTCAGGGCGCCGTTGTAGTGGTTCCAGGCCTGGGCGACGAGGCTCGGGGACATGTAGCCGCCACCGGCGCCCGGCTGGGCGGGGAGGCCAGGGACCTGCTTGTCGTAGGGGACCTTGACGGTGGTGCCCTGGATGGTCAGGCCCTTGTTCAGGCAGTCGGTCTGGGCGGTGAAGCCCTGGACGGTGCCCGCGGAGTAGGAGTCGCCGGAGCAGCCGTACATGCTGCCGTTGTAGTACTGCATGTTGAGCCACCAGAGGCGGCCGTTGTCCGCGTACTTCTTGATGATCGGCAGGTACGCGCCCCAGATCGAGCCGTACACGACGCTGCCCCCGGTGACGTACGCCGTCTCCGGGGCCATCGTCAGGCCGAAGCCCGCGGGCATCCGGGCGAGCACGCCGTCGATGATGCGGACGAGGTTGGCCTGCGAGGGCGAGAGCTGGTTGATGTTGCCGCTGCCCACGAGGCCGGTCTCGATGTCGATGTCGATGCCGTCGAAGTTGTACTTCTTCAGGATCGGCACGATCGTCTCGACGAACCGGTCGGCGACGGTGCTCGAGCTCAGGTCGATGCCGGCCGTGGCGCCCCCGATGGACATCAGGATCGTGGCACCGTCCGCCTTCGCCTGGCACATCTCCGCCGGCGTCGCGACCTTCACGGTTGCGTCCATGCCGTCCTCCCACAGGACGGTGCCGTCGGAGCGGATCACGGGGAAGGCGGCGTTGATGACGTTGTAGCCGTGCTGGCGGATGCGGGGGTCGGTGATCGGGGTCCAGCCGAACGGCGGGTGCACGCCGTTGGCCGCGCCGTCCCAGTTCTCCCAGTACCCCTGGAGCACCTTGCCCGCGGGCTTCGGCTTCAGCGCGCAGGTATCGGCACGGGTGTCGGACCGAGGTCCGGCCGGGTCCGGGGCCGCGGCGGCGGCCGGCAGCTGTGCGACACAGACCAGTGCCAGGGCGGACCCCAGCAGGCGTAACGTCCGACCGATCACGCTGTGCTCCCTGGGTGCGGTGGGGGAAGGGGAGACGTGTTCGTGCGGTGCGTCAACCTAGGCTGGACCAGACCAGTCGTCAATAGGTCTGTACCAAAGCGGAGGCTTCGGGCTCGGCCGGTCGCGGCTCAGGTGTTCACCGGCAGACCCTGCGGCTCCTTGATCCGCTTCATGATGATCTGCGAGTTGACCTCGGTGACCCCCGCGAGCGCCGTCAGCCGCTCGATCCAGAGACGTTCGTACGCGGCCAGGTCGGCGACGGCGATGCGCAGCAGGCAGCCGGGGCTCCCGAACAGGCGGTACGCCTCGATGACGTCCGGGATGTCCTGGAGCGCCGCCTCGAACGCCTCGACCGTCTCGCGGTCGCGCCGCACCTCGATGGAGACGAGCACCTCGAAACCCCGTCCCACCGCCTCCGGGTCCACCACGGCGCGATAGCCCTGGATCACGCCGTCCAGCTCCAGCTGGCGCACCCGCCGCAGGCACGGCGACGCGCTGAGCCCGACCCGCGCGGCCAGCTCCTGATTGGTCAGACGGCCATCGCTCTGCAACTCGCGCAAAATGCTGCGGTCGATCTCATCCATGACGCAATTATCCACTGCGCATATTGCGAAAGCGCCGGAATTCGGCAAACACATTGCGCGCTGTTCGATCTATCCTTGCGCCGAGGCTGCCCACCACCCGGGGGCTGAAGGACCTCAGCACCCTGGGAGGTACGCGGACGTGGAAGCACAGGCGCGCCGGATCGTCGTCATCAGCACCGGCGGGACCATCGCGAGCCGCTGGCAGGGGACCGGCTTCGCCGCCGACGCCCCCGGCCGCGAAGTGCTCGCCACGGCCGCGATACCCCACGGCATACGCTCCGAGGTCATCGACCTGTTCAACGTGAACAGCCCGCGCCTGACCTCCGCCCAGCAGCTCACCCTCCTGCGCACCGTGCGCGAGGTGTTCGCCGACCCCGGCGTCGACGGCATCGTCGTCACCCACGGCACGGACACCCTGGAAGAGTCCGCCTTCCTGCTCGACCTCCACCACGACGACCCGCGCCCGGTCGTCTTCACCGGGGCGCAGAAGCCGCTCGGCGCCGAGGACGGCGACGGACCCGGCAACCTCTACGACGCGCTGCTCACCGCCGCGACCGTCCGTGACCTCGGCGTCCTTGTCGTCTTCGACGGCAAGGTGCACGCCGCCCGCGGCACCGTGAAGACCCAGACCCTCGCCGCCGACGCCTTCGCCGACCCGTCCGCGCCGCCCGTCGGCAAGGTGGGCTTCGGCAAGGTCTCGATCCTGCACCGCCCGGCGCGCCCCGAGCCGCTGCCGATCCCCGCCGACCTGCCGACCGGGTCCCTGCCGCGCATCGACATGGTCATGCACCACGTCGACGCCGACCCGCTGTTCCTGGAGACGGCGGTCGAGGCGGGCGCGGAGGGCATCGTGCTCGTCGCCACCGGCGCGGGCAACGCGACCCCCGAGTTCGTCGCCGCCGTCACGGCCGCCATCAAGCGCGGTGTCGTGGTCGCCCTCACCACCCGCGTCCCCGCCGGCCCCGTCACCGAGATCTACACCCACGGCGGGGCGGTCGACCTCGCGGCGGCCGGAGCGGTGCTGACCGGCACGCTGCGTGCCGGGCAGGCCCGTACGGCGCTCCTCGCCGCGCTGCTCTCCGCCTCCGGCCCGGCCGAGCGGACGGCTCAGCTGCGCCGCATCGTCGCGGAGCCGGCGGACGTCGCCGACCAGGCTGCCTGAGGCGTCCCGCCTCGGCAGACCGATGACAATTCTGCGGGCCGCATGTGGCCGGCCGCGCAGTTCCCCGCGCCCCTGACGGGGCCGCCTCGCCCCGGAAGAGAACCATCATGACCGCCGCCCCCGCCCTCCGCCGCGAGCACGACCTGCTCGGTGACCGGGACGTGCCCGCCGACGCCTACTGGGGCATCCACTCCCTGCGCGCCACGGAGAACTTCCCCATCACGGGCATCCCGATCTCCGTGTACCCGCAGCTGATCGACGCGCTGGCCGCCGTCAAGGAGGCCGCCGCCCGCGCCAACGAGGAGCTGGGGCTGCTCCCGAAGGCCAAGGCCGACGCCATCGCCGCCGCCTGCCGGGAGATCCGCGCGGGGCACCTGCACGACCAGTTCGTCGTCGACGTCATCCAGGGCGGCGCGGGCACCTCCACCAACATGAACGCCAACGAGGTCGTCGCCAACCGCGCCCTCGAACTCCTCGGGCACCCCAAGGGCGCGTACGAACACCTGCACCCCAACGAGGACGTCAACCTCAGCCAGTCCACCAACGACGTCTACCCGACCGCCGTGAAGGTCGCGACGGTAAGCGCGGTCCACGGGCTGCTGCGCGCGATGTCGGTGGTGCAGGACGCGTTCGCGGCGAAGGCCCTGGAGTTCCGTGACGTCCTGAAGATGGGGCGCACACAGCTCCAGGACGCCGTGCCGATGACGCTCGGCCAGGAGTTCTCCGCGTACGCCGTGATGATCGACGAGGACCGCATGCGGCTCGCCGAGGCCGTCGAGCTGATCCACGAGATCAACCTCGGCGCCACCGCCATCGGCACCGGCCTCAACGCCCCCGCCGGTTACGCCGAGACGGCCCGCCGCCACCTCGCCGAGATCACCGGCATGCCGCTGGTGACCGCCGCCAACCTGGTCGAGGCGACACAGGACTGCGGCGCCTTCGTGCACCTGTCCGGCGTCCTGAAGCGGATCGCGGTCAAGCTCTCCAAGAGCTGCAACGACCTGCGGCTCCTGTCGTCCGGCCCGCGCGCGGGCCTCAACGAGATCAACCTGCCGCCGGTGCAGGCCGGTTCGAGCATCATGCCCGGCAAGGTCAACCCCGTCATCCCCGAGGTCGTCAACCAGGTCGCCTTCGAGGTGATCGGCAACGACGTCACCATCACCATGGCCGCGGAGGCCGGACAGCTCCAGCTCAACGCCTTCGAGCCGGTCATCCTGCACTCGCTCGCCAAGAGCATCACCTCGCTCCGCCAGGCCTGCCTCACGCTCGCCGAGCGGTGCGTGGAGGGCATCACCGCCAACACCGAGGTGCTGCGCGCCTCGGTGGAGACGTCCATCGGACTGGTCACCGCGCTCAACCCGTACATCGGCTACACCGCCGCCACGGAGATCGCGCGCGAAGCGCTCGCCACGGGCCGGGGCGTCGCCGAACTGGTCCTGGAGAAGGGGCTGTTGCCGCCGGAGCGGCTGGCTGAGCTGCTCACCCCTGAGCGGGTGGCCGGGGCTGCTTGAGCGGTTCGGGGTTTGTTGTTCTCCGCGGGCCGGTGGGGGCTTGTCGCGTCCGCGCGGCGGAGCCGCATATGTCACAGCCCCGCGGCCCTCAGGGGAGCCCCTCCTATCGGGGCGCCAGAACCTCCAGCGCGGCCTGGGCCGTGAACTCGCCGTGGCCGCCGCGGAACACCAGGTCCGCCGATGTGAACGCCTCGTCGGAGGCGTGCGCCGCGACGTACGGTATCGCCACACACCGCATCCCGGCCGCTCGCGCCGCCAGTGCGCCCGGCGCCGCGTCCTCGAAGACCACGCAGTCGGCCGGGTCCGCGCCCAGCAGCCCGGCCGCCGCGAGGAACACGTCCGGCGCCGGCTTGCCGCGCGGGACCTCCTCGGCGGAGACGACCGTGGTCAGCCGGGCGTCCAGGCCCGTGCCGGCCAGGATCGCCTCGATGGCCGCGCGCGACGACCCGGACGCCACCGCCATCGGCACGCCCGCCTCATGCAGGTGCTCGACGAGCTTCCGCATCTCCGGGTAGACGGGCGTATTGGCGCGCGCCAGTTCCAGATAGCGGCGGTCGAGGTCGGCGAGCAGTTCGGCCGCCGAGGCCTCGATGCCGTACTCCGTCCGCCACCGCGCGAGCGTCTCCACGGAGCTGATGCCGACGTACTGCTCGTTGTCGGCCCAGGTGTACTCCCGGCCCGTGAAGTCGGCGAGCAGGGCCCGCGACGCTTCGTAGTAGTTGGGCTCGCTGTCCACGAGAGTGCCGTCGAGGTCGAAGACGACCGAGGTCCTGCCGAAGGTGCTCATGGCCTCCAGCATGCCAAACGGCCAGGTCACCCCGGTCCGGCGGTCGACCTGCCGACCGATTCGACCAGCGGGAGCAGGCGGTGCGGCACCCGCTCCCGCAGCGCCATCTCCGTCCGGGTGCGCACCACGCCCGGCAGGTTGATCAGCTGCTGGATGACGTCCTCCAGGTGCCCGTTGTCCCGGGCCGCGACGCGGGTCAGCAGGTCGCCGCCGCCCGTGATCGAGTGCGCCTCGATGATCTCGGGCACGGCGGCGAGCGCGTCACCGACCTCGTCCAGATACCCCTGCGTGACCTCGATGTGGACGAAGGCGAGCACGGGGTGGCCGAGCGCCGCGGGGGAGAGGAACGGGCCCGTGCCGGTGATCACGCCGTCCCGCTCCATGCGGTCCAGCCTGGCCTGCAGGGTGCCGCGGGCGATCCCGAGGACGCGCGCGTACTCGCGCAGGCTGGTGCGGGGCTGTTCGAGGAGCAGCCGCAGGATGCGGGTGTCGAGTTCGTCGACGGCCATGGTCCGAGGTTCTCCCAGGTGAGCGGGGCTGATCGCTGGTGACTGTAGCCGCTGGGCCCGCGGCTACGGCTGTGCCTGGGCCGCGATGAACTCGTCCCAGGTGGCGACCGACCCGGCCGGTGGCGCGGAGATCGGCGGGACGGCGCCGAAGTCCGAGTACTCCTCGTTGACCACCTCGGGCCCCTTCTTGCCCGTGCCGGTCTCGCGTGACTTGAGGACGAGGTCGTCCTTGCCGACCCACATGTCGATGACGACCGAGGTCAGGCCCTGCTTCTTCGCCATGGAGACGTAGCTGTCGCGCAGGTCCTCGGAGAGGGCGGGGCCGGTGTACTTCGCGAGGTCGTCGAGGACGACCTTGCCGCGGTAGTGGTCCGCGGTACGGCCACCGGCCTTCTCCTCGGCGACCCACCGGGTGGAGTCCGTCGCGGCGAGCGCGCCCGCGAACTCGGAGACGTAGCCCGCCGCGCGCGGCGCGCCCCCGCCGTCGCCGCCGAGGTCCATGCTGTACCACTTCTTGCCGGGCACCCTGTCCGTCTTCATGTACGTCGTGCCGCCCACGGAGATCATGTGGCTGACGCCGTCCGGATTGGCCGCGGACTTTCCGACCTCGGCCTTGATGACCGTGGCGGCCGGCTTCTTCTGGTACAGCATCTCGGACCGGTCCGAGCCGCCCTGCCCGGTCTGGACCGTCCGGTACGAGGACTGCGCCCCGACCTTCTTCGCCGCGGCGAGCAGCACGGCGCGCGCGTCCTTCCGCTCGTCGGACGCCGCCGTGTTCTTGTCACGGGCGGCGCCGTCGCCGCCGTCGTCGCTGTCCGAGCCGCAGCCCGCCAATACCGTCGCCAGCGCCGCTCCCACGGCCGCCATGACGAGGCCCCGCCCCATGACCTGCACTGTTCTCGTTCCCTCTCGATCGTGCCCACCCGGCTGTGCCGAGTGCGCAGTGATCTTAAGGGTTACTCGGGTCGGGCTACTTCGGCGTGACCCAGACCTGGCGCTTGTACGTGTTCGCCGCGTGCAGCTGGACCTTGGTGCCGTTGGCGGTGGAACCGCCCCGCACGTCGAGGACCTTGCCGGACGCGACGTGCACGATCTGTCCCCTGGCATTCACCGACCAGCGCTGCGACGCGCCGCCGTGGCAGTCGGAGAGGCTGATCCTGTTGCCGTTGGTGCTCTGGTTGCGGTAGTTGTCCAGGCACTTGCCCAGCGCCCGGAACGTGCCGTCCTTCTGCAGGATCCACGACTGCGCGACGCCGTTGTTGCAGGTGTAGAGCTGGATCTGCGTGCCGTTGGCCGCCTTGCCGCCCTTGACGTCGAGGCACTTGCGGCCGATGCCGGTCACCTTGCCCTGCGGGGGCAGCGCCGCGCCGCCGCCGCGGGCCAGGTGGCGCAGGCCCTGCATGTCGTACTGCTGGACGTAGGTGCCCGCGCGCTTGTCCTGGTACGCGTTGGTGGGCGTGCACATCACCGGGAACTGGCCGGAGTCGGTGCCCTTGACGCAGTCGCCGCGGGCCGCGCTGCGGTTGGCGTGCGCGAGGCCCATCGTGTGCCCGAGCTCGTGGCTGATGTGGTTGCGCAGGTAGGTCGCGCCCATGGACGGGGCGGGCCTGCCGTCCGCGGTGAAGAACTCGTCGTCGATGTACGCGTGCCCGCTGGTCACCGTGTCGGCGAGGGACGAGGCGTAGAAGCCGCAGCTCAGGTTCTTGCTGCCCGAGCCGTCCCGGACCACCTTCCAGCCCGACGAGCCGCCGTCGGCCGGGGGAACGCAGGGCCGGCGCAGGAGGCCGACGACGATCTCGCCCCTCGGCCGGACGTAGTCCCAGCCGACCGGCCTCGTGTCGACGGACACGGGCAGCGTCGTGACCCGCCGGAGGTCCGCGGCGGACTTCTTCACGTAGGGGCCGAGCCAGTCGGCGGCCCGCTTGTCGTAGAACTTGATGGTGTAGCCGGTGGCGAGGTACTTGGACGCGCCGCCCGACTTCCAGCCCGTGCCGTGCGGGGCCCCGGCGGCCGCCTGCCGTGAGGAGGACGCCGGGGGTGGCGGCTTCAGGGACATGACGCCGTTCTCGAAGGAGGTCCCGTCCGTGCGGGAGACGCCGAAGTCGTCCCTCTCGGCGGCCGGCCGCGCGTCCGCAGGCTTGTCGTCGCCGCCGGTGCCGAACGCGGCGGGCGACAGCTGGACCCCCGCCACGACGGCCGCCGCGGCACCCGCGACGGCCATCGCCATGCGGCGCCTGCGCGCGCCGCGCTTCCGTATGGAACTCAAGTCCCCGTCGTCCTCTCACTGAACACATTGAGCCGAACAGATGATAGGGGGAACTGAGGTACGAACGTGGCCAGTTGGGCGTCAGTGGGCACGGGGTGTCAGTGCGCATGGGGCGTCAGTGCGCGTCCTCCGTCGGGCGCAGGCCCTTGGGGATCTTCGCCCAGGTGAGCGCCGCGGCGGCCAGCGGCAGCGCGGCCGCCATCAGGAACGTCGGCGTCATCCCGGAGGTGAACGCGTCGGCGGCCCGGGTGAGCAAGGTGGCGCCGGCCGGGCCCGTGAGGTCGTGGGCGACCCGCGCCGCCTCGCCGATCGAGTCGCTCACGGCCGCCGTGGTCCCCGCCGGAAGGCCAAGCTCGGGCAGGTTCACGCGGTACAGCGCGGTGGCGACGCTGCCGAGGACGGCCACGCCCATCGCGGCGCCGAGTTCGTAGCAGGTCTCCTCGACCGCCGCGGCACCACTGACGTCCTCGGCAGGGGTGGCGGCCATCAGCGTCACCGACGCGGCGGTCGTCGCGATGCCGACGCCGCAGCCGAGCACCGCGAGCGCGACGGCGATCCCGCCGTAACCGAGCGGCCCCGACAGCTGGAGCAGCCACGGCAGGGCGAGCCCGGCCGCCATCACCATCAGGCCGCCGCCCATGACGTGCCGGATCGGCAGCCGGTGCATCAGCGCCGGGGTGACCAGCGAGGTGAGGACCAGGCCCAGCGGGGCCGGCAGCAGCCGGATGCCCGCTTCCAGGGGCGTGTAGCCCTGCCCGTACTGGAACCACTGCGTGATCAGGAACAGCGCCGAACCCAGCGCGATCATGCCGAGGAAGATCGAGGCCGCGGCGATGGCGAAGGGGCGGGACGCGAAGAGGCGTACCCGCAGCAGCGGATGCGCCAGGCGCAGCTGGCGACGGACGAAGAGGGTGAGCGTCACCGCGGCGACGACGAGGAGCGCCCAGGCCACCGGGTCGGCGGGGCCGCCCTTGCCGAGCTGCTTGATGCCGCCTGCCAGGGCGAGCATGCCGACGACGGACTGGCCGACGCCCCACCAGTCCCAGCGGCCCTCGCGGGGCTGACGGGACTCGGGCAGGATCCACAGGCCGAGCGCGATGACGACCAGCGCGACGGGGATGTTGATCAGGAACGCGGACTGCCAGCCGTCGTGCTCGACCAGCAGACCGCCGACGACCGGCCCGAGCGCCATGCCGCCGCCGAAGACGGCCGACCACACCGCGTAGGCGAGGGCGCGCTCGCGGGCGTCGGTGAAGACGTGCCGCAAGATCGACAGAGTGGCCGGCATGATCGCCGCGCCACCCGCGCCGAGCAGTGCGCGGGCGGCGATGACCTGCCAGGCGGCGGTCGCGAAGACGGCGAGCAGCGAGGCGAGGGCGAAGACGCCGAAGCCGATCAGGAGCAGCCTTTTGCGGCCCCACCGGTCGCCGAGCGCGCCCGCGGTCACGAGGAGTCCGGAGAGCACGAGGGCGTAGATGTCGATGATCCACAGCTGCTGCACGGAGCTGGGCCGCAGCTCGGTGACCAGGGACGGGAAGGCGACGTTCAGGATCGTGGTGTCCATGGCGATCAGCAGGAGGCTGCCGGAGAGGATCGCGAGGACGGCCCAGCGCCGTGAGTCACGTTGCGGGGTCATGGGGAGTAACACCTCAGTTCCGAATGAGACATCAATGTCTCACAAGAAACGTACGAGTGTCCACCGAGCCGCCGAGCCACCGTGCTCACAAGCGCACCATTGCCACGCCGCAGGGGTCACTCCACGCGCTGGAGCGCCTCCGGGGTGAGATCGGCGAGCGTCGGGTAGCCGTCGACCGCCATGAGGAGGTCGGCCTCGGCGAGCAGTGAGCGCAGCACGTGCGTGACGCCGTCCGCGCCGCCGATCCCGAGGCCGTACGCGTAGGGGCGGCCCACGCCGACGGCGGTGGCGCCGAGCGCGACGGCCTTGACGATGTCCGCGCCGCTGCGCACTCCCGAGTCGAAGAGGACGGGCAGCCCGTCCGCGGCCTCGACGACCGCGGGCAGCACGTCGAGCGCGGGCAGTCCGCCGTTGGCCTGGCGGCCGCCGTGGTTGGAGCAGTAGATGCCGTCCACGCCGCCGTCCTTCGCGCGGCGCACGTCCTCCGGGTGGCACAGGCCCTTCACGATCAGCGGCAGAGGCGTGAGGGAGCGCAGCCACGGCAGGTCGTCCCAGGTCAGAGGGTTGCCGAAGAGCTGCACCCACTTGAGCACCGCCGACTGCACGTCCTGCTCCGGGTCGGCGGGCAGCTGGGCGCGGAAGACCGGGTCGCTCGTGTAGTTGGCCAGGCAGTGGCCGCGCAGCTGGGGGAAGTTGGAGGTGCTCAGGTCGCGCGGGCGCCACCCGGAGATCCAGGTGTCCATGGTCACGACGATGCCCTTGAAGCCGGACTTCTCCGCCCGGCGCACCAGGCTCTCGGCGAGTGCGCGGTCGGTCGGCGTGTACAGCTGGAAGAAGCCGGGCGTCTCGCCGAGCTCGCCCGCGACCGCCTCCATCGGATCCTCGGACAGCGTGGAGGCGATCATCGGAACGCCGGTCCGCGCGGCCGCCCGCGCCGTCGCGAGATCCCCGTGCCCGTCCTGCGCGCAGATCCCGAGAACCCCGACGGGCGCCATGAACAGGGGAGACGGAAGTGTCATGCCGAACAGCTCGACGGACAGATCGCGTTGCGCGGCTCCGACGAACATCCGCGGTATCAGGCCCCAGCGCTCGAAGGCGGTGACGTTGGCGTTCTGCGTACGCTCGTCACCCGCGCCGCCGGCGACGTACGAGACGATCGAAGGCGGCATGGCGGCATGCGCCCGCGCTTCCAACTCGTCAAAGGTCATCGGGTACTTGGGGACGACCCCACGCAGCCCATCGAAGTAGATCTCGTCCTGATAGTCCTTGAAGTGCTTGAAGTCCTTGAGGTCCTTGTGAGGGCGAGGAATCGCGTTCATGGGCGGCCTTCCCGGCGTGGCGGAGCGGACACCGCGCCTTCGACGCCGGTGCCGACGGATGACCGCTCAGTCTGGTTTGAAGCTGATGTCAGGGTCAATGTGTGGCAAGGGAAGCGATCGCGGGCGGATTGAGGATCAGCGGGCGGGGGCATCACCGTGGGGCAGGACCGGTCGCGCGCCACGGGTCGCGGCCCCGGTGGCGACGTTGATCGCGGGTGGACGCCGGTTTTTCTCGGGGAGGGGAGTGAGCTGCCATGCGTGCGCACCAGCGCGCCCATCGGTCCAAGGAACGGGTGGTGTACGCGCTGCCGCAGGAGCCCGCGTCGGCGGGCCGGGCGCGGCACCTGACCTCCGGGTTCCTTTCAGGATCCCGCCGCCGCAAGACGGAGGTGGCCGCCGAGCGCGTGGACGACGCCACGCTGATCGTCTCGGAGCTCGTGTCCAACGCACTGCGGCACGCGGACGGCGGCTGCCGCCTGAGCGTGGAGGTCTCCGGCGACCGAGTGACCGTCGAGGTGACCGACACCAGCCCCGAACGCCCCCGGGTCCAACGGCAGAGCACGGACAGCGAGAGCGGCCGCGGCCTGGCAATGGTCCGCCAACTGGCCCACCGCCTGGAGGTGGTGGGCACCCACCGGGGCGGCAAGACGATACGAGCAGTACTGGCCTGAGCACCGCACTGCCGCCCCGCCCCGCGGTACCGGTCCGTGGGGGGGCTTCAGCGATCGACCACCCGGCGTGCGTCCAAAGGCCAGGACCCCGTGCCGACGATGTGCTCGATGAGCCTGAACGCCTCCCGGACGGGGACAGTGTCCTCGTCCGGGTACTCGTCGTGCTGCCCGTCGGAGAGGACGAACCCATCGCTCGATCCCTCGGCTTGCGGGCTCACGGCATGCTCGCCGGGATCTCCGGCTTCTTCGAGCAGCATCACCATCGCGCGCTCAGAATTCGTGACGAAGGCCAGCGACCGCCCGGACGAACTGGTCAGCCACGTCTCGAGCCGCCCGGTGTCAATCCTCTCCCGGAGGACTCCCGACACCATCTCGGGCGACACACGAACAGGTTCGTCATCATCGATCGTCCAGGACTCGGTCACGATCACGACGATCTCACGGACGGATCTATGGCGCGCCGGGCGAGGGCGGGAGCGTGAGCTGTAGTTGGGGTGGCGGTGGTAGGGGTGTGGGGGAGTCCGTCTCTGGGGCGGCGGTGTGGAATGCCTCGATCATGTAGGCGGCGAAGCGGCGGGAGGCCGTGAGTCGGGCCGTGCGCGGGGTGTCCTGAAGGCCCCGGTGGGCCGCGAGCATGAGGACCAGGTCGTCGAGGACGAAGCCGGGGCGCAGGTGGCCGGCCTCCTGGGCGCGGCGTGCCAGTTCACCGACCGCGCGCAGCGTCTGCTCCCGGTCGGCGGTGAAGTCCATGGCCTCGGGGAACGCCGCCATGAAGGCGTCGGCGAACCCCCGGCTCTGCGCGTGGAGTTCGCAGATCCGCTCGACCAGGCTCCGGAAGCCGGACCACGCGTCCGACTCCGCGAGGGCGTCGCGGACGGCGGCATGGCACTCCCGCCGCTGCTCGGCGAAGGTCTCCACGATCAGCGCCTGCTTGGTCGGAAAGTGCCGGTACAGCGTGGCGGGGCCGACACCGGCCTGCCGGGCGACCTCGCGCATGGGCGCGCCCAGCCCCTCCTCACCGAACACCGTGCGGGCGGCGTCCAGGATGCGGATCCGGTTGTCGCGGGCGTCGGAGCGCACGGACTGAGGCAAATGGTGGCTCATCGCTTCTCACTTTAGCCAAGCGGACGGGGGCGTCCGTTACGTTCCGATGGCGGTGCTGCCGGGCCTGCCGGGCCGCGCGCACCTGCCACCCAACCCCCCACCAACCGCGAGGAGTAGTCATGAAAGCCGTCGTGATCAGGACGTTCGGCGACCCCGACGGCCTGGAGGTCGTCGATGTGCCCGCGCCCGTCCCCGCCCCGGGACAGGTGCGGATTGCCACGGAGGCGGTCGGGGTGGGCGGCGTGGACGCCGTGATCCGCCGGGGAACGCTTGCCGCGCACGGCTTCCGGGAGGGCCATCTCCTCGGCAGCGAGGTCGCGGGAACGGTCACCGCGGTGGGGGACGGCGTGGACGCCTCGTGGATCGGGCGTCGGGTGTGGGCGTTCACCGGCCTGTCCGGCGGATACGCCGAGCAGGCCGTCGCCGCGGTCGAGGACGTCCTCGTCCTGCCGGACGGCCTCACCGGCACCGACGCGGTGACGCTCGGCGGTTCTGGTGTAGTCGCCCACTTCGCCCTGGACCGGGCCCGTTTCACGCCCGGCGAGTCGGTGCTCGTGCGCGGTGCGGCGGGCAGCATCGGGATCACGGCGGTCCAGCTCGCGGCCAGGCGCGGCGCGAGCGCGGTGGCGGTCACCACCTCGTCGGCGAAACGCGGCGCCCGCCTGCGGGACCTGGGCGCGACCCATGTCCTCGACCGCTCCGGCGAGGGAGGCCCGGATACGCCGACGGGCTTCGACGCAGTGATCGACATGATCAATGGCCCACAACTCCCCCTCTTCATCGACAAGTTGAACCCCAACGGACGCTACGTGGCTGTCGGCGTGGTCGGTGGTCAGCCGCCGACGGACTTCGGCATGCGGCTGATGGACGGCTTCCGCAAGTCGTTGTCGTTCACCACCTTCAGTTCCGACACCGTGCCCGTCCCCGACCGGCAGGCCGTGCGATCGTCTCAGTTCACCGAAGCCGCACACGGAGAGCTGCGCACGGTCGTGCACGAAGTGCTCCCACTGGACCGGGCGGCGCGGGCCCACCACGCGATGGACGCGGGTGAGGTGTTCGGCAGGATCGTGTTGGTGCCCTCATCCGGAGCCACCGCGACGGGGTCTCCGAAGAGCCGTCAGCGACTCCGCGACACCCTCCAGCGCCACGGATGTGAGTGAAGGCCTGGCGTGGCCCCAGCAGGCCCGGGTCAAATGGACTCATGACAGGGGGAGCCATGCAACCAGGGGGGAGGGTACGGCGGTTCCGGACTTCCATTGTCCGTTCCTTGACGAATCTCACCCGACGTGCGGAGCCGCCGGCACAGGACCCGGACAGCGGGAGTCCGTCCACCTCTGTATCCAGGCCGGGAAGCGAACCGTGCAGGCCGCCGGACGGAACATCAACGGCAGACCCCGTGCCGAGCAATGCCGGGGCGCCTGCCGGGGACAACAAATGGTCCACCATAGGTGGCGTGGCAGGTGGCTTGATCACAGGTATCGCGGCAGTCCTGGCCGTCGTCGTCACCACACAGCAGATGCGGGCCGACATACGCGCGACGCATGAGGAACAAATCGCGAATCGCTATACCGCCGCAGTGAACAACCTCGGCAATGAATCGGCGGATGTGCGACTGGGGGGCGTCTATGCCCTGCAGCGCATCATGCAGGACTCACCGCGGGACCAACCGGCCATCGTCGACGTTCTCTCTGCCTATGTCCGCACGCACGCACGCTCGTCCGGACGGGAGAGTGCGGGGTACAAGGGCCGGCCCGAAGCGGATGTGCATTCGGCGTTCGAAATCCTTGCACGCCGGAACCCCGACCATGACGGCGCAGCGGCAGTGGATCTGCGCGAGGCGTACCTGCCGCAGATAGCCCTGCGCAGGTGGTACGGCCCGGACTCGGACGAGGGGGACGTGGACCGCCCGCGTCTGAGCAGGGCCAACTTGAGTGGCGCGAATCTTGCGTCTTCGGATCTGAGCGGTGCGGACATGAGCGAGGTTTTCCTCAGCGGAGCGAAGCTGCCGTCGGCGGACTTGGACGATGCCGACCTGCGCTCGGCCACGCTGTTCCATGCCGACCTGACCAACGCGACGCTCCAAGAAGCTCAAATGGCCCGTGGGAGCTTCGTAGAGGCCACATTCGTCAATGCGTCTCTCCGGGGGGCTGATTTGCGTGGAGCGGATCTCCGTGGGGTGGATCTGAAAGGTGCGGATCTGAAAGGTGCGGATCTACGCGGCGCGGATCTACGGCCCGCGCAGCGCCGCAAGGTGAACGGCAAGGAAGTAGGACGTGAGACGGGGAGAACCACGCGGGTGACAGTGGAGCAGTTGGCTTCCACCAAGCTCGGCCCTCGAACGAAGCTGCCATCAGAACTGGCAAAGGATGCGCGGCTCAAGAAGCGGATCGCCGAGGGAAAGAGCAAGGAGGACTGAGCGGCACTGGTGTGAACGGAGTGGCAAGCCCCGGGGACAGTGCACACGCGTCGCCAGGTACTCGTACGAGATGGACGTCCCCCCCCCGGAAAAAATCCGTTGTGGTCCGGCCCCCCGCCCCCGGACAGTGGACCCATGACGACGTCCCTCACGCCGCCCCCGGGCCTGACCGTGCGCCCGGCGACCCTCGGTGACACGGCGGCCGTGTGTGCGCTGCTCAATGAAGTCGACCTGCTGGAGATCGGCCGGGCCGACACCGAGCCGGCCGAGGTGCAGGCCGACTTGAAGCACCCCGAGGTGGACCTGGAGCGGGACTCCTGGCTGCTGTACGACGGTGACCTGCTCGTCGGGTACGCGCTGCTGTGGGACGAATCAGGCGGCGAGCGGATCGACGTCGACCACTACGTCCTGCCCGGCCGCCCCGAAGGCTCCCTGCACCTCTTCGACCTGTTGGAGGACCGCGCCGCGGAGCGGGCGGCGGCCAACGGCGCGGCGCGAGCCGTCGTGCACCTCCACCTCAACACCGCGCCCACCACGGACCCGGCGGCCCTGCGCGCACGAGGCTGGCGGACCGTGCGCCGTTACAACGTGATGGCACGTCACATCGACCCCCAGACCGACCCGTTGCCTGCGCCCCCGCCCGGAGTGACATTGCGGCCGTGCCTGGCCGAAGAGGACCGCAGGCGCGCCCACGACCTGCTCCAGAAGTGCTTCGCGGAGCACTTCGACCACCAACCGCGCACGTACGAACAGTGGTTGGACGACATCGACGCCGAGCGGGTGGACTGGTCGCTGATCTGGGTCGCCCACGTCGAGGGGCACGGTGACGCAGCCGTGCTGCGCACCCACAACGACCGCGCGTCGATGGGGTGGATAGGCAACCTCGGCGTCCTGGCCGAGGCCCGCGGGCGCGGCATCGGCAGCCACCTCCTGCGCCACGCCTTCGGGCACTACGCGGCACTGGGCCGCGACCGGATCGGCCTCGGCGTGGACACCGACAACAACAGCGGAGCGCTCACCCTGTACGAACGGCACGGCATGACCCTGGACCACGCCGTCGACACGTGGGAGCTGATCCGCCCGGTCTGAGACCTCCGACGGGGGGAGGCCTCAGACCGGGGCACGTGCCCGGCACGGCCCGGCGAGGAGCGGGGCTAGCGCAGCCCACTGCCGAAGAGCGCCGCGGTGTTCGGGGCCGCGACGTCCTTGGGGCCGAAGGCCACGGACTTCCTCGCCGTCAGGCCGCTGGACGTGCCGCGCAGCGACCACACCGCGCCGGCCTGGGCGTTCTCCGCGACGGAGGACGCCGCGAGGTCGCCGTGTCCGTCACCCGTGACGTCGAGCAGCGACACGGCCGACCCGAAGAAGTCGCCCCTCTCGGCGACCCCGGGCACGTCCGCCGTGTTCTGGTGGAAGGCCTGGGCCCCCGTGCCCGTCACGCCGTCGGCGCTGCCGCGCACGAGGACGACCGCGCCGGCGTCGGCGACGTCCCGGACGTTCTCACCGACCACCCCGAGCGCGACATCTGCGTAGCCGTCGCCGGTCACGTCGCCGACGGCGACCGAGCGGCCGAAGCCGTCACCGCTCTCCTCGGCCCCGGGAACGCCCGGCAGGTCCTGGTCGAACTTCTGCACACCGTCCTTCAGGCCGTCCGCCGAGCCGTAGGCGACCATGGCCCTGCTCTCGTAGTCGCTGTCGCCGACGACCAGGTCGTCGTAGTGGTCGCCGTTGATGTCGCCGACGCCGAGGGCGCCGCTGGAACCCGGCGCGTCACCCCGCTTGAAGCCGGTGGCGGTGCCGTACAGGACGCTGTTGCCCCACTCGCCGTCGCCGTAATAGTCGTTCATGGCGATGTCGGCGCGGCCGTCGCCGTTGATGTCGCCGACGGCCTGGGGGACCACCGGGCCCTTCACGGACTGCGGCCCGTCCACGCAGGTCTCGGGCCGCTCACCGCACGACGGGCCGGGGCGCTCTTCGTCCTCGTAACTCCACCACTGCGACTTGTCCATGAAGTCGAGCGTCGCGGCGGGGGTCCCGGTGCGCTTGAGGGGGCCCTGCCACAGGCGGGCACCCTGGGGGGTCGCGTCGTCGCCGTAGTAGCCCACCCCGGCGAACAGCGCGAGGTCGGTGGTCCCGTCACCGTCGAAGTCCCCGGCCTGCGGCCTGAAGCCGTACGTGGCGACCTTCGTGCCGCCGGTGAGGCCAGAGGCGGAACCCCACAGGATCACCGAGCCCGCCGCGGAGCCCCGGCCGGCGCTGCCGACGACGAGATCGGTGAAGCCGTCGTGGTCCAGATCGCCCTTGGTGAACGAGTCGCCGAAGGCCTGCTTGGCGGTGGCCGCGCCCGGCACGCCACTGGTGGAGCGGCTGATTATCTTCTTGCGGGCGGGGTCGAGGCCGTCCTTGGAGCCGTACGTCACCACCACGTACCCGGCCTTCGCCTGGCCGGAGACCGTGCCGCCCGGGGCACCGACGACCAGGTCGGCGTAGCCGTCGCCGTTGAAGTCGTCCGTCGGCCGCACGGCCCCGCCCACGCGGCCGGCGTCCCGCGCGGCCGCGTGGGCGGCGGTGCCCTGCCCCAGTGCCCAGGCCGAGAGGCCGCCGCCCACCAGCAGGGAGGCGGCGATCAGCGGCATGGTGACACGGGCTCTGCGGCTGGTGAGCGACATACGTCTTCCTCTGTTCCTCAGGTGTTCTTGACCGGTCAGTTGGACCTGCCGTGCGCACCAAAGGTTGTACGGCGCCGCTACTGCGGCACACTGAGGACGAAGTCGAAGTCCGCCTCCTTCGCGTTGCCGACGGTACGGACGTTCATGAGCAGCCGGGGGTCGAATATCGTGTCCGTGTTGTTGCGCGGCTCACCCGGGAAGTACAGCTGCGTCGTGAGGATCGGGCGCCCGGGGGCCTGCACCTTGACGTGCAGGTGGCGGGTGCGCCCCGGGTAGAGGCCCGGCACGATCGTGGAGAGCTTGAACGCGCCGTTGGCGTCGGTGAACTGGTGCCCACGGAAGCGGTATCCCACGTTGTCGTACGCTCCGTAGGTGTCTGCCTGCCAGAAGTCCAGCAGCGCCCGGGGGATCGGTTTGCAGGCCAGTCCGAAGACGTAGCCGGTGACGGTGAGGCGCACGCCGGGGGTGCCGGGCTGGACCAGAGAGGTGCGCTGCGGCGAGTTGCGCTTGAAGTACGGCCCCTCCATCTGCGGGATGGTCGGGTCGTCACCGTCGTCGCAGGTGGGCGTCGGCTCGACCGCCTCACCCCGCTCGCCGGCGGTCCGCGCCAGCGCGGGCGCTCCCCAGAGGGTCAAGGGCACACTCATGCCCATCGCGGCGGCGGCCCGCAGGACGGTCTTGCGGCTCGGGCCCTTGCTGCCGTTCACACCGGTGCCGCCGGATGCGCCGGCTTCGGGGGTGCCGTCACCGTCGGGGATGCCGATCTCGTTGTCCATCGCTCGCTCCTCCTGAGCCGTAAGGGATGGGTGCGTTCCGGATCGGCTATGAAGCTATGCGGGGGAGGAGGACCCGACGATGGACTGGAGCCGGTGGTCGTGGTGAATATCGCCACCGCCGCGCCGGAAGTCCCCGGGGCTCGCGCCGGTCTCGCGGCGGAAGAAGCGGCAGAAGTACGCCGGGTCACCGAACCCGACCCGCCCCGCCACCTGACGGACCGACAAGTCGGTGCGCAGCAGCAGGCGTTTGGCCTCGTGCACCCGGGTCTGCCGGATCAGTTCGCCGGGCGTGCGGCCGGTGGAGGCCTTCACCGCCTCGCTGAGGTAGCTCACCGAGACACCCAGCCGCGCCGCGCACGACCGCACCGACTGCAGGGCACCCTCGGGGCCGGCGAGGAGCGTCACGAAATCCGTGGCCACCGAGCCCGGCCGGGAGTGCGGCGCTCCCTCGTGGGGCACTCCCTCGTGCAGCGGTCCGGACGCCGCCGGAGATGTCCGCAGGGCGGGCAGCCGCGCCGCCCGCACCACCAGGATGTGCAGCAGCGCCCGCAGAACGCCCTGGAACCCCTCGGCCCCCGACCGGTACTCGCCGTCCAGCTCGGCGACCAGGCGGGCGGCCCAATCCGCCGCCTCCTCGGTCAGATCGAGGCAGGAGCGCCGGGCGAGCCCCCTCAGGATGTGCCGGTCGGCCGGATGGTCGAGGAGGAAGTCGTCGGTGAACAGGATGACTTGGCCCTCGAGCCCGGCCACGCCGTCCCAGTGGTGGACCTGTCCGGGGGCGATGAAGCACAGGTTCGGCGGCCGCAGCGTGAAGCGGCTCAGGTCGACCACGTGTCCGCCGCTGCCGCCTGTCACGTGGACGATCTCGTGGAAGGTGTGCCGGTGCGGGAAGGGCGCGCGGGACATGGGCCCGATGGTGTCGAACGTACCGATGGCGAAGGGCAGGGTGTTGGGCATCGGCACCTGCAGCCGATGCGTCGGCATGCCCTCCTCGCCCGGCTCTCCGTTGTTGCCCTGACCCGGTAAGACGGTGGTGCCGCGCATGCGCACGCTCCTCCTCGGCAGCTGACCTTCCGGGCCGCTGGTCCGGACCAACGGCCCGGAACCACGATGGCACGCGCGACCGCAGTCGGGCAGAGGGCGTGAAGGCTCCCGCCGAGCCCGCCGAGCCCGCCGAGCCAGCCGAACCGGCCGAGCCCGCCGAGCCCGCCGAGAGCGACGCAAACTGTCCCGACGGGCCAAGTGTCCCATTGGGACAGTTCGAGGAGTACAGTCGAAAGCATGAGCAGCACACAGGGCCGCAGGACCCGCAAGGTCCAGGAGAGCCGGGCCACCATGGCGAACGCCGCCGTGGACCTGGTCCTCGCCCACGGTCTCGACCAGGTCACCGTCGAGACGATCAGCGACCGCGCCGACGTCTCCCGCCGCACCTTCTCCCGCTACTTCGCCGGGAAGGAGGACGCCGTGGTCGACGCCCTGCGCGCCGACTACGCGCGGATCAACGCGGCGCTCGCCGCCCGCCCCACGGAAGAGACCCCGCTCACGGCCTACTACCGGGCCCTCCGCGGCTGGCTCGACGACGAACCGACCGCCTGGCACCGCCCGCCCCGCTCGGGCGACCTGCTCCGGCTGCTCCACGAGGAGCCGTCGCTGCTCTCCGCCTACCTGCGGGTGCGGGACGAGGCCGAGACCGAGTCGGTGGCGATCGTCGCGCGCCGGCTCGGCCTGGACGCCGAGCGCGATCTGCGCCCGGCACTCGCCGTCTCTCTCGCGGTCGGGGCGTTCGGCACGGCCGTACGGTTCTGGATCGCGCCCGGCGCGAGCACCCCCCTGCCGCAGCTCATCGACGCGGCGTTCGCGGCCCTGGCCGACGAACCCGCAC
Organism: Streptomyces sp. NPDC039462; assembly: GCF_055639375.1. NCBI lineage: Bacteria > Bacillati > Actinomycetota > Actinomycetes > Kitasatosporales > Streptomycetaceae > Streptomyces > Streptomyces sp. NPDC039462. The sequence continues at coordinate 144,433 of NZ_JBVKAO010000003.1, forward strand.
CCCGAACCACCACCACGTGAAACCAGGCACCACCATGAGCACCAGCACCATCAGCACAGTCGGCGTCACCGCTACGGCGGAGTTCGCCGGAAAGACCGCCCTCGTCACCGGCGCCGCCTCCGGCATCGGCCTCGAGGTCGCCCGCCGCCTCGCCGCGGCAGGAGCGGCCGTCGTCGTCGCGGACCACAACGAACAGGGCGCGCGGGACGTCGCCCGGTCGCTCACCGAGGCCGGCGGCCGCGCCGCCGCCGTACGCGTCGACGTCACCGACCCCGAATCGGTGCGCCAAGCCGTCGAGTTCACCGTCGAGACCTTCGGCGGTCTCCAACTGGCCGTCAACAACGCCGGGATCGCCGGAGCCTCCGCCTCGACCGGCGAGTACACGGTCGAGGACTGGCGGCGCGTGATCGACACCAACCTCAACGGCGTCTTCTACTCCCTCCGGTACGAGCTGCCCCAGCTCGTCGCCGCGGGCGGCGGGGCCGTCGTCAACATGTCCTCGATCCTCGGCACGAACGGCTTCGCGGGCTCCTCCGCGTACTCCGCCGCCAAGCACGCGGTGGTCGGACTGACCAAGAGCGCCGCCGTGGAGTACGCGGCACGGGGCGTGCGCGTGAACGCCGTCGCCCCCGGCTTCATCGACACCCCGCTGCTCAAGGGCGACGGGGCCCAGCGCAGGCAGCTGATCGCGCTGCACCCGCAGGGCCGCCTCGGCACCGCCGACGAGGTCGCGGACCTCACGCTGTTCCTGCTCTCGGACCGCGCCTCGTTCATCAACGGCAGCTACCACCTCGTCGACGGCGGCTACGCGGCCCGCTGACCCGGCCGTACGAGTAAGCAGAGCGGCCGTACGAGTAAGCAGAGACAGAAGAAGAGGTACCCCGGAATGTCAGCCGAGATGAAAGCCGTCCAGTACCGCAGCGTCGGCGCCGCCCCCGAGGTTGTCACCGTCCCGCGGCCCGAACCGGGCCCCGGCCAGGTGCTGTTGAAGGTCACCGCCGCAGGCGTCTGCCACTCCGACATCGCCGTGATGAGCCGGCCCGCGGAGGCCCTCGGCTTCCCGCTGCCGCTCACCCTCGGCCACGAGGGCGCAGGCACCGTCGCCGCGCTGGGCGAGGGCGTCACCGGGCTCTCGCTCGGGGACTCCGTGGCCGTGTACGGGCCGTGGGGCTGCGGCACCTGCCTGATGTGCGCGCAGGGCAAGGAGAACTACTGCACGCGCGCCGCGGAGCTGGGCATCCGCCCGCCCGGACTCGGGGCGCCCGGCGCCATCGCCGAGTACATGATCGTGGACGACCCGCGCCACTTGGTCCCGCTGGACGGTCTCGACCCGGTGACCGCCGTGCCGCTCACCGACGCGGGCCTGACGCCGTACCACGCCGTCAAGACCTCACTGCCCAAGCTGCTGCCCGGCAGCACGGCCGTGGTCATCGGCACCGGCGGTCTCGGGTACGTGGCGATCCAGCTGCTGCGTGCGCTGACCCCGGCGCGGGTGATCGCCCTCGACGTCACCGAGGAGAAGCTGCGCCTGGCCCGCGAGGTCGGCGCCCACGAGGCCGTCCTGTCGGACGGGGCGGCGGCGGGCAGGGTGCGCGAGCTGACCGGCGGCCTGGGCGCCCAGGCGGTGTTCGACTTCGTCGGTGCGCCGCCCACCGCCGCGACGGCGACCGCGTGCGCCGCGGTGGAGGCGGACGTCTCGATCGTCGGCATCGGCGGCGGAGCCGCGTCGGTCGGCTTCGGCACGACCCCCTTCGACGTGGCCGTCCGCTCCCCGTACTGGGGCAGCAGGGCCGAGCTGATCGAGGTCCTGGACCTGGCCAGGGCCGGGCTGATCGACGTCCACGTGGAGACGTACGGACTGGACGACGCCCCCACGGCGTACGAGAACCTGCACGCGGGCCGCGTCAACGGCCGGGCGGTCATCCTGCCGAACGGCTAGCTCAGGCCGTCCGCTCCGGGGCGATCTCGGCGATCAGGCCCTCGACCAGGGTCTTGATCTCGTCCCGGATCGGGCGGACCGCCGCAACGCCCTGGCCTGCGGGGTCCTCCAGCGGCCAGTCGAGGTAGCGCTTGCCGGGGAAGACCGGGCAGGTGTCCCCGCAGCCCATCGTCACGCAGACGTCCGACTCCTGGACGGCGTCCACGGTCAGCAGCTTCGGGGTCTCGGCGGAGATGTCGATGCCGACCTCGCGCATCGCCTCGACCGCGGCCGGGTTCACCTCGCTGCCGGGGGCGGAGCCCGCCGAGCGGACCTCGACGCGGTCGCCCGCCAAGTGGGTCAGCCAGGCGGCGGCCATCTGGGAGCGGCCCGCGTTGTGGACGCACACGAACAGGACGGAGGGCTTGTCGGACATCGCGAGGTCTCTCTGGTCGGCGTCAGCTCCCGCTGGTGACGTCAGCACCCGCCGGCGTCAGCGGTCACTGGCATCAGCGGTCACTGGCATCAGCGGTCACTGGCATCAGCGGCTGCTGATGTGAAAGTATCAGCCCATGATGACGTCAGCCAACACTGAACTGATCCGGGTCGTCGCCGACCCGCTCCGGCTTCAGATCGTGACCCTGCTCGCCCACGAGACGCTCTGCACCACCCACCTCGTGGCGGAGACGGGCGCCCGGCAGACGAACCTCTCCAACCACCTCCGCGTCCTGCGCGAGGCGGGCGTCGTGGAGACCGAGCCGTGCGGCCGCTTCACGTACTACAAGCTCCGCCCGCAGATCCTGGACTCGCTGGCCGAGATGTTCGGCGAGCTCGCCGAGACCGCGCGGACGACGATCGCGACCGACCGCAAGCGGGCCTGCTGATGGCCGCGGCGGACCCCGGAACCACGTCGCCGCCCCGGGACGGCACGGACGCCTCGATCGTCGCCAGGCTCTCCACGCTCGACCGGTACCTCGCGGTGTGGATCCTCGCCGCGATGGCCGTGGGGATCGGTCTCGGCCGCCTCGTCCCCGGCCTGAACGACACCCTCGCCGAGGTCGAGATCGGCGGCATCTCGCTGCCGATCGCCCTCGGCCTGCTGGTCATGATGTATCCGGTCCTGGCCAAGGTCCGCTACGACAAGCTCGACGCCGTCACCGGCGACCGCAGGCTGATGGTCTCGTCACTGGTGATCAACTGGCTCGTCGGCCCGGCCGTCATGTTCGCGCTCGCCTGGATCTTCCTGCCGGACCTGCCCGAGTACCGCACCGGCCTGATCATCGTCGGCCTGGCCCGCTGCATCGCCATGGTCATCATCTGGAACGACCTGGCCTGCGGCGACCGTGAGGCGGCCGCCGTGCTCGTCGCGCTCAACTCGGTCTTCCAGGTCGTCGCGTTCGGCCTGCTGGGCTGGCTCTACCTCGACCTGCTCCCGGGCCGGCTCGGCCTCGGCGACGGCGAGAAGCTCGACATCTCCATGGGCGAGATCGCCCTGAACGTCGTCATCTTCCTCGGCGTCCCGCTGCTCGCCGGATTCCTCACGCGGCGGGTGGGGGAGAGGAAGCTGGGACGGGAGCGGTACGAGTCCCGTTTCCTGCCCAGGATCGGCCCGTGGGCGCTGTACGGGCTGCTCTTCACGATCGTCATCCTCTTCGCCCTGCAGGGGAAGACGATCACTTCGCAGCCGCTGGACGTGGCCCGGATCGCGCTGCCGCTGCTGGTCTACTTCGCCGTGATGTTCTTCGGCACGTTCCTGCTGGGCAAGGCCATCGGCCTGGCGTACGACCGGACGGCGACCCTCGCCTTCACGGCGGCCGGCAACAACTTCGAGCTCGCCATCGCCGTGGCGATCGCCACCTTCGGAGTCACCAGCGGCCAGGCCCTGTCCGGAGTCGTCGGCCCCCTCATCGAGGTGCCGGTCCTGATCGGCCTGGTGTACGTGGCGCTGTCCTGGCGCGGGAAGTTCACCTCCCGGTCCGAGAAGCGCGGGTAGCGCGGGCCGTTGGCCGGCTCAGCATGTGGCCCATCGCCGTGAGGACGGACGGCTCGACGCGGTAGTACACCCACGTCCCGCGGCGCTCGGAGGTGAGCAGGCCCGCCTCCTTCAGCTTCTTCAGGTGGTGGGACACCGTGGGCTGGGAGACGCCGACGTCGGAGATGTCGCACACGCACGCCTCGCCGCCCTCGTGCGAGGCGACCAGGGAGAACAGGCGCAGCCGGACCGGATCGCCGAGGGCCTTGAACATCGCGGCCGTCCGCACCGCCTCCTCCGCGGTGAGGGGCCGCTCCGTGAGGGGCGGGCAGCAGGGCTCGACGTCCGGCTCGAGCAGCGGCACCGTCTTCGCATTCGACATGCGTCCTATGTTGACACGCTTCTATGTCGACGTTCATCGATGCAGGGGTGATTCCGGCCGCTCCTCGGCCTCCCCGCGGCTCAGGGGCCCGTCACTCGGGCTGCAGCCACAGGGTCGCCAGTGGGGGCAGCGTCACGCGCAGGCGGGCCGGGAAGGCTCCGGTGGGCTCGTGCTCCGCTCGCAGCGGACCCGCGTTGCGCACGTCGCCGCCGCCGAACCCGGCCGCGTCGGTGTTGAGCGTCTCCCGCCAGGCGCCCGCCGTCTCGGGCACCCCGAGCACGTAGTCGTGGCGGATCACCGGCGAGAAGTTGCTCACCGCCAGGAGCGGCGTCCCGTCGGCGGCGAAGCGCAGGAACGCCACGACGTTGTCGTGGGCCGCATCCGCGTCGACCCAGGCGAAGCCGGCGGGCACGGTGTCCTGCTCCCACAGCGCGGGCGTCGCCCGGTACCGGTGGTTGAGGTCGCGCACCAGCCGCAGCACACCGCCGTGGTCCGGTTCCGCCGGATACGACGGGTCCAGCAGCCCCCAGTCCATGCCGTGCTCCGGCGACCACTCGGCGCCCTGCGCGAACTCCTGCCCCATGAAGAGGAGTTGCTTGCCCGGGTGGGCCCACATGAAGGCCAGATAGGCGCGGTGGTTGGCGCGCTGCTGCCACCAGTCGCCCGGCATCTTGGACACCAGCGCCCGCTTGCCGTGGACGACTTCGTCGTGCGAGATGGGCAGGAGGTAGTTCTCGCTGTACGCGTAGACCATCGCGAAGGTCAGCTCGTTGTGGTGGTACTGCCGGTGCACGGGCTCGTGCTGGATGTACTCCAGGGAGTCGTGCATCCAGCCCATGTTCCACTTCAGGCCGAAGCCGAGCCCGCCGAAGCCGTCCTGGCCGACGTGATCGGTGGGCCGTGTGACACCGTTCCACGCGGTCGACTCCTCGGCGATGGTGACCACCCCGGGGCAGCGGCGGTAGACCGTCGCGTTCATCTCCTGCAGGAACGACACCGCGTCGAGGTTCTCCCGGCCGCCGTGTTCGTTCGGCGCCCACCGGCCGTCCTCGCGGGAGTAGTCGAGGTAGAGCATGGAGGCCACCGCGTCGACGCGCAGCCCGTCGATGTGGAACTCCTCGCACCAGTAGACCGCGTTGGCGACCAGGAAGTTGCGCACTTCCTTGCGGCCGTAGTCGAAGGTGAGCGTGCCCCAGTCCGGGTGTTCGGCGCGCCGGGAGTCCCCCGGCTCGTACAGCGGCCGGCCGTCGAACTCGGCGAGTGCCCAGTCGTCCTTGGGGAAGTGCGCGGGCACCCAGTCCACGATCACGCCGATGCCCGCCTGGTGCAGCGTGTCGACCAGGTGCCGGAAGTCGTCCGGTGTGCCCATGCGGGACGTCGGCGCGTACAGGCCGGTGACCTGGTACCCCCATGACCCGCCGAACGGATGCTCGGCCACCGGCATGAACTCCACATGCGTGAAGCCCGCGTCGGCCACATAGGTCGTGAGTTCCCCCGCCAGCTGACGGTACGTCAGCCCCGCTCGCCAGGACGGGAGATGCACCTCGTACACCGAGAAGGGCGCCTGATGCACCGGACGGTCCGCCCGGTGCGCCATCCACTCCCCGTCCGCCCACACATGGGTCGACCGGGTCACCACGGAGGCGGTCGCCGGAGGCGTCTCCGCCAGGCGGGCCATCGGATCCGCGCGCATGGTGTGCGTGCCGTCGGGCCGCGTGATGTCGAACTTGTAGCGGTCCCCCTCACCGATGCCGGGGAGGAACAGCTCCCACACTCCGGTCGACCCCAGCGAACGCATCGGGTAGGCCGCGCCGTCCCAGTGGCAGAAGTCCCCGCACACCCGCACCCCCCGGGCGTTGGGCGCCCACACGGTGAACCGGGTGCCGACGACGCCCTGGTGGGTCATCGGATGCGCCCCCAGCGCCCGCCACAGCTCCTCGTGCCGTCCCTCGCCGATCAGGTGCAGATCGAGTTCGCCGAGCGCGGGCAGGAAGCGGTAGGGGTCCTGGATTTCGGTGTCCTGGCCGTCGTACGTCACCCGCAGTTCGTACGCGGGGATCGACGCGAGCGGCAGAACGCCCGAGAAGAGACCGTCTCCCACGTCGTTCAGGCGCGCGGGCCGGCCGTCGACGACGACCGTCACCGCCTGGGCGTACGGGCGCAGCACCGTGAACGCCACGCCCCCGGGCACCGGATGCGCGCCGAGCACCGCGTGCGGGTCGTGGTGGGTGCCCGCGAGGAGGCGGCCCCGGCTCTCCTCGTCGAGCGGCGCATCGGACACGCGCCAGTCCTGCGTCCGGCCGTCGTCGGTGACGGTCCCCAAGTCGAGCGGCGGGGTGCGGAGGGTGACGGCGGGGGCGGGGGTGGAGGTGTCGGTGATGGCCACGGAGTCAGATCTCCTCTGAGCAGGTGCGGAGCGTGGGTGGCGGAACGGGCGGGCCGGGCGGACGCGGGCGCGGACCCGTCGGCGGGGGAGTCAACGGCCCTCCGCCAGGCGGGCGATCGCCGCCATGGGCACGGGCAGCCAGTCCGGCCGGTGCCTGGCCTCGTACAGCGCCTCGTACACCGCGCGGTCCGTCTCGTAGGCCCGCAGGAGCTCGGCCTGCCCCCGGGGGTCCCACGCCGCCTCGGCCGCGTAGCCAGCGCAGTAGGCGTCCCGGCACCGCTGGGCCCACCGGGGCTGCCAGGGCCGCCTGGCATGGGCCGCGTAGTCGAAGGAGCGCAGCATGCCCGCGATGTCGCGGACCGGGGCCTGCACGCGTCTGCGCTCGGCGATCGGGCGGGCCGGCTCACCCTCGAAGTCGATGACGAACCACCGCTGTCCGGCCCGCAGGACCTGCCCGAGGTGCAGGTCCCCGTGGATGCGCTGCGGCGGCCGGCCGAGGCCGCGCGCCGCGACGGCGTCGTACGCGCCCCGCAGCCGTGACACGTACGGGACGAGCGCCGGCACCTGCCGCGCGGTGGTGTCCAGGCGGGCCGTCATCGCGGCGGCCAGGCGACGGCCCCCGTGCGGGTCCTCGGGGCCGGGCGCGAAGATCTGGGCCAGCGCCAGATGCACCTCGGCGGTGGCACGCCCCAGTTCGTACGACTCGTCGGTGAAGTCCCGCCCTGCGGCGAGGGATTGGAGCGCCAGGGTCCAGCCGTCCGTCGCCTCGCGCAGGAACGGCTGGAGCACCCCGAGGGTCGTCCTGCGCGGCTCGTCGGTCCAGAACCAGGCCACGGGCGCGGGCACCCGCGCACACCCCTCGCGGGCCAGCGCCCAGGGAACTTCCAGGTCGGGATTGACGCCGTACTGCACACGGCGGAACAGCTTCAGGATGAAGGAATCGCCGTACACCAAAGAGGTATTGGACTGCTCGCCGTCCAGGATGCGGGGCGTGAGCCCCGAGGGCACCACGGTCTGCGCGTCACGTTCGAAGCGCAGCGGCCCCGCCGATCCCGGGGTGCGCAGACGTTCCAGGAGCAGTGCGGCCGACCGGGGATCGTGAAGGGCGTCGTACACCGTGAGCCCCGCGAGGGGACCCTCGCTGGGGCGGCCGACGAAGGCGTGGTGGAGGCGGGGCGGCAGCTCCTCGCGCACGCCGAGGAGCAGTTGGTAGCAGTCGTCGCGCGACCCGGCGTGCCCGGAGCTGATCAGCAGGTGCAGGCAGCCGGGGTGGAGTTCGGTCATCGACACCACGGCCAGGTCCGTGACGGGCAGCCCCTTGCCCGCGAACCACCGCTGCTCGGGCAGCCACTCCTGGAGCACTCCGGCCAACGACGTGAGCAGCAGCGGAGGGCTGAGGCTGCTGCCACGCGACTGCGTTGCGGTCTTGAGCATGCGACACGTCCCTTCAAAGGCGCACGGCGAGGTCCGCCGGGCGGCGCGGGTGGAGGTCGTTGCACAGCCGGAACCAGTAGAAGCCGTGGCCCGCCAGTGTCAGCAGGTAGGGCAGCTCACCGATGGCCGGGAAGCGCACCCCGCCGATCAGCTCCACGGGATGACGTCCGTCGAAGGCCTGCAGATCGAGTTCGGTGGGCTGCGCGAAGCGCGAGAAGTTGTGCACGCACAGCACGAGGTCGTCCTGGTACTCGCGCAGATAGGCGAGGACCGCCGGATTGGACGAGGGCAGTTCGGTGTACGAGCCGATGCCCAGGGCGAGATTCTGCTTGCGGATCTCGATCATGCGGCGGGTCCAGTGGAGCAGGGAGGAGGGGCTGCTCATGGAGGCTTCGACGTTGGTGACCTGGTAGCCGTAGACGGGGTCCATGATCGTGGGGAGGTAGAGGCGTCCTGGGTCGCAGGAGGAGAAGCCGGCGTTGCGGTCGGGGGTCCACTGCATGGGGGTGCGGACGGCGTCGCGGTCGCCGAGCCAGATGTTGTCGCCCATGCCGATCTCGTCGCCGTAGTAGAGGATCGGCGATCCGGGCAGGGAGAGCAGCAGGGCGGTGAAGAGTTCGATCTGGTTGCGGTCGTTGTCCAGGAGGGGGGCGAGGCGCCGGCGGATGCCGATGTTGGCGCGCATGCGCGGGTCTTTGGCGTATTCCGCGTACATGTAGTCGCGTTCTTCGTCGGTGACCATTTCGAGGGTGAGCTCGTCGTGGTTGCGCAGGAAGATGCCCCATTGGCAGCCGGAGGGGATGGCGGGGGTCTTCGCGAGGATTTCGGAGACGGGGTAGCGGGATTCGCGGCGTACGGCCATGAAGATGCGGGGCATGACGGGGAAGTGGAATGCCATGTGGCATTCGTCGCCGCCGTTCTGGAAGTCCCCGAAATAGTCGACGACGTCTTCCGGCCACTGATTCGCCTCGGCGAGGAGAACGGTGTCGGGATAGTGGGTGTCGACCAGGGCCCGTACATGCTTGAGGAAGTCGTGCGACTGGGGCAGGTTCTCGCAGTTGGTGCCTTCTTCGGCGTACAGATAGGGGACGGCGTCGAGACGGTAGCCGTCGATGCCGAGGTCGAGCCAGAACCGCAGGGCGGCGATGATCTCCTCTTGGACCGCCGGGTTCTCGTAGTTGAGGTCGGGCTGGTGGGAGAAGAAGCGGTGCCAGTAGTACTGCTTGCGGACGGGGTCGAAGGTCCAGTTGGAGGCTTCGGTGTCGACGAAGATGATGCGGGCGTCCTGGTACTGCTTGTCGTCGTCGGCCCAGACGTAGTAGTCGCCGTAGGGGCCTTCGGGGTCGTTTCGGGAGGCCTGGAACCACGGGTGCTGGTCGCTGGTGTGGTTCATGACGAAGTCGATGATGACGCGCATGCCGCGTTGGTGTGCGGAGTCGACGAATTCCACGAAGTCGGCGAGGTCGCCGAATTCGGGGAGGACGGCGGTGTAGTCGGAGACGTCGTAGCCGCCGTCGCGGAGGGGGGATTTGAAGAACGGTGGCAGCCAGAGGCAGTCGACGCCGAGCCATTGGAGGTAGTCGAGTTTGGCGGTGATGCCTTTGAGGTCGCCGATGCCGTCGCCGTTGCTGTCCTGGAAGGAGCGGACGAGGACTTCGTAGAAGACCGCGCGTTTGAACCATTCGGGGTCGCGGTCCTTGGCCGGTGTGTCCTCGAAGGTGTCCTGGACGGGCTCGTTGACGATCATGGTGTGGGTGACCCTCCGATCAACGGTGAGGACGGTCGCAGGACCGTGAGGATGTGCGCGGGGGCGCGGCCCGGTTCGAGGCGCACGTAGTTGGCCCTGCCCCAGTGGTAGGTCTCGCCGGTGAGCTCGTCGCGCACCGGCACGGACCCGTCCCCTTCGAGGCCGAGTTGCGGCATGTCCAGCGTGACCGTGGCCTCCTGGGTGTGGTGCGGGTCGAGGTTCACGACCACCAGAACGGTGTCTGGACCCGCACGCTTGCTGTAGACGAGCACCGCGTCGTTGTCGGCCTGGTGGAAACGCAGGTTTCTGAGCTGCCGCAGGGCGGGGTGCGCGCGCCTGATCCGGTTGAGCTGCGTGATCAGGGGCGCGATGGAGCGGCCCTCGCGGTCGGCCGCCGCCCAGTCGCGCGGGCGCAGTTCGTACTTCTCCGAGTGCAGGTAGTCCTCGCAGTCCGGCCGCGCCGGGGTGTTCTCGCACAGCTCGTACCCGGCGTACATGCCCCAGCTCGGCGCGAGCGTGGCGGCCAGCGCAGCCCGCACCTCGAAGGCGGGCCGCCCGCCCTCCTGGAGGTACCCCGGCAGGATGTCCGGGGTGTTCACGAAGAAGTTCGGGCGCAGGAAGTGCGCCGTCTCGCGCGACAACTCGGTGAGGTACTCGGTGAGTTCGGCCTTGTCGTTGCGCCAGGTGAAGTAGGTGTACGACTGCTGGAAGCCGATGGCCGCGAGCGTCCGCATCATCGCGGGCCGGGTGAAGGCCTCGGCGAGGAAGATGACGTCCGGGTCGGTGCCGTTGACCTCGGCGAGCACCCGCTCCCAGAAGGCGACGGGCTTGGTGTGCGGGTTGTCGACGCGGAAGACGCGGACGCCGTGGGCCATCCAGAACCGCAGCAGCCGCACGGTCTCGGCGATCAGCCCCGGCATGTCCTTGTCGAAGGCGATCGGATAGATGTCCTGGTACTTCTTCGGCGGATTCTCGGCGTACGCGATGGAGCCGTCCGGGCGGTGCGCGAACCACTCGGGGTGCTTCTCCACCCACGGATGGTCCGGCGAGCACTGCAAGGCGAAGTCCAGGGCGACTTCGAGGCCGAGCTCGCCGGCCCGGCGCACGAACGCGTCGAAGTCGTCGAGCGTGCCGAGGTCCGGGTGGACCGCGTCGTGACCGCCCTCCGGTGAACCGATCGCCCACGGCACACCGACGTCGTCGGGGCCGGAGGACAGGGAGTTGTCGGGGCCTTTGCGGAAGGTGGAGCCGATGGGGTGGATCGGCGGCAGATAGACGACGTCGAAGCCCATCCCGGCGATGGCGGGCAGCCGTTCGGCCGCGGTACGGAACGTCCCGGAGACGGGCGGTGCACCTTCCTCCAGGACGGCACCCTCCGAGCGCGGGAAGAACTCGTACCAGGACCCGAAGAGAGCCCGCTCCCGCTCCACCAGCAGGGGAAGGTCGTGCGAGCGGGAGACCCGCTCACGCAGGGGGTGACGTGCGAGGACCGCGTCCACCTCCGGGGCGAGCGCGGCCGCCAGGCGGGCGGCCGGGGAACGCGCTTCGTCCTGCAGCGCGTCGGCCGCGGCCAGCAGCACCCGCCGTTCCTGCCCCGCCGGAACTCCGGCCGCCGCACGCTCGTACAGCAGCGCGCCCTCTTCGAGCATCAGCCCGGCGTCGATACCGGCCGGGACCTTGATCTCGGCGGCGCGCCGCCAGTCCCGCACGGGATCCGCCCAGGCCTCCACGTGGTACGTCCAGTGCCCCTCGGCGTCCGGAGTGACGTCCGCGCCCCACCGGTCGCTGCCAGGGGAGAGTTCCCGCATCGGCGTCCAGGGCCCGCGGCGACCGCCGGGTCCGAGCAGCACCACATTGGCGCCGACCGCTCCGTGCCCCTCGCCGAAGACGGTCGCCGTGACCTGGAAGGTCTCGCCGGGAACCGCCTTCGCAGGGCGCCGGCCGCAGTCGACGACCGGGTGGACGTCCAGGACCGGCACGGACGGGGACAGGGGCACGGCGTCGGAGACAGGGGTCGTCCGTGGAGCTGACGTCATCGGTCCCTCCTCCGCCGGGCTTGCGTGCAGTCGGTCTGTCCCTGTCCCGCAGGTGCCGCGCGTCGTCACAGGCCCCGGGGAACCGGGGGCGGCTTCGGCCTGCGCGTGGCTCGCGGGCGCAGGAAGAGCTCGGCGGCGTCAGCGGCCACCCGCGCCTTGGACTCACCCATCAGCACACACAGCGTGTACGCCGTGTCCTCGAAGCGCATGCGCACGGCGAGGTCGGAGGGATGGGCGAGCAGCCGCCGCTCCCACGACCGGTACTGACGCAGGTGCCGTGCGACCTCGGCTCTGGCAGGCAGCAGCATCACGCTGGTCACCTTCTTTCAAATCTTCTGACTCATGGTGCACGTGTGAGCACGAAGCGTCCTGTTGGCTATTCAACTATCGGGTTGGCGTCCGTCTCGGGTTCCGTCTCGTGTTGCGCGGATGGAGTAGTGCTCTCACGCTGAGACTGACTCAGAAGCGATCAGTGCTCACGCTTCGTGTTCGGGGCTCGGTCGGACAGACCGGGGCGGGGCGAAAAAGCTTCGCCGAGAGGAGCCAAGAGCAATGAAATCCGCGATCCCCTGCTACTACCACCTCGATGTCGAGGTCAGCCCGGAGAGGATCGACCAGGTCAGGCGCATTCTGACCGCGCATCTCCGGCACTGGGGGCTGGAAGTTCTCGTCGAATCCGTCTGCCACTGCACCGGAGTGCTGCTCCGTGAGATCGATGAGTACGGAGCCGACAAGAGGACCGTCGTGGAGATGTGGTGGAGCGGTCAGCACCTCATCACCGCCGTGTCGGACAACAACCGCGACCTGCCCGAGCGGCACTACGGACCGCAGGGCTGTCTGACACAGATCGCCGCCATGAGCGACGGCTGGGGCAGCTTCCCGGCGACCAACGGCAAGATCATCTGGTTCTCCCGCCGCGCCCGGGCGCCCGAACGCGCCCCGCTGGCCCCCGCGGCACCCGCCCCCAGCCTGCGCGAGGCGCTGGAACTGCCGCGCGAGGTGCGCCACGCCGTCCTCGCGAACCCGGACGAAGCGGAGGCCCCGGTCCCGGCCGCCGTGGCCACGCCGGCCGCCGCGAGCGCCCACGGACCCGGTCACGGACCGCGTCACGAACCGCGCCACGGACTGCGGCCGGACGCATTCCGGACAAGGATGGCGGAGAAGGAACCCGCGGTGTGAACGCCGGACACGCGTGAACGCCGTATCCGTGGAGACGCGACGCGCCGGCCGCGGCCGCCCGAGTGAGCGGCCGCGGCCACGCGCTCCCGTCCGACCCCCCTTCCGTACGGAGGCAGTTGCGTGCGCACCTGGACCGGCGCCCCTTTTCCCCTCGGAGCCACCTACGACGGCGAAGGCACCAACTTCGCCCTCTTCAGCGAGATAGCCGACCGGGTCGACCTCGTCCTCGTCGACGACGACGGCACCCACCAGAACATCACCCTCACCGAAGTCGACGGCTTCGTCTGGCACTGCTACCTGCCGGGGGTCGGCCCCGGCCGGCGCTACGGCTACCGGGTTCACGGCCCCTGGGACCCGGCCGCGGGCCACCGCTGCAACCCCGCCAAGCTGCTCCTCGACCCCTACGCCAGGGCCATCGAGGGCCAGACGGACAACCACCCGGCCCTCTTCGAGCGCGCGCCCGAGGGGCCGGACCCCGCCGACAGCGCCGGGCACACCCCGCTCTCCGTGGTCACCGACCCGTCCTTCGCCTGGGAGGACGACAGGCCGCCACGACGCCCGTACGCCGAGACGGTCGTGTACGAGACGCACGTGCGCGGCCTCACCCGCACCCACCCCGAGGTCCCCGCCGAACTGCGCGGCACCTACGCGGGCCTCGCCACCGACCCGGTCATCGACCACCTCACGTCCCTGGGCGTGACCGCGGTCGAGCTCATGCCGGTCCACCAGTACGTCCAGGACGGCTTCCTGCGCGACCGGGGCCTGTCCAATTACTGGGGCTACACCTCCATCGGCTTCTTCGCCCCGCACAACGCCTACGCGGCGCACGGCTCGCGCGGCGAGCAGGTCACCGAGTTCAAGTCCATGGTCAAGGCGCTCCACCGGGCCGGGCTCGAAGTGATCCTGGACGTGGTCTACAACCACACCGCGGAGGGCAACGAGAACGGCCCCACGCTCGCCTTCCGCGGCATCGACAACGCGTCGTACTACCGCCTGGCGGAGGACGATCCCGCGCACTACTTCGACACCACCGGCACCGGCAACAGCCTGCTGATGCGCCACCCCAACGTCCTGCAGCTCATCATGGACTCCCTGCGGTACTGGGTCACCGAGATGCACGTCGACGGGTTCCGTTTCGACCTGGCGGCCACGCTCGCACGGCAGTTCCACGACGTGGACCGTCTTTCGGCCTTCTTCGACCTGGTCCAGCAGGACCCCGTGGTCAGCCGCGTCAAACTCATCGCCGAGCCCTGGGACGTCGGCGACGGCGGCTACCAGGTCGGCAACTTCCCGCCCCTCTGGTCGGAGTGGAACGGCAAGTACCGGGACTCCGTACGGGACTTCTGGCGCGGCGCCGACCACTCGCTCGCCGAGTTCGCCTCCCGGCTGACCGGCTCGTCCGACCTCTACCAGCACGACCGTCGCCGCCCGCGCGCCAGCGTCAACTTCGTCACCGCGCACGACGGCTTCACCCTGCGCGACCTCGTGTCGTACGACGAAAAGCACAACGAGGCCAATCAGGAGGGCAACCAGGACGGTGAGAGCGTGAACCGCTCGTGGAACTGCGGGGTCGAGGGGCCCACCACCGACGAGGCGGTCCTCGAACTCCGCGCGCGCCAGCAGCGCAACTTCCTCGCCACGCTCATGCTCTCGCAGGGCATACCGATGCTCGCCCACGGCGACGAACTCGGCCGCACCCAGCGGGGCAACAACAACGCCTACTGCCAGGACAGCGAGATCTCCTGGATCGACTGGGACCTCACCGACGCGCAGCGCGACCTGATCGGCTTCACCAGCCGCGCCATCCACCTTCGCCTCGCCCACCCCGTGCTGCGCAGACGCCGCTTCTTCCGCGGCGACACCGCCATACACGAGGACCAACCGCTGCCGGACCTGGTGTGGCTGCGGCCCGACGCACGCGAGATGACGGACAAGGACTGGCAGTGGCCCGACGCGCACGCCGTCGGCGTCTTCCTCAACGGCGACGCCATCGCGGAGCCCGACGCCCAGGGCAGACCCGTCGTCGATGACTCCTTCCTCCTCCTGCTGAACAGCCACCGGGAGCCGATCCTCTTCCGGCTGCCGGACGCCACGTACGGCGAACGCTGGACGACCCGCATCGACACCACCGAGCCCGAGGGCATCGCGGACGAGGTGGAACACAAGGCGGGCGGGGAGGTCACCATGGGGCCCCACAGCCTGCTCCTGCTCTCCCGGCCCGCGCGCAGGCGCCCCGGTCGAGTGGTCACCAGTTGATGCCGGCCGCGACCGGCAGGTGGTCGCTGCCGGTGGCAGGCAGCACCCACGAACTCGCCGGCTCCACGCCGCGGACCAGGATCTGGTCGATCCGCACCACCGGGAACCTCGCGGGCCAGCTGAAGCCGAAGCCGCTCCCGGCCGCGTCGTGGACCGACCGCAACCGCGCGGTGAGGCCGTCGAGTGCGCGGTCGTCCGTGCTGCCGTTCAGATCGCCGAGCAGCACGACCCGCTCGTTCCGCTCGGCGGCGACGGCCTCGCCAAGCGCCCGCGCGCCCCGGTCCCGGTCGGCCGTCCCGAAGCCGTCCCGGGGATTGAACCGGACGGACCCCAGGTGGGCGACGTACACGGCGAGGGGCCCGTGGTCCGTGGCCACCGTGGTGCGCAGCGCCCGCGTGTCGGCCAGCCGGCTCTGGACCGGCTTGGTCTCCGCCAGCGGTCCGTAGTCCCTCGCGGTGTCGACGGGCCGGGTGCCGGTCAGCGGCAGCTTGCTCCACAGCCCGACCGTGCCCCGCACCGCGTGGTGCGGGTACGCCGACGCCAGCTCCTTCTCGTACGTGCCCCGCGCCTGCGGGGTGATCTCGAGCAGCGCCAGCATGTCCGCACCGGAGGCGGCCAGGTCGCGCGCGGTGCCGGCCGGGTCGGGGTTGTCGGCGCCGACGTTGTGGCTGACCACGGTGAGATCACCGGCCGGCCGGGTCGCGCCGCCGAGCAGTCCGCCGAAGAGACTCAGCCACACCGTGACCGGCAGCAGCAGTGCGACCGCGGCGGAGGCCGAGCGGCGCCACAGTGCCCCGGCCAGCAGCACCGGGACGAACAGGCCGCACCACGGCAGGAAGGTCTCCAGCAGGCTGCCGAGGTTCCCGACCCGGTTGGGAACCCGCGTGTGCAGCAGCATGAGCAGGCCGAGCAGCAGTGCGAGCGCCGTGAGGACCGGGCCGCGCCTCCACGGCCCGGGCCGGGAGGTGACCGGGGCGTCCGCGGTCCCCTGTCGGGTCACCGCTGCGTCCTCGGGTCCCGGGTCGGGTCGGCGTACGGAGGGCAGGGTTCGATTCATGCCGCCAGTCAAGGCGGCACGGCGTTGCCGGCGTGTATGCGGTTTTCGATACGCCGACGATATGCGCGGGCTCGTAGCCTCGGGGCATGCGTGTACTGATCGTGGAGGACGAGCCCTATATGGCGGAGGCCATCCGCGACGGCCTCCGCCTCGAAGCGATCGCGGCCGACATCGCGGGTGACGGCGGCACCGCCCTGGAGCTGCTGAGCGTCAACACCTACGACATCGCCGTCCTCGACCGGGACATCCCCGGCCCCTCCGGCGACGAGGTCGCCACGCGCATCGTCGCCTCCGGCAGCGGCATGCCGATCCTCATGCTCACCGCCGCCGACCGGCTCGACGACAAGGCCACCGGGTTCGGACTCGGCGCCGACGACTACCTCACCAAACCCTTCGACCTGCGAGAGCTCGTGCTCAGGCTCAGAGCACTCGACCGCAGGCGCGCGCACAGCAGGCCGCCCGTGCGAGAGATCGCGGGCCTGCGCCTGGACCCGTTCCGCCGCGAGGTGTACCGGGACGGCCGCTACGTCGCGCTCACCCGGAAGCAGTTCGCCGTGCTCGAAGTCCTCGTCGCCGCCGAAGGAGGTGTCGTCAGCGCCGAAGCACTTCTTGAGCGGGCGTGGGACGACAACGCCGACCCGTTCACCAACGCCGTACGCATCACCGTCTCGGCCCTGCGCAAGCGGCTCGGCGAGCCCTGGGTCATCGCCACCGTGCCGGGTGTCGGCTACCGCATCGACGCGGGGCCGGAGGCACCGGGCGCACCCACCGCGGGATGACCCGTTGGCCCGTCCCTGGCGCGACGGAGAGCATACGGACTGGGCCATTGGCCCACTCATGGCGCCTCCGGTTGAGCCGGGGGGCGACAAGATGGTCTGATGGTCATGTCGATGGCGCTGCGGACTCCGTGGCGCCTTCTTTGTGTCTGTTTGCCGAGAGGGGCGGGAAGCTGTGCTGAAGAGGGTGTTCGTGGCTCCGGATCCGGGGCGGCTGCGCTTGCGCAGCGCCACACGCGCGGTCGTCGGCATCTCCCTGGCCGTGGCTGTGTGCGGTCTGGCCGGACACTCCCTCTCCGCGGCCATCGTCGGAGGGCTCGCGGCGCTGCTCGCGCTCTTCACCGTGACCGACCCGACCGTGCGCGGCCAGGCGGTGACGACCGCCCTGCTGCCCGTGGTGGGTCTCCCCGTCCTCGCCGTGGCCGCCGGGCTGCACGGCTACCCCCTGGCGAGGGACGCCGCCTTCCTCGCCGTGGTCGGAGCGGGCGTCTACGCACGGCGCTGGGGACCCCGCGGTCACTCTCTCGGGGTCTTCGCCTTCATGACCTTCTTCGCGGCCCAGTTCCTGCACACGGTCCCCTCCCAGCTCCCCGAGCTGTACGCGGCGGTGCTGCTCTCCCTGTGCGCCTCTTCGACGGTGCGGTTCGGCCTGTGGTGCTACGAGCGGGGCCGCGCGCCGGCAGCTGTGCCCGCGCTGTCGCAGGGCCGGGGCCTCGCCCGGGTGACCACGCGGCAGGCCGTGCAGGCCGTCGCGGGCGTGGCGTTCGCGCTCGGGGTCGGACAGGCGCTGTCCGACCAGCGCTGGTACTGGGCGGTGGGCGCCACGTGGTGGGTGTTCGTGAACACCGTGTCGCGCGGCGAGACCCTGGTGCGGGGCTTCCGCCGGGTCCTCGGCACCGTCCTGGGCATCGTGGTCGGCTTCGCCGTCGCCCTCCCGGTGCAGGGAGCGGCTGTGCCGACCGCCCTGGTCGTGGCCGTGAGCATCTTCGGGATCTTCTACACGGCGGCCGTCTCCTACAGCTGGATGATGTTCTTCGTGACCGCGATGGCCTCCATGCTGTACGGGCTGCTCGGCGTCCTCGACGCGTCGCTGCTGGTGCTGCGCGTCGCGGAGACCGCAGTCGGCGCGCTCGGAGCCGTCCTCGCCGTCCTGCTCGTGCTGCCCGTCACCACCCACGCGGTCACCGACGAGTGGATCCGCCGCGCTCTGCACTGTGTGCACGCCTGCGCGGCCGAGACCGCCGCCCGCCTCGCCGGAACCCCGGACGCGGACCCCGGGCCGCGCGTGGCCGAGCTGGAGGTGCTGCTCGCCCGCGTGCGTCTCGCGGTGTCCCCGCTGGTGCATCCGCTGCACTTCAGCCGGGAGAGGAAGGCGCGGGCTCGCGAGGTGCTGGCACTGCTCGACACCTGCGCGCAGGAGGTGCGTTCGCTCGCCGCCGCGGCGTCGGACCCCGTCGCCTCCCACGACGACCGTCTCTCGGCGGCTTGCTGGCGCGTGGAAGTGGCGGTGGAGGCGCTGACGTCCCCGACCGGCTCCCGCCGGGC
The DNA here is from genome assembly GCF_055639375.1 of Streptomyces sp. NPDC039462. Classification (NCBI taxonomy): domain Bacteria; kingdom Bacillati; phylum Actinomycetota; class Actinomycetes; order Kitasatosporales; family Streptomycetaceae; genus Streptomyces; species Streptomyces sp. NPDC039462. Next base: position 163,121 of record NZ_JBVKAO010000003.1, read on the forward strand.
CGGCGAGCCCCAGCCGCCCCTCGCGCAGGCCGCGGGCCACCACCCGGCCCTCACCCACCTGCACGGCCTGGAGCGGGCGCTCGCGGCGATGGCCGTGCCGCTGCAGAGGCAGGAACCGGCGTAGCGGACCGCAGGGACTACTTGGACTACTTCGACTCGACGCGTCCCACCGGGTCGGGGCCGGTCGTCAGTGCCTCGACCGCGGGCTGCCAGGCGTCGCTTCCGGGGTGGAGGCGGGTGTGGAGGTAGGCCGCGGTGAGCCGGGCGAGGGCGGCCACTCGCTCGGGGTTCTCGTCGGTGGTCTCCGCCGCGTCGTAGCCGGCCACTCCGCCGAGTCCGTGCTCCGCGCCGAACAGGGTCAGCAGGGTCTTGGGGCCGGGGGAGAGGGTGTAGGGCTCGGCGTGCCAGTCCGGCCCCGTGTCCGTGAAGTGCGAGGGGTCGTCCTTGTCGCCAGCGACGACCAGCGCGGGTGTGGTCATCGTGGAGAAGTCGACGGCCCCGATGACCGGCCACTGCTCGGCCATGGGTCCGTTGAAGGCGTCGCCGCCCCCGCCGGGCGCCGCGAGCAGGACGCCCGCCTTGAACCGGGGCTCGGCGAGGTGTACCACCTTGCCCGTGTCGGGGTCGGTGAGTCCCGCGCCGAGCAGGAGCGCGGCGGTGAAGCCGCCGAGTGAGTGTCCTGCGACGGCGGCTTTGGCGTGGTCGATCCGCCCGGCGAGCTGCGGTACGGCGTTCTCGATCACGTCGAGCCGGTCGAGGATGTGGGTCATGTCCTCGGCGCGGGAGCGCCAGAAGTCGGGTGCGCCCGGAGCGTCGGCGACCAGGTGGCTCAGCGTCCTGGACGTGAGGTGGGTGGGCTGGATGACGACGAATCCGTGGGCCGCCCAGAAGTCGGCGAGCGGCGCGTAGCCGTTGAGGGAGGAGAGGTGGTGGGAGGGGCCGTGGCCGTGGGAGAGGAGGACGACGGGGAGGCCGGTTCCGGTGCCTGTCCCGATGGCGGGGGCGGAGACGCGCACTTGGAGGTCCACGGGGCGCCCGGGCACGGACAGGGTGACGGGGCTGAAGGACAGGACCGGGGTGGGCGTGGGCATGGACGTGGATGTGGACGTGGATGTGCTCACGGCGTGGGTTCCCCTTCGGTGGCATCTGGCGTCCGTCGTCTCGGGTGATCGACGGACGAGCAAGATGGTGAGGAGCGGTCCGTTTCGGCTAACCTGAAACGGAACGCTGCTCCATTTACTATCCGGATCGCTGATCCGTTTTGTCAACCGGTGTCGAGCCATGGGTTTCGAACCATCGGTGTCGAACGATCGCTGTCGAAGGAGAACGTGATGCCCGCCGAGCAACCTGCCGAGCACAGCGCCGACCACGGCGCTGACCACCCCGCCGGGGAGCGGCCCTCCCGCAGCACCGGGGAACCGCGCTCCCGCGGCAAGCGGGCCGACGCCCAGCGCAACCGGCAGACGTTGCTCACCGCCGCCGCCGAGGTCTTCGCCACCTCGGGCGTCGACGCGCCCATCCGCCAGATCGCCGCCCGGGCGGGCGTCGGGATGGCGACGATCTACCGCCACTTCCCGACCCGCGCGGATCTCGTCACCGCCGTCTACCGCCACCAGATCGAGGCATGCGCCGAGGCCGGCCCGGACCTGCTCGCCAGTGCCGACTCACCGCTCGACGCGCTGCGCCAATGGATCGACCTCTTCGTCGACTTCCTGGTCACCAAGCACGGACTCGCCGACGCGTTGCAGTCCGACAGCGACCGGTTCGCCGCGCTGCACGCCTACTTCCTCGACCGTCTGCTGCCCGTCTGCGCCCAACTGCTCGACGCGGCGGTCGAATCCGGTGACATCAGGCCCGGCACGCAGCCCTACGAGTTGATGCGCGGCATCGGCAACCTCTGCGTCGGACGCGACAACGACCCCCGCTACGACCCCCGACGCCTGATCGCCCTCCTCCTCCAGGGACTTCAGCAGGAACGTCAGGAGCGGCTCCAGAAGTAGGGTGCGGACCACATGTCCTACGTATGTGCGATGAGGAGGCGATGGTGCTCGGAAAGGGCACGTGGTTGCTCGTGGCCGCGATGAGCGTGGCCTGCCTGGTGTTCGTCGGGCCCAGCGCGCCGAAGGGTGTTCCCTTCGGCAGGCCACTGCCCGTTCACGCCGTCAAGGACATCGTGCCGAACCGGGTCATGACGTGGAACATCTGCAATCCCTGCGAGGAGAGCAACGTCGACCGGGCCGCGGAGATCGCCACGTACGCGCCCCAGGTCATCGGTCTGCAAGAAGCGTGTACGCGTGACGTCGAACAGATCCGGGACTACCTGAAGCGCTTCTACGGGCTGGCCTACCACGTCGAGTACGGGACGGTTCTCCGGGACTGGGGCCGCTGCGGGGGAGTGCCGTGGAGGCCGGGCGCCTTCGGCCAGGCACTTCTCTCGGCGGCGCCGATGGCGGACGCCGTCCGCGTGGAGTACCCGGACGGCGGGTCCGAAGACCGCGGATACATGGCTGTCACCACGATCGTGGGCGGCCGGCCCGTCCGGGTCTTCAACACGCACCTCGCCCAGCGGCGGCAGGAAGAGGTCAGGGCGGAACAGGTCGGCGTACTCGCCGGGGCCGTCGCCCGGCACGACCGCGCCATCGCGCTCGGGGACTTCAACGCCGTGCCGGACGCGCCCGAACTCGCCCGCATGTGGGCCCTGGCCGACGGCACGGGCTCCCGGTGCCGTCCCTCGACCGCAGCCACCTGCGAGCCGACCACCGACTGGCTCCTCAAGTTCGACTACGTCTTCCTGCGCGGCGTCGCCCCGATCGACCACGACGTTCGACCCACTCCGTACTCCGACCACCACATGTTGTACGCCGACGTGGACCCCGCCTAGAGGTCGTCGTCGTCCCGGTCGTTCTTCGAGGCGCGCCGCCCCCGCGTGACCGCGAGGACGCTGCCGGCGACGGCGATGACGGCGATGGCCAGGGCGATGCTGACCCCGCCCTCCGTGTCCCAGTACACGTCTTCCAGGCTGATCAGGAGCGCCGCCTCGTCGACGACGAGGGCCAGCCCCACCCCGTAGGCGAGTCCCATCCACGCGCGTGCCCGCGCCGAGCGTTCGGCCAGGCCCGCCGCGCCCACCACCGCGAGCAGCAGGATCCCCCACACGTAGTGGTGGATGTGCACTCCGCCGGCCTGCATGTCACCGATGCCGGCCACGTCGATGTGGATGAGCCAGGTGAGCAGACGCATTCCGCCGAAGGTGAGGGCGAAGCCCCACCAGGCCAGGACGAAGCCACGGCGTTTCGGGGAGATGCCGGGCAGCAGCCGCAGCCAGGGGGAGGGACGTTCCGGGCGTCCGGAGTGACCGGAGTGCTCGGAGTGGCCGGCGTGCTCGGAGCGCCCGGGGTGCCCGGAGTGCCCGGATGGTGCGTGGTCGGACTCCTCCGAGGACTTCATCCGGGCTCTCCCGCCTCTCTGACCTCACTGGCCTTATTGGCCTCACTGGACACTCTGGTCTTTTCGGCCTCTTGGGCCTCTCCCGCCGTGAACTTTTCGATCAGTGCGGCCATGGCGTCCGGCGCGCTGTAGTGGGCCGCGTGCGCCGCGCCGGGAAGGTCCGCGGCACGCCCGTCGGCGACCAGCCCCGCCACGCGCCGGGTCCATGTGCCGGAGGCGATCGTGTCACCCGCTCCCCGTACGACGAGCGTGGGCGCGCGCACCCGGGAGAGGTTCACCTCGAAGGACCCCGCCGCGTCCCGCAGCGCGTGGCGGAAAGAGGCGGCGCAGCGCAGCGGGCCGGTCACCAGATAGTCGAAGGCGGCCAGGGACAGCAGGCCCAGCGGCTCTCTGGGGGCATCCGCGACGAGCCGTCCGAACTCGCGCACGCCGGAGACCCCCGGTTCGAGCGCCGGACCGATCAGCACCAGGTGGTTCACCAGGTGGGGGTGGCGGGCAGCCAGGGCGGCGGCGACCTGGCAGCCGACCGAGTTGGCCACGAAGGGGCCCGGCACCGAGGACAACTGCCGGTACCGGCGGGCCAGCGCGTCGGCCTGCTGTCCGACATCGGGTGCGCGGCGCGCGGCGGCCCGCGAACGGGCGTTGCCCGGCAGGTCGGGCACCAGCACGGTCGCCCCGCCCGCGGCCAGCCGCCGCGCGAGCGGCACGAAGTACCGCCCCGAGAGTCCGAGCCCGTGCACGAGCACCGTGGCCGCCCGGTCCTCGCGCGGCGGAGGCCCGTATCGGCGGACGTAAAAGCCGAGGTCAGTCATGTGATCCACCTGCCCACCATCGCCTCCCGCATGACCCGGGGCCAGCCCGCCGAGACCGCCAGCCGCCGAGGCCGCGACGCCCCGCGTCCGGATCGAGCATGTGCATCGGGCACATACACGGTGGATCAGCCCGCCCGCGGGGTAATCCCGCGGGCAACGGGCGCGGGCCGTGCGGGAGCGGTCCGCGCCCTGGAGCGACTGCCCTCGCTGAGGCTCCCGACGAGGTTCCTGGAGAGGCCCGGCAGGGCCTCCGGTCACCGCTTGGTCCAGACCGGCTGCTAGCGTCGCCCGCACGAGCGGCGCCTCGCATGCGGCGCCCCGGCGAGAGGGGAACTGGCAGTGGTCGTCGGCAGGCAGGCGGAGCGGGCGTACATCGGATCCTTCACCGGCGCCGGGGGGCCGGGTGTCGTCACCGCGGCCGTCGCCCCTGACACCGGCGCGCTGACCGTCCTCGGCGCCACGGACGCGGTCGCCGACCCGTCGTATCTGGCCCTCTCGCCCTCCGGCGGCACCCTCTACGCGGTCAGCGAGACCCCGGACGGCGCCCTCGCCGCCTTCCGGACCGGGAAGGAGACGGCCGAGCTCGCGGGGCCGCCCGTGCCGGTCGGCTCGGCCCCCACGCACCTGGCCCTCTACGACGGGCACGTGCTCGCCGCCAACTACCGCTCCGGCAGCGTCACCGCCGTGCCACTGGGCGCCGACGGAACCCTCGCCGCCACGGCGTCGAGCGAACTCCGGCACACCGGCTCAGGTCCTCACCCGCAGCGCCAGCAGGGCCCGCACGCCCACCAGGTCCTCGCGGACCCGAGCGGCCGCTGGGCGGTCAGTGTCGACCTCGGCACGGACTCCGTGCGCGTCTGCGCGTTCGGGGACGACGGCCTCACCCTGCACCGCGAGGTCGCGCTGCGCCCGGGCTCCGGCCCGCGGCACCTCGTCTTCCACCCGCGCGGCGACCGCGCGTACGTCCTGAACGAGCTCAGCCCCACCCTCACCGTCTGCACTTGGGACGCCGCCGACGGCACCCTCGGGCCGCTCGGCGAGCTGCCCGTCCTCGCGGAGACCCCGGAAGGGGACGCCTACCCCTCGGAGGTCGTCGTCGCGCCCGACGGGCGGTTCCTGTGGACCGCCACGCGCGGCACGGACGTCATCTCGGTCATCGCGCTGGACGAGGAGGGCGACGCGCCGCGGCTGACGGCGACCGTGCCGTGCGGCGGGAACTGGCCGCGCGACCTCGCCGTCGACCCGTCGGGACGGCACCTGTACGCGGCGAACGAGCGCTCCGGAGACGTCACCTGGTTCACCATCGACCAGGAGACGGGCATCCCGAGCCGGGCGGGCTCCGTCGAGGTGCCGGCCGCCTCCTGCGTGGTCTTCGGCTGAGGCGGGCCCACACACGGCCGGGGCGGGTCCCTGCACGGCAGACGCGCGTCGGTACACGGCCGGCGTGCGCCGATGTACGCCGATGGGCCCGCCCCCACATCGGGGCGGGCCCATCGGCGTACAAGTGGAACGGCTCAGTGCACGGGCGCGCCCGAAGGCTGCTGCGGCGTGATGCCGAGCGTCGTCGTGTACTTGGCGAGCGCCAGCTTGCCGATCGCCGGGTACGCGCCGACCGGCTCGGCGACGGAACAGCCCGCCTCCTTCGCGGCCGCGTCGAGCAGCGCACCGTCGAGCTCGGGGCCGATCAGATACGGCGCGAGCGCCAGCTGGGCGGAGCCCGAGCCGCGCAGCTGCTCGGCGGTCGCCGCGATGGCGCCCTCCTCGTCGAGCGCGGCGGCCATCACCGGCACCGCGAGCCGCGCGGCGAGCAGCATGCCGGTGATCCCGGCGGCCTGCACGGCCTCCTCGCCGCCGACCGTGGCGAGGACGATGCCGTCCGCGGCGGTCGCCACGGTGAACAGGCGGGCGCGGTCGGCGCGGGCGAGGCCGGCCTCCGACAGCCGCACGTGCAGCGCCTCGGCGAGCAGCGGGTGGGGGCCGAGCACATCCGTCAGCTCGGCGGCGGCACGGCTGTCCATGACGGCCTGCCGGATACGGCGCATCAGCGCGCTGTCGGGGCCCGCGAGCAGCGGGACGACGACCGCGACGGGCCCGTCCGCCTCTGTCGTCTCGGCACCGGCCTCGCGCGCGCGCTCGAGGCGGGCGGCGCGCTCGGCAGCCGCGCGCGCGAGCACGGACTGCAGCGAGGGGAACTCGGGGAAGGAGGTGACGGTGGCGTCTTCCTCACCGTCGACGTAACCGATTCTGGCGTCGAGACCGGGCAGCTCGGAGCGGGCGATGCTCACGACTTCCTCGGCGAGGCTGCGCGTGGACGTGCTGGGGGCGCCCGGCACGGCGAGAACAAGTGCGGGCGCGCCCTCAGGAGCCGCGACGGGCTCCGGACGGCGGTGCCGGCCCGGCTGACGGGGGCGCGGCATTCGTACAGGCAGGCCGGATGCGGGCCCAGTGGGGGAGCTCATGCGCCCGCATGCTACTGGCTTGCGGGCCATCCCTGTTCGGGGAGGGTGCAGGTGGGCGGTATAAGTCCGTTTTTGTCTGATGAATTACGTAGAGGTCAACTGTCGTCTTCGCTGTGGACGGAGAGCATGCGCGCGTCGTGCGGCAGCCGCAGCCGGTCCTCGGCGATATCGGCCGCTATGCGCAGCGCCCCGTCCAGCGGGTCGCCGGCCGCGGGAACGTGCCGCGCGTGCGGCAGTTGGTCCGCGAGTTCGTCGCGCAGGGGTGCGAGCAAGGGCTCGCCCAGCTTGAACAGGCCGCCGGTGAGGGCGACTTCGCTCCCTCCGGGAGCAGACCCGGGGGCAGGCCCAGGAGCCGCCCCGGGGACAGACCCGGAAGGAGCCCCGGGGTTCACCTCGGGACGGGGGCAGACGGCGGCCGCCGCCTCGGCGATGTGGCGGGCGGCGGCCCGCAGGATGCCGCCCGCCACCGGGTCGTCCGCCGCGCAGCCGGCCACCTCGGGCGCGAAGGAGGCGAGCAGCGCGGGCCGGTCCGTACGGGGATAGAGCCGGGCCGGCAGCTCTGCGGGCGGGCCGAACATCGCTTCGGCGCGTGCGAGGAGCGCCTTAGAACCGCCGCGTCTGCCGTCGTGCGCCCGCATCGCCGCTTCTAGTCCGGCGCGGCCGATCCAGGCGCCACCGCCGCAGTCGCCGAGCAGGTGCCCCCAGCCGTCGGCGCGGTGCCAGGTAATCAGGTCCGTGCCGATCGCGACCAGGCCGGTGCCCGCCGCGACCACCGCGCCGGGTCGGTCGCCGAGCGCGCCCGCGTACGCGGTGACGGCGTCCGCGGCGAGCGCCGTGCGGCGTACCCCAAGGGTCTGTGCGAGCGCCGACGGCAGTTCGGCGCGGAGGTCGTCGCCGAGGCTCGCCATGCCTGCCGCGCCGATGGCGACGGCCGTGATCCGCCCGCCGCCCGCCCGCTCCAGCAGACCCCGCGCCATGGGCAGGAGTTGCTCCATGAGGTGCCCGGCGTCGATGCCGCGCGGGCCGGTGCGCACGGGTTCCGCGGAGCGCACCGGACCGGAGAGGCGCGGGCCGCCCCGCGGCATGCTCAGGGCGGCCCGCAGGCCGGAGCCGCCCGAATCCACCCCGAGGACGCAGTCGTCGGTGTGCTCGGCGGTGCGCTCGTCCGTCATGGCAGGCGCCAGTCCACCGGCTGCGCCCCCTGCTGGACCAGCAGGTCGTTGGCCCGGCTGAAGGGGCGCGAGCCGAAGAAACCGCGGTCCGCCGACATCGGGGACGGATGCGCGGACTCCACCGAGGGCAACTGCCCGAGCAGCGGCCGCAGATTGCGCGCGTCCCGCCCCCACAGGATCGACACGAGCGGCTTCCCGCGCGCGGCCAGTGCTCGTATCGCCTGCTCGGTGACCTCTTCCCAGCCCTTGCCGCGGTGGGCCGCGGGCTTGCGCGGGGCGGTGGTGAGCGCCCTGTTGAGCAGCAGGACGCCCTGCTGGGTCCAGGGCGTGAGGTCGCCGTTCGACGGCGGGGGCAGGCCCAGGTCGCTGTTCATCTCGCGGTAGATGTTGATGAGGCTGCCCGGCAGCGGCCGCACGTCGGGGGCGACCGAGAACGACAGGCCCACCGCGTGACCGGGCGTGGGATAGGGGTCCTGGCCGACGATCAGGACGCGGACGTCGTCGAAGGGCTGCTGGAAGGCGCGCAGGACGTTCGCCCCCGAAGGGAGATAGGTGCGTCCCGCGGCGATCTCCGCGCGCAGGAAGTCCCCCATCGAGGCGATCCGTTCGGCCACCGGCTCCAGGGCCTTGGCCCAGCCGGACTCGACGATTTCATGCAAGGGTCGTGGTGCCACGGCGTCACCCTACTGCCGTAATGGCGGGGGCGATCAACCGATGGCCGCGGCCCGTACACAGAGCACGTCCGGCAGGTGCGAGGCGAGCTGCTGCCAGCTGTCGCCGTCGTCCGCCGACGCGAACACCTCGCCATTGCGATTGCCGAAGTAGATGCCCGCCGGGTCGCAGTCGTCGCTGGACATGGCGTCGCGCAGCACCGTGCCGTAGTGGTCCTCCTGGGGGAGGCCCGCGCTCAGCGGCTCCCAGCTCTTGCCCGCGTCCGCCGTGCGGTAGACGCGACATCGGTGGTCGGCGGGGACGCGGTCGCTGTCCGCGGTGATCGGGAAGACGTACGCCGTGCCGCCGCGGTGCGGGTGTGCGACGACCGCGAAGCCGAAGGTGGACGGGAGGCCCTCGCCGATGTCCGTCCAGTGCGCGCCCGCGTCGTCGCTGCGGTACACCCCCCAGTGGTTCTGCAGATACAGCCGGTCCGGGTCGGCCGCGTCCCGCGCGACCTTGTGCACGCACTGGCCGAACTCCGGGTCCGGCTCGGGCAGGAACACCGCGGACACGCCCTTGTTCGACGGGGCCCAGCTCGCGCCGCCGTCCAGGGTGCGGAACACCCCCGCGGTCGACACCGCGACCGTCACCGCGCCGGCGTCGCGGGCGTCGGTCAGCACGGTGTGCAGGCCCTCCCCGCCGCCGCCCGGCACCCACTTGGAGCGGGTGGGGTGCTCCCACAGGGGACGGACGAGGGAGAAGGACTCGCCGCGGTCCTCCGAGCGGTACAGCGCGGCGGGCTCCGTGCCCGCGAACACCACGTCCGGCTCGGCGGCCGACGGGTGCAGCTGCCAGACCCGCTCCAGCGAAGCCCCGGTGTCCTTGGGAAACTTCACGGCGGGCTTCGCCGGCTCGGTCCAGGTGCGTCCGAGGTCGTCGGAGTGGAAGACGGAGGGGCCCCAGTGCGCGCTGTCACCGCCGACGAGGAGCCGGGGAGCGGGGCCGCGGGTGTCGATGGCGATGGAGTACACCGCCTGCGCGTTGAAGTACGGGCTGTCGTCGAACTCCCAGGCCCCATTCCGCCTGCGGCCGATGAAGAGGCCCTTGCGTGTGCCTACGGTCAGAAGTACATCGGCCATCGTGGCCACCTCCGCGACGTCGTTGTCTCAGGTATGCGTCAGTCTGCACCCGACCACTGACAGTCACCCTCCGGCGTCACGTTCCCGCAGGTCAACGCCGTGTCCTCAGCCCTGTGGCCCCGGCCTCGCGAGCGCCCCGGCCACCTCCGTGATCGCCGCCGGCCCCACCCGGCAGCACCCGCCGACCAGCCGCGCCCCCGCCGACCGCCACCGCGCGACCTGCCCGGCCGCGAACCGTGCGGGGCCCCGCCAGGCCCTCGCCGCCGCGTCCCACGTCTCGCCGCTGTTCGGATAGACGACCACCGGCTTCCCGGTGACCCGCGCGGCCAGCGCCACCGCGGCGTCGGCGTCCCGCGGATCGCAGCAGTTCACGCCGACCGCGACCACCTCGTCCACGTCGGCGGCGAGGGCGAAGGCCTCGTCCAGGGGCTGCCCCGCACGCGTGTGCGTGCCCGCGACGCTGTACGACAGCCAGGCAGGTACCCCGAGGCCGCGGACCGCCCGCAGCAGGGCGCGCGCCTCGTCGGCGTCCGGGACCGTCTCCAGGGCGAGGACGTCGGGTCCCGCCGCGGCGAGGGTTTCGAGGCGCGGCCGGTGGAAGCGTTCCAGCGCGTCCACGGAGAGGCCGTACCGCCCCCGGTACTCGGAGCCGTCGGCGAGCATCGCCCCATAGGGCCCCACCGACGCGGCCACCCACACCTCACGTCCGAGCCCGGCCCCGGCGCGCCGGGCCAGCTCCACGCTCAGGCCCATGAGTTCGCGCGTGCGCCCCGCGCCGATGCCGCGCCGCGCGAACCCCTCGAACGTCGCCTGGTAGCTCGCGGTGATCGCGACCTCGGCGCCCGCCTCGTAGTACGCGCGATGGGCGGCCTCGACGGCGTCCGGCTCGTCGGCGAGCAGCCGCGCGGACCACAGGGCGTCGCTCAGGTCGTGCCCCGCGGCCTCCAGCTGGTTGGAGAGGCCGCCGTCGAGCACGACCGGGCGCTGGGCGAGGGCGTCGGCGAGTCTCATACCGCCGACGCTAGCCGAGGCGCCGCCAGCGGGAAGTGGCAGGCCACCTCGTGTCCCGCCCCGTTCGGCGTACTGACCTGCGGTTCGGTGGTGGCGCACACCTCCTGGGCGACGGGGCAGCGGGTGCGGAAGCGGCAGCCGGACGGGGGCCGCGCCGCGGAGGGGGTCTCGCCCTCCAGAGGTGTGCGGCGCGCGCCGGACGCGGCCTCGGGGTCGGGCAGGTTGACCGTGTCCAGGAGACCGCGCGTGTAGGGGTGCAGCGGATGCGCGTACACCTGCTCGGCCGGGCCCGACTCCACGAGCTTGCCGAGGTACATCACGCCGACGGTGTCCGCCAGATGGCGGACGACGGCCAGGTCGTGCGAGATGAACAGATAGGTCAGGCCGCGCTCGCGCTGCAGCTCCCGCATCAGGTTGAGGATCTGCGCCTGCACGGACACGTCGAGCGCGGACACCGGTTCGTCGGCGACCACCAGATCGGGTGAGAGGGTCAACGCCCGTGCCAGGCCGAGGCGTTGGCGCTGCCCTCCGGAGAACTCGTGCGGATAGCGGTGCACGGCGCCGCGCGGCAGGCCGACGGCGTCGAGGAGGTCGGCGACCAGCTTCTCCTGTTCGGTGCGGTTGCCGACGCCCTGGATGACGAGCGGTTCGCGCAGGATCTCGCCGACCCGCATGCGCGGGTCCATCGCCGCGGTGGAGTCCTGGAACATCAGCTGGACGCGGCGCCGGTGCGCACGCTGCTCCGCCCGCGACATCCGCGCCGGATCGGCGCCCTCGAAGCGCACCGCGCCGCCCGTCGGATCGTCGAGGCCCGCGACGATCCGCCCGAGCGTCGTCTTCCCGCAGCCCGACTCGCCGACCATGCCGTACGTCTCGCCCTTGCGGATCGAAAGGGACACCCCGCCGACCGCGCTGACCGTCCCTCGGCTGCGCGAGAACGCGCCGCCCTTCAGCGGGAACTCCTTGACCAGTGCGTCGAGTTCGAGGAGCACGGCACCCGGGGCGGTCGTGGCGGGCACGGCCGCCGGAGTCACGACGTCGTCCTCGGAGGCGGCCTCCTCCGGCACCGGGTGGAAGCACGCGAACCGGTGCGCCGCGCCGCGCACGCCGTCGTCCGTGAGCGGCGGTTCACCGGCCCGGCACTCGTCCGTGGCGAAGGTGCAGCGCGGTGCGAAGCGGCAGCCCGTGGGGCGCACCGCCAGGTTCGGGGGCAGGCCGGGGATCGTGTGCAGCTCGGTGCCGCGGTCGGCGGCCCGCTCGGGCAGAGCCGCGAACAGCGCCTCGGTATAGCGGTGGCGCGGGTGCGCGAACAGGTCGCGTACGTCCGCCTGTTCGGCGATCCGGCCCGCGTACATCACCGCCACCCGGTCCACACGGTTGGCGATCACGCCCAAGTCGTGGGTGACCAGGATCATCGCCATGCCGAGGCGGGTGCGCAGCTCGTCGACGAGCTCCAGGATCTGGTGCTGCGTCGTCACGTCGAGGGCCGTCGTCGGCTCGTCGGCGATCAGCAGTTTCGGTTCGCAGACCAGCGCCATGGCGATCGCCACCCGCTGCCGCATGCCGCCCGACAGCTGGTGCGGGTAGGCCTTCATGCGCTCGGCGGGCTGCGGCATGCCGACGAGGCGCAGCATCTCCTGGGCGCGCGCCCAGGCCTCTTTCCTGCCGATGCCGGGGCGGTGCAGGAGCAGTGGCTCCGCCACCTGCGCGCCGATGGTCATCGTCGGGTTGAGGGAGGTCAGCGGGTCCTGGAAGACCATCCCGATGCTGTCACCGCGGACGTCCTGGAGGACGGGCGCGGGGGCGGCGGCCAGGTCCTGCCCGTCGAACAGGACGCGGCCTCCGGTGATCGCGCCGCCCGGCGGCAGCAGGCCGAGGACGCTGAGCGCGGTCATCGTCTTGCCGCAGCCGGACTCGCCGACGATGCCCAGGGCCTCGCCGGGGGCGAGGGTCAGACAGACGCCGTCGAGGGCGTGGACGGTGCGTTCGCGTGAGGTGATGTCGACGCTCAGGTCGTCGATGGTGAGCAGCGGCTCGGTCATGTCCGTTTCTCCCTCTACTTCCGCAGCCGTACTTCGAACGCGTCCCGCAGTCCGTCACCGATGAAGTTGAACGCGGCGACGACCAGCACGATCGCGATGCCCGGCGGGAAGATCAGCCACCAGTAGCCGTTCTGGGTGTAGGTGATGCCGGCCGACAGCATCGATCCCCAGTCCGCCGAGGGCGGCGGGATGCTCAGGCCGAGGAACGCGAGGTAGCTGACGTAGAGGATCGCGTCGGCGATCTGGAACGTGCAGTTGACGATGACCGTGCCGATCGCGTTCGGCACGATGTGCTTGAAGACGGCGCGTGTGCCGCCCCCGCCCATCACCCGCATGGCCTGCACGTACTCGCGGTCGCGCAGCGCCAGCGCCTCGCCGCGCACCAGGCGGGCGGGGGACAGCCACGCCACCGCCGCGATGATCATGACGAGGACGCCCTTGCCGGGGGTGACGATCGCGGCGACCACGACGAGCAGGAACATCGCGGGGATGGCGAGCGCCGCGTCCGTGATCCGCATCATCGTGGCGTCGACCCAGCCGCCGAAGTAGCCGGAGACCGCGCCGTAGACGGTGCCGAAGAGCGTGGCGAGGAGGCCTGCCGCCAGGCCGATCTCCAGTGAGGTCTGCCCCGCGACCATCAGGCGGCCGATCATGTCGTAGCCGAGGTCGGTGGTGCCGAGGAGGTGGCCGGGGCTGCCGGGCGGGAGGTTCGCCTGCGACAGGTCGGTGTGCACCTGCTCGGTGTCGTACACCAACGGGCCGAGGTAGCTGAAGGCGAGCAGCAGGACCAGCACCACCACGCCCGTCAGGGCGAGCTTGTTGCCGGTGAAGACCCGCAGCGTGCGGCGGGCAAGCGAGGGCGTGGCCCGCTCGGCGTCCTCGTGGCCCGGCGCGGTCGCGGGGGCAGCGGTGGTGGTCATGCCACGCTCCGTATCCGGGGGTCGAGGACGGCGTACAGGACATCGGTGAGCAGTGAGCCGACGACGGTGGCGACACCGACGACGAGCGTCACGCCGAGCAGGACGGGGAAGTCGGAGCCCTGCGCGGCGTTCCAGAACAGCAGCCCCATGCCGGGGTAGTTGAACATCGACTCGACGACGAGGGCGCCGCTGAACAGCGTCGGCAAATAGAGGCCGAGGAGCGTCGCGAGGGGGATCAGGGCGTTGCGCAGGACATGCCTGACCATGATCCGGCGGCTCGACTGGCCCTTGGCCATCGCCGTACGGACGTATTCCTCGGTGAGGTTGTCGAGCACCGCCGAGCGCATGTAGCGGCTGAACATCGCGACGATGCCGAACGCCATGGTGACCACCGGAAGCACCAACCCGGTGACGTCGCCGAGGAGTTCACCGACCGTCTCGCCCTGGGGTGCCTCCGCCGGGAGGATGGGCATGACCTGTGCGAACAGGATGATCATGATGAGGCCGAGGAAGAACACCGGCGTCGCGTACAGCAGGAAGGCGAGGCCCGTCAGGGCGTAGTCCGACGCCTTGCCACGCCGTACGGCCTGCAGCAGCCCGAGCGGGACCGCGATGACGACGGCGAGCACGGTGGACAGGACGGTCAGGAGCAGCGTCTTCGGCAGGCGCTGCTTCAGCAGGTCGAAGACGGGCGAGTTGAGCTTGAAGGACTCGCCGAGATCACCCGTGAGCAGCCGCTTCAGGTACATCGCGTACTGCATGGGCAGCGAACGGTCGTACCCCTGCTGGTGGTTGAAGTGCTCGATCTGCTGCGGCGTGCCCTTCGGGCCGAGGATGGCGCGGGCGGGGCCGCCCGGCAGCAGGTGCAGGAGCACGAAGACGATCACCGACACCAGGAAGAGGACGACGAGCGCCTGGAGGAAGCGCTTGACCAGGAATCCGGTGAAGCCGGTGGGGCCGGCGGAGCTGGTCACTTCTCGGCTCCCTTCTTCTTGACGTAGTACCAGTGCTGGGGAGCGAAGGTGACGGTCGGGTTCTGCTCGACCCCGCGCAGGTCGTTGCGGATCACCGAGACCTGGTACGCCGGATTGGGCATCCACATGACGGGCAGCTGCTCGGCGAGGTACTCGCCGTACTCGTGCACGGGCTTCATGTCGGGGGAGTACTGCATGCCCCGCAGGATGCGGTCGGCCTTCTTGTCGCTGTAGTTGCCGAAGTTGGCGGACGCGCCCGTCGAGAAGAGCTGCTCACCGCTGGGGTTGAGCGGGTAGTACCAGCTGCCTGCCGTCCCGAAGAACGACATGTCCCAGTCGCAGCCGGGGTCCTTCGCCGTGCAGGGGACGGAGTTGCCGAGCACCGAGTTCAACGGCTGCTGGCGCACGGTCAGTTCGATGCCCGCCTTGGACAGGGACGACTTCAGTTCCTGCATCATGTTCGTCGTCTCGGTCGACCCCGACTGGGAGAGCAGGGTCAGTTCGAGCGGAGTGTCCTTCTCGATGCCCTTGCCGCACCGGTCGGCTCCCGTGCCGGGGCGTACGCAGCGTGCCGTGCCGTCCTTGGTCCGCCAGCCGTGGGATTCGAGGAGCCGCCGGGCCTTGTCGACGGAGAACGGGTACTTGTTCTTCTCCATCTCGGGGGACAGGTACTGGCTCTTCGGCGTCACCGGCACAGGACCGAGCGTCGGCGTGGCGCTGCCCTGCCAGATGACGTCGCTCATCGCCTCCTGGTCGACGAGGTGCTGCATGGCCTGCCGGATGTAGAGCTGGTCCATCATCGGGCCGCCGTGCGTGGAGTTGAAGTTGTAGACGATGTACGTCGTCGCCCAGCCCTCCCACGGATCGACGCGGTAGCCCTTGTCCTGGAACTTCTCCTTCTGTGCCAGCACCGACGGCGGGATGTAGCCGTAGTCGACGCCGCCCGAACGCAGCACGTTGTACTCGGAGTCGGCCGTCGTGAACGGTTTGAAGACCACCTTGTCCAGGTGCGGGCGCTCCGACTCGGGACCGGTGTACTTCTCGTTCGGGACGATGGTGACCTGTCCGCTGTCGCGCCAATCAGCCAGCTTCCAGGGGCCGTTGACCGTCTTCCAGAGCGGGTCGGAGCCGTACGAGCCGAGGCTTTTGGCGTGCTTCGTCAGACGCGCGAAGACCGCCTTGGCGCCGGCGGGCGTGCGGTCCCAGTCGCCGATGCGCCCGCCGTCGGTCTTCGCGTCCCAGGCGTGCTGGGGGAGCGCCCGCAGCAGGGTGAGCTGGTTGGCCGTGAACCAGTCCGGGTTGTACGCACGGGTCAGGTGCAGCCGCACGGTGTGGGCGTCGAGCGTCTCGAACCGCTTGACGTTGTCCGGCATCGTGCCGACCGAATAGCTGCCCCACTCCGCCTTGTTGGCCTTCACCAGGTGGAACCAGAACTCCAGGTCGCGGGCGGTGACCGGCTTCCCGTCGGACCACTCGACGCCCTTGCGCAGCGGCACCGTCACGGTCCTGTTGCCGTCGCCGTACTTCGGCGCGAGGCCCAGCGTGCCGGGGCCGTGCGTGGTCAGCTCGCCCTTCGCCTCGTCCTGCACGGCGTCGTACACCGGCGTGAACAGCAGCGAATTGATCCCGTAGTTGTACGAGGCGCCATAGCCCGGCGCGCCGATCGGGAAGATCCAGTTGGGCGTCGCGGCGGGTGGCAGCGCCATGGTCGCCGTGCCGCCCTCGACGGGCGTGCCACCGGTGGGGCCCATGTCGATGCGGCCGCCCTCGCGGGTGCATCCGGTGAGGGCCGCCGCGAGGACGAGCAGCGCGGCCGCCGCGGACCTGGCGGACCTGAATGAGCGCATGGCGATGGGCCTCCAAGGGGTACGGGGCCGGCCCGTGCCGGAGAACGACGGGGCGGCGCCCGAACGCTAGGCCGGGCGCGAAAACCAAGTCAATAGCTTCATTCGGCAAGAAGTGGAAAACCCGGCGGGGCTGGCCAACTTGCTTTGATCGAACCTAGAGTTCGTGTCGGTCTCGAACGAAGATTCCGAAACAACTGGGGGCGGCAGGCATGACCGAACGACCACGCGACGAGCCCGGCTCGGCGCAGCACATCGTGCACCTGGTCTCCTCGGGAGCGGCCACGTCCCGGGCCGACCTCGTACGCGAGCTGGGCCTCGCCCCCTCGACGGTCTCCCTGCGCGTGCAGGAACTCGTCGACGCCGGAGTGCTCAGCGAGTCCGGCGAGGGCGCCTCGCGCGGCGGCCGCAGGCCCCGGCTGCTGCGCGTGGCCGCACACGGAGGCGTGGCCCTCGCCGCGGACCTCGGCAGCCACCACGCGCGGCTCGGCGCGGTCGACCTCGGCGGCACCGTCACCGACGCCGTCGACCTGCCGCACGACATCACCGCGGGCCCGGAGTCCGCGGTGGACTGGCTCTGCGGCCAGGCCGAGGCGCTGATCACCCGCCAGCGGGAGGAAGGCCGGACGGTGCGCGCGTTCGGCGTGGCCTTCCCCGGCCCCGTGCAGCCCGCCACCGGCCTCGTCCTCAGCCCCTCCCGCATGCCCGGCTGGCACCGCTACCCGCTGCGCGACGTCCTCGCCGAGCGGCTCGGCATCCCCGTCACCGTCGACAACGACGCCACGATGATGGCGGTCGGCGAGCACCGCGTCGCGCGTCCCGGCCTCGACCACCTCGTCGTCGTCAAGGCCGGACGCGGCATCGGCAGCGGTGTCATCTCCGCGGGCCGCCCGCACGACGGTGCCAACGGCAGCGCGGGCGACATCAGCCACGTCCGCGTCGACGCCGCGGGCGACCGCCCGTGCAGTTGCGGCAACATCGGCTGCCTGGAGACCGTCGCGAGCGGCGCGGCGCTGATCCGCGAACTGGCCCGGCAGGGCGTCGAAGTGACCGACACCGCAGGCCTGCTGCGGCTCGTCGCGGACGGCGACCCGCAGGCCACCACCCTCGTCCGCAGCGCGGGACGGCACATCGGCACGGTCCTGTCCGTCGTCGTCAACTTCTTCAACCCGCAGGCCGTGGCCCTCGGCGGCGTCCTCGCCACGGCAGAACCCCTGGTCGCCGCCGTGCGCGGGGTGCTCTACGAACGCTGCCTGCCCCTCGCCACGGCCGACCTGGAGATCACCACGACCGTCACGGGCGTCGACGCGGGCCTCCTCGGCGCCGGCCTCACCGCCCTGCGCCACCACCTCCCGACCACCCCGGCGACCCCCGCCCCCCAGGAAGAGAGCGCACCCGCATGACCCCCTCCGCGCACCGTCGCCGCCTGCGCATCGGCATCGGCGGCATCGGCATCGAGTCGTCCACGTTCTGCCCGCACCGCTCCACCACCGACGACTTCCGCCGAACCCGCGGCCAGGAGCTCCTCGACCGCTACACCTGGACCCGGGCGGACTCCGACCTCGCGGACACCGTCGAATGGGTGCCCCTGCTGCACGCCACCTCACTGCCCGGCGGACCGGTGGAAGCCGAGTCGTACCTGACGCTGAAGGACGAACTGGTCACGCGCCTACGCGCGGCGGGCCCGCTCGACGGCCTCGTGTACGACATCCACGGCGCGATGAGCGTCGTCGGCCTCACCGACGCCGAGGCCGACCTCAGCGAAGCGGTCCGCGCGGCCCTGGACTCCGTCGGCACCCCGGACGGCACGGGACGGCCGATGATCTCCGCCGCCATGGACCTGCACGGCAACGTCTCGCGCCGCTTCGCCGAGCCCGTCGACCTGCTCACCGCCCACCGCCTCGCCCCGCACGAGGACGCCTGGGAGACCCGCGAACGCGCGGCCCGCAACCTCGTGCGCTGCCTCATCGACGGCACCCGGCCGCACCGCGCCTGGGTCCAGGTCCCGGTCCTCCTGCCCGGTGAGAAGACCAGCACCCGCCTGGAGCCCGCCAGGTCCCTCTACGCCTCCCTCGCCGAGATCGAGCGACTGCCCGGCATCCTCGACGCCGCGCTGTGGGTCGGCTACGCCTGGGCCGACGAACCGCGCTGCCAGGCCGCCGTCGTCGTCACCGGCGAAGACGCCGGACTCGCCGCCGCCGAGGCCGGGAAACTGGCCCGCCGCTACTGGGACGCGCGCCGCGACTTCGTCTTCGTCGGCCCGACGGGCACCGCCGAGGAGTGCGTCGAGAAGGCGGTGGCCTCACCCCGGCGCCCCTTCCTGATCAGCGACTCGGGCGACAACCCGACGGCGGGCGGCGCGGGCGACCTCGCGTACATGCTCGGCAAACTGCTCGAGAACGACGCGATCCGCGGCGGCCGGGTCACCGCGGTCCACCCCGGCATCACCGACCCGGTCGCCGTCGCCCACTGCTTCGACGCGGGCGTGGGCGCGGAGGTCACGCTGAGCGTCGGCGGCAAGGTCGACCCGCATCACGGCGGGCCGTACGAACTCACCGGCACTGTCGTCGCGCTGCAGCGGGCCACCGATCAGAAGGACCGCGCGGAGGGCGGCGCGTACGACCGCGGTGTCGACATGGCGGCCGTGCGCAGCGGCGGCCTCACCGTCATCCTCGTCGAGCGCCGCAAGCCGTTCCACACGCTCGCCGACTTCATGGGCCCGGCGGAGGGCGGCCTCGGCATCGACCCCCGTACGTACGACCTCGTGGTCGTGAAGATCGGCTACCTGGAGCCCGAACTCCACGCCATGGCGGCCGACTGGCTCCTCGCCCTCACGCCGGGCGGCGTCGACCAGGACCTGCCGCGCCTCGGCCACCACCGGGTGGAGCGGCCGCTGTACCCGTTCGACGAGGACGCCTACGACGGCGGGGCGCCGGACCTGACCCCGGCACTGCTCACCCCGCTCGCTCCCTGAGAAGGGGGTTCACCCGCGCGAACGGGTCTGCGAAGGTGATCCCTTCGAGCCGCCGTCGTACGTCCTTCGCGCAGAGGAGTTCCCTGTGAAGCGTGCTGCCACCTTGTCCGCACTGGTCTGTCTGCTGGCCGTCACGGCCGCCGCGCCCGCCTCTCCCGACGCGGGCCGCCGGCCGGACGGCCACCATGCGCGCAGCCTCTTGGACACCGTGCCGAAGAAGGGCGTCCTGAACGTCTGTACGACCGGCGACTACGCCCCCTTCACGAAGCTGGACCCCGCCGAAGGAACGTACAGCGGCATCGACATCAAGATGGCGCGGGACCTCGCGAAGAGCCTGGAGGCCAAGCCGAAGTTCACCGCCACGACTTGGGCGAACTTGACCAAGGACGTCGCGGCGAGGCGTTGCGACATCGGCGTCGGCGGCGTCTCGATCACCCTGCCGCGCGCCCGCCAGGTCTACTTCAGCGAGCCCACGCGCGAGGACGGCAAGGCCCCGATCGTGCGCTGTGCCGACAAGGAGAGGTTCGGGGCGGGCGCGCTCGCGGACATCGACAGGCCGGGCACGACCGTCGTCGTCAACCCCGGCGGCACGAACGAGCAGTTCGCCCGGGCGAACATCAAGCGGGCCACGATCAAGCTGCACCCGGAGAACACCACGATCTTCGAGGAGATCATCGACGGCCGGGCGGACGTGATGATGACGGACGCGAGCGAGACGCTCTACCAGTCGAAGATCCACCCCGAACTGTGCTCCCTCCACCCCGACAAGCCCTTCACCTTCGCCGAGAAGGCGTACGCGATGCCGCGCGGCGACGACGAGTTCAAGGCGTACGTCGACCAGTTCGTGCACCTCGCGACGCACGACGGGACGTATGCGAAGTACGAGGCGGAGTGGATGGGGTGAGCGGATCCGGACGGGCCCTTTCCGACGGGTGGTGACGGGCGGCGGGGGTACTCGGCGCCCATGACGTATCTCAGCGTGGAACAACTGGCAGCCGTGCCCGGGGGCGGACTCGCGCCGTTCCTCACCGGACTGGGGATCGCCGTCCTGCTGATCTGGGCCGTGTGGTTCGGGATCCGGGTCCGCGGCAGGGAGCAGCGTCCGCCGAAGCCGCAGGAGCAGCCACGGCTGCCCGCCGAAGGCCCCGTCGGGGCGGTCGTGGAGCACCGCGAACCCGACGAAGTCCCCCGCGACGGCGGCAGGCTGACCCCTCATCAGTTGAAGGGGTCGGGCAACGTCGCCTCCAAGCGGAGCGACGACCAGCGGCGCCGGCGCTGGAACCGGGGGAGCAGCGGCGCCTTCGGCAGCGGCGGCCCCGGCACGCGCGGCTGAGGCCACGGCGAGCCCCGCGGCCGCGTCCCCGTCAGGGCGCGGCCTGCGGCAGCGCCGTCACGTCGCCGCGGACCGCGCCGACCGAGCGGAGCGCGACGACCGGTCAGGCCGGGACGAGCGCGACGACCGGTCAGGCCGGGACGAGGGCGACGACCCGTCGGACCGGGACGAGGGCGACGACCCGTCGGACCGTGCAGACCGCGCCGACCGGACCGCGTGCGACCACTGCGCCTTTCTCCGCAGGTCCGCCCGTTCCTCCGCGCACGTCCCGCCCCACACACCGCTCTCCCCGGCCTTGAGCGCCCAGGCCAGGCACTGCACCCTCACCTCGCATTGCGCGCAGACCTCCTTGGCGGCGGCGGTGTCCCGCGCGGCGGGTCCCGCCGTGCCGACGGGAAAGAACAGCTCCGGATCCTCTTCGGTACAGGCGGCCTTCTCCAGCCACTCCATGCTCAGCATGCTCAACCACTCCATGTCGGCGCGGGTTCCCAGGGCCAAGGCCCGGAAACCGGGGGCCGTTTGGGCGGGAGGGCCCGGGGGACCCGGTCACCATGACCGTCCACAAGAACACCGTGCTCGTACTGGACTGTTCGGAGCCCGAGAGGCTCGCCGAGTTCTATGCCGGACTGCTGGGCGCCGAGGTGCAGTTGAGCAAGGACCCCGATTACGTAGAGGTCACCAACGAGAACGGCGTCTGCCTGGCCGTGCACAGGGAGCGCGACTACATTCCGCCGAGCTGGCCCCGTCCGGAGGACTCGCAGCAGGCCCACCTGAGGATCATGGTGGCCCGGCACGACATGGACGAGGCCGAGCGCGAGGCGGTCGGTCTCGGCGCGCGGCCCGTGGACACGAAGGACAACAACGGGCCGCGCGACACCCGCACCTACTCCGACCCGGCCGGGCACTCCTTCACGCTGGCCGCGATCCCCGAGTGAACGATCTCCGAGTGAACGATCTCCGAGTGAACGCCGAACGCCCCGAACCGACCGGGGCGTGAGTCCCCCCGCCCGCGCCGGAACCGGATTGCGGGGCCCGTCCACGGGCACTCGGTGGGTCCGAACACAGTAACGAACGGATCCGACCAAGGGGCAGTGATGGAGATTTCAGGACTCATCAGCGCGATTCTGATCGGCGCCCTCATCGGCATTCTGGGCAGGCTCGTCATACCCGGGCGGCAGCGCATCGGCCTGCTGTGGACGATCGCCGTCGGCATCGTCGCGGCGCTCATCGGCACGGCCGTGGCTGCGGGCCTCGGCGTCGCCGACACCGACGGCGTGGACTGGGGCGAGTGGCTCATCCAGATCGCCCTGGCGGCCCTCGGAGTCGCGGCCCTCGACCGGGTGAAGCTGCGCCGCTGAACCTCTCACCGGGCCCGCCTCACGGCTCCGTCCACCGGCACAGCAGCCGCAGGAACCCGATCAGCGTGAGCGGCCACAGGAAGGCGAAGGCCCAGATCGCACCGGTGGCCGACGTGCGGATGCCGATGACGAGGAGCGTGCAGGACACGGTGGCGAAGAAGGCCACGGTGAGCGGGCGCGGCGTATGCGTGAGGGCGGCGCGTACGCGGCGCCCGGCGCGCAGGAGCCACATGCGGGTCTTGAGCCGGCGGTCGTTCCGCAGAGCCGCTTCCATCTCGTCGAGGATGCGCTGCTCGTGCTCCGGAAGCCGATCTGTCGACATCGTCGCCCCTCTTAGTCCTTACAACTCCCTCCGAGTATGCGTGACTTGGCGTCTATTGATGCCTCTCGCGTCACTCTCTGTGGCATCCTTGCCGTCCGCATGTACCGCTCGCACGGGGGAGGGGTTCCAGTTGGTCGCGCAGTCGAAGCCCGTTCCGCCGGGCGGCGGGTCGGCCCAGGAGGGCACGGGCGGCACGGAAGGCCCGGGCGGCACGGAAGGCCCGGGCGGAGCCGGCGGCCCGGCGCCGGACCCCGAGGGCAGGCGCTACTTCACGGTGCTGTTCACCGTCCACCTCGTGCTGATGCTCATCCTCGTCGCCATCGCGGTGATCGGTGACTCGGCGACCGCCCTGACGGTCGCGGGCGGCGGATTCATCGCGTATGTGTCCGCCATGACGCTCTACGCGCGCCGGGACGAGCGCAAGGAGGTCACGCAGCATCTGCTGGCTTTCCTCGCGGCGTTCACCGCGGCGGCCGTCATCGGGGGCGTCCTGTGGTGGGTCCTCGCGGCGCGGCCCGACGACGTCACGGGCGACGCGCACCTGACGGGCGGCACCCTGGCCGCGGGCGCGACGGCGCGGCTCGACGTCGAGGCACGACCGGGCGGCAACGACGAGTTGAGGCTCTCGTTCACGGCACGGGACGGCGCGGCGGGCGCATCGCCGTGCCTGCGGATGGGCAAGCTGAGGTTCCAGGGAAAGGACATCGGGGCCAAGGCGCCCGTCGAGCTGGAGGAGACGTTCAGCACGACCCTCACGCTCGACGACCCCGGCCCCGAGGTGTCGGTCGACATCCAGCTGGCCGGTGGCGCGCACTGCCGGGTCGAGCTGACGCTGGAGAAGGCGGAGTACCGCCGGTAGCCGAAGGAGAGTGCCACAGTGTCCACGTCCGGCAGAACGCCGTCGTCCCGTCGAGTGCCGCGCCCCCGACTGCCCACCGCATGCCTGCTGGCTCTCTCCCTGTCCACCCTGGTCGCCGCGTGCGGCGGTGGCGGCGGGGGCACCGACGACGGGCCCGGCACCGCGTCGCCGTCCCGCGCCGGCGGCTCTGCCGGAAGCGGCCACGCGTCCCTCTTCGAGAAGGAGACGCTCAACATCGCCGTCAAGAAGGGGCAGCCCGGCTTCAGCACGCGCAGCGAGGAGGAGGACGACTTCGCCGGTTTCGAGGCGCAGTTGGTGCAGTTCCTCGGCAGTGATCTGGACTTCAAGGCAGCCGACTGGGACGTCCAGTCCCGCAACCGCGAGAAGGTGCTGCGCGAGCGCAGCATGGACCTGGTGGTGGCCACGTACTCGATCACCGAGCCGCGGGACAAGAAGATCGACTTCACCGCCCCCTACCTCAAGACTTACCAGGGCGTGCTCGTCCGTGAGAAGGAACGGGGCATCAACAGGCTGGCGGACGTCGACGGCAAGCGGGTGTGCAGCGTGCGCGGGTCCACCGGCGACCCCGAGAGCGAGCAGGACGACAAGGCGAAGAAGTCCGTGCGCGACGCGCTGGGCCCGAACGTGGTGGCCGAGCTGCGCAACAGCTACAAGACGTGCGTGCGGGATCTCACGCGGGGCAACTTCGACGCCGTCTGGACCGACAAGATCATCCTTGAGGGCTTCGCGCAGGACCCGCGGTACAAGAACGACGTGAAGGTGGTCCGCAACATCACCGTCAAGAAGCTGCAGTTCTACGGAATCGGCCTGCGCGAGGGCCACGAGGCGGACTGCCGCAAACTGAACGGCGCCCTCAAGCGCTTCCTCGACACCCAGTGGGCGCTCGCCTTCCGGGCCCACTTCTCCGACATCACCGAGCGCCTGGCCGACTTCGAGCAGCAGTACAAGCCCACCGACGACGAGTTCGAGGCGCTCGCCGAGACGTCGTGCGGGGGCCACTAGCCCCCGCACGAGACGCCCGTGTGCGCCCAGCTCAGACGGAGCGGTGGTACTGGTCCGGCACGTGCACCTCGGCGCCGAGTTCACGTGCCGCGCGCCGCGCCCACGAGGGGTCGCGCAGCAGTTCGCGGCCGAGCAGGACGGCGTCCGCCTCGCCGTTGGCCAGGATCTTCTCGGCCTGTGCGACTTCGGTGATCAGGCCGACCGCGGCGACGGGCAGCTCCGTCTCGGCCTTCACCCGCGCGGCGAACGGGACTTGGTAGCCGGGCCCGACGGGGATCCTGACGCCCGCGGCGTTGCCGCCCGTGGAGACGTCGAGCAGGTCGATGCCGTGTTCCTTGAGGTCGGTGGCGAAGCGGACCGTGTCGTCCGCCGTCCAGCCCGCCTCGTCCAGCCAGTCGGTGGCGGAGATGCGGAAGAACAGCGGCTTGTCCTCGGGCCACACGGCCCGTACGGCGTCGACGACCTCGAGCGCGAAGCGCGTGCGGTTCTCGTACGAGCCGCCGTACGCGTCGGTGCGCTTGTTGCTGTGCGGGGAGAGGAACTCGCCGATCAGATAGCCGTGGGCGCCGTGGATCTCGGCGATGTCGAAGCCCGCGGCGAGCGAGCGCCGCGCGGCGTCGGCGAACTGCTCCACGACCTCGTGGATCTCCTCGACGGTGAGCTCCGTCGGCACGGGGTGCCGCTCGTCGAAGGCGACCGCGCTGGGCGCGACCGGCTGCCAGCCGTACTGGTCCGCGCCGACCGGGGCGCCGCCCTTCCACGGCCGGTCGGTGGACGCCTTGCGGCCCGCGTGGGCGAGCTGGATCGCCGGGACGGTGCCCTGGCCCCGCAGGAAGTCCGTGACGCGGCGGAACGCCTCGGCCTGGGTGTCGTTCCAGATGCCCAGGTCGTACGGGCTGATGCGGCCCTCGGCGCTGACCGCGGTGGCCTCGACGATGATCAGGCCGGTGCCACCGGTGGCGCGGGCCGCGTAGTGCGCGAAGTGCCAGTCCTGCGGGACTCCCGCCCCGGGTCCCTCGGGCGCCGCCGAGTACTGGCACATCGGGGGCATCCAGACCCGGTTCGGGATGGTCAGCGATCGCAGGGTGTAGGGCTCGAACAGCGCGCTCACGGCGGGCTCCCATTCGTCGGGGCTGATGTGCTCCTCGTACGATAGACCTCGTAGTACGGCGGATGTCAAACTACGATGACTCTCGTACAATGGCGCCCAGGGACCCGGGGACCAAGCGCTCGGGGCGCACAGGACGAAGTGGAGCCGCCATGACGACCGCCGCCGCGACCGGCAGCGCGAGCAGCAGGACGCTCGCCCACCCCGAGCCCGATGAGATCCGCCTCGAAGCCGTGCTGCACGCCCTCGCCGATCCGATGCGGATGCGGGTGGTCCGGGCGCTGGCCCGGGAGGAGGGCGCGGCCGGACTCTCCTGTTCCTACTTCGAGCTGCCCGTCACCAAGTCCACGTGCACGCACCACTTCCGGGTGCTGCGCGAGAGCGGCGTCATCCGGCAGATCTACCGCGGCACCGCCAAGCTGAACGTGCTGCGCCGCGACGACCTCGACGCCCTCTTCCCCGGCCTGCTCGACAGCGTCCTGGCCGCGGCGGCCCGCCAGGCCGACCGCCTCTGCGAAGAGAGCTGAACCGGCCCGGTTCCAGTCACCGCCCGGGCCGCGGGGGCCGCCGGTGTGCCGTCGGGCACCGCCACGTGGCGGGCCGTCCCTAGCTCTGCGGCCCCGACACCTCCCGCGCCGCCTCCCGCAGCCCCTCCCAGTCCGGGATCTTCACCACACTCCGGCCGAGGGAGTGGCCCAGGCGGGCCTCCGCGCGTTCGATGGCCAGCCAGCCCGGCCACTCGACCGGACACAGTCCCGCGGCCCGCAGCGCCGTCAGGGGGTCCTCCGGGAGCTGCCTCCTGGCGAGGGCGGGCGCGTCGTCCAGCAGGGACTGGGCCGTCTCCTTGGAACACGGACGGTTCGTGCCGATCACGCCGGTCGGGCCGCGTTTGATCCACCCCGCCACGTACTCGCCGGGCGACGGCACGCCGTCGCGCAGCACCCGTCCCGCCGCGTGCGGCACCGTGCCCCGCTCCGCGTCGAACGGCAGCCCTGCCAGGGGCACTCCGCGGTAGCCGACCGAGCGGAGCACCAACTGCGCGGGGATGTCCTCGTACTGCCCGGAGCCCGTCACCCCGCCCCGGCCGTCCGGCAGCGTGCGCTCGAACCGGGTCAGGGCGACGCGGCCCGCCGCCCCCGCCGTCAGGGAGACAGGCCGCAGGAAGAAGCGCAGCCTGATCCGCCGGGCCAGGCCCCGCACCGGGCGCTCGGCCCAGCCGCGCAGCACCTCCACGTTGCGGCGGCTCGCGGCGGGCAGCCCGGAAGGGTCGGTGTACGCGGGGTCCAGCGCCAGCTCCGCCGGATCCACCACGACCTCGGTGTCCGGCAGCGAGCCGAGCTCCCGCAGCTCCTTGGTGGTGAACCGGGCCTGCGAGGGCCCGCGCCGCCCCACCATGGACACCTCGCGCACCCCGCTGCCCGCGAGCACTCCGAGCGGCGCGTCCGGCATGTCGGTGGGGAGCAGTTCGGCGGCGCCGCGGACCAGCATGCGGGCCACGTCCACCGCGACGTTGCCGACGCCGATCACGACGGCTGACTCCACGTCCCGCACGAACCCGTCCTGCGCGTATCCGTCCGTCAGCGCGTCCGGATGCGCGCTGTACCAGGAGACGAACTCGGTCGCCGAATAGCTGCCCGGGAGATCCTCGCCGGGCACCCCGAGCCTGCGGTCCGCCGCCGCGCCGACGCAGTAGACCACCGCGTGGTAGAGGTCGAGCAGCCGGGCCGGGGTGAGGGCGCCGGAGCCGATCTCCAGGGAGCCGAGAAAGCGGACGCGCTCGTGTTCGAGGACCGTGCGCAGATTGTTCTGCAGCGACTTGATCTTCTCGTGGTCCGGCGCGACCCCGTAGCGCACCAGGCCGTACGGGCAGGGGAGCCGGTCGAGCACGTCGACCCGCACGTCCGGCACGCGGTCCTGCTGGACGAGGGACTGTGCGGCGTACACCCCGCTGGGGCCGGAACCGACGACGGCGACCTGCAGCACTGTGGTGCTCCTTCCGCGAGACGCGCTCGGGACGGTTTCAGGATCGCACCGGGAGCCGCGCGATGTCAGGGGTGTGCGCCTGTCCGTGCACGCGCCGTCACAAGCCTCGGCCGGCCAGGGGGAGTGCCGGGGGCGCGGATGTCGTCACCCCATCTCCCGCATCCTGCCGATCTCGCTCGACTGCTGTGCCACGACGTCGTTCGCCATCTCCTCGACCTGGATGTTGTTGCCCTCGGAGAGCACGTCCGAGGCCATCGTGACCGCCCCGCTGTGATGCGTGATCATCAGCTTCAGGAAGAGCTGGTCGAACGCCTTGCCCCTCGCGGCGCGCAACTGCTTCAGCTGTGCCTCGCCGGCCATGCCCGGCATCGTCGCGTGATCGTGCCCCGCGTGCCCGCGCGGGCCGCCGTGCTTCTTGAGCCAGCCCTTCATCGCGTCGATCTCCGGGCGCTGGGCCGCGCCGATGCGCGACGCGAGCCGCTTGATCCGGCTCGAACCGGCCCGCTTCGGGGCCAGTTCGGTCATCCGCAGGGCCTGGCCGTGGTGCACGATCATCATCTGCGTGTAGGTGAAGTCGGCCGTGTTGGGGGAGTCGTCCTCGGATCTCTGCCGCGCGGCGTCCTTCGCGGACATCGTCGCCGCGGTCTCGCCCGGCTTGCCCGGCGCGATCACCGAAGGCCCCGGTGACGCCTCGCGCCCGGCGTCGGACCCGCCTCCGCCGCCCGTGCCGGAGTCACACCCCGCGAGGACGAGGGCCGCGGCGGCCACGAGCGCGGTGACGGCGGGCGTACGACGGTTGAGCACAGCGGCCTCCTGGCTGTTCACACATCCGTTTGCAAGTCCGTTCGCAACTCCGGTGAAGAGTCTGCTGCCCCCTATTTAAGAGCCTGCCGCCCCCTATTGATATGTGCATGATGAGCACGATACTTCGGGTGTCCGTGACCCGTTCCCCTGTGAACGGCGACAAGGGAGGACGCAGTGACCCTGTTGAGCAACCCCCGAACCCGGCGCAGACGGCTGGCAGTCGGCACGGCGGCAGCCGGACTGCTGGCCGCGCTGCTGACCGCGGCGCCCGCGGGAGCCGTCCCCGATCCCGGTGACACTCCCGCCGCACCCAAGAGCGTCTCCAAGAGCGACGCCGACCGGACCAGACAGGCCGTCGAACGCGGGGAGATACCCGCGCCCGACGAGATCGCCCACTCGGACAACATCGAGCACCTGGCCAACATCCCCAAGGACGCACTGCCCGGCAACAACACGGACCTCGCGTTCCAGGGCAAGTACGCCTTCGCCGGTAACTACGACGGCTTCCGGATCTTCGACATCAGCAACCCGAAGGCGCCCAGGACGGTGTCTCAGGTCCTGTGCCCGGGTTCGCAGAACGACGTCTCCGTCTCCGGTGACCTCCTCTTCCTCTCCACGGACTCCTCGCGCAGCGACAACTCCTGCAACAGCACCACGCAGCCCGCGACGGAGAAGTCCTCCTGGGAGGGCATGAAGATCTTCGACATCAGCGACAAGGCGAACCCCAAGTACGTCTCCGCCGTCGAGACCGCCTGCGGCTCGCACACGCACACGCTGGTGCCGGAGCGCAGGAACGTCTACGTGTACGTCTCCTCGTACTCCCCGGACGCCGCGTTCCCCGACTGCCAGCCGCCGCACGACGGCATCTCCGTCATCAAGGTGCCGCGCAAGGCCCCGGAGCGGGCGGCGGTCGTGAACTTCCCCGTGCTCTTCCCCGGTGAGGGCCCCGACGGCGGCGGCAACCCGGGCGGGCCCACCAACCCGGGCGTCCGCAAGACCAGCGGCTGCCACGACATCACCGTGCTGCCCTCCGAGGACCTCGCGGCGGGCGCCTGCATGGGCGACGGCATCCTCTTCTCCATCGAGGACCCGGAGAACCCGAAGATCATCGACCAGGTCCAGGACAACACCAACTTCGCGTTCTGGCACTCGGCGACCTTCAACCAGAAGGCGGACAAGGTCGTCTTCACCGACGAGCTCGGCGGCGGCTCCGGCGCCACCTGCAACGCGGCCACCGGCCCCGAGCGCGGCGCCAACGGCATCTACGACATCCGGGGCAAGGGCGACAAGCGCAAGCTGGTCTTCAAGAGCTACTTCAAGATCCCCCGCCACCAGGCGGACACCGAGAACTGCGTGGCCCACAACGGCTCGCTGATCCCGGTCAGGGGCAAGGACCTCATGGTGCAGGCCTGGTACCAGGGCGGCGTCTCCGTCTGGGACTTCACCGACTCCAGGAAGCCCAAGGAGATCGGCTACTTCGAGCGCGGACCGCTCACCACCGACAAGATCACGACCGGCGGTTCCTGGTCGGCGTACTACTACAACGGCCGCGTCTACTCCAACGACATGGCCAAGGGCCTCGACGTCCTGAAGATCAACGACAAGCGGACCGACCCCGCACAGCGGGTCCGCCTGCACGAGCTCAACGTCCAGACGCAGCCGGACTACTTCGACTAGCCGGGCCGGACCGAGGGCAGAGGCCCCATCGGCCGGTTCGCCGAGGTCCCGTCGGGTGGTGCGCCGCCCGGCGGGACTCCGAGCCCCCAGTCCAGCTCGTACCGCTGGAACAGCTCGGCCCGCAGCGTCACCAGCGGCATCGGCGCCCCCGGGATGAGCAGCGCGAAGACCGCGCCCATCAGGAGCGCCCGCAGCAGCGGGTAGTCCCGGTCCACGTCGGGCGAGCCGTACCGCACGACGGTGTCGCGCAGCAGCTCCGCGAGCCGCTGCTGCTCCGGGCACTGCACGAAGCCCTCCGCCTGCAGGATGCCCGCCATGTGCGTCCGCATGAGCAGCGGCTCGTCGACGGCCAGCCCCAGGATCGCGTCGATGGCCCGCGCCATCCGCTCGCGCCCGTCCTCGGTGCGCGGCTCCCGCTCCAGCGCCGCCTCCAGCGTGCGGTGCATCAGCCGGTGCACCGCGGACTGCAGCAGCTGGCGCTTGCCGGGGAAGTAGTACGACACCAGTCCACGGGCGGCGCCCGCCCGGTCCGCGATGTGGCCGAGCGTCGTGGCCTCGTAGCCCCGCTCGCCCACCAGCTCCACCGTCGCCTGCAGCAGCCGCTCCCGGGAACGTCTGCGCAATTCTTCATTGACCGATGGGCTACGCGGGGACATCCTGTAACTCCTGCGTTGACTGGCTCCGAGCCAATATACTCAGTGCGTCCCGAGGCGGCGTCTCGACAGAGACCTCGCACGGGTCGCTGGAGCCTGGGGCAGGCAGCACCGCGGGGGAGTGTTGCCTGCCCACAGGCGTGCGCCCGTCAGGCCGTCCGTCATCCGACGAGGCCGAGCACGGGGCGCAGGGCGTCCGGGCGCCGGTCCACCGGAAGGTGGTCGACGAAGTGCACCGCGCACCCGAGGCCGGCCGCGCCCCCGTCGGCTCCCCGGTCGTCACCGACCATGAGGGTGTCCCGCGGGTCGACCCCGAGCGCGTCACAGGCCAGCGCGAAGAGGCGCGTGTCGGGCTTCTGGATCTCGTGTTCGTACGACAGGACGTACGCGTCGACGTACGGATCGAGCCCGTGGGCGCGGAAGACGGGCCGCAGGTCCCAGCCGATGTTGCTGACCACCGCGACACGGATGCCCCGCTCCCGCAGCCCCCTGAGGACCTCCGCGGCGTCGGCGTAGGGCTGCCACGCGGGAGGCGTCATGTGCCGGTCGTACAGCGCGTCGTACAGCCGCTGATCGGGCAGCGGCACCTCGCGGGCGAGGCCGGTGTACGCGGCGCGGTGCAGCTCCGCGCTCCGGTCACGGACGGCCCACAGGCCGGCGAGGTGCCCGGGCACGGCGACGGGGTGGGCCCCGCCGGGCAGCGCGCCCGCCCTCTCCAGCGCCTCGGCGGCAGGCCCCGACTCCTCGTCGGGCAACGCCACTTCGAGCTCGCCGAGCACGGCCCCCAGCCAGGAATCGGCCGACTCGATCCGGAACAGCGTCCCGGAGAAGTCGAAGAGCACGCCTTTGATCGTCATGTGCGGAGTCCTCCGATGCGTCGTCGAGGGGGAGAGCGGTCAGCCCGTGCCGTCCGTGTCGTGCGTGTCGTGTGTGTTCTCCGTGGTGTGCCTGCCGGGGCCGTACGCGTACGTCGCCACCGTCAGCGCCACTGTCAGGGCCCCGAGCAGCCAACCGCCCACGACGTCCGAGGGCCAGTGCACGCCGAGCCAGATCCGGGTCAGGCCCACCCCGGCGACGGAGATCGCGGCGAGACCCAGGCCGGTCCGCCACAGGGCGGGGCCCGCGCCGTGCACGCGCAGCAGCCACAGGAGCAGTCCGCAGACGAGCGCCGCCGTCATCGCGTGCCCCGAGGGGAACGCCGCGTAGTGCGCGGAGTCCACCGGGTCCGGCCACACCGGGCGCGGCCGGTCGACCGCCGCCTTGAGCCCCTGCTGCACGACCGACCCGGTCAGGCAGGCGCCGGCGACCCAGAGCGCGAGCAACCGCGCCCCGCGCACCACGAGCCAGATCACCACCACCGCGGTCAGCGCGCGCATCGTCCATGGGTCCCACACCCAGTCGGTGAGGATCCGGCTGACCCGCGTGGTGGTGGGATCGTCCACCGCCCAGCGGTGCGTGGTGCGCGCGATGTCGCCGTCGAGTGAGAGCAGGGGCCGCCACTCCAGTGCGACGAGGAGGAGCAGCAGGAGCGACGGCACGGCGAGGGCCGCCGCGGTGACGGCGGCGCGGGAGCCGGGCGGTCGGGTCGGGGAGTCGGGGGGCGCGGGGTACATGCGTTGATCCTCGCCGACGGGGCGGGGCGGAGGCCATCCCGGGGGCGGGGCCGGGCGCGTGTCGGCCCCAGGAAGGCTTCGGGATAGCTTCCTACCCCAGTGCGCGCAGGCCCGGCACGAACGTGACCAGGACGGGGATCACCGGCACGAGCGCCGCCGTCGCCGTCAGGCGCAGCCTGCGTCCCGCGGTGAGGCGCGGGCGGGCCGCGAGCAGCCGGTGCACGCGCTGCGGGACGTGCGCCTGATGGGCCGGGCAGGGGCCGAACACGCCGCGGTCCTCGTTGAGTTCGACCAGGGCGAGGGCGATCGTCAGCCGGCCGAAGCGGCGCGACGCCACGTCGTCGGCGGCGAGCTCCACCAGGCGGTGCATCTCCGCACGGAACGCCGCGAAGACCCGCACCTGCGGGAACCCGACGGCCAGCGCGCCCGAGCAGTGCAGCAGCCAGTCGTGCCTGGCCTGTGCGTGCCCCTGCTCGTGCGCGAGGACGGCATCGAGCTGACGGCCCTTCAGGCGCCGCAACGCGGCGGTGGTGATGACCAGTTGAGGCGCCTGGCCGGGCAGCCACCAGGCGTCGGGGCGCTCACCCTCCAGGACCACGAGACGGTTGCTCCCCGGCTCCTCGCCGGGCAACAAAGGCGACCGTACGAGCAGTTCGGACCGGCGGCCGGACCGCCGGGCCCGCGCCCGGGCGATCTCCCGGGTCAGCATGACCGCCGTCCACACGCCTCCGCAGGCCAGCGCCACAGCGGTCGCCGCGGCCCAAGGGCCGGGCGCCTGCAGGGCGTACGCCTCGACCACGCCGTGCGGAGCGGGGGCGAAGACGTGTCCGCGCACGGCCTGCCACGCGGCGGCGGCGCTCAGCGTCATCGAGAGCGCGCAGCAGAGCAGGACACCCGCCACGACGCACTGCCATGCCCACAGCGCGACCACGGGTTCGCGCTCCGGCCAGTCGGCCCGCGCGAGCATCCGGGGGGCGACGACAGCGGTCAGGGCGCCCAGCAGCAACAGCGCGACGGGGACCATCATGCGGCCCAGCCTATGAGGGTCGGGCTACCCGAGGGTATGGGCTGCCGTCCCAAGTGACGCACGCCACGGCCGACACGGGCGTATCTCACGTACGAGTGACGACCGCGGCCCACGGGCCGGGACGGCGTTAGTGTGCGGACGGTGATCGAGACCATCGTGTTCGACGTGGGGGAGACCCTCACCAAAGACGACCGCTACTGGGCGGCCTGGGCGGACTGGCTGCAGGTGCCGCGCCACACCCTCTCCGCGCTCGTCGGCGCCGCCGTCGCGCAGGGCGGCGACGGCGCCGACGCGCTGCGGTTCGTCAGCCCGGACATGGACATCGCCTCCGCCTACCACGCCCGCGAGACCGCGGGCCGGGGCGAGCACCTGGGCGAGGCCGACCTCTACGCCGACGTGCGGCCCGCCCTCGGCGGTCTCCAGAAGCTGGGCGTCCGCGTCGTCGTCGCCGGAAACGGGACGCCGCGCGCGGCCGAGCTCCTGCGCGACCTCGACCTGCCCGCCGACCTCGTCGTCACGTCGGGCGACTGGGGCGTGGCCAAGCCGGATCCCGCCTTCTTCACCAGGGTGCTCGAAGTGGCCCAGGCCGGACCGCAGGAGACCCTGTACGTCGGCGACCACCCCGCGCACGACGTGTTCCCCGCCAAGCGGGCGGGGCTGCTCGCGGCCCACATCCGGCGCGGCCCGTGGGGGCACTTCTGGGCGAACGACCCGGCCGTCGCCGACGCGGTGGACTGGCGCATCGAAAGTCTCACCGCGCTGGCGGGGCTGATCGACCACTGAACCGCGCCGGGGCGCGGGCGGCGCCTACAGCGTGAGCAGCATCGCCACCATCCCTATCCCCATCGACACCCGGCACGCCGACGCCACCTCGGGGCGGTCCGCCCACCCCGGCACCGCGGCACCGCCCGCCGTCGCGGCGACCGCCCGGGGTGCGAGGCGCGCGCCCGACCACAGGACGTACCCGGCGAAGTAGAGCAGGAGCGCGCCGGTGAGCAGCGGGACGCCGGTGGCGCCGTGCCCCGCGTGCGCGCCGGGTGCCGCGGCCATCGCCACCGACATGTAGACCATGGCGGACGCGCCGACCAGGTGGTGGAGGTGGTGGCGGTTCGTGCGGGCGGCCCGCGCGGTGTGCAGCGCGGCCGCGCCGAACACCGCGGCGTAGACCAGCCACGCCCAGCGCGGCGGCGCGACCACGGCCGCGGGCACCGCCATCACCGCCATCCCGAACCCCATGAGCGCCTCGCCGCCGGCCGTGCGGCGCTGTTCCTCGATCCGGCTGCGCATGCGCAGCAGACAGTAGGCCCCGGTCGCCGCGCACAGCGCGACGAGCAGCCAGGCGGCCTGTGCAGGTCCGTGCACCGCACCCTCCCCCTGTAGACGGTGTCGTCGGGTCGATGCCCGGGTCCGCGGGGCCGTACGCGAGCGCACAGGGGTGCAAGGGGAGCGCGGGGGAGCGGCCCGGGGGCGCTCCCGACCCAGATCGTTTGCGGGTAAAACACTTGCTAACCTTTTGGGTATGAGCAGTACGCCGCCGTCCCTGAACCCGTCCCCGCACCCCTCTCCCCGCCCTGCCCGCGTCCGCCGGCTCCCGCTCGCCGGTGTGCTGCGCCCCGGCAAGCCGTCCGACATCTGGTTCAAGCCCGCGACCAGCGTGGTCGTGGCCAACGCGGCACCGAACCTGACGCTGCTCGCCCTCGGGCGGCTCGACCTGGTGATGTACACGATGGCCGGGTCCTTCTGCGCCCTGTACGCCCACAACCTCCCCTACGCCGCCCGCGCCCGGGTCCTGGCCGGCGTCGTCGCGGGGATGACCGCGAGCGTCGCCGTCGCCCTGGTCACAGCCTCGCTGACCAGCTCCGCCGCGGTCCTCGTCGCGGTCGGCGCGCTGCTCGCCGCCGCGCAGAAGACGCTCTGCGACGCCACCCGCGTCGGGCCGCCCGGGCACCTGATCTTCACCTTCATCAGCTCCGCGAGCCTCTTCGCGCCGCAGACCATGGGCCAGGTCCCCGGCCACCTCGCGCTGACCCTCACCGGCGGTGCCCTGGCCTGGCTCGTCGGCATGGCACCGGCCCTGCTCCGCCCGCACGGACCCGAGCGCCGCGCCACCGCACGCGCCCTGAACGCCACCGCCGCGTACGCCGAGGCCGCGTGCGCCGACGCCGACGCGCCCGGCACCGAGCGGGCCCGCGCCGCCGCGGCCGGCGCCGTGCACGCCGCCTGGCAGTCACTGCTCGCCACCGGCGCCCGCACCACGGCGGCCCGGCGCGCCCTGTCCCGGCTCGTCGTCCGCGCCGAGGAAGCCCTCGCCGCGCCCGCCGGGGCGGACCCCGCCGCGCTGCGCTCCTGGGCGGCAGGGCTGCGCGGCACGGGCGCCGTGCCGCGCCCCGGCGGCGTCCACCCCGGGGAGGAGGACGAACTCCTCGGCCTCGACGCCGAACTCGCCGCTCCGAAGGTTCCGCTGTGGCGGCGGCTCGCCCCCGGCTCCCCGCTGCTGCCCATCGCGCTGCGCACCGCCGTCGGCTGCGCCCTCGCCGGCTACGCCTCGCTCGCGCTCGGCATCGGCCGCCCCTACTGGGCCCTGGTCACCGCGGCCTCCCTCTACCAGGCCAATCTCACCCTCACCTGGAACCGCGGCGTGCAGCGCGTGGTCGGCAACCTCGTCGGGGTGTGCGCCTTCGCCGCCATCGCGCCGTTCGCCCACCTGGGCCACGCCGAGCTCATCGTCAGCTGCCTGGTCCTCGCCTTCGGGGCGGAGGCGCTGATCACCCGCAACTACTGGCTCGGCAGCGTGTGCGTGACGCCGATGGCGCTGCTCGTCACCGAGTTCGCACGCCTCCAGCAGCCCGGCGAACTGATCATCGACCGCGTCGTGGACACCCTCGTCGGCGCCGTGCTCGGCGTCGCGGCCGCGGTCCTCGTCACCAACCGGCGCGCCGCCGACCACATAGAGCGGGCCATCGAGGCCACCGACCGGGCCAGGGAGCAGGCCGAGGCCGGGCTCGCCGGGGCGGGTCCGGTCGAACCCGCGCGGCGCCGCCTCACCGCCGCCCTCGTCGAACTGCGCGCCTCCGCCGACGCCGCGGCCGGCGAATGGTGGCAGCGCGCCCTGCCCGAACAGCGGGTGCTCGACGCCGAGCGCGCCGGACACCGTACGCTCGCGGCGATGGTCCGCCGACCCACTGGTCAGCGCGGTGAGAACGGTCAGGGGACGCGGCCCCGCGAGGAAGCCGCCGACGCCTGGGAGGGCGCACGAGCATGACGACGGAGAACGGCCCGGTGGCCGGCCCCGGTGGCGACACCGTGGCCGCGGTGGTGCGGCAGTGGCGAGCGGTGCGGCCCGACATCGACACCGGACCCATGGAGGTCATCGGCCGCATCAACCGCTGCGCGGCCCTCCTCCAGCAGGCCGAGGACGCCCCGCTGCGCCGCGCGGGCCTGACCCGCGCCGAGTTCGACCTGCTCGGGGCGTTGCGCCGCACCGGGCACGAGCTGACGCCCGGCGAGCTGGCCCGCGAGACCTTCTCCTCCGGCGCCGCCGTCACCAAGCGCCTCAAACTGCTCCAGGAGAGGGAGCTGGTCGACCGGCGCGCCGACGCGCGGGACCGCCGGGTCGCCCACGTCGGCCTGACCGAGGCCGGGCGCGACCTCGTCGACGCGATCCTGCCCGAACAGCTCGCGTACGAGACCGTCGTGCTGTCCGTCCTCGACGGAGCCGGGCAGGGCCAACTGAGCGGGCTCCTCGGGGAGCTGCTCGCCCAGCTGGAGGGCCGCCTCGGGGTGCGCCGGGGCTGAGAGCGACGCGGGCGCCGGGCGCCGAGCCGCCAAGAGTCGGTGGACTGGGGCTCAGGCCGCCACGCGCTTGCTGATCTCCTCCGGTGTCAGATACGCGTCGGTCATCTCGAAGTCCTTGAGCGTGGCGGGGCGCTGGGCCTGGAAGCCGGTGCGGACGTAGTCGTCGCCCGCGAGCGCGTTGAGCCCCCAGTTGGCGGCCGTGCGGAAGCGTGCGGTCACGGTGCGCAGGGCGCCCAGGTGGTAGCCGCGCGCCACGACCTGGGCCGGCAGCCCCGTCAGCTGTACGCCCATGGGCTTGGACACCGCCTGGATGCCGCCGAGGTCGACGACCAGGCCCATGTCCTTGTGCCGGTAGTCGGCGAGCGGGAAGCCGCGCAGCGCCGCGAGGACGTTCTTCGCCGCGGCCCAGCCCTGGCGCATGGCGTGCTGGGCGGTCGGCGGGCAGATCGCGTCGCCGCCCTTGACCACGTCCGGCACGGCCGCCGCGTCGCCGAGCGCGAAGACGCCGTCGAGCCCGGGAACCGTCAGGTCGGGCCGGACGACGAGCCGCCCCCGGTTCGTCTCGGCGCCCAGCGTCGCGATGAGCGGACTGGGCGCGACGCCCGCGGTCCAGATCAGCGTGCGGCACGGCAGGACGCGGTCGTCGGTGAGCGTGACGGTGTCCTCGGTCGCCTTCGCCACGGAAACGCCGAGCGAGACGTTCACGCCCCGGCGCTGGAGGATCTCCATCGCCTTGTCGCCGAGCCGCTCGCCCAGCTCGGGCATCAGCTTCGGAGCGACATCCACCACGTGCCACTTGATCTGCGACACGTCGAGGCCCGGATAGCGCTTGACGGCGGCACACGTCAGCCGCTGGAGGTACGCGGCCGTCTCCACGCCCGCGTACCCGCCGCCGACCACCACGAACTGCAGCCGCTGCTCGCGCTCCTCGCGGCTCGTGCTCGCCGCCGCCAGGTCCAGCTGGGAGATGACGTGGTCGCGGATCCAGGCGGCCTCCGCGAGCGTCTTGACGCCCACCGCGTGCTTGTCGACGCCGGGGATGTCGAACTGCCGCGTGACGCTGCCGGGGGTCAGGACCAGGTAGTCGTAGCGCTCCACGACCTCCTCGCCGTTGATCTTCCGTACGACCACGGCCTTGGCCTTGGGGTCGACGCCGATGGCGCCGCCGGGCACGATCCTGGTGCGCCGCAGCATCCGGCGCAGCGGCACCGCGACCGACTGTGGAGTGAGGACTCCGGAGGCGACGTGCGGCAGCAGAGGCAGATAGAGCTGGTGGTCCATCGGGCTGATCAGCCGCAGCTCCGCCTCGTGTGGCGAGAG
The DNA here is from genome assembly GCF_055639375.1 of Streptomyces sp. NPDC039462. NCBI lineage: Bacteria > Bacillati > Actinomycetota > Actinomycetes > Kitasatosporales > Streptomycetaceae > Streptomyces > Streptomyces sp. NPDC039462. The sequence goes on from NZ_JBVKAO010000003.1 coordinate 201,444, forward strand.
CTTCTTCTCCAGCTTGTGAGCGCACTCCATGCCGGCGAATCCGCCGCCGACGATGAGGATCCGGGGAGCTGCCATGTGATGTCTCTCCTGGGCTGATTGGAGATCGACTTCAGGGCTGTCGGGCCTGTCGGGTTCTGGGCCGTCGGGCCTGTCAGGGCTGTGGAAGATCTTCTGCGGACCGTACCCGTGGCCATGTACCCCTGCATCCCGGATGGATTGCGCGTGTGACGTGCTTCACACGCGTGCGCCGTTCTGCCCGCGGGGACGCACGGTCCGCCTCAGATCCCGGGGCGGTAGCGCAGGGGATGGTCGCGGGGGATCTCGACGAGGACGATCCGGACGCCGTCCGGGTCCGCGATCCACATCTCGATCAGCCCCCACGGCTCCTGGACAGGCGGGCGCAGCACCTCGACGCCGCGCTCCACGAGTTCCGCGTGTGCCGCCCCGACATCGGCCACCTGGAGCCACAGCTGCATCCCGGGGGCGGGCGGGGTGGCGGAGCGGCCGGAGAGCTCCAGGAAGCCGCCGCCGAGGAAGTAGACGGTGCCGCGCTCGGGGCCGGTGCCGAACTCCCGGTGAACGGCGAGTCCCAGCGCCTCGCCGTAGAAGGCGCGGGAGCGCTCCGGATCCGTGGGGCGCAGCAGCGTCCTGCCGCTCAGTACGTGCACCATGCGGCCGCACCCTAGCCGCCCCCGCCGGGCGTTAGGCTCGACGGCGCCCCATATCGCGCCAAGAGTTTCGGAGAGTCAGCTCCATGGACACCGCCCCGCGCCCCGCTTCCGGCGAACTCACCTACCGCGACGCCGACACCGCCGACGTCGACGCGCTCGTCGCGCTCATCGAGTCGGCGTACCGAGGGGACGCCAGCAGGGCCGGGTGGACCACCGAGGCGGACCTCCTGGAGGGGCAGCGCACCGACCCGCAGGGCGTCGTCGAGGTCATCGAGTCGCCCACGAGCCGGCTGCTCGCCGTCGAGCGGGACGGCGTCCTCGTCGCCTGCTGCCAGCTCGCCCACCGCGGTGACCACGCCTACTTCGGCATGTTCGCGGTGAGCCCGGCGCTGCAGGGCGCGGGACTCGGCAAGGAGATCATCGCCGAGGCCGAGCGGACGGCGCGCGAGACGTGGGGCGTCCGCGAGATGCACATGACGGTGATATCCGCCCGCGAGGACCTCATCGCCTGGTACGAGCGGCGCGGCTACCGCCGTACGGGAAAGATGACGCCCTTCCCGTACGGCGACGAGCGCTTCGGCATCCCGCAGCGCGACGACCTGCAGTTCGAACTGCTGGTCAAGGACATCGGCTGAGGCCGGGGCCGAGTCCGCGCGGAGCCGCGCCGAGCCGCGGCTAGGCCGTGAAGCGGCCGGTCCGCTTGATCTCGGGGTAGTCGGTGGTCGCCCCGTCCAGCTGCAGCGCCCGGACGAGACGCAGGTCGTCCTGCGTGTTCACGACCCAGCCGATGATCCGCAGGTCGGCCTTCCTGGCGTGCTCGACGATCTCCAGGGTCAGGCGCCGGATGTTCAGGACGAGCGTGGTGGCGCCGACGGCGGTGGCGCGCTGCACGACGTCGGTTCCGTAGCGGCTGGCGACGAGCGCGGTGCGCACCCCGGGGACCAGGCGCGCGATCTCGGCGATCGCCTCGTCGTGGAAGGAGATCACCTCCACCCGGGAGACCAGGTCGCGGCGGTGCATGACCTCGGCGAGGGCGCGCGCGGCGGCGACGTCCTTGATCTCGGCCTGCAGCGGCGCCTTCACCGCGTCGAGGACCTCTTCGAAGACGGGGACGCGCTCGCCGCGTCCTGCGTCGAGCTCGCGCAGTTCGGCGAGGGTCTTCTCGGCGATCGGCCCTTTGCCGTCGGTCGTGCGGGCCACGTCGGCGTCGTGCATGACGACGAGGGCGCCGTCCTTGCTCAGATGCAGATCGAGCTCGATGAGATCGAGGCCCGCCGCCTGCGCGGCGACGAACGAACGGAGGGTGTTCTCGGGTTCGACACCCATGACCCCGCGATGACCGATGGTGAGGAAGTTCAAGATCCACTCGCTTCCGTCGACGGAGGCTCGGCGACCGCGCGGCGAGGACGGATGAAGCCGTGCGGCAATGTCGCAGCCTAATGGCCCGCCTCGGCGTGGGAACCGGGTGGACGCGAGTGAGTGGAGCTGTCCGCTCTGGTTCCCGAGATGCCGAGCAGGAGCCCGGTGATCAGGGCGGCGACAAGGACGGCGCGGGTGCTCACGGGTACGCGGCTCCGTACGACGGGGGACGGCTGGCCCGTCCGTCCTACCGCCGGGAGCGCCGCCGGGGCGAGTCGCTTCACCCGGGCGTGGGCGAGTCCTCCACGCGTTGACCGGACGCGCTTTCGCGGTCGGCGCGCGGTCGGTTCGGCACGGTCGATTCGGTGCGGTCAGTTCGGCGCGGCCGTCTCCGCGTCCAGCTCGCCGAGGTTGTCGAGGTCGTCGAGCATTGCCTCCGCCAGCTCCACCTCCGACTCCAGGCGCCGCTCGCTCCACCGCAGCGCGACCAGGGGGTGGGACCACGCCGGCGCGCCGTCCGCCCGCGCGAGCGCGGCCCTGACCTCCCGCAGCTCGTCCTCGGTGCGCGCGATGTGCCCGGCGACCAGTGCCCGCAACTGCTCCGGGGCGGTGAGGTGCCCGAGCCAGATCCGCAGCAGCAGCGGATGCTTGAGGACGGGCGGGCCCACGTCCTCGCCGCCGCCCGCCCAGGCGGCCAGCGCGGCGCGGCCCGCATCCGTGATGGCGTACGCGCGCTTGGTGCGGGGCGCCTCCGGCCCCGAGCGCCGTGACGTGGCGTACCCGAGCGCTTCGAGGCGGCGCAGCTCGGCGTAGATCTGACTGATGGCGGGCGACCAGTAGAAGAAGCGGAGCGAGGCGTCGGCCCACTTCTTGAGCTCGTACCCGGTCCGCTCCCCGGGGAAGGAGAGCAGCCCGAGCACGGCCCACGCGGTCGGCGGCAGTCCGCCGTCAGGGGTTCCGTTGGAGTCAGCGGCCACCTGCTGCTGCGAGGTCGTTCGACGGGCTGCCATACGCCGCATTGAAGTGAACGGCACGCTCCCGGCGCAAGGGCGTGCCCGACCGGCGCCTACCGGCCGTAGCGCGCGGCGGCCTCCCGCACCGTCTCCGGTTTGACGTCGCCGCGGCGCGCGAGGGCGGCCAGGGCGGCGACCGCGATCGACTGGGCGTCCACGCCGAAGTGGCGGCGGGCGTTCTCGCGGCTGTCGGAGAGGCCGTACCCGTCCGTGCCGATGGACGTCCAGTCCTGCTCGACCCACGGCCGGATCTGGTCGGGCACGGCCCGCATCCAGTCGCTCACCGCCACCACCGGGCCGGGGGCGCCCGCCAGGGACCGCGTGACGTACGGGACACGGCCGCCCGCCCCCGTCTCGTGGGACGCGGCCGCGAGGTTCGCGGCGTCGCAGGCCAGTGCGTCGCGGCGCAGCTCGGTCCAGGACGGCGCCGACCACACATCGGCCGCGACACCCCAGTCCTCATCGAGGAGTCGCTGGGCCTCCAGGGCCCAGTGGATGGCCGTGCCGGACGCCAGGAGCTGCAGTCGCGGGGCGTCGGGGGCCGGGGACGCGGCCTCCTTGTAGCGGTACAGGCCGCGCCGGATGCCCTCCTCCACGCCGTCGCCGGGCGGCATCGGCGGCTGGACCTTCGTCTCGTTGTAGACGGTGAGGTAGTAGAAGACGTCCTCGGCGTCGGGGCCGAACATGCGGCGCAGGCCGTCCTCGACGATCACTGCGACCTCGTACGCGAACGCGGGGTCGTAACTGATCGCGGCCGGATTGGTCGAGGCGATCAGGTGCGAGTGCCCGTCGGCGTGCTGCAGGCCCTCGCCGGTCATCGTGGTCCGCCCCGCCGTCGCGCCGATGACGAAGCCGCGGCCCAACTGGTCGCCGAGCGCCCAGAACTGATCGGCCGTCCGCTGCCAGCCGAACATCGAGTAGAAGATGTAGAACGGGATCATCGGCTCGGCGTGGGTGGCGTACGAGGTGGCCGCCGCGGTCAGCGACGCGAGCGAACCGGCCTCCGTGATGCCCTCGTTGAGGATCTGGCCGTCGCGCGCCTCCTTGTAGTAGAGGAGCTGGTCGCGGTCGACCGGGTCGTAGGTCTGGCCGAGCGGCGAGTAGATCCCGGCCGACGGGAACAGCGACTCCATGCCGAACGTACGGGCCTCGTCCGGCACGATCGGCACCCAGCGCCTGCCCGTCTCCTTGTCCCGCATCAGCTCCTTGACCAGCCGTACGAACGCCATGGTGGTGGCGATCTCCTGCGTGCCCGAGCCCTTCTTCAGCGCGGCGAAGGCCTTGTCTGCCACGGCGGAGCCGGTGACCCGCAGCGGCTTGGCGACGACCGTGCGGGAGGGGGCGGGGCCGCCGAGCGCGGCACGCCGCTCACGGAGGTAGGCGAGCTCGGGGGAGTCCTCGCCCGGATGCGCGTACGGCACCAGCTCGTCGGTCAACGCGCTGTCGGGGATGGGGAGTTCGAGCAGGTCGCGCATGGCGCGGAACTCCTTGCCCGAGAGCTTCTTCATCTGGTGGTTGGCGTTGCGCGACTCGAAGCCGGGGCCGAGCGTCCAGCCCTTGACGGTCTGGACGAGGACGACGGTCGGTGCCCCTCGGTGCTCGACGGCGGCGCGGTACGCGGCGTACACCTTGCGCGGCTCGTGACCGCCGCGCGACGTCCCGATGATCTCTTCGAGCTGTGCGTCGGTGAGCCGGTCGGCCAGGGGGCGCAGCGCCGGGTCGGCGCCGAGGAGGCGCTCGCGGATGTAGGCGCCGTCGCGGGCGGCGAAGGTCTGGAACTGGCCGTCGGGGATCCGCCCCAGATGTCGCACGAGCGCCCCGTCGGTGTCCAGGGCGAGGAGCCGGTCCCAGGCCGAGCCCCACAGTGACTTGACGACGTTCCAGCCGGCGGCGCGGAACTGCCGCTCCAGCTCCTGCACGATCTTGAAGTTGCCGCGCACGGGACCGTCGAGGCGCTGCAGGTTGCAGTTGATGACGAAGGTGAGGTTGTCGAGCTCCTCGCGAGCGGCGAGCGCAAGGGCTGCGGTCGCCTCGGGCTCGTCCATCTCGCCGTCGCCGAGGAAGGCCCAGACGTGCGAGCCGGAGGTGTCCTTGATGCCGCGGTGTTCCAGATAGCGGTTGAAGCGCGCCTGATAGATCGCGGAGAGCGGGCCGAGGCCCATCGACACGGTGGGGAACTCCCACAGCCAGGGCAGCCGCCGCGGGTGTGGGTAGGAGGGCAGTCCGTCGCCGCCCGCCTCCTGCCGGAAGCGGTCCAACTGGCCCTCGGTCAGGCGGCCTTCGAGGAACGCGCGGGCGTAGATGCCGGGCGACGCGTGCCCTTGGACGTACAGCTGGTCGCCGGAGTGGTCGGCTTCCTTGCCGCGGAAGAAGTGCTGGAAGCCCACTTCGTAGAGCCAGGCGGCGGAGGCGAAGGTGGCCATGTGCCCGCCGAGCCCGCCGCGCTGGTTGCCGCGAGTGACCATCGCGGCGGCGTTCCAGCGGTTCCAGGCCGTGATCCGGGCCTCCATCGCCTCGTCGCCGGGGAAGGCGGGCTCGGCGGCGGTCGGGATGGTGTTGACGTACGGTGTCTCGAGCAGGGGCGGGAGGTCGATCCCGGTCTGCAGGGCGTGCTCGGCGAGCCGGCGCAGCAGGTGCGCGGCGCGGCCGGGACCGCCGAACCGGGCGGCCGCGTCCAGAGATTCGCGCCATTCGGCGACCTCGGTCGGGTCCTGGTCGGGAAGTTGGTCGAGCTGGGACACGGGTGATCCCCTTTCACGTACCCACGAATTCCAGGATGTGGAAAATCGTTTCCGTACATCCGAATCTAGGAGTCGTAGATACGTGGGGTCAACGCTTACTCGTCAGTAATGAGCGATGATCGATCATTTCGCATCGCGGGAGGCTGACGCCGACGCGTAGTTCAGTACGTGCAGCTGCACCAGCCGGCCCACATACGGATCCTGCCGACGGAAGGCCTCGACGATGGCCTCGTGGTCGCACGCGTTCTCGTGCGGCTCGGTGCGCAGCCACTTCAGGGAGAGCCGGGTCCACAGCTCGATGGCGAGGGATTCCCAGTTGCGCAGCAGCACCTGATTGCCGGAGGCGCGAACGATCTCGCGGTGGAACTCCACGCCGTGGTGGATCTGCCCGTCGATGTCGGCCGCGTCCGCCAACTCCCGCAGCCGCCGCAGATGGTGCTCCAGTACGGCCACGTCGCCGCCCATCCGGTGCACCGCCAGCTCGGCGGCGAGCTTCTCCAGGGCGGCCCGCACCGGATACACCTCGGTGAGCTGTCCGGGTGTCAGCTCCTTGACGCGCATGCCCTTGTTGGGGATCGACTCGACCAGCTGCATGGCCTGCAGATCGCGCAGCGCCTCGCGGATGGGCGTCTGGCTCACGCCGAGCTCCATGCCGATGCGGCGCTCCACGATCCGGTCGCCGGGCTGCCAGCGGCCGTTCAGCAGGCCTTCGAGGACGAAGTCGCGCACCTGCTCGCTGAGGGGGACGCGAGCCACGGGGGCGGGGACGGAAGGGATCCGGGTCGGTACATCGGCGTTCATCTGAGGTCTCCGGTGGCATAAATCAACTATGATCGATCATCTGAGACCGTACGGTACCTGGCCGAGGGGCGAGAGCGACAGGGATCAGGCCGGATCGCGGCGCGGGGGACGGCGGTTGGCCGCCCGTGTCATGGTGCGGGCCCGCTGTGCGATCTCGTCCAGGCGGGCGGCCGGGCTGTAGACCGTCAGCGCGGCGTGCCGCTTGTCGAGGAGCAGGGCGTCCGGTGCGGGTGCGGTCTCGCCGTCGTACGCCAGGGTGGCCACGTCCTCCAGGCCGCTGAGCCCGAGCTGTTCGACCCGCTCGGCGCGGAAGACCCGGGAGCGCCGCAGCGCGCCGCCCAGGGCGGAGAGGGCGACGCGGGTGCGGGCGAGCGGCGCCTCGGCGTCGACGGTGCGGATGTCGAGCAGACCGTCGTCCATGCGGGGCCGGTGCGTGGGCGCGAGGCCGTCCGGCACGTACTGACCGTTGCCCGCGAAGAGCAGCCACAGCACACGGTCGTGGCCGTCGAGCCGGATCCGCAGCGGTGTCGCCGTCCGCAGCACCTCCACGACCGACCACGCCGCCGCGGGCCACTTGCCGATGCGGCCCTCCAACTTCTCGCGCCTGCCCACCAGTTCCGGATAGAGCCCGATGCTGAAGGTGTTGACGAAGCCGGTCACGTCCGTGCCCTCGCCGTCGCGCGCCCGTGCCAGGTCGACGCGGACGGCCTCGCCCCGCAGCACGGCGTGCGCGGTGTCCTCGAAGGTGGGCACACCCACGTCGAGGGCGAAGTGGTTGAGGGTGCCGCCGGGGAACACCGCAAGCGGGAGCCCGGCATCCGCGGCCCGCCGGGCGACCGCGTTCACCGTGCCGTCGCCGCCGCAGACGCCGAGCACACCGGCCGACCCGGTCGCCCGCGCCACCGCCTTGTCCAGCACCTCGCGGAGGTCGTCCCCCGGGTCGCACGCCACGATCTCGGCCTTCGGCAGCAGCAGCTCCAGGTGCTCGCGCGCGGGCAGCCGCCCCGGCACGCCCTTTCCGGAACCGGAGTTGAGGACCACGACGAGACCCTCGCCCTCCGGCAGGGCGGGCACCCGCACCCGGGTCCGCCGCAGCCGCGCGGGCGAGGGGCGCGGCGGCCACCAGTAGCAGGTGACCGCGGCGGCCGCCGCCCCCAGCGCACAGCCCGCGAGCACGTCGCCGGGATAGTGGACCCCCACGTACACCCTGGAGAAGGCCACGGCCGCCGCGACCGGCGCGATCAGCGCGCCGTACCGGGGCGCCTCCAGGGCCACCCCCACGGCGAACGCCGCCGCCGACGCGGAGTGCCCGGACGGGAACGACGACGTCCACGGCGCCTTCGAAAGACGCCGCACCACGGGCACCGCGTCGAGGCCGGGCCTGCGCCGGCGCACCGCGTACTTCGCCACCACGTTCGTCGTCAGCGAGGCCAGCGCGAGGGAGCCCGCTCCGCGCCGCGCGGCGCGCCGGGCCGCGGGGCCGCCGACGGCCGCGAGGGCCGCCGCCGAACCGAGCCAGAGCCGCCCGTGGTCGGCCGCCGCGCTGAGCGGCGGCAGCACCTGGTCCGCGCCGGGCAGCCGCGCGGACGCCACCCGCGCGAACCACCGCCGGTCGATGCTGCTGATCCGTCGCCTCATGGCCTCACTGGAACAGGGCGCGAGGGCCGCGGCCCGCGCTGCTCGCCCGAACGGGTCACGCGCGCGGTCCCCGCCCGGCGGACGGACAATGTCGACATGATGACGAGCCGCCCCCTCGACGTACAGGTCAAGCGGATCTACGAGACCGCGGAGCGGGACGACGGGGCCCGGGTCCTCGTCGACCGGCTGTGGCCGCGGGGCGTCTCCAAGGAGCGGGCCGCTCTCGACACGTGGGACAAGGAGCTGGCGCCCTCCGCCGAACTGCGTCGCTGGTACGACCACGACCCCGAGCGGTTCGACGCGTTCGCCGAGCGCTACCGGCAGGAACTGGCGGACGACGACCGGGCGGCGGAGCTGGACCGGCTGCGCGCCGTCGCACGCGCGGGGCGGCTGACCCTGCTCACGGCGACCAAGGACCTGCCGCGCGGACATGTGCGGGTCCTGGTCGACGTACTGAAGTCACCGTGAGCCGGCGCGGAGAGGTCAGCCGCGTGGCGCCTCCCCGTCGAGCAGGCGCCGCGCGGTCTCCATGCGCCGCGGCTCCACGCGGATGCGTACGCCGTGGAAGTCCGCGCCCCGCGTCGCGTCCAGGGCCATGCGGGATGTCGTGCCGTCCGTGGTCGACGACGGATCGAGGGGGCTGCCGGGCAGGCCGTCCACGACGAACACGTCGCGGTGCGGCTGCAGATGGGCCGCCATCGCCCACAGCACGTCCGCGTCACGGGTGACGTCCACGTCCTCGTCGACCGCGACGACGGTCTTCAGATACGGGTCCCAGCCGAGCAGCGCCAGCATGATCTGCCGCGCCTGGCCGGGGCGGGCCTGGCGCAGGGCGACGTACGCGTGGAAGTGCGTCCCGGAGGTGGGGTAGTGCAGGGCGGTGACCTCGGGAAAGCGGCGGCGGAGCTGGTCGGCCATCTCCGCCTCGCGGGGCAGCCTGGCGAGGTTGAGGTGCTCGGCCGTGTTGCCGCCGACGACGTCGAGGAGGAGGGCGTCACGGCGGCGCAGGACCGTCTCCACGGTGAGGACGTTGTTGGTGGAGCGGTCGGAGGAGTAGCCGGAGAACTCCCCGAACGGCCCTTCCGCCGCCCGCCGCCCCGGATCGATGAACCCCTCCAGGACGATCTCGGCCCCGGCCGGCACCCGGATGCCCCGGCGCGGGGTCCGCACGACATCGAGGGGCGCTCCGAACAGGCCGCCCGCGATGGTGCGTTCATCGACGTCGGGACCGACCCGGGCCGACGCGGCGAGCAGGAACAGCGGGTGCGCGCCGATCACCATCGCCACCGGCAGCACCTCGCCCCGCGCCTCGGCGAGCCTCAGGAGCTGCCACAGATGGCCGCGCGAGTGCAGGCTCGTGGCGAGTTCGGTGTGGGAGTGGACCATGGAGCGGTGGTAGCTGAGGTTGCCCGCGCGGCCGGGCGTGGCGGGCGGTGCCTCCGCCGTGATGATGCCGTTGGTGATGTAGGGGGCGCGGTCGGAGGCGAAGTGCCGGATGAGCGGCAGCGTGCCGAGGTCCACCGCGTCGCCCTCCTCCACCACCTCCAGGACCGGTCCGTCGGCGACCACGCGCGGCTCCCGGCGGCGCGCGGCGGCCGCCTGGTAGGCGTGGTGCAGCCCCGCGCGGTCGGTGCCGAGCAGCCGGGCGATGCGGTCCCGCGAGGCGAAGACATTGGTGATCAGCGTCGTGCCGAGCCCCTTGACCCGCGGGCACACAAGGAGGTCGGCCCGGCCCCGCCCGGCGAGCTCCATGACCAGCGCGGCCACGTCCTCGCCCTCGATCTCCCGCTCCACGGTCAGTACGTCGTCGGCCTGCCCGGGGCCGTGGGCGCGCAGGAACGCGCGCAGATCCTGGGCACTCGTGTATGTGGCCGCCTCGGCGGATGCCCCGTCAGTGCGTGTCACAGCACACTCCCGCGTGGGCGCCGGAGGCGAACAGCCCGCCCCAGGCAGGGGAGTTGACATGCAGGCCGAGGAGCTCCAGGCCCGTGTGCACCGCGACCCGCGCCCCGTCGAACACCGGCTTGCCGAGCTCCCGCTCCACGAGCGCCGCCACCGGCGCCACCGGCAGCTCCGTGCCCGCCACCACCAGACACCGCGCGTCGCCGGTGCCGGCGTCGAGCAGCAGCCGCCGCAACCGCGCCACCGGCAGCTCCGCCGCCTCCCGAGGCGTCCCCAGACCGAGCGCGGTGACCGAGGTGACGCGCAGTCCCGCGGCGACGTACGTGTCGGCGACGCGCCCGGCGCCCTCCCGCGAGCCCGCGGTGACCAGCGCCAGCGAGGGCAGGGCGTGGCGGGCCAGGAGGTCGAGCTGGCCGAGCGTGACCGTGGAGGCCGGCACGCCCGCCGTGGCCTCGATCGTGCGGGCGACGGCCCGGGCGTGCGCCAGGCCGTGCAGCCCGCACGAGCCGCCGTTCCACACGACGGCGTCCGCGCCCGCCTGCGCCAACTGCGCCGCGCCGCGCGCCAGTTCGGCCGCCTGAGCGCCCGCGATCGCCGGACCGCACAGCTGCTCCGGCAGCGCGGCCCGCGCTGTGGGGTGCACGGCTTCCACCGAGAGGGGCGCGCAGATCTGCGCCGCCCAGCGCTCGGCGCCGAGTGAGGTGGAGGGGAGGAGGTGGCCGATGCGCCGCATGGGGAAGTCCGTTTCTCGTCGCCGTGCAGACGGGCAGAGGGCAGAGCGGGCCGCCCCCGGTGTTCCGAGGGCGGCCCTGGGGGTGCGGTTACGGCCCCGACACCGTGGCCGGCGAGGCGTACGTGTCCTTCAGCCGCAGCTGCGCCTCCGCCTGGTCGCGCGGCGGGGGAGTGGGCTTCAGGCCGAGCAGCTTGGCCATGTTGTTCCCGAGGTAGCCCTCCAGGTCCTCCTCGGACAGGTGCATGCCCTGCGGCGGCGGACCGCACAGCACCTCCAACTCCCGCGCCCACATGCCCGGTTCGTTCGGGGGCGAGTCCGTGCCGAACACCAGCTGGTGGCGCTCCATCTGCTGGGCGAACTCCACGATCCGCGACTGGAGCAGCCAGCCCGACTCCCCGTACACGTTGGGCGAGTCGAGGATCATGTACAGCGCCTCGAAGCAGTACACCCCGCCCGTCTGCACCCCGAAGTGCGCCAGGATGAAGTTGACGTCCTTGAACTCCCGGATGATCGGGTAGAACTGGGTCGGAATGGAGTAGGGCCCGTCCCCGGTGTGGATCAGGACGACGAGCCCCAGCTCGTCGCAGACCCGCAGGACGGGGCGGAGCCAGTCCAGGGCCCGGTCGGGACGGTACGCATGCATGTTGGCATGCAGCTTCACCATCTTGTAGCCGTACTCCTTGACGTGGAACTCCAGCTCCTTCGCGCCGTTCTCCGGACCGAAGCGCGGGTTGTACATGAAGTTCCCGATGAACCGGTCCGGGTACCGCTGGACCAGTTCCGTGATGTACGCCATGTAGTCACGGATGCCTTCGCGGCCGGTACGCATCCCGTCCTGCCAGACGCTGTTGCCGGGCGGCGGCATGATGCAGCCGTAGTCGATCCGGCGGGGCTTGCCGTTGATCATGTACGGGCCGTCCATCATCTCGATGGTGCGCTCGCCCGTGAACGGGGAACCGTCGTGCCGCCACGCCTGGTCCACGATGTTCGTGGGGTGCATGTGGGTGTCGATGATCAAGGTGCTCGTTCCTTCCCGGCTGGTGCCGACCGTGTGTCTGTGGTGGACCGTTCGGGGACCCAGGGGAGGGCCCGCCTCACCTCCCTTCCGTGTCGGGGGAGCGCTCGGAAGCGTGGGCGTGCTCGGGCCCGATGATGTCCTCGGGGCGCACCGGCACCCTGGGCAGAGCCAGGCCCGTCGCGTCGCGCAGCGCGTTGACGATCGCCGGTGTCGACGACAGGGTCGGCGGCTCGCCCACGCCGTTCAGGCCGTACGGCGCGTCCGGGTGCGGGAGTTCGAGCAGATCGATGGGGACGGGCGGCATGTCCGCGATGGTGGGGATCAGATAGTCGGTGAAGGACGGATTGCGCACCCGCCCGTCGGAGACCCGCAGCTCCTCCATGAGGGCGAGGCCGAGGCCCTGCGCGCTGCCACCCTCGATCTGCCCCTCCACCGCCAGGGGATTCATCGCTTTGCCGACATCCTGCGCGGTGGCCAGCTCCACCACCTTCACCAGGCCGAGGTCGGTGTCCACGTCGACGACCGCCCGGTGCGCCGCGAACGCGAAGGCGATGTGCGCGTCACCCTGCCCGCGCTCGGGGTCGACGGGGTACGTGCGGCGGTGCGCGAACTCGTACTCCGCTTCCAGCGGACCGGCCTCGGCGAGGAGCTCCGGGAGTGGACGGTCGCCGAGACCGGCGAGCCGTTCCCGCAGCTCCCCGCACGCGCCCTGGACCGCGCCCCCGCTCATCCAGGTCATCCGCGACGCGGACGCCGAGCCCGCGTCGCCGACCCGGGTGTCCGCGGGGAGGACCACCACCCGGTCCACGCCGAGCTCGGTGCGGACGATCTGCGCCTGGACGGTGACGATGCCCTGCCCGCACTCGGCCGCCGCCGTGTGGACCTCGGCGACGGGTTCGCCGTTCACGAGGGAGAGCCGCACGCGGGCCACCGAGCGGTCGTCGACGCCACCGGAGAAGCCGATCGCCTTGACCCCGAACGCGTATCCGACACCACGCCTGACGCCCTCGCCGTGCGAGGTGTTGTTGAGGCCGCCGGGGAGCCCGAAGGGGCCATCGGCGGCGGCCGGGAGGGGGCGGGCGCGGAGCCTTTCGAGGAGTTCCGCGGCGGGCGCGGGACCGTCCACCGCCTGCCCGGTCGGCAGTGCGGTCCCGGTCCTCATGGCGTTGCGTACGCGTAACTCGACCGGATGCATGCCCAGTTCACGCGCCAGCTTGTCGAGGTTGGACTCCACGCCGTAGCACGACTGGACGGCCCCGAAGCCCCGCATCGCCCCGCAGGGAGGGTTGTTGGTGAAGACGGAGTAGCCGTCGATCTCGACGTGCGGCACGTCGTAGGCGCCCGCCGCGAAGTACGAGCCGTTCGCGATGACGACCTGCGACGTGGAGGTGTACGCCCCGCCGTCGAAGAGCAGCCGCGCCCTGACGAACACGAGCCTGCCCTCGCGCGTGGCACCGTGCTCGAACCACATCCGCGCCGGATGACGGTGCACGTGACCGAAGAAGGACTCCTCGCGGTGGTAGCTCATCTTCACCGGGCGGCCCGTGTGCAGCGCGAGGAGCGCCGCGTGGATCTGCACCGACACGTCCTCGCGCCCACCGAAGGCGCCGCCCACGCCGGACAGCGTGAGCCGCACCTTCTCGGGCGGCAGACCGAGCGCCGCGCACACCTGGTGCCGGTCGTCATGGAGCCACTGCGTGGACACGTACACGTCCACGCCGCCGTCCTCGCCCGGTATCGCGAGCCCCGCCTCCGGGCCGAGGAACGCCTGGTCCTGCATTCCGACCTCGTACGTTCCCGAGACCACCACGTCCGCCGACGCCCGCGCGGCGGACAGGTCCCCGTGCCGGATGCGGACGTGGCGTACGACGTTGCCCTGCCCGCCGTCCACCCGCCGCTGGTGCACCGGCGGACCCGTGCCGTCGAGCGCCTGCCGGGGGTCGGTGAGCGCGGGCAGCTCCGCGTACTCCACCTCGATGAGGCGCAGCGCCCTGCGGGCCGTCTCCGGATGGTCGGCGGCCACCAGGGCGACCGGCTCGCCGTGATAGCGCACGCGGTCCACGGCGAGCACCGGCTGGTCGGCGACCTTCATCCCGTACAGCCGCCGCCCCGGCACGTCCTCGTGGGTGAGCACCGCCACCACGCCCGGCAGCCGCCTCGCCCGGGTGGCGTCCAGACGCAGGATGCGGGCGTGGGGGTGCGGGCTGCGCAGGGTCGCGCCCCACACCATGCCGTCCCAGCGCAGGTCGGACGCGTAGGCGAAGTCGCCACGGACCTTCAGCCTGCCGTCGGGGCGCCGGACGCTCTCGCCGACTCCGCGACGCACACCGGTGGCGGTGTCCACGGGCAGTCACATCCCTTCCCTGGTACGGCTGATGGGCCGCGCGGCTACGCGATGGGGCGTACCGCCCTGCGGTCCGTGTCCTGCGCCGGGTCCGCCGTCACGGCCTGGGACAGGCGGGTCCGCAGGCGCCTGATGTGGTCCCGGGCGGCCTGCTCGGCGGCGTCCGGGTCGCCCGCCGTCATCGCCTCGAAGATGCGCCGGTGCTCGTCGACCGCGAGCCGCGGCGCCTGCGGGCTGCGCCACAGCGAGTGGAGGGCCAGATGTGCCTTGCCCTGGATGGTGTCGAGGGCGGTGGTCAGATGGTCGTTGCCCGCCGCCTCGCGGATCAGCCGGTGGTACGCCATGTCCATCTCGATGTGCGCCTGCTCGTCGAACTCCGAGGCGACGACGGCCTCGTGGCGCTCCAGGAGCCGGCGCAGCTCGTCGACCGTGGCGGCGTCGAGACGCTCCGTCGCCAGCCGCGCCGCCAGGCCCTCCATCACCTCACGCACGACGTAGAGTTGACGCACGTCCTCGATGTCGACCGTGGAGACGACGGCGCCCCGGTGGGCGGCGTGCGTGGCGAGACCGTCGTGGATGAGGCGCTGCACGGCCTCGCGGACGGGGCTGCGGCTGATGCCCATCTGCACGGCAAGCGCGGGCACCGACAGGGCGTCGCCGGGGCGCAGCCGGCCCGCGAGCACGGCGCTCTTCAGCTCCTCGTACGCCCGCTCCGCCAGCAGGCTCCCCGCCGCCACCGGATTCACCGCCCTCTGCGTGGACATCCCCAACTCCCTTGTCACGGCGTCTCCTTGGCCGGTGTACCGGACCCGGCCACCTGTTCTTCATGTTGCATGTAATGTTCCGACCGGTCAATGGAGCGCGCGTCTCTCTCCTCCCGCCCCGGCGGCTTCTTCTGGCCCGGCAGCCTCAGATGGTGGAAGAAGAGGTTGAGCAGCACCGCCGTGAGGGTGCCGAGGATGATGCCGCTCTCGAAGAGCGCATGCAGCTGGCGCCCCGGCATCTGCTCGGCGAACTGCGGGAACGCGGTCGGCAGGAAACCGACGCCGACACTGGCCGCGACGAGGATGGTGTTGCGCTGGTCCGTCAGGTCCGCCTGGCCGAGTATCTGCACGCCGACCACCGCGATCGTCGAGAACAGCACGATCGTCGCCCCGCCGAGCACGGACGTCGGCATCGACGCCACCACGGCCCCCACCTTCGGCACCAGACCGAGCAGCATCATGATCACGCCGCTCGCCGCGACGATCCAGCGCGACTTCACCCGGGTGAGCTGGATCAGCCCGATGTTCTGCGAATAGACCGTGCTGGGAAAGGAGTTGAGGGCGCCGGCCGCTGCCGTGGCCAGGCCGTCGGCCCGCAGGGCGCGCGTGACGTGCCGGCCCGACACCTCCCGGCCCACGATCCGCCCGACGGCGAAGAACTGTCCGATGGACTCCACCGCGATGATGACCATCACGAGGAAGACGGAGAGCACGGCGACCGCGTCGAGCCGTGGCGCGCCGTAGTGCAGGGGCGCCGCCACCCCCAGCCAGGCGGAGTCCCCGATCCCGGAGAAGTCCGTACGGCCCGCGAGCGCGGCGACCACCGTACCGATGACGAGTCCCGCGAGGACGGCGACGGTGGCGAGGAACCCCCGCGAGAGCTTGTTGAAGAGCAGGATCGCGGCCAACGTGACCGCGGCAAGGCCCAGGTGCGAGGGCGAACCGAAGGAACGGGCCGACGGATCGCCGCCGCCGACCTGCCGCGCGGCCACCGCGAGCAGGGTGATGCCCACGATCGTGACGATGGTGCCGGTGACCAGCGGCGGGAAGAACCGCACCAGCCTGCTGAAGACGGGCGCGATCAGGAACAGCGCCAGCCCGGCGGCGATCACCGCGCCGAACACCGTCGGCAGCCCCGCCTGCGCACCGCCCGCCGCGAGGCCCACGGAGACGAGCGACGGGACGGCGGTCGTCGACGTGCCCTGGACGACCGGCAGCCGGATGCCGATCCCCGGCAGCCCCACGGACTGCAGGAGGGTGGCGATGCCGCAGGTCAGGAGCGAGGCGTTGACGAGCAGGCCGATGTCGTCGCCCGACAGGCCGATGCCCTCGGCGACGAGCAGGGGCATGACCACGGCCCCGGCGTAGAAGGCGAGGACGTGCTGCAGGCCGTAGACGCCGAGCCGCCAGACGGACGGTACGGCCTCGACGGGGTCCGGAGCCTCTTTGGCCCCTTCGGCCGGGGCCTGGACCTCTTTCCGGTGCGCTTCGCGGTTACGGTCCCGGTTTCGGGCTCGATTCCGGTGCGGCATGTGCGTTCTCCCTCCGCCCATGGGGCGTGAGCCGACGTCCCGACGGGGCGTGACTTGTGGCGCACGTACGAGGCCGCGGACGGGCAGCCGGAGACGCGTCGACTGACGTACGGAGTGGCTCTTCAGCGCAGCTCAGTGCAGCTCAGTGCAGCTCAGCTCAGCTCAGTGCAGTTCAGTGCAGCCAAGGGGTTCGCAGGCCGCCGAAGGACGCCCGCTCCACCAAGTGGTCGGCGCGCTCCTGGGCCTCGGCGAGCAGCGCTTCCTCGTCGACCAGCGGGCAGCGGCCGTCCTCGAAGACGACCCGCCCGTCGACGATGGTCATGTCGACGTCCGCGCCGCGCGCCGCGTAGACGAGCGTCGCCACGACGCGGTGCAGCGGACGCAGATGCGGCCGGTCGAGACCGACCACGACGAGATCCGCAGGCGCACCGACGCACAGCGACCCCGCGCCGGCGTGCGTGGACCCGGCGCCGGCGTGCGTGGACCCGGCGCTGAGGTGCGCGGGCCCCGAGCCGACGCCCATCGGCCCCGAGCCGACCTGCATCGGCCCCGAGCCGACGCCCATCGGCCCCGCGCCGACCGCCGCGTACCTGCCGCCCTCGCGCGTCGCCAGCTCCAGGGCTTCCTCGGCCCGCAGTGCCGCCGGGTCCGAGGTGTGCTGGCGCCGGCCGAACAGGGCCTGCTTCATCACCTCGAACATGTCCTGCCGGTGCCCCGCGGCGGGCCCGTCCGTGCCGAGCGACACCACGGCCCCCGCCTCCCGCAGAGCCCGCAGCCGCATGACCCCCGAGGCGAGGTACGCGTTGGACGCCGGATTGTGGGCGACCCCCGCCCCGCGCGCACCCAGCCAGGAGATCTCGTCGTCGTCCAGCCACACGGCGTGGGCGAGCGTCGCCCGCTCGTCGAGCAGCCCCGCCCGTTCGAGCCACTCCACGGGGCGCAGGCCGTACGCCTCCCGGTAGCTCGCCGGATCCTTCGCGCCCTCGCAACAGTGCGTGTGCCAGCGCGTGTTGAACTCCTCGGCCAGCGCCACCGAGCCGGTGACCAGCTTCTGGTCCACATAGCTGAGGTTCAGCGGAGCGGGCCACACGCTCACCCTCGACCCGGCCGGACGCCTCGTCAGGCACTCGCGGGTGAGCTCCAGTTCCTCGGCGGTGGAGTGGCGGAACAATTCCTCGGGCAGGCGCCGCGCCGCCGCCACGGCCGTTCGGTCGCCCAGCATGCCGCGGGCGACCGCACCCCGCAGGCCCGCCGACTCGACCGCGTCGGCCACGGCGAGGACCGTCTCGGCGTCCGTGGGCGCGTAATGATTGTCGACGACCGTCGTGATGCCCGAGCGCAGCGCCTCCACCGCGCCGAGCGTCGCCGCGACCCGCGCGTCGTCCGGGCCCAGGGCGATGGAGTACGGCCACATGAACTCGCACAGCCACGGCCAGATGGGCAGTCCCTCGCCCAGGCCGCGGGCGAGGGACTGGAACAGATGGGTGTGCCCGTCGGTGAAGCCCGGCAGCACGGCCCGGCCCCGGCAGTCCACGGTCCGTTCCGCCCGCCAGGCCGCGTCGACCTCGGCGGCGGGCCCCACGGCCGCGATACGGCCACCCGTGACGGCGACCGACCCCGGTTCGTACACCGCCCGGCGGTCGTCGACGGTGACCACATGGCCGTGTGACAGCAGGAGATCGCACGGGCGCGGACGTTGATCACTGGTGTGTGGCACAGAGCCCCCGGTTGTTCGACGGCATGTTCCATATTGCATGTAACGTATTCCGGCCACCGGGCGTGTCAACCCCCGGCGCAGGGAACGGACTTGACGTATGACTGGGGCGGGGGAGTGGACATCGGGGTGCAGCGCCCCGTCCGGCAACCGTTCCAGGAGGTACGCACCGTGCTCGTCGATCTCTCCGGCAAGACCGCGCTCGTCACCGGCTCCACCCAGGGCATCGGCGCCGCGATCGCCGTGGGCCTGGCCCGCGCCGGCGCCCGCGTCGCGGTCAACGGCCGCTCCCGCGGTTCGGTCGACGCCGCCGTCGACCGGCTGAAGGGGGAGTGCGGCGGCGCCGAGTTCATCCCCGCGCCGGGTGACATCTCCACCGACGACGGCGCCCGGCAGGTCTTCGAAGCGGTGCCGCACACCGACATCCTCGTCAACAACCTCGGGATCTTCGGCGCCGAGCCCGCCCTCGACATCACCGACGCCGAATGGCGCCGCTACTTCGAGGTCAACGTCCTGACGGCGGTGCGGATGATCCGCCACTACCTGCCGGGGATGAAGGACCGTTCCTGGGGGCGGATCCAGAACATCGCCAGCGACTCGGCGCTCGTCACGCCCGCGGAGATGATCCACTACGGCACGTCGAAGACCGCGCTGCTCGCGGTCTCCCGGGGCTTCGCGAAGGAGGCGGCGGGTTCGGGCGTCACCGTCAACTCCGTGATCGCGGGGCCGACGCACACGGGCGGCGTCGAGGACTTCGTCTACGAACTGGTGGACCGGGCCCTGCCCTGGGACGAGGCGCAGCGGAAGTTCATGACAGAGCACCGCCCCCAGTCGCTGATCCAGCGGCTCATCGAGCCGGAGGAGATCGCGCACATGGTCGTCTACCTCAGCTCACCGCTGGCGTCGGCGACGACGGGCGGCGCGGTGCGGGTCGACGGCGGCTACGTGGACTCGATTGTTCCGTAGTCGCTGGGGAGGTGGCTCGGGCCCGTACCGCAGCTCGTACCGCCGTGCCGGAAATTTGCCGGAACGGCAACGAACCTCGTCCCGCGGTCGGCCCGCCCCGCATGATCGTGGCCGGAGCCGCCGCCGGAGCCCCCAAAGGGCCCACGCCGCCAGGAGGATTCATGACCCTGACCCAGCCACCGACCGCCACCGACCGCGCCCACCGGCTGGTCCCCTCGCCGGCAGGCCGGATCCACCTGGTGGAACAGGGCACGGGTCCCCTCGTCCTGCTGGTGCACGGCTTCCCCGAGTCCTGGTACTCCTGGCGCCACCAGCTGCCGGCCCTCGCCGCGGCCGGGTACCGCGCGGTCGCCGTCGACGTGCGCGGCTACGGCCGCTCGTCGAGGCCCGCGGAGATCTCCGCGTACCGGATGCTCGACCTCGTCGAGGACAGCGTCTCCGTGGTGCGCGCGCTCGGCGAGGAGACCGCGGTGGTCGTCGGGCACGACTGGGGCGCGACCGTCGCCGCGCACGCCGCGCTCGTCAGGCCGGACGTCTTCCGCGCGGTCGGCCTGCTGAGCGTCCCCTACACGCCGCCGGGCGGCCCGCGCCCCAGCGACGTGTTCGCGGGGATGGGCGGTGACGAGGAGTTCTACGTCGCGTACTTCCAGGAGCCCGGCCGCGCCGAGGCCGAGATCGAACCCGACGTCCGGGGCTGGCTCGCGGGCTTCTACGCCGCGTTCTCCGGCGACACCATGCCGGGTCCCGGCGCGCCGGACCCGCACTTCGCGGCCCGTGGCGGCCGGCTGCGGGACCGGTTCCCCGGCGGGCCGCTGCCCGGCTGGCTCACCGGGCCCGACCTCGACGTCTACGCCGGGGAGTTCGAGCGGACCGGCCTGACCGGCGCGCTCAACCGCTACCGGAACATGGACCGCGACTGGGAGGACCTCACCCCCGGCTACGCGGGCGCCCCGCTCACCCAGCCGTCCCTGTTCATCGGCGGCGCACTGGACGCCTCGACCACCTGGCTCGCCGACGCGATCGCGGCCTTCCCCGAGACGCTGCCCGGCCTGCGCTCCTCGCACATCCTCGACGGCTGCGGCCACTGGCTCCAGCAGGAACGCCCCGAGGAGGTCAACCGGCTGCTGGTCGACTGGCTCGCCGGCCTGCCCGGCTGACGGCCGTATCGTGACACCCCGGCGGGGGCTGCGGGTGGACACGGGGCGGGAGACACGGTGTGAGCGGTGGTCGGCGTACGCGGCGGGGGAGCCGGAGCGGAATCCGCAGGGTGCTCGCGGTGGTGGTGTGGGCGGCCGTCCTGGTGGCCTTCGCCGTACCGCTGCGCCACGCGCTCGTCGCCACCGACACCTACCTCTCCGGGTACTGGGCGACGGTCACCGAAGGGAACGAGCTGGACCACTTCGCGTGGCAGGACCCCCAGGGCCACACGGTGCGCGGCGCCGTCCGAGGAGTCCCGGAGGACGGCGAGTGGGACGAGGAGGGGGAGGGGACGAGCAGCATCACCGGCGACCGCGTCTGGGTGTCGGCGCAGGGCGTCGCCCACATCAGCGAGTCTCCCGCCCAGCAGGACATGGTCGTCGGCTACGCCGGGGCGGGGGCGGTCCTCGGCATCGTGCTGCTGGTGTCGCGGGCCCGCCGCCGGGCGCGGCGTAGCCCGCACACGGAATTCAGGGAAACGTGACGGCCGGGTCCACCGGGGTGAGGACCAGCCAGCGCAGCGACGTGTCGCCGAACCGGCCGTAGGCCGCGACGCGCACGTCGACCGGGTCGGGCGCCACCAGCGGGAAGTACATGGGAAGTGCCGCGTCGTCCGCAGGACCCCGGACGTCGGCCGTGCGCTCCCACAGCTCGGCGACGCCCGGCTCGCGCCGTACGGTCCGCACCACCTCGTCCAGGCACTCGTTGTCCGGCCAACGCTGCCAGTCGAGGCGCAGCCGCCCGAGCAGCGGGGCGGCCCACTTCGTGTCCCAGTCGCGCAGCTGATACCGCGCCTCCGGAGAGAACGCCCACGTCATGGCGTTGGCATCGGCGCGGGCCAGCCAGGGGCAGTGGCGCGCCGCCACGGCGTTGGCGGCGACCACGTCCCAGGCCTGGTCACAGATCCAGCTCACCCGCCGCTGCTGGTGCATCAGATCGAGGAGCGCGGCGTCCGGCCGCGCGCCCTCGGCTCGCCGACGCGGCGGCTGGTGGCCGGTGCCGCGATACAGAGCCGTCGCCTGCCGGGGCGAGAGGTCCAGGATGCGCGCGACACCGGCGATCATCTCGGGCGCGTACTTGCGGTCCTCGCCGCGCTCCAAGGCGCGGTACCAGCGTTCGGAGACCCCGAGGAGCAGGGCCATGTCGAGCTGGGTGAGGTATCTCCGGTGGCCGCGGAAGGGCACGGGGCCGGGCAGCAGCACGGGGTCCCGCGCCATCCGCCAGGCGCGCAGCATCCGTCCGAGATCCTCGCGTCGCGCGTCCAGCAACTGTAAAGACCTCGCAAAGATGGGGCTGTCGTACGAAGAGTCCGCGCGCCCGCCACGGATCGCCGCCCGTGCCGGTGCACGGTGTCAGCCTCGCACAAGGGCCCGGCGACCGGAACCCCAGAGTGCCGGTATCCCTGAGTGCCGACCTTGGGGCGGGGCTGACAGCCATGGTGAGCGCCACGCCGCCCGGCGTGGCCGGAACTCTGCAGTGCCGGGTGGCAGCAGCAGTCGTACGTTGTACGTCCCACGCCCGTCGTACGCACCCCGGCCGCTCGCGTACGCCCCGCACCACCGCACACCTACGGAGAGCCCGATGAGCCACTTCCTGCCGGAGAACGACGCCGTGCTGACCGCCGCCCGCGGGCTGGCCCTCGTGCATTCCGGGTTGATCGAGGTGAACAGCAGCCCGCTCTATCTGCGGGCGCGCGACGCCGACCCGGCCCGCACGGTCGCTCTGGTCTCCGGCGGAGGCTCCGGGCACGAGCCGCTGCACACCGGGCTCCTGGGGCGGGGCGGCCTGGACGCCGTCTGTCCCGGCGAGATCTTCGCCTCCCCGCACAACCGGCAGATCTACGAGGCGAGCGCGGCGGCCGCCAAGAGCGACGGCGTCCTGCACATCGTCAAGAACTACACCGGCGACGTCATCAACTTCCAGATCGCGGCGGAGCGCCTGCGCCACGACGGGATCCCCGTCGCCACCGTGCTGGTCGACGACGACCTGGCCACCGACAGCGCGGACAGCGCGACCGGCCGCCGGGGCACCGCCGCCACGGTCGTCGTCGAGAAGCTCCTGGGCGCGGCGGCCGACCGGGGCGCGACGCTGGAGGAGCTCGCCGATCTGGGCCGCCGGATCGTGGCCCGGTCCCGCAGCATCGCCGTCGCGGCCCGCGCCCAGACGTCGCCCACCACGGTGAGCCCCGCGTTCGCGCTGGAGCAGGGAACCCTCGACTACGGAGTGGGCATCCACGGCGAGCGCGGCACCCGCACCATCGCCCGGCCCGCGATCGGCGACCTCGTCCGGCGCATGACGGACGACCTCCTCGACGCGCTGCCCGACGGCCCCGACGAGGTGCTCGCCCTCGTCAACGGCCTCGGCGCCACCACCGAGCTGGAGCTCAACGCCATCGCCGTGCTGCTGAGCGACGAACTCACCGCCCGCGGCCTGCGGCCGGTCCTCGTCGTCCCCGGCACCTTCACCGCGGCCCTGGACATGGCCGGCTTCTCGCTCACCGTCACGCGGCTCGAGGACGGGTGGGCCGACCTGTGGACCGCTCCCACCCGGACCCCGCTCGTCCTGCCGCGCCCTTCGCTCGCCCCGGGCGAGCCCGCGTCGCCGGTGCGGACGCCCGCGAGCTCCCCGGCTCCCGCGCAGGGCAAGGGCGGCGACCGTGCCCTGCTCGACCGCTACGCCCTCACCGTCACGCAGGTGCGCGACAACCTCACCAAGCTCGACCAGCTCGTCGGCGACGGCGACTTCGGCGACAACCTCGCGGGCGGCGTACGCCGTGCGGTGAAGCTGGCCGACGAGACCGGCGTGGACGGCACGGCAGCGCTGGCCGATGCCTTCCTCAACGACGTCGGGGGCACCAGCGGGCCCCTGTTCGGGCTCCTCTTCCAGCACCTGGCCGCCGCGTCGCCGGCGGACGGCGGGGCGCCGTCGGTCTCCGCGCTCGCGGAGGCCGCCGAGGCTGGCCACGCCGCCATCCACCGGGTGGGCGGCGCGGTGCCCGGCGACTGCACGCTGGTCGACGCGCTCGCACCCGCCGCCGAATCCCTGGCTGCGGCACGGAACACCACCGAAGCGGACGCTCCGCTCACCGAGGCCGCCCAGGCCGCCATCCGCGGCGCCCTGGCCACCGCGTCCCTGCGCCCCCGGCGCGGCCGCGCCAGCTACGTGGGCGACCACGCCCTCGGCGTGCCGGACCCCGGCGCCCTGGCCGTCGCCCTGCTCTTCATGGCCCTCGCGGACATCCACGAACCCGCCACCGCGCCGCGCCTGCCCGCCCCGGGCCACATCACGGTGCCCTGATCCGGAGGAGCCATTTCGCTCGCCTCGGCATCCATTCTCTGACTAAGGTCAGAGAATGGATGCCGAGCAGACCGAGATCGATCAGGTACGGCGGTTCAATCGCGCCGTCACCCAGCGCGTGGGCGTGCTCCACGACAACTATCTGGGCCGCGACCGCCCCATCGGCGAGGCCCGCCTGCTCTGGGAGGTGGGGGACCAGGGGCAGGACGTACGCCGGCTGCGCGAGCGCCTCGGCCTCGACTCCGGCTACGTCAGCCGCCTGTTGCGCGCCCTGGAGGCCGACGGTCTGGTGTCGGTGGAGCCGCACCCCGGCGACCGCAGGGTCCGCACGGTCCGGCTGACCGACGCGGGCCGCGCCGAGCGCGCCCTGCTCGACGAGCGCAGCGACGAACTCGCGGACTCCCTCCTGCGGCCGCTCAACACCGCGCAGCGCGCCCGGCTGGTCGCCGCCATGGCCGAGGTCGACCGGCTGCTCACCGCGGGAACGGTCACCCTGGACGCCGTCGACCCCGACCATCCGGACGCCCAGTACTGCCTGCGGTCCTACTTCACCGAGCTGCAGGAGCGCTTCGACACCGGCTTCGACCCCGCGCAGAGCCTGCTGCCCGACGCGGGCGGGCTGCGGCCGCCGCACGGCCTGTTCCTGGTCGCCAGGGCGCACGGCGAGCCCGTCGGCTGCGCCGGCCTCAAGCTGCCGGCCGACGCCCCGGCCGAGATCAAACGGATGTGGGTCGCGCCCGAGGCGCGCGGGCTCGGC
The DNA here is from genome assembly GCF_055639375.1 of Streptomyces sp. NPDC039462. Taxonomy (NCBI): domain Bacteria; kingdom Bacillati; phylum Actinomycetota; class Actinomycetes; order Kitasatosporales; family Streptomycetaceae; genus Streptomyces; species Streptomyces sp. NPDC039462. The sequence continues at coordinate 225,891 of NZ_JBVKAO010000003.1, forward strand.
CTGGGGCGGCGCTTCCTCACCGAACTGGAGGCGCTGGCCGCCCGCCACGGCCGCGACGTCCTGCGACTCGACACCAACAAGGCGCTGGACGCGGCGATCGGCCTGTACCACTCCTGCGGCTTCCAGGAGGTCCCGGCGTTCAACGACGAGCCGTACGCCCACCACTGGTTCGAGAAGCGGATCACGGGCACCTAGCCGTTCGGTAAGGCCGACGCAGCCCCTAATCGACGAGGCCATTTGCCTAAAGGGTTTAGGCAAATGCATAATCGCTTATGCCGAGAGAGGGGAACGTCATGGTGCGCGTGGGGCTGACCACGGAACGTCTGGTCCGGGCAGGGGCCGAGCTGGCCGACGAGGTCGGCTTCGACCAGGTGACCGTCTCGGCGCTCGCCCGCCGCTTCGACGTCAAGGTCGCGAGCCTGTACTCGCACGTCAAGAACTCCCAGGACCTCAAGACCGGGATCGCCCTGCTCGCCCTGGCCGAGCTCGCCGACCGGGGTGCCGACGCGCTGGCAGGCCGGGCGGGCAAGGACGCGCTGGCCGCCCTGGCGAACGTCTACCGCGACTACGCCCGGGAGCACCCCGGCCGCTACGCCGCCGCCCAGCTGCGGCTCACCCCCGAGGCGGCCGCCGCCAGCGCCGGTGGCCGGCACGCGGAGATGACGCGGGCCATCCTGCGCGGGTACGACCTGACGGAACCCGACCAGACGCACGCGGTCCGCCTCCTCGGCAGCGTCTTCCACGGCTACGTGAGCCTGGAGCTCGCGGGCGGGTTCAGCCACAGCGCGCCCGATTCGCAGGAGACATGGACGCGCGTCATTGACGCCCTTGACGCACTGTTGCGCAACTGGCCCGCGCCGTCCGCCTAGCCACCCCGTCCACACGCTTGATCAACAGGTTGAGGCAATGCATACCGAACACCACCACTGGACCACCACGCCCATCACCGCCGAGCTGCTGCGCGGCGCGCTCGACGTGGAACAGACCGAGCACGGCGTACTGCCGCACCGGCTCCCCGCCTGGGCCCGCGCCCAGAACACCGACGGTCAGCTCGCCATGGCCGAGTCCCAGCCCTCCGGCGTACGCCTGGCGTTCCGCACCCACGCCACCGAAATCGAGCTCGACACGCTGCCCACGAAGCGGTCCTACGTCGGCGCGCCGCCCCGCCCCGACGGCATCTACGATCTGCTCGTCGACGGCCGACCGGCCGGCAGCGCGACCGTGACAGGCGGCCACGTCCTGACCATCGACATGACCGCGGGAACCGCCGAGCGCACCGCCGGGGAGCCCGGCACCCTGCGCTTCGCCGACTTGCCCGACGGCATGAAGGACGTCGAGATCTGGTTGCCGCACAACGAGACCACCGAGCTCATCGCCCTGCGCACCGACGCCCCCGTCGAGCCCGCACGCGACCCGGGCCGCAAGGTGTGGCTGCACCACGGCAGTTCGATCAGCCACGGTTCCGACGCCGCGAGCCCCACCACCACGTGGCCCGCGCTCGCCGCGTCGCTCGGCGGTGTGGAGCTGATCAACCTCGGTCTGGCCGGCAGCGCCCTGCTCGACCCGTTCACCGCGCGAACCCTGCGGGACACCCCCGCCGACCTGATCAGCGTCAAGATCGGCATCAATGTGGTCAACGCCGACGTGATGCGGCTGCGCGCGTTCGCCCCCGCGGTGCACGGCTTCCTCGACACCATCCGCGAGGGGCACCCGGAGGCGCCCCTGCTGGTCGTCTCGCCGATCCTGTGCCCCATCCACGAGGACACCCCCGGACCCAGCGCGCCCGACTACAGCGAATTCGGTGAAGGGCGGCTCCGCTTCAAGGCCATGGGCGACCCCGCGGAACGCGCGACCGGCAAGCTCACCCTCAACGTCATCCGCGACGAGCTGGCCCGCATCGTGAAGCAGCGCTCCGCCGAAGACCCGCACCTCCACTACCTCGACGGCCGCGACCTGTACGGCCCCGACGACGCCGAGGAGCTCCCCCTCCCCGACGACCTCCACCCGGACGCCGCCACCCACCGCCGCATAGGCGAACGCTTCGCGACCCGCGCCTTCGCCCAGGGCGCCCCCTTCGCGGACACCGCGCCATAGCCCTTGCCACTTCACGACCTGACGGCTAGTCATATGACTAATCGAAACACCAAGGGCCATGCCGTAACGGCACAACTCCCTGGAGGGCACGTGAAGTTCTCCGTCATCTTCGAGGCGCAGCTCGCCGATCCGACCGTCGAGCGCGAGCATCAGGTCATCCATGACAGCGTCGAACAGGCCGTGCTCGCGGAGGAGATGGGGTTCGACCGCGTCTGGGCGGTCGAGCACCACTCCCTCAAGTGGTACGCGCACATGAGCGCGCCGGAAATCTTCCTGACCTGGGTCGCCGCACGCACCAGCACCATCCGGATCGGCCACGGCGTCGTCTGCATGCCGTTCAACTTCAACCACCCGGCAAGGGTCGCCGAGCGCGCCGCCATGCTGGACCTGCTCTCAGGAGGACGGCTCGACCTGGGCGCCGGGCGGGGCGGCACGGAGCAGGAGACGTCGCTCTGCGGAGTGGACAGGGAGCGCACGGCCCAAGAGGTCGAGGAAGCGCTGCGGATCATCGGGAAAGCGTGGGAGAAGGAGGAGTTGGAGCACCACGGCGAGCTCCTCGACATCGCCCCGCACCCCATCCTGCCGCGCCCGAAGCAGACCCCGCACCCGCCGCTCTTCCTCGCGTGCAGCAGGACCGAGACGCTGACGCAGGCGGCCGAACTCGGCATCGGCGCCCTGGTGATGGGCTTCGCGGGGCCCGAGTCGATCGCCGGGATGCGGCAGGCGTACGACGCCGCCGTCGCGGCCCGCACCGACGCCCGCCTCGTGTCGAGCGTCGTCAACGACCACTTCTCCGTGCTCTGTCCGACGATCGTGCTCGACGACCGGGAGGCGGCACGGCGCATTGGCATCCGCGGCCAGCGGTTCTTCGCGCAGTCCATCGGGCACTGGTACGGCGGCGCCGGCCTGCCCGACGAGGCGGTGGTCGAGGGCAGCGACGAGGCCGCCGAGATGCGCAAGGCCGCCGAGCAGGTCGTGGCACGCCTGCACGAGCAGAACATTCCGGTGCGGCCCACCTCGACCGCCACGTTCAACGCCGACCATGCGTACGGCACCGCCGACGACGCCATCGCCTACGTGGAGCGGCTCCGCGACGCCGGGGCCGACGAGATCATGTGCCTCGTCCAGATGGGCACCGTCCCGCAGGAAGCCTGCCTGGAAACCTTGCGGCAGTGGGGCGAGAAGGTCATCCCGCACTTCCGCGCCCGGGAACGGGAAGCGGCGGCGGCCGGCACGGCCCTGACCTGACCTGATGCCGCCCGAGCCCGCAGGGCCCCCGGACCGCCTCGACCCCCTCGCCCGCCCCCTCGTGGACGCCCTGACCGCAGCCTTCCCCGACCTCAGCGGCACCGTCACCGACGCCGTCGAGGCCCGGCGGATCCTGGCTGCCGCGCCCGCCTCGCCCGCCTCGGCAAAGACGCCGCCCGCCGTCGGAGCGGTCACGGACAGGACGATCCCGGGCCCGCCGGGCGCACCCGACATCCCCGTCCGCGTCTACCTCCCGCACCCGGACGCACATCAACACCCGCACCCCCGCCCCACCGTCGTCTTCTTCCACGGCGGCGGCTACACCCTCTGCGGCCTCGACTCCCACGACGCCACGGTCCGCGGTCTGGCCGCCCGTTCCGGTGCCGTCGTCGTCTCCGTCGGCTACCGCCTCGCCCCCGAACACCGGTTCCCGGCCGCCGTCGACGACGCGTACGCGGCGCTGCGCTGGGCCGCCGGTGAGAGCGCCGCCCTCGGCGGTGACCCGGACGCCCTCGTCACCGCGGGGGACAGCAGCGGAGGCGGGCTCGCGGCCGCCGTGACCCTCAGGGCGAGGGACGCGGGCGGACCCGCGGTCGCGCTGCAGGTCCTGCTCTATCCCGTCCTGGACGCCGCCCAGGACACCGTCTCCTACCGGGAGAACGCGGACGGATACTTCCTGACCGCCGCGCACATGCGCTGGTTCTGGGAGCAGTACCTCGGGCCCGACGGCGACGGCACGCACCCCCTCGCCTCACCGCTGCGGGCCGCCGACCTCACCGGGCTGCCGCCCGCGCACCTCCTCACGGCCGGCTGCGACCCGCTGCGCGACGAGGGGCTGGCGTACGCCGAGCGCCTGAGGGCAGCCGGAGTGAAGGTCACCCCGGCCCACTACCCCCACATGTTCCACGGCTTCCTCGGCTTCCCCGACGTACTCCCCGACGCGGCGAAGGCACTGCAGGAAGCGGCAGAAGCGATTGAGTCAGCGGCGAGCGGCAGGAAAAACAGCGGTATCGATGGGGGTGGCGCAGGATAATTTACGGAGACCCCCCTTGTCCCGGAGAACCTCGCATGCATACGGTGTCCTGACGCGAGGTTCTCCCGGGGAGGATGGGGCATGACGGAAATTCTTGTGCAGTCGGGCACGGAGGGCGCGGTTCTTTCCGCCGCCGAGCCCGGTGAGCGGGTGGTGGACCACCCGGCGTGGCCGGTGCTCAAGGGTGCCGTGGAGGAGATCCGGCCCTGGCAGTCGGCCGACGGCTCCATCGACTTCGAGGCGGCCGGCGCCCCGGCGAAGAGCATCGCCGAGCTCGCCGTGGACCGCGTGATCTCCGCGGTCGAGGAGCTCTCCCCGCTCCTGCCGCACGACGCCGCGTACCACCGCGCGCTCGTCGCGGACCTGCGCCGCTGGTCCGAGGGCGGCTTCGCCGTGCCGGACTTCCTCGACTCGCTGCTCGCCTTCCAGCCCGCGGCGAACCGCAGGGACGGCCTCCAGCACCTGGTCGTCTTCCCGATGTACACGCAGAACGGCAACCCCGACCGCAACCTCGAAGCGGTCGTGCTGCGCATGGTCTGGCCCGACTGGCTGGCCGAGCTCGAGCGCACGCGCTACGACAACCCGCTGTTCTGCGGCATCACCTTCGAGGACTTCACCGCCGGGTACGACACCAACTCCGCCGTCCTCTTCCCCGAGACCATCGCCGTGCGCGAGGCCCCCGAGCGCTTCTCCTGGGGCGGCATCTTCTGCGACCGCGAGGCGGCCCGCTTCCGCCGCGTCACCGAGGCCGCCGTGGACCTCCTCGGGCTCGAACTGCCCGACGACATCCGCGCGATGGTCGGCGACCAGGACCGCTGTCAGCAGGCGTTCGTCCTGTGGGACATGGTCCACGACCGCACCCACAGCCACGGCGACCTGCCGTTCGACCCCTTCATGATCAAGCAGCGCCAGCCGTTCTGGATGTACGGCCTCGAGGAGCTGCGCTGCGACCTCACCGCCTTCAAGGAGGCCGTGAAGCTGGAGGCCGAGGGCGTCCCGCAGGCACGCGACGTGCAGTACGCCGTCCTCTTCGACCGGATGTTCCGCTTCCCGGTCACCGGCGACCGCGTGAAGAACTACGACGGGCTCGGCGGCCAGCTCCTCTTCGCCTACCTCCACAAGCACGACGTGGTCCGCTGGACCGACAACCAGCTCAGGATCGACTGGCAGCGCGCGCCGGAGGTCACCAACCAGCTCTGCGGCGAGATCGAGGACCTCTACCGCGCGGGCATCGACCGCCCCAAGCTGGTCCACTGGTTCGCCGCGTACGACCTGGTGTCCACGTACCTCGCCCCGCACCCCGGCTCGCGCTGGGCCAAGGGCCCGGACGCCCTTGACACGTCGCTGCCGCCGCGCAAACTCGTCGACGAGGTGCTTCCCGACGAGTTTCCGCTCAGCATGTTCTATGAGGCGCTCTCCAAGAAGCTGAAGCACGTGATCGCCTCCACCAAGGGGATCACCGCTTCCACGGGCGCCGAGAAGGCCGCCGCGTGAGCGGCCGCCAGGAGGAGGCGAGGAAGATGTCCGCACTCGATGGAGCCGTGGTCGCGGTGGCCGGAGCCGCCGGACCCGCGGGACGCGCCACCCTGCTGAGGCTCGCGGAGGCCGGTGCCACGGTCGTGGCCTCCGACGCCGATCCCGCCCGCCTCGCCGAGGCCGTGGACGCCGCGCGGTACGCGCACGGCGGGGCGACCGTCGTCGGCGACACGGTCGACCTCCTCGATCTGAGCGCCGCCCGCGAGTGGGCGACGCGCACGGAGAAGGAGTTCGGCCGGATCGACGGCCTGGTGCATCTCGTCGGCGGCTGGCGCGGCAGCAAGAGCTTCGCCGAGACCAAGCTCGAGGACTGGGACCACCTGGAAAACCTCCTGATCCGCACCGTGCAGCACACCTCCCTCGCCTTCGAGGAGGGCCTGCGGCGCAGCGACCGCGGCCGCTACCTGCTGATCAGCGCGGCGGGCGCGTCGAAGCCGACCGCGGGCAACGCGGCGTACGCCGCCTCCAAGGCGGCGGCCGAGGCCTGGACGCTCGCCCTCGCCGACGCCTTCCGCAAGGCGGGGGGCGACGAAGGACCGCGCGCGGCGGCTGCCATCCTGGTGGTCAAGGCGTTGGTGCACGACGCGATGCGCGAGGCCAAGCCCGACGCGAAGTTCGCGGGCTTCACGGACGTCAAGGAGCTGGCCGAGGCCATCGCCGGCGTCTGGGAGAAGCCTGCCAAGGAAGTGAACGGAAACCGCCTGTGGCTGACCGAGAAGCCGTGACCGCTGCCGCCCGAGAAGCCGTGAACCCGCCGAGGACGGACGCCCGGCGCCACCACGACCCGGACGTCCGCGGCTTCGCCAGCGACAACTACGCGGGCGCGCACCCGGAGGTCATGGCCGCCCTCGCCCTCGCCAACGGCGGTCACCAGATCGCGTACGGCGAGGACGACTACACGGCCAGTCTCCAGCAGGTGATCCGCGGCCACTTCGGACCGACCGCCGAGGCCTTCCCCGTCTTCAACGGCACGGGCGCCAACGTCGTCGCGCTCCAGGCGCTCGCCGACCGCTGGGGCGCGGTGATCTGCGCCGAGTCCGCGCACATCAACGTGGACGAGGGCGGCGCCCCCGAGCGCATGGCAGGCCTCAAGCTGCTCACCGTGCCGACGCCGGACGGCAAGCTCACCCCCGAGCTGATCGACAAGCAGGCGTTCGGCTGGGACGACGAGCACCGCGCGATGCCGCAGGTCGTCTCGATCGCGCAGAACACCGAACTGGGCACGCTCTACACGCCCGAGGAGATCCGCGCGATCTGCGACCACGCGCACCGGCTCGGCATGAAGGTGCACCTCGACGGCTCCCGGATAGCCAACGCCGCCGCCTCGCTCGACGTCCCGATGCGGACGTTCACGAACGCGGTCGGCGTCGACATCCTGTCGCTCGGCGGCACCAAGAACGGCGCGCTGTTCGGCGAGGCCGTCGTGGTCATCAACCAGGACGCCGTGCGCCACATGAAGCACCTGCGCAAGATGTCGATGCAGCTCGCCTCGAAGATGCGCTTCGTGTCGGTGCAGCTGGAGGCCCTGCTCGCCAAGGACCTGTGGCTGCGCAACGCCCGGCACGCCAACGAGATGGCACAGCGCCTCGCCGAGGGCGTCCGCTCCGTGCCCGGCGTGGAGATCCTCTACCCCGTGCAGGCCAACGCCGTCTTCGCCCGCCTGCCGCACGACGTGAGCGAGCGCCTCCAGAAGAAGTACCGCTTCTACTTCTGGGACGAGGCGGCGGGCGACGTCCGCTGGATGTGCGCGTTCGACACCCGTCAGGAAGACGTGGACGGGTTCCTGGCGGCGCTCAAGGAGGAGATGGCCCGCTGACGGCTGCCTCTCCCACTGCATAAAGCTGCATAGATATACGGTCGACCGTAAAGTCATTGACGTACGGGCGGCCGTATTCCTATGCTCCCGTGGCATGCAGCTGATCCAGGAAAACCCCGACCTGTCTGCGTACTTGGCGGCGGACGAGGTCGTCGACCACCATCATCCGCTGGTCCGCGAGACGGCGGCCGCTCTCGCAAAAACATCCGCCGATACGTACGCCTACGCACGCGCCGCCTTCGAGTTCGTGCGCGACGCCATTCCGCACTCGCAGGACTCCGGCCGCATGGAGGTCACCTGGCGCGCCTCCGACGTGCTGCGCGAACGGACCGGCATCTGCACCGCCAAGTCCCACGCGCTGGCCGCCCTGCTGCGGGCCGAGGACATCCCGACGGGGTTCTGCTACCAGCGCCTGCGGGACGACAACACCAGCGGCTACTCCTTGCACGGCCTGGTCGCCGTGCGGCTCGACGGCGCCTGGCACCGGCAGGACCCGCGCGGCAACATCCCGGCCGGCGTCGACGCGCAGTTCCGCCTCGGCGAGGAACAGCTGGCCTGGCCGGTGGACCCGGAGTCCAATGAAGTGGACTATCCGGTCCTCTATGCTGAACCGAGTCCCGTGGCGCTCCGCGTGCTCAAAGAGGCCAGGGACCGACTCCACCTCTGGCAGATCTACCCCGCAGAACTGTGAGGCACGACGGACCATGACCATCGACCTGACCGTCTCCGACGAGGTCCGCGCCCTCGCGCCCGGCTTCACCCACGTCGCCGTCGACGCCCGTGGGCTCGTCAACGGCCCCAGCACGGAGGCCACCTCCGCCCTCCTCGACGACGCCGCCCGCCGGCTGGCCGTACGCCTCGACGGGCGCGCCCCGCACGAGGACCCGCACATGATCGCCTGGCGCGCCGCGTACACGGCCTTCGGCGCGAAGCCCTCGCGTACCCGCAACTCCGCCGAGGCGCTGGCCAAGCGCGCGCTCGCCGACGGCGGCCTGCCGCGGATCAACACGCTCGTCGACGTCTACAACGCCATCAGCGTGGCCCACCTGATCCCGGTCGGTGGTGAGGACCTGGACCGGATCAAGGGCGGCATGCGCCTCGTGCGGGCCACCGGGGACGAGGAGTTCGTGACCGCGGCCGCGGGGGAGCGGGTCGTGGAGCACCCCGACGCGGGCGAGGTCGTGTGGTGCGACGACGAGGGCGTCACCTGCCGCCGCTGGAACTGGCGCCAGGGCCCGCGCACCCGCCTCACCGAGGAGTCGGTGAACGCGATCTTCCTGCTCGAAGGCATGGGACAGGACGCCGGCCTCGAAGCGGCGGCCGCCGAACTGGCCGAACTCCTGGCGAAGACCAGCCCGGGCGCACGGATCACCGTCCGCCCGCCGCGCTAGCGCCGCGGCCGGTTCAGCCGGCCTCGGCGGCCTTCACCTCGGCCGGGGTCGGCGCGGTGCCGCCCAGGTGCGCCGGCATCCACCAGGTGTCGTCCGGACCCTTGGGGCGCACCGGATAGGCGCGCTGCGCGGCCTCCAGGAGCTCCTGGCAGCGCTCGCGCAGCCGCCGGGTGATCGCACCCGCGTACTGGTCCTTCGGCGCCTCCACCGGCTCGCCGACCCGGATCGTGATCGGCAGGTGGCTGCGCTTGAAGTTGCGCGGGTGACCCTTGGTCCACAGCCGCTGCGTGCCCCACAGGGCCATCGGGATCAGCGGCACCCCGGCCTCCTGGGCCAGCCGCGCGGCACCGGACTTGAACGTCTTCAGCGTGAACGACTGCGAGATCGTCGCCTCGGGAAAGACGCCGATGATCTCCCCGGAGCGCAGCGAGTCCAGCGCGTGCGCGTACGCCGTCTCGCCCTTGTCGCGGTCGACGGGAATGTGCTTCATCCCGCGCATCAGCGGCCCGGAGATCTTGTGCCGGAACACCGACTCCTTCGCCATGAACCGCACCACGCGCTTCTGCGGCAGCGCGGCGAGCCCGTCGAAGATGAAGTCGAGGTAGCTGATGTGGTTGCTGACGAGAACCGCCCCGCCGGAGCGCGGGATGTTCTCCGACCCCTTGCAGTCGATCTTCAGGTCCCATGCCTTGAACAGGGTTTTCGCGGCACCGATGACCGGACGGTAGACAAGCTCTGCCATGGGTGGGGATGACCCTTCGTTTTTGCCTGGGGAGGGGGTTCCCGGCGGGAAGTTACGCAGCCGTAGGTTTTTCGGCGTTGCGCAGATCGTGCCCCAATAACGGACGAGTGACCAGCCTTGGTGCCTTCAATCCGCGAGATTCTCGTCACGTAGGAATCATCCGCGGCCTGCGGATGCTGTACTCCAGAGCGATCGGAACAGGCGTGCGGCAGAGCGCGTCGGGGCGGAGGCAGACGTGCGGACAGGCGGGACCGGGCGACCGCTCGGCGCGGCGGACATCGGCGAGCGGCTCGGGGAGCGGGCCACACTCGTGCAGTTCTCCAGCGCCTTCTGCCAGCCCTGCCGGGCGACCCGCAGAGTGCTCGCGGACGTGGCGGAGATGGTCCCCGGCGTGACCCACGTGGAGATCGACGCCGAGGCACGGCTCGATCTCGTACGGGAGCTGCGCGTCCTCAAGACCCCCACCGTGCTCGTCCTGGACGCGACGGGGCAGGTGGTGCGCCGGGCCGCCGGACAGCCCCGCAGAGCCGATGTGATCGCCGCGCTGGGGGAGGCCGTGTGACCGGGTGCCGCGCGGGTCGCGAGGGGCGGCCCGGGAGCGTGACGCTTCTTTCACCTTGCGGAACGGACTTGACTGCACGCGGCATCTATCGCGAGCCTGCCTCCATGCCCCGGGATCTCCTTCTGTACGAGCGCGTCCACGTGGACCTCGGCCGCCACGCCAGCGCGCGCTGTCCGCAGTGCTGAGCAACGACGCCTCCGCTCGCACCTCCGGCAACCCCCGGCAGAAGGACAACTCCATGACGGCATCGTCAGCCCTCACCACCCCCCGGCTCGCCACGCCCGAGCTGCTGCGCTCGGTATTCCGGCAGCACGCCGCGGGCGTCGCCGTGATCACCGCCACGCACGGCGCCCGGCCCGTCGGCTTCACCGCCACCTCGCTCGCCTCGGTCTCCGCGGAGCCCCCGATGCTGTCCTTCGGCATCGGCACGGGCTCCTCCTGCTGGCCCGCGCTCTCCGAGGCCACGCACGTCGGCGTCCACGTGCTCGCCGAACGGCAGCAGGAACTCGCCGCGACGTTCGCGCGGAGCGGCGCCGACCGCTTCGGCGCGCCCACGAGCTGGCGCGCGGGGCCCGAGGGCGTGCCCGTGCTCGACGGCGCGCTCGCCTGGCTGGTGTGCCGGATCGTCGCGCGCGTGCCCGCGGGCGACCACCGCATCGTGCTCGCGGAGGCCGTCGTCGGCGACCGCGAGGAGGAGGGGCGCCCGCTCCTATACCACCAGGGGCGCTTCAACGCGCTGCGCGACTGAGAGTTCCCGCGGAAGGGGCGCTCCGGGTGATTACGGAGCGTTGGGAAGGTCACAGTTCAAAGCGCTTGCTCAGTGGGAATGAACTGGGTGTACTCATGAGTAATATTTCGTTCGGAGCGCGGGCCGCCCCGACCGGGATCCGCCGCTTCAGGCGCCTATGCTGCCTGCAAGAAGGCAGTAGCCATAGCCGAGGCAGCAGCCCAATAAAGACGATGCAGTAGGAGAGCCGGCGTGAGCTTGAGGATCGTTGTCTGTGTGAAGTACGTGCCCGACGCCACCGGCGACCGGCACTTCGCCGATGACCTGACCGTCGACCGCGACGACGTCGACGGCCTGCTGTCGGAGCTCGACGAGTACGCGGTCGAGCAGGCGCTGCAGATCGCCGACGAGGCGGACGACGCGGAGATCACCGTGCTGACCGTCGGCCCCGAGGACGCCAAGGACGCGCTGCGCAAGGCGCTCTCCATGGGCGCCGACAAGGCCGTCCACGTCGAGGACGACGACCTGCACGGCACCGACGTGATGGGCACCTCGCTGGTGCTCGCCAAGGCCATCGAGAAGACCGGTTACGACCTGGTCATCGCCGGTATGGCCTCCACCGACGGCACCATGGGCGTGCTGCCGGCGATCCTCGCGGAGCGCCTCGGCGTCCCGCAGGTCACGCTGCTCTCCGAGGTCTCGGTCGAGGACGGTGTGGTCAAGGGCCGTCGTGACGGCGACTCCGCCAGCGAGCAGCTGGAGGCATCCCTGCCGGCCGTCGTGTCCGTGACGGACCAGTCGGGCGAGGCCCGCTACCCGTCCTTCAAGGGCATCATGGCCGCCAAGAAGAAGCCGGTGGAGTCGCTCGACCTGGACGACCTGGACATCGACGCCGAAGAGGTCGGCCTCGAGGGTGCCTGGACCAAGGTCGACTCCGCCGCCGAGCGTCCGGCCCGCACGGCCGGCACGATCGTCAAGGACGAGGGCGAGGGCGGCAAGCAGCTGGCCGAGTTCCTCGCCGGCCAGAAGTTCATCTGAGCTTCAGTCATCCCCTCAACCGCCCAACTTCTTCGTACCGCAGGAGATTGAAGTCCCATGGCTGAAGTTCTCGTCTACGTCGACCACGTGGACGGCGCCGTCCGCAAGCCCACCCTGGAGCTGCTGACCCTGGCCCGCCGCGTCGGCGAGCCCGTCGCCGTCGCCCTGGGTGCCGGCGCCGAGGCCACCGCCGCCACGCTCGCCGAGCACGGCGCGGTGAAGGTCCTCACCGCCGACGCCCCCGAGTTCGCCGACTACCTCGTCGTACCGAAGGTGGACGCGCTCCAGGCCGCGTACGACGCCGTGTCCCCGGCCGCCGTGCTCTTCCCCTCGTCCGCCGAGGCCAAGGAGATCGCGGCCCGCCTCGCGGTCCGCATCAAGTCCGGCATCATCACGGACGCCGTCGACCTGGAGGCCGGCGACGAGGGCCCGGTGGCCACGCAGTCCGTGTTCGCCGCCTCGTACACCACCAAGTCCCGGGTCTCCCGGGGCACCCCGGTCATCACGGTCAAGCCGAACTCGGCCGCCGTGGAGGCCGCCCCGGCCGCGGGCACCGTCGAGGCCCTGTCCGTCTCCTTCTCCGAGAAGGCCACCGGCACCAAGGTCGTCGGGCGCACCCCGCGCGAGTCGACGGGCCGCCCTGAGCTGACCGAGGCCGCGATCGTGGTCTCCGGCGGCCGCGGTGTCAACGGCGCCGAGAACTTCTCGATCATCGAGGCCCTCGCCGACTCGCTCGGTGCCGCTGTCGGCGCCTCGCGCGCCGCGGTCGACGCCGGCTGGTACCCGCACTCCAACCAGGTCGGCCAGACGGGCAAGTCGGTCTCCCCGCAGCTGTACATCGCGTCCGGCATCTCCGGCGCGATCCAGCACCGCGCCGGCATGCAGACCTCGAAGACCATCGTCGCCATCAACAAGGACGCCGAGGCCCCGATCTTCGACCTCGTCGACTACGGCGTGGTCGGCGACCTGTTCGAGGTCGTCCCGCAGCTCACCGAAGAGGTCAAGTCCCGCAAGGGCTGACCCCGCTGTCGGTACGAGGCCCTCGCCCCCGCGCACAGCGGAGCGGGGGCCTCGCCGCGTCACAGCGTCATCGTGACCTGGACGGCCCAGTGGTCGCTCGGGTACTGCCCGCCGAGCGAGAAGGTGTTCACCGACGCCGCGTGCACCGTCGCCGTCGGCCTCGTCAGGACCCAGTCGATGCGCCCGCCGCCCAGGACGGGCGGCCGGTAACCGCCGAACGTGCCGTACGCCGGGCCGCGTTCCTTGGCGGCGTCCCAGGTGTCGACGAGACCGGCGCCCAGCATCGTGGTGTAGACGGAGTTGTCGTGCGCCGTCGCGTTGAAGTCGCCCGTCACGATGAGTGGCGTGGTCGTCTTCATCAGGGCGATGCGCTCCACCATGAGGCTCGCGGAACGCTCGCGCGCGTCCTGGCTGACGTGGTCGAAGTGCGTGTTCAGGACGTACAGCTGGGTGTTCGTGACCAGGTCGAGGAAGCGCACCCAGGAAGCCATGCGGGGCGAGTTGGCCCCCCAGGTGTTCGAAGCGATGGTGTACGGGGTGTCCGACAGCCAGAAGTGTTCGTACTCGAGCGGGAACAGCCGGCGGTTGTCGTAGAAGACGGCCATGAACTCGTCGCGGCTGCCGCCCCCGACACCCGTGCCGACCCAGTCGTAGTTCGAGCCGAGGTCCGTCTCGATGTCCTGCAACTGGTAGTAGAGGCCCTCCTGGGTGCCGATGACGTGCGGCTGGGCGCGCAGGAGCATCTCCTTCATGACCGGGCGGCGCTCGGCCCAGGTGTGCGGTGGCCTGTTGCTCGCGAAGCGGACGTTGTACGACATGACCTCCAGGCGCGCCTCCGGATCCTCCGGCGCTTCGGCGGCGTGGGCCGGGCTGCCGGACAGCGCCTTGCCCGACAGTGGGACCGCCACGGCGGCGGCGAGCGCCGTCCGCAGGACGGAACGGCGCGTGAAGGGGGAGTCGATGGGCACGCAAGCTCCTTGAGTTCGGTCCGCGCGGCCGGCACCGGGGTCGCGGGAGGATGTGGGCCACAGACTGGCCGCGTCGGTCCCCGCCGGGGTACGGGACACGCGTCAACGCGCGCGGTCCGCTACGGATGCAGGACACGGGAAGGTGTTGACCAGCACGAAGGTCACGGATAACTTCGCTATACGGATTGTTGATTCCGTGAAGCGGAAATGCCGGGCGCGGCACCGAGCGTGTGGAGGATGCAGGAATGGGTCAGCAAGAGAAGGTGGCGACGAGCCTCGCCGGCGCGGTCAGCGAAGGCATCAGCGCTTCCCTCGCCCCGGTGGACGCGGAGCTCGACCGCCGCTACCCCGGCGACCCCGGCACCCGCCAGCCCGTCCACACCGTGTACGTCCCCGGTCAGCAGTTCGCCGCCGACACCATCCGCACCTGGGGCGACAAGGCCCTGGAGATGCTCGACGAGCACGCCCCGGACGCCGCGTCCTTCGCCGCCGTCCTCGGCCTGGACGACGACCTGGCCGACGCCGTCTACACGCGCGTGCGCACCAAGCTGCAGCGCGAGCCGATCGAAGACCTGCGCATCGACTTCGAGGACGGCTACAAGGGCACCGACGAGGACCAGGACGCCGCCCGCGCCGCCCGCCTGGTCGCCGAGGCGTACAAGAACGGCACCGCCGCCCCGTACATGGGCATCCGCATGAAGTGCATGGAGGAGGCGGTACGCGACCGCGGCATCCGCACCCTCGACGTCTTCCTGTCCGGCCTCATGGAGGCGGGCGGCCTGCCCGACGGACTCGTCCTCACCCTGCCCAAGGTGACGTACCCCGAGCAGGTCACCGCGATGGTGCGCCTCCTGGAGGAGTTCGAGAAGGCGCGCGGCCTGGAGCGGGGCCGCATCGGCTTCGAGATCCAGATCGAGACCAGCCAGTCCATCCTCGCCACCGACGGCACCGCCGCCGTCGCCCGCATGATCCAGGCCGCCGAGGGCCGCGCGACGGGGCTGCACTACGGCACCTTCGACTACAGCGCCTGCCTGCACGTCAGCGCCGCCTACCAGGCCAGCGACCACCCGGCCGCCGACCACGCCAAGGCCGTCATGCAGGTCGCCGCCGCCGGCACGGGAGTACGCGTCTCGGACGGCTCCACCAACGTCCTGCCCGTCGGCACCACCGAGCAGGTCCACGACGCCTGGCGGCTGCACTACGGCCTCACCCGGCGCGCCCTGGCCCGCGCCTACTACCAGGGCTGGGACATGCACCCCGGCCACATCCCCACGCGCTACGCCGCGGTGTTCGCGTTCTACCGCGAGGGCTTCGAAGCTGCCGCCGCCCGCCTGGCCACCTACGCCGGTCACCACGAGGGCGGCGGCGTGGCCGACGAGCCCGCCACCGCCAAGGCCCTCGCCGGCTACCTGCTGCGCGGCCTCGACTGCGGCGCCCTCGACGCCGGCGAGGTCACCCGGCTCACCGGCCTCACCCTGGCCCGCCTGCAGGGCTTCGCGGGCCCGCGCCGCGGCGACCTCACGGGGTCGGGCAAGTAACATCGGCCTCCGTCGTCCCGGCTGCCCTGCCGGGACAGGGCGGGAAGCGAGCCGATGGACGGAACCCCTGGCGCAGGCGACACCGAGGCGCTGTACGCCCGCGTGGCGGCCGCCACCGCCGCCGCGACCGGCACGTCGTACCGGTTGCGGCGCACGGAGCCGGGGTTCGACCTGATCGTGGACGTCCCGCAGGTGGGCCGACGCGTCACACAGGTGCACACCTACCGCGTCCAACTGCGCCCGCGGGAGAAGACCTTCACCATCACGGACATCGTCCGCACCGACGAGCGCGGCCCGTTCGGAGTGCCGCAGAGCACAGTGGAGATCGGCCGGAGCCGCTACCGCACGTGGAGCCGCTCACTGGACGGCAGTGAGCGGACCTCCTTCTCGTCCGCCGACGGCCACCGCCTGATCCGCGGCGCGGCCGAGGAACTGGGCTGGACGGAGCTCCGGCCCGCAGGTCAGCGGAACGCCCTCGTCGTCGGAGCCGTCGGCGGAGCGCTGGCACTCGGCACGCTGATCTCCCTCGCCGTCGTCTTCTGGCTGTAGCCGACCCGCCGTCAGAGCCGTTCCCCCGGCCAGTCGACGCAGGACACGACCTCGAACCCCCTGCTGGGGAAGACGGAGTCCATGAAGAAGTCGTGCACCGCCACATCGCCGTCGGCGCACCCGTCCCGCAGCACGGTCACGCGGTAGTCGCGGTCCGCCGCGTCGTAGCACGTCGCGGCCACCATCGCGCTGGTCGCGACGCCGGCGACCGCGAGCGCGCTGATGCCCCGCGCGCGGAGCACGAGTTCGAGATCCGTGCCGGCGAACGCGCTGGCGCGGCGTTTCAGCACGACGACGTCCTCGTCCTCGACCGGCAGAGCGATCCCCGTCCCGGCCGACCCCTCGTGGAAGGTGTCCCCGGCTTCGTGGAACGTCCTGAACAGTTCGTTGTCCGGCGGCAGGTCGGATCCGTTGTCGCGGACGGCGAAGTGCACGAACACGACGAGGACGCCGGCCGCGCGGGCACGGGGGATCAGTTCGGTGAGCGGCGGCACGACACGCCTGGCGAAGGGGTAGCCGTTCACGATGCCCTGCTGGATGTCGCCGACAATCAATGCGGTGGTCATGACAGGCTCCCTGCCCCGAGTCGGCCGAGTCAGTCGAGCCGGCCCATCCGGCCGGGCCGGTTCGAGCCGGTCGCGTCAGCCGGCGGGCGGCAGCTCACCCGATCCGCGCTTGATGAGCCGCGTCGGCAGCTCGATCCGCTCCGGCGCCTCCGGCACACCGTCGAGCCTGCGGAACAGCCGCTCCGCCGCCGTCCTGCCCAGCTGCGCCGCGTCCTGCGCCACGACCGTCACGCCCGGGCTCAGCAGGTCGGCGAGCTCGATGTCGTCGAAGCCGACCAGGGCCACGGGACGGTCGAGGGCGGCAAGGACGCGGACGACGGTCACCGTCACCCGGTTGTTGCCCGCGAAGACCGCAGTGACCGGCTCGGGGCCGCTCAGCATCGTCTCGGCCGCCGTCCGGACCCGCTCCGGATCGGTGACGCCGAGGGACACCCACGCCTCGTCGACAGGAATGTACGCGTCCTCCATCGCCGCGCGGTAGCCGCGCAGCCGTTCTATGGCGGTGTGGATGCGCGGCTGGTCACCGATGAAGCCGATACGGCGGTGACCGTGGGCGATGAGATGCGCGACGCCGTCCCGCGCGCCGCCGAAGCTGTCGGAGAGCACCACGTCGGCGTCGATCCTCCCGGCGGGCCGGTCGACGAAGACGGTGGCGACCCCCGCGGCGATCTCCGGCTCCAGATAGCGGTGGTCGTCACCGGCCGGGATCACCACGAGCCCGTCGACCCGCCGCGCGCACAGGGCGAGCACCAGCTCCTGCTCGCGGTCCGGGTCCTCGGCGCTCGATCCGTTGATGAGCAGCGCGCCGTGCGCCCGGGCGACCTCCTCCACGGCACGGCTCAGCGGGCCGTAGAAGGGGTCGGCGAGATCCTCCAGGACGAGGCCGATGCTGGCGGTGCGGCCCTTGCGCAGCACGCGCGCGCTGTCGTTGCGGCGGAAGCCCAGGGCCTCGATGGCCTCCTGGACGCGGCGCTCGGTGTCGGGCGTGACGCCCGGCTCGCCGTTCACGACGCGCGAGACCGTCTTCAGGCCGACTCCCGCGCGCGCGGCCACGTCCTTCATGGTCGGCCGGTTGCCGTAACGGTTCTCGGGTCGTCGAGCGGCGGTCTCGGCCACGGTGCGCAGTCCTGTCCTGTCGTCCACGGAGTCGTCGAGCATACGGCGTCGAGCATAGGGCCTGGACAACGTTGTCAGATGCAGGGGAGACTGACCTTCGCACTCTCCGGCCTGCCGATACACCAGGAGACCCGACACAGATGCACATGGACCTCGTCGCCGCACTCGACATCGGCGGCACCAAGATCGCCGGAGCCCTGGTGGACGGGCGCGGCCGGATCCTCCTGCGCGCACAGCGGCCGACGCCCGCGCGTGAGGACGGCGACACGGTGATGCGGGCGGTCGAGGAGGTCCTCGCCGAGCTGACCGGCAGTGAGCTGTGGGGCAGGGCGGCGGCCGTGGGCATCGGCAGCGCGGGCCCCGTCGACGCGTCGGCCGGCACGGTCAGCCCCGTCAACGTCCCGGGCTGGCGCGGCTATCCGCTGGTCGACCGCGTCCGCGCGCTCACCGGCGGCCTCCCTGTGGTCCTGGTCGGCGACGGGGTGGCGATGACCGCCGCCGAGCACTGGCAGGGCGCCGCCCGCGGCCACGACAACGCGCTGTGCATGGTGGTGTCGACCGGCGTCGGCGGCGGCCTCGTCCTCGGCGGCAAGCTGCACCCGGGCCCCACGGGGAACGCGGGCCACATCGGCCACATCAGCGTGGACCTCGACGGCGACCCCTGCCCGTGCGGGGCGCGCGGCTGCGTCGAGCGGATAGCGAGCGGCCCGAACATCGCGCGCCGCGCCGTGGCGAACGGCTGGCGCCCGGGCGCCGACGGCGACACGTCGGCGGCCGCGGTGGCGGCGGCCGCCCGCGCCGGGGACCCGGTCGCACTCGCCTCCTTCGAACGGGCCGCCCAGGCGCTGGCCGCGGGGATCGCCGCCACGGCCACGCTCGTCGAGATCGACATCGCGGTGATCGGCGGGGGAGTGGCGAAGGCGGGCGACGTGCTCTTCACGCCGCTGCGCCGCGCTCTTCGGGACTACGCCACGCTGTCCTTCGTACGCCGGCTGACCGTGGCCCCCGCGCTGACGGGCACGGACGCGGGTCTGGTGGGAGCGGCGGCGGCCGCGCTCGACGGAGCGCCGAGCGCGGCTGTGGATCTTCGGTCGGCGGTGGGGGGCTGAGGAGGGGAGCGGGCCAAGGACTAAGCCGGGCGGCGCCTGTCGCCATTCGATCGTTCCCGTGAAGCCGTGGCGAGCTGTTGATACTGGTGCTCTGGTGCTCTGGTGCTCTGGTGCTCTGGCGCTTGGCCGTCAGGATGGCTGGACTTGGTCGAAGAGGGCGAGGGCTTCGGCAGGGTCCGGGCTCACGAGGCGTTCCAGACCGGCCGTCGTGATCTCTGCCCACCTGCCGGCCCGTGCCCACATCTGTTCCTCGAAGGCGTGGACGGCCTCGTCCAGATCTGCAGGGCCGGTGGCGATGGACTCGGCGAGTTCGGCGCCTTCCAGCATCGCGAGGTTCGCGCCCGCCCCCAGTGGGGGCATCAGGTGGGCGGCGTCGCCCAGTAGCGTCACCCCGGGGACGTGGGCCCAGGTGTGGGACACGGGCAGGACGTAGAGGGGGCGGTGGACGAAAGCGGTGTTGCGGCGGAGGAGGTCCAGGACGGGAGCGGCCCAGCCGTCGAACAGAGCCAGCAGGCTCGATCGCACGGCCTGGACGTCGGCCAGGTCCAGGTTCGTGTGCCAGTCCAGCGGCGCGCGGAACTGGGCGTACACCTTGACGTGGCCGCCGCTGTTGCGCTGGGCCACGAGAGCCCGGTTCACGCCGTACACGGCCACGGAACCGTCGCCGATCAGCCGGGCGAGGTCAGGGTGGCGGGTGTCGACATCGTCGAGGAAGGTCTCGACGTAGGTGACGCCGGTGTAGTGCGGTGTCGCCGGCGAGACCGCCGGGCGGGTCCGGGACCAGGCACCGTCCGCGCCGACCACGAGGTCGAACGCCTCCTGCCGCCCGTCCGCGAAGTGGACCAGTACGCCATCCCGGGCCCCCGGCACCACCTGCGTCACGCCCCGGCCCCATTGGACGTCGAGAGGGCCGAGCAGCAGGTCGCGGAGGTGTCCGCGGTCGATCTCGGGGTTGGCCCGGTCGTCCGGACGGGGTTGCCAGTCGCGCAGGACGGTCCCGGCCGTGTCCAGGATGCGCATGGCCTGCCCCTCGGGACGGGACAGCGCCTGGAACTCCGCCAGCAGTCCCGCCTTGTCCAGCGCGCGCTGGCCCAGCCCTTCGTGCAGGTCCAGGGTGCCGCCCGGAGGGCGGGCGTCGGGGGCGGGATCGCGTTCGAGGACGATGACGGGATGGCCGTGGCGGTGCAGGACGCGGGCGAAGGTGAGGCCGGCGGGGCCGCTCCCGACCACAGCGATACGGTGTCTCATGTCGATACACTGTATTTACTCGTTACGATGCATCGCAACAGTTCGGAGTGACCATGACCGTGTGGGACCGGCCGGAGCCGCCGACTCGCCCCGTACCGCTCGACCGGGAGCGGATCGTCACCGCGGCCATCGCGCTGGCCGACGAGGCTGGGCTGGAGGCGGTGTCGGTGCGCAAGGTCGCGGCTCGCCTGGACGCGGGTCCGATGCGGCTGTACAGATACATCTCCACGAAGGAGGAGCTGTTCGACCTCATGGTGGACGAGGTCCAGGCCGAGATTCTCCCCGAGGAGCAGCCCGGTGACTGGCGGGAGGCGCTGCGCGTCCTCGCCCACCGCACCAGGCAGGCCGCCCTCCGTCACGAATGGCTGGCCGACCTGCTCGGCGGCCGCCCGGCCTTCGGCCCGAACGGCCTCGCCGTGGCCGAGTCCACTCTGTCCGCCCTCGACGGCCTCGCCGACATCGACACCGTCATGCGCGCCGTCGAGACCGTCAGCGCCTACTTCAACGGCGCGATCCGCCGCGAGATCACGAATCTGCGGGCCGAGCGCACCACGGGCCTGTCCAAGCACGACTGGCAGCGCGCCCGCGGCCCGCACCTGACGAGAATGCTGGCCACGGGCCGCTTCCCGGCGTTGGCCAAGGCCGTGTACGAGGGCACGGACGTGGACGCCGAGGCGTCCTTCGCGACCGGCCTTGACTGGGTCCTCGACGCCGTGGCCGCCAAACTCGCCCTGCCGCCGGCGTGACGCTCAGCTCCGCCCGCACGCGAGCGAGGCCGAGGGCCGTACTGCTCAACGAGCATGACAGGGTCCTGGGTGACGGCCACTACTGCGCAGGGCGCCAAGATCAAGTATTGGCGGCTTTTGGGCTTACCTCGGCGCTGCCCCCTGTGCGGACGGCGAGGTCACGGAGGCGCACGCGTGCGGCGCCTCCGCCTCCACCCCTCAACAACTCAGCGTCGCGTCCGCCCAGTCGCCGTGGTCCGAGTCGATGCCGTCCCCGCCGTCCGTCACGACGAGACGGACCACCTGGGCGCCGCTCACATCCGCGGACAGTTCCTGCGCGGGCATGGCGTTGGTGAGCACTCCGGTCGACGCGGCCTTCTCGCCGTCCGCCCAGATCTCGAAGGCGACCGTGCCCTTCGCGATCGTCTCGTCGTCGACGCCGACCTGCGCGGTGACCTTCTCGCAGGCCGCCCCGGTGTAGTACTCGACGGCGCTCTCCGCGTGCACGCCGAGGCCCTTCGCGAACACCTTCCCGCCGATGGTGATCGGCCTGCCGTCGCCGAGGCCCCGGTCGCCGTTGCTGGTGTTGCGCTCCACGGGCCCCCAGCCGTTGGTCGCCGACAGCCACGGCAGATCGCCCAGCAGGGAGTCGCCCGCCGGTGGCGCGACGACGACCTGGGCCGCGAGCGGCAGCACCTTCGTGGCCCGCGCGCCGTGCGGCGAGCGGTAGGTGGCCTTGAGGTTCACGTCGTACGAGCCCGGGTTCGTGCCCGCGGGCGCGGTGACCGTCCAGGACGTGGCGAGCGTCCTGCCGGTCCGCAGCGAGCGTGCCGTGCTCGGCGAGGTCGCCCGCACGGTCCAGCCGGAGGGCGCGTCGAGCGTCACGGCGACCCGCTGGGCGGGCGTGCGGCCCAGGTTGGTGACCTTGGAGGTGACCTTCGCGGGCTTGCCCGCCTCCACGAACAGGGCGCCGTCGACGCCGAGTTCGGCGGCCGGCGGGAGGTGCGCCCACTTTCCGCCGGCGGACACGCGCAGCAGCACGGTGCCGTGTGCCGGGACGGTCGCCGCGATCCGGCCCGCCGTGTTGTAGCTCTTGTGCTCCCACAGATCGCGCAGTGTGTACGCGTGTGCGTCGGGGAGGCCGACCGCCTTCGCCGTCGTGGAGACGGACTGCGCGGTGCCGGTCTCGTTGAAGAGGGCGACGGCACGGCTGCCGTCCTCCATCTCCTTGGCGACGACCCAGCGCCCGCCCTGGGACGAGACGACCTCGCCCTGCTTGCCGAGCGGGTCCTGGTCGACGGCGATGACTTCTTCGTTGCCGAGGATCTCGAAGGTCTCGGGGGACGCCTTGCGCAGGTCCGAGCCGATGAGCAGCGGCGCGGCCATGATCGACCACATCGAGAAGTGCGTGCGGTACTCGGTGTCCGTCATGCCGCCGTTGCCGACCTCGAGCATGTCGGGGTCGTTCCAGTGGCCCGGTCCCGCGTACTTCGCGAGCGGCAGGTTCCGCTTCATGATCGACACCATGGAGCCCCAGTTGTCACTGATGTCACCCGTGGTGCGCCAGAGATGGCCGACGTCCGCCGCCCACTCCCACGGCTTGTTCTCGCCCCATTCGCAGATGCTGTAGACGATGGGCCTGCCGGTGGTCTCGGAGGCGGCCTTCAGCGCGTCACGCATCGCGATGTACCGCTTCTTGGCGTCGACGCCCTGGTTGTTGCAGTTGTCGTACTTGAGATAGTCGACGCCCCAGTCGGCGAACTGCTGGGCGTCACTGCGCTCGTGGCCGAGCGCGCCGGGAAAGCCCGCGGCGTTGCAGGTCTTGGTGCCCGCGCTGGTGTAGATGCCGAGCTTGAGCCCCTTGGCGTGGACGTAGTCGGCGACCGCCTTGATGCCGTTCGGGAAGCGCACCGGGTCCGGTACCAGTTTGCCGTTCGCGTCGCGCTCCGGCAGCGCCCAGCAGTCGTCGAGATTGACGTACTCGTATCCGGCGTCCTTCAAGCCCTTCTCGACGAATATGTCCGCGATTCCTTTGATCATCGCCTCGTTGAACTCGGCTCTGCAGTGGGTGGAGTTCCAGTTGTTGAATCCCATGGGCGGGGTGAGCGCCAGCCCGTCGGGGAGTTTCACGCGGGGTGAGTCGGCGGCCTGCCCGGTGGCGGGCGGGGCGGCGGTGTCACGTGCCGCGGCGGGCGTGGCGAGCCCGGCGGCGCACAGCAGGGCGGCGGTCAGCGATCCGACCACTCTTCGGCGGATGGTGCGGGCGGGGAGATGACGCATGGTTACGTTCCTCCGTACTCGCGGAAGATGGGGGGTTTGGGTGCACGTGTCACGCGGGCGCTTACGGTAGGGCTTGTTGGACTCTGTTGGAAGGGGAGCGTTACCGGTTCGACTGCCGGCGCCGGGCCCCTTGACGGCGGTGCCTCTTGGGAGTGAGATCCCAACCCTCGCGTGCGGTTGTGTTCGGTTGAACCCCGAGGAGGGGGACATGGCACAGTCATCGTTCAGCGGTCCCGGCGCTCCAGCGGTCATGACAGGACATCGGATGTCCCGGCGCACTCTCCTGCGGGGCTCCGCCGTCGGGGCCGGGGCGGTCACGCTCCCCGCACTGCTCAGCGCCTGTGGCGAGAAGCCGGGCAGCGACAAGAACGAAGTCACCATGGGCTCCAACTCCTCGGACGCCGTGCCGAAGAAGGCGTTCCAGGACGCCTTCGACGCGTACGAGAAGAAGACCGGGAAGACGGTCGAGGTCCACACCACAGAGCACAACGAATTCCAGCAGAACATCACGCGCTATCTCCGCGCCACACCCGACGACGTGTTCATGTGGTTCGCCGGATACCGCATGCAGTACTTCGCCGAGAAGGATCTGCTGGTCGACATCAGCGATGTGTGGAAGGACTTCAGCGGCTTCTCCGAGGCGCTCAAGGAGCAGTCCACGCACGAGGGCAAGCAGTACTTCGTGCCGTACTACTACTATCCGTGGGCCGTCTTCCACCGCAAGAGCCTCTTCGAGAAACAGGGGTACGAACAGGCCAAGAACTGGGACGACTTCATCGCCCTGGCCAAGAAGATGCACAAGGACGGGATTCCGGTCGCCTTCTGCGACAAGGACGGCTGGCCCGCGATGGGCACCTTCGACTACATCAACCTCCGCCTCAACGGCTACGACTTCCACAAGGGCCTGATGGCGGGGGAGGAGGCCTGGACGGACACCAAGGTCAAGAAGGTCTTCGACCTGTGGCGCGAACTCATGCCGTACTACCAGAAGGGCGCACTCGGCCGCACCTGGGAGGAGGCCGGCCAGGGACTCCAGCGGCGCAAGACCGGCATGGCCGTCTTCGGAATGCCGCACCCGGGCCAGCAGTTCCCCGCCGACGAGCGCGACGACATCGACTTCTTCGCCTTTCCCGAGATCGACCCCGCGCACGGCCAGGACGCGGTGGAGGCACCCATCGACGGATTCCTGATGGCCGAGAAGGCGAAGAACAAAGAAGCGGGCAAAGACCTCCTCAGGTGGCTGGGGACCCCCGAGGCCGAGGACATCTATCTGGCCGGCGACCCGAACAACGTCGCCGTCAACGACGGCGCCGACACCTCCAAGTACAGCGCGCTCCAGAAGAAGTCCGCCGAACTGGTCTCGGGCGCCGAGCACATCTCACAGTTCCTGGACCGCGACACACGCCCCGACTTCGCACAGACCGTCATGATCAAGGCGCTCCAGGACTTCATCGACGACCCGAACGACGTCGACGGCCTGGTCAACAGCATCGAACGGCAGAAGAAGGACATCTTCTCGCAGGACGTCGGCTGACGATGGCCCGGCCGACCCGATTCACCCGCCGTGACACGGTCGTCCTCGGCGTGCTCCTCGGCATTCCCGTCCTGATCGAAGCCGTCATCATCTGGGGCCCCGCCCTCGCCTCCATAGGCCTCTCCTTCACGTCCTGGGACGGCATCGGCGACGTCGAATGGGTGGGCGGAAAGAACTACGAAAGCCTCGTCGACAACTATCCCGCCTTCTGGCCCGCCGTACGCCACAACCTTCTGTGGATCGCCTTCCTCGGCCTCGTGGCCACGCCCTTCGGACTTCTCCTCGCGGTCCTCATCGACCGCGGCGTCCGGTTCAGCCGCTTCTACCAGTCCGTGCTCTATCTGCCCGTGGTCCTCTCGCTCGCGGTCGTCGGTTTCATGGCACAACTGCTCCTCGGCACCGACCAGGGCGTGGTCAACACCGCCATCGGCGACGAAAACGATCCGATCGACTGGCTCGGCGACTCCGACCTCAACCTCTGGATGATGATGCTCGCCGCGAGCTGGCGGCACACGGGATACGTGATGATCCTCTATCTGGCCGGGCTCAAATCGGTCGATCCCGCACTCAAGGAAGCGGCCCAGATAGACGGGGCGAACACCCGCCAGACCTTCTTCCGCGTCGTCTTCCCGACGCTGCGTCCGGTCAATGTCGTCGTCGGCGTGATCACGGTCATCGAAGCGCTGCGTGCCTTCGACATCGTGTACGCGGTGAACAAGGGCCGCAACGGCCTGGAACTGCTCTCCGTACTCATCACCGACAACATCATCGGCGAGGCGAGCCGCATCGGATTCGGCTCGGCCATCGCGGTCGTCCTGCTCACCGTCTCCCTGGGATTCATCGTGACGTTCCTGGTCCAAGAGCTGCGAGGTGCGCGCGACCGATGACCGCAGAGCCACGCACCGCACCCCCTCGCCGCCGCGGCGCTTTCGGCGTCCCCCTCTTTCTCGCCGCCGTGTCCCTCGCCTTCCTGGCCCCGCTCCTGCTGGCCGTCTACGCGTCACTGCGGCCGTACGAAGAGACGGCAGAGCACGGCTACTTCTCCTGGCCCGACCGGCTGTCCCTCGACTACTACCGCGAGGCCTACACCGAATCCGGTATGGGCAAGTACTTCACCAATACGCTTCTGATCGCCGTCCCCGCGGTGCTCGTCACGCTCTTCCTCGCGTCCTTCGTCGCGTTCGCGGTGGCGCGCCTGAGGATCCGCGGCGGCATGTTCCTTCTGATGCTCTTCACGGCGGGAAACCTCCTGCCCCCACAGGTCATCGTCACCCCGCTCTACGCGCTCTTCCTGAAGATCCCGCTGCCCTGGTGGATGTCCGACTCGCTCACCCTCTACGACTCCTTCTGGGCGCTCATCGTCGTCAACATCGGCTTCCAGATCGGTTTCTGCGTGTTCGTCCTCTCGAATTTCATGCGGACGCTGCCGAAAGAGATCCTGGAAGCGGCGGTCGTCGACGGCGCGGGAGTCTGGACCCAGTTCTGGCGCATCACACTGCCACTGTGCCGCCCGGCCCTTGCGGCCCTCGCCACCCTGGAATTCACCTGGATCTACAACGACTTCCTCTGGGCCCTGATCTTCATCTCCAACCCCGACAAACTCCCGATCACCTCTTCACTGAACAACCTGCGCGGCCAGTTCTTCACGGACCACAACCTGCTGGCCGCAGGATCGGTCCTGGTGGCACTCCCCACGGTCCTGGTCTTCCTCGTCCTGCAACGCCACTTCATCGCGGGGCTGACGCTGGGAACGGGGAAGGGCTGACCGGCCCGGGATTCCGTGTCCCAGACCGCCCCACCCAGGGGTTGGGTGAAGGCCGCCGGAGAGGCTGTCCCCAACGCCCGCCCCTTGGCGCGCAGTCGCTTCGCCGATGTTGGAAGTGGGACTCGGGGAGAATCTGCGGAGATCCATTCGGCAGAGGTGACCACGCGGCCTTCGAATTTGGCGCGGACCCCTATCTCGCGGGCTGACGGTGCGGGAACCACCCCAGCTGTCGTCCGTGCCGGGGGAGAACGTTGTCGCTATGACGCGTAACCGTGTTTGTCACGGAATAGCCATACCGCCTACACCCGGTAGACGTCTGCTGCATGATGGCGTCCTCCAGCCCAGGAGCAGGGGGGAACCATGTTCAACCGAGACCCGCAGAAGGCGGCAGAGAAAGCCGCGCAGCGCGAGGCGAAGAAGCAGGGCAGAGCCGAGGCGGCAGCTCAGCGGAAGACGGAGAAGGACGCCCTCAAAGCGTGGCGGCAGGCGCACCCCGCCGAGGCGACGATGAACATGGCGGCCATGATGAAGCTGTGGCCGTCGTCGAAGATGGGCGTGACCCAACTCGGCCCGGTGAAGGGCGGCAGCGCAGAGTTCGTCAATGCAGGCGCGCACAAGGCCTGGACGGCCACACGCCTGGTCGCGGGCGCCGCCACCTTGGGGATGTCCGCAGCCGCGACCGGCCGGAAGAACAAGGGAGCAGCCGTCATCAACGTGACCTTCGGCAACGGTGCGGCGCAGACGTACACAGTGAAGCCAGACGCGTCATACCTCAAGGCCGCCAACCAGTACGTGACCGCGTTCAACACGCTCGCTGCCCAGCTTGAGCAGGAGGAGCAGGCTGACGCCTAAGCACCTTGTGGAAGGCTCCGACCGTCATCGGTCGGGGCCTTCGCCGTGCGGAGAACGGCGCGGACCATCCGGAACTCCGCCTCATCGTCGGACTGGCCGAAGCGCGCCCCGTCCGGCGCCGTGTTGATGACAGAGCGCCCGACATGACCAGCCTCGTCTAAGCGGCTGAAACTGCTCGGTTGCCGGGTACTGCATCCAGAACCGCTCCCGAAGGCGAAGTATCCGACGCGGGGAACGACTCGGTACCCCCCCACCGAGCACGCCCTTGCGACGTCGCTGGCGTCGGGTGTTCGGGCGCCCGACGCCAGCGGCATGAAGGACACGAGACACGCACATTACGTGCCGCACTTTGTCCTACGGCGGTTCTACGGTCACGTCAGAACTGATCAAGCAACGCGGAGTCACCATGAATGTGCGGCGCCCACGGACGGGTCGGCCAGACAGCGGGGAACACGTCGAAGGGGGAGCGGCATGACGGGGGCGTCGGCCGTCGAGCGGCAGGGCCGGCTCCTCGATCACCTCGACCGCTGCGCGGTCTGCCAACGCTTCAAGTACTGCCCCGCGGGCAGGCTGCTCCAGCGGCAGGTCCGGGAGGCTCGCCGTGCTCTGCGCCCGATGTGACCGGCCGATCCTGCCGGGGCAGCCCTACACCACCCACGACATCCACAGCGCGTCGGCGGGCGGGGCGACGGTGCGGGTGCATGTCGCCTGCCCGGCGAATCCGCGCAGGTGACGGCCCGGGGCGCCGTCACTGTCAGTGGTGGGTGCCACGATGGCGTGCATGGAGATCTTCGAGTGGGGGCCGCTGCTCAAGCGGTGGAGCGAGGAATGGCTGGACGCGCTGGCCGCGAGCGAGCCGGAGGAGTTCGACGAGCTCGACGAGGGCATCGTGCGGGAGCGCTGGCTCGGGTTCGCGCCGGCCGATCCGGCACGGCTCGCGGACCTGGAGGAGCGGGTCCGGGGCCTCGGCATCGAGGTGCCGCTGCCGCCGTCCCTCCGCTCCTTCCTGGAGACGACGGACGGCTGGCGCTTCGCGGGCGGCTTCGTCTACCTGCTGGCGGGGGCGGAGGACATCACCCCGTACGGAGATCCGTACGACTTGCAGAAGATGTACGAGAAGCACCATGACGAGCACGCCACCGAGCAGCAGCTGCTGGAGACCGGCATGTGGGGGCGGGCCCTGCAGCTGGCGGTCGACTCGGACATGACGGATGTGCTGCTCGACCCCGGCGATGTGGACGCCGACGGGGAGTGGGCCGTCTATGTCCGCCATGGGTGGAGCGGCGAAGGCCCCGATCGATACGGATCGTTCCGTGCGTTCATGGAGGAGATGTACAAGGAGTTCTACCGCTTGGGCGGCGGCGACGCCGACTTCGGGAACGGAGTGACGCAGGAGCTCGACGACAAGGTGGAGCAGGCCCGACTCGCCTGCCTGCGAGGGGAGTTGGACGCGGCGCTCGCCGTCTTCGACGAGGTGGGGGAGTTCGGCAGACCGCGGGCGGGCCTGCTGGCCGCACAGCTCCGGGTGCTGCTCCACGGGCGGGGCTGGGTGCCGGTCGACCCGCGCATGGACGATCCGCTGTACGCGGGCGAGGTCCTGCCCCTGAAGGCCCGCGACCACCTGCGCGAACACCGCATGGACGACGCTTTCGTCCTCGGCCCGGTGACCGATGACTACGCCACCGACAGAGAGCGGGCCAAGACCGTCCTGGACCAGATCAGACGGCGTACGTACGAGTACGCCTCACCCGGCCCCTTCGGGCGCGCGGTCCAGGAGGCCAGGGAACTGGCGCGCTGGGGCGACACGGACGGCGCCTGGCGGACGATCGCGGCGGCAGTCCCGCAGTGGGAGCCGTACGGCGAGGACCATGTGGCGCCCTTCGGCCTCCTCGGCGATCCCTTGCTCGGGCCGGTCGTCACGCCGGAGCGGGGCCGGCAACTGCTGACGACGCCGCGGGCGGTCGGTGGCAGGGAAGCGGCATCCGTGCCCGTGCCTGCGGCTGACACGGAGGCGGCGCGTGACGGACTCGGATGGCTGGCCCGGGGCGCGAGCGGCGGACCGCGCCGGGAGACATACCGGTTCGTCCTGGTGGAGGGCGTGCCTCCCGAAGAGCTTGCGGAGCGGTTCGGGACCGGACCGCTGGAACCAGTGGCGGGCGAGTCCGAGCTCTGGGAGCTCCAGTTCTCACCACAGCAGGGGCAGTTGTCCCCACAGCAGGGGCGCCGAGGCCCCCTGGCCCGGATCGGCGCCCGGGACGGCTGGAGCTTCGCCTTCGAGTCGGCCCCGCGGCTTACCTTCGACCCCGACCGCCTGGCCCACCCGGGCACCGAGCTGTCACGCGGCACCCGTGCCCTCACGGTCCGGTGTCGGCAGGGCCTGTTCCACTTCGCCTGCGCCGAGGACGGCGCGGAGCGGTACGGCTTCACGGTCCACGGGGCCGAGCGGCGCGAGTGGGGCGACCTCCCGGCCGCGCTCTCCCCCGACCACCTCTTCCCGGACCCCGCCGGGCCGGCCACCGACCGCTCGGACGAGATCCGTGCCCTGGACGCGATAGCGGCGACGTTCGACGCCTCGCTGCCCCGGTTCGCCCTCGACCACGGCAGGCTGCCGACACTCCGGACCAAGCCGTGGACCGGTCAGACCTCGTCGTGACCCTGCGGTTCGCGGAGCGCCGCCTCCAGCGTCGGTGCCGGTGACAAGGCCGACATGAGCTTCGTGACGCGCAACATACGCAGCGTCATCGGCTGCCTGCACACCAGACGGAGACGGCCGCCTCTGCGGGTCACCCGTCGGTGGGCCCGCATCAGCAGGGAGAGCCCGGAGCAGTCGAGGAAGGTGACGGGGGTCAGGTCGACGATCACGAGGGGTTCGGGCCCCGCGGTCACGGCGTCCAGCAGCGGAGCCATCCGCTGGTAGGTCACGAGATCCAGCTCTCCGTGCATCTCGATCACGATCGCGTGGTCGAGTCCGTACACCCGTGGAGCGTGGTCACAGTCTTCGCGTGCGTGGTCGAGCAGTTCGTGTTGGAGCATCCATCCCCCCAGCGCCGGCGCCGAGGTGCTCCCGCGGGAGCGTGGCGCAACCGGTGTGCCAGTCGTGAGGACACCGGGGGCCGGGGTGTCTGTCGCAGAACGCTAGCGGGGACCGGGGCGCTCCGGAGTGAGGGAACGATTCATGAAGGGCGTCGCCACACATTGGGATGAACCTGAGGCGATTCCCTTGACGTGTCGGCTTGCGTCTCCTGGGGGCGGGTGGCGGAGACTCCAGGGACGTCGTGACACCGCTGCGTCGCGGGAGACTCCGCTCCCGACAGCGCCGGGTTTCCATGGCAGGGTGTTGCGGGCAAGCCACAGGGGGCCAACAGAAGAGGGGGAACCGTGATCGTCTGGATCAACGGCGCGTTCGGTGCGGGAAAGACCAGCGCCGCACGGGAACTGATCGAGCTGATCCCGAACAGCACACTCTTCGACCCCGAGGTCATCGGCGGCGCGCTGCCCTATCTGCTGCCGCCCAAGCGCCTCGACGAGGTGAGCGACTATCAGGACCTGCCGATCTGGCGCCGCATGGTCATCGACACGGCCGCCGCTCTGTACGCCGAGGTCGGCGGCGTCCTCGTGGTGCCGATGACGCTGCTGCGCCAGGCGTACCGCGACGAGATCTTCGGTGGTCTCGCCGCGCGCAGGATTCCCGTACGACACGTCCTGCTCGCCCCGGACGAAACGATCCTGCGCGAGCGAATAGCCGGCCGGCCCGTACCACCGGACCTGCCCGACGGTGACCTGCGCGTACGGCAGTGGTCGTTCGACCACATCGAGCCGTACCGCGCCGCCCGCGCCGACTGGCTCGACATGGACGCGCACCTCGTCGACACCAGCGCCCTCACCCCCTACGAGACCGCCGAACACGTCGCCGACGCCGTCCGCAGCGGGGCCGCGCCCGTCTGCGACATCGTGCAGACACCGGAGCCCACCGCGGAGACCCTCGCCGCCGGGGTGCTGCTCTTCGACGAACAGGACAGGGTGCTCCTCGTCGACCCCACGTACAAAGCGGGCTGGGAGTTCCCCGGCGGCGTCGTCGAGCCCGGCGAGGCCCCCGCGTGCGCGGGCGTGCGCGAGGTCGCCGAGGAGACCGGCATTCAACTGACCGGCACCCCCCGCCTGCTGGTCGCCGACTGGGAACCGCCGAACCCGCCCGGCTACGGAGGGATCCGGTTCCTCTTCGACGGCGGACGGCTCGACAGCAGTGGGGTCCGCATGCTGCTGCCAGGACCCGAACTCCGCGGCTGGCGCTTCGTCACCGAACAGGAAGCCGCCGACCTGCTGCCCGCCGTACGCTACGAACGGCTGCGCTGGGCACTGCGCGCCCGGGAGCGCGGCGCCATGCTCTACCTGGAGGCGGGTATTCCGATCGGCGGGTAGCCGAGCGCGGCGCCTCGGAGGCCCAGCCCCTCGCCGGGCCTCCGTGCCGCACCGCTCAGTTCGCCGCGTACTTCCGCAGGAACAGCGCCTCGGCCACCGAGAGCCGCTCCAGCTCCTCGGGCGACACGCTTTCGTTGACCGCGTGGATCTGCGCCTCCGGCTCGCTCAGGCCGATCAGCAGGATCTCCGCGCTAGGGTAGAGCGACGAGAGGGTGTTGCACAGCGGGATGGAGCCGCCCTGCCCCGCGTACTGCATCTCCTCGCCCGGGTAGGCCTCGCTCATCGCCTCGGCCATCGCCGCGTACGCCGGGCTCTTCGTGTCCGCACGGAACGGCTGGCCCTGCCCGATCTGCTCGGTCCGCACCCGCGCGCCCCACGGCGTGTGCGCCTCCAGGTGCGCGCGGAGCAGCTTCGTCGCCTCGGCCGCGTCCACGCCCGGCGGCACCCGCAGGCTGATCAGCGCCCGCGCGCTCGCCTGCACCGACGGCGTCGCGCCGACCACCGGCGGGCAGTCGATGCCAAGGACGGTGACGGCGGGCCGCGCCCAGATGCGGTCGGCGACCGTGCCGTGACCGATCAGCTCGACACCGTCGAGGACCTTGGCGTCCTTGCGGAAGACGGTCTCGTCGTACTGCAGTCCGTCCCACGCCTCGTCGCTCGTGAGGCCGTCGACCGTCGTCGTCCCGTCCTCGGCGCGCAACGAGTCCAGGGTGCGCACCAGCGCGCCGAGGGCGTCCGGGGCCGCGCCGCCGAACTGCCCGGAGTGGAGGTTCCCTTCGAGGGTGTCGACACTGACACGGACGAGCGTCATGCCGCGGAGCGTCGACGTCACCGTCGGCAGACCGACCCGGAAGTTGCCCGCGTCACCGATGACGATCGTGTCGGCCGCCAGCAGCTCCGGGTGCGCTTCCGCGTACCGCTCCAGGCCGCCCGTGCCCTGCTCCTCCGAGCCCTCCGCGATCACCTTCACGTTCACGGGGACGCCGCCGTTCGCCTTCAGGGCGCGCAGCGCGAGCAGGTGCATGATCACGCCGCCCTTGCAGTCGGCGCTGCCCCGGCCGTACCAACGGCCGTCACGCTCGGTCAGCTCGAACGGCGGAGTGGCCCACGCGGCCTCGTCGAGCGGCGGCTGCACGTCGTAGTGCGCGTAGAGGAGGACCGTCGGCGCGCCCGCCGGGCCCGGCAGGAAGCCGTACACCGACTGTGTGCCGTCCGGGGTGTCGAGCAGCGCCACGTCCTGGAAGCCCTCGGCGCGCAGCGCGTCGGCCACCCAGTTGGCGGCGGCCTCGCTCTCGCTCCTCGGGAACTGCTCGAAGTCCGCCACCGACTTGAACGCCACCAGTTCGGTGAGCTCCGCCTTCGCCTTCGGCATCAGTGAGGCGACGGTCTCGGCGATCGGATCGGGCGACATGGGCACGCTCCTCGTAGGTGCGACGTTGTATGTGTGGGTACATGTGATCCTCCCACAGGCAGCGCCGCCGGACCTCCGCCGTAGGATGCCTGGGGAAAGCGCGGCCAACAGCGGGATCAGGAGCGGTAGACCAACGTGAGCAGCGAGAACTCAGCGGACGACACCCGGCACGTGTGGGACGTCGTCGTGGTCGGAGCCGGTCCCGCCGGGGCCTCGGCGGCATACGCGGCAGCGGTCGCCGGACGCACCGTCCTCCTCCTGGAAAAAGCCGAGCTCCCCCGCTACAAGACGTGCGGCGGCGGCATCATCGGCCCCTCGCGCGACTCCCTGCCGCCGGGCTTCGAGCTGCCCTTCCGGGACCGGGTGCACGCGGTGACGTTCACCCTCGACGGCAAGTTCACCCGCACCCGCCGCTCCCGGCAGATGCTCTTCGGGCTGATCAACCGCCCCGAGTTCGACCAGCAGCTCGTCGAGCACGCCCAGAAGGCGGGCGCCGAGCTCCGCACCGGCGTCACCGTCGCGCGCGTCGAGCAGCACGGACCCGAGGTGCCCGACCGGCGCACCGTCGCCGTCGTGCTGCAGGGCGGCGAGACCGTCCTGGCCCGCGCGGTGGTCGGCGCCGACGGCAGCGCCAGCCGCATAGGCGCGCACGTCGGCGTGAAGCTCGACCAGGTCGACCTCGGCCTGGAAGCCGAGATCCCGGTTCCGGAGACCGTCGCCGAGGACTGGGCGGGCCGGGTCCTCATCGACTGGGGCCCCATGCCGGGAAGTTACGGCTGGGTGTTCCCGAAGGGCGACACCCTCACCGTCGGCGTGATCTCCGCACGCGGCGAAGGCGCGGCCACCAAGCGGTACTTGGAAGACTTCATCGCCCGGCTCGGCCTCGCCGGCTTCGAGCCCAGCATCTCCTCCGGGCACCTGACCCGGTGCCGCAGCGACGACTCGCCGCTCTCCCGCGGCCGGGTCCTCGTCTGCGGTGACGCCGCGGGGCTCCTGGAGCCGTGGACCCGTGAAGGCATCTCCTTCGCGCTGCGCTCCGGGCGGCTCGCGGGGGAGTGGGCGGTGCGGATCGCCGAGGCGCACGACGCGGTGGACGCCCGCCGCCAGGCCCTGAACTACGCCTTCGCCATCAAGGCGGGCCTCGGCGTGGAGATGAGCGTGGGGCGCCGCATGCTCCAGACCTTCGAGCGCCGCCCCGGCATGCTGCACACGGCGATCACGGGCTTCCGCCCCGCGTGGAACGCCTTCGCGAAGATCACCCGCGGCTCGACGACGCTGGGCGAGCTGGTCCGTACCCATCCGATGGTGGGCCGCGCCCTGCAGGCCCGCGAGCGCTAGCCGCCCACAGCCCCTTCTTCCCTCGCCACCTTCTTCTCCTTCCCTTTCCCCTTCTCCTTCCGTGGCTGCGCGGCGCTGGGGGTGATCCGGAAGACGGGGTGGTCGGGCGCGGCCGCCAGGATCTCCTCGTCGGAGGAGGCGGCGGTCACGCCCTGGAAGTACTGGTTGACCTCCCAGCCCCACTTCTCCAGATAGCCGCGCAGCAGCGGCACCTTCTCGGCGTCGGGCACCTCCGCCGCGGTGAACTCGCGCACCTTGCGCCCCACCCGCAGCTCCCCGCCGCCGGCCGCGCGCATGTTCCGCACCCACTGCGAGTGCCCGCGCGCCGATACGAGGTACTGGCAGCCGTCACCCTCATGCGTATACGGGTTCACGGGGACGCGCTGCATCTTGCCGCTCTTGCGGCCTCGTACGGAGAGCTCGGCGCTGCCCATGAGGCTGACGCCGTGCCGCGCCAGCCAGCCGATCACGCTGTTCAGACGGACGTTGAGGCGGCTGCCCTTGAGGTAGTAGGGGGATGAGGTGGCGGACGTCGCAGACATGGGGCCCTCCTTGAGGCTGCGCAGGACGCGGCCCTGGCCGGATTCCGAGAGCGGTGCTCTCGCTTGAGAGCAGTGTGTACGAGTTTGGTGTTCCGAAGCAAGAGCAGTGCTCTCCGAGGTGTGCGCTGCTCTCGAAAGAGACCTGTGCTCTCGACCGTGTGCACTGCTCCAGCGTCATGGCACACTGACCCGCATGAGCAGCACCAGCGCCACCAAGGGCGCGCGGGCCCGCGCCCGCGAAGAAGTCACCGCGGCGATCAAGGACGAAGCGCGCAGACAGCTGGCTGCCGACGGTGCCGCGAAGCTCTCCCTGCGTGCCGTCGCCCGCGAACTCGGCATGGTGTCGTCCGCGCTCTACCGCTACTTCCCCAGCCGCGACGACCTGCTGACCGCGCTCATCATCGATGCGTACGACTCTCTCGGTGCCGCGGCCGAGGCCGCGCACGCGCGTGTCGCCACGGAGGAGCCCGTACGGCGGTGGATGGTGGTGTGTGAAGCGGTGCGTTCCTGGGCGCTGGAGCATCCGCACGAGTACGCGCTGATCTACGGTTCGCCCGTCCCGGGCTACAGCGCGCCGGACTCGACCATCAGGGCGGCCGCACGCGTGGGCCAGCTGCTCATCGACATCGTGCGCGACGCCCACCAGGGGCGGGGCATCGCCCTCCAGCCCCTGCCGGAGACCCTGCGCGCCGAGGGCGAGCGGCTCGCGGCGGAGTTCGCGCCCGATCTGCCGCCCGCGGCGGTCACCGCGATGGTCGCGGCGTGGGCGCAGCTCTTCGGGCTCGTGGGGTTCGAGGTGTTCGGGCAGTTCAACCGCCTCGTCGAGGAGCGGTCGGCGTTCTTCGCGCACGCAGTGAGGCAGCTGGCCCACGGTGTGGGGCTGCTGCGGCAGAGCTGACACTCTGGGGCCACTGTGCCCTGTCGCACGTCTACTCCCTTGGGAGTACGCGTGATCGCCACGCCCGTCGGACGTCCGCGGGACCCCCGCCGGTCTAGCGTGGCCGTCATGGACGAGCAGCGCGAACGCAGGCCCGGCGGCTGGCCACCCTGGTGGAACTCCGGGGCCGGGGCCGGGGCCGGGGCCGAGGCCGGCGCTGGACCCGGCGACGGGGACCCGGCACGCCCCCGCCTGCCGTGGCTGACGACAGCCGCGCTCACCCTGTTCGTGCAGGTCGGTTCCGGGTTCGCCGGGCACGGGCAAGCCGATCGCGCGGACCTCGGCCCCTTCGGGCGGGTGCTGCTGTTCCTGGCCACGGCGGTACTCCTGCTGCGCCACCGCCACCCCGTGCCCGTCGTCTGCGCCACCGCCGGGCTCACCCTTGTCTACATCGGTGCCGGGTTCCCGTACGGGCCGGTCTTCCTCGCCGTCGCCGTGGGCTGCTTCGCCGCGATCGTCGCGGGGCACCGGTGCGCGGCCTGGGGCGCCGTCGGCGGGCTCTGGGCGGGGCATCTGCTGATCGCGCACTGGCTCTACGCGTGGCTGCCGCCCGGCGACGACGGCCCCCGGCCCTGGGGCGAGGAGCTCGTGGTCGCCGTCTGGGTGGTCGCGATCGTCGCCGTGTCCGAACTCGGCCGCGTACGACGTGAGCAGTGGGCCAAGGAGCGGGCCGAGCGCGCGCGGGCCGCCGAGCGGCGCGCGGACGAGGAACGGCTGCGGATGGCACGGGAGTTGCACGACGTCCTCGCGCACAGCATCTCCGTCATCAACGTCCAGGCGGGCGTCGGTCTCGCGCTGCTCGACTCGGACCCGGAACAGGCCCGCACCGCGCTGACCACCATCAAGGCCGCGAGCAAGGAGGCGCTGGGGGAGGTGCGGCAGGTCCTGGGGACCCTGCGCGCCCCGGGGGAGGCGCCGCGCACCCCGGCGCCGGGCCTCGACCGGCTGCCCGAACTGGTCGAGCAGGCGAAGAGCGCCGGGCTGACCGTCGAGGTCACGGCCGAAGGCGCGCGGACGAAGGTGCCGCCGGGCACCGACCTCGCCGCGTTCCGCATCGTCCAGGAGGCGCTGACGAACGTCGTACGGCACTCCGGTTCACGCCACGCGCGCGTGCTGGTGCGCCACGGGACGGCGTCGCTCACCCTTCGGATCGACGACGACGGGCCCGCCACCGCCACCGACGCGGGCGGCAGCGGCAACGGACTCGCCGGAATGCGGGAGCGGGCCGCCGCCCTCGATGGCACGATCGAGGCGGGCCCGCGCCCTGACGGCGGCTTCCGCGTGACCGCCGTACTGCCGATGGCGGCGGGCCGCGACCCCGAGGCCCGCACCGCACCCCGGGAGGACCAGTGATCCGCGTACTGCTCGCCGACGACCAGTCCCTGGTCAGGGCAGGCTTCAAGGCGCTCCTCGACGCGCAGCCGGACATCGGGGTCGCCGGGGAGGCCGCGGACGGCGAGGAAGCGGTGCGGCTGGTGCGGGAACTGCGCCCCGACGTCGTCCTGATGGACATCCGCATGCCACGGCTCGACGGGCTCGCCGCCACCCGCTGCATCACCGACGAGCCGGGCCTCGCGGACGTGAAGGTGGTCATGCTGACCACCTTCGAGCTCGACGAGTACGTCTTCGAGGCGATCCGCTCCGGAGCGTCGGGGTTCCTGGTGAAGGACACCGAACCGGAGGAACTGCTGCGGGCGGTGCGCGCGGTGGTCGGAGGTGACGCGCTGCTCTCACCCGGGGTGACGCGCCGCCTCATCGCCGAGTTCGCTGCCCGCTCCAAGGAGCCCGCGGCCGCCGACGCCCTGGGCGCGCTGACCGAACGGGAGCGGGAGGTCATGGCCCTGGTCGGCATCGGCCTCTCGAACGAGGAGATCGCCCGCCGCCTCGTCGTCAGCCCGCTCACCGCCAAGACGCACGTCAGCAGGGCCATGGTGAAGCTGAACGCCCGGGACCGCGCCCAACTCGTCGTCCTCGCCTACGAGTCGGGGCTCGTCCGCCCCGGCTGGCTGGGCTGACGCGTCGCCCGCCGGTGTCGTACAAGGATCGTCACCAGGGTGGCGACGAAGACGCAGGCCCCGGCGATCAGGCCGGCCCTGACCAGAGTGGCCTCGCCGGGTGACCGCACGCCGAAGAAGAGTGCCGGAGACGCCACGGCCAGGAGCGTGCCGCCCGCGAAGAATGTCGCGACGAACAGGGCGTAGGCGATCTCGACCGTGTTCGCGTCGCGCTCGGCCTGCGTCCGTCGCCCCATCCTTGAAGTGTGGGGTGCGTGGACCATGCGGACAAGCATCAGGCGGCAGCGGGGCTCCAATGTGAAT
The DNA here is from genome assembly GCF_055639375.1 of Streptomyces sp. NPDC039462. Classification (NCBI taxonomy): domain Bacteria; kingdom Bacillati; phylum Actinomycetota; class Actinomycetes; order Kitasatosporales; family Streptomycetaceae; genus Streptomyces; species Streptomyces sp. NPDC039462. The sequence continues at coordinate 264,313 of NZ_JBVKAO010000003.1, forward strand.
GCATGTGCAATAAATGCCAGTGCAAACAATGGTGGGCTTTCTGCTACCGTGCGTGTCATGGCGGCGAAAACGGCCGAGCGCGGGCTCGTGGATCAGTGGCGGGGCATCCTCGCGGTGCATGCGCGCACTCTGTGCGAGCTCGACCGGGAGCTGCACCCTCATGGGCTCGGCGCGAGCGACTTCGAGGTGCTTGACGTGCTGGCCGAGGGGTCTTCGGACGACGGCGGCTGTACGTTCCGAGTGCAGGAGATCTCCGCGCAGGTCCACCTGAGCCAGAGCGCGCTCTCCCGTCTCATCGGGCGTCTCGAGAAGGACGGCCTCGTGGAGCGCGGCATGTGCAGCGAGGACAGGCGGGGCGTGCGCGTCTCCCTCACCGACAAGGGGCGCGCCCTGCACCACGAGGTGCGGCCCCTGCAGCGGGCAGTCCTCAAACGGATGCTCGACGCCCCCGCCGACTGACGGCCACCCCTGTCGCCGGTCACCCCATCACGATCGCTGACCTCTCCCGCCACAGCGCCGCCAACGCGCGGTCGCCCGTCACCTGCGGGAACGGCAGCCGGTTCCACAGCGCCAGATAGAGCCGCGCCGCGGGTCCCGACACCTCGCAGTCCGCGGGCGCCGTCGCCCCGCGCTCCGTCACGGGCGGCCCGTCGGAGAGTCGTACGGTCCAACTCCGCTCGTCCGGCGTGTCCGTGGCCCGCACCCGCAGCACACGCGGCACGGCACTGCGTACGCGGCTCTTCTCGCGGGTGTGGAAGCCGAGCAGCAGCTCCTCGATCCCGTCCACGGCGAAGTCGACATCGATCGGCGACGGGGTGCCCCCGCGCGCGGACTCGGCGTCCACCCGGTGGATGGTCGTCTCGTTCGCCTGCCGACGGGCCCAGAAGGCCAGCGGCGAAGGAGCGGGCAGGAACGCCCAGCACTCGATGTCGGGCGGCGCCGCGGTGAGTGTCTCGACGAGCGCGGCGTGCCCTTCGCGGAACCAGTCGACGAGCTCTTCGCCGTCAAGGTCGGGCAGTTCACCGCCGAGCCGGTACGAGGTGCGCCGCTCGGTGATGAACGCGGCGGCCCAGCGGTGCACCATCCCCGTGTGCCGGAGCAGGTCCCGCACCTGCCAGTCGGGGCAGGTGGGAACCTTCGCGTCGGTCCCCGCCTCCGAGGCGGCCCGGGCCAGCAACCGGCCTTCCCTGTCCACGACTTGTATGTGTCCGAAAATATCCATGGGGGGATTGTGTCGGATGGAGCGTGCTGGAACCGGAACCTCCGGGTGATGTCAGACCGATTCGGTACGCTCCCCCGTCCTACTGTCGGCCCTGCTGCCGGTCCCGGACCGCTCGTTGGTCTCCGTACGTCGTGTCGCGAGGCCGATGACCGAGGCGACGGCGGCGAGCAGCGCCACGCTCGTCAGGGCGGTGGGCAGTGAGTACCAGTCCGCCATGAAGCCGATCAGCGGCGGCCCGACCAGCATGCCGCCGTAGCCGAGTGTCGACGCGGCGGCGACCCCGCCGGGCCCGGCGAGCGCGCCCGCGCGTTCGACCGCCACCGGGAAGATGTTGGCGAGTCCGAGCCCGGTGACGGCGAACCCCGCGAGGGCGAGGCCCGCCGACGGGGCCAGCGCGCCGAGCAGCATTCCGGCACAGGCCGTCGCACCGCCGCCGACCACCGTGCGGGTCCTGCCGAGCCGCTCCAGGAGCGCGGTGCCGGAGAGCCGGCCGATCGTCATGGCGAAGGCGAAGCACGAGTAGCCTGCGGCGGCGACGCCCGGGTGCGCGTGCAGGTCCTCCTCGAGGTGCAGCGGCCCCCAGTCCGCGATGGCGCCCTCGCCGTACGCGGTGCACAGCGCGATGAGCCCGAAGACCAGGACGAGTCCGCGCGTGCGGCGGTCCATGCGGGACGGACCGCCGCGAGTGGCGGAGGCCTCGGCAGGGGTGTTCGTATCCGTGCTCCCAGCCGCCTCGGCGGCTCCGCCGAGACCGGCCGCCGCCCCGTGCCGCAGCAGCGCGGGCGCCGTCACGGCGGTGATCGCGAGGCCGACGACGGTGATGCCGAGCAGGTGCGGGGTGGGGGAGAGGTGTCCGGCGACCAGTCCGCCGAGGCCCGCCCCGAGCATGCCGCCCAGGCTGAACGCCGCGTGGAAGCTGGGCATCACGGGCCGCCGCAGCGCGCGTACGAGATCCACGGCGGCGCTGTTCATCGCCACGCTGATGCCGCCGTACGCGGCCCCGAAGAACAGCAGGACGAGACCGAGGACGAGGACCGAGCCCGTCAGCGGCGGCAGCGCGACGCTCAGCGGCAGCGCCACTCCGCACGCCACCGTCATGGGGATGCTGCCGAAGCGCCGGCAGAGCCGCCCGGTGAGCGTCATGGTGACCACGGCCCCGGCGGAGACCGCGAGCAGCGCGAGCCCCAGCTCGCCGGCAGAGGCCCCCGTCTGGTCCTTGATGGCGGGGATGCGGACGACCCAGCCGGCGAAGACGAAGCCGTCCAAGGCGAAGAAGACAGTCAGCGCGATGCGTAGGCGGCGGAGGTCGGGAGCCGGGGTGGGGGCGGGGCCGGAGGGTCGCGGTGCTGCGAACCCGAGTTTGTTTAGTAGCGGCACAAAGTCAGGGTAGGGTGCGCGCGGGGCGTGTACAAGACAGTTGCGCGGCGGCGTACGAGACGGGTGTCGCGTCTCGCGCGACGGTGCGGGGGAGGAACGAACAGATGACGGCTGAACGGCGAGGCCGTGTACGGATCATGGGAGACTCGCCCTCATGAACGGCAAGGCTGACCCCCGTGCCGAGGGGGAAGTGACCACGCGTACCCGCCTGGAGCGAGGGCGCGGCGCGCTGGGCCCCGCGCTCGAACTGGTCCACACCGGACGCGCTCCCACCCGTGCCGTGCTCACCGCCGAGCTGGGTGTCACCCGTGCCACGGCCGGCGCCGTCGCCGCGGAGCTGGAGGCGCTCGGGCTGATCCGGATCGACGCGAAGCCCAGCGCGGCCGCGGGCTCGCAGGGCCGGCCCTCGCACCGGCTCGCCGTCGCCGACGAGGGGCCCGTGGTGCTCGCCGCGCAGGTGCACGCCGATGGTTTCCGGGCCGCCCTTGTCGGGCTCGGCGGGAGCATCGTGGCGACCGCGCCGGGCTGCGAGACCGTCGACGCCGACCCCGCGCACGTGCTCGGATCGGTCGTCGACGCGGGCGCGCGGCTGTTGCGCGAGACCGGCAGGCGCTGTGTGGGCGCGGGCCTCGCGGTACCGTCCGCGGTCGCGCAGCCGGAGGGCACCGCGCTCAACCCGCTGCACGTGGCATGGCCCGCGGGCGCGCAGGTCAGCGAGATCTTCGCGGATCGCGTACGGGACGCGGGCATCACGGGACCGGCCTTCGCGGGCAACGACGTGAACCTCGCCGCTCTCGCCGAGCACCGCCACGGCGCGGGCCGGGGCTCCCGGGACCTGCTGTGCGTGGCGACGGGACACCGCGGTGTCGGCGGCGCCCTCGTCCTCGACGGGCGCCTGCACACCGGGAGTTCGGGCCTCGCCCTGGAGGTGGGGCACCTGACCGTGAACTCCGCGGGGCGCCCCTGCCACTGCGGCAGCCGGGGCTGCCTGGACGTCGAGACGGACCCCCTCGCCTTCCTGACGGAGGCGGGCCGTGAGCCGGGGCCGGAGGGGCTGCTCGTACAGGCCCGCGACCTGCTCCGGAACGCGTACGGCGACCCGTCGGTGCGCTCCGCGGCCGAGGCGCTGATCGACCGGCTCGGCCTCGGGCTCGCCGGTCTCGTCAACATCCTCAACCCCGACCGGATCATCCTGGGCGGACTGCACCGCGCTCTCCTGGAGGCCGACCCCGAACGGCTGCGCGCCGTCGTCGCGGACCGGAGCCTGTGGGGACGCAGCGGCGGCGTCCCGATCCTGGCCTGCACGCTGGACCACAACAGCCTGGTGGGGGCCGCCGAGCTGGCCTGGCAGCCGGTGCTCGACGACCCCTTGGGGGCTTTGGGGCGGGTGGAGGGGTAGCCGGGCCGGGGTCCTGGGGCGGTGTGAACGGCTGGCCCGAGCGGGGCCTTGCGGCGGGTGGACGGCTTGCCCGAGCCGGGGCCTTGCGGCAGGTGAATGGCCAGCCCGGGCCGCGGCCATGGGGCGCGTGGACGGCCAGACGGGCTAGCGCCCCCGGAGCGGGTGGACGGTCAGATGAGGCGGCCGCCCCGGAGGGCGTGGACGGTCACGCGGGCTGGGGCACGTCGTCCGGGGTTTCGCGCGCGGTGGCGGCGGGCTCGGTCCGCCCCGCGGCCGGGGCCCGGCCGCGCAGCAGGTCCGGCAGCAGGGAGAGCAGGCCGAGTGCGGCGAGGCCGGCGCCGATCCACAGCGGCGCCCGCAGCCCGAACGTGTCGATGGCGGGGCCGCCGACGGACGTGGCGATGATGATGCCGAGCGTGATGAAGGACGAATGGACGGTGTTGACCAGCGACCGGGCGTTGCCGGCGCGCTGGACGCGGGTCACCAGGGCGGGATTCATCGTGACGCCGACCAGACCGATGCCCAGCATGAACACGACGGCGGGGACACTCAGCCGGGCGAAGAGCGCGAACCCGACGAGGAAGGCCAGGTTCAGCGCGAGGCCGACGACGAGCACGGGGACGGTGCGACGGTCGGCAAGCCGGCCGACGACGGTGTTGCCGATGACGGTGGCGGCGCCGTACGCGATGAGGAGCAGCGGCACGGTGCCGGTGGAGAAGCCCGTGAGCTCGGTGAGGATCGGGTTGAGGTAACTGAAGGCGGAGAACGTCGCGCCGATCACGAAGGTGCTCGTGGTGAGGACGAGCCACAGCCGGGGATTGCGGAAGGCGCCCAGCTCCTGCCGGAGGCTGCCGCTCTCCTCGCCCGCGCCGTCGGCGCCGCTCGGCACCCCGACGAGAGTGGCCGCTGCGGCGAGCACGGTCAGGACGGTGATCGCCCAGAACGCGGCGCGCCAGCCCAGGTGTTCACCGACGACGGTGGCGAACGGAAGGCCCAGCAGCGTGCCCAGCATCAGCCCGTTGAGGGCCACCGCGACGGCACGGCCGCGCACTTCGGGGCGGGTGAGGCTGGAGGCCAGCGAGATCGAGACGCCGAAGAACGCCTGGGAGGCGATGCCCGTGAGCACGCGGGCGACCAGCATGGTGCGGTAGTCGGGCGCGACGGCCGCGAGCACGTTGCCCGCCAGGAAGACCCCGAACAGCAGCATCAGAGCGGACTTCTGACGCAGCCTCAGCACGGCGACGGTGAGGAAGGGCCCGCCGAGGGCCATCGCGGCGGCGAAGGCGGTGATGAGATAGCCGATCTCGGAAATCGTGGCATCCAGTCCGTCGGCCATCTGCGGCATAAGTCCTGCGACCACGAATTCACTGGTCACCATGGCGAAGATGCCGAGGGCCAGTACGTATACGGCGCGGGGCATGGCGGAGTGCTCCTGTCGGGTGTCGGGCAAGTTTTGGATGGTTCAGTACAGAATGAAGGCGCGAAAGGGCGCGGATGGGCACCAAGCGGATAGGCGCTAAGGGGGGTGGGGCCGGTGTCGCTACCGGACCGCCAGCGCGTCCAGCGCGGTCTCGGCGATGGCCTGCAGCGTCGCCCGGTCGGCGCCGCCCTGCGCGGAGACCCGCATGCCGGCGATGACCGCGTTGACGTAGCGGGCGAGCGCGTCGGCGTCCCGGCGGGACGTGATGTCGCCCGCCTGCTGCCCGGCCCGGATCGTGGCGCGCAGTGCGGTGAGCCGTGCCGCGAGGTCGTGCTCCAGCAGGTCGGCGGCCTCGGGGTCGCGCCCGGCCAGTTCGACCGTGGTGTTGACGGTGAGGCAGCCGATGCTGTGGCCGTTCTCGCGGTGCTCGAACTCTCCGTCGATGACCCGGGTGAGCAGCGCGCGGACGCGCTCCGTGGCCGACCGCTCCACGTCCTCCAGGATCTCGATCTGCGCGGTGTTCATCATGTCCATGTACCGGGTCAGGGATCGCCGGAACAGGTCGTGCTTACTGGTGAACGTGTTGTAGATGCTGCTGCGGCCCAGGCCGGTGGCTTCGCACAGGTCCTGGGTCGAGGTGGCCTCGTAGCCGTTCGCCCAGAAAGCGTGCATCGCCGCGTCCAGGGCCCGCTCCTCGTCGAAACTCCTCGGTCGGGCCATGTCGGTACGGTACAGGTTTTGGAACGGTCGGTGCAATACGTCTTCTGCGGCACCGCCATACGTGGGTGATGGCAGTGCAATACGTCGCTGACGGCGCGGTCCTACCTCCACTCCACCCCGAAAGCACGCCCCGGATCCACGCTCAGGACCCGCTCCACCAGCTCGTCGCCCACCGCCCGTGCCAGCCGGGGCCGCACCCTGCGCAGCAGATACGGCATGCCGGGTCCTCCGTCGACCGACCGTGCCGCCGCGGTCGTCGTGTCGCCGCCCAGGAGGAGCCGGTCCCCGAAGCCCGCGTCCGCCAGGGAGCGCACGGCGTCCGGCATGCGCCAGTCCGTGGCGTGATGGGAGCGCGACGGGCCGTCGAAGGCCAGATAGGCGCCCGACTCGGCGGCCTGGAGGTGGCCGGTGAGGTCGGGGGCGCGGTTGAGGTGGCCGAGGATCACCCGGTGCGGCGGCACGGCGAACTCGCCGCATAGCAGGTCGAGTACGTCCAGGGCGCCGGTGCCCAGCTCCAGGTGGACGGCGATCGGCGCACCCGTCGCCCGGTGTGCCTCGGCCGCCGACGCCATCGTCAGGCGCGCGTGGCCGTCGAGACCGTGGAAACCGCCCGCGACCTTGATCAGCCCGGCTCGCACGCCGGACTCCCCGATGCCCTCGGTCAGTTCACGGACGAAGAGATCCGTAAGCCCGTCCGCGTGGAGCCCGTTGACGAACTCCTGGGTGTAGTGGGCTGCTTGGTGCAGTCCCGTCGCGGCGACGAGGTGGACGCCCGTCGCCCTGGACAGCTCGGGCAGCCGTCCGGCACACCGCCCCATTCCGTGGGGCGTCCACTGCACGACGCTCTGCCCGCCCGCCGCGCGGAACGCCGCCAGCTCGGCGGCCGCGGCGTCGGCCGAGTCCAGCTCCTGGCCCGGCAGTTGGGGGCTGCGCAGGAAGAGGTGGTCGTGGGCGTCGCAGACACCGAGGCGGGTCGGGTCGATGTCCCCGAGAACGGTACGGACCTTGCGTACCGGCTGCTGCTCGTTCACCACTGCCGTCCGCGCGGCAGCTTCTCCCGCTCGGGCGACGAGAGGTGCAGCACCTGGAAGGCGTCGCCGAGGCCGTCCGGTGCCTCGTGCTCCCAGAGCGAGAAGTGCACGGCCTCCCAGGTGCGCGGGTCGACGGCGGCCAGTGCGCTCGACGCGCCGTCCTCACGCACCAGCCGCCGCGCCTCGGCGGCGAGTTCGCCCGCGAGTTCCGGCAGCCGGGCCGGCGCGGGGATCCGCTGGTGCCGGCGGACGGCCACCCTCGGTACGGCTCCGGGTGCGTCGCCCTCCTCGTACGCGAGGACGGTCCAGTTCTGCACCACCGGTCGCCCGAAATCGTCGACGAGTCCTTGGAACCCGGGCCCCCAGAGGAAGGAGTTCATGCCCTCGGCGGTGTTCCAGAGATAGAACGGCGCGTACTGGTTCACGGGTGAGCCGTCCCTGCCGCGCTCGCGCATCAGGTACGCCTTGAACCCGAGCCCGGGGAACGTGTCGAGCAGGTGGCCCTTCGATGCGACTCGGTGACGGATGACGTCCATGTCGTAGTCGGCGGGCAGGGTGATCTCGTACTGCATCGCATGCACGGTGGTGTACTCCTCTGGCGGCGGGCTCAGTTGGGGTCGGTGTCGGCTTCGACCAGGGCGCCCCAGTCGACGGTGGTCCCGTCCGCCGCCGCCTCGACCACGGCCAGATGCGTCATGAACGTGCGCGGCCCCGCGCCGTGCCAGTGCGTTTCGCCGGGCTCGATCCATACGGTGTCGCCTGCCCTGATCGACTCGACCGGGCCGCCCTCGCGCTGCACGAGCCCCTCGCCCTCGGTGACGTGCAGGACTTGGCCGTGGGGATGGCGATGCCAGGCGGTGCGGGCGCCCGGCGCGAAGTGGACGCTGAACATGCGCAACCGGGACGGGGGTTCGGGTGCGGCGATCTCGTCGAGCCAGACGGTTCCGGTGAAGTGTTCGGCGGCCCCGCGCACGCTGTCGGGTCGGCTCCGGGTGATGTGCAACGCGGGCATCCTTACGCGGTGGTGGTGGGGGAGGCGGGAGCAGTGGACGGAGTGGCAGCGGACGCGGGATTCGTGCGCGAGGCCGCCAGCAGCGTGAGCAGGCCGCGCACCGCCGCGTCGAAGGCCGTCGGTGAACCCGAGGAGCGGGCCAGGACATAGCCGCCCTGCACGGTCGCGACGATCGCCGACGCGGTGTCCCGCGCGTTGAGCGTGGCCGTGAACTCGCCCTGGCCCTGGCCCTCTTCGACGATTCCGGCGAGCCGGTCGCGCAGCCAGTCGAGCGTCTCGGTGACGGGCGCGCGCAGCTCGTCGCTCGCGATGACGTCCGGGTCCATCGTGAGCCGACCGACCGGGCAGCCCTTCAACACGTCGCGCTCGCGCAGCAGATAGGCCTCGATGCGCGTGTACGCAGGGCCGTCGCCGCTCAGGACGGCTTCGGCGGTGGCCCGCATCTCCTCGGCGGTGCGCCGGATCGCGGCGAGCGCGAGGTCGGGCTTCCCGGCGAAATGGTGGTACATGCTGCCCTGCCCGGCGCCCGCGTGCTGCTGGATGGCCTTGGGGCTCGTACCGACGTACCCCCGCTCCCACAGCAGCTCGCGGGTGGACTCGATCAGACGCTCCGGAGTGCTCATGCGTCCACTGTACATACTAGTAGGTACAGAGATCCACAGGTGATGGAAGCAGGCGCGGACGCCGCACATACTCCCCGGGTGGTACGCGTGGTGCCGCTGGCCGTACGACGACGTGAGGGCACCCCAGGGGCGAGTTTTGGAGGCATCAGGCAGCACCCACAGAACAACCTGCTTCGTAGGAGATGACTTCAGATGCAGACCCTGGCGCACTGGGACGGCGGGCCCGGCCCGTGGATCCTCTTCTTCCCGCTGATCTGGGCGGCCGTCGTCATCGGCGCCGTCACCGTGCTCCGCCGCACCGTGTGGCGCGGCCGTCGCGGCCCGCTCCGGGCGCCGGGCGCTCCCACCGGCATCGGCGAGAACTCACCCATCGCCGTGCTCGGCCGCCGCTTCGCCGCGGGCGAGATCGACGAGGACGAGTACTGGCGCAGGCTGACCGTCCTCAACGAGGAGTTCGGCCGCACGTCCAAGGGCGGTGCGGCATGAGCGCCACGCCGGGCCGACCCGCCCACCCTGTTGATACCGACACCGGCGCCGACACCCACGTCGGCGTCGGCGCCGCCCGCGTCGTCGACGCCGTGAAGGTCTACGGCAGCGGAGACACCGCAGTACGGGCCTTGGACGGGGTGAGCGTCGCCTTTCCGGCCGGGCGGTTCACCGCGATCATGGGGCCGTCCGGGTCGGGCAAGTCCACCCTGATGCACTGCGCGGCGGGCCTGGACACGCTCACCTCGGGCGCCGCCTTCATCGGCGACACGGAGCTCGGGAAGCTGGACGACCGGCGCCTGACGGTGCTGCGCCGGGACCGCGTCGGCTTCGTCTTCCAGGCCTTCAACCTGGTCCCGACGCTCACCGTCGCCGAGAACATCACCCTGCCCATGGACCTCGCGGGCATCGACGGCGACCGCGAGTGGACGGATTCCCTCGTCGACGTCGTCGGGCTGCGCGACCGGCTGCACCACCGGCCCGCCGAACTCTCCGGCGGACAGCAGCAACGAGTCGCCGTGGCGCGGGCGTTCGCCGGCCGGCCCGACGTCGTCTTCGCCGACGAGCCGACCGGCAACCTCGACTCGCGCTCCGGTGAAGAGGTGCTGAACCTGCTCGGCGACGCGGTGCGCCGGATGGGCCGCACCGTCGTCATGGTCACCCACGACCCGGTGGCCGCCGCCCACGCCGACGAGGTCGTCTTCCTCGCCGACGGACGGCTCGTGGACCGGATGGCGGGGCCGACCGCGGACAAGGTCCTTGACCGCCTGAAGGCGTTCGACACGAAGCCGCTCACGAGCCCCGCCCCGGGCACCCGCACGAAGGGCCCGGCGTCATGAACTCCCCGGACTCCCACCGTCATCAGAGGTCCCTGGCCGCCTCCATGCGCCTCAGCACGGCCTCACTGCGCGGCCACAAACGCCGCTTCGCCGGTACGTTCCTCGCCGTCATGCTCGGCGTCGCCTTCCTGGCGGGCACGCTCGTCATGGGCGACACCCTGCGCGCCGGCTTCGACACGATGTTCGGCAACGCGACCAGCGGCACCGACGCCGTCGTCCGCAGCGCCGCCACCATCACCACACCCGACGACAGCCAGGGCACCCGCCAGCCCGTCAGGACCGACCTCGTCGAGAAGATCGAGAAGATCGGGAAGACAAGGGAGGGCGGGAAGACGGGGCCGGTGGCGGCCGCCGAGCCCAGCATCGAAGGCGCGGGCCAGCTCCTCGGCAAGGACGGCGAGCCCATCGGCGGCCAGGGCCCGCCCACCCTCGCGGGCAACTGGATCGACGACGAGGAGCTGAACGCGTACCGACTCGCCGAAGGCCGGGCCCCGGCGCGCTCCGGCGAGGTCGTCGTCAACCGCGGCGCCGCCGAGACCGGGGGCCTGAAGATCGGCGACACGACGACGCTGCGCACCCCCGACCCGGTCGAGGTGAAGATCGTGGGCCTCGCGACCTTCGGCGGCGAGGACGGCATGGCGCAGACCACGTTCACCGGCATGACGCGGGCCGACGCCGAGAAGTACCTCATGCCGAAGCCCGGCGAGGCCTCGACCATCCGGGTGCGGGCCGGCCCCGGCGTGAGCGAGCAGGAGCTCGTCGACGCGCTGGCTCCCGTGCTTCCGCGCGGAGTCGAGGCCATCACGGGCGAGGCGTCGGCCGCAGAAAGCACCGACAACATCTCGGGTCAGTTCCTCGACCTCTTCACCAGCTTCCTGCTGGTCTTCTCCGGCGTGGCGCTGCTGGTCGCCACCTTCAGCATCCACAACACCTTCGCCATCGTCGTCGCCCAGCGCACCCGCGAGAACGCCCTGCTGCGCGCGCTCGGCGCCTCGCGCCGCCAGGTCACCGCCGCCACCCTCGTCGAGGCGAGCGCCGTCGCCGTGGTCGCGTCGGCCGCGGGCCTCGCGGGCGGCATCGGGGTCGCCGCCGGGCTGCAGGCGCTGTTCCCCGCCATCGGATTCCCCTTCCCCGAAGATGAGTTGGTGATCAGCGCGCTCTCCATGCTGCTGCCGCTCGCCGTCGGCGTCATGGTCTGCCTGGGCTCGGCGGTGGTGCCCGCGGTACGGGCCGGGCGCACCGCCCCGCTCGCCGCGCTGCGCGAGACCGCCGTCGACCACTCGGGCGCCTCGCGCCGCCGCGCCGTCGTGGGCACGGGCCTCGCGCTGACCGCCGTGGGGCTCACCCTCACCGGCGTCTTGGTCAGCCCCTCGGTCTGGCTCGCCGGGGCCGGTGCGGCGCTGGCTCTCGTCTCCTTCGTGGTGCTCGGCCCGGTCGCCTCCTCGCGAGCCGTACGCATCCTCGGCGGGCCCCTCGACCGGCTGCGCGGCGCCACCGGCGGCCTCGCCCGGCGCAACGCCCTGCGCAGCCCCAAGCGGACCGCGGCCACCGCGAGCGCGCTGATGATCGGCGTCGCCGTCGTCTCCCTCTTCACGGTCTTCGGCGCCTCGCTGAAGGCCACGATGGACCAGACCGTGAACCGGTCCTTCGCCGGGGACGTCGCGATCAGCGCCCCCGGCTTCGGCGGGGGCGGCAGCGGCCTGAGCCCGAAGCTGGCCCCCGCGCTCGCCGAGCGGCCGGAGGTCGAGACCGCGGTGGGTCTCGGCAGGGGAGCCGCGGAGGTCGACGGGGAGGGCCGCGCGCTCACCGTCACCGACCCGGAGCCCTTCGCGGACTCCTTCGACCTCGGGAAGGTCGAAGGGTCGCTGGGCGCGCTCGGCGAAGACGGCATCGCGATCACCCGGCCCGAGGCGGAGAAGCGGGACCTGAAGGTCGGCTCCCGGGTCCAACTGGCCTTCGCCGACGGCGAGAAGGAGACCTTCACGGTCCGCGCGGTCTACGGCCTCTCCGAACTCGCCGGTGACTACGTCATCACCCGTGAGGCCTGGGCACCGCACCGCGTGCAGGACGCCGACACCGTCGTGTCCGTCACCTTCAAGGACGGCGTGAGCACCGCCGAAGGCAAGACCGCCATCGCGAAGACGGTGCGGGACCACGGCGAGCCGGACGTGCAGACCCGCTCCGAGTACGCGGCGGCCTCCGCGGGCGGCATCGACATGATGCTCACCCTCGTCTACGCGCTGCTCGCCCTCGCGGTGCTCATCGCACTGCTCGGCATCGCCAACACGCTGACCCTCGCGATCCACGAGCGCACCCGCGAACTGGGTCTGCTGCGTGCGGTCGGTCAGACCAGGGCCCAGCTGCGGGCCATGGTCCGCTGGGAGTCGGTGCTCGTCGCCGCCTTCGGCACGGCCGGCGGTCTCGCGCTCGGCGGCTTCCTCGGCTGGGTGCTCGTCAAGGCGTCCGACGGCGCCACCGAGACCGCCTTCGCGTTCGCCGTGCCGCCGGGGCGGCTCGCGGTGGTCGCCCTGGTGGGCCTGGCGGCGGGCGCCTTGGCGGGCCTGCGCCCGGCTCGGCGGGCGGCGCGGCTCGACGTGCTGAGGGCCATCGCCACCGAATGACGCGCCTGCCGCGCACGGAACGGGACGTCACCGCCCGGTCAGCCGACAACGGCCGACCGGGCGGGAGTCTTCTCGACCACCCCGTACACCGGATACGAGGACACGGACACCGCGGGGGAGGGGGCCGGCAGCGTGAACCACACGACTTTCCCCGCGTCGCCCTGCGGGCGGACGCCCCAGCTCTCGCTCACCGCGGCGACCATCGCGAGCCCTCTGCCACAGGTGGCGAGCGACTCCACGTCATGGACCTGGGGAAGCCGGGGATCGTGGTCGTGGACGGAGACCGTGAGCCGGTCGAGCAGCAGCTCGATCTCCACGGTGCACAGCTTGTCCTCGGCGTGCAGGTGGACGTTGGTCAGCAACTCCGTCACACCGAGGGCGGCCTGGTCTATCAAGGGATCGAGATGCCAGTAGCGCAACTGCGCAGATACGATTCTGCGGACCTGGCGGATCCGCGACGGCAGGGCCTGGAGCTCTACCGTGCAATGCCTGCTTGGCTGGCTGATCACGGCTGCGACTCCCCGAATTGAGTCCGGAAGAAGACGACGATCGGATCCAGCAGGGGCCGCGTGGTCTGCCGCCTGCTGTGTGGCCGGCGGGGCTGGTTCGCAGCGTCATCGCCGGTAAACCCAGAGTGATGTGAGACCAGAGTGACCCAGGGGGTGGGGGCGTGCAACTCGCGCGTGGTGCGGCGGGTCCGCTCAGCTCCGTGGACGCTGGTGTTCCGTGGCGCTGCGCACCGCCTCGATGAACCTGCGCACCGTCGGCGGCCCGGTCTCACCCGGACGTGGTTCGTGGTCGCCGAGCGTGAGCAGATAGCGGGTGCCGTTCACTTCGGCGAGAGCCCTGTCCTCCGGGGCGAACCACGGCTTTCCCGTACGCACCGCCTGCAGGGGCGCGCTGTCGATCTCCGTGCCGTAACTGGTCAGCAACTCCAGCCTGCCGTCGGTGATACGGACCTCGCCGGCACGCGTGAGGGAGCGCAAGCGCCGCCCGATCCGCACGCCCGTAGCCGTGAACTCCGGCTCCGCCATGGCTCTGTGCCCCCTTGTGCGTTTCGGTGGATCGCTCCGACCGGGACAGGCGTCCCGTGCGGTGAAGTCTGCACGCCCCCGGCGTGGAGCACCAGTGCGCACGGGGGTGTCGGACAGGCACTTCGCAGCAGCCCACAGCGGTGTTCCGTGCGCTCCCCCCGAGGCTGCGCCAGCTGTGCCTTTGAGGTGCTCAAAGGTGTGTTTATGCAGGTGAGGAGCGTGTGGCGGGTGTTTAAGATCGAGGTGTACGGCCGCGTCGAATCGCGTCCGGCACGACGCGAAGGAGCCCCGCCGTGAGCACCCCACAGCAGATTCGAGCCGACGAGCCGATGCCGACGCTCGACGTCGACCACAGCGACGAAACGTACCGTTCCTGGCTCAAAGAAGCCGTTCGCAAGGTCCAGGCGGACGCGAACCGTTCGGCCGACACGCACCTGCTGCGCTTCCCGCTGCCCGAGCAGTGGGGCATCGACCTGTACCTCAAGGACGAGTCGACCCACCCGACGGGCAGCCTCAAGCACCGCCTCGCCCGCTCGCTGTTCCTCTACGGCCTGTGCAATGGCTGGATCCGGCCGGGCCGCCCGGTCATCGAGGCGTCCAGCGGGTCCACGGCCGTCTCCGAGGCGTACTTCGCGAAGCTGATCGGGGTGCCCTTCATCGCGGTGATGCCGCGCACGACCAGCGCCGAGAAGATCCGCCTGATCGAGTTCCACGGCGGCCGGTGCCACTTCGTGGACGACCCGCGCACGATGTACGCGGAGTCCGCGGCCCTCGCCGTCGAGACGGGCGGGCACTACATGGACCAGTTCACCTACGCGGAACGGGCCACCGACTGGCGGGGCAACAACAACATCGCCGAATCGATCTACCAGCAGCTCAGGCTGGAGCGCTACCCGGAGCCCGCGTGGATCGTCGCCACGGCGGGCACCGGCGGCACCTCGGCCACCATCGCGCGCTACGTCCACTACATGCAGCACAACACCCGCATCTGCGTCGCCGACCCGGAGAACTCCTGTTTCTTCGACGGCTGGACGAAGAGCGACCCGGACGCCACGAGCGACTGCGGCTCCCGCATCGAGGGCATCGGCAGGCCCCGCATGGAGCCGAGCTTCGTGCCCGGCGCTATCGACCGCATGATGAAGGTGCCGGACGCGGCGTCCGTCGCCGCGGTGCGCGCCCTGGAACAAGCCATCGGCCGCAAGGCGGGCGGCTCGACCGGCACGGGCCTGTGGAGCGCCCTGAAGATCGTCGCCGAGATGGTCGCCGCGGGCCGCACGGGCAGCGTCGTGACCTTGATCTGCGACCCCGGTGACCGCTATCTGGACAAGTACTACTCGGACGCGTGGCTGGCCGAACAGGGCCTGGACATCGCGCCGTACGCGCTCGCGATCGACACGCTGCTGACCACGGGGGCGTGGCCCGAGTAGCCGCCTTCCCCGGCTCGGAGCCTATGCCCCGGCTGCGGCGAGCCGCCGGTCCAGCGCCGTGACGGCGTCGCGGAACGACCGCCCGAGGCCGGGGCGCACGAGCCTCATGGCGCCGCGCAGGGGTGCGGTGCCGTCCATGGCGAAGGTCCACTGCACCCGGGTGCCGGTGGCATCGGCTCCGGTGGTTCCGGCCGTGCCGGTGGTTTCGGCGCGGGCCGGGGAGAGCCGCCACTCCTCGACGAGGGCGCGCAGGCCGGGCGCGTTCGTCTCGTCGACGCGATAGGTGTACCGCACCGGTCCGTCGGCGGCGAGGATCGACTCCTGGAAGCGCGTCCCGCCCTTGAGCCGGACCTCGCGGCCGGTGCCCCCGCCGGTCGGCCGGCACAGGGTGACCGCGGTGAACCACCGGGGCCAGCCCGTCACGTCGTCGGCCAGGGCGCGGTAGACCGCCTCGGGAGGCGCGCTCACCTCGCGTACGAAGACCAGACGCACCGGAGCGGAATCCACGAACTCGAGCCCCACGGGGCGAAGTCGGCGTGCCATGTAACTCTGCCCCCAGCGGACGGATGGTTGACCGAGTACCGTCACCTTAGCTGGCGGGCCGTCAGATGTCTGCGCCGTCCTCGGAGTTGTCGGCGCCCTCCGCGGCGGAACCGTCGGTCTCTCCGTCGGTCTCCCCGGTCGGCGCCCGCTCGCCCGTGATCACCAGCCGGTTCAGATGCTCGGAGATCTCCGAGCGCGCCTCGGCGGGCAGTCCCGCGTCGGTCACCAGCGTGTCGACCTGCGAGAGCGTCGCGAACGAACTCAGGCCCACCGTCCCCCACTTGGTGTGGTCCGCGACCACCACCACGCGCCGCGCCGACTGCACCAGACGCCGGTTGGTCTCGGCCTCCGCCAGATTCGGCGTCGACAGGCCGGCCTCCACAGATATGCCGTGCACACCGAGGAAGAGCACATCGAAGTGGAGCGCCCCGATCGCCTGGTCCGCGACCGGGCCGACCAGCGAGTCCGACGGGGTCCGCACACCGCCCGTCAGAACGACCGTCGCCGCGCCCTGCCGCTGTCCGGAGGTGCGCTGCGCGGAGTGGAAGACGTCCGCCACCCGCACCGAGTTCGTCACCACCGTCAGGTCCGGGACGTCCAAGAGGTGGTGGGCCAGCGCGAACGTCGTCGTACCACCGGACAGGGCGATCGCCGTGCCGGGCGCCACCAGGGACGCCGCGGCCCGCGCGATGTCCTCCTTGGCGGTCGGCTCCAGGCCCGACTTGGCCTCGAACCCCGGCTCGTGCGTGCTCGCCTCGACCACCGGGACCGCGCCGCCGTGAACCTTCTCCAGCACGCCCTGGCGGGCCAGCGCGTCGAGGTCGCGGCGGACCGTCATGTCCGACACGCCGAGCTTGCGGGTGAGTTCATTGACACGGACACCGCCGCGGCGGCGCACCTCGTCGAGGATCAGGGCGCGGCGCTGCTCGGCGAGGAGGTTCTGATTGTCACTCACGCCCGGTCCGGCCCTTCTGCCTCGTCACGTCCGTCGCGCCCGCCCGGCGCGCTGCCTCATCCTCGCACGCGCGACCGACAGCCGTGCCACCGACCGGCGGCTCACGCACGGCCCTGAACGACCGGAAACAGCCGGGAAGCTCACCAGGAAGGGGGAGATTGCGTGACGAGGGGTGCGCGGAGGGCCACGAGCCGAGATCCTTGGATTCTCACCATGCGCATCTCGGGGGAAGCGGAACAGTGGAGCGTGCCACGCAGGACGAGACCGCCCTCGAACTCCTGGTCCACGGAGTCGGGGGAACCACACCGGAACGCATGCTGGACGACCCGCGCACCGTGCGGATCACCGGCGACGACACGGCGGCCATGTTCCGCCGCACCGAGGACGCCGACGCGGAGCGGCGCCCCGACGACTACCGGGGCAAACCGGTGCCCGAGGCGTACGTCTGGTGCAACCTGACGTCGGGCAATGGCTCCCGCGCCCTGTGGCTCCTGCTGCTGCCCTTCATGGTCGTCAACCTCGCCCACTGGATGCGCCCCACCTCGCGCCACCGCAAGCGGCTCGTGCGCACCTACGGCCTCCTGGTGCGGCTCATCGGCCTCACCCTCACCGTGCTGCTCGTCGCCGCCGCCTGCGAGCTCGCCCTCGACCTCACGGCGTGGCAGTGCGCGGGCACCCCCGAGTGCGCAGACGACCGCTCCTGGCTCGGCTTCCTCGCCACCGACGCCGACGGCCACGGCGGCTGGTGGTCCCAGCCCGGCCGCCGGCTCGCCGTCGCCGCGCTGCTCCCCGCCGCCCTCACCGGCCTGCTCTGGTATCTGTCCCACCGCACCTGGAGCGCGTACGAATCCCAGCAGCCGCTGCCCCAGCAGCCCGACCCCGAGGAGGAGACCAGCCGCACCGCACTCGGCAGGCCCGGGTTCTGGTACGGACGGCGTCTGGTGGCCCGGCTCCGCGCCGCCCACACCGCCGCGGGCCTGCTCACCGTCGCCGCCGCGGTCGGCACGTCCGCCGCCCGGCACGACCGGCGGCCCGGCGGCCCCGCCCTGCTCGACGTCCTCGGCTGGGCGCTCGACGCAACCCTCGTCCTGAGCGGGGGAGTCGTCGTCTGGGTCGTGTGCCGCAGGGGACGCACCGAGAACCGGCTCGACCGCAAGCTGGACCGGACCCTGGTGCGCTGGCTGCCGCTGAGCGCCCTCGTCCTCCTCGGGCTCGTCCTCTTGTACGCGGGCTGGTCCCGCCCCGGCTGGCGCTCCACGGGCCGGCTGCCCGGCGACGCCACCTTCGGCGGCATCGCGCTCGTCCAGGGCCTCCTGGTCCTGTGCCTCGCGGTGGCCGCCCACCTCCTGTACCGCACCTCGCCCGACTCCCGCACCGCCATCCGCGGCTTCGGAGGGCCCGCCGTCGCCATGCTGTCCTGCGCGCTCGGCGGCGTCATGACCGGCGGCGGCGCGCAGCGCGTCTCCGACTGGCTCGACGGCACCCAGGGCTCCATCGCGGGACCGGCCGTGGTGCTCACCTGGCAGGCGTCCGTGATCCCGCCGCTCCTGGTGGTCGTCGCGGTGCTGTGCGGCTGGTTCGGCATCCGCACCATGCAGCGCAAGCGCCGCGAGATGGCACAGCTGGCGCGGGACTATCCCGACGAGCGCACCGACCTCACCCGCACCCGCCGCATCGCGGGCACCCGCGCGCGTGCCGCCCTCACCGACCGCGCGCCCCTCCTCGTCGGCATCATCTCCGCCGTGACGCTGCTGCTCGGCGCCGCCGCGCTCACCGGCGCGTGGGTGACGGACGAGGTGCCGGCGAAAGCGGCGCACGGCGCGCCGAACGTCCTGGAGGGCGCCGCGGAGACCTCCCAGGCCCTCGGATCCTGGCTCATCGGCTTCGGCTTCATACTCTTCATCACCTGGGGCCGCCGCGCCTACAAAGACCCCTCCGCCCGCCGCACCATCGGCATCCTCTGGGACGTCGGCACGTTCTGGCCGCGCGCGGCCCATCCCTTCGCGCCCCCGTGCTACGCCGAGCGCGCGGTGCCCGACCTGACCTGGCGGATGGCGAGCTGGACGCGTGCCACGAACGCCACGGGAGGCCGTCTCGTCCTCTCCGGCCACTCCCAGGGCAGTGTCCTCGCGGCGGCCGCCGCCTGGCAGCTGCGCCCGTCGGTCCGCAGGCGCGTCGCCCTGCTCACCTACGGCTCACCCCTGGAGCGCCTGTACGGCCGGTGGTTCCCCGACCACTTCGGCCCCGCCGCCCTGTCCTCCCTGCACCGCGAGGTCGACTGCTGGCGCAACCTCTACCGCACCACCGACCCCATAGGCGGCCCCATCCAGCTGCACGGCGACTGCGGCCCGCAGGTCGACCGCGCCGCCCTCAAGGACCCCCTCGCCTACGGCCGTACGGAGGAGCACCCGCTGCCCGCGCCCATCCTCGGCCACAGCGACTACCAGGCCGACCCCGCGTTCGCCGAGGAGCGGGCGCGGCTCCTCGCCCGCCTCAAGCCCTGCGTGCCGCCCCCGAGGCCCGCGACGGCCGAAGGCGTCACACCAGCTCCGGCAGATCCTCCGGATACAGCAGGGTGAGGTCGTCCGTGCTCGGCTCATCGAGCTGGGCGACCCGCCCCGCGTGCCGCTCCACCATCGCCTCGAACGTCTGCCGCGCGGTGCGTCCGTTGCCGAACGCGGGGCCCTTGGGGAGCGCCGTGAAGTACTTCAGGAGCGCCTCGGACGCACCGGTGCCGAGGCGGTACTCGTGCTCGTCGGCCTGTTGCTCCACGATCCGCAGCAGCTCCTCGGGGGCGTAGTCGCTGAAGGTGATGGTCCGTGAGAAGCGGGACGCCACACCGGGGTTGACGGACAGGAACCGCTGCATCTCCGCGGTGTAACCGGCGACGATCACCACGACGGCCTCGCGGTGGTCCTCCATCAGCTTCACGAGCGTGTCGATGGCCTCGCGGCCGAAGTCGCGCCCCGAGTCCTCGGGCGACAGGGCGTACGCCTCGTCGATGAACAGCACGCCGCCGCGCGCGCGGTCGAAGGCCTCCTGGGTGCGGATCGCCGTCGAGCCGATGTGCTCGCCGACCAGATCGACGCGCGACACCTCGACGAGGTGGCCGCTCTCCAGGATGCCGAGGGAGGCGAGGATCTCGCCGTAGAGCCGGGCGACGGTCGTCTTGCCCGTGCCGGGGGAGCCGGTGAAGACCAGGTGGCGGCGGACCGACGCGGCCTTCAGTCCGGCCAGCTGCCTGCGGCGGCCCACCTCGATCATGTCGGTGAGGGCGCGCACCTCGCGCTTGACGCTGTCCAGGCCGACCAGGGCGTCCAGTTCACCGAGGACCTCCTTGGAGGCGCGGGCGGCCTTCCTGGGTGCCGGTGCGGCCGGCTGCGGGGTCTGCTGGGCCGGCAGGGAGCCGAGCAGCCCGACGGTCTGCGTGGCGGTCTGCACCGCGGGCGTCGTCTGCGCGGTGGGCGCGGGGGCGCGCAGGCCGCCGCTCTCGTCGCTCGCGCACTCCTCGACGAGCGGCCCCTCCTCGGAGAACTCGAAGCCGCCCCGGGCGCACCGCTCCGTGCGGCACTTCTTCAGCGTCGTACGGCAGCCGTCTATGACGTGGAAGCCGTAGCCGTCGCTGCCGCTGACCCGGCAGCCGTGGAAGCTGCCGCGACCGCCCGCCGAGACGTAGAAACCGGCCTCGGCGGGCGAAGTGACCGTGCAGCGCTCGATGGTGGGGTCCGCGCCCTTGGTGACGATCACGCCGG
This sequence comes from Streptomyces sp. NPDC039462, assembly GCF_055639375.1. Lineage (NCBI taxonomy): Bacteria > Bacillati > Actinomycetota > Actinomycetes > Kitasatosporales > Streptomycetaceae > Streptomyces > Streptomyces sp. NPDC039462. The sequence goes on from NZ_JBVKAO010000003.1 coordinate 284,774, forward strand.
TCTGCACGGAGTCGATGGTGCAGTTGGCGAGGGTGCCGCCGCTGCCGTGGTCGCGGAACCAGGCGCCCGTGGCGGCCTCGCGGATCCGGCAGTCGTCGAGCTGCGCGGTCGCGCCGTCGCTCACCGACACGGCGGTGTTGCGCACTTGTGAGAGGTCGCTGTCGACGACGTCGGTGCGCGAGCCGCGGTCCAGGACGAACAGGGCGTCCGGCACGTCGTGCACGCGGCACGACTCCAGGACGGCGGTCGCGCCGTCGCTGACCCAGACCGCCGGGTAGTCGCCCGTGCTGTCGTGGATCTCGCACTGGTTGGCGTCCACGCGCGTGCCGGGGTCCCAGACCGAGAGTCCGTTGCGGCCGAAGCGGCTCACCGTGGACCGGGTGAGGGTGAGCACGGAGCGCGACCGCAGGTCGATCGCGTTCTCCGGGATGTCGTGGATGCGGCAGTCGGCGAGGGTGAGCACGGCGTCCGTGTCGAGCGTGACGCCGTCGGAGGTGGTGCGGTGCACGTCGCAGTCGGTCAGGTGCGCCGAGGCCCGCCCGGTGACCTGCACCCCCGAACCCTTGACCTCGTACACCTCACAGCCGATGGCCTCGAGCCCGGTGTGCTCCCCGGTCACCGAGAGGCCCGCGCCCGAGGTGTGGTGCACCCGGCAGCGCTCCAGGCGCGGATGGGCGCCGCCGCGCACCGAGACACCGGACTGGCCCGCCGCGACGATCTCGCACTCCTCGAAGACACCGCCCCCGCCGTCGAGCACCGCGATGCCGATGCCGCCAGGGTTGTCGACGGTGCAGCGGCGCACCGTCGGACGCGCGCCGCCGCGCACCTCCAGGCCGGCCGCGGACCGCGTCACCACGCGGATGCCGATGAGCTCGGGGGCGCCGTCCTCGACGAGCAGCGCGGGCGCGGACGAGTCCTGGCCCTCGATGAGCAGGTCCTGCACGATCGCGGAGGAGCGGACGGTCAGCGGCACCCCGTCGGACGGCGCGATGCGCACCGAGCCGGCGGAGCTCTCGGGGCCGCGCAGCGTCACCGCGCGCTGGACGACGAGGTTCTCGCGGTAGGTGCCCGCGGCGACGGTCAGTACGTCCCCGTCGCTCGCGGCCTCCAAGGCAGCGGCGAGCGATGCGTATTCGCCGGTGCGGCGCCGCCACCGCGACGTGCCGGTGTGCGTCACCTGGACCGTGCCCTGTGCCATGGAGTTGCTCTGCCCCCACCTTGTTCGTACGCCGGACCTTGCGGGATGTGCCGTGTCACTGCGTGTCCCGGCAGTGCGCAAGGGGCCGAGGAGTTCGGCCGGTCCACCGTAGCGCGCGCGGGCAGGCGGAGTTGACCCGATGGCCGGGGCGGGCGGGTCAGGAACCGGCGCCGGTTCGGCCCCAGTCCGGGCCCGCCTTCTCCCATGCCCGGTCCAGCCGCTCGTGCCGCGCCCGCACGATGCGCCAGAGGATCAGCCTGCGGGTGCCCTCGACGATGCCGACGCTCGCCGTGGCCGCGCCGAATCCGGCGAGCACCGCGTGCGTCGTCGCGGTCGCGTCGTCCAGCGGGCGGCCGACGACCCGGCCCCGCTCGTCGGTCCACAGCCTGAAACGGTCGCCCGGGCGCGGGGACTCGAGCTCGGACAGGACGACGCCGCGACGGTCGGTGTGGTCCGGTGCCTGCCAGCGCGCGAGGACACGACTGCGCGCGTCGCGTGCCGAAGAGGTCTCGGGGTCGGGGTCGACCGGTGGCGATTCGACCTTCCGCAGGACGGTGCCGGTGATCGCGTGGCGCTCCGCGCGCTGCTGGTGCACCGAGGCGAGGAGGGCGTCCCGCGCCAGGCTCGTGGTGCACACGCCGACGACCGGGACGGCGACGACGATCGACACCAGCGCGACCAGGGCCAGCCAGGCCTCGGCGAGGTCGGTGCCGCGGCACAGCGGATTGTGCCGCCACCGCCAGAGGCCGACGATTGCCCGCACTGCTCCGCACCCCCTTCCGCGTCCGTCTCAACGTCCATGGCCCGGCGCCGGGTTCCCCACCCGGGCGCGGGCATGCGGATGCCGCCGCCGGGCCGAGGCCCGACGGCGGCGTCACGCAGAGCGTGCCCCCGGCCGCCTGGAGGTCAGTACCCGCGGTAGGGGCGGTTGTACGGATCCTCGTACGTCGCGGGCGCGGGGCGGGGGGCCGCCGGGCGCATCGCCTCGTAACCCGTACCGGGCGCGGGTCGCTGGGGCTGGGCGCCCGGGTATCCGCGCGGGGCCGCGGCCTGCTGCGGGATGTACGGCGCCGGGGCCTGCTGCAGCGGTGCGGGCTGCTGGGCCTGCGGATAGCCGTACCCCTGGTTGGGGTGGGAAGGGGCGGCCGGCAGCGCGGGCAGCGCGGCCGGCAGTGCGGGCAGGTGGTTACCCGTGTCGTACGCGGAAGGGACCCGGATCGGGGCGATCTGAGGAGTGCCCCGCTCTGCGACGAGGGAGTCATAGATCGGGGTGTCCGGGAAGGACGGCGCGGAGTAGTAACCGCCGCCATAGGTGGAGCGGGGGGAGGTCATGCTCCATAAGTTAAGCCCTAGATGTGCTGGTTGGGGAGACCGATAAGAGGGTTGTTTTACGTGTCGACAGTGGTCGTGGATCCCCAATGCGAGCGAACTTGGGAAAATCGGTCGCCGAACGGCGTACGGATCGTGTAAAGGCCGAGCTCCTGGCGGGTTACCCGCGGTCGGCCGGGAAGGCCCCCGGGGCGCCGTCGTGGGCCTCTTCGCGGTCCGGGTAATAGGTTGGCCGGGAACGGAAACGGCGGCCCTGCCGGACGGCGACTTGCGATGGGGGCGGACATGACAATGCCTAAAGGATCGAACGTTCCCGTACCGGCACCCGCGGTACGGATCGAATTGGGGTGGGGTTCCGGAGCCGGAGTGCCGGACGCCGACGCGTCCGCGCTGTTGTTGTCGCCTTCCGGAAAGGTGCGCTCGGACGCGGACTTCGTCTTCTACAACCAGCCGGAGCACTCCTCCGGAGCGGTGCGCCACGAGGGCAAGCAGCGTTCCGGCGCCGGTGTGACCGATGTGCTGACGGTCGACCTCGCGCGCGTGGAGCCCGGCATCGAGACCGTGGTGCTCGCCGCGTCGGCCGACAGCGGCACGTTCGGACAGGTGCCCGGCCTCTACATCCGCGTCCTGGACGCGTCGAGCGGCGCCGAACTCGCGCGCTACGACAGCGCGGACGCGACCGTGGAGACCGCCTTCGTCCTCGGCGAGCTCTACCGGCGCCAGGGCGCGTGGAAGTTCCGCGCCGTCGGACAGGGGTACGGCAGCGGGCTCGAAGGCCTCGCGACGGACTACGGCATCTCGGTGGACGAGCCACAGCAGGCGGCGCCCGCCCCGGTGGCGGCACCTGCCCCGGTAGCCGCACCTGCCCCGGTAGCCGCACCTGCCCCCGTAGCCGCGCCCGACCCGGTGGCCCCATCCGCCCCCGTAGCCCCGGCCGCCCCCGCACCCCCACCGGCCGCCCCTGCCCCCGCCCCCGTACGCCTGACCAAGGTCACCCTCACGAAGGACGCGCCGTCGGTCTCCCTGACCAAGCAGGGCGGCACCTCGGGCGGCATGCGCGTGAACCTCAACTGGGAGGTGCGCAAGCAGTTCAAGGGGTGGGGCGCCAAACTGGGCCGGGCCGTCGCCATGCACGCCGACCTCGACCTCGACCTCTGCGCCCTCTACGAACTCGCCGACGGCCGCAAGGGAGTCGTCCAGGCGCTGGGCAACGCCTTCGGAGCGCTGCACCAACCCCCGTACATCCTGCTCGACGGCGACGACCGCACCGGAGCCGTCGCCACCGGCGAGAACCTCACCATCAACCTCGACCACATCAACGACTTCCGGCGCATCGTCATCTTCGTGACCATCTACCAAGGCGCCCGGAGCTTCGCCGACCTCAACGCCACGGTCACCCTCCAGCCCCAGCACGGCGCCCCGGTCGACTTCTCGCTCGACGAGTGCACGGTCCCCTCGACCGTGTGCGCGCTGGCGCTGCTCACCAACAACGGCGGCGACCTCGTCGTCCAGCGGGAGGCCCGCTACCTGGTGCCGGAGCGCGGCGTGAGCCCGCAGCGCACCATGGACCACACCTACGGGTGGGGCATGAACTGGACGCCCGGCAGGAAGTGACGCCTCAGCGCTACTCGGGGGCGGGGTCGGGGGCAGGGCCCGGAGCGGCGGTGTCGGGACGCGCGTACGTACGGCCCTTCCACGCCGCACCGCGCCCCCTGTAGTGCTGCACCGCCGAGTCCACGGTCATCAGGAGATACAGGAACGCGGTGGCGGGCAGCAGCGGGGCGAGCGACAGCGGCTGTCCGTAGTAGCGCAGCATCGGCAGGTACGTCACCGTCATCACCAGCCACGCGAGACCACCGGCCGCGGCCGCCGCCGCGCTTCCCATGGCGAGACCCGCGAACAGCGCCACCGGCGGGGCGAGGTACACCACGGCGAGACCCGCGACCGTCCCGGCGAGCAGCAGGGGGTTGTGCCGCAGCTGTGCGTACGCGCTGCGCGACACCATCCGCCACAGATCACCGAGGCGCGGATAGGGGCGCACGCTGTCGACGCGTGTCGCGAGGCCGAGCCAGATGTGACCGCCGGAGCGCTTCACCGCCCGCGCGAGCGCCACGTCGTCGATCACCGCGTGCCGGATGGCGTCCGGGACCCGGGCGCGCTCGGCGGCGTCCGTGCGCAACAGGACACAGCCGCCCGCCGCGGCGGCCGTCCGCGAGCCCTTCCGGGCGATCCACCGGAACGGATAGAGCTGCGCGAAGAAGTAGACGAACGCCGGGACCACCAGGCGCTCCCAGCCGCTTTCCACCCGCAGCCTGGCCATCTGGGAGACGAGGTCGAAGCCCTCGTGGTCCGCCGCGGCCACCAACTGGCGCAGGCTGTCCGGTTCGTGGGCGATGTCCGCGTCGGTGAGCAGGAGGTACTCGGGGTCACGTGCGCGGGCGAGGGCGATGCCATGGCGTACCGCCCAGAGCTTGCCCGTCCAGCCCGCGGGCGGCTCGCCGGGGGAGCCGACGGTCAGCTGCAGGCCGCCGTGCCGCTCGGCCAGCGCGCGGGCCAGCTCCCCCGTGCCGTCCGAACTGCCGTCGTCGACGAGGAAGACCTCGGCCCGCCCCGGATAGTCCTGCGCGAGCAGCGACGGCAGGCTCCGCGGCAGCACCGCCGCCTCGTCCCGGGCGGGGACGACGACACAGACCGACGGCCACTGCCCGGGATCCCGGCGCGGTGGCAGACGGACGTCCGTACGCCAGAAGAAGCCCTGCCCCAACAGCAGCCACAGCCACGCGGCAAGCGATCCGGCGGCGATCCACGCAACGGCGCTCATCCGACGAAGTCTGCCCCACGGGAAGGGGCCTGTGGGGCCCATCGACTATGGTGACCGGGTGAAGATCGCGCTCATGGACTCCGGCATCGGACTGCTCGCCGCGGCGGCCGCGGTGCGTCGCCTGCGACCCGACGCCGATCTCGTCCTCTCCTCGGACCCGGACGGAATGCCCTGGGGGCCACGCACCGCGGAGGACCTCACCGGGCGGGCCGTCGCCGTCGCCGAGGCCGCCGCCGCACACCGGCCCGACGCCCTGATCGTGGCCTGCAACACCGCGTCCGTGCACGCGCTGCCCACCCTGCGCGCCCGCCTCGAGCCCGCGATCCCGGTGATCGGGACCGTGCCGGCGATCAAGCCCGCGGCCGCGGGCGGCGGACCCGTCGCCATCTGGGCCACGCCCGCCACCACCGGCAGCCCCTACCAGCGCGGCCTCATCGACGAGTTCGCGCGCGGCATCGACGTCACCGAAGTGCCCTGCCCCGGCCTGGCCGACGCCGTGCAGTACGCGGACGAGAAGGCCATCGACGAGACGATCGCCGCCGCCGCGGCCCTCACCCCGCGCGATGTAAGGGCCGTCGTCCTGGGCTGCACCCATTACGAACTGGTCGCTGAGCGTATTCGCGCCGCCGTCCAGCAGCCGGGTCTGCCGCCCCTCGTCCTGCACGGTTCGGCCGGTGCGGTGGCCGCCCAGGCGCTGCGCAGGATCGGCGCCCGCCCCGGCACCGACCCCGTCGCCACCGATCCCGCGGCGGCCGCCCCCGGCCTCACCGTCCTGCTCAGCGGCCGCGAGGAGCAGCTGCCGACGACAGCGCTCACCTACGCGGAGGGGCGCATGCTCGCGGAGACCAGCCCGGCGCTCTGACGCGCGGCGGTCCCCGCGTGAGCGGGCCGTGACGTTCCGCTACGCGGTGGCTTCACCGCGGAATCTGAGTAGTCTCGATGGCATGAAGGACTACGCCCACGACGAGCGGGCCGCATCCGACAACCCGCACGAGGTCTGGACCGGACGCGCGACCAACCGCGTCCAGTGGCTCCTCGCGTGTGCCGGCGCCGCCTGCCTGGCGCTCGGCATCGAGCTCGCGGTCGGCTCCATGTGGACCTCCGGCATCGCACCTCTGGTCATGTCCGTCGTGGGCTGCATCGCGGTCGGCCTCCTGATGCTCTTCGGGACGCTCGCCTTCGTCCATGTGGCCGTGAAGGTCGACAAGGACTTCCTTGAGGTGCGCTGCGGTCATCTGGGGCTGCCGCGCCGCCTCATCCCGCTCTCCCATGTCGTCGGCGCGGAGTTCGCGCCCGCCGTGACACCCCGGCAGTGGGGCGGCTGGGGATACCGCTGGCGGCCCGAGAAGGGCACCGCCGTCGTGGTCAGGCGCGGCGAGGGCCTGGTGCTCAGCCTGGGCGACGGCCACAAGTTCACGGTGACGGTGGACAACGCCGAGTCGGCGGTGCGCGCCATCAGGGCCCGGCTGCGGCTCATGGGGAACGCGGGCTGACCGGACGGCCGCCGCGCAACGGGTCCTCGTGCAGAGGCCGGGCCGTCGCGATGCCCGCGAGGAGGCCCGCACCGGTCGTCACCGTCGTCACGCTCAGCGCGTTGCCCACCGCCGCCACGGCCGTCAGCGCCGTCAGGGCGGCGCCCGCCGAGAGCACGACCTGGGTGGAGCCGGGTGAACGCCACAGGGCGTACAGCAGCCAGCAGAACACCGCCGCCAGCAGCCCCACCCCGACGAAACCCTGCTCCGAAGCCTGCTGCAGCGGCGCCGAATGCGGCTTCCCGTCCGCCAGGAGATATTCGGCGGCCACCGGACTGACCTCACCGAACCGGCCGGGGCCCACCCCCGTCGCGGGCTCCTGCTCCGCCAGGGCCAGCGCGTCCTGCCACAGCAGCACACGGTGCCGGCCGAGGCCGCTCTCCACGGGCGCCGTCAGACCGCCCGGCAGCGCGTCGTCGGCCACCGCCAGCGAAACGCCGGTGATCAGCACCGACGCGAGCGCGAGCCCGGCGAGACCGAGCGTCCTGCCGCGCAGCCGGGCCACCGCCAGCGAACAGAGCAGCACCACGACGGACCCCGCACAGCCGGCCGGGGAACCGAGCGCCGCCGCGGCACCGGCGATCCCCACGGCAAGCAGCCGCAGCACGAGGCGCGCCACCGGAGTCCGGGCCGCCCACGCCGCACAGCAGGCCGCACCGGTCGCGAGGATCAGCAGAGCGGCCGTGGCACCGGTGTGGCCCAGGGAGGAGGACGGGCCGAGTGTGAGGCGCGGCGCCGCCACGGCGAGGCCGAGCCCCGCGAGCGCGCCCGCGCAGGGCGCGGCGACCGGCAGCAGTGCCCCGGAGATCCGGCCGCCCGCGTAACCGGCGGCCACGGCGAGGACCGCGAGGAGCACGCCCTCGGGGCTTCCGCCGTGCACACCCGCGGTGATCAGCGCCCAGGCCGCGCACGCCCCGAGCAGCGCGCCGCCCGTCGCGTCGGACGCGGCAGGGCGCTCCCGCGCCGCCGCCGGACCGGCCGGCATGGCCGTCCCCGTTGACCCCACCCCGTCGCCCCCCGGTGTATGACGGGCCCCCGCCGACGCGGGCCGCGTCCGCGGTGACGCGAACCGGCCGGAGGCAGAGGACTCGGCCACACGCTAACGGCTGGCGCCGGACCGCGGGACCGGTTGTGCAGGAACGATACGGCCGGCGGTGCCGCGCGCGGCCCCCGTCGCCCCGGCCGACCGAGCTGTCGGCGCCCAGGTGACGCGCCGTACACTCCCCGGGTGACCGCCACCACCACTCCCGTAGACGAGCCGGACCAGCTCGATCCGCAGCCCCCGCGGGCCCACCGGGCCGTGCGCGTCCTGCGACGGCTCGCGCCCGCCGCCGTGGCGGCCCTCTCCGGAGTGCTGCTCTACGTCAGCTTCCCGCCCCGCACGCTGTGGTGGCTGGCGCTCCCCGCCTTCGCCGCCCTCGCCTGGTGTCTGCGCGGCCGGACCTGGAAGGCGGGCCTCGGCCTCGGCTACCTCTTCGGCCTCGGCTTCCTGCTGCCGCTCCTCGTGTGGACCGGCGTCGAGGTCGGCCCAGGCCCGTGGCTGGCGCTCGCGGCGGTCGAGGCGGTCTTCGTCGCTCTCGTGGGCGCGGGCATCGCGACCGTCTCGCGGCTGCCCGCGTATCCGCTCTGGGCGGCCGCCCTGTGGATCGCGGGGGAAGCGGCACGCGCGCGTGTGCCGTTCAACGGCTTCCCCTGGGGGAAGGTCGCCTTCGGCCAGGCGGACGGCGTCTTCCTGCCGCTCGCCGCGCTCGGCGGCACTCCCGTGCTCGGGTTCGCGGTCGTCCTGTGCGGGTTCGGTCTGTACGAGGTCGTGCGCCAGGTCGTCGACGTACGCGGTACCCGTGTCGTGCGCCGGGGCGCGGCGGCGGTCGCGGCGCTCAGCGTGCTCGTGCCCGTGGCCGGCGCCTTCGCGGCGCGGGCGCTCGTCAGCGACGAGGCGGAGGACGGCACCGCGACCGTCGCCGCGATCCAGGGCAACGTCCCGCGCGCGGGACTCGACTTCAACGCGCAGCGCCGCGCCGTCCTCGACCACCACGTGCGCGAGACCGAACGCCTCGCCGCCGAGGTGAAGGCGGGCAAGGTGAAGCGCCCCGACCTCGTCCTGTGGCCGGAGAACTCCTCCGACATCGACCCGTTCACCAACCCCGACGCGCGCCTCGCGATCGAGGGCGCGGTCAAGGCCATCGGGGCGCCCGTCTCCGTCGGCGGCGTCGTCGAGAAGAAGGACGGCAGGCTCTACAACGAGCAGATCCTCTGGGACCCGGAGAAGGGCCCCACGGACACCTACGACAAGCGGCAGATCCAGCCCTTCGGCGAGTACATCCCGCTGCGCTCGCTCATCAGCGCCTTCAGCAGCGACGTCGACAAGGTGCGCCAGGACTTCAGCCGCGGCACGGCGCCCGGCGTCTTCACCATGGCCGGTACGAAGGTGGGCATCGCGACCTGTTACGAGGCGGCGTTCGACTGGGCGGTGCGCGACACCGTCACTCACGGCGCGCAGCTCATCTCGGTACCCAGCAACAACGCCACCTTCGACCGCAGCGAGATGACCTACCAGCAGCTCGCGATGTCCCGGATCCGCGCCGTTGAGCACAGCCGCGCCGTCACGGTGCCGGTGACCAGCGGCGTCAGCGCGGTGATCATGCCGGACGGCGAGGTGCGGGCGAAGACGACGTGGTACACCGCCGACTCGCTCGTCGAAGAGGTGCCGCTGCGCTCCTCGCGGACCCCCGCAACCCGCCTCGGCGTGCTGCCCGAGGCCATCCTGGTGCTGCTCGCCGCGGGCGGCCTCGGCTGGGCCGTGACCTCGGCTGTGCGGACCCGGCGCCCCGGAGTGGAGTAGGTCCCGGCCTCGGCGGGGACGCCGGTGCCGCGCCGATAGGGTCGGGCCATGGCTACTCCTGATTTCATCCGCACCATCCGGGCCGCCGCCGGGCAGCAGCTGCTCTGGCTCCCCGGCGTCACCGCCGTCGTCTTCGACGACGAGGGCCGGGTGCTGCTCGGGCGACGCTCCGACAACGGCAAGTGGGCGGTGATCGGCGGCATCCCCGACCCGGGTGAGCAGCCCGCGGAGTGCGCGGTGCGCGAGGTGTACGAGGAGACGGCCGTGCACTGCGTGCCGGAGCGCGTCGTCCTGGTGCAGGCCCTCCAGCCGGTCACCTACGACAACGGTGACACCTGCCAGTACATGGACATCACGCTGCGCTGCCGTGCCGTCGGCGGCGAGGCGCGCGTCAACGACGACGAGTCGCTGGAAGTGGCGTGGTTCGACGTGGACGCGCTGCCCCCGCTGAACGAGTTCGCGCTGTCCCGGATCAAGCACGCGATGGCCGACGGCCCCACCTGGTTCGAGGCCCCGGCGGGACAGTGAGAGTCCGTGCCCGCGCCCGGTGCGGCTCGCGGGCTGCGCGTACGGGCTGCTGTGGGCCCTCCGTTAGCCTGAGGGCACGATGAACCGTTTGAGCACGTCATGGGGCGCGTACGACCTCACCCGCTTCCCGGAGGACCCCCGCGACCAGCTGCGCGCCTGGTCGGCGGCCGACGCCTATCTGCTGCGGCACCTGGCGGGCGAGGAGGGGGCGGCGGCCGTCGACCTCTCCGGAACCGTGGCCGTCGTCGGTGACCGGTGGGGCGCGCTGACCACCGCGCTCGCGGGGCACGCGCGCGTGCCGGTGCAGATCACCGACTCCTTCCTCGCCCAGCAGGCCACCCGCGCCAACCTGGCGCGGGCCGGACACCCGCCGGACGCGGCACGGCTCCTGACGACCAGGGACACTCCGCCCGCCCGCGTCGACGTACTCCTGGTCCGCGTACCCAAGAGCCTCGCGCTCCTCGAGGACCAGCTGCACCGGCTCGCGCCCGCCCTGCACGAAGGCACGGTCGTCGTCGGCACCGGCATGGTCACCGAGATCCACACGTCGACGCTGGAGCTCTTCGAGCGGATCATCGGCCCGACCAGGACGTCGCTGGCCCGGCAGAAGGCACGCCTCATCTTCAGCACCCCGGGTCCGGGGGAGGCGGCGGGAGTCAGCCCTTGGCCCCGCACTTACGTGCTGCCCGCCGACTCCGGCGCGGGCGCGGGCCTGACCGTCGTCAACCACGCGGGCATCTTCTGCGCCGACCGGCTCGACATCGGCACCCGCTTCTTCCTCAAGCACCTGCCGCGCGCCCGCGGCGCCGCCCACGTCGTGGACCTCGGCTGCGGCAACGGCGTGCTCGGCACCGCCGCCTCCGTCGCAGACCCCGACGCCACGGTCACCTTCATCGACGAGTCGTTCCAGGCCGTCGCCTCCGCCGAGGCCACCTTCCGCGCCAACGCCGCCGCCGACGCCAAGGCGCACTTCGTGGCCGGCGACGCCCTCACCGCCGTGCCGCCGGAAACCGTGGACCTGGTTCTCAACAACCCGCCCTTCCACAGCCACCAGGCGACGACCGACGCGACCGCCCGCCGCATGTTCACCGGCGCCCGCGCCGCGCTGCGCCCCGGCGGCGAGCTGTGGGTCATCGGCAACCGCCACCTCGGCTACCACGTGCGCCTCCGCAAGCTCTTCGGCAACGCGGAGGTCGTGGCGAGCGACCCGAAGTTCGTCCTGCTGCGGGCGGTCAAAGGCGGACGGTGAAGGACGGGCGGTGAGGGGCGACCTCCGACACCGACACCGGGCCTGTTCGGCACTCCCGCGCGGGCGCGCGTGATGGCAGCGTCGTAGGGCGACGGCCGGGCCGAGCCGCGGCCCCCGGCGGCGGAGGGAGACGATCGACCGTGGAACTGCCCCTGATCGTGGGTGTCGACGGTTCACCGGCCGGCCTGCGGGCGCTGGACTGGGCCGTCGACGAGGCCGTCCGGCGGGAGACACCGCTGCGCGTCGTGTACGCGTCGAGCTGGGAGTGGTACGAGGGGCACGAGCCGTCCTTCGGCACCGGCGGCGGCGACGCCGTACAGGTCTCGGCGGACCAGGTCGTCGAGCGGGCCGTGGAGCACGCCCGCCGCCGTACGGCCGCCGTCGAGGTGAGCGGCGCGGTCCTGCCCGAAGATCCGGCCGCCGCGCTGATCCGCGTGAGCGGCGAGGCCTCGATGGTCGTCGTCGGCAGCCGGGGCAGGGGCCGGCTCGCCGGGCTGCTGCTCGGCTCGGTGAGCCTGGCGGTCGCCGCCCGCGCCACGGCGCCGGTCGTCGTCGTACGCGATGCCGAAGGCGCCGCGAACCGGGGCAGCGGGCCGCAGGTCGTCGTCGGCGGTGCGCCGGAGCGGGGCAGCGGGCCGCAGGTCGTCGGCGACGGTGCGCCGAAGCGGGGCAGCGGGCCGCAGGCCGTCGGCGGCGGCGCGCCGAAGCGGGACAGCGGGTCGCATGTCGTCGGCGGGCGCGGCCCGAACCCGGAGGCCGGATCACAGATCACCGTCGGCGTGGGGGAGCCCGGCGACTCGGCCGCCGTCGTTGCCTTCGCGTGCGACGCGGCGGAGCGGCGCGGCGCCACCCTGCGCGCCGTGCACGCCTGGCGCTGCCCGGCCCACGAAGCCCCGGCCCGGCCCACGCCCGCCGGGCTCACCGACCCGCACCAGCGGCGGGCCGAGGAGCAGCTGGACGAGGCCCTGCGCGCACCCCTGCGCGCCCACCGCACCCTCACGGTGCGCCGCGACGTGCCGGAAGGGCACGCCCGCACCGCGCTGCTCGACGCGGCCCGCGACTCCGACCTCCTCGTGGTCGGCGCCCACCGCCGCGAGGGCCGGCCCGGTATGCAGCTCGGGCCGGTCAGCCACGCGGTGCTCCACCATGCGGCCTGCCCGGTGGCGGTCGTCCCGCACGGCTGATGTGCTGGACGCGGAGGGAAACCGTGCCGCATGGCCGGCCCACCGCACGAAAGCGCCGACGACAGCGTCCCGCACGACTGACCCGCCACTCACGTGGAACCCGATCGGCACGCCTGACCCCGCCGTATGCCCCGAATCACGCGAGGAGGACCTGTGGCACCCGTGGCGAAGGACCACCTGGCGGCGCTCGACGCCCACTGGCGCGCCGCCAACTACCTGGCCGTCGGCCAGATCTATCTGATGAGCAACCCCCTGCTGACCGAGCCGCTGCGGCCCGAGCACATCAAGCCGCGCCTGCTCGGCCACTGGGGCACGTCACCCGGCCTCAACTTCGTCCACACCCACCTCAACCGCGTGATCCAGGAGCGGGATCTCGAGGCCCTGTGCGTGTGGGGGCCGGGCCACGGCGGCCCCGCCGTGCTCGCCAACTCCTGGCTGGAGGGCTCGTACAGCGAGGTCTATCCCGACGTCTCGCGGGACGCGGAGGGCATGGCGAAGCTGTTCCGCCAGTTCTCGTTCCCCGGGGGTGTGCCGAGCCACGTGGCGCCCGAGACGCCCGGTTCGATCCACGAGGGCGGTGAGCTCGGCTACTCGCTCGCGCACGCCTACGGAGCCGCCCTCGACAACCCGGACCTGCTGGTCGCCTGCGTCATCGGTGACGGCGAGGCCGAGACCGGGCCGCTGGCCGCCTCCTGGCACTGCAACAAGTTCCACGACCCGGCGCACGACGGCGCGGTCCTGCCGATCCTCCACCTCAACGGCTACAAGATCGCCAACCCGACCGTCCTCGCCCGCCTCCCCGAGGCCGAACTCGACGCGCTCCTCAAGGGCTACGGCCACGAGCCGCTGTACGTCGCCGGTGACGAGCCGCGCAAGGTCCACCAGGCGATGGCCAAGGCCATGGACCAGGCGCTCGACCGCATCGCCGCGGTCCAGCGGGCCGCCCGCGGCGGCGGGGGAGTGCAGGGCCGCCCGCGGTGGCCGGTGATCGTGCTGCGCACGCCCAAGGGCTGGACAGGGCCGGAGGCCGTCGACGGGGAGCCCGTCGAGAACACCTGGCGCGCGCATCAGGTGCCGCTCTCCGGGGTCCGCGAGAACCCGGAACACCTGCGGCAGCTGGAGAAGTGGCTGAAGTCCTACCGCCCCCAGGAGCTCTTCGACGCGGACGGCCGCCCCACCGAGCAGGTCCTGGCCTGCGTCCCCGGCGGCGAGCGTCGGCTCGGCGCCACCCCGCACGCCAACGGCGGCCGCCTGACCCGCAGGCTGCCCGTCCCGCCCCTGGAGAAGTTCGCCGTTCCCGTGGACAAGCCGGGCACGACCCTGCACGAGCCGACCCGGATCACCGGCAAGCTGCTCGCGCAGGTCATGGCGGACACCGCGGGGCGCCGCGACTTCCGCGTCGTGGGCCCGGACGAGACCGAGTCCAACCGGCTCGGCGCGCTCTACGACGCGACGGGCAAGGCCTGGCAGGCCCGGATCCTCGACACGGACGAGCACCTCGCCCGCGACGGCCGCGTCATGGAAGTCCTCTCCGAACACCTCTGCCAGGGCTGGTTGGAGGGCTACACCCTCACCGGCCGCCACGGCCTGTTCTCCTGCTACGAAGCGTTCGTCCACATCGTCGACTCGATGGTCAACCAGCACATCAAGTGGCTGAAGACTTCCCGCACCCTGCCGTGGCGCGCGCCCGTGCCGTCCCTGAACTACCTGCTGACCTCGCATGTGTGGCGGCAGGACCACAACGGCTTCTCGCACCAGGACCCCGGCTTCGTGGACCACGTGCTCAACAAGAGCCCCCACGTCGTACGCGTCTACCTCCCGCCGGACGCCAACACCCTGCTCTCCGTGACCGAGCACGTCCTGCACAGCCGGGACTACGTCAACGTCGTCGTCGCGGGCAAGCAGCCCTGCTTCGACTGGCTCTCCCTCGACGACGCCCGTGCCCACTGCGCGCGCGGGGCGGGCGTCTGGGAGTGGGCGGGGACGGACGACGGCTCGCGGGAACCCGACGTCGTCCTCGCCTGCGCGGGTGACGTGCCCACCCAGGAAGTCCTCGCCGCCGCGGCGCTGCTGCGCGAGCACCTGCCCGAGCTCACCGTGCGCGTCGTGAACGTCGTCGACATGGCCCGCCTGATGCCCCGCGAGGAGCACCCGCACGGGATGGCGGACTCCGAGTACGACGCGCTCTTCACCCGCGACAAGCCGGTGATCTTCGCCTATCACGGCTACCCGTGGCTGATCCACCGCCTCGCCTACCGCCGCACCGGCCACGACCACCTGCACGTGCGCGGCTATACGGAGGCGGGCACGACCACCACGCCGTTCGACATGGTCGTCCGCAACAACCTCGACCGGTACCGGCTCGTCATGGACGTCATCGACCGCGTCCCGGGCCTGGCCGTGCGGGCGACGGCCGTACGCCAGGCGATGGCCGACGTCCGCACCCGGCACGACGCCTGGATCCGCGAGCACGGCACGGACCTGCCCGAGGTCGCCGACTGGACGTGGCCATACTGACCGACGTGGCCCACGACGAACTGTTCCCCCGGAGCCGCACCGTCCTCGGCCCGGGGGCGGTGCACCTGCCGGACTGGCTGGCACCGGAGGAACAGCTGCGTCTCGTGGCGGCCTGCCGGGCGTGGGCGGCGCCGCCCGCCGGGCTGCGGCAAGTCAAGACACCCGGCGGCGGCGCGATGACCGCTCGGCAGTTCTGTCTGGGCTGGCACTGGTATCCGTACGGGTACGCGCGGACCGTGGTCGACGGGGACGGCGCCCCCGTGAAGCCGATGCCGCCGTGGCTCGCCGAGCTGGGCCGCCGGGCGGCCGAAGCCGCCGGTCACGAGGTCGATGAGACGTACGACATCGCCCTCGTCAACTTCTACGACGCCGACGCGCGCATGGGCATGCACCGCGACAGCGACGAGAAGTCCGGCGCGCCCGTGGTGTCCCTCAGCCTCGGTGACACGGGCGTCTTCCGCTTCGGCAACACGGAGACGCGCACCAGGCCGTACACGGACATCGAGCTGCGCAGCGGCGACCTGGTCGTCTTCGGCGGCGCCTCCCGCCTCGCCCACCACGGGGTGCCGCGGATCATCCCCGGCACCGGGCCGCCGGAGCTGGGGCTGGCCGGGCGGCTGAACATCACGCTGCGCGTCAGCGGCTTCACCGAAGACCGATGACCGGACGGGGGTGTCCGTGCGGTGGCGGTCAGGCCGCCTCCAGGTCGAGGAGCCGCCGCTTGCGGTCGAGGCCCGCGGCGTAACCGGTGAGGGAGCCGTCGGCGCCGACCACCCGGTGGCAGGGGCGCACGATCAGCAGCGGGTTGCGTCCGACGGCGGTGCCGAGGGCGCGGACGGCGGCTCGGGAGAGGCCGAGCTGCTCGGCGAGCCGCCCGTACGTGGTCGTGGTGCCGTAGGGGACCGTGTCCAGCGCCGACCAGACCTTGCGCTGGAACTCGGTGCCCGCCCCGGCGGCGTACTCGATGTCGAAGTGGGTCAGGCTTCCGGCGAAGTACGAGCGCAGCTGCGCGGTGATCACGTCGAAGGCCGCGTCGTCGCGCACCCAGCCGTCAAGGACGACGGCGCCGCCCTTCTGGCCCGGCATGGACAGCGAGGCCAGCGCGGTGCCGCCCTTGGCGGTGGCCGACTCCTCGCCCACCAGCAGCAGCTCGCCCAGCGGACTGTCGATCGTCGTGTGGACGGTCATCGGACTCTCCTCAAGCGTTCGGGTGCTGCCTCCAGTCTGGGGCGTGCGCGGGGGTGCGGCTGGCGGGATTCGGACATCGCGTCGGCCGCGGCGGTCCCCTCCGGCGAGGTTATGCAACTAGTTGCACAACGTCCGCGCCTGGTCTACAACTGTCCTGTAGACACCGCGTACGGAGGGGCCCATGAGCCGATACCCGAACCTGCTGAACCCGCTCGACCTGGGCTTCACCACCCTGCCCAACCGGGTCCTCATGGGCTCCATGCACGTGGGCCTCGAAGAGGCGCCCAACGGCTTCGAGCGGATGGCGGAGTTCTACGCGACCCGGGCGCGCGGCGGCGTCGGCCTCATCGTCACCGGCGGCATCGCCCCGAACGAGCTCGGCAGGCCCTGGGACGGCGGCGCCAAGCTCACCACCGAGGCGGAGGCGAAGGAGCACGCGGCGATCACCGCCGCCGTGCACGCCGAGGGCGGGAAGATCGCGATGCAGATCCTCCACTTCGGCCGGTACGCCTACCACGACAAGCTCGTCGCGCCCAGCGCCATCCAGGCGCCGATCAGCCCCTTCGTGCCTCGCGAGCTCACCGACGACGAGGTCGAGCAGACCGTCGAGGACTTCGTGCGCGCCGCCGAACTCGCCAAGCTCGCGGGCTACGACGGCGTCGAGGTCATGGGCTCCGAGGGCTACCTGATCAACGAGTTCATCGCGGCCCCCACCAACCAGCGCACCGACCGCTGGGGCGGCTCCTACGAGAACCGCATCCGCTTCCCCGTCGAGATCGTCCGCCGCACCCGCGAACGCGTCGGCGCCGACTTCATCATCATCTACCGCCTCTCCATGCTGGACCTCGTGCCCGGCGGCTCGACCCTCGAAGAGGTCGTCCACCTCGCCAAGGAGATCGAGGCCGCGGGCGCCACGATCATCAACACCGGCATCGGCTGGCACGAGGCGCGGATCCCCACCATCGCGACGTCGGTGCCGCGCGGCGCGTACAGCTTCGTCACGAAGAAGCTCATGGGCGAGGTCTCCGTGCCGCTCGTGACCGTCAACCGCATCAACACCCCCGAGATCGCCGAGCAGTTGCTCGCCGACGGCGCCGCCGACATGGTGTCGCTGGCCCGCCCGCTGCTCGCCGACCCGGACTTCGTCAACAAGGCGAGGGCCGAGCGGCCCGAGGCCATCAACACCTGCATCGGCTGCAACCAGGCCTGCCTCGACCACACCTTCAACCTGCAGATCACCTCCTGCCTGGTGAACCCGCGCGCCTGCCACGAGACCGAGCTCGTGCTTTCGCCCACCCGCACCAAGAAGCGCATCGCCGTCGTCGGCGCGGGCCCCGCAGGACTCGCCTTCGCCGTCTCCGCCGCCGAACGCGGCCACGACGTCACGCTGTACGACGCGGCAGCCGAGATCGGCGGCCAGCTCAACGTCGCCCGCAAGGTCCCCGGCAAGGAGGAGTTCGACGAGACCCTCCGCTACTTCCGCACCCAGCTCGACCTGCGCGGCGTCGACGTCCGGCTGAACACCGTCGTCACCGCGGACACGCTCGCGGGGGAGGCGTACGACGAAGTGGTCGTCGCCGCCGGCGTCACCCCCCGTATCCCGGAGATCCCCGGCATCGACCACCCCAGCGTCGTCGGCTACCTCGACGTGCTGCGCGACGGCGCGCCCGTGGGGGAGCGGGTCGCGATCATCGGCGCGGGCGGCATCGGCTTCGACGTCGCCGAGTTCCTCACCGACGGCGGCGAGAAGGCGAGCCTGGACCCGGCCACGTACTTCCGGCAGTGGGGCGTCGACATGGACTTCCGCGAGCGCGGCGGTCTGACGAAGCCCGAGCGGCCGACACCGCCCCGCACCGTCCACCTGCTGCAGCGCAAGACCTCCAAGGTCGGCCAGGGTCTCGGCAAGACCACGGGCTGGATCCACCGCACCGAGCTGCGCCACCGCGGCGTCGCCATGGTGGCGGGAGCCAGCTACGACCTGATCGACGACGCGGGCCTGCACATCACCGTCGACGGAGAGTCGTCCGTGATCCCCGTCGACACGGTCGTGCTCTGCTCCGGACAGGACCCGCGCCGCGACCTGTACGAGGAGCTCGTCGCGGCCGGCGTCGCGGCCCACCTCATCGGGGGCGCGGACGTCGCGGCCGAGCTGGACGCCAAGCGCGCCATCAAGCAGGGCACGGAGCTGGCCGCCGCGCTCTGATCCCACGCCTGCGCGGCCCGTCCCCAGGACCGCCTCCCTAGGATTGCCCCCATGTCACTCCCGCACGCGATCCTCACCGCCCTCCTGGAGAAGCCGTCGTCGGGCCTCGAACTGACCCGCAGGTTCGACAAGTCGATCGGCTACTTCTGGTCGGCCACGCACCAGCAGATCTACCGCGAGCTGGGCAGGCTGGAGCGCGAGGGCGCCATCCGCGCGCTGCCGCGGCAGGGAGCGACACGGGGGCAGAAGAAGGAGTACGAGGTCCTGCCGGCGGGCCGCGCCGAACTGGCCCGCTGGACGGCGGCGAGCCAGGACCCGAAGCCGCTCCGCGACACCCTCCTGCTGCGCCTGCGCGCCGCGGCGGTCGTCGGCACGGCGGGCATCGCGGGCGTACAGGAGGACCTGCGCCGCCATCTCGACCTGCACCGGCGGCAGTTGGCCGAGTACGAGGAGATCGAACGGCGCGATTTCCCGCCGGGGAAGGACGCCGTCGAGGACCGGCTGCGCCACGCGGTGCTGCGGGCGGGCATCGACCTGGAGACGTTCTGGACGCAGTGGCTCACGCGGACCATCGAGGAACTGGAGACGCCGTAGGGGCTTCTTCCGGCACGGGCCCCTAGCCGAGCGTCGCCTCCCGAGGGTCCCAGTCCGCGGGCAGCGGCCGCGGTGGCACGACCTGCGTGGGCAGCGAGGCGAACCGCTCGTGCTCGGCGGAGTCCGCGATCGCCGTCATCGTCTGCAGGACGTGCAGCGCGAGCGCGCCGGACGCCCGGTGCGCGGTGCCGTGCCGCAGGGCGCGCGCCATGTCGACCACGCCGAGGCCCCGCCCGTCGGTCCGCCCCTTGACGGGCAGTTCGCGCCACTCGTCGGAGCCGTTGGGCAGCAGTCTCAGCGGGCCGCCGAACGTGTTCGGGTCGGGCACGGCGAGGGTGCCCTCGGTCCCGGTGACCTCGAAACGGATGCGGGGCAGCGCGGAGTCGAAGCTGAACGTCGAGGCGGCCCGCACTCCGGAGGCGAACCGGAGGAGCGACGACACATGCGTCGGCACGTCGACGGGGAACGCCTGTCCCGCCTTCGGCCCCGACCCGACGACGCGCTCCACACGCGCGCGTGCCGCCGTCGCGGCCACCTGCTCCACACCGCCGAACAGGGCGACGAGCGAGGTCAGGTAGTACGGCCCCAGGTCGAAGAGCGGACCCGCGCCCGGCTGGTAGAAGAACGCCGGATCGGGATGCCAGCCCTCGGGCCCCAGGCTCTGCGTCACGGTCGTCGCCGCCACGGGCGCGCCGATGTGCCCGGCCGCCACGGCCCGCAGCGCCGACTGCAGACCCGCGCCGAGGAACGTGTCCGGCGCGTTGCCCACGAGCAGCCCGCGCTCCGAGGCTTCGGCGAGCAGCTTCTCCGCCTCGCCGGGGGCGAGCGTGATGGGTTTCTCGCCGTAGACGTGCTTCCCGGCGCGCAGCGCGGCCGTCGCCACCTGCGCGTGCGCGGCGGGGACCGTGAGATTGACGACGAGTTCGACCTCGGACAGCGCGAGCACCGTCGCGACCCCGCCCGACACGGGTATGCCGTGGGTGACGGCCGCGGCGGCCGCCCGCTCCTCGTCGAGATCGGCGACGGCCACGACCCGAACGTCCGGGAACCTGCTCAACGTACGCAGGTACTCGGCGCTGATGACGCCCGCGCCGACGACGGCGACGCCGACCGGGCCCGAGCCGACGGGGGCGGGAGTCACAGCGCCTCCAGGGTGGCGAGGTAGGCGTGGCTGGCCGCGAGCTCGCCGAAGAGGGCGTCCGCGTCGCCCGCGCAGGAGTCGAACTCGACGATGCGCCAGGCGTCCGGCGCGGCGGCGAGGATCTCCGGCACCGGCATGGTGCCGCCGCCGACCGCCACGTTCGGGTCCTCCCGGGTGCCGGGGCCGTCCTTGAGGTGCAGGGCCCGCACCCGGTCGCCGAGGCGGCGCAGGAGGGCCGGGACGTCGGCGCCGCCGACCGCCGCCCAGTAGGTGTCGATCTCCAGGAAGACGTCCGGGTCGAGCAGCCCGGCGAGGACGTCGACAGCGTGCGGGGCTGCCGCGTCGTCGCCGAAGCGGGGCTCGATCTCCCACCAGTGGTTGTGGTAGCCGATGCGTACACCGTGCCGACGGGCCAGCGCGGCAAGGGAGTTGAGGCGGTCGGCCGTACGCGCGAGCCCGTCGCGGGAGGCGAACTCCTCGGGCGGGATGCCCGCGGGAACGATCGCGACATCCGTCCCGAGCGTCCGCACCGCGTCGAGGACGTGCTCCGGCTCCGGGCCGAGCAGCTGCACGGCATGCGTGCCGGACACGGTGAGCCCGAGGTCTTCCACGACACGGCGCAGCCCCTTCGGGTCACCGAGCACGTCGTACGCCTCCACCGCGCCGTATCCCAGACCGGCGAGGCGGCGCAGCGTCCCCTCCCGGTCGGCGACGAGCTGGTCGCGCACGGTGTAGAGCTGAACGCTGAGCGGTCGTGGCATGAACGCGCCCTCCCCTGTCGGCTGGGAGGACGGTAAGGCGGTTCGGTGGGGTCGGCAAGGGTGCCTCGGCATGCGTCGGCAAGGGTGCCTCCGCGTGCGACCGCCGCCCACCCGGAACGTGACGGGTGGGCGGCGGTCGTCGGTGCCGTGCCGTGGCCCTCGGTCAGAGGCGGCCCGTGGCCCCGCGGCGACGCACGTACCAGACGCCGCCGACGGTGGCCGCGGCCACCAGGGCCCCGCCGGTGACGAGCGTGATCGTGCCGCGGTCCTCGGAACCGCCCCCGAGTCCTCCGCGGACGCCCCGCGCGGGCGCGGTCGTCGAGGAGGCCGTCGGCGTGGTGCCGACGGTGACGGTCCGAGGTCCGACCTGCGTGCCGTCCTTGCAGGAGACGAGCACCGTGTAGGAACCGGCGCTGACGTTCCGCCAGGAAGCGCTGCCGTTCACCAGCGCCGCCTGCTGTCCGCCGGCGAAGCTGGCGTTGGCGGCGCCCATGAGCGAGGCCGTACCGCCGTCGGGACACGCGGCGGTGGTGGCCCGCACCGTGGAACCGGTGGCGGTGACGGTGAGATCGTCGGCCGCGGACGCCGAAGGAGCACCCATGATCAGCGGCAACGCGGCGGCGGCGACGGTCAGGCCGGTACGGACACATATCTGAGTAGTACGCATGAGTCTGCCCTCCGGTGACACGGGAGGCGGTACAACCCATGCGCCGCCGAGAGTCGGGGAACGCCCGTGCTACCTGACGAAGAGCCAACGTGCCGCGCGCGGCGACCGCATGCGGACGGCCGCCGGGCAGGTGACGGAATCCTTCGTCCGGCGCAGGGGTGTCCGGCAGCGGTGTCGAGCGGAGGTGTCAGTGGGGGGCGGGCACGAGGCCGTCCGCGACGAGTCCCTCGTACACCGCCTGCCCCAGCGCCTGCACCGCGGACTGCGGCCGCACCATCACGGTGAACTCCTTGATCCGCCCCTCCTCGTCGAAGTGCAGGAGGTCGATGCCGTGGATCTCCTTCCCGTTCACGGTGGTGCGGAAGAGCAGCACGTCCGACTCCGCCTCGCCGCCGTCGGAGCTGGTCCGCGCCTCGCCCGAGTACGCACCGACGTACCGGAAGTCCTCGAACGTCCGCAGCAGCACGCCGAAGAGCCCGAGCACCATGGGGCGGCCCTCGAAGGGCGTGAACTTCACCGGGCTGTAGAAGCGGATGTCCGGTGTGAACAGCTCCTCCAGGGCGTCGAGATCGCGCTGCTCGACGAGGGCACGGAAGCGGGCGGCGGTGGGATGCGTCATGGTTCCTCCGAGGTATCCAGGTGCATAGTCATCAACCTGACTAGTCAGAATGATGACTATGATGGAGTGAAGGGCGGCTGAAGGGAAGGGGATCCGGGACATGGCTCTGCGGCACGCGGTGCTCGCGGCACTGCTGGACGGCGAGTACAGCGGATACCAGCTGGCCAAGGGCTTCGACATCGGCGTGGCCAACTTCTGGCACGCACTGCCCCAGCAGCTCTACGCCGAGCTGGCCAAGCTGGAGGCAGAGGGTCTGGTCGCCGGGCGGGAGGTCGTCCAAGAGGGCCGGCCCAACAAGCGGCTGTTCAAGGTCACCGACGACGGTCTCGCCGAGATGGAGCGGTTCGCCGCGCGGGCCGCGAAGCCGTCCTTCATCCGCGACGACCTGCTGGTGAAGGTGCAGGCCGTCGACGGCGTCGCCGCCGCCCCGGTGATCGAGCAGCTCGCGGAGCGGGCGGCGGTCGCCGAGGCGAAGATCGAGGTCCTGGAGAAGCTCCTCGTGCGGCTGCGGGGCGGCGCGGACGAGGACGAGTTCCTGCGCACCGGCGAGCGCGTCGGCCCCTATCTGACCTGTCTGCGCGGGCTCGCCTTCGAGCGCGAGTCCCGCGACTGGTGCCGGCGCGCGGCGGCGCTGCTGAGCGAGCGGGAAGCGGCCGCGCGCGGTCGGGGCTGAGTTCGGGGGTGGTGGGGGCTCAGCCGGTGGTGACCGTCCGCTCGGGGGAGTAGCCGCCCCACGTCCCGTCCGGCAGCTTGGGCCGGACCCGCACCCGGTGCCGCTCCCCGGCCTCCCTGCCGATGTAGAAGCTGTGCTCGGCCTTGTCGCGCGGCGCGGTGCCGCCGAAGACGAGCGAGGTGGCGGTGCGGCCGTCCAGCTGGATCTGATACTCCGTCACGGCGCCGCCGGTGCGCGGCGGTGTCCACGACAGGTCGATGTAGTACGCCCCGTCGGCGCGGTGGGTGTCCGCGCGGAAGCCGGTGGGTGCGGTGCCGCGCCCCGAGCCCTTGCCCGCCGCGGTGGTGACACGGACCCCGGGGCTCGCGGGCGAGAAGTTGTCGGCGGCGTCGCGCGCCTTGACCGTGAAGGTGTAGTCGGTGCCGGGCCGCAACCCCGTGACCAGCGTCGCGGTCTGGCCCCCGCCCACACTGTGGATCTTCGTGCCGCCCTGGAAGATCTCGTACGAGGCCACCTTCTTGTCGTCCGACGACTTGCCCCAGGAGAGCATCACCGCCCGGCTTCCCTCCGCCTCGCCCGTCAGGCGCCCGGGCCTGGTCGGGGGCTTGTGGTCGGCGGCGGCCGCGGCGGGCATCGTGACGGAGAGCTCCTTGCTCTCCTCGCTGACGTTCCCCTCGGCGTCGCGGGCCCGGACGGTGAAGGTGTACGTGGCGGACGGCCGCAGACCGACGACGTCCACCATGTGCTCCCGGCCGGGCACCTCCTTGACCTTCTCGCTCCCGCGGTACACCTCGTACCGGGTGACTTCGGTGTCGTCGGTGGCCTGGTTCCACATGACGTGGGCGGTGGTGGAGCTGCCCGCCTGCACGGTGAGGCCGCGGGGTGCCGTCGGGGGCCGGGTGTCCTTGGTGTCGCCGCCGCCCCACGCGCAGCCGCTCAGCGTGGCCGCGGTCGCGGCCGTCACCGTCAGCAGGGCCAGAGGGGCGGACAGACGGGGGATCCGTCGCACGGTGCTGCCTTCCACTCGACGGCATAGGTACGGACCTATTGGTCCGGACCTATTTGACACAGCTGACGAGGGCACATCAAGGGGTGGGGCGTGCGCTCTCGGGATGTGATCGCCGGGGCGGGTGGGCAGCGGTGCACAAACCGGGCTATCCGGCGATGCACGCGGCGGCCTCATGCCTTCCGGCAGGTGTACGCCACCACCGCGCCCTCCGTGATCCAGTCAGAGTTCCCCGCGGGTCATCCGGCGGCGTCCAGGGCGCGGCGTGCGGCAGTGCGCAGGTGTCTGAGGACGGGTTCGTCGGCGTCCAGGGTGTAGTCCGCGTCGAGGCCGGCGAGGAGCTGGGCGATGCTGGGGATGTGGTCGCCGGAGCAGTCCACCGTGCAGGCGTCGGGCCCGGCCGGCCGAATGCGGGTGGCGAGGGCCCAGGTGCGTCGGCGGACGGTGTCGGCGGGTTCCCGGACCGTGGCGATGGCCCGGTGGCGCACAGGCGCGGCAGCGATCTTTCCGGCCACGTAGGCGGCGGGGTCGTGGCCGGGGACGAGCCGGGGGGTGAAGCGGTGGCGGGTCGGGACCAGGTCGGTGACGCGGTCGAGGCGGTAGATGCGCCAGTCGTCGCGGGCGTGGTCGTGGGCGAGGAGGTACCACAGGCCGCCGGACGCGACGAGGTGGTGCGGGTCGGCACGGCGGCCGGCACTGTGGCCGGTGCGGGTGGTGTAGGCGAAGGTGACGGTCTCCCGGTCCCGGCAGGCCGCTGCCAGCGCGGTCAGGGTCGCCGCGTCGGTTCGCGGTCCTCGGCGCTCCCACTCGATGGTGGCGGTCGACTGCTGCAGGGCGGCCACCTGGGTCCGGAGGCGGGCGGGGAGGACCTGTTCGAGCTTGGCGAGGGCGCGCAGGGTGGTCTCCTCCATGCCGGTGAGGTACCCGGCCGCGGTGCGCAGGGCGACGGCGGTCGCGGTGGCTTCGTCGTCGTCGAGGATGAGGGGCGGCATGGCGGCGCCGGAGGCCAGGCGGTAGCCGCCGGCACGGCCGGTGGTGCCCTCGACGGGGTAGCCGAGATCGCGCAGGCGCTCGATGTCGCGGCGGACGGTGCGGCCGGTGACACCGAGCCGCTCGGCGAGCTCGGCGCCGGACCACTCGCGGCGCGTCTGCAGCAGGGAAAGCAGCCGGAGCATCCGTGCGGGAAGGTCGGTCGTCATGTTTCCCAGGATGGCGCGCTCTGAGGACGTGAGGTGTCCTAAAAGCCTCCTAACGTGGTGGCATGCCCGAGAACAAACCCCACCGAACCCTTACGGACGCGACATCCTCGCGACGGTCGGCCACGCTGGTCGTCGTGCTCGCCGCGCGGGTTCCGGTGAGGCAACCGTTGCGGGCTGTTCTCCCCGCCCGAACGGCCATGAATCAGGTGGGGCAGCACCGGGAGGCTGCCCCAATACCACCGGGCTCCCCGGTAGCAACCCGACAGAACTGTGGCCCGCGCACACGGAGCCGCACACCGAGACAAGGACCCCCCACCATGAGCACCTCCCCCTCCCCCTCCCCCTCCCCCTCCGCCGACGTCCTCAACGGTTCGGTGGTCTCGTACGCGATCTGGGCCGACGACGGGCGCCGGCTCGCCGAGTTCTACGCCGCCGCGCTGGGCAGCGAGGTCGGCACTCCCTACCCCGACGAACACGGCAACGAGGTCGCCTTCCCCGTCACCGTCGGCAACACGATGTACGTCTTCTGGACCTCCGACTCCTTCACCGCGCCTGCCTGGCCCCAGCAGGAGCTGCCCTTCCACATGGACTTGGCGTTTCCCGATGTGGCCGCGGCGGAGAAGCGGCTGCTGGAAGTCGGGGCGAGCAAGCCCGACTTCCAGCCCGGCGGCGAGCACTGGACGGTCCTGCTGGACCCCTCCGGCCAACCGCTGTGCATCAGCCAGGCCCAGCCCTCCTGACCTCGCCCGAGACCCCCGTACGCGGCCGGGGGCTGCACCCCTCTCCGCATTCGAAGGAAGACTCATGAAGATCGCACTGCTGGGAACCAACTTCGGCCAGGCGCACGCCGCCGTCTACGCGGCCCGCGACGACGTGGACGTGGTGATGTTCGGCCGCGACGCGGACAAGACCGCGCAGGTGGCCGACCAGTTCGGCTTCACCGCCGCCACCGACCTGGATGCCGCCTTCGCCGACGACTCCTTCGACCTGGTCGACGTCTGCCTGCCCATCGCGCTCCACACCCCGATGGCACTGCGCGCCCTGGAGGCCGGCAAGCATGTGCTGACCGAACTGCCCATGGCCCGTTCCCTGGAGGAGGGCCGCAGGCTCGTGGCCGCTGCCGAGTCGAGCGACCGGCAGGTGTTCGTGGACATGTTCGAGCGGTTCATCCCCGCCAATCAGGCACTCGACGATGCCGTACGAAACGGTACGTACGGGCAGTTGGAGGAGCTGACCTGCTGGTCGGCGATGGCGCCGCTGTGGCCCGGCGCAAGCCTGGGGGCGAAGGTGCTGCCGATGGAGGCCATGCACAGCGACCTCGACCTGATCACCCGCGCTCTGGGCACGCCCCACCAGGTCCACGTCACCTCGGTCGAACGGAACGCGGATGCCGGCGCGGTCGAGGCGGTCATGGCCTTCGACGGGGCGATAGCACGCAGCTCGGTCTCCTCACTGCGGCCCATGCCGTGGGGCGGGCGCGGCGGCTACACCGCCGCCTTCACCGACGGCGTCCTCGAGTCGGTCTCCACCATGGGCTACGACGGCAAACCCACCACCCGCCTGACCGCCTGCACCGGCGAAGGCACCCAAGAGGTGGAACTGCCCCCGGCCGACCAGTACACGGCGATGATCGAACACGTGCTTGCGGTCCTGCGCGGCGAGGCGGACAACCAGATCACCCCGGCCAGCGCCCTGGACGCCCTGCAGTTGACCCTGCGCATCGATCAGCAGGTCAACTCCGGCGACTGACACACAAGTCGGAGCGCACCGGGCCGAGCGAAGGTCACGTGTGTGGAACGCGCTGGAGTCGCGGCCGGGCCGGAGCCGAGCACACCGCCTGCTAGTTGCTAGTTGCTAGTTGCAGGCTGCTAGCTGCGGCAGGCGGTGTGCCGGTTCGGTCCTACTTCAGGTGGCGGTCGAAGAACCGGTTTCCGTCCTCCGCCTCGAACCACGGAGTGCCCGTGTGTCCGCCCAGGTTGGCGTGCAGTGTCTTCTCCTTGCTGCCGAAGGCGTCGAACAGGTCCAGGGCCCGTTGGCGGGGGTTTCCTTCGTCGTCCCACTGCAGCAGGAACAGCAGCGGGACGGTGACCCGCCGGGCCTCCTCGCGCTGGGCCTGGGGGACGTAACCCCCGGCGAAGAGTCCGGCGGCCGCGATGCGTGGCTCGTACACCGCGAGGCGGATGCCGAGAGCGGTCCACCCTGAGTACCCGACCGGGCCGCCGATCCCGGGCAGCGAGAGCAGGGCGTCCAGGGTGGTCCGCCAGTCCGGCACCGCCTTCTCGACCAGCGGACCGACCATGGACTCGAAGATGTCGTCGACCGGTTCGCCGGCCCGCATCGCCCGGCGCAGATCGGCGCGGGCCTGCTCTTCGGCGGTGGTGCGGGGCCGGTCACCGCACCCGGAGGCGTCGATGGTGGCCACCGCGTAGCCGCGCACGGCGGAGTACCGGGCCCGGGCCACCAGCCGGGGTTCGCGCTTGGGCAGACCGTTGTTGTGGGCCATGAGGATCAGCGGAGCCGGTGCGGCGGACGCAGGCGTCCACAGGGTGCCGGGGATCTCGCCGAGATCGCCGAGGGTGAATTCCCGTTCGAGGACGCCGTCGTCGAGACGCTGCTCAGAAGTGAAGTGCATGGTCGTACCTTTCGGGAGCGCTCAGAGTCGGCGCTCCCGGACGACCTGTCGCCCGACCGTGACCCCGGAGAGGAGCACCCATGTCGATACTGCGTTCACGGGTACCACCTCCTCGCTCCGTCGCACGGCCACCGGCAACGTAGCAGCGGGCGCCGCGGTCCGCCCACAGGATTTTTGCGTGCCGACGGGGACTTGCCCGCGGACGAGACGTCGGACCACCGGAGGCGCTGTACGGCTGACACCGCCATAGGCGTGGTGGGTCCGGGGGTGGGGTTCACCGGTGTGCTCGACGGGTCTGATGTGGCGGGCTAGGATCACGGCGTGATGACGGCCTGGTCTCCTTCCAGCGCCCGGCGGAGCCGCTCGACGGTGGCTCTGTGGCGGGCCGTGGGGCTGGGTCTCTTTCTGTTCGGACTGGTGTTCACGCACGTGGCCAGTCCGGAGGCCACGAGTCGTCACCTCGGCACCGATCGCGGTGTCGTGACGGCGTCGGTGATGTCCCCCGCAGCCGTCTCGGGCGGCGACGCGGTCTTCGCCGGGGTGCCGGACAGCCCCCGGCACGAGCATCCCCAGCAGCACACCGTCGAGGAGTGCGCCCTGGGCCAGCCGCCGCAGGGGCCCGGTGTCGAGCTGCCCTGCCTGTCCCCGCTCGACCCGCGGTGGCAGGACGGCGTTCCCGCGTCCGTGCGTGCCCAGCGCGGCGCGGCCCGGGACGTCGTGCTCCCGATAGCGCACGCGGCCGACTCCACGATTCTGCGCACCTAGGCCGACCGGTTCCCTGACCGGTCTGTCCTCGTTCCGGCCGTTGGCGGCACGTGTTCCGCATCCGTATCTGTATTCGTATTCGTGCCCCGGCCGGGCAGCTGCCGCGTGGAGGATCTGTGCTGCATCGGCTGTTCACCCGCAACACGCCGCTCATCCGTAACGCGTCGTACGTCCTGTTGAACGCGTTGTACGTCCTGCTGCTGGCCGCGGTGCTCGCGTGCGCCGGCGGGCAACACCATGCCCACGCGGGACCGCACGCGGTCGCCGGAGCCCAAGCCGAAGCCCAGGCCCGAGCCCAAGCCGAAGTCGCCGGCGCGCCCGCCGTGCTGGAGGCGCCCGCTTCGCCCGACCACTGCCACGAGCCCGGATCCGGTCCGGGTTCCGCCGCGCAGTCGTCCGCCCGCCTTCTTCCGCTCATGCTCGGCGTGACCCGGGCCTCGGACGCCGTACGTGCCTCAGTGCACCGCATCCGGAGAGCCGCCCCACGGGCGCTGCCGGGCGGGGGCCGTACCGCTCTCAACTCGCTGTGCAGGTGGCGCATATAGGGGCCGTCGTGAGCCCTCCGTATGCGTCCACCCCCCTCGAATGAGAGCGAAGAAGCGAAGAGATGCACTCTCCCGTCGCACACGACTCCGCCCCTCTCACCCCTGTCCCTCCCGCCCTCACCGCTCCCACCCCCACCCCTCTCACCTCCGCCCCTCTCGGCTCCACCCTCCCCGGCCTCGTCGGGAACACCCCCGTCCTGCACGTCTCCCAGCCCTTCACCCCGCCCGGCCGCGGCTTCTGGGCCAAGCTGGAGGGGTTCAACCCGGGCGGCATCAAGGACCGCCCCGGTCTGCACATGGTCGAACGCGCCCGCGTCCGCGGCGAGTTGCAGCCCGGCCGCCGTATCGTCGAGTCGACGAGCGGCACGCTCGGCCTCGGGCTCGCGCTGGCCGGTACGGTCCACGGGCACCCCGTCACCCTGGTCACCGACCCCGGCCTCGAACCGTCCATGACCCGGCTGCTCGCCGCCCACGGCGCCACCGTCGACATGGTGCCCGCGCCGCACCCGGCGGGCGGCTGGCAGCAGGCCCGCCGTGACCGCGTCGCCGA
Source organism: Streptomyces sp. NPDC039462 (assembly GCF_055639375.1). Lineage (NCBI taxonomy): Bacteria > Bacillati > Actinomycetota > Actinomycetes > Kitasatosporales > Streptomycetaceae > Streptomyces > Streptomyces sp. NPDC039462. The sequence continues at coordinate 314,517 of NZ_JBVKAO010000003.1, forward strand.
ACTCCTCGCGGAAGACCCCGGTTCGTGGTGCCCCGACCAGTACGGCAACCCCGACAACGTCGCCGCCTACACCCCGCTGGCCCTCGAACTCGCCGCGCAGCTCGGCCACATCGACGTACTGGTGTGCAGCGTCGGCACCGGCGGGCACTCCGCGGGCATCTCCCGCGTCCTGCGGCAGCTCTATCCCGAACTGCGCCTGGTCGGCGTGGACACCGTCGGCTCGACCATCTTCGGCCAGCCGGCCCGCCCGAGGCTCATGCGTGGTCTCGGGTCGAGCATCTACCCGCGCAACGTCGCGTACGAGCACTTCAGCGAAGTGCACTGGGTGGCGCCGGCCGAAGCCGTCTGGGCGTGCCGGAAGCTGGCGACGTCCCACTACGCGACCGGCGGCTGGAGCGTCGGCGCGGTCGCGCTGGTGGCGGGCTGGCTCGCCCGGACGCTCCCGCGCGACGCCCGGGTCGTCGGTGTCTTCCCCGATGGACCGCAGCGCTACCTGGAGACCGTCTACGACGACGCGTACTGCGCCGAACACGGCCTCCTGGGCGGACCTCCGGCACCCGAACCAGACGTCGTGAGCAGCTCCGACGAGAAGGAGGTCAGCCGCTGGACCCGCTGCGCCACCGTCCACGATCCGCTCGTCGCGCCGACCGGGCGCAAGGCCGCGGAGGGTGAGGCGCGGTGAAGACGACTCTCACGCAGTTCCGCTCGTACGACCGGAGCGTCCGGCTGCTCCTGGCCAACCAGTTCACCATCAACCTCGGCTTCTACATGCTGATGCCGTACCTCGCCCAACACCTGTCCGGCACGCTCGGCCTCGCCGGCTGGCTCGTCGGACTCGTCCTGGGCGTACGCAACTTCAGCCAACAGGGCATGTTCCTCGTCGGCGGCACCCTCGCCGACCGGTTCGGCTACAAGCCGCTGATCGTCGCCGGATGCGTCCTGCGCACGGTCGGCTTCGCCACGCTCGGCCTCGTCGACTCGGTGCCCGCGCTGCTCGTCGCTTCCGCGGCCACCGGGTTCGCGGGGGCGCTGTTCAACCCCGCGGTGCGGGCCTATCTCGCCGCCGACGCGGGGGAGCGCCGCGTGGAGGCCTTCGCGCTGTTCAACGTCTTCTACCAGGCGGGCATCCTGCTGGGCCCGCTCGTCGGAATGCTGCTGACCGGCGTCGACTTCAGGCTCACCTGCCTGGTCTCGGCGGCGGTCTTCGCGCTCCTGAGCGTCGTGCAGATCCGCGCGCTGCCCGCCCGCAGGGGCAACGACGCGGGGGACCGCGGGTCGGCCTCCGGGGACGGGATCGTCGCGCAGTGGCGCGGCGTCGTCCGCAACCGTGCCTTCCTGCTCTTCTCGACCGCGATGATCGGTTCGTACGTCCTGACCTTCCAGGTCTATCTGGCCCTGCCCCTGGAGGTGCGGCGGCTCGGCGGCGACGGCGGGTCCGGCACCGTCGCCGTCGCGCTGCTGTTCGCGGTGTCCGGCCTCACCACCATCCTCGGACAGACACGTGTGACGGCCTGGTGCAGGGAGCGGCTGGCGCCCGGACAGGCCCTGGTGCGGGGGCTGTTGTGCATGGGGTTCGCCTTCGTGCCGCTCCTCGCCGCGACGGCGCTGCCGGTGCCCGGCGGGGGAGCCGGCCGGTGGCTGCTCGCCGCCGTACCGCCGATGCTGGCCGCGCTGCTGCTCGCGCTCGGGACGATGATCGCGTACCCCTTCGAGATGGACACCATCGTCCGACTGTCGGGGGACCGGCTCGTCGCCACCCACTACGGCCTCTACAACACCATCTGCGGTGTCGGCATCACCGTGGGCAACCTGCTGACCGGGGCCGTCCTCGACGCCGCCCGCGAGGCGGGCATGTCGGCGCTGCCCTGGCTCGCGCTGCTCGTCCTCGGCCTCGGCTGCGCGGCCTCCCTCCACGGGCTGCACCGCGCGGGACGGCTGACCCGCACGGCTGCTGACGCGCAGCCCGCCGCGACCTGATCGACAAAGCGGGTTTCCGGCCGGCGCACGGCACCAAGTCGGCGCGCCGGCCGGATCCAGGTCAACCGGACCCGGTCAACAGATATGCCAGTCAACAGATCACGCGGAGTCGACGCCTCCGCTGCACGCGGCGCCCGGCTCCGGAGTCTGCGGGCCCTGCACGTACTTGCTGAAGAACTCCTTGACCCGCGGGTCCGCCGCGCTGTCGACGGTCAGCTGATGCCCCCAGGCCGACAGCATGATCGGGCTCCGCTGCTCGGCGACGGGACTCATGAGGCTGTACGGCGTCTTGGAGACCTTGTCGCCGAGCTTCTTGATGTCGGCGGCGGGGGCCTTGTCGTTGTACGTGACCCAGACCGCGCCGTGTTCGAGCGAGTGCACGGCGTTCTCGTTCGGTATCGCCTTTTCGTAGACCGAGGCGTCGCAGGTCATCCAGGCCTGGTGGTGGTTGCCGCCGACCGGTGGCGTCATCGGGTAGGTGACGGCCTTGGTGACGTGGTCACGGCCCAGCTTCTTCGCGTCCCAGGTCTTCTCGCCCCGCACGGGCTTCTTGGCCGCGGCGGAGTTCTGCTCCTCCTTGTCGTTGGCACGGTTGATGGCGTACGCGCCGAAGCCGATGAGCGAGGCCACGATCACCGTGCTCACGGTGACGGTGATGATGCGGTTCCGGCGCTCGCGCGCCTGTTCCGCGCGGCGCATCTCCTCCAGGCGGGCTCTGCGCTCGGCTGCGGCTGCCTTCTTGTTCGGCTTGTGGGCCTTGGCCTTGGCCATGGGTGCTCCTTGTGACCGCCGCACGGACGCGCGGCGGTGGTGGTGGTGTCGGGGGACGCCTGTGCGGGGCGGGCCGAAGACGCGGGCCGCCCTGCCGGGATCCGCCTAGGTCCGCTGCACCTGGAGCATGTGGAGATCGGGAGAGCCGCGGTCCGAGGGCTGCTCGACCGCGGGGCCGGGCACCGAAAGCACCTCGGTATACGGAGCAGGCCGGTCGAAGGCCGGCAGCGAAGGACCGCCCTGGCCGAGCACCGCCCGTACGTGGTGGGCGGCGGGAGCGCAACGCCGTTCATCGGGCGGGCAGTCGGCGTCCTTCACGCGCGGCACTTGGTCGTCGAGGGCCGGCGCCCCGGCGACGGCCGTCGTGTGTCCGGCCCCCTGGTGGCCACCGTCGGGCGCGACGGGGCCGAGACACATGAACAACGCGGCCACGAGCGAGACGAGCGCAGCGAGCGACGCGACGCGGCACAAGGTGTGCCGGGCGGCGCCGGTCCACTGCGTCTGCCTCATGGCAGCGCATCGTAGCGATGCCGCACTAGGGACTCGAGGGGCACCCCACCCTGTCGCTTACTGCTGTCCCCGTACCGCCGTCACCAGCAACGCCGTGCTGCGCAGGCGCAGGGCACCGTCCTTCTCGTGGGGGCGCAGGACTTCCGTCAGGCGGTGGAGGGCGCGGGCCCGGGTGTCGGGTGTGGCCCGGCTCGACAGGTGGCGTCCCGGTCCGGAGCCGAGGAGGAAGCCCGCGGCGTCGGCAGCGTCGCGGCCCCAAGTCCCGTACGCCCCCACGCGGGTTGCTCCGACACCCTCGAAACCGGCGGCGGAGAGGATCTCGCAGGTTCTGTCGGCGTCCGCCAGGGAGAACATCCCCGGTCCGCCCGGCTTGCCGAAGCCTCCGATGGGGAGGAGGTCGCGCAGTTCGGCGAAGGCCTGGAGCCATTCGTTCTCCTCCGGGTACGCGCCACAGATGAACGCCGCGCGCCCGCCGGGGCGCAGCGCCCGGCTGATGTTGCCGAAGCCCGCCACCGGATCCGCGAAGAACAGCACGCCGTAGCGGCTGATCGCGACGTCGTACGCGGCGGGTGCCAGCGCGTGGACCTGGGCATCGCCCTGCTCGAAGGAGACGTTGGCGATGCCCTCCCGCCGGGCCGTGTCGCGGGCCCGCGCCAGCATCGGCGCCGACAGGTCGAGCCCCAGCGCGTGGCCGCCGCTCGCCCGGCGCGCGGCCAGCCTGGTCGTCTGCCCGGCGCCGCAGCCGATGTCCAGGACGCGGTCGTCCCGGCGGAGGGAAGCGGCGTCCAGGAGAGGGGAGTTCAGGCCTTCGTTCACCGCGTCCCAGCGGTCTTGGTGGCGGGCCCAGTGGTCCCCCTCGTAACCGTTCCATGCTTGCGCCTGTTCGGTGTTGACGATGTTCCGCATGCTCTGCCCCCTGGTGGGTGTCGTCGGTATGTGGCGGTGATCGGCGGTGTGGGGCGGTGGGTGGCCGCATGGGGAGATGGGCACCCGTCCGCGTTAGAATGGGCGCTCGCCCAAACAGTATGGGCGGGCGCCCATTCTGGCAATGGGGGCAGTGCATAGCCAGGAGCCTTGAGCCTTGAGGAGAAGCCATGTCACCGCGTGGAGTCGCGATCCCCGACCTTCGTGAGCGGCTCTTCGACGCCGCCGAGCGGATCGTCGCCCGCGAGGGGGCCGCGGGGCTCACCAGCCGAACCGTCACCACTGAGGCGGGCTGCGCCAAGGGGGTGCTGCACACACACTTCGGCGGGGTGGACGCCTTCATCGCCGAGCTGGTGCTCGACCGGTTCGCGCGCACCGCGGCAGCGGCTCAGGGGCTTCCCGCGCGGGCGGGCCAGGACACCGTGGCCGCGAACCTCAACGGGGTCGCGCTCGGGCTCCTGGACTCCCTCGACCCCGGGGTCGTCGGCCTGGCCATGACCAGCAACACCACCTCCCAGCAGATCCGGGACGCGCTGGCCGAGGGCGCACCGGGCTTCGCCGCGATCCAGGAGTCGCTCGCCGCCTATCTGGACGCCGAACTCCGGCTCGGCCGCCTCCCGGCGGGCACCGACACCGCCACCACGGCGCTCGCCCTCGTCGGAACCGTCCACCACCTCCTGATGACCGGCTGGGCCGGCACCCCTGACCCCCGCGGGCAGATTGAACGGCTTGTCGCTCTGCTCGTGCCGCAGTGAGACTGCTCGGGCTGCTCGGGCTGCTCGGGCTGCTCGGGCTGCTCGGGTGTACGGGCCTCACATCTCAGTCGTCGCAGCACGCCGCCACGGACTTCGTGAGCCGGGGGCCCGCGAACCAGGTGCCGCTGACAAAGCGCATCGCCGGTCCGAAGATCGCGGCCGCCGGCGGCCCGGTGAAGTGCAGTCCCGGCACACTGGAGGCGAACCCTTTGTCCAGGACGGGAAATCCGCCGGTCCGTCGCAGATCCGCGCGGAGTTCGGGGGAGAGGAAGTCCAGCGCCTCGACGTGGACGCGGTAGCCGGTGGCGGCAAGGACGTGGTCGGACGTGACGGTGTGCGTGCCGCCGTCCGGTGTCGTGGTGTGGAGGGTGACGCCTCTCGCGTCCGCGTCCGCCGCCGTGATCCGCCGCTCCGTGAGGACGGGCACGCGGCTTGCCTCGAACCGCTCCTTGAGCCACCACGCCCCGCCCGGCCGCAGCCCCCGCTCGGCCAGCCGGAGCCGGGCGCCGGCGGGCAGCAGGCGGAACGCGGCCGGCCGGCGGGTCAGGCCGTACCGCCCCCAGGAGCGGCCCGCCGGGCTGTCCGGCTGCCACCGCGGGCCGGACGACGGCGGCGCGTCGAACCGTATGCGCGCGCCGCGGGTCAGCACCCGGACGTCGGCGCCCGCCTCGTGGAGCAGGGTCGCGCTCTCCAGAGCGGACTGCCCGGCCCCGACCACGGTGACGCTGCGCCCGGCGAACGTGCCCGGATCGGTCTGCTGCGAGCTGTGCGAGATCCGGCCGAGGGCGGACGGCCCGCCGGACGCGGCTGCCGCGAGGGGCTCGGGCAGGTGGGCGAACCCGGTGAGGCCGGTGGCGACGACCACGGCGCAGGCCCGCAGCACCTCACCCGACGCCAGCTTGACGCGGAAGCCGTCCGCACCCCGGTCGACCGCCGCCACCCGCTCGTCCTCGACGCGGGGCACCAGTCGCTCCCGGAACCACCCGGCGTACCGGATGAACAGACGGACGGGCACCGGGTCGTGCTCGCCCGGCCTGCGCTCCCCGGCCTCGCGGCAGAAGTCGTGCAGGGTGAAGCCCTCGCGCGGGGTGGCGAGCGCGGACGCGGCGGGCGGCGTCCGCAGCAGCATGCCCGCGGGCATGCGCCGGGCCCAGTTCGCCACGGGGGCGCCGAAGGTCCGGACGGCCAGGCCGCGCGCCCGCAGATGTGCGGCGGCGGACAGGCCGTACGGGCCCGCGCCGATGACGACGACGGTCTTGGACATGGAGGTCCCTCCTGGGGCCGCCGCGGCGCGTGTTCTACGGGCAGGGCTCGGGCGGCGGCACCGGAATCAGCTGTGGAAGGTGCGGAGTCGGGCGGTCGCGCATGCGCGCGGGCGCCCCCGGGCCGCTCCCGTCCGTGCCGGCCGGTACGGGGTGACGCGCTTCGGCACCGGTCAGACGACGGCGAGCGGCGGACGGACGGGCGGACCTCGCCGTACGACCGCGTCCGCGAGGAGGAGGGGGAGAGAGGGCGCGCGAACCGGCCGCCCCGTGCGGGGGACCGGGGCCGGCCGCGGCAGCGCGGCGGGCAGCGGTACGCGGAAGGGGCGCAGGAGGCGGACGAGGAAGGCCCCCAGGAGACGCAGCATCCGCGCCAGGCGGCGGACGGGGGCTGCGGTCGGCCGGCGCGGGGCGCCGGGCTGGGCCTTGTGGAGGGTGCCTTGCTGGAGGTGGTGCCGGCTGCTGCGGTGGGGGGCCTCGCGTTGGCTGCCGTGCTGGGGCTCGCGTCGGGCGCTGCGCGGGATGGCCTCGCGTCGGGCCTCGTGTTGGGGCTCGCGCTCGGCGCTGTGGCGGATGTTGCGTGGGATGTCGTGCTGGGCGTCGTGTCGCGTGTAGCGCTGGGCGTCGCGTGGGCTGTTGCGCTGGACGTCGAGTTGCGCCTCGCGTCGGCTGTCGTACGGAGCCTCGTCTCGGCCATCGCGCCAGGCACCGCGCAGGATGCCGCCGAACGGGGCATCCGCGCCGTGCGCAGGCTCGGACCACCACGAGGCGGCGACCTGTCCGGCGCAGAACAGGACGGTGGCGGCCACCGCCCGAACGTCCCAGGAAGCCGTCGACCCGAAGGCGAAGTGGTAGCCGGCCACGGCGAGGAGGGCACTCGCCACGGAGAAGACCAGGGACCGCGCCAGTTCCACCGGGCGCGCGCCCGGCGCCGTGCGCGCACCGTCCGTGGTACCCGCGCCCCTCGCCGGACGCGCACCGTCCGCGGGCCCCGCGCCCCTCACCGGACGCGCACCGTCCGCAGGACGTGTGCCCGGAGTCGGACCCGCGTCCGGCGTCAGACCCGCGCCCTGCCTCAGACCCGGGCCATGCCTCGGACGCGCACCCCGCGCCAGCCGCGCGGTCGGCCCACGGCCGCCGTGCGACCGAGGGCGAGGCGTCGGTCCCGAAGTCTCCATGACTCACCCATCATGCGGCGTCAGCTCGCTGCTGTCACGTGGCGCGGGCCGTCCGTGGACGGCAACTAACCCTGTACGTAAGGGAGTTGACGCTCCACATTCGCTCTGCGAGTCCGGCTCGGCCCGTGCCGGACAGGAGAGCGCCAAGGGCCGGCTGACCCACTCGGGTCACCAGAACGCGCCGTCACCCGCCACATCCGCCTTGAATGGACAGGTGACCGTGCCCCCCGACGACTGCCTCGCGCGCAACGAGTGGATCTGCGGTGAGTACCTGGACACCCGCCGCCAGATCCTGCTCGACGCGGTCGTCCAGCACCTGCAGCTGACCGGCCTCTCCGTCCTGATCGCGCTCGTCGTCGCCGTGCCGCTGGCCGTGCTCGCCCGCCGCTGGGGGTGGGCCGCGGGACCGGTCCTCGCGCTCACCACCGTCCTCTACACCATCCCCTCGCTCGCGATGTTCTCCCTGCTGCTCCCGGTGTACGGCCTCTCCGCGTCGCTCGTCGTCGCGGGTCTCGTCCTCTACTCCCTCACCCTGCTCGTGCGAAACATCCTCGCCGGCCTGCGCGCCGTCCCCGAGGACACCCGGCAGGCCGCCCGAGGCATGGGGTACGGCCCCATCCGCCTCCTGCTCACCGTCGAACTCCCACTCGCACTCCCCGCCGCCATGGCCGGACTCCGCATCGCCACCGTCTCCGCGGTCTCCCTGGTCACCATCGGCGCGATCGTCGGCTTCGGAGGCCTCGGCAACCTCATCTACACGGGCATGAACACGTACTTCAAGGCACAGGTCCTCACCGCGTCCGTGCTGTGCGTCGTCATCGCCGTCGCCGCCGATCTGCTGCTGCTCGGGGTGCAGCGCGTCCTCACCCCGTGGGAGAGAGCACGGGCGGTCCGCTCATGAAAACACTCGGCGACGCCTGGGCGTGGCTCGGCGACTCCGCGCACTGGACCGGCGACGACGGCATCTGGCACCGGCTCACCCAGCACCTCGTCCTCACCGTCGTCTGTCTGCTGCTCAGCTGCCTGATCGCCCTGCCGATCGCGCTCGTCCTAGGCCACCTCGGCAAGGGCGGCGCGCTCGCCGTCAACATCTCCAACGTCGGACGCGCCGTGCCGACCTTCGCGGTCCTCGTCCTGCTCCTCCTCACCCCCCTCGGCAAGTGGGGCGACGGGCCGACCGTCGTCGCACTCGTGCTGTTCGCCGTACCGCCGCTGCTCACCAACGCGTACGTGGGCATGCGCGGCGTCGACCGCAGCGTCGTGCAGGCGGCGCGCGGCATGGGCATGACCGGGCGGCAGATGCTGTGGCGCGTCGAACTGCCGCTCGCGCTTCCGCTGGTGCTCAGCGGGGTCCGCATCGCCGCCGTGCAGCTCGTGGCCACCGCCACCATCGCCGCTCTCGCGGGCGGCGGCGGGCTCGGCCGGATCATCACGGCGGGCTTCAACCTGGCGAGCACCCCGCAGGTCGTGGCGGGCGCCGTCCTCGTGGCCGTCTTCGCGCTGCTCGTCGAAGGAGTCTTCGAAGTGGCCGAGCGGCTCGCCCCGGGCTGGACACGCGGACGGGGGAGCGCCGGATGAAGCGGCGCAGAGGGCCCGCCGCGGTCCTCCTCGTTCTCGTGGTCCTCGTGAGCGGCTGCGCGACCGGCCCCTCGCTGGAAAATCGGGGCGAGGTCACCGCCCCGCCGGGCGACAGCAAGAACCTCGTCGTCGGCTCCGCGGGCTTCACCGAGTCCGACCTGCTCGCCCAGATGTACGCGCTGCTCCTGAACAAGGCGGGATACGGCACCCGCATCCTGTCCGTAGCCAACCGCGAGCTCTACGAACCCGCCCTCGAGTCCGGCCAGATCGATGTCGTCCCCGAATACGCGGCGACCTTCGCGGACTGGCTCAACGCCAAGAAGAACGGAGCCGACGCGCCGCCGGTGGGCTCGCCCGACCTCGACAGGACCATGCTGGCCCTGCGCCGCCTCGCCACCCCGCGCGGCCTGACCGTCCTCGACCCCGGCAAGGCCGTCGACCAGAACGCCTTCGCCGTCGCCTCCTCCTACGCAGAGCAGCACCAGCTCAAGACGCTCAGCGACCTGGGCAGGTCCGGCCTGAAGGTCCGCCTCGCCGCGGGCGACGAATGCGTGCAGCGCCCGTACTGCGCACCAGGATTGAAGAAGGTGTACGGCATCGACATCACCCGGGTCGACCCCAAGGGCGTCGGCACCACCCAGGCCAAGAAGGCCGTGCAGGGCGGCCAGGACCAGATGGTGCTCACCACGTCGACGGACGCTACCCTCGACGACTTCGGCCTGGTGCTCCTCAAGGACGACAAGCACCTCCAGAACGCCGACTACCTCGTGCCCGTGGTCAACCGCTCCCGGGCGGGCAGCAAGGGTGTCGCGGCCGCGCTCGGCCGCCTCAACCCCGTCCTGACGACCGAGGACCTCGCCTCCATGAACGAGCAGGTGGACAGCTGGCGCCGCCTGCCACAGGACGTGGCACGCGCCTACTTGGAGGACAAGGGCCTCCTGTAAGCGCCCCTAATAGGGGGGCGGGGAACTGCGCGCCCAGCCACAACCAGCCCGCAGCCAGAGAACCGTCCAACCAGCGAAACGCCCACCGGAGCGCCTACGCGTCGGCCACCGAGTCGAACTCCACCTGGTCCCGCGCCACCCCCTGCGCGTCCGCGTCCACCGAGCGCCGCAGCGCCTCGTGCAGCTTCGCCGGGGTCAGGACGCCGAGGAAGCGGGCGCCGTCCAGAACGGCGACCCAGCCCGCGTCGTGCTGCAGCATCACGCCGAACGCCTGCTTGAGCGGGGCACCGACCGGCACCCACGAGTTCATCCGGTGCGCCAGGTCGCCGACGGTGCCGCCGGTGCCGGCCAGCGCGACCTCGTCGAGGCCGACCCAGCCGTGCAGGTCGCCGGCAGCGTCCAGGACGACGGCCCAGCGTGCCTCCTCCGCGCGCAGCCGGGCGGCGGCCTGCGCGGCGGGCTCGTCGAGGCGGGCGATCGGCGGCTCCTCCAGGTCGTCGGTCTGGATCTCGGTGACGGAGAGCCGCTTCAGCCCCCGGTCGGCGCCCACGAACTCGGCGACGTACGGCGTCTCGGGCGCCCCGAGCACCGCCCCCGGCGTGTCGAACTGTTCGATGCGCCCCTGCCCGTACACCGCGATGCGGTCGCCGAGCCGGACGGCCTCCTCGATGTCGTGCGTGACCAGCAGCACCGTCTTGCGGACGGCCGCCTGCATCCGCAGGAACTCGTCCTGCAACTGCTCGCGGACTACGGGGTCGACGGCGCCGAACGGCTCGTCCATCAGGAGCACGGGCGGGTCGGCGGCCAGCGCCCTGGCCACGCCGACGCGCTGTCGCTGGCCACCCGAGAGCTGCTCGGGATAGCGGGAGCCGTACGTCTTCGGGTCCAGGCCCACCAGGTCGAGCAGCTCCGCCGCACGGGCCCGCGCCTTCGCCTTCTTCCAGCCGATCAGGGCCGGGACGGTCGCCGTGTTGTCGAGGATCGTGCGGTGCGGGAAGAGGCCGACCTGCTGGATGACATAGCCGATGCGGCGGCGCAGGCGCACCGGGTCGACGTCGGCGATGTCCTCCCCGTTCACGAAGATGCGGCCCGACGTCGGCTCGATGAGCCGGTTCACCATCATCATCGTGGTGGTCTTGCCGCAGCCGGAGGGGCCGACAAGGGTGACCAGTTCGCCCTCGGCGACCTCGAAGGAGAGGTCGTCCACGGCCGTCGTGCCGTCCGGGTAACGCTTGGTCACCTGCTCGAACCGGATCATGTCCTCACGCTAGCCGCGCCCGTCACTCACCGCTCATCAACACCACCTCCAGGGTGCGCGGACCGTGCACTCCCTCGACCCGGTCCAGCTCGATGTCGCTGGTCGCGGAGGGCCCGGAGATCCAGGTGAGCGGGCGGGCGGGGTCGAGCCGTTCGAGCGCCTGCGGCACGGAGGCGACTACCTGCTCAGGAACCCGTACGACACAGATGTGATGGTCCGGCACCAGGGTGATGCGGCGGCGGCCCTGGTCCGGGGAGCCGTCGAGCACGATCGTGCCGGTCTCGGCGACGGCCACCGCACAGCCGGTCACGACGCTGTCGACCCGGTCGAGCTCCTGTGGCGTGCTCGCGGCCCGGTCGTGGATCCGGACCGGATCCGCTTCGGCCAGCCAGCCGGCCGGCAGCCCCGGCGGCACCAGCACGGTCTGTGCGCCGCGCTCGGCGAGCAGCCGCATGAGCGTCGTCGGGAGCTCCGCGGGGGTGGTGCGGTGCACGATCGCGCGGTACTCCGCGAGGTTCTCGGCGAGCAGGTCGACGGTCTCCGCGGTGCTGCGGCTGCCGTGCTCGCGGAGGTAGCCGCGCTCGACAGCGTCCTCGTACGCGACGGGGGCGTCCTTCGGCACGTCGGCCAGGGCGCGGCGCACCCGGCCCAGGATCCGGTCCCTGCTGCTCACTTCGCCGCTCCTCCGTTCGTCCGCTGCCACCAGTCGCGGAACGGCTCCGCCGGGACCTTCGGCAGGTCCCTGGTCGCGCTCCAGGCCCGCCCGGGCCCCGGGAGCGTGCGCGGATGGAGCCGCCGGGTGCGCGACGCGAGCCGCTGGCCCGCGCGCAGCGCACCGGGGCGGGCGAACGCCAGGCCCGCCGCGCGCATCGCCGCCCGCTCCGCCGCGTGCCCCTTGGCGGGTTGCAGCGTCACCTTGTTGCCCTGCCGTGTCACCTCGCCGCCCTGCACGACCCGCTCCCTCAGGTGCACGAGGACCTCGGGAATGTCGATGGCGACGGGACACACCTCGTAGCAGGCGCCGCAGAGCGAGGAGGCGTACGGCAAGGAGGCGTCGATCGCGCTCCCGGTGCCCCGGAGCTGGGGGCTGAGGATCGCGCCGATCGGGCCGGGGTAGACCGAGCCGTACGCGTGCCCGCCCGCCCGCTCGTACACCGGGCACACGTTGAGACACGCCGAGCAGCGGATGCAGCGCAGGGCCTGGCGGCCCACCTCGTCGTCGAGGGTGTCGGTGCGGCCGTTGTCGAGGAGGACCAGGTGGAAGGCGCTGGGGCCGTCCTGATCGGCGGTTCCAGTCCACATGGAGGTGTACGGGTTCATGCGCTCGGCCGTCGAGGAGCGGGGGAGCGTCTGCAGGAAGACCTCCAGGTCGCGCCAGGCCGGCACGGTCTTCTCGATGCCGACGACGGAGATCAGCGTCTCGGGGAGGGTCAGGCACATCCGACCGTTGCCCTCCGACTCCACGACGACCATCGTGCCGGTCTCGGCGACCATGAAGTTCGCCCCGGAGATGCCGACCTTGGCGCGCAGGAACTTCTCGCGCAGGTGGCGGCGGGCCGCCTCGGCGAGCTCGGCCGGGGTGTCGGTCAGCCCCTCCGGGGCCGGGCGGCCCCAACGGCCCATCTCCCGCGCGAAGATGTCGCGGATCTCGCCGCGGTTGCGGTGGATGGCGGGGACCAGGATGTGCGAGGGGCGGTCGTCGCCGAGCTGCACGATGAGTTCGGCCAGGTCGGTCTCGTAGGCGTGGATGCCCGCGGCCTCCAGGGCTTCGTTGAGGCCGATCTCCTGCGTGGCCATCGACTTGACCTTGACGACCTCGGACTCGCCCGTCTCCTGGACGAGCCGGGTCACGATGCGGTTGGCCTCGTCGGCGTCGGCCGCCCAGTGGACGGTGCCGCCCGCCGCGGTGACGGACTCCTCCAGACGCATCAGGTAGTGGTCCAGGTGACGGAGCGTGTGGTCCTTGATCTGCCGGCCCGCCTCGCGCAGCGCGGCCCAGTCGTCCAGCTCGGCGATGGCGCGGACCCGCTTGTCGCGGATGGTGTGGGTGGCGTGCCGGAGATTGGCGCGCAGGGTGGTGTCCCCCACGGCCTCGCGCGCGGCCGCTGGGAAGGCCGGCATTCCGAGGTACGTGCCGGTCGTGCCGCTCATGACAGGGGCTCCTCTTCCGTGCTCGCCAGGATCTCCGCGATGTGGACGGGGCGCACGGCCGCGCCCAGCCGGGTCATCGTGCCGCCGATGTGCATCAGGCACGAGTTGTCCGCCGCGCACAGCACCTCGGCGCCGGTCGACTCGGCGTGGCGCACCTTGTCGGCGCCCATCGCCGCCGAGACATCGGAGTTCTTCACGGCGAAGGTGCCGCCGAAGCCGCAGCACTCCTCGGCGCCGGGCAGCTCCACCAGCTCAAGTCCCTTGACCGCTTGGAGAAGCCGCGTGGGCCGGTCGCCGAGACCGAGAGAACGCAGCCCGTGGCAGGTCGGGTGGTACGTGACCTTGTGCGGGTAGTACGCGCCGACGTCGGTGACTCCGAGGACGTCCACCAGAAACTCCGTCAGTTCGTACGTCTTGGGGACGACGGGGGCGAGCGTGCGCGCGAGCCCTTCGCCACGGCCCTCGGCGCGTGCCCGCTCGCCCATGCGCGGATACAGCTCCCGCACCATCGCCCCGCACGATCCCGACGGCGTCACGACCGCGTCGTACGCATCGGACCCGAATACATCGGAGAAATGCCGGGCGAGTGGCTCTGCCTGATGGCGGTAACCGGTGTTGTAGTGCGCCTGCCCGCAGCAGGTCTGCGCCATCGGGAAGTCGACGTCAACTCCCAGTCTGGTCAGCAGTTTCACCACTGAGCGGCCCGTGTCCGGATACAGCGTGTCGTTGACACAGGTCAGGAACAGGGCGACACGCATCGCGGGTTCCTCCTAGTCGGTCATCGGATGGGTGCAGCGTACGCGGGCGGGGACCGCGGGGGAATCATCGGCGGTCACCCGGTGAGCGGGCTCGGCCGGCTGCATATCCGCAGACGGTCCTCGGCGGCCTGCCACCGTGCGGTGCCGCCGCGTGGTTCGTAGCGCGTCGGGGGCATGCTGTGGGCCACCAGGGCGCGTGCCTCTGCGCGGTCCGAGAGGAGGCCGTGGGCGCGGGCCTGCACGAGGATGTTGCCGAGCGCGGAGGCCTCCACGGGGCCTGCCAGGAGCGGCAGACCGCAGGCGTCCGCGGTCAGTTGGCACAGCAGCCCGTTGCGGACGCCGCCGCCGACCAGGTGGATGACGTCGACCGTGCGCCCGGTCAACCGCTGGGCGTCCGCCAGGGCCCGCCGGTGCGCGAGCGCCAGGGAGTCGAGGACGCAGCGGACCGTCTCGGCGGGGGAGGCGGGCACCGGCTGCCCCGAGGCGCGGCAGGCCTCGGTCATCCGTTCCGGCATCCGGCCGGGCGCCAGGAACTCGGGGGAGCCCGCGTCCACCACCGAACGCAGCGGCTCGGCCTCGGCCGCCGCGGCGAGCAGCGCGCCAGAGTCGGTCATGCGCCAGGCCCGCAGACACTCCTGAAGCAGCCAGAGCCCCATGATGTTGCGCAGATACCGGACGGTGCCGTCGATGCCCAGCTCATTGGTGAAGTTGGCCTTCCGGCTCTCCTCGGTCAGGACGGGCGCGTCCAGTTCGAGCCCGGCGAGCGACCAGGTGCCGGTGCAGAGGTACGCGAAGCGGGCGCCGTCGGCCGCGGGCACGGCGGCCACGGCGGACGCGGTGTCGTGCGAGGCGACGGCCGTCACGGGGACGTCGCCCGCCAGACCGGTGTCCGCCAGGACGTGGGGCTCCAGAAGGCCCGCCGGATCCCCTGGTTGCCGCAGGGGCGGGAACAGGCCGAGGTCGATGCCGAGACGGCCGGCCACCTCGTACGACCAGTCGCGGGTGCGCGGGTCGACGAGCTGCGTGGTGGAGGCGTTGGTGAGCTCAGTGCCGAGCCGGCCGGTCAGCCAGTACGTGAGCAGGTCCGGGATGAGCAACGCATGGCGAGCCACGGCGAGTTGGTGTGTGCCGTGGGCGGCCGTGAGCTGGTACAGGGTGTTGAACGGTGCGTACTGCAGCCCCGTCGCACCGTACAGCTCGGCGGCCGGGATGCGTGCCCACACCTGGTCGGCGATGCCTTCCGTGCGGGGATCGCGGTAGTGCACCGGGTTGCCGAGGAGGGCGCCGTCGGCGTCCAGCAGGCCGTAGTCGACGGCCCAGCTGTCGATGCCGACGGACGCCACCTGTCCGGCGGCGCGCAGTCCGTCGAGCACTCCTGCGTAGAGCGCGAGGATGTCCCAGTGCAGGGTGGGGCCCGTGCGCACGGGGGTGTTCGGGAAGCGGTGCACCTTCTCCACGTCGAGGCTGCCGGGCCCCACCCGGCCGACCATGACGCGCCCACTGGACGCGCCCAGGTCGACCGCGGCGAAGCGGGGGGATGAGCTAGGGGTCATGAGGGCTCACAGGGTCGGTGGGCGGGACGGGAGGTGGAGGGGCCGGGCGAACGGGGGGGCTCAGCGAAGGAAGGCCGCCGCCACGCCCGCGTCCACCGGTATGTGCAGACCCGTCGTGTGCGAGAGGTCCCCGCCCGTCAGGGCGAACACCGCGTTCGCCACGTGCTCCGGCAGGACCTCGCGCTTGAGGAGGGTCCGCTGTGCGTAGAACGCGCCGAGCTCGTCCTCCGGCACTCCGTACACCGCCGCCCGCTGGGCGCCCCAGCCGCTGGCGAAGATGCCCGAACCGCGCACCACACCGTCCGGGTTCACGCCGTTGACCCGGATCCCGTCGGCACCAAGCTCCGCTGCCAGCAGGCGGACCTGATGCGCCTGGTCGGCTTTGGTCGCGGAATAGGCGATGTTGTTCGGGCCGGCGAACACCGCGTTCTTCGAGGCGATGTACACGATGTCGCCGCCCATGCCCTGCGCCCGCATCACGCGGGCCGCCTCCCGTGAGACCAGGAAGGAGCCGCGCGCCATCACGGAGTGCTGGACGTCCCAGTCGTGGGCCGTGGTCTCCAGGAGTGGCTTGGACAGGGAGATGCCCGCGTTGTTGACGACGAGGTCCACGCCGCCGAAGGCGAGGGCCGCCGCTTCGAATGCCGCGGTGATCTGGGCCTCGCTGGTCACGTCCATGGTGACGGCGAGCGCCGTGTCCCGCCCGCCCAGTTCGTCGGCCACAGCGGTCGCGCTCCGGGTGTCCAGGTCGGCGACGACCACGCAGGCACCCTCGGCGGCGAGACGGTGCGCGATCGCCCTGCCGATACCGCTGCCCGCGCCCGTCACGAGGGCCACCCGGGTCGCCAGGGGCTTCGGTGCAGGCATACGGCGCAGCTTCGCCTCCTCCAGCTCCCAGTACTCGATGCGGAACTTCTCGGACTCCTCGATCGGCGTGTACGAGGAGACGGCCTCCGCGCCCCGCATGACGTTGATCGCGTTCACATAGAACTCGCCCGCCACGCGCGCGGTCTGCTTGTCCTTGCCGAAGCTGAACATGCCCACGCCCGGCACCAGGACGATCGCCGGGTCGGCGCCCCGCATCGCGGGCGAGCCGGGCTGGGCGTGCCGGGCGTAGTACGCCGCGTACTCCGTGCGGTAGTCGGCGTGGAGCTCCCGGAGGCGGTCGGCCGTCTCGTCCAGGGGTGCTGTCGGCGGCAGGTCGAGGAGCAGCGGCCGGACCTTCGTGCGCAGGAAGTGGTCGGGGCAGGAGGTGCCGAGGGCGGCGAGCCGCGGGTGTTCGGCGCGGGAGAGGAAGTCCAGGACCGGTGCCGTGTCGGTGAAGTGGCCCACCTGTGGGTGGTCCTGGGAGGCCAGGCCCCGGATGACGGGGGCCAGCGCGGCCGCGCGCGCGTGGCGCTCGGCGGTGGGGAGCGGACCGAACCCCGCGAGCTCCGCGCCGAACGGGTCTCGCCTGCCGCGCTCGGCGAGGAAGCGCTCCGCGGTGCGGATCATGTGCAGCGAGTGGCGCGCGCACTCCTCGGACGTGTCCCCCCACGCGGTGATGCCGTGCCCGCCCAGGACGCAGCCGATCGCCTCCGGGCGCTCCGCCCGCACGGCCGCGATGTCCAGGCCCAGCTGGAACCCCGGGCGGCGCCACGGTACCCACGCCACCGTGTCGCCGAAGCACTCGGCGGTCAGCTTCTCGCCGTCGGCCGCGCAGGCGAGCGCGATACCGGAGTCGGGGTGCAGGTGGTCGACATGCGCCGCCTCGACCAGGGCGTGCATCGCCGTGTCGATGGAGGGCGCGGCGCCGCCCTTGCCGTGCAGGCAGTAGTCGAACGCCGCGACCATCTCGTCCTCGCGCTCTACGCCCGCGAACACCCCCGTGAGGGCGCGGAGCCGGTCCAGCCGCAGCACCGCGAGGCCCGACTCCCGCAGCGTGCCGAGATCGCCGCCGGAGCCCTTGACCCACATCAGATCGACGGCGTCGCCCGTCACCGGGTCGGGCGCGGTGCCCTTCGCCGACGCGTTCCCCCCGGCATAATTCGTGTTGCGTGGGTCCGCGCCCAGCGTGTGGGCGCGGTCCAGCAGTTCCGTGACGCAAGTGTGCCGCTCCATGCCGCTCATGCCCCCCATCCGGCCTGCACGCCACCGACGCGCTCCTTGACGATCTGCTCCTGCCAGCCTGACCGCTCATACGCCCCGAGCGGATCAGGGGCGAGCCCCGACTCCTCCCTGACTTCCGCCAGTAGGGGGCGCACGTCGGTGTTGTACGCGTCCATCAGCGCCCCGTTCGCCGCGAGCACGTCGCCCGCGCGCTGCGCGGCGGTCAGCGTCTCGACGTCCACGAGCAGCGCCTTCGCCGTGGCCTCCTGCACGTTCATCACCGAGCGGATGATTGCGGGGATCTTCGCCTCGATGTTGTGGCACTGGTCGAGCATGAACGCGACACCCGGCCCCTCGGAGGTGCTCGCGCCGGGCCCGTCGGGAGTGCTCGCCGCGAAGGCGCCGCCGCGCACCACCTCGTACATGATCCGGAAGAGCTGGAAGGGATCGGCCGCGCCGACCATCAGGTCGTCGTCGGCGTAGAAGCGCGAGTTGAAGTCGAAGCCGCCGAGTCTGCCCTCGCGCAGCAGCGTCGCCACGATGAACTCGATGTTGGTGCCCGGCGCGTGGTGGCCGGTGTCGACGACGACCTGCGCCTTGGGGCCCAGCTTGAGGCAGTGCGCGTACGCGGTGCCCCAGTCGGGGACGTCGGTGGCGTAGAAGGCCGGCTCGAACAGCTTGTACTCCAGGAGCATCCGCTGGCCGTCGCCGAGCCGGTCGTAGACCGTGCGAAGCGCCTCCGCCAGGCGCTCCTGCCGGTCGCGCAGGTCGTCCTGGCCGGGGTAGTTGGTGCCGTCGGAGAACCAGAGCTTGAGGTCCTTCGAGCCGGTCGCGTCCATGACGTCGACGCACTCCAAGAGGTGGGCGACGGCCTTGCGCCGGACGGCCGGGTCGGGGTTGGTGACCGAGCCGAGCCGGTAGTCGTCGTCCTGGAAGACGTTGGCGTTGATCGCGCCGAGGCGCAGGCCGCGCTCCCTGGCGTACTCGGCGAGCGCGCCGTAGTCGTCGACGCGGTCCCACGGGATGTGAAGGGCGACGGCGGGCGCCACGCCGGTGTGCGCGTGCACACGGGCGGCGTCGTCCAGCTTCTCGCGTGTCGTGCGCGGGACGCCTGGCTGCGCGAAGACCTTGAAGCGCGTGCCGGAGTTGCCGTACGCCCAGGACGGTGTCTCCAAGACCTGGGTGGTGAGTGCCGCTTTCACGGCGTCCTTGCTGGGTCCGGCGGTCATCGCGCAGCCTTCCGAAAGATGGTTCGAGTGGGTCAGTCATCGGTGGAGAAGTGGTGGGTTCCGGAGGCCGCGGCGTAGACGGCGTAGCCGTCGTCCATCCGGAAGAACTCCGCGAAGCCGTGGGTTACTTGGGCGGCCTTGCCGGCCGGGGGCCACACCTCGGCCGTGGTGTGGGCGGGCAGCGTGAGCGTCAGCGCCAGACGGAATCCGTCGGAGCTCGGCTGCCAGCGTGCAGTGACGGGCTCGCGGACCGAGTCGAAGCGGCCTTCCGCCTCCGTCACCTCGCCGCCCGGGCGCGGTGGGACGAGGACCTTGCGGAAGCCCGGTTCGCGAGCACGGGCCGGCGCCGGTTGTCGGTGGCTCTGTCGGCCTCGGTGTGCGCCACGCGCGTGCCGTTTACGTACGCGGTGAGCCCCTCGTCAGTCGTGAGGGCGAGGCGCGCCCGCCGCATGCCCGTCGATACCTCGAAAAGTGGTGTGCGCCTTGAGTTGTGGGCCGCCGTACGGGACGAGGACGGAATCGGGTGAGGTCGCCCTGCCGCCGTCCCACACGTCGGGCTCGTCGAGGCGGTCCGGAGCGGTGGCGGGCGTGGCTGTCGCGGCGGCGGTGGTACCTGCGACGGGCGTGCCCAGGGAGATGGTGCCGGTGGTGCCGATGGTGCCGAGCAGTCGTCTTCTGCTGATCACAACGGAGCTCCGTAACGACTCGCGGATGAATCGTTTCATGCACGGCGAAGCTAGGCACAGGGGTGACGGCTGTCAAGGGGGCGAGTAAGGGAGGGCTCATCGCTCACCTCGCGTCGGCTGCTGCGTTCTTAGGGAAAAGTCTCTGCCGCCGTCGCGCTTCTCAAGTCCCGCCCATTGACGGTGCAGTTGGCACGGGTCTAGCTTCCCTGGGACCCGGTTGAAACCTTTCACCCTGATCGGTGCTGCCCGTGAGAGAGCCCCCGCCCTGGCCGCGCACGGCCTGAGCAGGTCCTTCGGCGCCGTACGCGCCTTCGAGTCGAGGTGTCTCAGTACGCTGGGCCGCACGGCCGGCCACGGTCGAACGGCAGGATGTCGAACGGCAGGATGGAGCACCTGGAACGCATGGTCGGCATCAAAGACGTGGCGAAGCACGCCGGAGTGTCGGTGGGCACCGTGTCGAACGTGATCAACCGCCCGGACATGGTCTCCGAAGAGACCCGGCACCGGGTGCTCGCGGTCATCGACAGGCTCGGCTATGTGCGCAGCGAATCGGCACGCCAGCTGCGCGCGGGCCGCAGCCGCATCATGGCGCTGCTCGTCCTCGACATGGGCAACCCCTTCTTCGTGGACGTCGCCCGCGGCGCCGAACGGGCCGCGCGTGAGGCGGGACTCCGCGTCATGGTGTGCAACAGCGGACAGAGCCCCTCCGAAGAGGCCGAGTACCTCGCGCTCTTCGCCGAGCAGCGCGTGCACGGCGTCCTGCTGACGCCCGCGGACGCGACCGGCCGCAACATCGAAGCGTTTCGCAGGCACGGCATTCCGTTCGTCCTCGTCGACCGGGTCGCCGAGGGCGCCACCGAGTGCTCCGTCTCCGTGGACGACGTGATGGGCGGCGCGCTCGCCGTCCGCCACCTCGTGGACGCGGGGCACCGAGGCATCGCGTACGTGAGCGGCCCGCCCGGACTCAACCAGGTCAAGGACCGTCGCGAAGGTGCGCTCCAGGCGCTCGCCGAGGCGGGTCTGGACGCGTCGGCGCTGCGGGAGCTGCCCACCGAACGCCTCGACGTGGCCGCGGGACGCGACGCGGGGGCCCGCATCCTCGGCCTCGCCGAGCGGCCCACCGCCGTCTTCTGCGCCAACGACCTGCTGGCGCTCGGGGTCCTCCAGGCGATGTACGCGGCGGGTGTGCGGGTCCCCGAGGACATCGCGATCGTCGGCTACGACGACATCGAGTTCGCGGCCGCCGCCGTGGTGCCACTGACCTCGGTGCGCCAGCCCGCCGTCACCATGGGCGCGATGGCGGCGGAACTGCTCCTCGACGAGACGAGGCAGCCGAGCGTGACGAGGCAGCCGAGCGAGACGGGGGAGAGGGGGGCGACGGGGGAGGGCGAGGGCGAGGGGTCCGCGGGCGCGCACGAGCACCGGCGCGTGGTGCTCGTGCCCGAGCTGGTCGTGCGCCGCTCCAGCCTGCCGCCCCGCTGACCGGCCGCAGCCGCAGCCGCAGCCGCGGGCGCGTCCACGGGTGACGGCCCAGAAGCCCGCAGACGCGGCCCATGTGCTGGACTGGGCACCGAACACACGTACCCGCCACATCGTCCAGGAGCAGCCTTGACCCTCACGTACCGCCAGCCGGGCGTCGTCCTCACCGACCGTCGCTTCAGCGTGCCGCTCGACCATGACGATCCGGCGGGGGAGCGGATCGAGGTCTTCGCGCGCGAAGTGGTGTCGGCGTCCAAGGGCGGCGCGGACCTGCCCTGGCTGGTGTACCTGACGGGCGGCCCCGGCTTCGGGGCGACCCGTTTCCACGGCAGGGAATCGTGGCTCGACCGCGCTCTCGACGACTTCCGCGTCCTCCTCCTCGACCAGCGCGGCACCGGCGCCTCCACGCCCGCCAACCGCCAGACGCTCCCCCCGCGCGGCGGCCCCCGCGAACAGGCCGACTACCTCGCCCACTTCCGCGCCGACTCCATCGTCCGCGACTGCGAGGCGATCCGCGCCGAGGTGACCGGCGGCGCCCCCTGGACCGTCCTCGGCCAGAGCTTCGGCGGCTTCTGCGCCACGCACTACCTGTCGGCGGCGCCAGAGGGCCTGTCCACCGCGCTGATCACCGGCGGCCTGCCCACGCTCGACGGCCACGCCGACGACGTGTACCGCGCCGCCTACCCGCGCATGGAGCGCAAGACCGCCGCGCACTACGCCCGGTACCCGCAGGACGTCGAGCGGGCCCGCCGCATCGCCGCCCACCTCGCCGAGCACGAGCCGGTCCTGAACGGCGGCTACAAGCTGACCGTCCAGGCCTTCCAGTCCCTCGGCATACTGCTCGGCGCCGGCGACGGCAGCCACCGCCTGCACTACCTCCTCGAAGACGCCTTCGTGCGCACACCGGCCGGGTTCGCGCTCTCCGACGCCTTCCAGGAGAACGTCCAGGCCGTCCTCTCGTACGCGGGCAACCCGCTCTTCGCGGTTCTGCACGAGGCGATCTACGGCCAGGGCGAGCGGCCCACCGCCTGGTCGGCCGAGCGGACGCGCGCCGAGTTCCCGCAGTTCGACGCGGAGAAGACGCTGGCGGGCGACGCGCCGCTGCTGTTCACCGGGGAGGCCGTGCAGCGCTGGATGTTCGACACCGACCCCGCGCTGCGCCCACTGCGCGAGACCGCCGACCTGCTCGCCGAGCGCACCGGCTGGCCGCGCCTGTACGACACGGAGCGCCTCGCCGCGAACGAGGTGCCGGTGGCGGCGGCGATCTACCACGACGACCTGTACGTCGACACCGAGCACTCCCTGCTCACCGCCCGCGCCATCCGGGGCCTGCGGACCTGGGTCACCGACGAGTTCGAGCACGACGGGCTGCGGGCGAGCGGTCCGCGCGTGCTCGACCGGCTGCTCGCGCTGACGCGCGGCGAGGCCTGAGGGCCCCCGGCCCGTTCCGCTCCCGACGCCCAACTCGTTGTCGGACCCCGGGGTTAAGGTGAGAATCATGACCGAGCCGCAGCATTCAGCCACCCCCGCCGACCAGCTCCTTCCCATGCCCGAGGACTGGCGGCGCGCGCTCGCCGTCGTCGCCCACCCGGACGATCTGGAGTATGGGTGCGCGGCCGCGATCGCCGGCTGGACGGACGGCGGCCGCGAGGTCACGTACCTCTTGGCGACCCGCGGCGAAGCCGGCATCGACACGCTCGACCCGGCCACCTGCGGCCCGCTGCGCGAGCGGGAGCAGCGGGCGAGCGCGGCCGTCGTCGGCGTGGACACTGTGGAGTTCCTCGACCACAAGGACGGCGTCGTGGAGTACGGCACCGCGCTGCGCCGCGACATCGCCGCCGCGATCCGCAGGCACCGCCCCGAGCTGGTCATCACGCTCAACCACCGCGACACGTGGGGCGGCGTCGCCTGGAACACGCCGGACCACGTGGCGGTCGGCCGCGCCACGCTTGACGCGGCCGCGGACGCGGGCAACCGCTGGATCTTCCCGGAACTGATCGAGGAGCAGGGCCTGGAGCCCTGGGACGGCGTGCGGTGGGTCGCCGTCGCCGGCTCGTCGACGCCCACGCACGCGGCGGACGCGACGGCGGGCCTCGACCGGTCGGTGGCATCCCTCCTCGAACACCGCACCTACATCGAGGCGTTGACCGACGAGGACCCGGAGAAGTACTGCCGTACGTTCCTCACGGGCAACGCCCAGGCGCTGGCGCCCCGCTTCGGCGGAAGACCGGCGGTGGGGTTCGAGGTCTTCAGTCGGTGAGCCGGCGCCCCTAGCCTGACGGCCCATCAGGAAGCGAAACGCTGGGCCAGCGGGGGGCGCGGATGATCGACACCATCGGAACGGACATCCCGCGGGGCGAGGAGCGGCTGCGCCTCGACGTCGAGGACGGGCTCGGCATCCTCACCCTCTGCCGCCCGCGCAAGCTCAACGCGTGGAGCTGGGAGTCCACGCGCCAACTCGGCCTGTTCGCCGACCGCATCCGGTTCGACGACTCCATCCGGGCGGTGCTGCTGCGTGCCGAGGGCCGGGCCTTCTGCGCGGGCATCGATATCACGGCGCCGGGCGGCGCCATCACGGGCCGCTCCGGCGCCGAGCGCGTCCGCAACTACTACGAGGCGATGCGCTGGGTCCACGAGCGCTTCCGCGTCTTCGCGCAGCTGCCGCAGCCGGTCGTCGCGGCCGTCCAGGGGTACTGCCTCGGGTTCGGCTTCGAACTGGCGCTGATGGCGGACGTGCGGATCGCGGCCGACGACGCGGTCTTCGCGCTGCCCGAGGCGCGACTCGGCGTCGCGGTGGACGCGGGCGGTGACCTGCGCATCGCCCGCGAGGCCGGCGCCGGCTGGGCGAAGCTGCTCGCCCTCACCGGACGCCGGATCGACGCGGCCACGGCCGAGCGGCTCCGGCTGCTCCAACAGGTGGTTCCGGTCGATGAGTTGGCGGAGACGGCCCATGCGCTGGCGGCCGAGATCGCCGCGAACGCGCCGCTCGCCGTCCAGGGCATCAAGCGCGGCATCGACGCGTACGCCGACACGGGGATGGCGGAGGCGCTCGACCGCGTCGCGATGAACGCGGCGATCACGCTCACGTCGGAGGACTCGCGCGAGGGCTACGGGGCGAAGGCGGCGCGGCGGGCGGCGTCGTTCGAGGGGAAGTAGGGGAAGGGCGGGAGCCAGGGGAAGCCCGGGAGCCAGGGGAATCGGGGGAGGCAGGGGAGCCGGGGGAAGTAAGGGGCCCAGCGGAAGTGTGAGACGCAGAGGGAGCACGGGGCGCGGCGGGAGTGCGGGGCGCAGCGGGAGCACGGGGCGCGGCGGGAGTGCGGGGCGCGGCGGGAGTGCGGGGCGCAGCGGGAGCGCCGGGCGCAGCGGGAGTGCGGGGCGCGAGGGCAGCGTGGGAGGCAGGGAAAGCAGGGAGGCCCAGCTGTTCCCGTACCGTCACCACCGGCGGGCTCACCAGCCCCCTGCGCTGCCAGTTCGCGCCGTCGACCACCAGCGTGTGGCCCGTGATGAAGCGGGCGTACGGGGAGGCGAGGAAGGTGGCCGCCCAGCCCAGTTCGCGGGGCAGGCCGACGCGAAGGGCGGGCTGACGGGCGGCGGCCGTGTCCCCGGCCCGGTCGAGGTTGCCGCGGATGTCGTCGGTCATGTCGTCGTGCGGCATCAGGCCCGGCACCAGGCCGTTGACCTGGATGCCGTACGGACCCCACTCCACGGCCAGGGTTTCCACCAGGCTCTTCACCCCGGCCTTGGCCGCCGCGCTGTGGGCGAAGCCGGGGCCGCCCGTCCAGGCGTACGACGCCCCCACGTCGATGACCGAGCCGGGGGTGCCCGCGGCCAGGTGCCGGCGGCCGAACTCGCGCGTCATCAGGAACGTGCCGGTGAGCGTGATGTCCACGACCGAGTGCCAGGCGTTCGGCGACATGTCCTCCGCGGGGACGGGGAAGTTGGCGGCGGCGTTGTTCACCAGGACGTCCGGCAGGCCGTACGCCTCCTGCGCCACGTCGAAGACGTCCGCGACGCGCTCGGCGTCCCGGATGTCGCACACCGCGGCCGTCACGCGCCCGCCCAGCGCCGCCAGTTCGTCCCTCGCCGCCTTGAGTCGGTCCTCCTTGCGGCTCGCGATGACCAGGTCGGCGCCGAGTCGCGCGAACTCCGCGGCGATGGCCTTGCCGAGGCCCGTCCCGCCCCCGGTGACGAGGACGACGGTCCCGGAGTAGGTGCCGGGCGGCAGGGCGGCCGCTCCGGGCGGGGGAGGAGGCGGGAGCCCGGGCAGCACGCCGCCCGGCACCACGGCTGCACCGTCCGGCACCACGGCTGCCCCGTCCTGCACCACGGCTGCGCCGCCCGGAGCGACCGCCCTGCCACCCGGCGCCACAGCCCCGCCGTCGCTCTCCTGGCCCGCCCCGTCGTCCGCGTCGTGATGCGTCATGCGCGCATCGATACCTCGTACGGCGTGAAAGCTCCACACACTTCGGCCGCCATCACAGGCATTCGGCCATTCCACCGGTGCGGGCGGACAACTCGCCGACCAGCCCTGTCATGTTCACGGTCCGCGCCCTAGCCTCGGGGCTCGCTGCAAGATCCCCCTGAAATCTGACATCCACCCCTACGTCCAACACTTATCGCCCTTTACAGGCATGAACCGGAGGCAGAAGTGTCCTTACGCAGACTCACCGCGCCCCGTCCGCTCGTCGTCCTCGCGGCGGGCATCGCGAGCGCGTCCCTGATGTTCGCCGGCACCGGCGCGGCCGCCGCACCCGCCGCACCCGCCGCTCCCGCGGAGACGGCCGCCGCCGCTCCCGCCGAGACGGCCACCGCGTCGTTCCCGGGGCCGGGCGCCGTACAGGTGCAGCCCGGAGACGCACAGGCCATGGCCGGGGGCGCCATCCGAAACGTCAACACCGGCCGCTGTATTGACGACAGCGCCGCCTTCGGCCTGCGCGAGCACGCCTGTAACGGCCTCAACTACCAGGACTGGCAGCTCTACGGGCAGAACGGCAACTGGGTCCTGCGGAACGCCAACACCGGCCGGTGCATCGACGACAGCGGTGCCTTCGGGCTGCGCGAGCACCCCTGCAACAACCTCAACTACCAGCGCTGGGAGCTGTGGCGCAACAGCAATGGCACGGCGACCTTCAAGAACGAGAACACCGGCCGATGCATCGACGACAGCGGCGCCTTCGGCCTGCGCGAGCACCCCTGCAACGGCCTCAACTACCAGCAGTGGTACGGCCAGTAGAGTCCACTGAAGTCCCCGCGGCTTCGTACGTGCGCGCTCCCGCCGCCAGTCGCGCCACCTCCGCTTCGCCCTCCGGAGTGAAGACCCCCGCCCGGCGGCGGGACACCGCCGCGTCGATGTCGGCCATGACGAGGTCGGCGTTGATCATCGACCCGGCGCGGTAGCCGGCGCTCGCCGCGTTGATCACCTGCTCCATGGGGCCCGCGGCGTTGCCGACCGCCCAGACGCCCGGGACCGTGGTGCGGAAGGTCTCGTCCACGGTGGGGTACGGCCCGAAGGGGGTCTCCTTGAACTCCGCGCCGAGCGCGCTCAGGAGACTCGTCCGGGCCACCGGCTTCGCCGCGACGAACAGCACCGAGCGCGGGAACACCCGGCCGTCGGCGAGCCGCACGCCCGTCAGCCGGTCGTCCTCGACCTCCAGGCCCGCGACCTCGCCCTCGACGACCTGGACCCCGGCGGCCGCGAGCCGCTCCCACTCCGCGTCCGGCAGGTCCCGCACGGTGTGCAGGAACAGCGTCACGTCCTTGGACCACTGGGTGACGAGCAGCGCCTGGTGGCTGTTGAACGGATCCCCGGCGAGCACACCGAAGGGCTGGTCCCGCACCTCCCAGCCGTGGCAGTACGGGCAGTGCAGCACGTCGCGGCCCCAGCGCTCGGCGACGCCCGGCACCGCGGGCAGTTCGTCCACGAGGCCCGTCGCCATGACGACCCGGCGCGCGTGCACCGCCCCGCCGTCCGCCAGCGCGACCCCGAACTCGCCCGCGCCGTCCGCCGTCACCGCCGACACGCGGCCCCGCACGACCTCCACCCCGTAGCGCTCCAGCTCCCGCCGTCCCTCGGCGAGGAACTCGGCGGGCGGCATGCCGTCCCGCGACAGGTAGCCCTGCATGTGCGCGGCGGGCGCGTTGCGCGGCTCGCCCGCGTCGACCACCAGGGCCCGCCGCCGGGACCGGCCGAGCACGAGCGCCGCGCTCAGCCCCGCCGTGCCGCCGCCGACGACCACTACGTCATAGCTCTCGTTACGCATGTCGTTCCGCCTCTCGTCCAAGGTGTCAGTCATGGTGACCACCTCCACGGAGACCATCGCCCAAGGCGTGCGAGAACGACAAGTCTCTTTGCCGGTTCGGCAAGAAGGGGCATGATGGGTCCATGAGCGAAGACACCCCGGAGCCCGAAGCGATGGATCAGGTCCTCACCGAGGTCGGCCCCCGGCTGCGCCGCATCCGCAAGGAGCGCGGCGCCACCCTCGCGGGCCTGTCCGCCGCCACCGGCATCTCGGTCAGCACCCTGTCCCGCCTGGAGTCCGGCCACCGCAAGCCCAGCCTCGAACTGCTCCTGCCGATCGCCCGCGCCCACCAGGTCCCCCTGGACGAGCTGGTCGGCGCCCCGCCCGTGGGCGACCCGCGCGTGCGGGCCAAGCCGATCGTCCGGCACGGCCGCACCATGCTGCCGCTGACCCGGCAGCCCGGCGGCCTCCAGGCGTACAAGGTGGTCGAGCCCGCCCGTACCGCGGCCGCCCCCGAGCCGCAGACCCACGAGGGGTACGAGTGGCTGTACGTGCTGTCCGGGAAGCTGCGCCTGATCCTCGGCGACCACGACGTGGTGCTCGGCCCGGGCGAGGCCGCGGAGTTCGACACCCGGGTCCCGCACTGGTTCGGGGCCACGAGCGAGGGGGGCGCCGAGTTCATCAGCCTCTTCGGGCCGCAGGGGGAGCGCATGCACGTACGGGCCAGGCCGACCCGTAAGAGTGACGCGGACTGACGGCTCCCGGGCCACCTCCGCGGACTGTCCCCGCGACTGCCCCCAAGCTGTTCCCATGGGGGCAAGCGACCGCTTAGTATGCGGTCGAGCACGGTCTACGACAGCCCCGTGGAGGCCCCGCATGCAGGCATGGCAAGTGCACGAGAACGGCGAGCCGGGCGAGGTGATGCGCCTCGCCGAGGTGGACCGCCCCGCGCTCGATGAGGGGCAGGTGCTGCTGAAGGTCCGCGCCGCGAACATCAACTTCCCGGACGCGCTGCTCTGCCGGGGTCAGTACCAGGTCAGGCCCGCGATGCCGTTCACGCCGGGCATGGAGATCTGCGGCGAGACCGAGGACGGGCGGCGGGTGATCGCCAACTCCGTGCTGCCGTACGGCGGCTTCGCCGAGTACGCCGTCGCGGACGCGGCCGCCCTGCTCTCCGCCCCGGACGCGCTGGACGACGCGGAGGCAGCCGCGCTCCACATCGGCTACCAGACCGGCTGGTTCGCCCTGCACCGCCGCGCGCACCTCCAGGCGGGCGAGACCCTCCTGGTGCACGCGGCGGCGGGCGGTGTCGGCAGCGCCGCGGTGCAGCTCGGCAAGGCCGCGGGCGCCAGGGTCATCGGAGTCGTCGGCGGCGAGGACAAGGCGGAGGTCGCGCGCGAGCTCGGCTGCGACCTCGTCCTCGACCGGCGTACGGACGACGTGATCGGCGCCGTCAAGGAGGCGACCGGCGGCCGCGGCGCCGACGTGATCTACGACCCCGTGGGCGGCGACGCCTACGCCAAGTCGGCGAAGTGCGTGGCCTTCGAGGGCAGGATCGTCGTCATCGGCTTCGCCAGCGGCTCCATCCCGACACCCGCGCTCAACCACGCGCTCGTGAAGAACTACTCGATCGTGGGCCTGCACTGGGGCCTGTACAAGACCAAGGATCCGAGCCTGATCCGGCGCTGCCACGAAGAGCTGTCCGAGCTCGCCGCCAAGGGCGCCATCAAGCCGCTGGTGAGCGAGCGCGTGCCGATGGCCGGTGCCGCGTCCGCCGTGCAGCGCGTCGCCGACGGCGTCACGACCGGCCGGGTCGTCGTCCTGCCGCACGGAGGTGCCGCATGACCGACGCCGCCGAACTGCGCACCCGCACCCAGGAGTTGCTGGCCGCGCACCCGCCCGCCACGACGGACCGCGCCGACTTCCTCAAGGCCCGCTTCGACGCCGGCCTCGCCTGGGTGCACTACCCCGAGGGCCTCGGCGGGCTCGGCGCGCCGCGCTCCCTGCAGGCCGTCGTGGACGCCGAGCTGGAGGCCGCGGGCGCGCCCGACAACGAGCCGCGCCGCATCGGCATCGGCCTCGGCATGGCGGCGCCGACCGTGCTCGGCTTCGGCACCGAGGAGCAGAAGCGCCGCTTCCTGCGCCCGCTGTGGACCGGCGAGGAGGTGTGGTGCCAGCTCTTCAGCGAGCCGGGTGCCGGCTCCGACCTCGCCGCGCTCGGCACCCGCGCCGTCCGCGACGAGGAGACCGGCGACTGGGTGGTCAACGGCCAGAAGGTGTGGACCTCCAGCGCCCACACGGCCCGCTGGGCCATCCTGATCGCCCGCACCGACCCGGACGTGCCCAAGCACCGGGGCATCACGTACTTCGTGTGCGACATGACGGACCCCGGCGTCGAGGTGCGGCCGCTGCGCCAGATCACCGGCGAGGCCGAGTTCAACGAAGTGTTCCTCACCGACGTGCGCATCCCGGACGCGCACCGCCTCGGCGCGGTCGGCGATGGCTGGAAGGTCGCCCAGACCACGCTCATGAACGAGCGCGTCTCCATCGGCGGCATGCGCATCCCGCGCGAGGGCGGCATGATCGGCCCGGTCGCCAAGGCCTGGCGCGAGCGCCCCGAACTGCGCACGCACGACCTCCACCAGCGCCTGCTCAAGCTCTGGGTCGACGCGGAGGTGGCCAGGATCACCGGGGAGCGGCTGCGCCAGCAGCTCGTCGCGGGACAGCCGGGACCCGAGGGCTCCGGCATGAAGCTCGGCTTCGCCCGTCTCAACCAGGAGATCAGCGGCTTGGAGGTCGAACTCCTCGGCGAGGAAGGCCTCTTGTACGAGGACTGGACGATGCGCAGGCCCGAGATCGTCGACTTCACCGGCCGTGACGCGGGCTACCGCTACCTGCGCTCCAAGGGCAACAGCATCGAGGGCGGGACCAGCGAGGTCCTGCTGAACATCGTCGCCGAGCGCGTCCTCGGCCTGCCCGCCGAGCCGCGCACCGACAAGGACGTCGCCTGGAAGGACCTCGCGCGATGAGCGACCTGCTGTACTCCGAAGAGGAAGAGGCGCTGCGCTCCGCCGTGCGGGCCCTGCTCGCCGACCGGTGCGACGCCGCGACCGTCCTCGCACGCGCCGAGAGCGACGAACCGCTCGACCGCGAGCTGTGGAAGGCGCTCACCGACAGCATGGGCCTGGCCGGGCTCCTCATCCCCGAGGAGCTGGGCGGCCAGGGTGCCACGCACCGCGAAGCGGCCGTCGTGCTGGAGGAGCTGGGCCGCTCGGTGGCGCCCGTGCCGTATCTCACCAGCGCCGTCGTCGCCACGGAGACGCTGCTCGCCTGCGGGGGCAGCGAGGCCACCGAGCTGCTCGGGGCGCTCGCCGCGGGGCGCACCGTGGGCGCGCTCGCCGTGGGTCTCGCCGTCGCTCCCGGCGGCCCCGTCAAGGGCGTACGCCATGAGGAGGGCGCCCTGCACGGGCAGGTGACCGGCATCGCGGACGCGATCGGCGCCGATGTGCTGCTCGTCCCCGCCGACGGCGGGCTCTACGCGGTCCACACCGCGCAGGACGGCGTCATCGTCACCCCGCGGACGTCCCTCGACCTCACCCGGCCGCTCGCCACGGTCACCTTCGACGGGGCACGCGCGCGTGAGCTGTCCCGGGACGCGGACGCGGAAGCGGCCGTACGGCGGGGCCTGCGGGCCGGGGCCGCGCTGCTCGCCTCGGAACAGCTGGGCATCGCCGAGTGGTGCCTGACGGAGACGGTCCGCCACACGAAGGAGCGGCACCAGTTCAACCGTCCTGTCGGCTCCTTCCAGGCGCTCAAGCACCGGCTCGCCCAGCTGTGGACCGAGGTCGTCAACACCCGCGCCGCCGCCCGCCACGCCTGCGACGCCCTCGCCACGGGCAGCGCCGACGCGGACGTGGCGGCCGCCCTCGCCCAGGCCTACGCCGCTCCCGTGGCGGTGCGCGCGGCCGAGGAGGCGCTGCAGCTGCACGGCGGCATCGGCATGACGTGGGAGCACCCCGTCCACCTTTACCTGAAGCGCGCCAAGGCGGACTCGGTGGCCTACGGCACGGCGGGACGGCACCGCGAGGCGCTCGCGGAGCTGGTGGACCTCCAGGCGCCCTGACCCGTCGAACCCATTTTGATGCAGCCCGCACCTACCAGGTGCGGGCTGCGCGTTTTACGCCACCATTACGTGGTGCATAATTGCGAGCTGTTCGCAACAACAGCTGATCTTCAGTAGGGGTGTGGAGCATGAGGGCCCGATCGATACGGGGCGCAGGCGCGGTGGCGACGGCGGCCGCGATAGCGGTCGCCGCCTCCGCTTGCTCGGCGCCGGGCGACAGCGGCGGCGCGGGCGGCACGAAGGACTCGGCGCTCGTCGGCATCGCGTACGAGCCCGAGACCCTCAGCCCGCTCCTCGGCTACGGCAAGGACGGCAACTCGAAGATCTTCGACGGGCTGCTCACGCACGACGCCGACATGAAGCTCAAGCCCGCCCTCGCGGCCGAGCTGCCCAAGGTCACCGACGACGGCAAGACCTACACGTACAAGCTCCGCAAGGGCGTCAAGTTCAGCGACGGCAAGCCCTTCTCCGCCAAGGACGTCGTCTTCACGTACGAGACGATCCTCGACAAGAAGACGAACAACGCGTCCAAGACCGAGCTCGACGCCGTCAAGAGCGTCGAGGCCAAGGGTGAGGACACCGTCGTCTTCCACCTCAAGTACCCCTACGCGCCGTTCGCCGAGCGGACCGTCCTGCCCATCGCGCCCGAGCACATCGCGGCCAAGCAGGACGTGAACACCGGCGCCTTCACCACCAAGCCGGTCGGCACGGGCCCGTACGAGCTGGTCAAGTGGTCCAAGGGCGAGAAGCTCACCTTCAAGGCCAACCCCGACTACTGGGGCGGCGCGCCGAAGGTCAAGAACTTCACCATGGCGATCATCAAGGACGACGACATCCGCGCCACCCGGCTTGACGCCGGTGAGCTCGACGGCGCGATCCTGCCGCCCAACCTCGCGAAGAAGTACAAGAGCGACAGCGGCAAGAAGACGTACGCCGCCAAGACCTTCGACTACCGCGTCGTGACGCTGCCCACCGGCAACAAGGTCGCGGGCGACACCGCCGTCCGCCGCGCCCTGGACGTCGGCGTGAACCGCAAGGCCATGGTCGACTCGATCCTGTACGGCGAGGGCAAGGAGGCCTACGGGCCCGTCCCCACGGACAGCCCCTGGTTCACCAAGGGCACCGAGCGCAAGTTCGACGCCGCCAAGGCGAAGAAGATCCTCGACGACGCCGGGTGGAAGCCGGGCAAGGACGGCATCCGCGAGAAGGACGGCGTCCAGGCGAAGTTCCCGCTCTGGTACCTCTCCGGCGACAAGCTGCGCCAGGACCACGCCCTCGCCTACGCCTCCGACGCCAAGAAGATCGGCATCAAGGTCGAGGTGCAGTCCGGCACGTGGGAGGTCATCGAGCCCCGCATGCCCAAGGACGCGGTCCTCGCCGGCGGCGGCTCCCCGGCCGACCCGGACTTCGACCAGTACACGCTCCTGAAGTCCTCCCTCGCCGGCGACGGCTTCAACAACATGGCGCACTACGACAACCCCAAGGTCGACAAGGCCCTGGAGGACGCCCGCAAGAGCGGCGACCACGCCGAGCGCCAGGCCGCGTACGACACCATCCAGCGCGAGCTGGTGAAGAACCCGGGCTACACCTTCCTCACCCACATCGACCACCTCTACGTGGTCGACAAGAAGTTCGGCGATCTCACCACCCAGGTCGAGCCGCACGACCACGGCCTGGCCTCCGGCCCCTGGTGGAACGTCGAGGACTGGCAGCCGAAGAAGTGACATCGGCGATATCCGAGGCCCACGGGAAGGCGACGCGGCGTCGCCTTCCCTGGGGGCCGATGGCCCGCCTCGCAGCACGGCGGCTGCTGTTCGCCGTGCCCGTGCTGCTCGTCGTCTCCTTCGGCGTCTTCGCCATCGCCGCCGCCTCGCCCTTCGACCCCGTCAAGGCGTACGCGGGCACGGCCGGACTC
Organism: Streptomyces sp. NPDC039462; assembly: GCF_055639375.1. NCBI lineage: Bacteria > Bacillati > Actinomycetota > Actinomycetes > Kitasatosporales > Streptomycetaceae > Streptomyces > Streptomyces sp. NPDC039462. The sequence continues at coordinate 347,895 of NZ_JBVKAO010000003.1, forward strand.
ACGGCCTCGCAGGAGAACCTCGACCAGCTGCGCGCCAACCTCGGCGTCGACCGGCCGCTGACCGCCCGCTGGTGGGACTGGCTGACCTCGGCGCTCACCGGTGACCTCGGCGACTCCAGCACCCTGCGGCAGCCCGTCGCGGACGCCATCGGCGAACGCATCGGCTGGTCCGTGCTGCTCGCCGCGACCGCGTTCCTCGTCGCCATCCTGCTCGGCACCGCCCTCGGCGTCCTCGCCGCCCGCCGCCCCGGCGGCTGGGTCGACCGCGCCGTGACCTCCCTCGCGTACACCCTCGAAGCCGCGCCGCCGTTCTGGCTCGGCCTGCTCGCCGTCTGGCTGTTCGCGCTGAAGCTCGGCGTACTGCCCTCGGGCGGCCTCACCGACACGGCCAGCTCGACCGTGACCGCAGGCCAGGTCGCGAGCCACCTGGTGCTGCCCGCGGGCGTCCTCGCGATCTCGCAGCTGCCCTGGTTCGTCCTCTACGTGCGCCAAGGCGTCGGCGACGCGCTCGGCGACGACCCCGTACGCGGCGCACGCGCGCGTGGCCTCGCCGAACGGACCGTGCTGCTCGGACACGCACTGCGCTCCGGCATGCTGCCCGTGCTCACGCTCATCGGCTCCCGCGTACCCGAACTGATCACCGGGGCGCTCCTGGTGGAGACCGTCTTCAGCTGGCCCGGCATCGCCGCCGCCACCGTGCAGGCGGCGACCTCCGTGGACTTCCCGCTGCTCGCCGCCCTGACCGCGCTCGCCACCGCCGCGGTCCTCCTGGGCAACCTCGTGGCCGACCTCCTGTACGGCCTCGCCGACCCGAGGGTGGGATTCGATGGCTGACATCGTCTGGCGCGCCCATGGGGGCGTGCGCCGCTCCACGCGCGCGTGGCGGGTGCGTACGTCCGCAGTGATCGTCGCCGCGGTCGTCCTCGCCGTCCTCGTCGTACCACCGCTCGTGAACCTCGACGAGCAGGCCGTCGACCTCGCGTCGAAGCTGCAGCCGCCGTCGCTGGCGCACCCCTTCGGCACCGACGACGTCGGCCGCGACCTGCTGCTGCGCTGTGTCTACGGCCTGCGGGTCTCGCTCCTCGTGGGCGTCGTCGCGGCCGTCGTCGCCACCGTCATCGGCACGGCCGTCGGCGCCCTCGCGGCCGCCTCCGGAGGCTGGGTCGACCGGATCGTCATGCGGCTCGTGGACGTCTTCTCGTCCGTGCCGCACCTGCTGCTCGGCATCTTCATCGTCGCGATGTTCCGACCCGGCGTCTGGCCGGTCGTCGTCTCCGTGGCGCTCACCCACTGGCTGTCCACCGCTCGCATCGTGCGCGCCGAGGTACTGTCCCTGCGCTCGCGGCCCTACGTCGACGCGGCGATCTCCGGCGGCGCCTCACGCCTTCGCGTCGCCGTGCGGCACCTGCTGCCCGGCGTCCTGCCGCAGGCCGGACTCGCCGCCGTCCTGATGGTGCCGCACGCCATCTGGCACGAGTCCGCGCTGTCCTTCCTCGGCCTCGGCCTCCCCTCCCACCAGGCGAGCCTCGGCACGCTCGTGCAGAGCGCGCGCGGTTCGCTCCTGGCGGGCGACTGGTGGCCGACCCTCTTCCCCGGCCTGTTCATCATCGTGCCCACCCTGGCGATCGCGGGCCTCGCGGGTGCCTGGCGGGAACGGATCAACCCCCGGCGCCGATCGGAGCTCATGCTGTGACGGTCCCCGTCCTGTCCGTACAGGGTCTTTCCGTACGGTTCCGCATGCGCGGCGGCGCCCACGTCTCCGCCGTCACCGACGCCACCTTCGACCTCGCGGCGGGGGAGTGCCTCGCCCTGGTCGGCGAGAGCGGCTGCGGCAAGTCCGTGCTCGCCTCCGCGCTGCTCGGCCTGCTCCCCGAGAACGCCGAGACCGCGGGGAGCGCGCTGATCGGTGGCCTGGATCTCCTCACCGCCGACGAGCGCACCCTCGCCCGCACCGTGCGGGGGCGGCGCGTCGGCCTCGTGCCGCAGAGTCCCGCCGCCCATCTGACGCCGGTCCGCACCGTGCGCTCCCAGCTGGAGGAGACCCTGCGCGAGCTCGCCGGGGTGCGCAAGCCGCAGCTGCGGGCCGCCGCCGAAGCGGCCGCCCAGCGCGCCGCGTTCCCCTCGGGCCACCTCGACCGCTACCCCCACGAGCTGTCCGGCGGCCTCGCCCAGCGCGCCGCCACCGCGCTCGCCCTCATCGGCGACGCGCCGCTGCTGCTCGCCGACGAACCCACGACCGGCCTCGACCGTGACCTCGTGGACCGCACCGTCGACGAACTGCGCCGGCACGTCGGCGACGACCGCGCGCTGCTCCTGATCACCCACGACCTGGCCGCCGCCGAACGGATCGCCGACCGCGTCGCCGTGATGTACGCCAGCCGCGTCGTCGAACTCGCCGACGCCACCGACTTCTTCGGCACGCCGGGCCCCCGGCACCCCTACGCCCGCGGGCTCCTGAACGCCCTGCCGGAGCGCGCCTTCACCCCCGTCCCCGGCATGCCGCCCGAGCTGTCCGCGCTCCCCGCGGGATGTGCGTTCGCGGCGCGCTGCGACCGGGCCGACGAGGCGTGCGGCGCGCTGCCCGCGCTCACGGACGGGGCGGCCTGCCACCACCCCCACGCGGACGTGCTGGAGGCCCCCCGTGCTTGAACTTCGCGCCATCACCGCCGGATACGACCGGCGCGCGCCCGTCGTCCGGGACGTCGACCTCACCATCGCCCCCGGCGCATCCGTGGGCCTGCTCGGCCCGAGCGGCTGCGGCAAGTCCACCCTCGCACGGGTCGCCGCGCTGCTGCACCGCCCCGACGCGGGCCAGGTCGTCATCGACGGCGAACCCGCCCGCGGCTGGCGCCACCGCGCCCCCCGCGAACAGCGCACGGCCTTCGGCGTCGTCTTCCAGCAGCCGCGGCTCTCCGCCGACCCCAGGCTGGCCCTGTCCGACCTGATCGCGGAACCGCTGCGGGCGGTGGGCCGCGGCTCCGAAGCGGCCACCGCGGTCCCGGAGCTCGCGGCCCGCGTCGGCCTCGGCAAGGAGCTGCTGGGCCGCCGCCCGCACGAGGTCAGCGACGGCCAGCTGCAACGCGCGTGCCTGGCCCGCGCGCTGGTGCTGCGCCCGCGCTGGCTGATCTGCGACGAGATGACGGCGATGCTGGACGCCTCGACGACGGCGGCCTTGGTCCACGTCGTGGAGGAGTACCGGGCCGAACGCGGCGCCGGGCTGCTGGCCGTCGGCCACGACCGCGTCCTCCTGGAACGGTGGTGCGACCGCACCACGCACTGGGACGAACTGACGGACAGGGCGCCCGCCGAACAGTAAGGGCCCGCTCAGGCGGGCAGCCGGGTGTCGATGACGCAGCTGATCTCGACGACCTGGCCGGGGAAGGTCAGTTCGGTGACGCCGACCACCGTGCTGACCGGGCGGTGGCCCCCGAAGTACGCCAGGTTCCCCGCCGCCACCGCCCCGGCGTGCCGCCTCAGGTCCACCACGTACAGGGTCTGCGAGACGATCTGACCGCGGGTCGCGCCGTAGTGGCTCAGGATCTTGTCGAAGTTGGCGTACGTCAGGTCGAGTTGGGCGGCGAAGTCGTCCGCGTGACGGAACTCGCCGACTTTGTCGAGCGCGAGCTGTCCGGAGACATGGATCAGATCGCCGGACCTGATCGCCTGCGCATAGCCGAAGTCGCTCTCGGCCGGCACGTCGTGGCTGAAGACATCGTTCGTGGGCATGCTGTCGTCCGCTCTCCTGTCGCGAGAGCTCTCGCTCTCCTGTGGTTACTCGGGAACCGTAGGAGAGCAGCCACTGAACTGGAAGGACGCACTTTTCGGGAACTGAGGAACCGGACGGTGACCGAGCAGGTCACGGCACCCGTCGTGAACGCCCGGCATCGATAGCGCCAACTCCCGTAAGGCCAGGGTTTCCTGACACGGGCTGGGCCTCATACTCACTGAGGTTCCGCTCACCGTCGTATCCGCGCGTCGCGTCCCGACGCGTCACGACTCGTCCCTCCGGGAGGCAGACATGGCCCTCACCACCCGTCGCAGAGCCCTCACCACCCTCGGCGCGGCCCTCGCGGGGGGCATCGCGATACCCGCCCACGCGCACGCGAGCAGCGGCGCGCGCCACCCCCGCCCCCGGCCGCTGTTCCGCGCCCACGCCCACAACGACTACGAACACCCCCGGCCCCTCCTCGACGCCCTCGGCCACCGCTTCGGCAGCGTCGAGGCCGACATCTTCCTCGTCGACGGAGAGCTGCTCGTCGCCCATGACCCGGTCGACCTCGACCCCACCCGCACCCTCGCGTCGCTCTACCTGAAGCCCCTGGCGGCCCGCGTGCGCGCCAACCACGGCTCCGTGTACCGGGGGCACCATCGCACCCCCTTCCAGCTGCTCATCGACATCAAGACCGAGGGCGCGTCGACATACGCCGCACTCCACCGCCAACTGCGGCCCTACCGGCACCTGTTCACGTCGTACGCCCACGGGAAGGTGCGCCGCGGCGCGATCACGGCTGTCGTCTCCGGTCACCGCGCGGCCCGCGCCCCCATGGAGGCGCAGCGCGTCCGGCACGCCTTCTACGACGGCCGCCTCGCCGACCTGGGAACCGCCGCGCCCGCCTCGTTCATCCCGCTGATCAGCGACAACTGGTTCCTCAACTTCAACTGGCAGGGCACGGGCCCGATGCCCGCCGCCGAGCGCGACAAGCTGCGCGACATCGTCTCCGCCGCCCACGCGCGCGGGCAGCGCGTCCGCTTCTGGGCGACGCCCGACCTGCCGGGCCCGCAGCGCGACGCGGTCTGGAGCGAGCTGCTCGCCGCCGGTGTCGACCACCTCAACACCGATGACCTCGCGGGCCTCGAGGCCTTCCTCGACGCGCACGGCCGATGATCCGACCGGATCAACCTTCGCGCGAGTAACACCCGTTCGGAGCACAGGTCAGAGGCCCGAACGCCTCCTCCGCTACGCGACACTGACGGCCGGAAGCCGCGGTCCCGCGTGGCGGAGGAGGTACTTCGCATGGCTGTCTCGATCTCTGTCGTGCTGCTGCTCGTGATCCTTGCTGCGGTCTTTCTGCGCAACGGAGCGCTGAAGCTGTCGCACGCCGTCGTCTGCCTGCTGCTGGGCTTCTACCTGGCCGGCACGAGCATGGCCCCGACCATCCAGGACGGGCTGACGGCCACCGCCCACATCGTCAGCGGCATCCGGCCGTGACCGGTTCGTGCGCCGGCCCGCGGGCCGTTCCTTTCGGGTTCATGAATAACTGACGCTGTTTCATGGACACTTCAAGAGGAGCGCTCTAGCTTCGGCGCATGCCCAGCAGACTGCGCCGCCTCGTTCCCGCCGGTGCCATGGCGCTGACCGTGTCCCTCGCGGTCCCCGCTTACGCCGACGACATACCCAGAGCCCCCGGGCACCGGCTCGTCGAGCAGTACGAGGGCGCCCCCGCCGACGCCCGCCCGCTGCCCGGCACCCCGCCACCCCAGCACCCGTACCTGGCCGCCAACGGCCGCAGCGGCATGCACGCCGACGCCGCGGGCAGCGGCACGTACCCCTGGAGCGGTCCGCTCGGGAAGCGGCCCGCGGTCGACAGCGAGAAGATGGCGGCGCTGGGCGGCGAGTGCGCGACCGTCACCTTCGACCGCGACGGACGCATCGTCACCGTGTGCGGCACGTTCACCGGCTTCCTGGTCAAGCTGCTCGACCCGAGGACGCTGGACACGCTCGCCGAGTACAAGTTGCCGCAGCGGCCCTCGACCGTCGAGGCCATCACCCGGCTCGACTTCTCGAAGATCTTCAAGGACACGTCGGGCGGCGCCTATTCGTACCTCGACAACGAGGACAGGCTCGTCCTCGCCGACTCCCGCCAGCACATCGTCCGGCTCGCGCACGAGCGCACGGCCGACGGCGGATGGCGCTTCTTCGTCGACAAGGAGTGGGACCTGACGGCACACGTCCCGCACGACTGCGTGAGCTGGACCAACCTGTATCCCAGCGGTGAGTGCGACCCTGTCACGTCGGTGATGCCGGACTGGGACGGGCGCATCTGGTGGGTGACGCGGCAGGGGCGGGTCGGGACCGTCGACCCGGAGTCCGGCGACATCCGCTCGATCCGCCTCTCCGGCGAGGAGATCCAGAACTCGTTCTCCGTCGCCGAGGACGGCGTCTCCATCGTCTCCGACCACGCCCTCTACAGCTTCCGCGCCGCCGCGGACGGCACTCCGAAGGCCGTCTGGCGTCAGACGTACGACCGCGGCACCGGCACCAAGCCCGGCTCGGTGAACCAGGGTTCGGGCACCACCCCGGACCTCTTCGGAGAGCACGACGACTATGTCGCGATCACCGACAACGCCGACGACCGCATGAACGTCCTCGTCTACCGCCGCGGCGCCGACGTGCCCGCCGACGAGCGGCTCGTCTGCAAGGTCCCCGTCTTCCGCTCCGGCGCGTCCACCACCGACAACTCGCTGATCACCTGGGGCGACAGCCTCGTCGTCGAGAACAACTACGGCTACGAGAACATCACCTCGCTCACCTTCGGCCGCAGCGTCGTCGGCGGCGTCAGCAGAATCGACGTGCGCGAGGACGGCAGCGGCTGCGACACGGCCTGGGAGAGCGGGGTGCGCGCCCCGTCCACCGTGCCCAAACTCTCCACCGCCAACGGCCTGTTGTACTTCTACACGAAGGAGCCCAACAGCCTCGGCGTCGACGCCTGGTACCTCACCGCGGTCGACTTCCGCACCGGCGACACCCGCTGGAAGCGGCTCGCCGGCACGGGTGTCGCCTATGACAACAACTGGGCGCCCGTGACGCTCGGACCCGACGGGACGGCCTATGTGGGCGTCTTCAACGGGCTCGTGGCGGTACGCGACACGGAGTGACGGGCCGTCATTTCCCGGAGAACACGCCGATGCCGTTCGGAACGGGCCGCTCGATCCCGCCGCTCGGGTTGTTCCGTACCGTCACGGCATCGGCGCCCGGGGCGCGCGCGACCAGCGTGGCCGTCGCGGAGACCAGGGTCGATGAGCCACCGCCGTCCAGGCTGAAGCCGTCCCGCGCGCCGAGGCCCCGCAGCGTCTCGGCCACCTCGGCGATCGTCAGACCCGCACGGAACTCCGGGGACCCGTCGAGCGAGAGCAGCAGCAGCCGACGGCCGTCGTCGGAGATCCCCGCCGCCGTCCGCACCGCCGACGTCGTGGCATCGAGGCCGGGCAGCGGCACACCGTTCCGCAGCACGGGGTAGCCGCCGATCGCGAAGCGCAACGGCTTGCGCGACTCGGCCGCCACAAGACGGTGCCTGACGTGCACCCGGTCGCCCGCCGACAGCTTCCGCAGCTCCTGCGCGCCCGCCTCACGGCCGACCAGGACCGTCTCGTCCGCGGCGATCGGGCCGCTGCCCGGCGTGTCGGCCGAGGCCACGACACGCCCGTCACGCACCGTCACCTCGTGCGTGTCGGTGCTGCAGGGCGCGCCGCGGCTCGTGTCGGTGCCGCAGGTCGCGCGCACGCGCGAGACGGTGCCCCAGTCGGTGGTGAAGGCGCCGACGGAACCCACCGGCAGCGCGTACTGGTTGAGGCCGCCCAGCGGGAGGCGGGAGCCACGGGTGCGGACCTGTCCGTCCAAGGCGAGGCTGTCCAGGCGGGCCCTGCGGTCCTGGCCCACGCCGAGGACGGCCTCGGTGGTCACGCCCGGCGGCATCGCGGGACCGAAGCGCTGCCCGTTCGGCACGGCGGCCTTGAGAGCACGGCCGCTCGCGATCGCGGGCCCGACGGGCGCGCCGGTCGCCTCGACACCCGGGTGCTGCGTCTCGGTGATGTTGAAGAAGTCTCCGTTGATGCCGCCGACTGCGCCGGCCCCGTCTGCGAGCGTGGAGACGGGCGCACGCGCCGCGACTTTGCCCGGATACAGCAGCCCGACACGCGTGCGCGGGTCGCGCAGATCCACGTCGAGGACGTGCGCGCGGGCCGTGCCGCGGGAGCCCTCGACATCGAAGTACCGGTACTCCACGCCCGGCGCGATCCTGCCGCCGGCGCGCTCCGCGACGCCGGGAGCACCACCGGCCGGTGCCGCTCCCGCGAGAGCCGCACCGGCCAGCATGCCGAGCGTGGTGAAGAGGGTGCAGACCGTTCTGGACCGTCCACCGCGTTGCTTCTGGCGTGCCACAGATCCCCCTGGTTCCTGGTGTCGGCCGGGCGGCGAAGTGAGCGAAGTAACTGTCGCAGCAGCCAGGGGAGTTCACCAGATGCGGGTGGCTACGTTCCGGCCAAGCGGGAACGGATGAGGAAACGTACGCCCTCCGGTGCCTCCAGCGAGAAGCCGCTGCCTCTGCCCGGTACCACGTCCACGATCAGCCGGGTGTGGCTCCACACCTCGTACTGGCTCTTCGACATCCAGAACGCTACGGGCTCGGCCACCCCATCCACCGTCAACGACGCGAGGCAGACGTCGGAATCACCGGTGCGGAAGTCGCCGTCCGGGAAGCACATGGGGGCGCTGCCGTCGCAGCAGCCGCCCGACTGGTGGAACATCAGCGGCCCGTGCAGCTCCCGCAGTCGCCGTACGAGCCGTGCGGCGGCAGGGGTGAGCTCGACCCGAGGGGTGCTGCCATCGGTGTCTTTCGTCTCCTGGCGGTCCATGGGGCGACTTTGCCCCGCGGCACGTTGCAACAGGGTTGCGGGGAACGGCCGCCGGGCGCCTGTTCGGAGCAATCGTCGGATGGTCGGGTCGTGTCGCGGGGGCAGCGGCGGCGGACCGCCCGAAGCTGGTGCGATGCGCTGGCTCCTCTCATCGATCGCCGCCCTGTCGCTGACCGTCCCCGCGTCGCACGGGGCGGCCGCCGCTCCCGCTCCCGCCGCCCTCGTCGAGCCGGCGTGCCGCGCGGGCACCGCCCCCTACCAGCGGGAGCTGGAGCGTGAGCTGCGGCTGCCGGTCGACGGGCGCCAGTCCGCCGCCGACTGCGCGGCCATCCGGCGGCTCCAGCAGCGGCTCGGCGTCCGCCCCGCGGACGGCAGCGCCAACCTGCGGACGTACCGCTTCGTCGTCGCCGACTCCATCCGGCGGAACCCCGCGCAACGGCGGACCTGCCCCGCGAAGCCGTACCGGGTCACGTGCGTGGACCTGACCCGACAGGTCCTGTGGGCGCAGTCCGGCCGCAGGCTGGTCTTCGACCCGGTGCCGATCCGCAGCGGCCGGGACGGTCTGGAGACCCGCCGCGGCTGGCAGCGGATCTACCTGAAGAACCGCGACCACTTCTCGACGATCTACCGCGTCCCCATGCCGTACGCGCAGTTCTTCAACGGCGGACAGGCCCTCCACGGCACCCGTTCCGACCTCTTCTCGTCGGGCTCGGGCGGCTGCGTGAACCTGGCCATCGGGGATGCGAAGCGGCTCTACGACCTGCTGGTCAAGGGTGACCGCCTCTACATCTGGGGCACGAAGCCGGGCACGGGCGGCTGACGCCACCCGTGCCCGTCGGGGCCACCGGGGGTTACTTCTTCTTGCCCCCGCCGCGCTCGTTGGTGAGCGTCACCGTGACACCCTTCGCCGCGTTGCCCTCGGTCACCCGGTGCGGGCCGCTGACCCTCTTCGACGGCAGGACGTAACCGTCGGGCACGGCCGTCTCGCGCAGGTAGTACGAGCCTAGGTCGAGCCCCTGGAACTCGCACCGGCCACGGCCGTCCGTGGCGCAACCCCCGTCGACGAGCCTGTCCCGGCCCGCGCCCGAGGCCTGCAGGCCCGGCCTGCCGTTGGTCTCGCGCCAGAGCTGGAAGACCGCGCCCGGCAGCGGCCTGCCCGTCTTCTTGTCCTTCTTGACGACCGTGATCGAGCCGACGTCCTCCGGTTCGTCACGCACACTGTTCAGCGCCTCGACGGATACCCCGTCGTCGGCGTCGGCCGCGGTGAGGACGAGAGGCCCGAAGACCGCAGGATCCGGCAGTTCGTACCCGTCGGGGGCGTTCGTCTCGACCCAGTAGTACGTGCCGACAGAGACCTCCTTCTCGCAGGTGCCGACGGCGTCCGTCGTGCAGGGCGAGCCCGTCGACGTATCGGGGTCCGACCCCGTCTGCTGGAGCCCCGGCCTGCCGTTGGTCTCGCGCCACAGCTGGAAGACCGCGCCCGGCAGCGGCCTGCCCGTGTCCTTGTCCTTCTTGACGACGGTGACCTCGCCCTCCACGACCGTGCGCTTCTTCTCGTTGGCGGCCGTGACCGACACGCCCGCGGAGGCGTTGGCCTCGGTCAGCTCCAGCGGTCCGAAGACGTTCGGCGAGGGCAGGTCGTAGTCGCGCGGGGCCTTGGTCTCGCGCCAGTAGTACGTGCCGAGCGGCACCGTCCGGGCACACTCGCCCGGGGCCTCGGTGACGCAGGATCCGCCGACCTTCGTGTCCGGGTCGTCGCCGCGGGTCTGCAGCCCGTCGACGCCGTTGGTCTCCTCCCACAGCTCGAACTCCGCGCCCGCGAGCGGCTCCCCGTCGTCCTCGTCGGTCTTGACGACCTTCACCTCGCCCGAGGTGGGCGTGTCGGAGCAGTCCGGCAGGTCGCCGTCGAAGGGGTAGTTGTGGAACTCCTGGCCGCCACCGCCCGACGCCGAGCTGGTGTGGGTGAGCGAGCCCGTGGTGAAGAAGCGGCCGTTCATGCCCGGCACGCTGATCGTGGACGCCGAGCCCTGGTCGCCGATCAGGACATTGCCCTGGAAGTGTCCGGTGCCCTTGATCTCCACCGACGTGGCGTCGGGGAAGTTCCACAGCAGCCGGCTCCGCAGCTGGTTGAACCCGCTGCTGTCGTCGATCGTCCCGCTGTACGTGTTGATGGTGCGCTTGGTCCCGAGGACGTTGACCAGCACCGTGGCGCCGTCCGGGATGCCCTCGAAGCGGATGCCCTCCTGGCCGCCGCTGCCGCCCATCAGGTCGAAGTTCACGTTGAAGACCTGGAGCATGGAGGTGTTGTCGCCCCGGAACAGGGTCTCGCCGCCCGCGTGCGTGGCCGTTCCCGTCGGCGTGCGCGTGCCGCCCTCGGGGTGGGCGTAACACTGGCTCGCGGCGGTGAGTTCGTCCCGCAGCGGCCGGTAGGGCTCGGCGGCGTCGGCGTCCTTGCGCAGGGTGCCGAGAATCCTGCCGGTGGCGTCACCGGCGTGGCGCACCACACCGTCCTCGGCAAGCAGCCGCTCGCCGGCGGCGACCCGGACGTCGCCGCCCGTGGTGAGCCAGTCCGCGCCGACGGGCGGCGCCACCCGGGAGCCGACGCCGGCCTCCCCGATGTTGTAGACGCTGCTGGCGCCGGCGACCTTGTCCTGGTCGAAGTCGCCGAGGACGACGACGCGCCCTTCGGCCTCCGCGGCGCGACCGCGGACGAGGAAATCGCCGCCCACGTACACGTTGATGCCGTTGTCGCGGTACCGGATCCCATCGTTGTTGACCGGCGGATACCCACCGCTGGGGCAGTTGCCCGGCACACACGGGCCGAGCCCGCCGGGCAGCGGCTTCGCCGCGGCGCCCGCGGCGGAGTGCGCGGCGGCGGGCATGGCCGGCAGGCCGCTTCCCGCCACGACGGCGAGGAGACACAGATACCTCATTCCGGACCGGAAGAGGGAGGGAACGGTCACGTGCACATCAGCTCCTCACAAGGACAAAACGACGTGGAGGAGGCTTGCACGACTGCCCTCCGTCACCGATCAACCGATCCGTGCCTTCCTGCGAAGAGCACCGCAAAGGCCGAGTGCAGGGACCACGGCCCGCTCGCCGTGACCGTGATCCGCACGGCCGAGCGATGTGATCACCCGATCGTGAGTTCCGCCGCGCCCGGGCCGGTCCGGACGCGATGCTCACCGGGACGGCGGGCGGCCGACTCCGCCCGGACGGACGAGGGGATGGGGGGAGACGGCATGACTCGGGAAGCGGAACGGCACGAAGGGCCGGACGGCCGGGCGGTGCTCCTGGTGGCCGGACTGGCCGACCTGGCGGTGAGCACGGCGAGTTCGGCCCTGGGGGCGGTGCGGGGGCTGCTGCGCCGCTCCGACACCGCCGAGCTGGCGACGGAGGCCGAGCGCGAGCTCACGGCCCGCGGACGTCTGGCGCTCGACCGGTACGCGACGGCGCCCCCGGCCCACCTGGAGATCCTGGCCCGGCGCGCCCTGGCCCGACGGTCCGCCGATGACGTATGACCTCTGGGAGCCGACCGGCTTCAAGACCCGTGTCGACGACGTCCTGAAACGCTTCGTCGCCGAGGAGGCGGACCGGTTCGCGGCGGTCGACCCGCTCCTCGACCCGGTGGCCGGGCAGTTGGAGGCGGCGGTCGCGGACGGCAAGCGGCTGCGGGCGGCGTTCTGCTACTGGGGCTGGCGCGCGGTGGGGCAGCCGGACAGCGACGCGCTGGTACGGGCGGCGGCCGCCATGGAACTGGTGCACGCCGCGGCGGTCGTGCACGACGACCTCATCGACGACAGCCCGCTGCGGCACGGGCGGCCCACCGCGCACCTGGCCCTGCGCGGCGCCGTCCGGCGCAGGCCCCGCCGCGACGCCGCCGCCAGGTCACTGGCGATGCTGGTGGGAGATCTGCTGATGGCCCTGGCCGGGGAGCTCTTCGCCGCCAGCGGCCTGCCCGCCGCGTATCTGGCCCGGGCCAGGCCGCTGTGGACGGTGATGGCCCGGGAGCTGATCGCGGGCGAGTGCCTGGAGATCCTGCGCACCGGAGCCGTGCCGGACACCGATGCGTCGCTGAAGGTGATCCGCTACAAGACCGCCAAGTACACCGTCGAGCAGCCCCTGCTCATCGGCGGGGCCCTGGCCGGTGCCGGGGCGGGGCTGCGCGACGGTTTTCGCGCGTACGGGCTGCCGCTGGGCGAGGCGTTCCAGCTGCGGGACGACCTGCTCGGCCTGTTCGGGGACCCGGAGGTCACCGGCAAGGCCAACGCCGACGACGTGCGCGCCCACCGGCCGACGGCCCTCCTCGCGGAGACCTGGCGCCTCGCGGACGACGACGAGCGGGAGCGGCTGCGGGCTCTCCTCGGCCGGCCGGACCTCGGCGGCGAGAGCCTCGAGGAGGTGCGCGAGGTGATGCGCCGGCTCGGGGCGCCCGCCCGCGTCGAGGACATGATCGGCGCGCGGGTCGAGGAAGCCCTCGACGTGCTGCACGAGCTGGCCCTGCCCCCCTATGCGGACACCGCGCTGACCGCGCTGGCGCGTTCGGCCGCGCTCCGTCCGTCCTGACCCGCAACGGAAGACGAGGAACCCTGCCATGACCTGCACCGAGGCATCGATGGACGGCCTGCGCCTGGCCGGGGACGAACTCGCCGACGCCACCGTCGCCACGCTCTTCGAACGCGGGCAGGTGGGCACCTTCAACACCTTGATGCGGTACGTGTCCACCGTCGGCGCCCCGCTGCCGGACGGGCTGCCCGACGTGGCGCGGGAGTACCTGGAGGCCACCCGCGTCCCGCCGTCCTGGGTGGACTGGGGGGAGATGGAGAAGGCCCGGCTGTTCTTCATCGACAACAACGTGCACATCTCCACCGCCCTGTCCTTCGCCTCCATGCCCGCCTGCTACGTCGTCCCGCACGTGGCGAAGCTGCTGTCGACCACGCACGGACTGAAGTACCCCTCCAAACGGATGGCGGAGACCGGCCAGTTCACCGTCCACCTCATGCAGCCCGACGCCTTCGAGAGCGGCAGCCGCTTCATCCCCGCGGCCCAGAAGGTGCGCCTCCTGCACGCGTCGATCCGCCACCACCTGAAGCGCGAGAACCAGTGGGACACCGCCGCCCTCGGCACGCCGATCTGTCAGGAGGACATGATCGGCGGGCAGATGTTCTTCTCGATGCTCGTGCTGGACAGCCTGCACCGCCTCGGCATCCACATGTCGACGGAGGGCGCGGAGGCCTACTACTACGCCTGGCGCGTGGTCGGCGCGATGCTCGGCGTCGACCAGGACGCGGTCCCCAAGACACTCGACGAGGCCCGCCGGTTCCTCGACCTGTACATGCTCCGCCACATGGGCCCCTCCGAGGAGGGCGCGCACCTGACGCGGCAGCTCATCGACCTCTACGAGGAAGTGGTGCCGGGGACCCTGCTCGACCCCGTCGTCTCCGCCCTCATCCGCTTCCTTGTCGGAGACACCTGCGCCGACTGGCTCGCGGTGCCGCGCACGCCGTGGGACACCGCGGTCAAAGCGGTGCCCCGACTCCTCGGCGTCCTGGAGAGCATCGAGGACCGCTCCCCGTACGGCGCCTGGGCGCTGGACCGCATCGGCCACCTCGTCAGCGTCTTCGAGCTGTCCTCCCTCACCCGCGGACGCGTGATGCACTACGCCATCCCGGAAGAGCTCAAGAAGGACTACGGCGTCTCCACCGCGGTGCCGCCCGGCCGACGGTGGACCCCGCCGCCCGCCTCGACTCCCTGAGGGGCGCCAGGACTCTGGCGGTGTGGTGCGCGCTGCACGAGGATGACCCCTCCTCGGGGGTGTCCGCGGAGCGGAGGCAGCGCCATGGGACGACACGCGGCGGCGGGACGGCGGCGCAGGCGACCGGTCTTGTCCGGCGCGCTCGGCGTGCTGCTGCTCGGCGCCCTGCTGTGCGTCCCGAGTGCCGGGGGAGCGCCGCTGTCGGCCGACGCCTGCCGCACCGCGGGCAGCACCCTGCCGCGCGGCGACTGCGGGCCGTTCTGGCAGGTCCTCGCCGAGGACTTCAACGGCGACCGGGTGCCGCTCGGCGCGTTCAGCGACTGCGACCACCACGCCGACACCTCCGCCGCGTACTGCTCAGGCCTCGACGGCGCCTACCGCGACAACTGGTGGGCGTACCCCACGGGCTGGCGCGACACGGCGAACGACCGGGACCGCGACGTCGTCGGCGTCTACCACCCGGAGGACACCGTCAGCGTGGGTCCTGCGGCCGACGGCGACGGCCGTATGCGCATCCGCATGTGGCGGCCCGCCGACGGAGGGCCCGTCCACGCGTCGGCGGTGGTACCACGCGCCGTCATGCAGATGAAGTACGGCAAGTACAGCGCCCGGATCAAGGTCACCAAGCAGGCTCCCGGCTACAAGTCGGCCTGGCTGCACTACGGCGGCGGCTGCGAGATGGACCACCCCGAAGGCGAGTGGACCGGCTCCCTGACCGCCTTCCACCACCCCTGCGGCGGAGGCGAACAGGGCTCGTACCCGGGCGCGGACGACTGGACCGAGTGGCACACCGTCTCCACCGAGTGGACCCCCGGCCATGTGCGGTTCTTCGTCGACGGACGCGAGACGGGACACGACACGAGGGGCGTGCCGGACCGGCCGCTCTCCTGGGTCCTGCAGAACGAGAGCGCCCTGGAGGGGCCGGGGGCGGCGCCCGGCAGCAGCGCCCAGCTGGAGATCACCTGGGTGGCCGCGTACGCCTACGGCTGGAAGTGACGGCGGGGCGCCGCGAGTTCACCCGAACGTACCGGAATCGTCACCTCGTACAACCCTTCCGCCGCATCCCCTGTCGAACAGGGCGCCGGACAAGGAACGGGCCCTTTCCGGACACCCCCCGCGCCTGCCCGGCCACCTTCCTTCACAGGAGCCGCTCGTGCGCAAGAACCGTTCGGCCGCCCTCGCCGCGGCCTCGTTCCTTCTGCTGACCGGGGCCGGTATCGCCGCCGCCCCCGCCGCCTTCGCCGGCACCCCTGGGGGTACCCACGCCGACGACCGCAACAGCGACTTCAACGGCGACGGATACGAGGACGTCCTGGTCGGCGCCCCGGGCGCCACGGTGAGCGGGGCCAAGGGAGCCGGCCTCGTCACGGTCCAGTACGGCTCGACCAGAGGCATCGGCACCACGAACGTCGCCCGGTTCAGCCAGTCGACGGCCGGCGTCTCCGGCGCCGCCGAGGCCGGCGACGGCTTCGGCAAGGCCGTCGCCACCGGCGACCTGGACGGCGACGGCTACGACGACGCGATCGTCGGCATCCCCGGCGAGGACCTCGACGAGGGGACGGACGCCGGTGGCGTCGCCGTCCTGTGGGGCTCGAAGTCGGGACTCACCGGATCCGCCAGCAGCTGGCTGCAGAGCGAGCAGGCCGCCGCGGGCCAGCAGTTCGGCCTCGGTCTCGCCGCGGCGCACTTCACCGCGGACACGCCCGGCGACCTCCTCGCCGTCCTCGACCGGGACAACCTGGACCTCTTCGTGTACGAACCCGCGCCGCAGGCCGGGGGAGAGGCGCAGCTGCGCCGGCAGGCCACCGAGCGGCTCGGCAGGTCGGCCGACGCAAGTTCGATCGTGTCCAAGGCGCTGACCACCGGCGACTACGACAACAACGGCTACGCCGACCTCGTCGCCGCAGGCACCACCGAGGGGGACGAACCCGGTCACGGCTGGTCCGTGCAGTTCGCGGGCGGCGCCGACGGCCTCACGTACAAGAACGACCTGCGCGGCGGTCCTGCGGCGGCCTCCGGCGACATCAACAACGACGGCTACGACGACCTCGTGACCGGCGAACCGAACTCGCCGGACGACGGCGGCGAGACGATGACCGGCGGCCTGGTCGGCGTGCGCTACGGAACCGCGGACGGCCTCGGCGAGGAGGCCAAGTGGTGGACGCAGGACGCCGAGGGCGTGCCCGGTGTCGCCGAGCGCGGTGACGGCTGGGGCGCGGACCTGTCCGTCGCGGACACGAACGGCGACGGCTACGCGGACGTCGCGATCGGCGCGCCGGGCGAGGACATCGGCACGGTCGCCGACGCGGGCGCCGTCTGGGTGCTGCGCGGCTCGGAGAACGGGCTGACGGCGAGCGGCGCGAAATCCTTCGACCAGGACTCCGCCGACATCCCCGGCGCGCCCGAGAAGGGCGACAAGTGGGGCGCGCAGGTGCGGCTCTCGGACCCCAACCGTGACGGTCGCTTCGGCCTCCTCGCGGCCGCGCCCGGCGAGAACGCCGGGGACGGCGTGGTGTGGGTCCTGTCCGCGGGATCGGGCGGCGTGACCGGCGCCGGGTCCTGGACGTACGGCGCGGGCTCGCTCGGGGCGCCCGCCACGGGTGCGGCGTTCGGCGCGGCGATCGACGAGTGACCGATGGCCCCGGCGCGCGGTACGTGCCGCGCGCCGGGGCTCCCGGCTAGCCGAAGCGCTCCACGCGGAGTTGGGCCGGCGGGAACGGCGAGAAGGAGGTCGTGCCCACCGACCAGTAGCCGCCGCCCGACCCCGGGATCCGGGCGATGGCCTCCGGCAGGTAGGCGCCGGGCGTCTCGGGGCCGCGTTCGCTCGCCCAGGCCGTGCCGTTCCAGCGCAGGTAGTGGGCGCGCTTCTGGTCCCAGAAGTCCCAGCCGGAGATCAGGTCGGGGCGGCCCAGGTCGTCGCCCGAGATGCCGCTCAGCAGGCCGACGCCGAACGGAGCACCGGGGCTCGTCCACTCCGTGCCGTCCCAGTGCTCCAGCCTGATGCCGGGCGGCTTGCCGGGAGGACCGCCGGGGCCGTACGCGTAGCCGGTCAGCCAGACGTCGTCGTGCGCGACCGGCAGCAGTCCCGTCACCGCCGCGCGCAGGCCGGGCAGGCGCGGCACGACCGTCCAGGTGCCGTCCCAGCGGGCGATGATGTCGCCGAACACCCACACGTCGCCGCCGGGTGCCACGGTGACCCCGTACGGCGTCGGCGCGGCCGGGTCCGGCAGCGGCCTGCACCAGCGCCAGGTCCTGCCGTCGCCGCGCAGCACTCCGGCGCGGTCGCCGTGCCGCCCCGACACCCAGAACCGGCCGTCCGGTCCGGCCGCGACGTCCGTCAGCCGGGTCCCCGCCTCGCCACGCCCGGGGAAGCCGGCCTCGCGCCAGGTCGTGCCGTCCCAGGTCAGGAGCTGGTCGTGGCCCGCGCTGTCGGTGCCGACGGCCCAGGCCGCGCCGCCCGCGGGGTCCACGGCGACGGCACGCAGGCCGCCCGTGTAGGCCAGGTGGGACACGTCGTCCAGTGACCAGGCGGCGCCGTTCCAGCTGAGGGAGAGCGGGGTGCCCTCGTCCCTGCCGTACACGCCCTGGGCGCCCACGGCCCAGGCGAGACCGGGCCCGGCGGCGGCCACCGAGACGAGGGTGGCGGCGGGCTGCCCGGCGGGCGCGGTGACCTCCTGCCAGCTGCCGGAGGCCGACGCGGGGCGGGCGGTGGCGGTGCCGGCCAGGGGCCCGGACAGGGCGGCCCCCGTGCCGGTCGCCGCCAGACCACAGGCAAGACCACGGACAAAGACGCGTCTTCGCATGAGAAGAGCCTTCCTCTGCTGGGAGGGGTTCACGGTGCGTGAGATTCGGGGCGCGCGCTGAGGTGTGCAACACCCTGAACCGGGTGCCGTGCGGCGTCAATGCGCGTGGACGCGTGTTTTCGTCCTGGTCCGGACCAACTACCGCTCAGTAGCACCGAGTTGAGCTGCCGGTTCTTTGCCGAATCCTCATATGGCGGGCGCGTGAACTGGGGGTAAATGTCGCTCTTTTGACGGTCAAGGCGCCCAATTCAATTGTTGACACGGAGAGTTGGTCTAGTCCATTTTGGTGGTCCGGCGTGGAGACCTGCCGCCGGAAGAACCGATCCTTGGAGCACCACATGCCAGCGAGCGACCGCTACCTCCATCGCGCCCCCTCGGAAGTCCCGTACTTCAGCTCGGACGGTGAGACGTACCTGGCGCAGACCCAGTTGCGCGACCTCCGCAAGACACGCCCCCTGCGCGTTCTCTCCGAGGAGGACTTCGCGTTCTGGCAGACGTACGGCTACGTCGTCGTGAAGCAGGCGATCCCCGCCGAGGCCGCGAAGGACCTCCTCGACTTCGCCTGGGAGTTCCAGGGCCTTGACCGCGGCCGCCCGGAGACCTGGTACGAGGAGCGCGAGTTCCGCTCGGACCTCGACCGCGAGCTGCACGTCTACGGCTTCGTCGAGGCCTACCACCACCAGCTCATCTGGGACAGCCGACAGACCCGGCGGGTCTACGACGCGTTCGTCGACGTATGGGACTGCGAAGAGCTCTGGGTGACCCTGGACCGGCTCAACCTCAACCCGCCCAACATCAAGAACCGCTCCCGCTCCCTCATCGCGCCCACCGAACGCGGCTTCGACATCAACCTCCACTGGGACGTCGACACCACCCTCGGCGTGCTGCCCCAGCGCGTGCAGGGCATCATCGCCCTGGACGACACCCGTGAGGACCACGGCGGCTTCCAGTGCTGCCCCGAGCTGTTCCGGCAGTTCGACCGGTGGAAGGCCCTCCAGCCCGACGACCGCGACCCCATACGCCCCGCGATCGACCGCGACGAGATGCCCGTCGTACGACCGGAGCTCGAAGCCGGCGACCTGCTGATCTGGAACGGCCTGCTGGCCCACGGCGTGGCCCCCAACACCTCCAAGGACGGCGTCCGGGCGGTCCAGTACCTCTCGATGATGCCCGCCCTGGAGACCCACGACGAGCTCCGCCGCTCCCGCGTCGACTCCTGGAGCAACCTCTCCACACCGGACTGGAACGCCACGCTCCTCGGCGACGCCCACAAGCACGAGTCGCTGCGGTACGGCACCGCCGCACTCAACGACCTGGGCGCCAAGCTGCTCGGCCTCAAGTCCTGGAACGGGGAAGCAGCATGCGCCGAATCTGCCTGACGCTCCCCACCAACCGGGCCTGCCCGCAGACCATCGCGGCGATCGGCGAGGAAGCGGCCTACGCGGTCGCGCACTTCGACGTCGAGGCGCACCTGCTGATCCTGGACTCCTCCGACCCGGCCACCTTCGCCGAACACACCCGGGCCGTGCGCGCACTGCCCGACGTGCCGCGCGTCGTCGTGCACCACCTGGACGAGCCGGCCCAGCGCGACTTCCTGCGCCGGGTGATCGACAAGGCCGACGTCGCCAAGCCGGAGCTGGTCCTCGACCTCATGCTCCCGGACCGACTCTCCTACGGCGCCTGCACCAACCGCGCCTTCCTCATCGCCGCCGCGCTGGGCTGCGAGTCCGTCCACCGCAGGGACTCCGACAGCCGCTACCAGACCGTCGACGGCGAGCCCGTCTTCCCCGTCCACCACGAGCTCATGTCGCTGGGCAGGCCCGCGAAGGAGGCGGCGCACGGCGTCACCGAGAGCGCTCTCGAACCCCGCCACGCCGAGCGGCGGGTGGCCATGGTCGGCAGCTCCTTCGTGGGGGAACTCTCCGTCGACATCGGCGAGATCCACCGCCTCGACCCCGAGGTGTACTACGACGTGGTCAGCCTCTGGGCGCCCGACCACTGGACCGAGGCCGAGAAGCGGGACCTGGTCGACGACTCCTTCCGGGGCGCGGGAACCGCCTCGTTCGAGCGCGACCACGCGCTGCTCACCCTGGTCGACCCGATGCGCGTCGACATGTGCAACATCAGCTTCCACGACGTGCACGAGCGCGTGCCGCTGCCGCCCGCCACCGACACCATCGGCAGCGACTACTTCCTCATCCACCTGGTCCACGACGCCGCCCTCCCCGGCGTCCTGCACAACCGCAACATCGTCAACTACTACACCGCGGAACGCAGGACCGACGCCGGCTTCCTCGCGTACCAGACGCGCTTCGCCAAGTTCTTCCTGTCGATGCTCTACTTCAACCACATCTACGACCGGATGGCCGCGGCCGGCGACGGGCTGCTCGACGACCGCGGACACGTCAGCGCCTCCGTCGTCGCCGGGTTCGCCCGGGAGAGCACCGGGCTCGACCAGGCCGGGAACGTCCGGCGGCTCGACCGCCTGGACGCCGCCTACCGCAGACTCGGCGGCAGGTACGCGGAGTTCGCCGACCACCTGGCCACGCGCCGCGAACGCTTCCTCGACGAGGCGCGAAGCGACATCGAGGACTTCGCCCTGCTGACCGAGGCCTGGGAAGCCCTCGTGCGCGCGAGCAAGGCCACCGGGCCGCTCCTGACGGCGGGACACCCGGCGTGAGCGCGACGACGACATACCCGACGACGACGTACCCGACCCGGGAGGCGTTCGGCGCGGTGCCGGGGCACGACAGCGGCCCGCTCCTCGACGCCCTCGCGGCCGCCGCCGAGGACCAGATCGTCTTCGATCTTCCCGGCATCGAGGAACGCTACGACACCCTGTGCCGCGAACTGCCGGGCGTGGCCGTCCGCTTCGCGATGAAGGCCTGCCCGGTGGACGAGGTCCTCGCCCGGCTGGCGCGGCGCGGCTCCGGAGTCGACGCGGCCGGACCCAAGGAGGTGGAGCAGGCGCTGGCGGCGGGCGTGCCGATCGGCAGGATGCACTACGGCAACACCATCAAATCCGACCGGAACATCGTCGACGCGTTCCGGCTGGGCATCAGGGCCTTCGCGACCGACAGCCTGGAGGACGTGCGGGCGATCGCCGAACACGCCCCGGGCAGCCGGGTGTTCTGCCGGCTCGCCACCACCGGTGAAGGCGCGCTCTGGGGGCTCAGCAACAAGTACGGCTGCTCGCCCGAAGACGCCCTCACCATCCTCGCCACGGCGCGCGACCTTGGTCTCACGCCCGCCGGCCTGTCCGTGCACGTCGGCTCGCAGCAGATGACGGCCGACGCCTGGCACGGCGCCTTCGACCGCATCGCCGACGTGCTCGCGGCCCTCGCCGGGCGCGGGATCTCCCTGGACCACGTCAACCTCGGCGGCGGGCTGCCCGCGCTCGGGTACCGCGACAAGCACGGCAGGCCCCTCGACCCGCCGCTGGACAAGATCTTCGCCGTCATCCGTGAGGGAATGGCACGCCTGGCCGCGATACCCGGCCACCGGCTCGGCTTCGTCATCGAACCGGGGCGCTACCTCACCGCCGACCACGGCGCCATCCGCGCCCACGTCTCCCGGCTCTCCGCGCGCCGCACGCCCGACGGAGAGCGCCAGTACTGGCTGTACCTGAGCTGCGGCAAGTTCAACGGCCTCTACGAAATGGACCAGTTGCAGTACCGCATGGTCTTCCCCACGCATCGCGACGCCGAGTCCGTCCCCGCCGTGATCGCGGGCCCCACCTGCGACAGCGACGACGCCTACTCCCACGAGGACGGCCTCGTCCCGGTGCCCAGGGAGCTCGCCTCCGGCGACCCGGTCTGGGTGCTCTCCTGCGGCGCGTACGCCACCAGCTACATGACGCAGGGCTTCAACGGCTTCAGCCCGCTCCCGTACACCTGGATCGACGGCGAGGCCGCATGACCGACGAGATACGGGTACGCCGCATCGCCGACGGAGACTGGGACGGCATCGTGGCGCTGGAGTCCCGCGCCTACGAACCCCTCGGCCTGTCGGAGGGCCGCGCCGCCCTGGAGTCCCGGATGCGGGCGTCGCCGGAAACGTGCTTCGCGCTGGACCTGGAACGGCGCCTCGCGGGCTACCTGCTGGCCCTGCCCTACCCGGAGTCCGCCTACCCCGAGCTGCGCGGGACCGAGCGGACGACGACGCTCCGCTCGCGGAACCTGCACCTGCACGACATCGTCGTCGCGGAGCACCTGCGCCACCGGGGACTGGCCCGGCACCTCCTGCGGCACCTCACCGCGACGGCCCGCTCGCACGGGTACGAGCAGATCTCCCTGGTCGCCGTCGGCGGCAGCGAGACGTTCTGGGCGGGCCGCGGCTTCACCGCCCGCCGAGGGGGCCCGCCCCCGGCCGGCTACGGCCCGACAGCTGTGTACATGTCCAAGGCGGTGCCGGTCGGCGTACCGGCACCGGAAGAAACAGAAATGTGGGCTGAGGCGGGTGCTCCGCGTGCGTGATCCTTTCCACCGAGGCCAGTTGGCGATCGCGGCGCTGTTCTGCTCGCTCGGCTTCCAGTACGCGACATGGGCGGCGCGGATCCCCGCCATCAAGGCGGACCTCGACCTGACCGCGGCGGAGGTCGGCGTGCTCCTGATGGCCGCCGGCATCGGCGCCGCCGTGTCGTTCCCGATCGTGGCCGTCCTGATGCGGCGCCTCGGCTCGCGGCGCCTCGCGCTCCTGTCCGCGCTCTGCCTCGCCCTGCTGCTCCTCGCCCTGGCCGCGGCGCCCAACTACCCCGTCGCCCTGCTCGTCATGTGCGTCGACGGTGTCCTCGTCGGCTGCCTCAACGTCGCCATGAACGCCCAGGGCGCCGAGCTGGAGAACCGGTACGAGCGCAACGCCATGGCCCGGCTGCACGCGACGTTCAGCGGCGGTTCGCTGCTCGCCGCGCTGCTCGCCTCCGGCATGAACGCGGTGACCTCGACGGTCGCCGTGCACTTCGGAGCGGCCGCGCTGCTCCTGCTCCTGCTGCTTGCCCTGGCGCGGACCGGGCTCCTGTCGGACGGCCGGTCGGCCGCCAAGGAGGAAGTGAGGGAGGAGACGGAGAAGGGGACCGAGAAGGAGACCGCAAAAAAGAAGGGCAAGTGGACCGTGCCGTCCCGGGTGACGCTGTGGATGTGCGTCGCCATGGCGTTCGGCACCGTGACCGAGGGCGCCATGAACGACTGGTCGGCCCTCTATCTGGAGGACGTCGCCGAGGCCTCCGCCGAACTGGCCCCCCTCGGCATCGCCGTCGTCTCCGGAATGATGGTCGTCGCCCGCCTCTTCGCCGACGGCTGGCGCAGCCGCTGGGGTGACGGCCGCATCGTCCTGACCGGCAGCGTGCTGGCCGGCGCCGGGCTCGCGCTCGCGCTGCTCAGCGGCGGCCTGGTGCCCGCCCTGCTGGGCTTCGCCTGTGTCGGCCTCGGCATCGCGGCCGTCACCCCGTGCGTCTATGTGGCCGCGGCGGGGCAGGGGTCGGACGCGCTGACGCTGGTCGCCGCGATGGGCACGACGGGTCTGCTTGCCGGGCCGCCGCTCATCGGATTCATCGCGAACGCCAGCAGTCTCGTGTGGGGTTTCGCCGCCGTCGCCGCGTCCGCGCTGGTCGTGTCCGCGTGCAGTACGCGCATCCGCTGGCCCGCGACGAGCGGCTGACCGTCCGGTTCCATTTCGTGCTTACTCGAGGGTAGGCGCACCCGACCCCCTTGTTATACATTCCGTCTAACAAGGGGGTCGCGGCCTGCCGTGCGACGAGGCGCCGCGCCCACTGCCCGGACGTCCGAGTCAAGGAGCCGCAGCATGGCAAGCAGCACTGTTCGGCCGAGCACACAGGACCACTCCCCGGAGGGCGATGTCGCCCGGCGGCTGCTGGACTCGGCCGCCGTGCTGGCGTACGACCCGGCCGAGGAGGTCGACTGGGAGACGCCGCTGGACCGGAACTGCCACGGCGCGAGCCCGGAGTGGAGTACGCTCTACGGCACCGCCTACTGGCGGGAGATGACCGAGGAGCAGCGCAAGGAGCTGACCCGGCAGGAGGCCGCCTCGGTGGCCAGCACGGGCATCTGGTTCGAGATGATCCTGCAGCAGATGGTGCTGCGCGACGTCTACGCCAAGGACCCGACGAGCACCGAGGTCCAGTGGGCGCTCACGGAGATCGCCGAGGAGTGCCGCCACTCCATCATGTTCGCCCGCGGCGCCGAGAAGCTCGGTGCCCCCGCCTACCGGCCGCGCCGCTGGGCCACCGAACTCGGCAGGGTCTTCAAGTCGGTCGCCTTCGGCGAGGCCGCGTACGCCGCGATCCTCGTGGCCGAAGAGGTCCTCGACGTCATGCAGCGCGACTGGATGCGGGACGAGCGGGTCGTGCCGTTCGTCCGCACCATCAACAACATCCACGTCGTCGAGGAGTCGCGGCACATGAAGTTCGCCCGCGACCAGACCCGCAAGCGGCTCGCGGGCGCCGGCCGGATGCGCCGGGAGTTCAACGCCCTGGTGGTGGCCATCGCGTCGTACGTCATCGTCACCAGCATGGTGAACCGCGAGGTGTACGCCAACGCCGGGCTCGACGAGGAGCGGGCGATCGCCGAGGCGAAGGCCAACGAACACCACAAGTCCATGATGCGCTCCAGCTGTTCGGGCCTCATGGAGTTCCTGGCCTCCTGCGGCCTGCTCACCAAGCCGGCCCTGGTGTTCTACAAGCGCGCCCACCTCATCTGAGCCGACCCGACCCACCTGAGCCGAGCGAGCCGACGAACATGACCTACGCGATCACCCAGACCTGCTGCAGCGACGCCACCTGCGTCGCCGTCTGCCCGGTCAACTGCATCCACCCCACGCCGGAGGAGCGGGCGTTCGGCAGCACCGAGATGCTGCACATCGACCCGAAGACATGCATAGCCTGCGGCGCCTGCGCCGACGCGTGCCCCGTCGACGCGATCTTCCCGGTGGACAGCCTGCCCGCCGCACAGCAGGAGTACGCCGCGATCAACGCGGCCTACTACGAGGACGACCGGGAGAGCGGAAGGACCGAACCCGCTCCCGACGGGCCCAACTTCCACACCTGGGGCGAGCCGTCCTTCCCGCGCGTCCTGCCCGCGGACTTCGCCCCGCTGAAGATCGCCGTCGTCGGCACCGGCCCCGCCGGAATGTACGCCGTGCAGGACCTGCTGCTCCACACCAGCGCCGAGATCACCCTGATCGACCGGCTGCCGGTGGCCGGCGGCCTCGTGCGCCACGGCGTGGCACCGGACCACCCCGCCACCAAGAAGGTCGGCGACACCTTCGCGCGCTTCCACACGCACCCGAGGGTCCGGATGCACCTGGGCCTCGACGTCGGCACCGACGTCACTCCGGAGGAGGTCGCCGACCACCACGACGCGGTCATCTACGCCGTGGGCGCCTCGGCCGACCGGCGCCTCGCGGTCCCCGGCGAGGAACTGCCCGGCAGCCTCTCCGCGAGGGCGTTCGTCGCCTGGTACAACGCCTACCCGGACGCCACGCCGGACGGCATCGACCTGTCGGCGGAGCGCGTGATCGTCGTCGGCAACGGCAACGTGGCCCTGGACGTGGCGCGGATCCTGCTCGCCGACCCCGACACCCTCGCCCGCACCGACATCGCCGACCACGCGCTGCGGGCCCTGCGCGACAGCAAGGTGCGCGAAGTGGTCCTGCTCGCCCGGCGCGGCCCCGAGGACGCCGCGTACACCAGGTCCGAACTGCTCGCCCTCAAGCACCTGCCGGGCGTGGACCTGGTCGTCGACGACCACGACCCGCGCATCGCGGCCGCCGTGGACACCGCGGGCGAGAAGGACAAGGCGGCGGTCCTGCGGGACGTCACGCGCGCGCGGCAGGACTGGGAGCGGCCCCCGGCGCCGGGCCGCAGGACCGTGCTGCGCTTCCACTGCGAACCCGTCGAAGTGCTGGGCACGGACCGGGTCGACGCCGTGCGCGTCGCCGCCGAAGCGGGGGAGCGCACCATACCGGCGGGCCTGCTCCTGCGGGCCATCGGCTACCGCGGTGTCCCCGTCGCCGGGCTCCCCTTCGACGAGACCGACGGCACGGTGCCCCACGAGGGCGGCCGGGTCGACGGACGGCCGGGCACCTACGTCGTGGGCTGGATCAAACGCGGCCCCACCGGCGGCATCGGCGCCAACCGCACCTGCGCCGCCGAGACGGTCTCCACGCTCCTGGCCGACGCGGTCGCGGGCACCCTGCCCACCCCGCGGCACACCCCCAGGGCCTTCCACCGGCTGGCCCGCCGCCGCAACCGTCAGGTGGTCGACGCGCGGGGGCTGGCCGCCATCGAACGGGCCGAGATCACGCGCGGCCGCACCGCCGGCCGCCCCCGGGTCAAGCTGGCCACGGTCGCCGAACTCGTCGCCACGGCACGGTCGGCCCGCGCGGGCCTGCTGCGCTGAGCGCCGCGCCGCTCAGTCCACCGCCGACGTCTCGCCGACCGCGTACGCCTCCAGGCCCGCGGTCGCGAGGATGTCCGCGACGCACTCCGCCGAGCCGCCGACGTACGTGCTCACCAGACCGACGTCCCCGCCCACGCACCAGGCCCGGTCCTCGGGCCACCACAGGTCGGGCAGGTCAGGCACGCCTTCATGGGTGCCGGGCGCGGGGGAGTCGGCGTCGTCGAGGGGGCCGGCGAGCAGGACCTCCTCACGGCCAGGCGTGTGAAAGACGGGCACGTCACCCCATTCGACGTGCCCGTACCCGGCCCACAGCCCGTACCAGCAGCGGTCGGGGGTGCGGGTGTGCAGGGCCAGGACGGGGATCAGGGCGCGGGCCACGTCGGCGGGGGGCGGGCCCTCGTGCGGGTGCTCGTCCCAGACGCCAGGGACGGCCGGGGTGTCGTCGTTGCGGTACAGGAGACGGTCGTCGGCGCCGATCAGCTCGTGCCAGCGCGTCGCCGCGTCGACCGTCGCGCCGTACGCGGCGGCGGCCCGGTCCCACCGCACCGGCGCCGCGCCGAGCCGCGCCGGATGCAGGATCCGCGCGTACGCCTCGAAGCCGGGGGCGCACACCGCCGCGACCGTGCCGAACGCGGACGAGCCGAGGGGGCGTCGCTCCAGCCAGCGGGCGGGTGCGAGGTCGTGCCGCTCGACGCGGAGACGTCCGTAGCCGGTCGGGGGCGTAAGCCGGTCGGAGAACATGCCATCAGTGTCGCCTGCGACCGACAACAGAGCGGAACGGCAGAAGGCCCCGGTCTCCGTCACCGGAGGCCGGGGCCTTCTCTCGCGAGCGCTGGGCAGGCCTTGCACCTGCATCTCCCCACAGGAAGTGGGGCGCCTTTCCTTGGACCACCAACGCCGGGCCCGGCACCGTCTGTTCGGCGGCGAGCACATGATCGACTATACCCCACGGGAGGGGCGCGAGTGAAATCGCGGCGCGCTACCGCTGTCCGACTCGTCCCGCTCCCCCTACGATCGTCCGCATGCTGCTGCGCCGGAAGTCGCGGATGTTCATGGCCCTTGTCGTGGCGCTCGCCGCCGTTCTCGTCTGGTCGGCCGAGGGGAGCGCGTGGGCGGCGCCGCCCGGCGAGGACAAGCCCTCGCACGGCCGGCAACTGCTCTTCTACAACCACGCCTACGGAGTCGTGGACCGGGAGACCGCCGACGCCATCGAGCACTCCGCCTATCTGCGGGAGTTCGCGAACTTCCAGGTCCGCACCACGACCGGCTCCGGCGGACAGACCTGGACCGGCCGCTACCTCCTGGGCCGCGAGACCTACCTCGAACTGTTCGGGGTCGGTGACCTGCCCGGCAAGGACGGCGAGTTCGGCGCGGCCGGCATGGCCGTCTCGGTCGAGCGCGCGGGCGACCTGGCGACGGTGCGGGAACGGGTGCGGAAGCAGGGCATCACCCCGGCCGACTTCCTGCAGACGCGTGACTTCGGGGACGGCGTCCCCGTGCCGTGGTTCGACGGCTTCTTCGTCATCGAGGCCGACCAGTACGACTCCTTCGGCACCTGGGCGATGGAGTACCGGCCGGAGTACTTCGCCGACCCGCGCAGCAAGACCGAGCCGCCCGACCACCCGGGCGACGTCGGCCGCGAGCGCTATCTGAACGACGACTACCGCAAGCACCGCATGCGGGACGTGACGTCCCTGCGCCTCGCGGCCACCCCGCGCGACATCGCGAGCACGGTGCCGTTGCTGCGGGCCGGCGGGTTCGTCGTCCGTCCGCTGCCCGGTGGCGGCGCCGTCGCCCTGCGGGGCGGCACCACGATCCGGCTCGACGCGACGAGCCGCGCGGAGGCGGGCCTGCGGGAGGTCCGCTTCTCGCTCAACCACCCCGCCACACAGCGCCACGAGGAGCGGATCGGCCGGTCGACGCTCACGGTCGGACCGGGTGCCGAAGCCGTGTGGACGTTCGACGGCGCCCGGTAGCGACGCCGCCTGTCACCGCACGAGTACGAGGACGGGCCGCTCGGTATCAGGAGAGGCCCGGCTCCCGTACGACGTCGAGCACCGCACCGAGCTGCGCCGCGAGGGTGCCCGCGCGGGGCCGCAGGGAACCGTCGAAGGCGGCCGAACCGATCGTGAACGCGTCGGCCCCCGCCGCGGCGAGCTCCCGGATCCGGTCGGCGCCGGTGATGGAACCGGCGACGACCAGCCGTCCGGTGGTCGCGGCGCGGGCGGCACGGACGAGGTCCAGGGGGTCGGCTTCGGTGGCGCGGTACGCGAGGAGGTCGACGCCCGCGCAGCCCGCGGCCTCGGCCCGTCGGCAGTCCTCGGCGATGCGGGCCGGGGTTCCGGCGAGACGGGTGGGGTGGCCGAAGGGCTCCCCGGCGAAGGGCAGGTAGGCGGTGGACGTGCCGCGCAGGATGCGGAGGGTCTCCTCGATCCAGGTGCCGCCCATGAGGAGGTCGACGCCGAGTTCGACGGCGGTTCGTGCCGAGGCGAGGGCCTGGTCGCGGTCGGTGCTGACGACCTCCAGGCAGGTGGTGGCCCCGAACTCCCTGAGTGCGGCGTGCAGTCGGGTGAGTGTGTCGCGGTCGACGCCGATGTCCTTGAACCCGATGTGGGTGATGCCGAGGCCCCTGACGGCGTCGACGACGTCGAGGCAGTCGGTGACGGTGCGGTCGTCGCGAGTGAGCATGAAGATGAAGTCCACGGTGCTCCTGCGGTCTTGAGGGCGGATGTGGGGACCGGGAATCAGCGCGCGGAGAGCCGGTCGGCGTGGTGCAGCGCGGTGAGCAGGCTGGTGTGGTCGGCCCGGCCGCGGCCGGCGATGTCGAAGGCCGTGCCGTGGTCCACGCTGGTGCGGACGAACGGCAGGCCGAGCGTGATGTTCACGCCGTGTTCGAGCCCGAGGTATTTGACGGGGATGAGGCCCTGGTCGTGGTACTGCGCGACCACCGCGTCGAACTCCCCGGCGCGGGCCCGCATGAAGACGGTGTCGGCGGGCCACGGACCGCTGGCCCGGATGCCCTCGCTCCGGGCGGCCCGGACCGCCGGGGCGATGATGTCCGTGTCCTCGCGGCCGAACAGCCCGTTCTCGCCCGCGTGCGGATTGAGGCCCGCGACCGCGATGCGCGGAGCGGCCGGACCGCTCCCCTCCAGCGCGCGGTGGGTGAGCCGGATGACGGCGAGTTCGCGCTCGGTGTCGATCGCGTCGATCGCGGTGCGCAGGGGCTCGTGAACGGTCACAAGGACCACCCGCAGCTCCTCGTTGGCCATCATCATCGCGTAGTCGGTGGTGCCGGACAGGTCGGCCAGGATCTCGGTGTGCCCGGGATGGGGCACCCCGCCCAGGCGCAGCGCCTCCTTGTTGATCGGAGCGGTCACCAGGGCGCGTACGTGACCGTCCATGGCGAGCCGTGCTCCGCGGCGCACGTACTGGTAGGACGCGCTGCCCGCGCGTGCGTCGAGCGCGCCCCACGGTAGGCCGTCGGGGAGGTCGGTCTCGGCGAGCACGTCCACCGTGCCGGGCGCGTACTCGGCCTGGGCGATCGAGGCGACCGGGCGGACCGCGAGCCCCGTGCCGGCGAACCGGTCGGCGCGGGTGAGGACGCCCGGGTCGCCGATGACGACGACGGGCACGGTGCGCCGGGGGTCGGCGCACGCCTTCAGGGTGATCTCGGGGCCGATGCCGCAGGGGTCACCCATGCTGAGCGCGAGCGGGATCATGCGGGGGTCTCCTCGGTCGAGGGGTGCCGGACGAGGTGGCACAGGCGCACGAGCAGGTCGTCGTCGCCGAAGCCGCCCGCCTTGACGAGCACGGGCAGGGACGGTCTGCCGAACGGGGTGCCGCGGGCGACGCCGGGTTCGGGCTCGTCGGTCAGGTCGAGCCCGGTGACATCGAGAGCTTCGAGTACGGTCACGGCGGTCTCCCCGCCGGTGACGACGAGGGCGTCCACCAGGCCCTGCTCGGTCAGGATGCGGACGGCCGCGGCCAGCGAGCGGGCCAGTGCCCGTGCCGCCACCGGAGTGTGCCGCACGTCGGGCGTCTGGAGGGTGAGGACGGGCGCCGTCAGCTTCCGCAGGGCCTCCGCCGCGGCGGCCGCGTCACCGCCCACGGTGACGCCCCGCACCTCGTCCCGGCCGCGCAGCACCGCCAACTGCCGTCGCGTCGCGGGGCTGACGCTGCCGACGGCGACGAGCGGGCGCCGCGCCGGAGGGGGCGGTGCGGCGCCCGCGCCACCGGTGGTCGCGCACCGTCGGGCCAGCGCCGCCGCGAGGCCGGGCGAGCCGACCCACAGCACGTCGTCGAGGCGCGGCACCGCCGCCACGATCCGGTCCAGGTCACCGTCCTGCCGGGCGGAACAGACGATCAGCCGGCCGTCACCGATCAGCCCGGGCAGCGCGGCCGCCTCGTCCGCCCCGACCGGAGCCGCCTCGGGGAAGAGCGTCGTCAGGTCCGCGCACCGCACCGGGTGCACCGGGTCGCGGGCGTACGCGCTCTCATGGACCGGCACACCCCGCACGTACTGCACGCCGTCCACCGTCACCCTGCCCTCCGCGGGAAAGGCGGGCGCGATCACCACGGCCCGTCGCCGCGACCCCTCCCACGCGGCCCTGACCTCCGCCCCGACATGCCCGCGCAGCGTGGAATCCACCGTCTTGAACAGGAGTTGAGAACCGGTGCACAGGTGTGCCGCCCGCCGGGTGCGCGCGGCGGCGGCCGCCTCGTCCAGGAGACGGCTGCCGAGGTCGATCGCGGTCACCCCGGGGGCCGGGACGGGCGCCGCGGGAGCGGAGAACAGGATCCGTGCGGCGTGGCCCGTGCGGCGGAAGGGCGCCGCGCCGTCCCCGGCACTGGTGAGGTCGTCCGCAAGGACGGTGACGCGTGGCCCGGGCCCGTCGAGCGATGTCATGCCATGCCTCTCCGTCGGTCGGCTCGCTGTGACGGAATCAATGGTCGTGCAGCCGGAAAGGACAGGACAAACGATTCCTTGTCACGGGAGCTGTGACTAGAGTTCACGCATGCGCTGGCCGGACCTTCCGCCCCCGAACACCCTGCTGCCCTTCGAGGCCACCGTCCGGCACGCGAGCATGACCGCGGCCGCACAGGAACTGCACGTGACGCACGGCGCGGTGAGCCGGCAGATCCAGAACCTGGAGCGGGCCCTCGGCGTCTCCCTCTTCGAGCGCGGGACGCGCGCCCTGCGCCCGACACCGCAGGCACGCCAACTGGCCGCCGTCGTCAGGGACGCGCTCGACCAGATCGACGCCACCGCCCGGCAGATCTCACGGCGTGCGCCGGCCGGACCCCTCACCCTGTCGTGCGAGCCGACGCTCCTGATGCGCTGGCTCATCCCACGCCTGCCCGACCTGACGGCGAGCGCGCCGGATGTCACCGTCCACCTGTCCGCCGGGGGCGGCCCGGTCTTCTTCGAACGGGACGGCATCGACCTCGCGATCCGCCGCGACGACTTCCCGTTCCCCGACGACGTGCACCGCACCCGCCTGTTCGGCGAGCGGATCGGCCCGGTGTGCCGGCCCGACCTCGCGGCCCGTCTCGCCGACGCCACCGGCGTGACGGACACCGTTCTCCTGCACGCCGCCACGAGGCCGGGGGCCTGGGACGACTGGCGGCGCCTCACCGGCAGGACGGCGGCCGAGGCCGCGCAGCAGACGCAGACACTGGAGCACTTCTATCTGACCGTCCAGGCCGCCGTGGCCGGTGTCGGCGTCGCCATCGCGCCCTACGCCGTCGTCCGCGACGACCTGGAGCGGGGCCAACTCGCCGCCCCCTTCGGCTTCGTGGCCGACGGGACCGGCTACCACCTGCTCAGCCGCCGACCGCCCGAGCAGGACCGCCGCGTACACCTGCTGACGTCGTGGCTGCGCACCCGGACGGCCGGACTGGAACCCGGTCAGCCGAGATAGTTCGTACGGCCTTCGTCGTCGAGCTCGAAGGGGCCGTCGGGGATGATGCAGAACTCATTGCCCTCGGGGTCGGCCATCACCAGGAAGCCGCCGTCGGCGTACTCCTCCAGCCTGCGTCCGCCGAGCGCCTCGACCCGCCGCTGTTCGGCGGCCGGGTCGGGCGAGGAGAGGTCGAAGTGCAGACGGTTCTTGCCGGGCTTCGGGGCGTCGCTGCGCTGGATCCCCACGCCCAGGCCGTTCTCCCGGCGCAGCCATACGTACGGTCCCGTGCGGCCCACGACCGGCCTGTCCAGCAGCTCGGACCAGAACGCGGCGAGCCGCTCGGGGTCGGCGGCGTCGATGATGAGGGCGTTGATCTGCACCAGGTGATCCTCTCGAAGCGTGGTCTTCGGCCGTCCACCCCACACTCGCAGATCGCGCCGCCCACGCCCTAGCTCTCCGAGCCCTCCGCCGACGACGCGATCTCCGCGAGGGAGAGCCCCAGCTCGTCGTGGAGGAAGCGCACGACCGTCCAGTGCGGCAGGGCGTCCTCGTCGTACGGGCCGAACGCGGCGGTGTAGAGGGGGATCCACCGCAGCGCCTCCTCGGCGGCCGTCTCGCGGCCCGGCGCCTGCTGGTAGGCGTCGTAGGACACGCTCCGGTGGTGGATGAAGTGGCCGCCGGGCAGGCGCTGCTCGCACAGCTCCCGGTACTCACGGGTCTGCAGGATGAGGTAGTGCCAGATCTCGTCGATGTCCTGCTCGACGGGGAGGAAGAGGCCGCCGAGCCGGTCGGGGTGGCGGGAGACCAGGTAGAGGTAGCGGAGGCATTCGCGGACCTGGTGCCTGATGTACGAGGCGTCCGGGGCGTCGGGCTTCGCCGCGAAGTGCCGGACCACCTCGTCGTACAGGGCGGTGCCGAGCAGCTCCTCGGCGGTGGGCGCGGGCGCGTTCGGCGCGGGTGCGTGCATGGGGGTTTCCTGTCGGTTCGGCGCTAGGACGTGGTCAGCCAGGCGTACTTGCCGGAACGCCCGATCGGTACGTGGGTGACGTGCTCCACACGGCAGGTGCGGCCCGTCAACTCACTGACGGTCGAGCCGAGTTCGGCGTCCTCGGCGGGGGAGAGCGGCTTCTCGTCGAAGGTCGTGCACCGCAGCACGCCCCGGTCCTCGCCCGTCAGGTGCAGCTGGTGCAGGAAGACCCGGGGCGACGCGGCCGTGACCCGCGCGTCGAGGTCGGCCTGTGCGACGGGGCCGCCGGGCGTCGGCAGCAGTTCCTTCTCGCGGCCGCAGAAGGAGACGATCCGCTCGGGGTCCGTGCTTCCGTCATGGGTGCGGACACAGTCGCCGGACCGGTAGCGGACCAGCGGCATGTACGGATTGCGGATGCTGGTGACGATGAGGCTGTGGATTCCGCTGCCCGGCTCCACCGGGATCAGCTCCACGCTCATGTCGTGCAGATAAGGGCGGTAGCGGCCGTCCTCGGCGCTGTAGAAGAGGTAGCCCAGTTCCGTGCTGCCGAAGAGGTCGACGATCGGGCAGTCGAAGTGGGCGCGCAGATACGCGCGGACGTTCAGCGGTGTGTACTCGTAGGCGTGGACGATGCCGGCCGGCCGGGGGAACCGGTCCCACAGGTCCCACTCGTCGACCTTCCTGACCAGATGCGCGAGGTGGTAGCCGGAGCAGTCCAGGAGGTACGAACCCCGCGGGTGCGCGGCGCTCACCTCGCGGATCTCGGCGAGCATGCGCTCGACCTCGGCACGGTCCCAGTCCGCCGGGTCCAGACGGCGGTTGAGGTACAACGTCCGGTCGTCGAGCCAGCGTTCGCCCGGGGTGGCCCCCGGCTTACGGGCGTTGACGCGCGCCACGTGCTCGGTGGCGAGGACGGTGGTCAGTGAGATCCGCCGGGCGCCCTCGTGCCAGAGGGGGCCGAGGTCGGGGTGTTCGCTCCACAGCCGGTAGTAGGAGCGGAGCAGGAAGTACGGCGGCCGGATGAGCTGCATGCGGGCGTGGTTGGTGCCGGTGGACAGCACGAACTCCGCCTCGCCGGACTCCAGGGCGCGTTCGAGCCCGGGGGTCATCCAGTTGGCCGGGAAGTCCCGGGCGATCTCCGGCTTCTCCAGGATCGGGAAGTCGCCGCGCTCGACGGACGCGCGGTAGAGGGGGATGTCCCGGACCTTGTCCAGGACGTCGGCGCTCGGCAGGCGATTCAAGGGGGCTCCGGGGTGCGGGGGGTGGGGAGTGAGGGGCGGGGCGGTGGCCGCTGCGGCCACCGCCCCGCCGGGTCACTGCGTCAGGAGATACAGCCGGTCTTGCCGGTGGCGCTGATGCAGCCGCTCTTCGGCGTCGCGCTGATGCAGCCCTCCTTCACGCCCTGGGCGGAGTTGGCGGCGACCCACTTCCGCCACACGGACTCCTCCGTCATGCGCTTGATGAGCTGTTCCACGGTGAAACCTCCATGGTTGACCGGCACGCTGTGCCGAGGGGTGGGACACCGGGCGGCGAGCATGTCGCGCTCGCCACCCGGAGCAGGGGGAATTCGGAGAGCGGCAGGCGGTGTGAGGGGGGCGTCAGGCCCCGGCCTCGGCCACCGGACGTGTCTTCATCCGGACGGCTTCCGTACCGCTGTCGTTGTGCCGCAGGGCCCAGTTCTCCAGCGTCGTGCGGCAGGCGTGGTCCAAGTGCCGGACCTCCGTGAGGTCCAGCTCGATGGGCCGGTCCTGCGGCATGGCTTCCAGCGTCTCCAGGATGCGGGGGAGCCGCAGGAAGGTGGCGTTCCCTGTGAGGGTCACCACCATCCGCCCGTCGGTCAACTCCCGTACGTCCAGGTGGATGTGGGAGGTCTCCCAGGCGGCCTTGACCACGGCGAGGACCAGGCCGAGGACCACGCCCTCGAACATGTTGGTCACCACGATGGCGATCGCCGTGACGGAGAGGACCACGGCCTCGCCGCGGTGGGCGCGGGCGAGCGGGACGATCTCCTTGAAGGGGATCAGCTTGCAGCCCGCGTGCACCAGGACGCCGGCGAGCGCCGCCAGCGGGATGATGCCGAGCGCGGCCGGCAGGAGCACCGCGAACAGCAGGAGCCACACGCCGTGCAGGATCCGGGAGAGCGGGGTGCGGGCGCCCGCCTGGACGTTGGCGGAGCTGCGGACGATGACCGCGGTCATCGGCAGGGCGCCGAGCACCCCGCACACCGTGTTGCCGACGCCCTGGGCGACGAGCTCCTTGTCGTACTGCGTGCGCGGCCCGTCGTGCATGCGGTCCACGGCCGCCGCGCTGAACAGCGACTCGGCGGACGCGATCAGGGTGAACGCGAGGACGGTGCCGAGCACGGCCACGGTGCCCAGGTCCGCCAGGTCGCCGAGGCCGGGCGGCTGGATGGCGTCGACCATGCCGCGCACCGACACGTTGGCCACGTCGAGGCCGAATCCGGCGGTGACGGCGGTGGCGAGGGCGACGGCGGCCAGCGGGGCGGGCACCACGCGTGCCGCGGCGGGCAGTTTCGGCCAGAGGACGAGGACGGCGATGGTGCCGATGCCGATGCCGAGGGCGGCGGCGGTCAGTGCCGTGGTGTCCTGCACGGTGTCGGCGAGCAGCCCGGGCACTCCGGTGATCTTGTCGACACCGGAGCGCGGCTGCTCGGCCCCGGCCATGGTGTACAGCTGGCCGAAGATCAGCACGAGGCCGATGCCCGCCAGCATGCCCTGGACGACGGAGACGGATATCGCGCGGAACCAGCGCCCGCAGCGGAGCAGGCCGAGGACGATCTGGAGCGCTCCGGTGAGGAGCACGATGGCGCCCAGCATGCTGAGCCCGAACTCGCGTACGGCTTCGAAGACCAGCACGGTCAGTCCGGCGGCGGGCCCACTCACCTGCAGGGCACTGCCCGGCAGGCAGCCGACGACGATTCCACCGACGATGCCGGTGACGAGGCCGAGCTCGGCCGGCACGCCGGAGGCGACCGCCACGCCGACGCACAGCGGCAGGGCGACCAGGAAGACGACGAGTGAGGCGAGTATGTCCCGACGCAGCACGCCCGGTTCGCGCAGGGCGCTGAAGGGCGAGCGGAGGGGGGAGGAAGGGGAAGGAAGCGAGGACATGAGGGTGGGGGTCCTGTCGTGTGGGTGGGCCGGTCAGGGGAGAGCGGCGGCACTCACAGAGGACTGAACGACGGCCGGCCGGTGTCCGACGGCCGGTGGGCGGTGACGATGCCCGTGTGGACTTCGTAGTACCAGGCGTGCAGCGTGAGTGAGCCTTCGGCGAGGCGCTCCTGGACGCAGGGGTACGCCCGCAGCCGCTCCACCTGGGCGAGCACGTGTGTCTGCACGGCTTCCGCCACGTCCGCAGAGGTGGGGGTGAGAGAGCGCAGGGCGTCGTCGGGGGCGACGGAGTGCTCCAGCCAGTCGCGCACCGCCGGCACGGCCGACAGGTCCTCGCGCCGCACCAGCGCGCCCACCGCGCCGCAGTGGGAGTGTCCGCAGACGACGATGTCGCGGACGCCGAGGACGCACACCGCGTACTCGATGGTGGCTGCCTCGCTCATGGGGCCGCTGTCGGGGTGGGTGCCGCCGGCGGGGTAGGGCGGGACGATGTTGCCCGCCGTGCGGAGTTCGAAGAGTTCGCCGGGACGTGCTCCGGTGATCAGGGCCGGTACGACGCGTGAGTCCGAGCACGTGACGAACAGGGCTTCCGGGGACTGCCCGGCGCCGAGGGCCTGGAAGGCCGCTGCGTTCCGGGGGTCTGCCACGTGCGTCGTGGCGAACGAACGGGCGTTGGCTATCAGTGACTTCAAGGTGGCCTGCCTCCTGCGTCGCTTCGGCGGTGCCGGGACGCGGTGTGGTCGGGTCGATGGTGACGGTGGGGCGGCACGGGCCCGCCGTGACGGCGGGTCGCTGTCGCCCCGGTCAGCCTGTACGGCTGTCGTGTCACCCACTTTGCCATCGCATTACGGTGAGATGACAGAGCAAAATCCTGCCAAAGGTTGAGTAATAAGCGCCTCTCAACTGGGAATTGATCCAGTAATCAACCGTTGGGTAAAGATCGTGGGGGAGGTTGTGTGCGGTATGTGAAGCGATTCCGTTCGCCCGGCATTGCAGTCGCACCGCTGCGACGGACCGCCGCCGGGCACGTAGAGGAGAGTTGGACAGGGCATGCCGGAAACCTCGTTCCAGGGCCAAGCCGTCGACACCGAACCGGCTCCGCACGTGTTTCTCGTCGTCGGGATTCCGGGATCCGGGAAGAGTTCGGTGTCGGACGGTCTGGCCCGGCGGTTTCCCCTCGGCGCGCACATCGAGGGTGACCACCTCCAGGACCTCATCGTCTCGGGCGGCCGCCTGCCCACGCCGGAGGAGGACGTGGAGGCGGACCGTCAACTGCTGCTGCGGGCACGCAACGCGGCGGCCTTGGCGCGCAGCTTCCACGCGGCCGGTGTCGTGCCCGTCATCGACGACGTCGTCGTCCGGCGCGCGCACCTGGAGTTCTACCGGGAGCACCTGAAGGGCCTGCCGCTGCGGCTGATCGTGCTGGCGCCCTCGGTGGAGGTCGTGTCCCGGCGGCTCACCGCACGGGACAAGGTCCTCGCGGACGACTGGTCCTTCCTGGACCGGGCGATGCGGAGCGAACTCGCGGGCGAGGGCGAGTGGTTCGACAGCTCGGAGATGTCTCTGGACGAGACGATCGACGCCATCCGCACCGGCCCGCCCTCGACGCGTACGGCCCGCGTCAGCGGACGGTGACCTGCACGACGTTCGAGACGGCGCCCCCGCCGACGATGCGGATCTTGTTGAGGCCCTTGATGCCGAGCTTGACCCGCAGGTTGTAGGCCCCGGCCCTGTTGGTCTTCATCCGGATCGGCAGCGACACCCAGCGCTTCTTCTGCAGTTGCTGCAGCGTCACCTGCGTCCCCGCCCGCATCCCGGTGCTGGAGCCGTAGACCCGGAACTGCTCCCACGCCTTGATCGATCTGACCGTGGCCTTCGCCGTCAGGGTCGCTTTCTTGGGTGCCGCGTGCTGACCGTGGGCGGGGGCTGCCGGGTCGGCGACGGCCAGGGACGCGGTCACCGGAGCGGCGCAGAGCAGCAGACCGGCGGAGAGGGCGACGGTACGGGACAGGGCGGGACGCATGAGCACTCCAGGGTGGGTTCGGTGTACGACCCGCCCACCGTAGGGAGAAAAAGGGCTTTTCTACTGAAATGACATGCGGAGAAACGGGTGGCGCGCGAGAGCGGCCGCGCCTTGGTGGGACAGGGACGCGGCCGCGCACATGCTCGGCTCAGCGCGCGGCCCAGGCCAGCACGCCGCCGAGGACGAACAGCAGGCACATGGCGATGTTGGTCCGCTTGTAGGCGACGAGGACGGCGGCGAACTCGCGGATCGTCGCGTTGGGCCAGAAGTACGCCGCCGTGGTCGAGCCGACGACCTGACCCCTGACGCCGATCCGCCGGGCCGTGAGCGCGGCCCTGAACGCGTGATAGTTGTTCGTCACGACGACGCACCGGTAGTCCGGATCGGACTTCTCCATGATCGCCTTGCTGAACCGCAGGTTCTCCTCGGTCGTGGTCGACCGGTCCTCGCGTTCGATCAGGTCGGCGGGGAAGCCGCGCTCCGTCAGGAAGTCGGCCATCGCGTGGGACTCCGGCACGTCCTCGTCCGGCCCCTGCCCTCCGGACGTGATGAGGACGGGCGCGCCACCGCGCTTGCTGAGCAGCGCGTGCACCTCCTGCGCCCGCAGGAGCCGGCTCGCCAGCAGCGGCGGCACCGTGGACCCGCCGATGAGGCCGGAGCCCAGCACGACCACGAAGTCGGCCTTGCGGCGGATGCGCAGCCGGCCGTAGAGGAACGCGTACACGACGAAACTCAGGAACAGGAACGAGACGTAGCAGGCGAGGCCGAGCGCCGCCACGCCCACGCCGATCATCACCGGCGTCCGCAGGATGGCCGCCGTGACCGCCAGGGCCACGACGGCGACAATGCACAGGGCGCCCATCAGGGAGAGCATGTTGGTGGGGCTTCTGCCCTCCTTGCGCACCATCCGCAGGCCGTTGAGGAAGAGCAGCCACACGAGCACCAGGATGCCCACGCCGCCGAGGACGAGCAGTGAGACGGCCACGACCAGCCCCGATGTGGAGCCGGACGAGACCAGTTCGTACATCCAGGCCGCAAGCCCGCAGAGCGCGGCGAGCCCGAGCAGCACCGCGTTGCCGAACCGGCGGCGCTCGCGCACCATGCGCCAGCAGAAGACGAGGAAGAGCAGCGCCGCCGGGGCGTAGATCAAAGTCCGCACAGTCACAGTCGGCTCAGCGGATCACGTCGAAGACGTTCTTCTGCAGACCGTTGGCGTAGGCCTCGTGCTCGACGAGCTTCAACTTCTGGGTGTCCTTGTCCGTGTCGCTGAACAGCCGCTTCCCCGCGCCGAGCAGCAGGGGGAACACGAGCAGGTGGTACCGGTCGATGAGGCCGGCGTCCGAGAGGCTCCGGTTGAGAGCGGCGCTGCCGTGCACGATGATCGGGCCGCCCTCCGTCTCCTTCAGCGCGGCGACCTCGTCGAGCGAGCGCAGGATCGTGGTCTCGCCCCAGTCCGCCACCAGGTCGCCCTCGCCGAGGGTGGTGGAGACGACGTACTTGGGCATCGGCTTGTAGTCGGCGAAGTCCGCCATGTCCGGCCAGACCTGGCTGAACGCCTCGTAGCTGACCCGGCCCAGCAGCATCGCGGTGGCCTCCTGCTGCTCCCGGCCCTTGATCTCGAACGCCTCCGGGACGAACTCGATGTCCTTGAACGTCCACCCGGAGTTCCGGTAACCGGGCTCGCCGCCGGGGGCCTCCACGACGCCGTCGAGCGAGACGAAGGCGGTGCTGATCAGCGTGCGCATCTGAGTTCTCCTGAAGGTCTGGGCCGTCGATTATCACTGATGACCGCGGGACGTGGAGAAACTCATCGATCTTCGCCCGCCTCGTCGGGCGCGCGCCGGGTCAGCGGCGTCCGCGCAGCCGGGAGAGGAGCGAACGGGCCTGCGCGCGCTTGCGCGGGTCGGCGGCGGCCCGGCGCACGGAACTGACGGTCCGTCGGCCCTGCGGGGTGCGGCTGTACGCCCTGATGCGTGCGAGCAGTCCGGCCATGAGGTCCTCCTGGGGCTCTCACCGCCGAGGCGGTGGGTGTCGTCGGGTTGTCTCGGGATTCCTGTTCCCCGTACCCCGAGCGGATCCTCGAAACCGTGTCTGAGTGTGTGCATTGGGGGCAGCCGGAAGGCATGGCTGTTCTCAGGAAATGCGCACGCCCGATGCTCGCCTCCGTCTTCGTCACCGGCGGGCTGCACACGCTCAGGGACCCGCAGCGCGTGGCCCCGGCCGCCGAGCCCGTCACGGCTCCGGTGAGCTCCCGCATCCCCTGGCTCACGGAGGACCCGGAGCGCCTCGTCCGCATCAACGGTGCCGTTCAGCTGGGCGCCGGCCTGATGCTCGCCACCGGGCGCCTGCCGCGCGTGGCCGCCCTCGCGCTGGCGGGCACCCTCGTGCCGACCACCCTGGCCGGGCACGCCTGGTGGAAGGAGAAGGACCCCGAGCAACGGGCCGCCCAGCGCACCCAGTTCATCAAGAACGTCTCGCTGCTCGGCGGGCTGCTGCTGGCGGCGGCGGACACCCACGGCAAGCCGTCGGTCGCGTACCGCACCCGGAGCGCGGCGGTCAGCGGCCGACGGGCGGCCCGCCGCACCCGGCGCGAGGCCGCGCACACGCTGAGCGGCGTGGCGGGGAACGCGGCCGGGGCGGTCCGCTCGGCGTCCGCGAGCGCCCAGCAGGCCGTCACGCGCCACTTGTGAGCGCCGGGGGTTCCGGGGGTGATTCACCCATCAACTCCGGGGCACCCGGGGGCTTATGACGATACGTGAAGAGCCGGGCGGCGAGCCCGGCATGGGGGAGATGGAGCGCGGTACCGCGCAGCGTCTCGAGGCGCGCCACCGGATGTGGACGCTCGCGTGGAGCGCCCTGTGCGTTCTGTTCGCCGTGTGGTCGCTGGCCTGGGGGGTCGGCGCGGCGACGGGCGCGTCCAACGCGTGGGCGTACAGCTTCGCCGGACTCGTGCTGCTGGCGTGCGCGCTGTGGGCGCGCCGCTCGGCCGTCCGCAACAGCCCGCCGCGGCATCTGTGACGGACGGCCGGGCACCTGTGACGGACGGCCGGGCACCTGTGACGGGCGGTCGCGACACCTGTGACGGGCGGCCGCACCGCTCCCCAGGTGTGTAACGGGCATACGCGGATACGCTCCACATATGAGACATCATGATCTCCTTGTCCTCGGCGCGGGCACCGGCAACGCGCTGATCGACGACCGCTTCTCGCATCTGGACGTGGCTCTCGTCGCGGAGGGCCCCTTCGGCGGCACCTGCCTGAACGTGGGCTGCATCCCCAGCAAGATGCTCGCCGTGACGGCGGAAGTGGCCGACACCGTCCGCGAGGCCGAACGGCACAACGTACGGGCGAAACCCGACGGAGTCTCCTGGGCGGGCGTCCAGGAACGCGTCT
Source organism: Streptomyces sp. NPDC039462 (assembly GCF_055639375.1). Taxonomy (NCBI): domain Bacteria; kingdom Bacillati; phylum Actinomycetota; class Actinomycetes; order Kitasatosporales; family Streptomycetaceae; genus Streptomyces; species Streptomyces sp. NPDC039462. The sequence continues at coordinate 389,914 of NZ_JBVKAO010000003.1, forward strand.
TCGGGCGGCTCGACGCCGTCGCGCGCGAAGGCGAGGAAGGCCGCCGCGCGTCGGACTTCGTGACCGTGTACCGCGGGCGTGCCCGGTTCACCGGGGAGCGCGAGCTCCTGGTGGAGGCGGCGGACGGGACGGAACAGGTCGGCGCGGACCGGATCGTCGTCGTCGCGGGCGGCCGCCCCGCGGTCCCGCCGGTGGTCGCGGAGTCCGGGCTGCCCTATGAGACGTCCGACACCGTGATGCGGCTCGACGAGGTGCCCGAGCGCATGGTGGTGCTCGGCGGCGGCTACATCGCCGCCGAACTGGCACACGTCTTCCACGCCGCGGGCACCGCGGTCACCGTCGTCGAGCAGCAGGACCGGCTGCTCTCCGAGCAGGACGAGTCGATCGCGGCGGCCTTCACCGACATCGTGCGCGACAGCTACGACCTGCGTCTCGGCCGGGAGCTGACGCGCGTGGAGGGAAGCCCCGGACAGCTGCGGCTGACTCTCGACGACGGTTCCGTCCTCGAAGCGGACACGTTGCTCGTCGCCGCTGGCCGCAAGCCGAACAGCGACCGGCTCGACCTGGACCGGGCCGGCATCACCTGCGACGACAAGGGCCTGATCGAGGTCGACGCGCAGCTGCGCACCAGCGCCGCCGGGGTCTGGGCGCTCGGCGACATCGCCGCCGGGCCGCCCTTGAAGCACGTGGCCAACCGCGAGGGCGAGGTGGTGGCCCACAATCTGCTGCACCCCGACGAGCCGCGCACGATGTCCTACGACGTCGTGCCCGCCGCCGTGTTCGCGCGCCCCGAGATCGCCCAGGTGGGGCTCACCGAGCAGGAGGCCCGTGAGCAGGGCCGGGACTACGTGGTCGGTTCGTGCCGGTACGAGGATGTGGCGTACGGCTGGGCGCTCGAGGACGGCCAGGGCTTCTGCAAGGTGCTGGCCGACCGGGGCTCGGGCCGTCTGCTCGGCGCGCACGTGCTCGGCCCGCAGGCCGCCACGCTCATCCAGCCGCTGGTCCTCGCCATGACCTTCGGCCTTTCGGCCCGGGACGTCGCCGCCCGCCCGCTGTGGATCCATCCGGCCCTCACGGAGGTCGTCGAGAACGCCCTCCTTGATGTGGCGCCCGACAACCGGCGGCGACCACCGTCCATGTGACGCGGCGACAGCTGAGGCAGAACCACGGGAGGCCCTTCGGAGGGCCTCCCGTTTGCATGCCATGACCAAGATTAAGTTAGGTTAGCCTTGCCTCAGTACGCAGGGGTCGACGGGCCTGCCGTGCTGTCGGCACCCGTTTTCGAAGGAGAGCCATCCGATGAGCCAGACCCTGTCGCCCGAGCGCGTCCGCGCCGACATCGCGGAGCTGCTCGACTGCGAACCCACCGAGATCGCTCCCGGCGACGACCTCTTCGACCTCGGTCTCGACTCGGTGCGGATCATGACGCTGGTCCAGCGCTGGCGTGCGGCGGGGGCGACCGCGCTGGAGTTCCCCGACCTCGCCGAGCAGCCCGAACTCGGCCACTGGACGGAGCTCCTGACGGGACGTGCCGCGTGAGCCGGGTCGACCACCGGCACCGGCACCTGGACCGGATCGCCGAGGTCCGCGCGGGCCTGCACGCCGAGAAGGTGGGCTACCCGATCGGCATCCGGGAGGTCGAGGTCGTCCGCACCGCCATGGTCGGTACCGGTCTGCTGAGGTTGACCCTGGGCGGGCCCGGCACCGAGGGTTTCGAGGCGCACGCCCCGGACGAGCACGTGAAGCTCGTGTTCCCGGAGCCGGACGGCTCGCTGCGGCTGCCCGAGCGGAACGGGGCGATGCTGCGCTGGCCGCGACCTGCCCCCACCTCGCGGGAGTACACCGTGCGCCGGTACGACCCGGTGACCGGTGAGCTCGACATCGACATCGTGCCGCACGACGGCGGGCTCGCGTCGGACTGGGCGCACGCGGTCGAGCCGGGAGCCGTCGTGCACGTCGCCGGACCGCCCGGCGGACTGATCGTCCCGCACACCTACGACCGCTATCTCCTCGCGGGCGACATCACGGCGCTGCCCGCGATCGCCCGCTGGCTGGAGGAGCTGCCCCGGACGGCGCGGGGCTGGGCGTTCGTCGAAGTCGCCGACGCCGGCGAGGAGATCGAGCTGTCCGCGCCCGAGGGCGTCGAGGTGCGCTGGCTGCACCGGGGCGACGCCCCGGCGGGCACGGGTGGCGCGCTGGAACGGGCCGTGACCGCCGTGACCGTGCCCGAGGGCGAGCGGGTCTACGTGTGGGTCGCCGGCGAGGCCGGGCAGATCAAGCCGCTGCGCCGCTGGGTCCGCGATGTGCTCGGACTGGACAAGGCCGACCACGACATCACCGGCTACTGGAAGCGCGGCGTCGCCGACTTCGACGAAGACGACCACTGACCCACTGTCACTGATGCCTCATCCAAGCAACAAGGAGCGTAAAAACATGTCCATACGCAGATCGTCGGCCCTGATCGGCGCCGTGGCGCTGGCCCTGGTGGTGACCGGATGCGGGTCGTCGGACGGTGGATCGGACGACTCGGGCAAGGGGAAGACCCGGGTCTTCGCCGCCGACAACGGCAAGATCACCATCCCGGCCGACCCGAAGCGTGTGGTGGCCACCGGCTACGCCGTCCCGGCCATGATCGAGGGCGGCGCCCCGCTCGTCGGCATCTCGTCGTGGAAGCGCGGCGAGCCGATGATGAGCAAGCAGGACCTCGCCACGTACAAGAAGACGCCCAAGGTGGCGGGCGAGCTGGCGACCGAGACCAACTACGAGGCCATCGCCGAGGCCGAGCCCGACCTGATCGTCATCGGCGTCCCCGCCCCCGTACTCGGCGACATCGACGTCAAGCGGCTCGAGGGCATCGCCCCGGTCGTGGCGATCGGCCCGACCGTGCCGTCCGCGTGGCGCAAGCTGACGCACAAGCAGTCCGACGCGGCGGGCGCGCTCAAGAAGTTCGACGCCGCAAAGGACACGTACGAGGCCAAGGCCGGCGAGCTGGCCAAGAAGTACAAGGACGTGCTCCCGAAGCTCAAGCTCGGCCACGTCGGCGCGTACGGCGAGACCGCGAAGGGCACCTTCCAGCGGGAGTTCGGCGGTTCGTGGGGCACCAACATCGCCGAGGACATCGGCGCCAAGTACTACGGCAAGGTCAAGAAGCCGGGACCCGGCTCCAAGGCGGTCAGTGAGTACCCGTCCATCGAGGAGCTCCCGGCCGCGCTCGGCAAGGCCGACGCCATCACCTACTCGGTCAACGCCGACGGCAGCATCCCCCAGCCGGTGAAGTACGTCATGGACTCGAAGCTCTGGAAGAACCTGCCCGCCGTCAAGGCCGGCAAGACCTTCCCGATCCGCTACACCGAGGCCGCGACCTACGGGCAGGCCATGAAGACCCTGGACGCGATCGACACGTCGTTCGCGCCCCTCCTGAAGCGGTGACCGTCGCGGGCCGCGCCTCCGAGGCGGCCGTGACCAGACGGGCCGTCCCGCAGACCGGCCTGCTCATCGGCGGCCTCGTCCTGCTGGCCGTCGTCGCCGTGCTCAGCATCGGCGTCGGAGCCCGCTCCGTCGCCCCCGGCGAGGTCCTGCGGGCCCTCTTCGACTACCGGGGCACCGACGACCACGTCGTCGTGCGCGACGTCCGGGCGCCACGGGCGCTGCTCGCCGTCGCGGTGGGCGCCGCCCTCGCGGTGGCGGGCGCGCTCATCCAGACCCTGGCCCGCAACCCGCTGGCCGAGCCCGGCATCCTCGGGGTCACCGCGGGCGCCGGGTTCTCCATCACCATCGGCTCGGCACTCGGCCTGACGGCCGGTCAGGCGGGCGAACTGGGCTTCGCGGTCCTCGGATCCGTCGGCGCGGCGCTCCTCGTCGCCGCCGTCGGACGGCACTCGCCGCTGCGTCTGGTGCTCGCAGGCGTGGCCCTGACCGCCGTCCTGAGCGGCGTCGCACTGGGCCTGCGGCTGATGCTCCCCGACACCTTCGACGCGTACCGGTTCTGGTCGGTCGGCTCCCTCGCGGCACGCGAACAGGCGCCGCTGGCCCTGCCGTTGACCGTCATCGGGGCCGCCCTGCTCGGCGCCCTGCTGCTCAGCCGGGCGCTCAACGCCCTGTCGCTCGGCGAGACCGTCGCGCACACCCTGGGCGCGAACGTCAGCCGGGTGCGGGCTGCCGCACTCGTACTGATCACCGTGCTCAGCGGCGCGGCGACAGCGGTCGCGGGACCGATCCTCTTCGTCGGCCTGATCGTGCCGCACCTGGTGCGCCGACCCGCCGGAGGCTCGGTGCCATGGCTCATCCTCCATTCGATGGTGCTCGGCCCGATCCTGCTCCTCGTCGCCGACATCGGCTCGCGGGTGCTGCTCCCCACCGGCGAGGTGCCGGTGGCCGTCGTGACCGCGTTCCTCGGCGGACCCATGCTGATCTGGGCCGTCCGCCGCTACGGGGCGGGGGCACTGTGAGCACACTCGTACTGAAAGCCGAACGCCGCACCGTGCTGCTCGTCGCGGCCCTGGCCACCCTGATGCTCGGCCTCGGCCTGCTCGGGCTGTGCTACGGCGCGTCCTGGTCCACGCCCGGCGAGGTGTTCGCCTCGCTGACCGGCACCGACCGCTCCGTGGTGATCTCCGACTGGCGGCTGCCGCGCGTCCTCGCCGGACTGGTCTTCGGCGCCGCGCTCGGCGTGGCCGGGGCGATCTTCCAGAACCTCACGCGCAACCCGCTCGGCAGCCCCGACGTGATCGGCCTCGACGCCGGCGCCTACACCGGCGCCCTGGTCGCCCTCACCGTCCTGTCGGGCACATCCGCCCAACTGGCCACAGGATCCGTGCTCGGCGGACTGCTCGTCGCGGCCGTGATCTACCTGCTCTCGTTCGACCGGGGCTTCTCCGGACTGCGCCTCGTGGTGATCGGCATCGCCGTCAACGCGATGGTGACCGCCGTCAACTCGTGGATCGTGCTCCGCGCCGACCTGGAGGTGGCGATCGCCGCCGTCGGCTGGAGCGCGGGCTCACTCGCCGGCGTGGGCTGGGACGACCTCGGCATCCCCTTCGCGGTGATCGCCGTGCTCCTCGCCCTCATGGCGTCGCGGGCCCACGCCATGCACCAGGCGTCGCTCGGCGACGCGATCGCGGTCACCACCGGCGTCGCACTCAACCGGCTGCGCCTGCTGATGGTCCTCGTCGGCGTCGGCTGCACGGCCACCGTCACCGCGGTCGCGGGACCCATCGCGTTCATCGCCCTCGCCGCCCCGCAGATCGGGCGCAGGCTCGCGGGCGCCGCCGGAGTGCCGCTGCTCCCGGCCGCGCTGACCGGAGCGGTACTGCTCCAAGGCGCCGACCTGATCGCCCAGATGCTCCTCGCGCCGGTCGCCCTGCCGGTCGGCGTGGTGAGCACCGCGATCGGCGGCTGCTACCTGATCTGGCTGCTGACCAAGGAGGTGGGGCGCGCGTGACCGCACGCCTGACCGCGCGGGACATCACCCTGCGCTACGGAGACCGGGTGGTGTCCACACGGCTGAGCCTCGACGTCCCCGACGGCGCGTTCACCGCCATCGTGGGCCCCAACGCCTGTGGAAAATCCACCCTGTTGCGCGCGCTCGTGCGCCTGCTGCGCCCCGCCGACGGACACGTGCGGTTCGACGACCGCGACGTCGGCGGCTACCCGGCCAAGGCACTGGCCAGGCAACTCGGCTTCCTGCCGCAGGACCCGCTGGCCCCCGACGACATCAAGGTCCGCCACCTGGTGGGCCGCGGCCGGTTCGCCCACCAGTCGCTCCTCGCGCTCCGGTCGCCCGACGACGAGGCGGCCGTCACCGAGGCGATGGCCGCCGCCGGCGTCGCGGACCTGGCCGACCGGCCGGTGCAGGAGCTGTCCGGCGGACAGCGCCAGCGCGTGTGGATGGCCATGGTCCTCGCCCAGCGGACGCCCTACCTGCTGCTCGACGAACCGACGTCGTTCCTGGACATCACGCACCAGTACCAACTGCTCGGCCTGCTCGCCAGGCTGCGCGACGAGGGCCGCACGGTGATCGCCGTCCTGCACGACATCAACCAGGCGTGCCGCTTCGCCGACCACTTGGTCGCCATGAAGGACGGCCGGGTGGTCGCCGAGGGCGACCCCGGGGACATCGTGGACGCCGCGCTGATCAAGGACGTGTTCGACCTGCCTAGCGTCATCGTCCCCGACCCGGTGACCGATACGCCGATGGTCGTCCCCACACTGCAAGGAGAGTAAGTTGAGCACCGCAAGCGTCTCCTCGGACGGCCTGCTCCCCCTGACCGGCGCCCAGACGGGCATCTGGAACGCCCAGCGCCTCGAACCGGACTCGCCGTACTACGTGGTCGGTGACGTCGTGGAGATATCCGGCGGCGAGCCGGTCGACGTCGCCGCACTCACCGAGGCGGTCCGGGCGACCACCGAGGAAGCCGAGACCCTGCGGCTGCGGGTGTACGACACCCCCGAAGGGCCGCGCCAGACGATCAGTCAGGAACCGGTCGCGGCGCCCGGATTCGTCGACGTCAGCGGCGAGGCCGACCCCGTCGCCGCCGCCCACGCGCTCGTCGACGCCGAGCGGGCCCGGGTGGGGGAGGCCTGCCGCGGCATGGTGGACCGGCCGCTGTACGCACGCACCGTCATCAGGCTCTCCGACCGCGAGGTCTGGTACACCCAGCTCGGCCACCACCTCGTCTTCGACGGCTACACCGCCGCGATGCTCGCCCGCCGCACCGCCGCCCGCTACACCGCCCTGGTCCAGGGCGCCGAGCCGCGCAAGTCGACCTTCGGCGCCTTCGCCGACCTCGTCGCCGCCGACCGCGCCTACCGGGACAGCGACCGGTTCACCGAGGACCGCGCGTACTGGGTCGAGCGCTTCACCCCCCTGCCCGACCTGGGCGACGCCCATGCCGCGACCGGCGCGCCCGACCGCACCCTGACCGCCCGCGCGGCCCTCTCTCCCGAGGAGACGGCCCGCCTCCGCGCCTTCGCCGACACCGAGGGCGTCACCTGGGGTGAGGCGCTGATCGCCTGCTACGCCGCCTTCCTGCACCGCGTGCTCGGCCGCACCGACGTGGTGTTCGCGCTGCCGCTGATGTGCCGGACGGGCTCCGTCGAACTGCGCACCCCCGCCATGGCGGTCAACGTCCTGCCGCTGCGGGTGACCGTCCGGCCCGGCGACGGGTTCGGCGAGCTGAGCCGCCGCGTCGCCGCCGCGATGAAGGAGATGCGCGACCACCAGCGCTACCGGGGCGAGGACCTGCCCCGTGACCTCGGCGTACCCGGCGCGGGCGCGCTGCTCCACGGACGCGGCATCAACCTCAAGGCGTTCGACCTGGCGCTCGACTTCGCCGGGGCCAGTGGCGTCATGCGCAACGTCGCGGGCGGCCCGCCGGAGGACATGGGCCTGAGCGTCCTGCCCGCCCGCGACGGCGGACTGCTGCTCGGCTTCGAGGTCGACGCGAGGACCAATGACCAGGCGTCCGTGGACAGTTCGCTGGCCGGGCTGCGGACCCTGCTCGCCGGGCTGATCGAGGGACGGACCGTCGGCCGGATCGCCCTGGCCGGCGACGTGGACCGGATCCTCGCGGACTGGTGCCCGCCCGCGCTGCCCGGCACCCCCGTGGACGTACCGACCGCGTTCGACGCCATGGCCGCCGCCGACCCCGGGCACACCGCCCTCGTGTGCGGCGACGACCGGCTGTCCGCGCAGGACCTCGCCGAGCGCGTGCACCGGCTCGCCCGCGCGCTGCGGGCCCGCGGCATCGGGACGGACGACGTCGTGGCGCTGGCGCTGCCGCGCTCCGCCGACTCGGTGACCGCCCTCCTCGCCGTCCTCGACGCGGGCGCCGCCTTCCTGCCCCTGGACACCGCCTACCCGCCCGAGCGGCTGCGCGGACTGATCGACGACACCCGCCCCGCCCTGGTCATCACCGCCGCCGACACCGTCGACGGGCTGCCCTGGAAGACCCTCGTCGATGAGGCCGCCACCCTGCCCGGCACCCCCCTGACGGCCGGTGAACTGGCCGCGCCCCGGCACCCCGACCACCTCGCCTACGTGATCCACACCTCCGGCTCGACCGGCCGCCCCAAGGGCGTGCTCGGCCGCGTCGGCGGCCTGGCCGCACTCCTGCACCACCAGCGGTCGACGGTCATCGCCGAGGCCGAGGGCGCCGCGAAGCGCGCACTGCGCGTCTCGCACACCTACTCCTTCGCCTTCGACTCCGCGTTCGACCACCTGATGTGGCTGCTGTGCGGGCACGAACTGCACGTCTACGACGCCGAGACCGCCCGCGACGCCGACGCGCTGCTCGACGCGTACGCCCGCGACGGCATCGACGTCGTCGACACCACGCCCTCGATGGCCGCGCCGCTGGTCGACGGCGGCCTCCTCGACCGCCGGCCGACACTGCTCGTCCTCGGCGGCGAGGCCACCCCGCCCGCGCTCTGGCGGCGGATCGCCGAGTCCGGCGTCACCGCCCGCAACATGTACGGGCCGACCGAGGCCACCGTGGACGCCACCACCGCCCGCATCGACGGCGGCGAACCGACGATCGGTCACCCGCTCGCGGGCACCCGCGTCCACGTGCTCGACAGCGCGCTGCAGCCCGTCCCGCACGGCCGCACGGGTGAGCTGTATCTGGCAGGCCCGCACCTGGCCCGCGGCTACCTCGGCAGGCCGGGGGCGACCGCCGACCGGTTCGTCGCCGACCCCTTCGGCCCGCCCGGCGCCCGCATGTACCGCACCGGCGATCTGGCCCGGTGGGTGCCGGGCCGGGGCCTGGACTACCTGGGCCGCGGCGACGGCCAGGTCAAGATCCGCGGCCACCGGGTGGAGACCGGCGAGGTCGAGGCCGCGCTCGGCGCCGTGCCGGGCGTGACCGCGGCGGCCGCCACCGTCCGGTCGTCCCGGCTGATCGGCTACGTCGTGTCGACCACGGTCACCGGGGACGACGTACGGGCCCGACTGGCCGCGACGCTCCCCGAACACATGGTGCCTGCCGCCGTGGTCGTACTCGACGAACTGCCCGTCACGGCCAACGGCAAGCTCGACCGCGCCGCCCTGCCCGCACCCGTCTCCGCAGGCGGCGGCCGCGAGCCGCAGACCGAGCGGGAACGCCTGCTCTGCGCGGTCCTCGCCGAGGTGTTCGAGGTCGACCGGGTCAGCGTGGACGACGACTTCTTCTCCCTCGGCGGCGACAGCATCACCGCGATCACCATCAGCAGCCGACTGCGGGCCAGGGGCCTCGAACTCCGGCCCCGGGACCTCCTCGCGCGCCGCACCTTCGCCGCCCTCGCCGCGTCGGCGGGACTGGCGGAGGACGTGGCCGAGCCGGCGGACGACCCGACAGGGCCCGTGCCCGCGCCCCCGATCGTGCGCGGCCTCCTCGACCCGCACCCGGACGTGGACGTCGTCGCCTCCTACGCGCAGTGGACAGCCCTGCACGTCGACGGACTCGGTCTCGCCGACCTGACGGCGGGCGTACAGGCGGTGCTCGACCACCACGACGCGCTGCGGCTCCGGACGGGCGACGGCCTCGAAGTGCTGCCGCGCGGCGCCGTACGGGCCGTCGTCGACGAGGTCCACGGCGAGGACGTGACCGCCCTGGCCGAGCGCCTCGCCGGACAACTCGACCCGCGCTCGGGCGACTTGATGCGGGCAGCCCTGCTCCGCACCGGCGACGACACCGCCAACGGCCGTACCGGCGACGGCACCTCCGACCGCCTCGTCCTCGTCGTCCACCACCTCGCCATGGACGGCGTGTCCTGGCGCATCCTGCTGCCCGACCTCCACGCGGCCTGCACGGGCGGCACCCTCGAACCGGCCGGCGCGTCATGGCGCAGGCACGCCGCACTCCTCGCCGAGCAGGGCGCATCCGGCGCGCGACGCGACGAACTCGACCACTGGCGCGCCGCGCTCGCCGCCGCCTCCCGGCTCGGCGCCCGGCCCCTCGACCCCGCCCGGGACACCGTGGCCACCGCCCACCGGTCGGTCACCGTGGCCTCGCCCGAGGTCACCGAGGCGGTCCTGACGACGCTGCCCGCGGCCTACCGCGCCGGTGTCGACGAGGTGCTGCTCGCCGCGCTCGTGCTCGCCCTGCGCGAGTGGGGCCTGTCGGGCGACGCGGTGACCGTGTCGATGGAGGGCCACGGCCGCGAACACCTCGACCTGTCCCGCACGGTCGGCTGGTTCACCAGCGAGTACCCGGTCCGCGTTCCCCTCGCCGACGGCGTGGGGGAGGTGCTGCGCGCGGCCAAGGAGGCCAGACGCGGCGTCCCCGACAACGGGATCGGCTACGGCGTCCTGCGCCACCTCGACCCGGAGACCGGCCCCGAGCTCGCGGCCACGCCGCCGCCGGACGTCCTCCTCAACTACCTCGGCCGCTTCGCCTCGCTGCCCGGCACCGGCTGGCGGCTGCCGGAACACGACGCCTTCTCGGTGACCGAGCCCGGCGCCAAGGCACTTGAGCAGGTCCTCGCCCTCAACTGCTTCGTCCACGAGGAGGGCGCGCCGCGGCTCGCCGTCGAGTGGACCGCCGCGACCGAGGTGCTCGGCGCCGACGCCGTCCTGGCGCTGCGGAACGCCTGGGCCGCCGCGCTCGACGCGCTCGCCGAGCACGCGCGCCACACCGAGGGCGGGCTCACCCCCTCGGACCTGCCGCTCGTCGCCCTCGACCAGCCGGCCATCGACGCCCTCGAACGCACCGGCCGCATCACCGACGTCCTGCCCGCCACGCCGCTGCAGGTCGGGCTCTCCTTCCACACCCTGGTACGCGACGACGACGAGGCCGACGTCTATGTCGTGCAGGCGGTGACGACCCTGGCCGGCGAGGTGCGGCCCGACCGGATGGCCGAGGCCGCCCGCGAACTCCTTCGCCGCCACCCGGCGCTGCGCGTGTACCTCGGCACCGCCGGGGACGACGTCGTGCAGGTGATCCCCGCCGACGTGACCCTCGACTGGCGGGAGGACGACCGGTTCCCCGAGGCCGCCAAGGAAGACCTGGAGCGTCCGTTCGACCCGGCCAGGCCGCCGCTGATCCGCTTCCTGCTGTCCCGCGTCGGCCCCGCCGAGCACAAGCTGGTCATCACCAACCACCACGCGCTGCTCGACGGCTGGTCGATGCCGCTCGTCGGCCGCACCCTCCTCGCCCTCTACGCCGAGCTGAGCGGCGGCCCCGCCGCCCCCTCGGCCCCGTCGCTCTCGGAGTACTTCCGGTGGCTCGCGGGACGGGACCGTGAAGCGTCGCTCGCCGCGTGGCGCGACGCGCTCGCCGGCGTCGACGACGCGACGCGCCTCGCGCCCGCGAGCACCGCGACCGGCGTCGAGCGGCCGGGCCGCGAAACCGTCGCCCTGGGCCGCGAGTTCAGCGACCGGCTGCGCGCCTTCGCCCGCGAGCAGGGCGTCACCCTCACCACGGTCCTCCAGACCGCCTGGGGCCTGCTCCTCGGCAAGCTCACCGGCCGCCGCGACGTCGTCTTCGGCTGCCCCGTCTCCGGGCGGCCCGCCGAGGTCGACGGCGTGGAGTCGATGATCGGCCAGCTCGGCACCACGATCCCGGTCCGCGTCCGGCACACCCAGGACCAGACCGCGAGCGACCTCATGGCCCACGTGCACGCCGAGAGCGTCGCCCTCGCCGAGCACCACCACGTCGGCCTGCCCGACATCCAGCGGGCGGTCGGCGTCGGCGAACTCTTCGACACGATGCTCGTGATGGAGAACTTCCCGCTGTCCAGCCGGAAGCGCACCCCGCTCGCACCCGGGCTCGACCTGGCCGGCGTCGACATCACCGACGCCACGCACTACGCGCTGACCGTCATCGTGATCCCCGACGACGAGATCACCGTCAGCCTCGGCTACCAGCCGCGCGCCTTCGACGCGGACACCGTGCGCGACTACGGCCGCTGGCTGCACAACATCCTCCGTGAGATCGTCGACGACCCGGCACGCCCCGCGCTCCGGCTGCCCGCGCTCGACCCCGACGAGCGCGAGCGCATCCTGCGCACCGGCACCGAGATCGTCCCCGCCAAGGAACGCGGCCACTGGCTCGACGAGTTCGCCGCCCGGGTCCGGCACAAGCCCGACGCCGAGGCACTCGTCTGCCGCGAACGCAGCCTCACCTACGCCGAGTTGGACCGGCAGGCCAACCGGCTCGCCCACGCGCTGATCGCGCGCGGCGTACGGCCACAGGACCCGGTCGCGGTGCTGCTCGGCCGCGACATCGAGATGACCGTCGCGCTGTTCGGCGTGGCCAAGGCGGGCGCGGTCTACGTGCCGATGGACGCGAGCTACCCCCGCGAGCGGCTCGCGTTCATGTTCGACGACATCGCCCCGGCCGCCGTCGTCTCCACCGGCGCCGAACTCCCCGTCGACCGCGACCTCCCGGTCCTGCGCCTCGACGACCCTGCCACCCTCGCCGCCGCGCCGGACACCGACCCGGCCGAGGCCCGCGCCAGGCTGACCGAGGACGCGCTCGCGTACGTCATCTACACCTCCGGCACCACCGGGCGGCCCAAGGGCGTCGGCGTGACCCACCGGGGCGTGCCCGACCTGATCGCGCTGCAGGAGGAGGTCGTCGGCGTCACCGAGCACGACCGGTACCTGCACTTCGCGTCGACCAGCTTCGACGTCGCGTTCTGGCAGACCATGGTGCCGCTGCTTTCCGGCGGCACGTCCGTGATCGCCCCCGAGGAGGTGCGCGTCCCCGGCGACGAACTCCTCGACTACATCGTCGAGCACCGGGTGACGGGCGTGAACCTGCTGCCGTCGTTCCTGGCCGCGATGCCCGACGACCGCACCGTCGACCCCGACGTGTTCTTCGTCGTCGGCGCCGAGCGCCTCGACCCCGAACTGGCGCGGCGCTGGGGGAGCGGCCGCCGGGCGCTCTTCAACGCCTACGGCCCGACCGAGGTCACCATCAACTCCGTGACCTGGCACTACGACCCGGACGACGCCGGACCGCTGCCGATCGGCCGCCCCGACCCCAACGTCCGCGCCTACGTCCTCGACGGCGGGCTCCAGCCGGCCGGCGTCGGCGTGACCGGCGAGCTGTACCTCGGCGGGCCGAGCCTCGCCCGCGGCTACCTCGGCCGCCCCGGCCTGACGGCGGAGCGGTTCGTCGCCGATCCGTTCGGACCGCCCGGCGAGCGGATGTACCGCACCGGCGACCTGGTCCGCTGGCGGCCCGACGGGCAGCTCGTCTTCCTCGGCCGCGTCGACCACCAGGTCAAGGTGCGCGGCTTCCGCGTCGAGCTGGGCGAGATCGAGTCGACCCTGACCAGCCACCCCGACGTCCGTGCCTGCGCCGTGATCGTCCGTGAAGGACGCCTCGTCGGCTACGTCATCCCGACGGACGGCGCCGACCTGGACACCGCCCGCGTACGCGAGTTTCTGGCCGCGGAGCTGCCCGACCACATGGTGCCGACGGCGCTCGTCCCCATCGACCGGCTGCCGCTCAGCCCCAGCGGCAAGCTCGACCCCACCGCGCTGCCCGCCCCAGAGACCGCCGCCGCGGCCCGGCGCGCACCCGCCACCGAGGCCGAAGCCGTGCTGCTCGGCGTCTTCCGGGACGTCCTCGGCACCGACGCCATCGGCCCCGACGACGACTTCTTCGCCATCGGCGGCGACAGCATCGTGTCCCTGCAAGTGGTCTCCCGTGCCCGCCGCCAAGGGCTCGGGCTGACCGCTCGGGACGTCTTCGAAGGCGCGACGGTCGCGGGGATCGCGGCACGCGCCCGCGCCCTCGACGGCGGCACGGCACCCGCGACCGGCGACGCGCCGCTGACCCCGGTCATGCGGGACCTGCTGCGCCGCGCGGGCACCGCGGCCGACGGGTTCTGCCAGTGGGTGGAGATCTGCGTCCCGCCGGGCGGCGACCCGGCGACCTGGCAGGCCGTGCTCGACGCGCTCCTCGCCCGGCACGACGTGCTGCGGGCCCGCCTGACCGACGACGCCCTGCACATCCCACCGGTCGGCGCGGTGACCGGCGCCGACGTCCTGACCTGCGTACGCGCGACCGACGACGACCTGCGCGCACACGTCGACGCCCACATCGCCGGGGTCCGCGACGCGATGGATCCGCGCACCGGCCCGCTGCTGCGCGCCCTGTGGGTGGACGCAGGACCCGATCGGCCCGGCAGGCTCGTCCTGATCGCCCACCACTTGGTCGTCGACGGAGTCTCCTGGCGCGTCCTCCTCGACGACGTCGAGCACGCCCACTCCGGCGGCGAACTGGCCCGGCACGGCCAGTCGTTCGTCGGCTGGGCGCAGTCGCTGCGCGCCGCCGACCGGCGGTCCGAACTGCCCCACTGGCAGGGGATGACCGCCACCCCGGCGCTCACCGGCCCGCTCGACCCCGCAAGGGACACCGTGGCCACCGCCCGGCACCACGAGATCCGGCTCGACGCCGCGGCCACCCGCGCCCTGATCACGACCCTGCCCGCCGCCTACCGCAGCACCCCGGACGCCGTGCTCCTCACGGCGCTCGCGAAGGCGGTACGGGCCTGGCGCGGCACGCGGGAAGTCCTGGTCGCGCTGGAGAGCCACGGCCGCCCGCAGCACGTCGACCTGTCCCAGACCGTCGGCTGGTTCACCGCCGTCCACCCCGTGCGCCTCGACGCCGACGACGACGTGAAGGCGGTCAGGGAGCGGCTGCGCGCGCAGGGCGACGGCCTCGGACACGGCATCCTCACCACGGCGGGGCTCCTCGACCCCGTGGCGCCGGAGATCGCCTGGAACTACCTCGGCCAGTTCCCCGGCGCCCCGGCCGACGAGACGCCGTGGCAGGCGCCGCCGGACGCCGACCCGCTCGGCTCGGGCGGCACCGACGCACTGCCCCTGCCGCACAGCCTCATGGTCAACGCCCTGGTGCGCGACGACGCGCTCGGGGTCCGGATCACCTGGCCGGCCGCGCTGTTCACCGCCGCCGAGGTGGCGGACCTCGCCGAGTGCCTGCGGAGCGCGCTCCAAGAGCTCGCTGCCGCACCGGAGATCAAGGCACTCGACCACGAGCGGCCGATCGCCGGGGTCCAGCCCCTCACCCCGCTCCAGGAAGTGATGCTGCGGCACTCGCGCACCGAACGCCCCGACCCGTACACCGTGCAGTCGACGTTCTCCCTCGCGGGACCGCTCGACGCCGACGCCCTGCGCGCCGCTGGCGGCGACCTGCTGGCCCGGCACCCGAACCTGGGCGCCGTGTTCCCCGCCGACCTGGCGGTGCTCCCCGCGTCGCCCGCGCCGGACTTCCGCGTGGTCGACGGGCCCGCCGAGGACGTCCTCGCGGCCGATCTGGCCGAACCGTTCGACCTCGCCCGCGGCCCGCTGCTCCGCCTGACCGTGATCCGGGACGGCGCGGACCTCGCCCACCTGGTGATGACCAGCCATCACGTGCTCTCCGACGGCTGGTCGGCCCCGCGCATCCTCACCGAACTGTTCGACCTCTACACGGCCCGCGTCCGCGGTGTCGCCGCGGACCTGCCCGCCCCCGTCCCGTTCGGCGACTACCTGCGCTGGCGCGCCGACCACGAGCCCGACCTCGACACCTGGGCCGCCGAGCTGGCCGGCCTGCCCGAGGGCGACTACCTGAGCGGCAGCGAGCCCGGCCCGGCCTGGCAGGAGCCCACGCTCATCAACTTCGACGCGGCGCTGGTGACCGAGCTGACCCAGCTCGCCGCGCGGCGCGGCCTGACCCGCAACACCCTGGTCCAGGGCGCCTGGTCGGTGCTGCTCGCCCGGCGCTCCGGGCGCGCCGACGTCTGCTTCGGCGCCATGGTCGCCTGCCGTCCGCCGGAGCTGGCGGGCGTCGAGGAGATCGTCGGGCTGCTCGCCAACACGGTGCCGGTGCGCGCACGGCTCACCGGCACGCTCGCCGAGACGCTCGCCGATCTGCAGGCCCGCCAGCGGACCCTGGTCGAGCACCACCACGTCGCCCTCTCCGACCTGGAACGGCTGACCGGGCGGCGCAGGCTCTTCGACAGCCTGGTGGTGTTCGAGAACTATCCGGTCGACCCGGACCGCCTCCGCGAACCCGCCCCGGGGCTCACCCTCGTCGGCACCCGCTTCCGCGAGTCCACGCACCACCCGGTGACCCTGACCGTCATGCCGGACGGCGACGGCTGGACCGGCGTGCTCGCCCACCGGGCAGGCGTGGCCGTCGACGGCCTCGCCGACGAACTCCTCGACGTGCTCCGCTCCTTGGACAAGCACCTCGACCACGACGTCCACGACCTCCTGGAGGGCCGATGACCAAGGACGTCGCACCACCCGCCGAGCGCGACCGGGTGGACGGGCAGCTGCTGCGCATCGCGTTCATCCTGGTGCTCGGCACCTTCATGGCCACGCTGGACGCCACCATCGTCAGCGTCGGCATCGACCGGCTTACCGACGAGTTCGACGCCTCCGTCGCCGACATCCAGTGGGTCAGCACCGCCTATCTCCTCGCCGTCGTCGCCGCCGTGCCCGCATCGGGCTGGCTGGCCGATCGGTTCGGGGGCCGGCGGACGTGGCTCGCCGCCGTGGGCGTGTTCCTGCTCGGCTCGGTGCTGTGCGCGCTGGCCTGGTCGGCGACCAGCCTCATCGTGTTCCGGGTGGTCCAGGGGCTCGGCGGCGGGCTCCTGCCCGCGACAGGACAGGCGCTGCTCGCCCGCATCGCGGGACGCGACCGCACCGGCCGTGTGATCAGCGTCGTCGCCGTCGTCCCGCTCCTGTCGCCGGTGTTCGGACCGCTCGTCGGCGGCTCGCTGCTCGGCGTGGCGTCCTGGCAGTGGCTGTTCCTGGTCAACCTGCCGATCGGTGCGGTCGCCGCCCTCCTCGCACGCCGGTACGTCCCGGACGTACCGCCGTCGACCCGGCGGACGGCGTTCGACCTGCGGGGGGCCGCGCTGCTCTCACCCGGCCTCGCCGTGCTGGTGTACGGGCTGACCGAGGTCGCCCACGGCCGCGACCTGCCGGCCGTGCTCGGGGTGACGGCGGGCGTCGCGATGCTGGTGGGGTTCGCGGTGCACGGGCTGCGCACGCGCGGCACCCCGCTGGTCGACCCCCGCCTGTTCACCCGGCCGCCCTTCGGGGCCGCCGCCCTCGCGCTGCTCGTCCTCGGCGCCTCGGTGTTCGGCACGACGTTCCTGCTGCCGCTGTACTTCCAGACCGGCCGGGGACTCTCGGCGTGGGAGGCCGGGCTGCTGCTCGCCCCGCAGGGGCTCGGGGCGGCGGCCGGGTCCGTCCTGGTCAACCGCACCATCGACAAGGTCGCGCCGCGGACCCTGGTGGTCACCGGCATCGTGCTGATCCTCGCGGGCACGGTCCCGTTCACCCAGCTCGGCCACGAGCCCCCGGACGCGCTGATCATCGCCGCGCTCGCGGTCCGCGGCATCGGCATGGCGATGATCGGCGCGCCCGTCATGAACATCGTCTACAGCCGCATCGAGCCCGAACACCTGCCCCGCGCGTCCGGCGCGCTCAACCTGCTCAACACGGTGGGCGGTTCGGTCGGCACGGCCGCCCTCGCGGTCGTCCTGGAGAACCGGCTGTCCGCGCGGGGCCCGGACATCTCCTCGGCGTTCGGCGACACCTTCTGGTGGGTGCTCGGCTTCTGCCTGCTCGCCGCCGCGGGGGCCACCCGGCTGCCAGGGACCCGGACGGTCAGGAGGTGAAGCTGTCCGGATCCGCCGCGTGCCAGTCGGCGGCCCAGCTCTCCGGCGGCGCCGCGAGCAGTTCGCCGGGGGAGAGCCAGTCGTACAGCTCGGCGTAGGAGCGGAACCTGCCGCGGTCCTCGCGGCGCCGCAAGTGGTGCGGGCCCAGTTCCGACGGGTCGCGGACGCCCATCGCGGCCATGATCTGCAGCGCGCTGTGGACCGTGGCCTGCTGGAACCGCGTGACGCGGGCGGCCTTGTCCACGACGTCGAGGGCGCGGGCGCGGTGCGGATCGGTGGTGGTGACGCCGGTCGGGCAGCGGTTGGTGTGACAGCGCTGGGCCTGGATGCACCCGACGGCGAACATCATCGCGCGGGCCGCGTTGGTGTAGTCGGCGCCCATGGCGAGGCGCTTGACGATGTCGGTGCCGGTCGCCACCTTGCCGCTGGCGCCGACCCGGATCCGGTCCCGCAGGCCGGTGCCGACGAGCGCGTTGTGCACGGTGATCAACCCGTCGGTGAGGGGCATGCCGAGGTGGTCGGCGAACTCCAGCGGCGCCGCGCCCGTGCCGCCCTCGGCGCCGTCCACCACGATGAAGTCGGGAGTGATCCCCTCCGCCTTCATGGCCTTGCACACGGCGAGGAACTGCGCGCGGGAACCGGGGCACAGCTTGAAGCCGACCGGTTTGCCGTGGGTCAACTCCCGCATCCGGGCCAGGAAACGGACGAGTTCGCGCGGGGTCGAGAAGACGCGGTGGTACGGCGGTGAGATGACGGTCTCACCCTGCGGTACGCCGCGTACCGAGGCGATCTCGGCGTTGACCTTGCCGCCGGGCAGGACGCCGCCGATCCCCGGTTTCGCGCCCTGCGACAGTTTGAGCGACACACATCGCACGGCGGGGTGGGCGGCCTTCTCGGCGAACTGCTGCGCGTCGAAGCCGCCGTCGCGGGTGCGGCAGCCGAAGTAGCCGGTCCCGATCTCCCAGATCAGGTCGCCGCCGGGCCGCAGGTGGTAGCCGGACAGGCCGCCCTCGCCGGTGTCGTGCGCGAACCCGCCCCGCGCCGCACCGGTGTTGAGAGCCACGATGGCGTTGGCGGACAGCGAGCCGAAACTCATCGCCGAGACGTTGAGGAGAGCCATGTCGTACGGCGCGGCGCAGTCGGGGCCGCCGATCCGGACCCGGGGCGGCTCGTCCCGGACGTCCACCGGCGCCATCGACGGCACGAGGAACTCGTAGCCGCGGTCGTCCATGTCGCGCTCGCTGCCGAAGGGCTCCTCGGCGGCGACGCCCTTGGCCCGTTCGTAGACGATGCTGCGGGTGTCGCGGTCGTAGGGCCTGCCGTCGTAGTTGCGCTCCACGAAGTACTGCTGGAGCTCCGGGCGCACCGCCTCCATGAGGAACCGCAGATGGCCGAGGACGGGGTAGTTCCGCAGCACGGAGTGCCGCCTCTGCACGAGGTCGTACACACCGGTCAGCGCCACGGCCGCCAGCGGCGCGGCGGCGAACCACCACCACGGGGACATCAGGAGGGCGAGCAGCACACCGCCCGCCGCGCAGGCCGTCAGAAGGCCCACCGTTACGAAACGCGTCATGATCCTTTGCTTACGTGGGCCGTTCGGTGAACGTGACCTCGCTGCCGTGGGCGAGGCGGGCTCCGAGGTTGATCCGCATCATCTCCAGGGCGGCCTCGGCGAGATGCGGGTGGATGTGGGCGACCGCGTCGACCACCACCGTCACGTCGAGATGCCGGATGTGGGCGTCAAGCGCGGAGTACAGCACGCACTGCTCGGTCACCTGACCGCACAGCGTCACGTCCTGGACGCCCAGTTGCCACAGGAGATAGGCGAGCGGGGTCTCGTAGAAGATCGAATGGCGGGCCTTCACGACGAACAGCGAGTCGTCGTCCGGCCGGATCGGCTCGACCAGGTCCGCGTGCGGCCCGGCCATGGCGGCGTCGATCAGCTCTCCCTGGTGGGAGCGCCACTGGCCGAAGTTGTCGTTGACGTAGATCACCGGGACGCCGCTCGCGCGGGCCGCCGTCAGCAGCTCCGCGACCACCGGGACGACCTTGCGTGCCGAGGGCAGCAGCAGCTCCGCGTCCCGGTGGTCGTACGTGTTGATCATGTCGATCACGATCAGGGCGCTCTCGGCGCCGTGCTGCTCGGTCATGGCTTCAGGAGTGTCTTGACCATGCCGTCGTCCTTGGCCTGGAAGGTCGCGTAGGCCGCCGGGGCGTCCTGGAGCGGCAGGTGATGCGTGGCGAAGGTGTCGACGCCCAGCGGGTCGTCGTCCGTGAGGTGCGGGCGGATGTCCTCGACCCAGCGCCATACGTTGGCCTGGCCCATGCGCACCTGGAGCTGCTTGTCGAACATGGTCAGCAAGGGCATCGGGCTGGCCGCCCCGCCGTAGACGCCGCTGATCGAGAGGGTGCCGCCGCGCCGGACCGCGTCGATCCCCGCGAGCAGCGCGCCCATGCGGTCGACACCGGCCTTCTCCATCAGGGGGCGGGCGAGCTTGTCGGGCAGCAGCCCGGTCGCCCACTGGGCGGCCTTCGCCACCGGCGCCCCGTGCGCTTCCAGGCCGACCGCGTCGATCACGGCATCCGTGCCGCGCCCCTGGGTGAGTTCGCGGACGGCGTCCCCCAGATCCTTCTCGTGCTGCCGCAGATCGAGGACGGTGACACCGTTGCGCCGGGCGCGTTCGAGCCGCGTGTCCACGAGGTCGACACCGATCACCAGCTCCGCCCCGCGCAGCCGCGCGATGCGCGTGGCCATGTCGCCGATGGGGCCGAGGCCCAGCACGGTGACGCTGCCACCGGGCGGGATGTCGGCGTACTCCACGGCCTGCCAGGCGGTGGGCAGCACATCGGACAGGTAGACGAAACGGTCGTCCGGCGGGCCCTCCGGCACCTTGATGGGCAAGGTGTTGCCGAAGGGAACCCGCAGCAGCTCGGCCTGCCCGCCGGGAACCTGCCCGTAGAGCTTGGTGTAGCCGAACAGGGAGCCGCCGCTGCCCATGGACGTGACCTGGGTCGTCTCGCACTGCGACTGCAGCCCCTGCCGGCACATCCAGCAGGTGTTGCAGGAGACGTTGAACGGAATCACCACGCGGTCGCCTACGGCCAATTCGGTGACGTCGGGGCCCTTCTCCGCGACGACACCCATGGCCTCGTGGCCCAGGATGTCGCCGACGTCGAGAAACGGCCCGAGGACCTCGTAGAGGTGGAGGTCCGAGCCGCAGATGCCGGTCGACGTCACCTGGACGATCACATCGTCCGGTTTCTCGATACGGGGATCGGGGACGTCGTCGACGCGTACGTCGCGTTTGCCTTGCCATGTGAGAGCACGCATGAGGACGTACCTTCCTTGCTGGCTTGCGTCTGGCCGGGTGTGGGCTCCTCCCAGGCTGCCCACACAGTGCGCCGGTCCGCCACATGGGCGAGGACGGCCCGTGACGTGTACCCGAGATCCCCTGCGTAAGACCGGAAGCTCCGAATCCGCCCCGGGGGCGTGCTTCAGTGCGCTCCCCCGGCGGTCTTGAGAACCGTGCCGCCACCCGGTGAAGTGACGTGGACCTGAGCCGAGAGGAATGGGACGGCCATGACCACGAAGCAGCACAGCTCGTCGCCCGAGACCCGCTGGGAGCGGGCTGTCGTCGTCGGCGGGGGGTATGCCGGACTCGTGACCGCGCGGGTCCTGGCCGACCACTTCGCCGAGGTGCTGGTCCTGGAGCGCGACCCGGTGCGTTCGGACACGGGGGTCCACCCCCACGTTCCGCAGGGCTATCACGCGCATGCGCTGCTCGCCCGGGGCGGCGAAGCGCTGGAGAGGCTCTTTCCGGGGCTCCGGGCGGAGCTCGCCGAACTGGGCGCGCCCGTCTTCGACTACGGCGAGCGGATCAACTTCCTGCTGCCGACGGGCTACGCGCCGCGTACCAAGGTCGGCATCCCCGTCCAGACCTTCACGCGCGACGAGCTCGAACGGCGCCTGCGGCAGCGGGTGGCCGCCCTCCCGGCCGTGCGCGTGCTCCCGGCGACCCGCTGCGAGACGGTGACCGCGAGCGCCCCCGGCCGCCTCGACCGGGTCCGTTACCGCACCGAGGGCGACGGCGAGGCCACCGACGTCACCGCCGACCTGGTCGTCGACACCTCGGGCCGCGCCACCTCCGTCGACCGCTGGCTCACCGACGCGGGCCTGCCGGTCTCCGCCAAGACCGTCGTGAAAGCGAAGATCACCTACACCTCCGCGCTCATCGAACGCCCGCCGGACGACCAGCAGGACTTCGACGTCGCCTATCAAATGGCCTTCGCGCCCGACGTCACACGCGGCGGCGTGGTGCTCGCCGTGGAACACCACCGCTGGATGTGCTCACTGCTCGGCGTCGACGAGCACGTGCCGCCCACCGACGACGAGGGCTACCTCGACTTCGCCCACACCCTCGACAACCCCCGCCTCGCCGAACAGATCAAGCGCGGCACCCGACAGGGACCGGTGCACCGCTACACCAACCCCGGCAACGAGTGGCGCCTGCACCACAAGAACGCCCGCTGGCCCGAACGCCTGATCGCCCTCGGCGACGCGCTCTGCGTGTTCAACCCGGTCTACGGCCAAGGACTCACGGTCGCCGCGCTAGAGGCGGAGCTGCTCGGCCGGCTCCTCGCCCGCCACCGGACCGGGCCGTCCGGACTCGCCGGACTCAGCCGCGCCTACCAGCGCGCGGCGGCCCGCGTCATCCAGGTCCCCTGGACCATGGCCACCAGCTCGGACCTCATGTGGGCACCCGGCAGGCAGCCGCTGTCCGCGCGCTTCGCCCACTGGTACAACCAGCAGGTCTTCGCGCTCGCCGTGCACGAGCCGGACGTGTGGGCGCGCTTCGTGCGGGTCCTCAACATGACGGCCCCGCCCACGCTGCTGTTCCGGCCGGCCGTGCTCACCAAGGTGGTGCGCCGCCTGCTCGCCCGCCGTACGAGCTGAGGCGGCTTCAGCGCACCCCGTGCGGCCGGAACTGGATGCTGATGCGCCCGCCGGTCGCCCGGGCCGACTTGGGGACGGCGTGCTCCCAGGTGCGCTGGCAGGAGCCGCCCATCACGATCAGGTCGCCGTGTCCGAGCGGGTGCCGGACGGTCGCGCCGCCGCGGCGCGGGCGGAGCAGCAGGTCCCGGGGCGCTCCCACGGAGAGGATGGCGACCATCGTGTTCTCGCGGGCACCCCGGCCGATGCGGTCGCCGTGCCAGGCCACGCTGTCGCGCCCGTCGCGGTAGTGGCAGAGGCCTGCCGTCGTGAACGCCTCGCCGAGCTCGGCCGCGTAGTGCGCGGAGAGGGCCTGCCTGGCTTCGTCGAGTACGGCGTGGGGGAGCGGCTCCCCGGCGCCGTAGAAGGCGAGGAGGCGCGGTACGTCCACGACCCGCTCGTACATCTCCCGGCGTTCGGCCTTCCACGGGACGTCCGCGGCCAGCCGTTCGAACAGGACGTCGGCGCCGCTGAGCCAGCCCGGCAGCAGGTCGAGCCACGCCCCGTCGCCGAGGATCGTCCTGCGGATGCCGTCCAGGGAGCCCAGGCGCACGTCGTCGCCCTGATCGAAGAGCGATCCCTGGAGCTGGTGCGTTGCCATGCGTCCACTGTACTCGGCAATCGAACGCTTGAGCTAATAGGTGGTCGGGCAACCCGCCACGGAAAGCGTGCTGAGGCAACCCACCTCGGAAAGCGTGCTGAGGCAACCCACCGCGGAAAGCGCGGGAGCGCGCACCCCGCGAGGGTGCGCGCTCCCGATGAGTGCGGCCACAGTGCGGCCGCGGTACGGCCATGTCACCGCTTGCCCGTGAACATGCGGTAGGCGAACAGGACGATCACGGAGCCCACGATGGCGGCGATCCAGGTCGACAGGTGGAAGAAGCCGTTGATCGAGTGGACGCCGAAGATCACCTTGCCCAGCCAGCCACCCAGCAGGCCGCCCACGATGCCGATCAACATGGTCACCAGGCAGCCTCCCGGGTCCTTGCCGGGAGTGAGGGCCTTGGCGATGGCCCCGGCGATGAGACCGATCAGGATCCAGGCGATGATGCCCACGAGCACGTTCCTTTCCTTGTGCGCAGGTCGGCGCTGGAGTGCCAGCCCGACGTCACACATCGAATGTCCCTTCGAGAGCGGCTCACACAGGACCAAGGTCCCGTTTGGCGGAGGACGAAAGGCCGGACCGGATTCCGGCGGGCGAGTGGCGCACCCGGCGCATAGGGTGGCCGAGCGGCATACGGAGACAGCCATGACGTCAGCCAAGAAGCCACCCGTCGAGCCGGCCCAGCGCCTGCTCCTGACCGGTGTGGGCAGCTTCGACTGGGACCTGGTGAGCGGCGAGCTCAGCCTCGACGCCGGGTCCCTCGCGGTGCTCGACCTGCGGCCCGACGAATTCAACGGCTTCGTGACCTCACTGCAGAAGCGCATTCCGCCCGAGGAGGCCGTGCGCATCAACTACGCGGTGACCCGGGCCGTCACCGCCGGCGAGGACAGGTACGGCGTCTACTTCCGGGCCCGGCACCGCGACGGCTCCATCCACCTCAGCCACGCACGCGGCCGCATCCTGCGCGACGACGAAGGCCGGGCCGTGCGCGTCCTCGGAGTCCTGCGGACGGCCGAGGACGACGGGGCGGAACTCGCCGCCATCGACCCCAGGGAGGAGCGGCGCCAGGGCATCGCCCTGATGGTGCAGGGCACCACGGAGGCGCTCTCGCGGGCCGTCACGGTCGACGACGTGGTCGCCGTGCTGTCCGGCGCCAGCGGCCTGGACCGGTTCGCCGCCGACGGCCTCGTCCTCGGCCTCGTCGAGGGCGACAACCTGAAGCTGATCGCCCTGGTGGGCCAGACGATGCAGGCCCTCGACGAGCTCAAGCTGTACAAGTTCGACCAGTCGCTGCCGCTGGCCGAGGCCGTCATGACCCGGCGGCCCCGCTTCGTGGGCTCGCTGCCCGATCTCGCCCGGCGCCTCACCCACCTGCGGCCGTACGTGGAGCACATGAAACTGGACTCGGCGGCGTTCCTGCCGCTGGTCGCGCAGGACCGCGCCATCGGCGGCCTCGCACTCTTCTACCGCGGCAGGAAGGACTTCACCGACGCCGACCGCAACCTCTGCATCGGCCTCTCAGGAATCGTCGCCCAGTCGCTGCAGCGTGCCATGCTCTTCGACGAGGAACGCGACCTCGCCAAGAGCCTCCAGGCCACGATGCTGCCGCGCGGGATCCCCGCCGTCCCGGACTCCGAGGTCGCCGTCCGCTACCACGCCGCCTGGGGCGGCCGCGAGGTCGGCGGCGACTTCTACGACGTCGTCACCCTGCCCCGGGGCCGGATCGGCCTGGTCGTCGGAGACGTCCAGGGACACGACACCCACGCCGCGGCCATCATGGGACAGCTGCGCATCGCCCTGCGCGCCTTCGCCGGCGAGGGACACCCGCCCGGCACCGTGCTCTCCCGCGCCTCCCGCTTCCTGGCCGAGCTGGACACCGAGCGGTTCGCCACCTGCACCTACGCCCAGTTCGACCCCGCCACCGGCATCGCGCGCGCCGTGCGGGCCGGACATCTGCCGCCCCTCGTGCGGCACGTGGACGGCAGGGTGGGCGTGCCGCGCGTCGCCGGCGGACTGCCGCTGGGCCTGGCCACCGACTTCGGCATGGAGGACTACCCCGAGGTGCGGCTCGACCTGGTGCCCGGCGAGACCATGGTGCTCTGCACGGACGGACTCGTCGAGGACGCGGGACTCGACCTCGACACCGGCATCAGGAACCTCGCCGACGAGATGCGCGCGGGCCCCGAGGGGGCCGAGGACCTGGCGGACCACCTCTCGCACGCCCTGTGGGAGCGATGGGGCACCGGCGACGACGTGGCGCTCCTGGTCCTGCGCCGGCTCCCCGACCCCGGCACACCCCAGGAACCCCGCATCCACCGGTACGTCCACCAGGCCGACCCGGAAGGACTCACCGACGCGCGCGCCGCGCTGCGCGAACACCTCGCGGCGTGGGGCTTCGGCGCCGTCGCCGACGACGTCGAGGTGGCGGCCGGCGAACTCCTCGTCAACGCCCTGGTCCACACCGACGCGGGCGCCATCCTCACGCTGGAGGTCCTCTCCGGCCCGCCGCGCCGCGTCCGCCTCTCGGTGGGCGACCGTTCCAGCGACCGCCCCCGCAGGAGATCCCCGGGCGAGACCGCCACCTCCGGGCGCGGCCTGCTGCTGGTGGAGGCGGTCGCGGCACGCTGGGGAGTCGAGCCGCGAGGCGAGGGCAAAGCCGTCTGGTGCGACTTCACCGCGCCCGAGAGCTGAGAGCCCGCGCCATGACCCCGGCCGGCGGACCGACGAAGCCGGGTCCGCGGTCCCCGCCCGCCAACTCTCGTGCGTCTAGGCTTCGCCGTATGGAGCAGCGCGAGATCATTCAACGAGTCGTCGGCATCCTCACCGAGTCGCTCGAGATGCGCCGGCAGGTACGCGAGAACCCGGACGGAGAGATCGAGAACAGCGGCGCGGTCGGTGCGATGCTCGAGGAGATGCTGCCGCGCATCGAACTCCCCGCCGAAGCCACCCCCATCGAGGTCGCCGCGGTGGTGGGCCAGGAGCTGGGGCCCGTCATCGAACAGATCACGTCCGCCTTCGCCTTCTCCTTCGCACAGCTCGCCGAGGTCCACGACGAGGGACGCATGGACGTGACCTCCGCGGACGTGCTGAGGTCCATCGCCCTGCACTTCGAGAGCGAGGAAGCGGAGGAGTAGGAGGCCCACGTCGGCACCCGGCCCCGTCGGCGCGCATCACGGGGTCGGTCCCGGGTACGCGGGGTGGTCTCCGCCCCCGGCGGCCACCTGGCGGCACCGCCGGTCCTGTGCGCAGCCTGGTGGCGGACCCTCTGAAGTCACTTCACAGAAGGAAATGCGATGCGCGCCCTCTCTCTGGTCTGCACCCTCAACGCGTCCCCGGCACCCTCCAGCAGCCAGCTGCTCTCGGACCAGGTGCTGCGCGAGCTCGAAAAGCTCGACGTCACCACCGAGACCGTCCGCGTGGCCGATCACCAGGTGCTCCCCGGCGTCGCCATCGACATGGGCGGCGACGACGCCTGGCCGGCGCTGGGGAGAAGGTCCTGCAGGCCGACATCCTCCTGATCGCCACACCCATCTGGCTTGGCCACCCCTCCAGCATCTGCCAGCGCGTCCTCGAACGGCTCAACGCCGAGTCGTCGGAGACCGACGAGCAGGGGCGCCCCTTCACCTACGGGAAGGTCGCCGTGGTCGCCGTCGTCGGCAACGAGGACGGCGCTCACAAGGTCAGCGCCGACACGTTCCAGGGGCTCAACGACATCGGCTTCTCCCTGGCCCCCAACGCCGTCACGTACTGGGTCGGTGAGGCACAGCACGGCACCGACTACCAGGACCTCGAAGCCACCCCTGACGAGGTCGCCGAGACCACCCGCACACTCGCGGCCAACGCGGTCCACCTCGCCGGCCTGCTCAACGACCACCCCTACCCGGCGGTCTGACGAGCGCACGCACGCGCGTGCCTGTTCGGGCAACCGGATCTGCCCGGCGGGCTCCTGACAGACGGCGCGGGCTTTCCTAGCGTCGTGACGTGAGCCTTTGGACCTCCCTGGAACCCGCCTCCACGACCGTCGACCCCGGCGGCAGCACCACGGTGCTGCTGCGCGTGCGCAACACCGGTGACATCGTCGACGCCTACCGCTTCGAACCGGTCGGTGACGCCGCCGCCTGGACCACGGTGGAGCCGCCGTTGCTGCGGCTCTACCCGGGGACGACCGGCACGGTGGAGCTGACGTTCGCCCCGCCGCGGACCCCGGACGCGACCGCGGGGCCGATCCCGTACGCGGTACGGATCACGCCGACGGAACAGCGGGGCGCCGTCACCGTCCCCGAGGGGAACCTCACCGTCACGCCCTTCACCGAGGTGCGCGCCGAGCTGGTGCCGCCGACGGTGAAGGGGTGGTTCCGGGGGCGGCCGCAGCTGGCGGTGGACAACCTCGGCAACACCAGGGTCACCGCGTCGCTCAGCGGCGGTGACAGCGGCGACCGGCTGACGTACGACCTGGACCCCGGCAACGTCCAGATCGAGCCGGGCAGGGCCGCGTTCGTGAAGGCGACGCTGCGGCCCCAGCAGATCATCTGGTTCGGCGCCAAGCAGGAGCAGCCCTACGCGCTGGCCGTGCGGCGCTCCGGCGCCGAGCCGGTGGACGTGGCGGGCACCTTCGTGCAGCGCGGGGTCCTGCCGGGCTGGCTGGCCGCCGCCCTCGGCCTGCTCCTCGCGGTGGCGATCGCGTTCGTGACGATCTGGCTGACGTACCGGCCGCAGATGCAGACCGCGGCGCGGGAGAAGCCGCAGGAGGCAGGCAAGGTCGAGCCGGCCGGCCCGCCCCCGCCGGCCAGCAGCGCGCCGTCCCCGCCGGCCGAGAAGCCGGAGGAGCCCGCGGAGAAGCCCGACAAGGAACCACCGGCGGAACCGGAGGGCGGCGGCGGAGACGGCGGCGGCGGTGGCGGAGAGGAAGAGCCGGAGGAGGAGACGGCGGCCACCGCGGTGCGCGACCTCGCCGGCAGCAGCGAGGGCCGCCACATCTGCTACCGCGTCTTCGTCCAGGGCGAAGGCTGGCAGACCCCGGTGTGCGACGGAGCCGAGGCCGGCACGGCGGGCACGGCCATCAAGGCCCTCGACATCGCCGTCTCCGACACCCAGGGCGTCACCGGCGCCGGTGCCTATGTGGGGGAGGGCTGGCGGAACGGCGACCAGTGGGAGAACGCGGACGACGAGGAGGACATGGTCCTCGGCAGCACCGAGGAGGCGGACCCCGCCCTGCAGGGATTCACCCTCAAGGTCTTCGACGGCGCCGTGTGCCACGACACCTACATCAAGGACCGGCAGTGGACGGGCGAGACGTGCACCGACCCCGGCGACTGGAAGTACGGCGGCAGCCCGATGGAGGAGAACCTCCAGCTCGAATCGGTCCGCTTCACCGTATGAGAGCGGGGCGGCCCTCAGATGTAGCCCTCGCGCAGCGCGTACGCCACCACGTGGGCCCGGTTGCGCAGGTGCAGGCGGGTGGTGAGGCCGTACATCACGTTCTTGACGGTCCGTTCGGAGTACGACAGCTTCAGGGCGATCTGCGCGGTGTCGAGTCCCTCGGCCACCAGCCGCACCACGTCCATCTCGCGCTTGGTGAAGCCCGCGAAGAAGCCCGGCTCGTCGGCGCCGCCCCGGTGCAGGCGCCGCACCTGGCCGATCAGCTGGCCCAGCAGATCGGCGGGCAGGTCGCCGCCTCCACGGGCGGCGGTGAGCACCGCCTGCACCAGGCGCTGGGCGGTCGCCTCGCGGCGCCAGACGACGGCTTTGACACCGCACTCGATGACATCGATGAGCTCGTGCTCACGGACGGCACCCGTGACGAGCACGGCACGCGCGCCCTCGCCGCGCACGGTGCGTCTCAGCCGGGCGAGCGCCGCATCGTCGAGGGTGTCCTCGACGAGCAGGGCGACGGTGGCGGGCCCGGAGCTCTCGCACAGTTCGACCTCCGGGTGCCGGCGCAGCTGGCTGCGGACTCCCTCGCGGCTGATCGGGTCGGGTGCGGTGACGGCGACCCGCACCCGGTTCGTCTTCGGAGCGGTGACGGGTATGTCGGTGGCCGGCGTGTCGGCGACTGGCGTGGACAAGGGATCTTCCTCACGTGGGCGGAGGGCGCCGCCGGTGGACGGAGGACCGGCGGCGCCCGAGGGGGTGGATCAGGAGCAGGACTTGTAGAAGTGCTTCCAGCCGCCGCTGGGCATGGCCGGCGGCTCGGCCGGAGTGCCCCAGTCGCCGTACTTCTGCTCGTGGTCCTGGTTGTACTTGCCAGGGCCACTGGCCGCCTTCGACAGGCGCACGTTCCGCTCGAGGACGCCGTCACCGGCGTAGTTCAGGATCGCGAGGTCCGGGTAGGCGTCGTCGCCGTAGTTGGCGACGCGGAGCTGGCGGGCCTCGCCGGCCTCACCGATGTCCAGGTGCCGGGCGCGCGCGGAGGCCAGGTTCGCGCGCTTGAGCGGGCCCGGGCGGTAGTCGGCGACGCGGGCCGTCGCCGGGTCGTCCCCGCCGGACGGCTCGACGATGTTGACGACCATGTCCAGCTTGCCGTCGTTCTGGAAGTCGGCGACCGCGGCGGTGGCGACCTCGCCGGGCTTGGCGCCGAGCAGCTTGCCGACGGAGTGCTTCACACCGAACGTGCCGTCGGCGGCCCCCCACTGCACCGTCATCTTGGTGCCGGTGTGCCCCGGATTCGTGATCTTGTCCGGACGGCCGTCGCCGTCGAGGTCGCCGACCAGCGTCGTGGCACCGGCCAGACACGGGGCCGCCGCCGACACCTCGGCCGCGCCGGCCTGGTGACCGGCGAGCGTCAGGGTCAGGGCGACGGCCGCGACCGGCACGGCGATCAGACGTGAGTGCTTGCGAACCATGTACGTACTCCCCATGTCGTTGCTGCGGATCAGTGCTCGGCAACCGGGCCGTGGATGCGCGGCCGGTGAGCACGGATCCACCCTGCGGCGGGAGCCGTCCCGACCGCCACGGTTGCCGGGAAGTTGGGGACGCTGGAATGCAGAAACATGCTGTGACCTGGGGGAACGCAGGTTGCCTGGAACGCGAGGGTGGGACGCTCCGGTGCGCGCATGCGTGAAGATTGCGAATCGGGGGACTTGGCGCACAGGGCTGGTTCAGCGGCGTTCCCCCGGGGGGCCGCTCCGGCCCAGGTTTCCCTGGTTCGGCCAAGAGCCGGGGAAGCCGCCCCCTCACCGGGCCAGGCTCGGTCAGGACAGCGGCTCCACCCACACGTCGCGGAACCGGACCTTGTTGCCGTGGTCCTGCAGCCGGATGGCGCCTGCCGCCGCCGACTCCGGGTCGCCCCCGCCGGTCGGGCCGTCGACGGCCACGTCGTCGTGGACCTTCTCGCCGTTCCAGACCACCGTGACCCGCGCGTCCGACGTCTTCTTGCCGTCCGCGTCGAAGCGGGCGGCACGGAACGTGACGTCGTACGTCTGCCAGTTCTCCGGCGGTTTCGAGGCGTTGAGGTCGGCGGCCTTCTTCTGGTAGATCGCCCCCGCCTCGTTGTCCGCGAGCTTCGGGACGCCGTACGAGTCCAGGATTTGCACCTCGTACCGGTCCTGGAGGTAGACACCGCTGTTGCCGCGGTCCTGCCCTGTGACGTCGTCCGGGAGCTTCGGCACCCGGAACTCGACGTGCAGCCTGAAGTCCTCGAAGTGCTGTTTCGTGCGCAGGTCGCCGCAGCAGACCTCCATGGACTTCTCGGCGGTGTGCGGCCATTCGGCGCTGCGGCCGTCGGTGTGCTGCCAGGCCGACGCGACGCTGCCGCCGGAGAAGAGGTCGATCCGCGCCCCGGGGCGCCGGATCTCGACCGCGTCGAGGTTGACGTGCCCGGTGTCCCCGGCCCCCACCCCGTAGGTCATGGTGTTGCGGCCTTTGCGCAGTTCGAGGCGTTCCGTCCTGGTGGACCAGCGGTCCCATGTGCCGGTCGACGGCAGGCTGGTCCGCTCGGCGGGGGCGCCGTTGACGCTGACGCCGACCGTCTTGGTGCCGGGGGAGGGGTGCGGGCCGTTGGCGTACCGCAGACCGACGTCGTACGTGCCCTTCTTCGCCACCTCGACGTCGAAGGTCGCCTTCGCGCCCTGCTCACCGAAGCCGTCGACGAAGCCCGCGCCCGTGAAGCCGGCGTGCTCGGTGTCGATGCCCGCGCTGCCGGACAGCCGCGCCGATTCGGCGTCGTACGTGGTGACGGGCTCGTCCGGGCCCGGCTTGGCGTTGAGGGTGTACCAGGCCTCGGTGGACCAGAGCTGCTCACCCGACGACGCGGAGAACGGGCGCGGCGAGCGGACGTGGACGACGCGGTCGCTCCTGAGCCCCGGGATGGTGAGCCGCACCTTGCGCCGGTCGTCGGAGAGCTTCGCCGAGGTGACGGGCAGTACTTCCTCGTCGATCTTCGGGCCGCCGTAGGCGGGCGTCGGCGCGTAGCGCCACTGCTCGACGGCGTACGCGCCCTTGGTCAGCTTGGCCGCGGTCTCCTCGGACAGGGGCTTGGTGTAGGCGAGTTCGAAGCCGTCGCGGGTCGCCCGCATCGTCTTGATGTCGAAGGCGGTCGTGCCGTTCGGCGTCAGTTTCTGCAGGCCGAAGCGGAGCTTGCCCTCCTGGCCCCAGTTGCCGTCGGCGCCGAGCCCGCCGGTGTAGATCGCGCCGTCGGGGCCCTCACTGATCCGGGTGATGCCGGACTCCAGCCCCTGCGTGTGCCGGAACACCGCGCCCTGGTACTCGCCCTTCACCTTCTCCAGGTCCGCTCGCTGCAGTCCGCCGTACGTGACGTCACCGAAGACCAGCTGCCCGGCGAACGGCCCCTTCTCCAGCCGCATGGGCGTGCTGGGCGAGTTGGCGATCTCGTTCTGCGGGAGCCACAGCACCGGCTTGGTGACGGGCCGGTCGTCGTAGGGCCCGTCGGGGTTCATGTAGTGGTTGAAGAACCGGCCCTGCTTGATGTGCACCAGCTTGGACGCGGGGAGCCAGCCGCCCTGGTTGTCCGTGACGAACAGGTCGCCTTCCGGGCCGCGCCCGATCCCGTTCGGCGTGCGCAGGCCGCCGGCGAGGTAGGTGACCTTGCCCGTCTTCCGGTTGACCTTGATGGTCGTGCCGCGGTTCGGGGCGGGCTGCGGGTCGGTGGTCGCGCCGCCGTAGTCGATGGCGACGGAGAGGTTCAGATGGAAGTCGCCCTTGTCGTAGAGCAGACCGAAGGCGAACTCGTGGAAGTTCTTGCCGTACGGCCACTCGGCGATCTTCCGCTTGTCGTCGGTGACGTCGTCGCCGTTCGTGTCGTTCAACTCGGTCAGCTGGTGCTTCTCCGACACATACAGCTTCCCGTCCACGTACTTGATGCCCATCGGCTCCCTGAGCCCGTCGGCGATCTTCTTGTACGTGACCTTCTCGGGCCCGGTGTCGCCGGTGACGTGGTCGAGCAGGTACACCTCGCCCTTCGTCTCGTTGCTCCCGCCCCACGTGGAGATCGCGAGCCGGCCGTCGGGCAGCCAGTCCATCGCGGACACCTGCGGCTCGAAGCCCTTCGGGCGCAGGTCGGTCAGCTCGTAGCCGGGGTTGACCCCGGTGAGCGGCAGACCGTCGCCGGGCGTGTCGTACGTCCCCTCGCACTCCTTGCGGCCGGGCGCCGTGACCCGGACGACGTCGGCGTCCGTGCTGAGCACCGAGTTCGGCACGACGGTGAACTCACTCGCCCCTGGCGGCTTCCACTGGAGGGTGACCTGCTGCTCGCCGCCCGCGTCGAAGTGGTCGACGCGCAGCGACTGGTATCCGGCGTTGAGCGTGATCCGGCCGTCCTTGGGCTCGGCGCCGTGCAGCCCGTCGTGGTCGATGACCTGCTGGCCGCCGAGGAAGAGCCGTGAGCCGTCGTCGCTGATCAACCGGAAGTCGTACGCGCCCGCCTCGGGCACGTTCAGATTGCCGATGATCTGCGACACGAAGTTGTTGCTGAACCCGAAGCCGTCCGTGGAGGTCCAGTCGGCGGTCGGAATCAGCTTGTCGACATTGGGGGTCTGTGCGGGCTTGAGGTCGCACAGCTTCTTCAACGGGGTCTGGACGTCGAACACCCGCAGGGTGACGCCGGGTTCCTGCGGCGGCAGATCCGCGAAGGGCCGCGGGTCGTCGTCCGCGGCCGCGGCGGGCGTCAGCAGGCCGCCGCCGAGAAGGGCGGTGAGCAGCAGGCCGGTGGATCTTCGGGCCCTGCGGCGGGTGCGGCCGGATATCGGTCCGGGGCGTGGCTTCACTCTTCCTCCTGCGTGGTTCCGGTGGAATCCGGCATGGGTTACGCAGATTTCTGTGGCAAAGCGACGCTCAGCGTAGGGACGGTGTCCGAGGACGTCCACACTTTGTCCAGAGAAAGGAAAAACTGCTCACGCCTTGGCATGCCCGCGCTCGACGGGCCGGCAGTGGGGCGGGCGCCGGCCCGCCCCGGACCACCGGCACTTCTCGGCCAAGGGGCGGTGACCCCTACGCGGGGTCCAGGCGGGCGACGCTGCCGCCGATGTCGAGCACGTACAGCTCACCCTTGCCGCCCTGCACGAAGGAGACGACCTCGCCGCCGTTGACGCCGAGGTCACTAACGCCGGTGACCTTGCCGTGCTCCATGCGCAGCGCGCGCAGGGTGCCGTCGCAGTAGTCGCTGAAGACGTACTGACCCCTGAGGGCCGGGATCGCGCGGCCCCGGTACACGTATCCGCCGGTCACCGAGCAGCCGAGGCCACCGCGGCCGTATTCGTACACCGGCGGGACGTGGTTCGCGGGCTCGGTGGCGCCGCGGAAGGGGTGGGTGCCCTCCATCCGCGCCCAGCCGTAGTTCTCGCCGCCGTCGCTGTTCGCGGGGGCCCAGTCGATCTCCTCCCAGTCGCTCTGGCCGACGTCGCCGATCAGCAGGTCGCCCGTGCCCGAGTCGAAGGAGAACCGCCATGGATTGCGCAGCCCGTACGCCCAGATCTCGTCCTTGGCTTTCGGGTCGCCGACGAACGGGTTGTCCGCCGGGATCGCGTACGGCTTGCCGCCGCGCGGGTCGATCCGCAGCAGCTTGCCCAGCAGGGTGTCGAGGTTCTGTCCGTTGCCGTGCGGATCACCGCCCGAGCCGCCGTCGCCCAGGGCGATGTAGAGGTAGCCGTCCGGGCCGAACTTGATGTCGCCGCCGTTGTGGTTCGCGTAGGGCTGCGTCTGGGTGATGACGGTGCGCCGGGTCTCGGGCCGGATCCTGCCGTGCCGCACGGCGAACTCGTCGACCGTGCTGGTGCCTTCGAGGTCCGTGTACGAGATGTAGAAGTGCGCGAACTTGTTGTCGAACGCGATGCCCAGCAGGCCGCGTTCGCCGTCGGTGGTGGTCTCGTCGGAGATGTCGAGGACGGGCTTGCCGAGTCCCTGGGGGCCCAGGACCCTTACGGTGCCCGCGCGTTCGGCTATCCAGACCGTGCCGCCGGGCCCTGCGGCACCGGCGGACGGATTCTTGGCCATGGCCACCTTCTTGAGCGCGACCTTGGCTGCTGCTTTCCGGTGCGGCGTGGCGGACTCGTCCGCGGACGCCGTGGTGAAGGCGAGGGAGACGACGAGGCAGAGGCTGCCGATGACTGCCGAGCTTCTGGTGCGAACGTTCACCGTGATCCTCCTGGAGGCGGCGAATGGGGGGAGGTCACCATGGTGTGCTGGCCGGCCACGGATGAGAATACTGGGACGGGCCCCATTGGCGTAGACCAAGGCGCCCTGCATTTTCATCCGCCTCTCCCTCCCCCTCACGCCCGTTCGCGCGACAGCGGGTCAGGCGGGCACAAGAGGCTCGCTTCCCGCGCCGACCCGGCGCAGCCGGAAGCGGGCGACGGCGAGGGCGGCGTCGATGCTTCCGGTTCCGGTCGACACGCACAGCGAATAGGCGACGTCGTCCATCCGCCGCCGCGCCTCCGCGCTGCCCGTCCGGGTGTGCAGGGTGCGCAGCTCCTCGTACTGCTCGAGCAGGTTCTTCAGGACGAGATGGGCCATGAGCATGGGTCGTTCTCCCTCATATCCGCTGCTTGCAGGGGGTGCGCGGCCTCTTGTGTCCCGGGCCTGGACCGGCATTCCTCTGCATGGCGGATATTTCGCGTCATGGCTGTCCGGGGTCGCCCGCCTGTCGTCCGCGCCTGGACGCGGCATAGGCGGCTTCCCGCAGTGCGCCGAACCGGGCCGTGGGGCGCAGCTGTGCCAGCCGGTTCACGTACGGGTCGTACGAAGCGGTGTCCGCGGGCGGCGCACTGTGCACGGACCCGGTGGTGATCGTGCCCAGAACGCGCCACGCCTGTCCCGACAGCGCCGCACACAGGTGGAACGTCAGCGGAGCCGTCCGGAGTGCCGTGCGCAGTGACGCGACGCCGCCGGGCACGAGCGGCGAGGTCACGTCGGGATGGGCGGCGAGCAGCGCCTCGCGGGTGCCGACGCGGTAGGAGAGCAGCGTGGAGTACGGCCCCGCCAGCGCGTTGAGCCGCGGCACCGGCACATGCCTGGTGCGGCGGCCCGAGCCGCTGGTGGTCAGGAGCAGATCCAGCGGTCTGCCGGGGCCTCCCGCGTCGTACACCCGCAGCGCGAGCCCGAGCGCGTCCGGCACGTTCCCCGGCAGGCCGACGGCCCGCGACCACCGCATTCTGAGCCGGTACTCACCGGGTTCGTCGAGCCACGGCTCACCCCAGGGGAGATCGCCCGGCCGGACGGTGAGCACGCCGTCGCAGCTGACGCCGGAGGGGTGCAGGGCGGGCGCGTGGCGGCGGCGCGCGATGCCCCGTGCCGCGCGGGCGGCGAGACGGACGCCCAGGGGTTCCCGCGCATCGGAGCCGGTCGCCTCGTGGTGCACGGCGCTCACTCGCCGTTCTTCTGCACCAGGCAGTCGTATCCCAGCTGCATGACGTCGGCGACGGCCAGGGTGGAGAGGCCGCCCGTCACGGTCCGCGTGGCACGCGGCCACAGCAGGTGGGCGCCGGTGACGGTGGTCGTCAGCCAGACGCTCAGGCAGAAGGGGCAGGTGACGAGTTCGCCCACGGTCGACCTGAGGTCTCCGCCGCGCGGGCTCTCCTTCACCTCGGCGGGGCCGGTGCCCTCCTCGTACTTCGTGAACGGCGCGCGGAGGGGGCTGGTGACCGATCCCTTGCTGAGCAGTCGGCTGAGCCGGAAGGTGGCCGTCGCCGCGAGCAGGAGGTCCCAGGGCTCGGGGCGTTCGGGGAGCTTGGTCTTCCGCAGGTGTACGGCCGCGCCCCAGGCCGCCGTGTACGCGCCGAAGGCGACCACGGCGCCGAGGTGACCGCCGAGCCGGTGTTCCTCCCCGCCGGAGTAGGCGCTCCGCGCGCGCCGGAAGGCTCCCCTGATCCGCTGCACGCCAGTGCCTTCCTTACGAGAGTCCTGAAACACCGTGTCCTCCACTCAAGCGCGTCGGCGGCCTTCGCGCCTCAGGGACGGGGCCGCCCAGGCGACAGGTAACCCGTCGCCGCCGACGGAAACGGAGACCGACGGTCTCGTTCGCGTGGTCCGACGTCCGGACGGCCGAACCCCGTGCGGCCGGCGCGGCGCCCCGGCCGCATGTGTGTGATCGTGGACGGGGCGGGGTACTTGGGCTCAACCATCCAGCCCGCACGCGCGCCCGCACGCGGGCTCGCGCACGCGGTCATCTCGTCAAGGAGCCGATGGTCATGACGGACGTATCCAGCATGGGTTCACCCGCGGACGACGCCCGGCCGGTGCTCACCGACCGGCAGGGTCATCCCATCTACGACAACCAGAACCAGCGCACGGTCGGCGCGCGGGGCCCGGCCACGCTGGAGAACTACCACTTCCTGGAAAAGATCAGCCACTTCGACCGCGAGCGCATCCCGGAGCGCGTCGTCCACGCCCGGGGCGTCACCGCCTTCGGACACTTCGAGGCGTACGGGAAGTGGGGCGACGAACCGATCAGCCGGTACACCCGCGCCAAGCTCTTCCAGGAGCAGGGCAAACGCACCGACGTGGCCCTGCGCTTCTCCACCGTCATCGGCGGCCGCGACTCCTCCGAGGCCGCCCGTGACCCACGCGGCTTCGCCGTGAAGTTCTACACGGAGGACGGCAACTGGGACCTCGTGGGCAACAACCTCGGCGTCTTCTTCATCCGGGACGCCGTGAAGTTCCCGGACGTGATTCACGCGCTGAAGCCCGACCCCGTGTCGCACGAGCAGAAGCCCTCCCGCATCTTCGACTTCATGTCGCAGACCCCGGAGAGCATGCACATGCTGGTCAACCTCTTCAGCCCCCGGGGCATCCCCGCGGACTACCGGCACATGCAGGGCTTCGGCGTGAACACCTACAAGTGGGTCAA
This sequence comes from Streptomyces sp. NPDC039462, assembly GCF_055639375.1. Lineage (NCBI taxonomy): Bacteria > Bacillati > Actinomycetota > Actinomycetes > Kitasatosporales > Streptomycetaceae > Streptomyces > Streptomyces sp. NPDC039462. The sequence goes on from NZ_JBVKAO010000003.1 coordinate 427,429, forward strand.
CGCCGAGGGCGAGACCGTCCTCGTCAAGTACCACTGGATGCCCAAGCAGGGCGTGCGCAGCATGACCGAGGAGGACGCGGCGAACGTACAGGCCGGCGAGCTCGGCCACGCCACCAAGGACCTGTACGAGGCGATCCGCCGGGGCGACCACCCCGAGTGGGAGCTGCTCGTGCAGATCATGGAGGACGGCGAGCACCCGGAGCTGGACTTCGACCCGCTGGACGACACCAAGACCTGGCCCGAGCAGGACTTCCCGCCGAAGGCCGTCGGCCGCATGGTGCTCGACCGCACGGTCGACAACTACTTCGCCGAGAACGAGCAGATCGCCTTCGGCACCGGTGTCCTGGTCGACGGCCTCGACTTCTCCGACGACAAGATGCTCGTCGGGCGGACCTTCTCCTACAGCGACACGCAGCGCTACCGCGTGGGCCCGAACTACCTGCAACTGCCGGTGAACCAGGCCAAGAACGCGGAAGTGCGCACCAACCAGCGCGACGGCGCGATGGCGTACGACAACCGGGCGGCGAACGAGAACCCCGAGGTCAACTACGAACCGTCGATCACGGGCGGACTGCGCGAGGGCCAGTACCCGACGCACGACGAGCAGGGCCCGGAGATCCGGGGCCGGCTCACCCGCAAGCGGATCCCGCTCACCAACGACTACCAGCAGGCGGGCCAGCGCTACCTGCTGATGGAGGACTGGGAGCGGGACGATCTCGTACGCAACTTCGTGGAGCTGATCTCCCAGTGCGACCGGAAGGTCCAGGAGCGCATGGTCTGGCACTTCCTGCTGGTCGAGAACGACCTCGGGCTGCGCGTCGGCGAAGGACTGGGCATCGGGCCCGACGACGTGGCCCACCTGGAACCGCTGCCGAGCCAGACGCTGACGGACGAGGACCGCTCGCGCCTGGAGCGGCTGGGCAAGAACCCGCCGCGCGACGTCTCCGGCCTGACCATGACCCACTGCGTACCGAACGAACGGCATGTGGTCACGCGCTGACGAGAAGGCGCCGTGAGCAGTCGCCCCGGCAGGCGGACGTGACCTAGCGGCCGTCCCCTGCCGGGGCCGTGTCGTGGGTGATCAGGTCTCCCGGCTGACACCGCAGGACATCGCAGATCCTCGACAGGGTCGAGAAGCGGATGGCCTTGGCCCGCCCGTTCTTGAGCACGGACAGGTTGACGACGGTGATGCCGACCTTCTCGGACAGCTCGGTGAGTGTCATGCCGCGCTCGGCGAGGATCCGGTCGAGATGGATCCGGATCGAGTGCAGTTCCTCTTCGGCCATCAAATGGTCCCTTCGAGATCCTCCCGCATGCGTACACCCTCGCGCATGATCTTCCCCATGGTCACCGCGGCGAGACCGGCGAGGACGAGCACCTGCGGCCCGCTGACCGTCGGCCCCGAACCCGCGACCGGCGCCATGCTCCCGGTCAGCCAGGACTCGGACCAGCCGACGACGAGCCCGGCCAGCGGGGTGCCCACGGCGACGCACCAGCCGAGGACGGAGAGCCTTCGCGCCACCGTGTCGGTGAACGGTCCCTGGAGCAGCACCGCCTTCAGCAGCCGGGAGAAGAGCAGCAGCGCGACGGCCCCGAACAGCAGCCAGGGGAGTCGGCCCCCGAGGTCGGCGGCCCGCTGCGCCACGGAAGGGCTGTCCTGACACAGGCGCGTGGCGCTGGCGGACGCCTCCACGCCCTGCTCGACCGGCAGGCCGTCCGGCCCGAGTGAGGCGTTGGCCCAGAAGCCCGTCTCCACGCAGACCGCTCCGTCGTCGAGCATGTGGGTGAGCGCCGTGCCGGCGAAGGCGAGCCCGCAGAGCACCGCCAGTGCAAAGGTCACCGAGGCCAGGGTCCTCGTGAGTCGCGTGTTCACCGCGCCCCCTCCTATCGTTTATCGATATGCCGCAGGCTAGCGGAGCATATCGATAAACGACAAGTTCACCGCCGCGCGACGACGCGGGCCGAGGGTCGCGCTCAGGGCTGCTCCGGTACGCGTCGCCGCACGTCCTCGTGGAGATTCCGCATCGCCATCCGGTAGAGCTCCGCCTGGTGGGCGCCGAGGAACCCGGTGTGGCCGAACACCTCGAGGGCGACCATGCCGTGCACGTACCCCCACACGCTCAGCAACAGAGCGGTCGCGGGAGGCGGCAGGGCCTCGCCGCTCATCGGTGACAGGTCCTCCAGGTGCTCCAGGAAACCGGGGGAGAGCGATCGGGTGTCGGCGGCGGCCAGTTGGGCCGGTGTGAAGCCCCGGAACAGCTCCCGCTCGAAGACCGCGGCCATCCGGCGGTTCGCCTCCGTGGTGGGGCCGTCGACGGGGGCGTGGTACTGCCGCAGCGGCGCTCCGTACAGGAGTTGGAACCGCTCCGGGTTGTCGATGGCCCACCGGCGGTAGCCCTCGGCCGCGACCACGAGCCCCGGCAGACCGGGGGCGTCCTGCGCGGTGTCCGCGGCGGCCTGCACGGCGTCGGCGAGATCGTCGTACGCCTTGGTGATCAGCGCCGTGACGAGGTCGTCCCGGCTCGGGAAGTAGTGGTACAGCGCCTGCACGGTCATGCCGAGGGTGCGCGCCACCGCCCGCAGGGACAGGGCGTGCGGGCCGTGCTCGACGATGTGGGACTCGGCGGCGCCGACGATCTCCTGGGTGGCCACGGCCCGGCGCCGCTCACGCAGCGACAGGCCGGACATCGGGGCTTTCTCTCGGGGCATGAAAAAAATCTAACACTGCTCAAACAAATTGTTCCTCGCTAGGTTCGGCGGCGACGCACCCCCTCACACCCCCCGCCATCGCACCTCCCCATCCGCCGCACCTCCGAAGGAGAACCCGCGTGTTCGAACGCATAGCCGAGCTGACGATTCGACGGTCCCGGCTGGTACTCGTCGTCACCGCCGTGGTCGTGGTCCTCATGGGCGCCCTGGGCGCCGGCGCGTTCGGGAAGCTGCTGGGCGGCGGGTTCGACGACCCGGCCTCGCAGTCCTCCCGGGCCAGGGACGTCATCGACGACAGGTTCGGCGGAGAGACGAACCTGGTGCTCTTGGTCCGTGCCTCCGACGGCCGCGTCGACGCACCGGCCGCCGAGCGCAGCGGCCGGGCCCTCGTGTCCGACCTCAAGCGCGAACAGGACCTCGACAACGTGGTCGCGTACTGGGACACGAAGAGCCCCGACCTCCGCTCCAAGGACGGCCGCGAGGCCATCGTGCTCGCCCGGGTGAAGGGGCGCGACGCCGAGCAACAGGAGAACGCCAAGGGCGTCATCGACGAGTACGCCGGAACCTACGAGGACACCCTCACCGTCAAGGCCGGCGGCAGCGCGGGCGTGAGTCACGAGATGGGGCCCCAGACCGAGAAGGACCTCGTCCTGGCGGAGGCCATCGCCGTGCCGCTGATCCTCCTGCTGCTCCTGGTCGTCTTCGGCACCGTGGTCTCCGCGCTGCTCCCGCTGGCCATCGCGCTCATCGCCGTCGTCGGAGTGTTCGCCGAGCTCCATCTCGTCGGCAGCGTCACCGACGTCTCCATCTTCGCGATCAACCTGACCACCGCGCTCGGCCTCGGCCTCGGCGTCGACTACGCCCTGCTGATGATCAGCCGGTTCCGGGAACAGCTCGCGGCGGGGGCGAGCGTGGAGGACGCCGTGCGCAGGACGATGAGCACCGCCGGCCGCACGGTCGCGTTCTCCGCCGCGACGGTGGCGGCCGCACTCGCGGCGCTCATGGTGTTCCCCCAGTACTTCCTCCGCTCGTTCGGATACTCCGGCGTCGGTGTCGTCGTCATCGCGGCCCTCGCCACGCTGTTCGTGATGCCAGCCCTGCTCAACGTCCTCGGACATCGGGTCAACAGCGGCCGGATGCCGTGGGCGAAGCCGGACCGCTCCACCGGCTCCGCGACCTCCGGCTGGGGGCGGTTGGCCCGCACCGTCATGCGGCGGCCCGCGCTCACCGCGCTGCCCGTGCTCGCCGTACTGCTGCTCGCGGCCGGACCGCTCCTCGGCATCACCTTCGGCACTGCGGACGAGCGCGTGCTGCCCGAGGACGCCAAGAGCCGCCAGGTCTCGACGGCCCTGCGGGAGAACTTCAACGGCAACGACGCCGCTGCCCTGCACGTCGTCATCGACCAGGCCGTGGACAAGGCCCCGCTGGCGTCGTACGCGGCCCGGCTCTCCGGCCTGGAGGGCGTCGCCCGCGTCGAGACCGGCACCGGAACCTACGCCGACGGACGGCCCGAGCCGACCCGCCCCGGCAACGCGGCACTCGGCCGCTCCACGGCGCAGCAGCTCAACGTGGTGAGCGACCTGACGCCGAAGTCCGACGCGGCCAAGGACCTGGTCGCGCAGGTCAGGGAGACCGCCCCGCCCGCCGGAACGCACCCGCTCGTGGGCGGAGCCGACGCCGAACTCGTCGACTCCAACGCCTCCATCGGCGGCCGGCTGCCGCTCGCCGTGGGCCTGATCGCCGTCACCACCTTCCTGCTGCTGTTCCTCTTCACCGGCAGCATCGTGCAGCCGCTGCGCGCGCTCGTCCTCAACGCGATCAGCCTCGCGGCGACCATCGGCGTCATGACCTGGATCTTCCAGGACGGGCACCTCTCCGGCCTGCTCGGCTTCACCCCGCAGCCGATGGAGACGTCGATGACCGTGCTGATGTTCTGCGTCGCCTTCGGCCTCTCGATGGACTACGAAGTGTTCGTCACCAGCCGCATCAAGGAACTCCACGACCTGGGCGAGGACAACGAGTCCGCCGTCGTCGACGGACTCGGCCACACCGGACGCATCGTCAGCGCGGCGGCCGTCCTGATCGCGGTGAGCTTCTTCGCCTTCGGCACGGCCGAGATCAGCTTCATGCAGCTGTTCGGCCTCGGCAGCGGGCTCGCCATCCTCATCGACGCCATCGCCGTACGAGGCGTCCTCGTGCCGGCCGCCATGCGCCTGCTCGGCCGCTCCGCCTGGTACGCGCCGGGGCCGCTGCGCAGGTTCCACGACCGGTTCGGCCTGAGCGAGAACGGCCCCGCGCCGGAGCCGATGACCGTGAACCCGTACGAGAAGGACTCGGCGGGGGTCTGACCCGTGCGACCGGGCCCGGCCCCGTCAGGCGTCGAAGACCACCGACTCCCACGGGCTCGGCCCGGTGCCGTCGTGCCAGGCCCGCAGCTCCGCACCGGCCACGCACACTATGCCGCACCGCTGCGCGTAGTCGAGGGCGGGAGCGGTGAAGTCGCTCGTCGTCACGAGGGCCGCTATGTCGGCCTCGTGGACGGTGAAGCACGTGCCGCCGAAGCGCTGCAGCTCCTCCGAGCCGACCTTGTTGTCCTCCCCGTACCGCTTGCACTGGATGACGACCCGGCGCCCGTCGGGGGTCACCGCCACGACGTCGGCCCCCAAGTCGCAGGCGCCGCCCACGACTTCCACCTCCTGGCACGCGTCACGGGCGCACAGCTCGGCTATGGCCTGCTCGAAGCCGTCGGCGTCGAGTTCGGTGTAGTCGAGTACGGCGTAGTCGGGTTCGACCGGGGCCTCGATCACGACGGTGGCGGCGGTCTCTTGGGGGTCCCGCACCAGCGGCGGTGCGCTCTCCATGCTCTCGGAGGCCCGCTCGGCCGCCTCCTCCAGCACCTCGGCCGTACGCCGGGCGTACCTCGCCGCGGAGAAGCGGCGCCACCTGGACCGGCCCAGGTAGCAGGCCGCGAGGCCCACGACGGCGAGCGAACCGATCCACAGCGGGCGGCTCTCGACCATCTGGGCGGCGACGCGCACCAGAGCCACCGATCCGCACAGAACGATCGCGACGAGAACGAAGAACAGGGCGGTCGCGCGCAGATCGAAGCGCCGCTCACGGTCCGTCCGGCGAACCGGGCGCGAGGGTACGGTCATGCCACTCCCCAACAGCGGTCGGCAACGAAGATCACTTGTCTCCGCATGCCCAAGATCGCCACGGTTAGCCACGGTTGAGAGCCCGCGCTCTAAGGGGGAAAGGCCTGTTCGGTCCAGATGGTCTTGCCGGAGCGGGTGTAGCGCGTTCCCCACCTCTGGACGAGCTGCGCGACGATGAACAGGCCGCGCCCGCCTTCGTCCTCCTCGCCGCTGTGGCGCAGGTGCGGTGAGGTGTGGCCCCGGTCCGCGACTTCGCACAGGAGGGTGCGGTCACGGATGAGCCGTACTTGGATCGGCCCTTCGGCGTACCGGACCGCGTTGGTCACCAGCTCGCTGACGACGAGCTCGGTCGCGAACGACAGCTCCCCGAGGCCCCAGTGGTGCAGCTGGCGGGTGGCCAGCTCCCGCGCGTGGCCCGGGGCGACCGGTTCCGCGGGCAGCTCCCACTCGGTGACCTGTGCGGTGTCGAGTTCGCGGGTGCGGACGAGCAGCAGGGCGGTGTCGTCGCCCGTCGAGCCGCCCGGCAGGAGCTCCGCCACGGCCCGGTCGCACAGCTCTTCCAGCGATGCGTGCCGGTCGCTGAGTACCCGTCCCAGGGTGTCGAGCCCATGGTCGATGTCGCGGTCACGGGCCTCGACCAGGCCGTCGGTGAAGAGGGCCAGCAGGCTGCCCACCGGCAGCTCGATCTCCATCGACTCGAACGGCAGGCCGCCGAGGCCCAGGGGCGGCCCGGCCGGCAGGTCGGGGAAGGACAGCCGGCCGTCCGGGTCGACGACCGCCGGCGGCAGGTGCCCGGCCCTGGCCATGACGCAGCGCCGCGACACCGGGTCGTAGACCGCGTAGAGACAGGTCGCCCCGGTGGTCACGTCGGTGTAGCCGCCGGGAGGCCCGGCACCGCCCGACTGCTCCTCCGCCGCCTGCCCCACCAGATCGTCGAGCCGCGAGAGCAGCTCCACGGGGTCCATGTCCATCTGGGCGAACGCGCGGACGGTCGTGCGCAGCCGTCCCATGGTGGCGGCCGCCTGCAGCCCGTGGCCGACCACGTCCCCGACCACGAGCCCGACCCGGGTGCCGGACAGCGGGATGACGTCGAACCAGTCACCGCCGACCCCCGTCACGTCGTCCGTGGGCAGATAGCGGTAGGCCAGGTCGACCGCCGACTGCTCGGGCAGCTGTTGCGGCAGCAGCTGTCGCTGGAGGGCCAGGGACGCGGTGCGCTCGCGGGTGAAGCGGCGGGCGTTGTCGATGGACACGGCCGTACGGGCGACCAACTCGTCGGCAAGGGCCACCTCGCCGCTGTCGAAGGTGGCCGGACCGGTGCCGCGCACGAAGGTGACGAGGCCCAGAATGCTGTTCCCGGCCCGCAGCGGCACGACGAGGGCCGCGTCGTCGAGCACGAGGCCGCCGGAGGAGAGGCTGCGGTACTGCGGCGAACCCGGCGGATACTCCAAGGGGAGCGGCTGTCCCGGCTGCCGCGCGCAGTCGGCCTCCTCGGCCGAGCAGCGGGCCACCCGTACCAGCGACTTCGCGGCCACGCCGCTGTTGGCCGGCACCTCGCCCTCGAGGACCGCCTCCGCGAGGTCGACCGTCACCGTGGCGGCGAACTCCGGCACGGCCACCTCGGTGATCTTCTCGGCGGTGACCCGCACGTCGAGGGCGGCGCCGATGCCGCGGCCCGCCTCCACGAGCAGGGCGAGCCGCCGCTGGGCCTTGTACCGGTCGGTGATGTCGAACGCGTCTTCGCATACTCCGAACGCGTGCCCGTCGGCGTCCTGGAGCCGGTAGTAGGCACAGGACCAGAGGTGGTCGTTCTCCGGATCGCTGGGCGGCCGGCCCTGGAAGTGCAGGTCGAGGAAGGGCTCGCCGGTGTCCAGGACGTGCTGCATGACCGAGTCGAGCGTGGGCGGATGGCCCTTGCTCACGAAGCGCCCCTCGGAGTACATCTCGTCGGCCCGAGAGCCGCGGAACTCTTCGAACGGCCGCCCCATCTCCAGTTCGTACGCCGTGTTGCACCAGGTCAGGCGCAGATCGGTGTCGTAGATGGCGAGGCCGACGGGGGACTGGGTGGCCAGCCCGTGCAGCAGTGCCTGCCGGGACTCCCACAACCGCAGATCCCGCAGCTCCGTGACGACGACGACACGCGCCGCGGACCCGGCGCCCGCCAGGGGGCACACCGCGGTGGCGACGGGCAGCTCCCGCCCGTCCCGGTGCCGGGCGACGCGGAGCTCATTGCCCCGCGACCCGGCGGAGAGCGGGCGCGCGGCGGGCGCCGGGCCGGGGGACAGCAGGAACGTCGACAGGGGCCGGCCGATGATCTCCTGCGGCCGGTACCCGAGGAGCCGCTCCGCAGCGGGGCTCCACCCCATGACCGTGTTCTGCGCGTCGACGACCGCCGTGGCCGCCCTGGTGACGTCGAGCGGACCACGGAAGTCAGCGCTTGCCTCGGCGTTCCACGCGTTCCATGCCGTCATGGCGCCACACCAGCCCCGTTCATTCCCTACAGAATCCGTCCTCCCCGGGGCGCGCACAACTGCGGTACACCCACCCAAGGCAAGCCGGGCGCCGGCACCACCGGGCAGCAGGTCCCCTTGCCGGGCCCGGCCAGGCCTCCCAGACTGCGGGACAGGGGCGCGGGGAGCAGGGGAGTGGGGGCGCGATGGCGGCACGACGGAGCCGGCGGTCGAGGAAGCGCACGCGCGCGCGGGTGCGGGGTTGGGGCGCGGTCGCGGCGGTGGCCGCCGCCGTGTGGGTGGCCGGGCGCTGGGCGGCGGTGTGGCCCGTGCTCGTGGCCGTGCTCGGCGCCGCCGCGGTGGGCGCGGCCGGGTGGGGGCTGTGGCGTGCGCACCGGCTCGCGGTCGTGCGGGACCGGCGGTGGCGCGCGGACGAGGAGGCGAAGGCGCGGGAGTTGTCGATGACGGAGGTCGACGCGCTCTCCTGGCAGGACTTCGAACGGTACGTCGCCGATCTGTGCCGCCGGGACGGCTGCACGGAGGTCGTGGTCAGCGGCAGGAGCGGCGACCTGGGAGCCGACGTCGTCGGTCACCTCGCCGACGGCCGCAGGCTTGTCGTCCAGTGCAAGAAGTACGCGCCGCACCGCAGCGTGTCCTCGCAGGACATGCAGAAGTTCGTGGGCACCGCCCGCCCGGAGCACGGCGCGGACGTCGCCCTGTTCGTCACCACCTGCCGCACGTTCACGAAGGCGGCGCTGGGCCTGGCCGTGCGGCAGGACATCGTGGCCGTGCACCGCGATCTGCTGGGGGCCTGGGTCAAGGGCGCCCATCTGGAGTCGCTGATTCCGTTGAACGGGCGGGGCGGCGGCGCGCCGAAGCGTCGCTCGCCGACCTGAACACACCTCTCGTCGCATCCGTATCAGGGGTCGGTATCCCAACAGGAGGCGACGAGTTGAGGCACAAACGCATACCCAAACGAAAGGCCGTCCTGGCCGTGGCCGCGGCGACGGGCATCGCCACAGCGGGAGTTCTGCTGCAGCATGCCGGTGCCGCGCAGTCCGGGCCGGAGTCCCAGCGGATCAGCGCGGCATCGGCGACGAAGCTGGCCGGACGGCTGGCCACACGGCTCGGCGACGCCTACGGCGGGGCGTACTACGACGCGGACAGGCGGCGGCTCGTCGTCAACGTGGCGAGCGACGACGAGGACGTGACCGCGCAGGTGCGGCAAGCCGGTGCGGTCGCGCGCAGCGTGCGCAACAGCGCGGGCGCGCTGGGGGCCGCGGGGCGGACACTGGCCCGCCGGGCCGGCATGCCAGGCACCGCCTGGGCCACCGACCCCAGGACCAACCGGATCCTGGTCACGGCCGACCGCACGGTCACCGGTGAACGCTGGGACAAGCTGGAGGCGACAGTCGCATCGCTCGGCACGGGAATGGCCCGCATCGAGAAGTCCGCGGGAGAGTTCAAGGCCTTCGCCTCGGGCGGTGACGCCATCTTCGGGGGCGGCGCGCGCTGTTCGCTCGGGTTCAACGTGACGGCCGGGGACGGACGCCCCGGGTTCCTCACGGCGGGGCACTGCGGGGTCGCCGCCCAGAAGTGGTCGGAGGACCCGGACGGCGCGCCGATCGGTACCGTCGAGGCGGCGACGTTCCCGGGGGACGGTGACTTCGCTCTCGTCACGTACGACGATCCGGCCGCGGCCGCCCCTGCCGAGGTCGACACGGGCAACGGCGGGGTCACCCCGATCGTGCGGGCCGCCGACGCGACGGTCGGCCTCGAAGTGTTCCGGATGGGCAGCACCACCGGGCTCCGCGACGGAGTGGTCACCGGGCTCGACGCCACCGTCAACTACCCGGAAGGCACCGTCACCGGCCTCATCCAGACCGATGTCTGCGCCGAACCGGGGGACAGCGGAGGCTCGCTCTTCACCCGCGACGGGAGCGCGATCGGCCTCACTTCGGGCGGCAGCGGTGACTGCACCGTGGGCGGCGAGACGTTCTTCCAGCCCGTGACCACGGCACTGGCCGCGGTCGGTGCCGAGATCGGCACAGGGACCGCCACCGAGACCGGGACCGGGGCCGGCGCCGAGTGATCTACTCCAACTCGCCTTGCTTTCAAGCCAGGCGGGGGATACTAGTGATGCCTGGAAGGAAAGCGGGAGGGCGATGTGGATTATCCCGAGGAGGGGTACTTGTCGGCAGGTGAAGCAACGCCCTCGGACTCTCGGTTGCGGATTCGCCCCTTGAGCGACCGGACCGGTCTCGAAGTGGCCGGAGAGGTCTGCCTGCCCACCTACCCGGTGTGGGAGCGGGCTCTTGAGCAGGTGGTGGTGGCCCGGCAGCACCGGCCCCCGTACCATCTGGATCTCTCGGCGCTGACCTTCATCGATGTGGCCGGAGTCACGGATCTTGCGGTGGCCGCCCAGGGCCTGGCCGACGGGCAGCGGCTCGTGCTGGAAGGACCGCCGCCCGCCCTGACCCGTCTGCTCGAGCTGTTCTGGCCCGATCTGTCAGCAATCGAGGTGTCCGCCCCATGAGCGCCACGGCTCAGACCGAACCCTTTGTCCACCCGGCGCTGTTCTACCGGGGGCGAGAGGAGTACCTCGCGGGCACTGTGCCGTTCGTCCTGGACGGCCTCGACGCCGGCGAGGCGGTCGCGGTGGCGGTCCCCGAGGCCAACCTCGACCTGATCCGCACGGCCCTCGGCGTGCGCGCCGAGAAGGTGCAGCTGCTCGACATGGCGCAGGCGGGACGCAACCCCGGCCGGATCATCCCCCGGGTGCTGCGGGCGTTCGCCGACGCGCACCCCGAGGGGCGGGTCCGTATCATCGGCGAACCGATCTGGGCCGGACGCACCGCCACGGAGTACCCCGCCTGCGCACAGCACGAGGCACTGATCAACCTCGCGTTCCAGGGCCGCGAGGCGACGATCCTCTGCCCCTACGACGAGGTGAACCTGGACGAGACGGTCCTGGCCGACGCCCACGCCACCCACCCCACGATCATCCGGTCCGGCACGGAGGACACGAGCCCGGCATACGCTCCCGAGGCGGTCGTCTCCCGCTACAACCAGCCCCTCACGGCACCCGACGACGTGCCGCAGGTGTCCTACGCCAAGCAGTCCCTGTCCGACGTACGGCATCACGCCATCCTCAGGGCGGCCGAGCTCGGCCTGCCCGAGGCCAGGCTCCAGGATTTCGCCCTGGCCGTCGCCGAGCTGACGACGAACAGCGTGATCCACGGCGGAGGGTCGGGCGCGCTGCGGATCTGGACCCAGGACCACCACGTCGTCTTCGAGGTCCGGGACGCCGGCGTCCTCGCCGACCCGCTCGCGGGCCGCTGTCCCCCTCCCAGAGACCAGCGCGGGGGACGGGGACTCCTCCTGGTGCACGTGATCGCCGACCTCGTCCGCGTCCACACCGACCCGGCCGACGGCACGACGACCCACTGCTACTTCCGCTGCTGACCAGCCACGACGGGGACGGGTGCGTAAACGTATCGCCGGGTCGGGGAGCTCCCGGCGTGCCGTTAGACTCGTCGACTGTGGCGGACACCCAGTACGAAGACCTGTTGCGCGCGGTACTCACCTCCGGGACGGCCAAGGCCGACCGGACGGGCACCGGTACCCGGAGTATTTTCGGGCACCAACTACGCTATGACCTCTCGCAGGGCTTCCCGCTGGTCACCACCAAGAAGGTGCACCTGAAGTCCATCGTGTACGAACTCCTGTGGTTCCTGCGCGGCGACTCGAACGTCGGCTGGCTGCGCGAGCACGGCGTCACCATCTGGGACGAATGGGCCGACGCGGACGGCGACCTCGGTCCGGTCTACGGAGCCCAGTGGCGCTCCTGGCCCACGCCGGACGGCGGCCACATCGACCAGCTCAGCGAGGTCCTCGACACGCTGCGCCGCGACCCGGACTCCCGCCGGATGATCGTCTCCGCGTGGAACGTCGCCGAGCTGTCCAAGATGGCCCTCGCCCCGTGCCACGCCTTCTTCCAGTTCTACGTCGCCGACGGCAAGCTCTCCTGCCAGCTCTACCAGCGCAGCGCGGACCTGTTCCTCGGCGTCCCGTTCAACATCGCGAGCTACGCCCTGCTCACGCACATGGTGGCGCAGCAGGCCGGCCTCGAACCGGGTGACTTCATCTGGACCGGCGGCGACTGCCACATCTACGACAACCACGTCGAGCAGGTCACCGAACAGCTCTCCCGCACCCCGTACGACTTTCCCGAGCTGCGGCTGCGCGCCGCCGACTCCCTCTTCGACTACGCCTACGCCGACGTCGAGGTGCTCGGCTACCAGCACCACCCGGCGATCAAGGCCCCGGTCGCCGTATGAACGTCGGACTGATCTGGGCGCAGACCCTCGACGGCGTGATCGGCGCGGACAACGGAATCCCGTGGCGCCTCCCCGAGGACATGGCGCACTTCAAGGCGACCACCCTCGGCCACCCCGTGGTGATGGGGCGCAAGACCTGGGATTCGCTGCCGCCGCGCTTCCGCCCGCTGACCGGCAGGCGCAACATCGTGGTGACGCGTGACCCTGTCTGGGCGGCCGACGGCGCGGAACGCGCCGGGTCGATCGCCGGGGCCCTGGAACTGGCGGCACGCCCCGCGCCCGGAGCCGATCCGTCGTCGGAGCCGGCACCCCCCGCCGAGGTGTGGGTGATCGGCGGCGGCGAGATCTACCGCGCCGCCCTGGCCTACGCCACGACGCTCTCGGTGACCGAAGTCGACTCCCCGGTGACCGGCGACACCTACGCCCCGACACCGGACGCGGCATGGCACGTCGCGGAGGACAGGGGCTGGCAGTCCTCCACCTCCGGCCTGCGCTACCGCATCCGCACCTACACCCGGCTCCACGCGGGCGTACAGGCGCCGCGCTAGCCGGTCACGAGCTGTTCCTGGTGCGCGGCCTTCGCCGAAGCCGGGCTGCTCTACGTCGCCGACCCCCGGCTCGCGGCCGCCGTACGCAAAGACGCGTCCAGAATGCTCATGAGCTGTGCGACACGGCTCTTGCCGGCCGGTGCGAGCGGATACCGGCCGAGGACGTCGATCAGGACCGGGGTGGCGCGCCGTGCGGCCCGCTCGATCAGTTCGAGCCCGACGGCGGGATCGCCGCCCGCGTTCAGTTCGCCCACGCGCGCCGCGCTCGCGGCGGCTCGCAGGATGTGCCCCACCTGGGTGGCTTTCGCGATCGGATGGAGATAGGCCGCGGCAGCGGCGTCGCCTGCGGCACGCGCGGCGAGCTGTTCGGCCTCCGTGGCCGCTTCCCGCGCGGCGCGGTGCGCGTCCAGGGCGGTGGTGCGCTGGAGATTGGTCCGCCGCGCGCCGTTCACGAACTCCCGTGCCGCGTCGACGGCCGCACGCGGCCGGGGGTCTTCGGGGGCGGCGGCCTCGAAGACGGGGAGTACTTCCTCGGCGCTCTCCATGGCGTAGCGCGCGACGGCGCGCAGCTCGTCCATGGTCAACTCGAAGTCCCCGGATACGGTCGTCATGGAACCGACTCTCCCACGCGCCGCCCACCCGGGCGGTGCCGGTGGTGCTGCCGGCACAGCGCCCCTCACCGCAGGATCGACTCCAGGAAGTCGCTGCCCAGCCGCGCCACCACGGTGACGTCCAACTGGTGCTGCACGTACCTCCCGTGCCGCCGCGTGGTGAGCATCTCGGCCTCGCGCAGCGTCTTCAGGTGGCGCGACACCTCGGAGGCAGTGAGGCCGAAGCCCTTCGCCAGCTCACTCGTCGTGTACGGGGCACGGGCCAGCGCCCAGCACAGCCGTATCCGGGCCGGATGGGCCAGCGCCATCAGGCGCTTCTCCATCAGCTGCGACGTGCGCGGCCCCGGCCTCAACTCCGGTGCGGCCACCGGATAGCCGACGACCGGACGCCACCCCGGCGCCTGCCGCACGATGAGGTGCGGCCAGCCGAACGTGCTCGGCACGAACGTGACGCCGGATTCGAGGCCCGGCTGCGTGGCCTGCGTCCACCCGTCGGCCAGCTTGTCGATACTGATGCGGCGGCCCCGCGCGTCCTCCTCGATCGTGACGGTCGGAGACACCGCCGCCAGCGCGTCGGCGAGGCCCTTGCGACGCAGCAGGGCGGTCTTCTCCCGCGCGTCCGCCGCCAGTTGGGGGCGGACCCGCTGCCAGACGTCGGCGAAGAACGCCTCGTCGCAGTCCTCCAGGAGGCGCCGGATCCAGGCGCGGACCGTGGGCGGGTCCTTCAGCAGGTGCTGGGCGAAGTCGAGCTGCCGCGGGCCGCGCGCGGACGCCCGCTCCAGGGAGGCGTCCCGCGCGGTCTCGTCCACCAGTGGGGAGCGTCCGCCGCCGGAGCGCAGCATGCAGCCGGAGGCGTTGATCTCGAGCGCGGCCGCGACGTACGCCTCGTCGTCGAGCGCGTCCACGTCGTCCAGCTCCTCGGCCAGCGTGGCGGGCGGCATGGGGCCGCGGGGCAGCAGGATGTCGGACCGCGTCGACCGCCACAGGAACTCCGCCTCCGCCATCCGGCCCAGCAGGTCCGGCTTCAGCCCCGCGGCGGTCGTCGTCGCCCAGCCGTGCAGGCCGGGGTGGTGGCCCGGCTCGGAGAGCACGTGCAGCGCCGCCCCCAGCTCGGCCAGCGGGGACGGCCCGAAGACGATGCGCTCCGTCGGGAGACCGGAGATGTCGATGTCGACGCTCATGGGCTTCATGGTGCACGGATCCGCCGGTGGGCGGCGCCCCGATTAGCGGCGTGCGTCAATCGGCGCGCGGCCGTACGCACCGGTCACGTCAGTCTGGGCGGGCAGGGGGTGGTCGTCAGCGCCCGCCAGCGCGCGGTGCCGATGTCGGCCGGGGTGCCGTCCAGGACGCGGACCGTGCGCGTGGCCGGGTCCAGGGTGACCGTGGCGAGGGTGGCCCAGCGTTGGCCGAGGGGCTTGGCCGGGTCGGGGAGGCAGGTGACGGGTGGTTCGTCCGTGCCGGTGACGAGGAGGGACGCCAAGGCGTCGGGTTCGGAGGGGAGTCGGGGTGTCCGGTGGAGCCGGTCGGACATGAAGGCGCGGCGTTCGGCCGAGTCGGGCTGGTAGAGCCAGGTCTTCTCGTCGGCGGTGAGGGCCGGGGTGAGGAAGTGGTTGGTGCGCAGCAGGACGCCGCGGCTGTCGGGTCGGATCTCGTGCACGCCCGCGGGGCTGAGGTCGAGAAGCACGGCGTCCCCCGCCGCGTCGAAGAGCGCGAAGGAGCCGGAGGAGGCGAGAGGTGCGGAGCGTACGAGCTCGACGGCCTCGGCGACGCTGCCTGCCTCCGCGAGGACGACGGCGGCGAGGACGTGCATCGGGACGCCGCCGACGGTGTCGCGGAGATGACCGAGAATGTTGAAGTGCAGGGCCAGGCCTGCGCTGTTGAGGCCGATCTTGCCGAGGATGCCGTGCTCGGTGAGGCCGACAACGGTGTGGCGGGCGCCGTGGGACTCCAGGGTGTGCCAGTGGTCGGCCAGCTCGACGTGCCAGTCCCAGGTCTGCGCGCCGAGACCGCCGAGCACGACGGTGGTGCACTCGCCCGGAGGCACGGCGGTGGAGCGGGCCAGTATCTCCGTGCGCGCGTTGAGGACACCGGCCTGCCACTCCTCGACACCGGCACCGTGCGCGAGGCCGGCGATCTCGGCGCGGGCCGCGGGCCGGAAGCCGCCGATGACGTCGAGGGCGCGTTCGGCGTCGTCGCGGGCGCCGCCCAGGGTGATGCCGCCGAGGGCGAAGAGGCGGGCGTAGACGTCGAGCGCGGCGGGGATGCCGGTGCGCAGTCGTTCACCGCGGGCCCCACCCCGCGTATACGGGTCGGCGGCGGAGACGGCGATGTGGAGGCGGTCGGCGGGGCGGGGGATGGCGGGCATCGGAATTCCTCAGTGAGCGGTGCGGGAGTGGAGCTGGACATCGCCGCCGACGACGGTGGCGAGGACGGGATTGCGGGCCTGCTCCTCGGGGGTGAGGTCAAGAGGACTGTCCGCGAGGACGGTCAGGTCGGCGAGGAAACCGGGGGCGATCCGGCCGAGTTCGTGATCGGCGCCCGCCGCTCGGGCGGCCGCCCGGGTCATACCCGTATACGCCTCCCGCGCGGTGATCGCCTGACCGGGCTGGACCGGGGCGGTTTCCGGCTCGTCCACCGGGCGGCGCAGCTGGCAGTCGGCGAGGCAGGTGCGCGGGTCGCCGGGCCCGATCGGCCAGTCCGAACCGAGCGCGACGACCGCGCCGTGGTCGAGCAGGTCACGGGTGCGCCAGCCGCGCGCGGCGCGGTCCGGGCCGATCCGGCGCGACCAGTTGTCGGTGCCGTCCGCACGGGTGTGCCGGGTGCCGTGCACGGGCTGGAGGCCGGCCACGACGCCGAGTTCCGCGAACCGGGGGAGGAGATCGTCGGGCAGGGACTCGATGTGCTCGACGCGGTGCGGGGCGCGGCCCGCAGGGCCCGCCTCCTCCAGTACGTCGAGTGCGTGGCGCACGGCCTGGTCGCCGATGGCGTGGGTGGCGGTGGGGATGCCGCGTGCGGTGAAGAAGCGGACGGCGGCGCGGTAGGCGTCCAGGTCGCGCCAGAGGGGCGCGCGGTTCTCGCCGTGACGGTCGGGGCGGTCGAACCAGGCGGTGCCGTTGTCGGCGGTGCCGTCCAGCATGAACTTGGCGCCCTCGACGTGCCAGCGGCGGCCGGCCAGCCCCTGCTGCTCGGCGATCCGCCGCCACGCCCCGGGGGCCGAGTCGGCGGGCACGAGGGGAGAACAGCGGATGCGCAGGGGGAGTTCACCGTGCGCCTCGATGTGCCGGTAGACGTCCTCGGACGGGTCGGTGAAGTCCAGGGCGTGCAGTCCGGTGAGGCCGCCGCGGGCCAGGATCTCCAACTGCGTACGGACGTAGGCGGCGGCCGTGGCGACAGGCACCTCGGGATAGTGGTCGAAGACGAGCTCCATGGCCTGGAGTTCCAGGACGTAACCGGTCGGCCGTCCGTCGGGGCCGGTGACCACGCACGAGGCGTCGGTGAAGGTCTCGCGGCCGGTCAGACCCGCGCGCCGCACGGCTTCGGGGCTGATGACCAGGGCGTGCGCGTCCTGGGTCAGGAGCGAGACGGGGCGGCCGGGGAAGCGCTCGCTGAGGACGGCGCCGGAGGGCTCCTCGCCACGGGCCGTGAAGACGTTGACGTCCAGGTCGTACCCCGTGATCCAGGCATCGTCCGGGGCGTCCCGGACGTCTTCGGCGGCCCGGGCGACACGGGCGAGGACCGCGTCGAGCGTGTCCGCCCCCGACAGGTCCACGCCCCGGCCGATCTCGATGGAGCCCCACACCGGGTGCGCGTGTCCGTCGACGAGGCCGGGCAGGACGGTGGCGCCGGGGAAGTCGTGGACCACCGTGGCAGGACCGCGCAGGGCCGCGATCTCGTCGGCGGCCGCGACCGCGACGATCCGGCCGCCCGTGATCGCGAGGGCGTCGGCGGGGCGGTCGGCCCACTCCTCCTGGTGGTCGGCTGTCTCCAGGGGCTCGATTCGGGCGGCCGTCACGATGACGTCGGCGTGCACAGGGATGCGCCTTTCGCGGTGGGGGAGTCGGGTGAGTCGGGGGTTTCGGGGCCGTCCGCGCCGATGGTGCGCAAGGCGCGTGCGGTGGCCCAGTAGACGAGGGCGGCGACGCCCATGCCGACCGGTATCGCGAGGTCGATGCCGGCGGAGGCGGTCGCGAGCGGGCCGGTCCAGAAGGTCGTGCGCACCCACATCAGCGCGGCGAGGCCGCCGGTGCACAGGGCGAGGAGGCCCGGCCAGTGGAAGCCGCCGCGGTACCAGAACGGGCCGCCGCGCTCCTGGCGCAGCAGACGCCCGCCGTCGTAGCGGTTGCGCCGCAGCGCCAGGTCGGTGACGGCCACCGCCATCGCCGGACCGGTGATCACGACGACCAGTTGCAGCGTCGTGTTGACGCTGGTCAGGAAGTCGAAGACGAGGATCGCGCAGAGGGTCGCCGCCGTGCCGAGCCCGCCGATCACGAGGACCGCGGGGATGCGGGCGATCCGCACCCCCACCGACTGGACGGACAGGCCCGCGCTGTACGCCGTCATTCCGTTGTTGGCGATGGTGTTGAGGACGACGGCGATCACGAAGACGGGCACGAACCAGCCGGGCAGGAGCTCTTCCAGGGCCGCCTGCGGGTCGGCCATGTCGAGGCCGGTCGCCGCAAGCGCGCCCACGGATGTGAAGACGGTGCTCGGCAGATAGGCGCCGAGGGCCGTCCAGCCGGCGACGGCGGTGACGGAGCTGGCGCGCGGCAGATAGCGGGCCAGGTCAGGGCTGTTGCTGTACGAGAGCGCCGTCGACCCGACGAGCGTGAAGCCGGTGCCGAGCGCGGCCGCCAGGGAGGCGCCGTGCAGTGGTTCCGCGGGGGTGTACGACCAGTCGACCGCGTCCAGCACGTATCCGGTCACCACGACGAAGACGACGGTGAGCAGGACGCTCAGGGCGGTGTAGAGGCGCACGATGGTCGCGTAGCCGTAGATCGCGACGAGGAGGGTGACGCCGGCGATCAGACAGATCACCACGGCGTCGAGGACGGGCGAGTCGGGCAGGCCCCATCGTCCGGCCAGGCCGATGCCGGCGACGGAGGCGGCCGACCAGTTCAGGGCGAGGTAGGCGGAGGCGATGAGCCAGCCGGTCACGATCAGGACCATCTTGTTGCCGACCACGCCGTAGTACGCCCGGGAGATCACCGAACCGCTCGTGCCGGCCGCGGGGCCGCTCGCGGCCACCACACCGGTGCAGATCCACAGCAGGTTCCCGGCCAGGATCACACCCAAGGCCTGCGGCAGGGAGAGCCCCGTCAGGATCAGCGAGGCACCCACCGCGAAGCTCAGATAGCTGACGTTGGGGGCGGCCCACACGGCGAAGAGCTGGCGGGGGCGTCCGATGCGCTCCGCGTCGGGGACCGGGTCGATGCCCCGGGTCTCGGGCCGACCTGCACGTACTGGGGGTGGTGTGGTCATCCTGGCCTCTCGGGTGACGCCCGGCCCGCTTATTGGGCGGCTGTCCAATTCGCTGTTGGGCGCTCATCCAATAGGCTGTGCGGTATGACGTCAAGACCCCTGCGGGAACGACCGGCGCGCAGCAGGAAGCCCCCCGAGGAGCGGCGCGCGGAGATCGTGCGGACCGCGGCACGCATCGCCCTCGCGCAGGGCCTGGAACTGGTGACGCTGCGCCGGGTGGCGGACGAACTGGGGGTGCGGCCGAGCCTGATCGGCCATTACTTCCCGGCGGCCGATGACTTGGTGGCCGAGGCGTTCACGTACGCCGCGACGCGCGAGCGCGACTCACTGCTGCCGCGGGAGGAGGCGGGCCTGCCGCCGGTCGACCGGCTCGCGCTCTTCCTCGTGCGGCTCACCGGCGGCGCGTACGTCGACCTGAGTCGGCTGTGGCTCAACGCCCGCCACCTCAGCCGCTTCAAGGAGCCGCTGGCGCGGGCGGTCGACGCGCAGGAGGCGGGGACGCGGGGAGCGCTCGTCGAGCTGATCGAGGAGGGTGGCTTCAAGACCACGGGGGGCGCGCTCAGGGCGGCGCTGCACGTTCTGATCGCGGTCGACGGCATGGGAACGTACGCCAACACCGCCGGTCAGGGCGACGATCCGCTGTCGGCCTGCCCGGACCTGGGCGACCTGGTGATCGAGACGGCCGAGATCCACCTGGGGCTCGCCCCGGGCACGCTGCGCGAACGGGCCCGTGCGCACGCCGTGGAAGCCGGTCGCGCGGACTGAAGTCGGCGGCACCGGACACGAGTTGCTCACCCGGGCGACGCTTGTCCGGGCGGCGGTGGAACCGGCGCGCGGCGCCGTCCGGCCCAGAGGCACAGGACCACCGAACACACCGCGGCGAACGCGCACCACGTCGAGATGTACTCCTGCCGCCACAGCGCGAAGGACACTGCGGCCCCGACGGCGACCAGCACACCGAACAGGACGAGGCCCCGGTCGCCGGAGAGGAGGAGCGAGCCGATGGTGGCGAGGAGATAGCCGACGACGACCAGCTCGGCCCGCGGGAGCCCCACAGAGTATCCGACGGTGTGCCCGCGGATCTCGGCCGTGACGGTGCGGGTCGCCAGGACGTACGCGAGGACCGCCGCCGTCGCGGCCCCCACCGCCAGCGGGGCGAGCAGCCGGCGCCGGGCGCCCGGCGGCGCGGCGCACAGCACGGCCACCGGTACCCACAGCGCAAGCAGCGGCAGCGCGATGACGGCCCAGGCGAGGGTGGCGGGTCCGGTGCCGCCGTCGTTGCGCCAGACCTCGGCCTCGATGATCTGGTGGACCCCCAGGAGGAGCGGCAGCGCGGCGAGCGGCAGGTCGCGGGGGCGCCGGGCGGCCAGGGCGACCGAGACGACTCCCACGGCCGCGATGCCCGTGCCCGCGGCGAGGTCGGCCGTAGCGCTCCAGCACATGGCGGCAAGGCTACGGGCACGGGGGCGCGGAGGCGCGCCGGGCGGCGCCGCGGGGTCGGGTCGGCGCCGCCGGTCGGGTCGGCGCCGCGGGGGCGGGTCAGCCCACCGGGCCGGATCAGGGCTGCCCGGTCAGGTCATCCTCGGGTCGGGTCAGCGCACCGGGAAGCCGAAGGAGTAGCCCTGCTCCTTGAGGCGGGGGAGGAGGCGGCGCAGGGCCTCGACGGTCTGGGTGCGGTCACCGCCCGCGTCGTGGAAGAGGAGCGTCGGTCCGTTGGGCAGCTCCCGCTCGACGGTGGCGACGATGGCGTCCGTGCCGGGGCGTTCAAAGTCCTTGGTGTCCACGTTCCAGCCCAGCGGGCGCATGCCCCGGGAAGCGGCGAGCTTGCGGCTGTACGGGGTGAAGGCGCCGCCGGGCGCGCGGTAGTACATGGGGCGCACGCCGCCGGACGCCTTGGTGATCATGCGTTCGGCGTCGAGTATCTGCTGGGACTGATAGGCCTGGGAGTCCTTGTCCATGGACGTGTTGTGCGACACCGAGTGGTCGCACAGCCGGTGCCCGGCCGCGACCACCTTCTTCACCAGGTCGGGGTGGGCCTGCGCCTGCGTCCCCACCATGCAGAACGTGGCCTTCACCCCGTACTCCCGCAGCAGGTCGAGCACGCGCGGGGTCCACACCGGGTCGGGGCCGTCGTCGATGGTGATGTTGATGCCGCGCTTCCCCTTCTCCGAGGCGTGCGCGATGGTCGCCGCGACCGGCTCGACGGCACTGCCCGGCTTGGCCGGCGCGGTCGCCTCCGGCGCGGAGTCACCCGCGGAACCGGCCTGCGCGGTCCACACCGACGCGCCGGTGGCGAGCATCGTCACCCCGAGCGCCGCTCCGACCAACTTGCCGTACCAGCCCCGCCCGCCGCCGTGCCGTGCCATGTCCGCCCCTTTGCGCAGTCTCTCGCCGATCCCCGGTCACCTTGTGACCACCCGGCAGGACGAGGAGCGTTGGCCAAAGGATGCGTCTGTTACTGATCACGGACAATTCCGAGAGGAATCGGCGACAACTCGGCGCGGGCGACGTCCGTCCTCGACGTGACGAGGCGGCCGCGGCGGTGGGTGGTGACGGCACGTGGCGGCTGCGCGTGACCGACAACTGGACCGACGACACCGGCACCCCCGGCGTGGTCAGCGTTTCAGCGGCAGCCGGTGCCACGTCAGATCGTGCAGCGCGGCGTCCGTGACGGTCAGCGTGAGGAACGTGCAGTACGGCTGACGTCTGCGGTCCGTGGGCGAGCCGGGGTTGAGGAGCCGCAGGCCGCCGGGGGCCTCGGTGTCCCAGGGGATGTGGCTGTGGCCGAACACGAGCACGTCCAGGTCGGGGAAGCGCTCGGCGCACCGGCGTTCGCGCCCGGCGGCAGGCCCCGTTTCGTGGACGACACCGAACCGGAGCCCGGCAAGATCGGCCCGCTCCACCTCGGCGAGCCGACGGCGCAGCGGCGGGCCGTCGTTGTTGCCGTACACGGCGATCAGCCGACGCGACCGCGACTCGAACAGATCGAGCGTGGCCTCGTCGATCCAGTCCCCGGCATGGATCACCACGTCCGCCCGGTCGATCTCGGCCAGCAGGTCGTCGGGCAGGCGCTTCGCCCGCGCCGGCACATGCGTGTCGGAGGTCAGCAGCAGCCGCATGGGGCAAGCGTAGGCCGGTGCGTGGGCCTGTGCGCCCGGAGTGGAGTGCCGGAGCAGGTCGGCGGAAGGGTCACGAAGGGTCCCGGTCGGAGGCCGGCCAGACGTAGGGGAGGTCGTCGGGGACGCCCGGGAAGAGCGGGGAGTAGATCTCCGGCGCCTTGCGGACCAGGGCCGACTGATGGCTGCGGTGGAAGGCCGGGTCTCCCAGCCAGGGAGGCAGCTCGCCGTCGTCGGCGAGCTCCTCCAGGGCCCGCACGGAGGCGCCGGGACGATGCCGGGTGAAGTCGGTGACCAGGGTGGCGGCACAGGTGTCGGGGCGCCCTTCCGCCACCCACACCGAGCACACGTCGAGGCCGTAGCGGACGAGGGCCTCCTCGTAACCGGTCCACATGCGCACCGCCGGGTGGTGCCGCCAGCCGTAGCCGGGCACGGTCAGGCCGCGCAGCACCTGAAGGGCCTCGACCCGCTGTTTGCCCAGGCGGGCCCGGTCCAGGACCGCGGCGGATCGTGTGAAGTCGGGGTACGGGAGGAAGGTCTGCACGCGGAATGCCTACCGCGGCCGCCCCATTTCCACCCCTCCCGGACGGCTGGGTCGCTCCCGGGTCAGAGCAGCCCCAGGTCACAGGCGCGCAGGGAGGGGCGCCCCAGGATGGGGGAGACCGCGACAGTACTGCTCCTCTTCGCCTTCCTGATCGCCCTGCCTGACTCCGTGTTCACCGGCGCCCTGCACCCCCTGGTCGGCGCCACCGTCCCAGCCGCCTGTTCCAGGGTGGGGGCATCTGTGCTGGTCAGCGGCCGTTCCGGTGTTCCAGCGTTCCGTACCACCGGCCTGTTGTGGCGGCCGGGACGGATCGCGGCCCAGGCTGTGGATCGTCCGAGCAGCTCGCCGGACGAACCACTCACCGCACTCATGGAGTTCTCGATGCGTTCGCGTCTCGCCACCCGTTCCGCTCGTCTCGCCCTGACCGCCGTGGCCACCGTGGCCCTCGCCACCACCGCCGCCGGTACCGCCCTCGCGGTCGGCGGCCAGAGCAAGGCCCCCGTCGAGCAGCTCTGCGGGACCAACGACCTGACGTTCAAGGTCACCGAGAAGACCCAGGCCGGTGGCTACCTCCTCGTGACCGCGAAGGCCAGGCCGGGCATCACCTGCTACCTGGAAGGCACCATCCCCTCCGCCTCGTTCGGCTCCCACCCAGACCGGCAGGTGGCTCCCGTCGAGCAGACCGTCACGGAGACCGTCAAGCTCTCCGGCTCCACCGCCGCGTACGCAGGAATCAACCCCAAGTCGACCAACAACGACGACGGCGCGGAGTTCGACCAGCTGATCATCGCCGTCGCCGGGGACGAGGAGGGCGCCGTCTCCGTCCGCCTGCCCAGCACGACCCTGATCGACAAGCCGCTGAGCACCAACTGGCACGCCGATCCGGCCGACGCCGTTCCGTTCAGCAGCTGACACCAGCGGCATGGCCGAAGATTCCCTGATAATCGGCATTTTGCGAGGATGCAGGTCGAAACGTTTCTCTTAATTTCCATATTGTCGTATTTATGTCAGCGGTCTTGTCATGCGCTCCGGTTGTGCACATAGCTAGGTGCTGCGACCACTTCCTCGCCCCGGGGTTCCCGATGAGTCCCGGGCAGGTCGACGGAGCCCCGCGCGCCGTCGGCCAGGGAGGCGGCGCCAATCCTCAAGCAGAGGAGAAGTCATGAAGAAGGCCTACGAAGCGCCGGCACTCGTCCGGCTCGGGACATTCCGGAAGAAGACCGGGCTGCTGCAGCGGTCCGGCAACGACCGGCTCATCCTGAGCAAGAACTGACGACCGACGGTCCTTGACCCGACGTCATGACTGAATCGCACGAGAGTGCGGGGACGGGCCCCGGCGACGCGCACTTCGCGGTCTTCACCGACCGCGAGGACGCGGCCGCCGTGGCCCGGTCCTTCACCCACTCCGGAACCCGCGAAACCCGCGTCCTCGAGCACCCGTCGGGCCGGCCATGGCTCGTGGGGCAGTGGGACGACCAGGAGATCGTCACGGCCCGCGCCGGACGCACCGCACTGGCCGTCGTCGGCTGCTGCCCCGTCGACGCCGCCCAACTGGAGGCCAGGGCAGGACGGTTGCGCGACCTGGCGGAGCTGGACGCGCTGGCCCGCTCCCTGCCCGGCAGCTTCCACCTCGTCGCCGCCATGGACGGACGGCTCAGGGTGCAGGGCACCGCGTCCGGGCTCCGGCTCGTCTTCCACGCCGCCGTGGACGGCGTGCGCGTGGCCGCCACCCGCGCCGACGTCCTCGCCGCCGCACTGGGCCACGATCCCGACGAGGAGCAGCTCGCCGTCCGGCTGCTGTGGCCGGTGCCCTATCCGCTCTCCGAGACGTCCCTGTGGCGTGCCGTCACCGCCGTCCCGCCGCAGGACGCCCTGATCGTCGCCGCGGACGGGCGGACCGTGCGCCACACCCGGTGGTGGACCCCACCGGAGCCGGTCCGCACGCTCGCCGACGGCGCCCCGGTGGTCCGCGAGGCCCTCGCCGCGGCTGTCGACGCCCGCACCCGGCAGGGCGGCGTGGTCAGCTGCGACCTGTCCGGCGGCCTGGACTCCACCTCCATCTGCTTCCTGGCCGACCGGTCGCCCGCCGAGGTGGTGGCCAGCACGTGGCCGGGACGCGATCCGGCCGACACCGACCTGCACTGGGCGGAGCAGGCAACGAAGCACTTGCCGGACGTCGAGCACGTGGTGTGGGACGCCGACGCCTCGCCGCTGGTCTACGACGACCTGCTGGGCATCGACGACCTGCTGGACGAACCGACCATCGGCGTCATGGACCGTTCGCGGGTCCTGCACCACCTGCCGGCCATGGCGGCACGCGGCAGTCGACTGCATCTCACGGGCATCGGCGGCGACCACGTGGCCTGGTGCTCCGAGGCGTACTACCACCGACTGGCGCGCACCCGCCCGCTGTTCGCGCTGCGGCAGCTGCGCGGCTTCCGGGCCCTGTGGCAGTGGCCGCTCGGCGCCACCGTGCGGGCCCTGGCCGACTCCCGCCCCTACGGCAAGTGCCTCGCCGACGCCGCAGCACACCTTCGCGAGCCGCTCCCCGCCACCGCCACCACCAGCCTCGGCTGGGGCATGCCCCCACGCCTCTTCGACTGGGTCACCCCCGACGCCGAGCACATGGTCCGGCGGGCCCTGCGAGAAGCCGCTTCGACGGCCACGCCGCTGCACCCGGACCGCGGCCTGCACACCGACCTGGAGCAGATCCGCTCCTGCACACGCATCATCCGTCAGTGGGACCGGATGGCGGCCCGCGCCGGCGTACCCATGGCGTCGCCGTTCCTCGACGACCGGGTCATCGAGGCGTGCCTCGCGATCCGGCCGGACGAACGGGTCACGCCCTGGGCGTACAAGCCCGTCCTCACCGCAGCGATGCGCGGCATCGTGCCCGAGACCTGCCTGCGGCGCACCACCAAGGCCGCCGCCGCCATGGACGCGGCCGACGGCCTGCGACGGCACCGCGCCGACCTGCTCGCCCTGTGGGAGGACTCCCGGCTGGAACGGCTCGGCCTGGTCGACGGCGACGCGCTGCGTCACCTCGCTCAGCGGCCCTCCGCCCCCGGGCTGCGCGACGCCATCCTCTACTCCACCATCGCCGCCGAGGTATGGCTGCGCGGCTCGTCCCCCGCACGCGCCCATTGAGCCCCTGCCCGCCCGCCACCGGAGAAAGGCAGTCACCCACCATGGCACTGCGGTTCGGCCCCGATGTCTCCACCACGGAGACCGACTACGGCACCGTCCTCCTGGACCAGCGCAGCGGAAACTACTGGGAGCTCAACCCCACCGGCACCCTGGTCGTGAAGACCCTCCTCGACGGCGGCGACGAAACGGCGGCCGTCGACGCGCTCGTCACGGAATTCGCCATCGGCCGGGCCCGCGCGGAGCAGGACGTCACGGCACTCGTGCGGGAACTCCGGGACTCGGGGCTGGCCTCATGACGACACCGAGCGCCCTGGAACGGCCCACCGGCGTCCCCTTCGCCCGACGCCTTGCCGCCCGCCTCGTGCTGCTGCCGGCCGTCCTGCTCTCGTTCCTGCCCCCGCGCCGGATCCGTGCCGTCCTGGATGTCGTACGTCGAGGAGCCGCGCCGGCCACCACCGCACAGGCCAAGAACGCCCGGGACGCGATGTGCGCGGTCAGCCTGCTCTGCGCCGGTCCGAAAGGCTGCCTGCCCCGCTCGCTGGGCGCCGCCCTGCTGTGCCGGCTGACGGGCGGCTGGGCCACGTGGTGCACCGGGGCGAGCGTCGTGCCGCCCTTCAACGCGCACGCGTGGATCGAGGCGGAGGGCCGCCCCGTCGGTGAAGACGTGCCCGACGACTACTTCGCGCGGCTGCTCACGGTGGAGCCGGCGACGGCGAACCGGCCGCCCCGCCGATGACGGACTCCCAGGCGCAGACGGACCGCCACGCGCAGGAGGAGAAGCCCTCCACGAAGGCGCCGGACCGTACGACACGGGCCGCGGTGGCCACCATGTACCGGCTCACCACCGGACACCGGACCTCCGTCGTCGTGGCCACCGTGCTCACCCTCGCCGGCTCCGCGCTCGGGCTCGCCCAGCCCCTCGTCGCCAAGCAGATCGTGGACGCGAGCGGGCACGGACGGGCGTACTGGCCCCTTTTGCTCGTCCTGGCCGCGCTGTTCGTCAGCGAGGCGGCCACCGGCGCCATCGGCCGCTTCGTCCTGGAACGCATGGGCGAAAGAGTCGTACGACAGCTCCGCCACGGCCTGGTCGCGCGACTGCTGCGGCTGGAGATGCGGGAGTACGACCGGCACCGCACCGGCGACCTGATCTCCCGCGTGACCACCGACACCACCCTCCTGCGGGAGGTGGTCTCCCAGGCCCTCGTCGACCTCGTCACGGGAGCCCTCGTCGCGGCCGGCGCGATCGTCCTCATGATGTGGATCGACCCGCTGCTGCTGGCCCTGGTCGCCCTGACCGTGGCCACCGCGGCAGCGGTCGTGGCCTCGCTCCTGAAGGGCATCCGCGCCGCGTCGGAGCACATGCAGACCTCCGTCGGCGCCATCGCCGCCGACCTCGAGCGCGCGCTCGGCGCCCTGCCGATGGTCCGCGTCCACCGGGCCGAGGACCGCGAAGCCCGGCGCATCGGCGAGCGCGTCGAGTCCGCTCACGACGCGGGCGTACGGACCGCGAAACTCGCGTCCGTCATGAGCCCGGCCGTCGAACTCGCCGTCCAGGGCTCCTTCCTGCTCGTCCTGGTCATCGGCGGGCTGCGCGTCACCGGCCACGCCAACTCACTCGGCGACCTCGTGGCCTTCCTGCTCTACGCCTCGTACCTCGTCCTGCCCCTGTCCTCGGTCTTCCGCGCGGTCGGCCTGATCCAACGCGGCATGGGCGCCTACCAGCGCATCGAAGAAGCCCTGCACCTGCCCGCGGAGCCCGCACCGGCCGGACGGCTCTCCGTACGAGCCCGTACGACCGAGGCCGCATCCGACGAGGCACCCGCACTCGAACTGCGCGACCTCACCTTCGGCTACGACCCCGGCCGGCCGGTCCTGCGCGGTGTCACCCTCTCCGTGCCCCACCGGAGCCAGACGGCCCTGGTCGGCCGGTCGGGTGCCGGAAAGAGCACGATCTTCGCTCTGGTGGCCAGGTTCTACGAACCGGACTCCGGAACCCTGCTCTTCGACGGACGGCCCGCCACCGAACTGACCCGCGCGGAATGCCGCGCGCGGATCGCCGTCGTCGATCAGAACACCCATGTCGTCCACGGCACCCTGCGCGACAACATCACTTACGCCGTGCCCGACGCCACCGACGCCGAAGTGCGGCGCGTCATCGAACTCGCCCAACTCGACCATGTCGTACGGCGCTTGCGCGGCGGCCTGTCCGGCATGCTCGGCGACCGCGGCAACACCCTCTCGGGAGGCGAGCGCCAGCGCGTCGCCCTGGCCCGCGCCCTGCTCGCCCGCCCCGCACTGCTCCTGCTCGACGAGCCGACCTCCCACCTCGATGCCATCAACGAAACGGCGCTCACCACGGTGATGAAGGACGTCGCACAGGAATGCGCCCTCCTGGTGATCGCACACCGGCTCTCCACCGTCCAGCACGCCGACCGCATCGTCGTGCTGGACAGCGGCCGCACCACCGCCCACGGACGCCACGAGGACCTGCTCACCGCCAGCCCTCTCTACCGCGAACTGGCAGCCGGACAAATCCTGCACCCGGCCGCCGCCCGCCCCTTTCCCATGAGAACGGCCCCTACTCACCCATCGCCCTGAGCACCGGGTGCCGGGTGCCGGACACGCGCGCCCCTGGCGGGCACCGTGCCGTTCCCCTATGGGTTCGCCCTGCCGCCCGCGGCCTCACCGACCGCGACGTACACCCACCCGCCGTACCGGGTCAGCACGCGGTGGCGGGCGGCGCCCTCCTGGATCGGTTCCCACGGGTGGCGCAGGACCATGCTGGTGTCGCCGCCGAAGGGGGCGATCATCGGGCCCAGCGCGGGGATGAGCCGCTCCGGCCACCAGCGTGGCAGCCGGTAGTCGAGGACCACCCAGCGGCCGCCGGGCGCGAGGGCCTCGTAGCCGCGCTCGATCACCTTGGCGTACTCGCTGATGAGGGTCAGCGAGAAGCAGGCGGTGATGCCGCGGACGTTCTCCGGATACTCATAGGTCGTCAGGTCGGCCTGGACCAGGGAGACCTGGGAGAGCCCGGCGCGCCGCACCCGGTCCTCCGCCTGCTCCAGCATGGCGTCGGTGAGGTCCACACCGATCACCCGGCCGGTCGGGCCCACGGCCTCGGCGAGCAGCGGCAGGTTGTGGCCGGTGCCGCAGCCGGCGTCGACGACCGTGTCCCCGGGGCGCAGGGCGAGCTGCTCCAGAGCCAGGTGCTTGTAGGCCATCGTGCGCTGGCCGATGAGGTAGAGGCGGTTGGAGGTGAGGTCGTAGCGCTTGGCCCGCTTGCGGTAGACCTGCACCATGCGTTCGGACTCGGCGGTCATGGGCGTTCCTCGGGTCGGGCCGGTCCCGGCGGGGCCGGGGGGCGAGGTGGTCGGGGAGGTCGGGTTTCTCGGGCCGCGCAGCACCGAGGCCAGCACCCTCGGCCGGAACACGGCCTGCGGCGGAGCCAGCAGGTGGGTCATGTCGAGCAGGGCCATGGCCGCGGCCCGGTCGGTGGTCGCCACCTTCAGGAGCCGGTCGGTGTAGCGCTTGCCGAGCCGTGCGGCGAGCGGCAGCGGACCGTCGGAGGCTCCCGGGTACGCCAGGTCGGCGTTGCCCGACAGCATCCACGCGGCCTCCACGCAGTCGGCGACCGGTTTGCGCAGGGGGCCGGTCAGACCGGCCGGGATCCGTCCGGCGCCGGGCGGCACGGCCTGCTCCAGGGCCCGGCGCAGCACGAGGGCACTCATCCCGGCGACGGAGATGCCCTGTCCGTAGGCCGGGTTGAAGGCGCCGACGGCGTCGCCGAGCACGAGGAAGCGGTCGGGCCAGCGCGTCAGCCGCTCGTAGTGGCGCCAGCGGTTCTCCGTACGGCCGGAGCCGTACACGTCGCCGAGGGGTTTCGCGTCGCGGATCGCGTCGTACAGGGCGGTGCTGCGCAGGCGTTTGGCGAAGTCCACGAAGCCCGCGTGGTCGAGCGGCGGACGCTCGCCGCCGAGACCGGCCACGGAGACCATCCAGCGGCCGTTCTCGATGGGGTTGAGGATGCCCGAGCGGGGCTCCTCCGGTGTGGACTGGAGCAGGATGCACTTCCAGTCGGCGGTGTGCCCGGGGGCGGGTTCGAGGACGCAGGTGGCGTAGGCGCAGCCGGCGTCGACGACGCTCTCCTCCGGCGTGCCGTAGCCGAGGTCCTGGAGCCAGGCCGGGGCCCGGGAGCCGCGGCCGGTGGCGTCCACGACCAGGTCGGCCGCCTGCTCGTACGGCCGGCCCCCACCGGCGCGCGCCGCGGAGCCCCGGTCGCGGAGCAGCACCCCGCGGACCGATTCGCCCTGTCCGGCGACGAGGCCGACGGCCTCCGTCTCCTCCAGGATCTCCACGGTGGGCAGTAGCCGCAGTCGGCGGCGGACGGCCCAGTCGAGGAGGTCGCGCGAGCCGGACAGGACCACGTGCGGGCCCTCGAAGCGGTCCACCCAGCCGCCCGGCACCATGAGCAGCATGTCCTGCGGCATGCGGACCTCGACCATGCCCAGGTCACGCAGCTCGCCCAAGAGGCCGGGGAAGAGCTGTTCGAGGGAGCGCTGGCCCGCGCCCAGCAGGTTGTGGGTGTGGCGGGCCTGGGGCACGCCGCGGCGCCAGCGCGGTTCGTCCGGGTAGCGGTCGCGCTCGACGAGCGTGACCCGGTCCACGTGCGTGGCCAGTGCGGCCGCCGCGCAGAGTCCGGCGAGGCTGCCGCCGAGGACCACGGCGTGGCCGCCGGCCGGTGGACGGGTGCTGCGGTCTGTCATGTCCGGTCCCCTCCTCTCGGCTCAGCGCTCACGTGCGGGGCACCTGCGGTCGAGCCACTCGTGGGCGGCGGCGTACCAACTCGGCGCGCTGCGGTGGACGTTGAGGGAGTGCGCGGCGTCCGGGACGACGAACGCCTCCAGGTCGGTGGCGCCGGTGTAGAACTTCCGCTCGTACGCGACGACGGACGCGGCGTCCTCGGTGGAGGCGTCCCCGCCGCCGAAGAGACGGTCCTCCCGGCCGACGACCAGCAGGACGGGCACCCGTATCTCGGCGGCCACCTCCGGCTGGTAGATGGCGTCCAGGGTGAAGCCCTCCCCGGCGGTCACCGTCGACTTGGTGTCCTCGTGCCAGGCGGACACGTCGGGGTCCATGCCGGCCGGGTGCTCGTACAGGGTGGCGCGGCAGCCGGGGCGGGTGGTCAGGTAGTTCTCCGGCGGGTTCGTCGGGGCGAGCAACGCGTCCTCGGCGGCCGGGTACAGGGCCGGCATCGCCTCCGGGTAGAGCGGGCCGATGGCGTGCAGCAGCCCGGTGACCACGAGGGCGTCCAGGTCGCGGTGGCGGGCCGCCTCGATCAGGGCGATGCCCGAGCCCAAGGAGTGCCCGACGGCGACCACACGGCGGAAGGCGGGCCGCCCGGGGCCGCCCCGGCGCAGGGCGGTCACCACCTGGTGCACGGCTTCGACGTTGCTCTCGACCGTGACCTGTTCGGCCGGCGGGTGCTCGCTCGCGCCGGTGCCGGGGCGGTCGAGGGCAAGGACGGCGTAGCCTTCGCCGACGGCGTGCCGGGTGTAGCCGAGGGCGCCGGGAGCGGCCCAGTAGCGGCGGTCGTAGGTGAGCCCCGGCAGCAGCAGGAGCACGGTGTCGGGCGCCTCACCGGGCGGCAGGGACAGTTCCGCGTCGAGCCGCCAGGTGGTGCCGGGGGCGTGCGGAGGGGTCACGTCGAAGGTGACGGAGCTCATGCGAATTGCACCCTTCTACTGTCCGGATTCTTGATGCTGTTCAGCGGTTCCAAGGTCAGCTCCTCGCTCCGGCGGGCCCGGACGTGGCTCCGGCGGGCCCGGGCGTGGCTCCCGCGGGCCCCGACGTGCGGACGTCCGCCGGAACCTGGCGGAAGAACAGCGGTGTCTCCGGCCGCAGGTCCAGGTCGGGGCCCGTCACCAGGTCGTCGACGGCGATCAGCACGTTGTAGTGGTTGGGGAAGTGGCAGGAGTCGAAGCCGAGCACGGTGCCCGCGAGGCGGCCGTCGATCCACACCTCGTCGCCCCGGTCGATCACCCCGGCGCGCTGGATCTCGGCGAAGCCGAGGAAGCCGACCCGGTCGATGCGGGATTCGGGCGGGCTGCCGGCCTGGTCGGTGGTGACGAGCTCGTGCACCTCGCCGGCGCGTACGCAGCGGCTGGTGAACTCCTCGAGGCGCATGCCCCGGTCGTCGCGGCGGTGGGTCAGCACCTTCACCACCGTGGCGTGCACGGTGCGTTTGCCGCCGTCCTCGCCCGGGTTCACCGAGTGGCTCCTTCCGCGCGGTAGACGGCGTCGACGAGTTCGAGGGCGGCGAGTCCGTCGCGGGAGGCGTCCTGTCCGGCGCGCAGGCGGGTGTCGAAGTCGGTGAGCACACCGACGTACTCGTGCCAGAGCGAACCCTTGAACTCGGTGTGCCCGTCGAGCATGTCGGCGAACAGCCGGGTGCCGTCCCGGAGTTCGACGGTGACGTCCTTGACCTCGCCGTCGTAGGACCAGTCGAGTTCGACCCGCGCGGAGACGCCGGCCGTCGAGCGCAGATCGACCGAGGCCCTGCGGTCGGTGCCCAGCTCGTCGCGGACGACCTCGGCACCCGCCGGCTCGACGTCGCCGAGGAACAGCCGCACCAGGTCGAAGGCGTTGGGTCCGTTGTCGGCGACGCAGCCGCCGCCGCAGCGCTCGGCGTCGAGGTACCAGCGGTCGCTGCCCGCGTGCTCCTCGATGCGTTCGAGGTAGCGGACGGTGAGGGAGCGCACGGGGGAGCCGGCCGCCGAGACCTCGTCGAGCAGGCGCAGGACGGCGGAGTTGTAGCGGCGGTGGAAGGAGGTGAAGAGGGTGACGTCCTTCTCCCTGGCCAGCGAGGCGAGCGCGCGGCCGTCCTCGACACGGATGGCGAGCGGCTTCTCCACGCACACCGCGACCCCCGCGGCGAGGGCGTCCCCGCACACGGCGGCGTGCGCGTCGTTGGGGACGTTCACGACGACCGCGTCCACGCCGGCGTCGGCGAGGAGTTCGGCGTGACCGGTGTAGCACTTGGCGACGTTCCGGAACGGCTCAAGGGCGGCGGGCCGCAGATCGCACACGGCGGCGAGCTCCAGGCCGGGCAGCCGGTCGAAACCGGCGACATAGAACTTCGAGATGACACCCAGGCCGATGAGGCCGACGCGGGTCCGCGCCGCCGGACGGCGGCTCATCGGGCACCCGCCGAGGGAAGAGCGTCCGGCGCGGGGATCGGCTCGGGGAACGCGAGGTCCTGTTCGGCGGCCAGCGCGGTCAGTTCGGCGTGGCACTGGGCGGACAGCGGTACGCCGTGCGCCCTGCGGTGCGCCGCGGTCAGTTCCTCGGGCCGTCCGGGATAGCTCACCGGCCGAGCGGGGTCCAGGGGCGGGCAGTCGAGGAGCGCTCCGAAGAGACCGTCGGCCTCGGTGTGGAAGTCCGGGCCGGGGCGGAGCGCGCCGGGTGCCAGGACGAGGGCGGTGAGGCCGATGTCGTCGTCACGCCCGGAGGGCCGCCCGTCGCCGGACAGGGCCTCCGGGGCGGGGCCGAGCCCGGCACCGGGCACCAGCGCGGCGAGCACCTCGACCATCAGGCCGAGCCCGTACCCCTTGAAGGCGCCCGTGGCGGGGTCACCGCCGAGCCAGCGCAGAAAGCCCGCACCGGTGTCCAGGGCGTGGGGATCGGTCACCGGGCGGCCCTCGGCGTCCTCCAGCCAGCCCTCCGGTATCGGCTCCCCGGCGCGAGCGGCGGCCCGCACCTTGCCGGTCGGCACCACGGTGGTGCTCATGTCGAGGACGTACGGCGGCCGGTCGCCGGCGGGCGCGGCGACGCTGAACGGGTTGGTGCCGAGCATCGCGGCCCGGCCGCCCGGCGGGCGGGCAATGCGCTGGCGGCCGCAGTTGGAGGCGAGGAAGGCCATCATGCCGCGCCGGGCGATCCGGGCCGTGTGGTGCCCCGCGCAGCCGAAGTGGGTGGCGTCGCGCATGGTCACCAGGGCGATGCCGGTCTGCGCGGCACGGTCGGCGGCCAGCTCCAGCGCCTCGGTCGCCGCCCACAGGCCGAGGGAGCGGCGTCCGTCGAGGAGGACGGCGGCACCGGTGTCGGTGATCTTCTCCGGCTCCGCGGTGGCGTCGATGCGGCCCGCGTCGAGGGCGGGCAGGTAGAGCCGGGTGAGGTTGGCGAGGCCGTGCGAGGTGAGTCCGGTGAGATCGCCGTGGACGAGGGCCTCCGCGGCGGTGCGGGCCCGGTCCTCCGGCACCCCGCGGCCGGTGAAGACCTCGGCGCTGAAGGTCACGAGGGCGTCGTACGGGACGGTCACCCCGTCGTGCGGCGGGGCATCGGTCGACTGGGTCACTGTCGCTTTCCTCCTGTGGTGGCGTGCCGCCGGGCGGCGAAGCGGACGAGGATGCCGCTCACCGCCCCGGCGAAGGCTTCGAGATCGGCCAGGTCGGCGTACTCCCCGGCCGCGTGGGCGTGGTTGCGGTCGAGGTCGCCGGGGCCGAGGACGGCGGTGTACGCGCCGGGCAGGCCCGCCGCCCATATCGCGTCGCAGGTGAACGCGGGTTCGTCGGCGGGCCATCGGGGCGGCCCGCCGTCCCGCGTCAGCAGGTCGACGGCCCAGGGGTCGTCCAGGGGCGGGAGCGCGGGCAGCCCGCGCTTGTGCCACTCGACACGGGTGATCACGGCGGCGTCCGCGGCGGTGCGGGCCAAGTCCCGGTGGTCCCGATAGGTCTCGGTGAACTCCCGCACGCCCTCGGCCACTTCGCGTTCCAGACGGTCGGCCAGCGCCTGCCCTGTGGCGGAGTCGGGGTAGGAGCAGTTGAGCAGCAGCCGGCCGGTCCCGTACACCCGGTTGTGGAGGTGCCCGGTGTGCAGGCCCGCGACGCAGACCTGGCCGCCGTCCGCGTGCTCCGGGAGCCGGGCGGCGAGCCGCTGCGCGAGGTGCCCGAGCAGGACGGTCGCGTTGTGCCCTGCGGCGGGCCGGTCGTCGATGGCGTCGTCACCGTCGACCCGGACGCAGGCGGTCATCGCGGCCGTGGAGCGCGACAGCAGTCGCATCCCGGTCGGCTCGCAGAACAGGTTGAGCCTGCCGTACCAGCCGCGGCGCATCAGCGGGCGGGTGCCGAACACCCCCATGGCGCCGCCCTCCTCGCCGGCGACCGCCTGGATGAGCACGCGGGTGCCGGCGAGCCGGTCGGGGGCGGCGTCGAGCGCCGCGCGCACCCCGGCAAGCAGGGCCACGGCGGGACCCTTGGCGTCGATCGCGCCGCGCCCGGTGAAACGCTCCCCGTCGAACCCGACCGGCTCCAGACCCGCGACGGTGTCGAGGTGCACGTTGAACATCACCGTGTCCGCCTGCGGCAGTTCGGGGCCGAGCGTGAGGACCAGGGAGGGCTGTACGGCCAGGAACGCGGGGTCGTCCGCGACGGCCCTGTGCACGGCGAGCGGGACCTGATCGTCCGTCAGCTCGGCGGCTTCGGCGGCGGCGTGGTGCACGACCTCGAAGCCCAGGGGGCGCGCGGCGTCCGCGTAGGCCCGCTGTGCCTCCCTGAGCCGGGGCTCGCCCTCGCCCTCCAGGGGGCCGACGGTGGGGAGTTCGAGGAGGTGAAGGAGCAGGGCGTGGTCGGCGTGGGTCAGTGTCGTCATCGGGCGGCCTCCCGGTCGGGGGCCGACCGGGCGGGCAGCCGCGAGGCCAGGGACTCCAGGGCGCGTCCGTACCGCACGAACTCGGCCACGCCGTCGCTGCCCGCGTCGGTACGGCCCTCGTGCGGGCGGACGGTGCGGTGGGGTTCGATGGTCCAGGTGCCGGTGTAGCCGTGGTCGAGCAGGAGCCGCAGACAGTCGGCGACCCGGCAACTCCCCTCCCCGGGAAGGGTGTAGACCGCCTCGCCCGCCTCGGCCCGGGCGTCCTTGATCTGCACGTGGTCCACCCACGGGACGAGTTCGGTGAGCACGTCGTACGCCTCGTAGCCGTACGCCACGCCGTTGCCGGTGTCGAACAGCAGCCGCAGCGCCGGGCTGTCGACCTCCGCCAGGAGCCGCAGCGCGCGGGCCGGGTCGGCGCCGGCCCAGCCCGCGCAGTTCTCGTGGAGCAGGACGAGACCGGCGTCCTCGGCCTGCCGGGCCAGGCGGGTCAGCCGGCCGATCGTCCGGCGGGCCCACTCCGGCTCGTCGAGCGGGGCGCCGGGGTCGTTCGGGTAGGACATCACGCGGATGTACCGGGTGCCGAGCGCGGCGCAGCGCGGGGCGAGGCGCGTCAGCTCGCCGCGGTCCAGCTCGAAGTCGCCGGTGACGGGGCGGGCCCAGTTGGCGATGCGGGAGTTGACGCACACCACGTCGAGGCGTGCCTCGCGCAGGGACGCGGCGACCCGGTCGAACGCAGCGTCGTCGAGGTCGGCGAGGGCGGTGCCGTCGATGTCGCGCAGCTCGATCGCGGACCAGCCGAGGAGCTGGTGGGCGCGGATCTGGCCGGCGAGGTCGGGCGCGGCCTCGTCGCCGATGCCGGCGTAGCGGATGCCGGGCGGCGGCGAGAGCAGGGGTTCCCCGGCGGGGGGCCGGGGTTCTGAGTCACCCCGTGGTTCTGCGCCACCCTGTGGTCCTGCGTAATCCCGGGGTCCTGCGTCACCCTGTGGTTCTGCGTAATCCCGGAGTCCTGCGTCATCCCGGGGCCCCCTGTCGTACCGGGATCCCGCGTCACCCCGGGTTCCCCTGTCGCGCCGGGATCCTGCCTCGCCCCGGGCCCCCGCTTCGGCCCGCGAGCCCGTGTCATCCCGCATGGCTCACCTGCCGTCCGCCGGGTCCGCCGAGTCCGGCGGGTCCGGCGGGGGAGTGGGCGTCCCCGGCGCCGGGCCGCCGAGTCGTGTCCTTGGCGTCGGCGAGCAGCTCCACCACGCGCGAGGAGAGGCGCAGTTGGGCCGCCAGGTCGGTGCCGTCGCGCAGGGCACGGTACGTGTCGACGAAGTAGGCGGCCAGCGCGTCGTCGGGGAAGACCTCCCACGTCTCGGGGCGCCCGGTGCGGCTGAACCGCAGCTGGGCGTAGTGGTCGTCCTCGCCGTTGGGGTAGTGCGCGACCGCCCGGCCGTCGGCGAACTCCAGCTGGACGCGGCGCTCACGGACCGGGGCGGTGAGGTCGGAGACGATCCGGCTGGTCGCCTTCTGGTGCCGGAAGACCAGCTCGGCGC
Organism: Streptomyces sp. NPDC039462; assembly: GCF_055639375.1. Lineage (NCBI taxonomy): Bacteria > Bacillati > Actinomycetota > Actinomycetes > Kitasatosporales > Streptomycetaceae > Streptomyces > Streptomyces sp. NPDC039462. Next base: position 464,707 of record NZ_JBVKAO010000003.1, read on the forward strand.
GGCCCATGCCGGGGATGGTGGTGTCGCCGATCCGCATGTCGGTCAGCTCGGCGGCGGCGAGGACGGCGTCCCCGGCGAGCCGCAGACAGAGCCCGAGGGAGTGCGGGGGTTCCACGTCGAACGCGGTGGGGTGGCCGCCGTCGGTGAGCGTGCGGCTCATGCGCGGCTTGCTCTGCCGTATGTCGATGGAGCGCAGCTCGCCCAACGCGCCCTCGGCGACGATGCGTTCGAGCCGTGCGGTCAGCGCGCTGGCCAGCCAGGGGGCGACGATAGCGAGCCGCAGCCGCTCGGTGCGGGCGAGGGCGAGGATCTCGTGGACGGACTGACGGTCGACCGCCAGGGGCTTCTCCACGATGATCCGGCGGAATCCCGCGGCGGCCAGTTCGTGCAGCAGGCCGAGGCGGGCCACGGGCGGGGTGCACAGGTGCACGACGGTGCGCTCGGGGTCCAGCAGGGTGCGGGCCTCGGCGATCGAGGCGACGGGGCGCAGGCCCTCGGCCCGCGCGGGTGCCGCGGGGGCCGGCGGGTCCAGGGTCAGGACGGGGGCGGGGTCGAAGAGATCCGTGTGTCGCCCGGCGGCGCGCAGCTTGCGCAGGACCGCCCAGTGCAGCCCGAGGCCCGCCCGCCCGAGCCCGATGATCAGTGTTCGGTCCATGCCGGTGCGGTTCCTTTCGGTGGTTCCGGTACGGCTCGGTGGTTCCAGTACGGTCCGGTGACTCCGGTGACTCCAGCGGCTCCGGTGCAGCCAGGTGCTCCCGGTACGCCTCAGCGGTTCTGGTACGCCTCAGCGGTCCCGGTACGCCACACGCGTGGTGAGTTCCATGAGTTCGGTGCGCCAGCGGGGAACCAGGGGTGCGTCGGCGACCGCCTCGCGCGCCTGGTCGACGAGGTCCGCGATGCGCTGTTCGACCTTGTCGGCCACACCGGTCGTGACGAGCAGGTCGCGCATCCTGGCCGCGCCGTCGGGGGCGGCGGGGGTGGCGGCGAGCTCCCGGATCCGGTCGTCGCTGCGTACGGCGAGGCTGAGCAGGTAGCTCATCTTGAACCGGTCGAGGTCGAGACCGGCGGGTTTGCCGGTGTCCTCGGCGTCACCGAAGGCGTCGATGAGATCGTCCCTGAGCTGGAACGCCTCGCCCAGCGGCAGACCGTACCTCTCGAAGACAGGGGCCAGATCGGGCCGGCCCGCGAGGGCGGAACCGAGCTGGAGGGGACGCTGGATGGTGTACCGGCCGGACTTGCAGACCGCGATCCAGCGGGAGAGCTCCGGGTCGGCCACGCCTTCGGCGGCGACGGTGATGTCGAGGTACTGGCCGACGGTGACCTCGACCCGGGTCTCGTCCCACACCGCCTGGGCCGCCGCGGGCAGCGCGTGGGCCAGCCGGTCGGCGTAGACGTGTGCGAGGTCGGCGGCGAGGTTGGCGATGCCCTCTCCGTAGCGGCGGGGTTCACCGCGCAGGAGGCGTGCCCGGTGCTCCTTGGCGTGCCGTTCGTGCGCGGTGACGGCGCCCCGGCGCAGCGGCGAGTCGTCGAGGACGTCGTCGCGCAACAGGGCGAAGGTGTGCAGGAGTTCGAGGGCGGCGGCCGCGTCGACGGCCTTGTCGTGGCCGGGGGTGCCGCCGGCGGCGAGGTGGCCGAGGAGACAGAAGCGGGGGCGCAGCAGCTTGCCCTTGGCGGTGGTGATCGCGGTGACGCTGTCGACGAACGCGGCACAGCGCGGATCCACCGCGGTCCAGCGCGCGCTCTCCTGGGTGAGGACGGTGTCGATGCGCTCCTGGACGGCGTCAAGCGACCGGGTCAGCACGCCGTCGTCGCTCATGCGGTGCCTTTCGTTCGGGAGGTCGGTGGTCCGCACACGATGTCCTCGGCGTAGGTTCTTTCGGATTTCTCGTGCCCGGCGGGAACCGCAGTCTTCACATGCGGTGCCGCCGACTTCTCCGGTCCTCCGGAATCGCCGTGAAATTTCAAAGAGAGCACATCCTCTGTCACCCGCTCATCGGACTCTGACACGTGATGCGGAAACGCGGCGGTACCCTGGAAAAGCTGCGGTGAGGGGGCGTTCCGTGTCAAGCGCCGACCCCCTCCACGGCCCCCGGCAAGGCTGGTCGGCGTCCTTCAACAACCCTCCCTGACCTGCTGGTTCGACGCCTCCCACGGTCCGGCATGACTGATACTTGCCGGTGCCCCGTCCCCGGTCCCGGCAAGGGTTTGTCATTGCCGCCGGGAAATCGACCGGCTTAGCTTCGCACATCCATATCTCCGTCCTGCTACACGGAGGACTGTGTGATCACCCCTGCCCGGAGCACCGATCGAAATACGGAACGAGAAATCGGAAAGCCGGTTCCGTTCTTCACTCAGGCCGACACGTTCAACGACTGCTGGCCGGACATCAAGCGCCGTCTCAACGAGATGTTCGACCGTGGAAAGTACTCCCACGGCCGGCAGGTCGCGGAATTGGAGAAGGCGCTCGCCGCCTACACGGGAGCACGGCACGTGGTGGCGGTGAACAGCGGGACGGACGCCCTCGTCCTGCTGCTGCGAGCCTGTGGTGTCGCCCCCGGCGATGAGGTCGTCGTGCCGGCCTTCAGCTTCGCCGCCACGGCCACCTCGGTGGCGCTGGCCCGCGCCAAGCCGGTCTTCGCCGACATCGAACCGGCCGGTTACTCGCTGGATCCGCGCTCCGCCGAGGCGGCCATCACCCCGCGTACCAAGGCGATCATGCCGGTGCACCTGTTCTGGCAGCTCGCCGACATGGGCGCACTCGGCGCCCTGGCGGAGCGGCACGGCGTGAAGGTGGTGGAGGACAGCGCCGAGGGGATCGGCATGCGCCGCGACGGCGTCCACGCCGGGCTGCTGGGCGACGCCGGCGTCCTGTCGTTCTTCCCCACCAAGACCCTGGGCGCGCTGGGCGACGCGGGCGCCGTCCTGACGGACGATCCGGACATCGCCGAGCAGGTGGCGATCCTGCGCCACCACGGCCGGATGGGCCGCACCGTGGACCACATCGCCGGCATCTCCAACCTGTCGGGCGCCTCGGGCACCAACAGCAAGATGGATGACATCCAGGCATCCGTGCTGCTCGGCAAGTTGCCCCGGCTCGACGCGGCGATCGACCGCCGCAAGGAGCTGGCGGCGGTGTACACCGAGCTGCTGTCCGACATGCCGGGCGTCCTGCGGGTGCCCACGGTGGTCGACCGCGGCGTACCGGCGGACCCGGTCTTCTACGTGTACGTGATCGAGGTGGAGCGGCGGGACGCCCTGGTGGAGCACCTCACCAGGGAGGGCATCGGCACCGAGGTCTTCTACCCCATCCCGCTCCACCTCCAGCCCTGCTTCGCCGAACTTGGCCACCGCCGGGGCGACTTCCCGAACGCGGAGGCGGCCTGCGAGCGCACCGTCGCCCTCCCCTTCCACCCCGACCTCGCCCTCGACGAAGTGCACCGGGTGTGCGAGGCCGTCCGCCGCTTCTACACGGGGGCCGCGTCATGAAAACTCTGCCCTTCTTTCCCCCCGACCTCTTCGAGGACGACCGCGAGGCGCTGCTGTCGACCGTGCACGAGCTCGGCACGGGCCCCGATCAGCGGTTCATCCTCGGTGAGCGCACCGCCGAACTGGAGGCGGCGCTAGGCGAGATGACTGGCGCCGGCCATGTCATCGCCTGTGCCAGCGGCACCGGAGGTCTCGAGCTGTCCGTGCGCGCGTTGGGCATCGGCCCGGGCGACGAGGTGATCGTGCCCGCGTTCTGCTGTCAGCCGGTGGCCAGTTCGGTGGCGAACACCGGGGCCACCCCGGTCTTCGCCGACGTCGACCCGTGGACGATGGTCCTGGACCCCGACGCCACCAAGTCGTTGATCACCGAGCGCACGAAGGCGCTGATGCCGGCCCATGTCTTCTCGATCATGGCGGACATGGAGCAGCTGGGGGCGATCGCCCGCGAGCACGGTGTCGCACTGATCGAGGACGCGGCGGTCGCCCAGGGCGCCGTCCTCGACGGGCGGCCCGCCGGGCGGTGGGGCGACCTCGGCGTGTTCTCCTTCTTCCAGGTCAAGGCCTTCGGCACCGCGGGCGAGGGCGGGGTGGTGCTCACCGACGATCCCGAACTGGCCCGTACGGTCCGGATGTTGCGCAACCACGGGCAGGACGGCGTCCACCGCTTCCTGCACCACCGGATCGGTCAGAACAACCGGTTCGACGAGGTGCTCGCCGCCTTCCAGCTGCACCGGCTGCCCGGCTTCGCGGACCGGCTCGAACGCCGCGCGCGGATCGCCGACTACTACACCGAGCGCTTCGAGCCACTGCGCGAGCGCGGGGTGCTCGCGCCTCCCGCCGGCCGCAACGGCCGCTGCTACTACGTCTATTCACTGCTCGTCGACCGCCGCGAGGACCTGCGCGCCTACCTGACGGAGCACCAGATAGGCAGCCACATCTACTACCCCGTGCCGCTGCCCCGGCAGCCCGCCTTCGCACCGTGGGCCGCACCGGACGGCAGCTGGCCCAACGCCGAGCTGGCCTCAGCACGCAACCTGGCCATCCCGATCTGGCCCCACCTCAGCGACGCCGAGGTCGAATTCATCGCCGACACGGTCTGCGAGTTCTACGCATGAGTACGCGAGTGCAGCCCATGGAGACCCACATGACGAGCCCACCGGCACAGCAGGAGTACGTCTTCGACCCGGTCTGGGAGAAGGAGACCGAGCGGCTTCGCACCAACGAGGCGATATGGGACCCCGGAACCCTGGAGCGGCTCGCCGCGCTGGGCGTGGGGCCCGGCTGGCACTGCCTGGAGATCGGCGCCGGATCCGGCTCCGTGGCGCGCTGGCTCGCCGACCGCGTGGGCCCCACAGGACGGGTCCTCGCCACCGACCTCCAGACCGATCGCCTCACAGCGCTGGCGTCACTGCCCCAGGTGGACGCCGTACGGCACGATCTGCGGGAGGAGGACCTGCCCGAAGCGGCGTTCGACCTCGTGCACTCCCGCATGGTGCTCCAGCACCTGCCCGACAGATCCGCCGCCGTGGACCGCATGGTGCGCGCGCTGCGACCGGGCGGAGTGCTGTTCCTGGAGGACACCGACTCCTCCACACTGTTCCGCTCGTACGTCTCGGAGGACTTCCTCCAGGACGTACGAGCCGCCGGATACGGCCTGATGCGCGAGTCGGGCCACGACCCGCGCGGCGGGCACGTCGACCACCAACTGGTCCTGGCCGCCGGCCTGGAGGCGACGGCGGAGGGCCGGGCCGTGATGGTGCGCGGCGGCTCCGACCAGGCCAGGCACTACATGCTGTGGCTGGAGTTCATGCGACCGCGCATCGTCGGCGCCGGGCTCCTCGACGACGCCCGGATCGACGCGGCCCTCGCCGAGATGGCCGACCCGGCCCACCACTGGCTGAGCCAGGTGCTGATCAGCACGGTCGGCCGCAAGGGCGGAGCGGAGCCGGGACGATGACGGCGACCACCGCGGCGCCACCGCGCCAGGGCGTCCGGGAACGGGCGGGCGCCTACGCGAAGTTGGCGAAGCTCTCCTTCTTCGACTACTACCTCTGCGTCTTCGTCGTCCTGGCGCTGCTGCCCGGCGCGGCCTGGGACGAACCGCGCACCTGGTGGGTCCTCGTGCTGTTCGACATCGGCTGGGTCGGGGTCGTGGCGGCCACCGTCGCACTGGACGACGTCACCGGAGTACGGGACGGCAGCGACGCCCGCAACTACGACCCGCAGGAGTCACTGCGCGCCCGGGACCGCAAACCCCTGCTCGACGGCAGGCTCACCCTGCGGCAAGCACTGCGCTTCGGCTGGGGATGCGCCATCGGGGGCAGCGCCCTGTGGGCGCTCACCGCGCTGGTCGCACCGCACCGGCCCTGGTGGGCGCTGGCGGCCGCGGGCTTCTCTGTGGTCATCAGCGTGCAGTACTCCTACGGCCTCAAGCTCAGCTACCGGGGCGGCCAGGAGGCGGTCATCTGGCTGAGCACCGGCCTGTGCGTGCTGATCCCCTTCGCCCTGCTGAACGGGGAGATGACCGGTGCGGCGTGGCTTGCGTGCTTCCTGTTCGGACTGTGGAGCCTCATGGTCTCGGTCTACTCCAACATCAACGACGTGGACGGCGACCGGGTGGCCGGCCGCCGCAACCTCGCCACGAGCGTCCCGCCGGGCGTCTACCGCGGCTTCATCGCCGGGCTCTCGCTGGCCGAGACCGGCGCGATCGTCGTCACCGCGGCGGTCGGCGCGGTGCCGTGGTGGTTCTGCGCGTTCCTGCTGCCCGTGGTGGGTCTGCGCGCCCGGCAGGCACACGCCGGGCTGGTCGCGGGTGAGGTGCTCTCGGCCCGCAAACAAGGCGTCACCATCCACCGCTGGGGCGTCGTCCTGCTGGTCGCGGCGAACCTGGCGCTCGTGCACAACGGCTGAAAGGGCACACGATGTCCCCAACGAAGAACGACGCCGTCCCGCCGAGCTCGGGCCGTCGCGTGGTGGTGGTCGGCCAGGGATATGTGGGCCTGCCGCTGGCCGTACGGGCCGTGGAGGCGGGCCACACCGTCGTGGGCTACGACGTGGACGTCGGGCGGATCGCCCGGCTGCGGTCCGGCGACTCCTATGTGGAGGACGTGGACGAGCGCCGGCTGGCGAAGGCGCTGGAGTCCGGGGCCTACCACCCCACGACCGACGTGGCGGCGCTCGACGGCTTCGACGTGGCCGTGGTCACCGTGCCCACCCCGCTCCTCGACGACGTACCCGACCTGACCTGCATCGAGGAGGCGGCGCTGACACTGGCCGCGCACCTGCGGCCGGGCGCGCTGGTCGTCCTGGAGTCCACCACGTACCCGGGCACCACCGAGGACGTATTCGGAGCGCTGCTGCAGAAGGAGAGCGGCCTGTGCCCCGGTACCGACTTCCACCTCGGCTACAGCCCCGAGCGCATCGACCCCGGAAACCGGCGCTGGACCCTGGAGACCACCCCCAAGATCGTGTCGGGCGTGGACGCGGAGTCCCTGCGCCGGACCGCCGAGTTCTACGACACGGTGGTCGAGCGGACCGTGCCGGTGCGCGACACGAAGACCGCCGAGCTGACCAAGCTCCTGGAGAACACCTATCGGCACGTCAACATCGCGCTGGTCAACGAGATGGCGGTGATCGCGCGCGAACTCGGGGTGGACGTCTGGGAGGCGATCGACGCGGCCTCCTCCAAGCCCTTCGGCTTCATGCCGTTCACGCCGGGCCCCGGGGTCGGCGGCCACTGCCTGCCCGTCGACCCGCGCTATCTCTCCTGGCGGGTGGAGCGTGAACTGGGCCGCCGGTTCCGGTTCGTCGACCTCGCCAACGACGTCAACAGCCAGATGCCGAACTACGTGGTCCAGCGGCTGGTCCAAGCCCTCAATCGGCTCCAGCGCCCGGCGAACGGTTCCCGGGTACTCCTCCTGGGCCTCGCGTACAAGCGCAACACCGGCGACGCCCGCGAGTCGCCGGCGGTGAAGGTCGCCGAACTGCTGCTGCGCACCGGCGCGCAGGTGCACGCGGTGGATCCGCACGTACGGGAATCCGTGCCGCTGGACGCCCGGGTGCGCAGGGTGGAGCTCACCGAGGAGGAGGTGGCCGCCGCGGACGCGGTGGTGCTGCTCACCGATCACGACGACTTCGACTACGACGTGGTGCTGCGCGGCGCCCAGCACGTCCTGGACTGCCAGCGGCGGCTGCGGCCCGCCGCCAACGTCGAGATCCTCTGATGGCGGAGGCCCACGGCGGGCGCGCGCGGCGGATGTGGCAGGACGCGTCCGTGTCCGCGGTCGTCGCGGGCGCCATAGCGGTCGTGGTCTCCTTCGCGGGACCCCTGACCATCGTGGTCCAGGCCGCGCACGCCGGCGGCCTGGACGAGGCCCACCTCTCGTCGTGGGTCTGGGCGATCGCCGTGGGCAGCGGTGTGACCGGGTTCGTGCTGAGCCTGCGGTACCGCGCGCCGATCGTGGCGGCCTGGTCGACACCGGGTGCGGCGCTGCTGGTCGGCCAGCTCGACGAGATGCCGTACGCGACGGCGATCGGGGCGTATCTGGCTGCCGCCGCGCTCACCGTACTGGTGGGCGCGACGGGCTGGTTCGACGCGCTGATGCGGCGCGTTCCGGCCGCCGTCGTCTCCGCCGTCCTGGCCGGGATCCTGCTGCGGTTCGGCCTGGACGCCTTCCGGGCGCTGGAGAGCGGTCCCGCGGTGGCCGGGGTGATGCTCGCCGGTTACGTCGTCTGTCAGCGGGTGGCGCCCCGGTATGCCATAGCGGCGCCGCTCGCCGCGGCCGTCGCGGTGGCGGGCCTCACCGGCACGCTGTCCCTCGGCGGCACCCGACTCTCCCTCGCCACCCCGGTGTTCACCGCGCCCGCCTGGCCAGGCGAGGCGCTGGTGAGCCTGACGCTGCCGCTGTTCCTGGTCACCATGTCGGCGCAGAACGCGCCGGGGGTGGGGGCGCTCAAGGCGGCCGGCTACGCGGTGCCCTCGGGGCCGCTGGTCCGTGACACGGGTGTGGCGTCCGTCGTCCTCGCGCCGTTCGGGGCGCACGCCCTCAACCTCGGCGCGATCACGGCGGCGATCTGTGCCGGCCCGGACGCTCATGAGGACCGCGCCCGCCGCTATGTGGCCGGACTGAGCTGCGGGGTGCTGTACGTCGCGGTCGGCCTGTGCGGGGCGACCGTCGCCGGGCTGTTCGCGGCGCTGCCGCCGGAGCTGATCTCGGCGGCCGCGGGCGTCGCCCTGCTGGGTGCCCTGGGCGGCAGCATCTCGGGCGCGTTCACCGAAGTGGACCACCGGACCGCCGCGATCGTCGCATTTCTCACCACCGCGTCCGGTATCACCTTGTGGGGACTCGGCGCGGCTTTCTGGGGTTTGATCTTCGGAATGCTCTGCCGCGTGATCCTGAGGAAATCGAAGCGGAATGAGAATTCCGTCATCAGTCGCTCGTCTCAGGATCTGGAACGGCGGCGAGAGTAATTCCAAGAATGTGAAAAATAAGGTTCCCCGGAAGATATGCGGTCCGTATGCTCTTCCCTGAGTTTCACGCACCGTGAGCTACGGGGGGTAGCGTCATGCGGAATGCAAGACTTCAGTTATCTGAGTACAAACAATTCGCCCCATGGGCGATCGGGACATCCCGATGACCGCCGGGGCGCTCGGCACCGGCCGGCTCTGCCCCCGGCCGACCCTCGACCTGCCGTCCCGCGTACCCGGCCACCGCGACACGCTGGTGGGGCGCGACCTCGAGGTCCTCACCCTCTCCGCACTGCTCGGTGAGGAAGCACACCGGCTGATCACCCTGACCGGCCCCGGCGGTGTCGGCAAGAGCCGGCTGGCCTGCGCGGCCGTGGCCGATGCCCGCATCGCCCGGGTCGCCTATCTGGACCTGCACGGGACCACCGGCTGCGACGACCTGGCCGAGACCCTGGCCGCCGTCCTGCCGGACGAGCCCTGCCTGTTGGTGCTCGACGGCTGCGAGCAGGCCGCCGACGCCACGGCCGCCGCGGTCGACACCCTGCTGGGCCACGCGCCCGCACTGCGCGTCCTCGCCACCAGCCGCCGCCCCCTGCGTCTGTACGGGGAGCGGTTCCTCCCGGTGCCCCCGCTGCCGACCCCGCCCTCGCCGTACCGGCAGGACGTCCTCGAACTCCAGGACTACGCCGCGGTGGAGCTGTTCGTCGACCGGGCCCGGGCGATCGACCCGTCGTTCGCGCTGACCGCGCAGAACGCCCGGGCGGTGGCGGAGATCTGCACCCGCATGGACGGGCTGCCGCTGGCGATCGAGCTGGTCACCGAGAAGCTGCGGCTCTTCCCGGTGGACAGCCTGCTGACCCGGCTCCGCGAAGGCCGGCCGGTGCTGGGCGGCTACCACGCCGCGCGCTCGCCGCTGCACCGCAGCGTCCACTCGATCACCGAGCACAGCTTCCGGCTGCTCGACGAGGAGCAGCGCGCTCTGCTCACCCGTCTCTCGGTCTTCACCGCCGGCACGAACCTCCCCACCGCGGAGGAGTTCTGGGAGCTCCCCGCGCACCGGACGGAACAGGCGGTGGAGGCGCTGGTCGGCCACCATCTGCTGCGGGTGACGCCGGGCGGCGGGGAGCCGCGGTTCACGATGTTCAACACCGTCCGCGAGTTCTGCCTGGAGCGGCTGTCGGCCACCGGCGAGCTGCCGGACGCCCGGCGCCGGCACGCGGAGCACTTCCTGTCGCTCGCCCTCGAGGCCGAGCCGTACCTGACGGGACCCCAGCAGGCCGAGTGGCTCCAGCGGCTGGCCCCGCTGCACGAGGACCTGCTGGCCGCGCTGGCCCATTTGGAGACGAGCGGCCGCCGGCTCGACGCGGCACGCGCCACCCTCGCCCTGCACCGCTTCTGGCTGGTGCGCGGCCATCTCGACCTCGGGGAGCAGTGGCTGGCCAAGGCGGCGGAGACGTTCGTCGCCGCCCCCGGACACGAGGAGCCGTCCGCGCGGGCCCACGCGGCACGGGGCGAGGTGGCCCTGGCGCGCGGCAGCGTGCGGCTGGCCGCGGACTGCTTCTGGCGCGCGGCCTGCGCCTTCCGCGAGCAGGGCGAGACCGCCCACGAGCGGGCGGCGCTGGCCTGGCTCGCCTTCACCCACCAGTCCGCGGGGCCCGAGACGATCCGCAAGGCCGCGGCGCAGCTGCTCCGCGTGGCGTCCCACGAGGGGGCGACCGTCCAGGTGGCGAACGCCGCCCTGCCGCTGGCGGCCGGGAGCTGGTGCGCCGACGCCAAGCTCACCGCCGACCTGCTGGACACGGCCAACTCCCTGTTCCTGCGGGCGCGGGACGTCCGGGGCGAAGGGCTGGTCCTCGGCATGCGCGGCGTGCTGGCGGACTGCCAAGGTGATCAGGCGCTGTCGGAGCGGCTGCTGTGGGAGGGCCTGTACCGGCTGCGGTCCATCGGGGAGCACATGGTGCTGCCCTCGGTGCTGGAGGGGCACGCGGTGCACTTGTGGCGCCGGCTGCCGCACCAGGGGCACCGCGTGGCGCGGCTCCTCGCGGCCGCGTCCGCGCTGCGGGAGTCGACCGGAGCGCATCCGCCGCTGCTCGTCCACGGCGTGGCCGCCGCTCTGCCCGACGCGCGCCGCCTGCTGTCCGGCTCCGAGTACGCGGCGGCGTGGCGGGAGGGGCGGGTGCTCTCCGCCGTCGCGGCCGCGGGCGAGGCGCTCGCCTTCGGCCCGCCGCCCGCCGGGTCCGCGTCGGCGGTGTCCCGTCCGGCGCGGCTCACGGCCCGTCAGTACGAGGTGGCCAAGCTGGTCAGCCAGGGGATGACCAATCGCCAGATCTCGCAGCGGCTGGGCCTGTCGGAGTGGACCGTGGTGAACCACGTCCGGGAGGTCATGCGCCGGTTGGACGTGCCGTCGCGCCTCCATGTGGCGAAGTGGGTGCTGGGCCGGGAGTACCACGACGCGGTGGACACCGTGGCGGAGTGACCGCCCCCCGGCCGCCCATGAGCGGGCGGCCGGCGGGCGGGCCGACCCTCGGGACGTGCCGTGGCCGTTCAGCGGGTGACTGGAACCCTCAGGGGGTGACCGGGACCCGGCGCAGCTTCTCCGGGTTGCGCACGGCGCGTACGGCGGTGATCCGGGGACGGTCGTCCACCAGGTCGACGTCGACCGCGACCACGGCGAACACCCCTGCCGGGGTGGCCAGTACGGCGGCGGGCGTGCCGTCGTGCTGCTCGTCCGTCCGGACCACGAGCCCGGCCGGATAGCCGCCCGCGGTGGACGCGAAGTACTCGGCGACCACGGAGGCCCCGTGCAGCGGGACGCGCGGGGTCTCCGCGTGGCCGTTGCCGTCCGCCCACATGGTCACGTCGGGGGCCAGCACCGTCATGAGCGCCTCCACGTCGCCGCCGAGGCAGGCGGCGACGAAGTGCTCGGTGATCTCGCGGACCCGCCGGCGGTCCGACTCGAAGCGCCGGTTCCGCAGCCGCACATGGCGCCGGGCGCGGCTGCCGAGCTGTCGTACGGCCTGTTCGCTGCGGTCGACCGCCTCGGCGACCTCGGGGAAGCTGAACCCGAACACCTCGTGCAGCACGAACACCACGCGCTCCAGCGGGGAGAGCGTCTCCATCATCACCAGGACGGCCATGCTCAGTGACTCGCCGAGCAGTGAGGACTCCACCGCGACGTCGGACGAGACCAGCAGCGGTTCGGGCAGCCAGGGCCCCACGTACTCCTCGCGCCGGGTCCGGCTGCGGCGCATCTCGTCGATGGAGGTGCGGGTGACGGCCCGCACCAGGTAGCCGCGTGGGTCGGCGACGGCGTCCGGGTCGACGCGCTGCCACCGCAGCCACGTCTCCTGGACGACGTCCTCGGCGTCGGCGACGGTACCGAGCATGCGGTACGAGATGCCGAACAGAAGCTGCCGGTACCGTTCGAACGGATCCGAGGTGCCGGATCGCTCGGAGACGGCTGTCGCCTCGGCCATGACTCTCCGTTCCATGTGCACTCAGGTTCAGGACGCGTCGCCATCGATCGTCAACTGCCCTGCCGAGTCTACAATCCCAAGCTCCCACCCCTCCTGCCGATTCCTGCCGTTCTCCATGCGGAATCCACCGATGCCGCGTCCGAATTCCTTTCAGGGAACAGTTTCGGGTTCAGGAAATGCGGCGGGCGGAGGGGGAGCGGGGAAAGAATTCCGCTAGTCCATGGCTCCGGCGACGTCCGCCTTCGCGGGCGCCTCCGAGGCCGATTCCGGCTCGGGTCGCGGGGCCGGCGGCAGCAGCATGGCGAGTGCGGAGCCGACGACGGCCACCGCGACCGTCAGGAACAGGCCGTAGCGCACCGCGTCGGTGAGGCCGTCGGCGTACATCGAGTCCGTCAGCCGGCCGGCCTGCTGCCGCACCTCCTCCGGGACACCCTCGGCGGCGAGCCGGTTCTGCAGCAGGGCGCCGACCGCGGCACCGCCGACGACCGCGCCGATCTGCCGGAACGTGGTGAACATGCCGGAGGCGACACCGGTCAGCCGCGGCGGGATCTCCTGCATCGCGAGCGTGCTGGTGGGCGCGAAGACCAGACCCATGCCGATGCCGAAGACCACTTGGCCCGGGATGATGGCCCACACGCTGGAGTCCGGCTCGGCCATGACGGCGGTGAGGGCGATACCGGCGCCGAAGATCAGCAGCCCGGGGATGAGCAGCTTGCGGCCGCCCAGCTTGCCGACGGCGCTGCCGGCCAGGGGTGCCACGAACATCGAGACCAGCGGTCCGGGTACGAGGGCGAGACCGGCCTCGCCCGCGGAGAGCCCGAGCACGGACTGCAGGTAGAGGGTGAGCGGCAGCAGCACACCGATGGAACCGAACAGCAGCATCGCGCCGAGCAGGGCGGAGACGGTGAACCCGCGGCTGCGGAACAGCTCGAACGGCACCAGCGGGCGCCGGTCCTGACGGGCCCGCTGGTGCACCGCGAAGACCCCGAGGAGCGCCACACCGAGCGCGATGACGAGCGGGATGCTGAGGAAGGACTCGATGGTGCCCCAGTCGTAGCGCTCGCCCTCGATCAGCCCGTACACGATCAGGGTGAGGCCCGCCGTGGACAGGACGGCACCCGACAGGTCCAGCGAGGACTGCTGTCCCGTCCGGACGTCGGGCACCACGACGAGCGCGCCGAGCAGTGCCACCGCGCCGATCGGGAGGTTGATGAAGAAGATCCAGCGCCAGTCGAGGCCGGAGACCAGCGCGCCGCCGACGGTGGGCCCCGCGACCGTGGCCAGACCCGCGACGGCGGACCATACGCCGAAGGCCGCCCCGCGCCGCTCCGCCGGGAAGACGGCGCTGATCAGGGCCAGGGTCTGCGGCATCATCACCGCGGCGCCGAGCCCCTGGACGGCCCGGGCCGCGATCATCTGCCCCGGGGTGTCCACGAGGCCGCACACCACCGATGCCAGGGTGAAGACCGCGAGTCCGGTGGCGAAGACCCGTTGCGCCCCGAAGCGGTCGCCGAGCCGTCCGGAGAGCAGCAGCAGCGCCGCGAAGACCAGCATGTAGGCGTTGGCGAACCAGAGGATGTCGTCCAGCGACGCGCCGAGCCCCGCCGCCATCTCGGGAATGGCGATCGTGACGATCGTCGTGTCCAGCAGCGTCATGAAGGAACTCGCGCAGAGCACCGCAAGCACCAGCCAGGGGTTCCGCTGCCGAGTGTGTGGTGCGTCCGTGACCATCCCGCGGCCTCTCGTTCGTCGTCGTGTGAGGTGCTTCAACAGGACCGACGCAGCCGGAGGCGAAACCGTGACATGAGTACGACAGGAATCATGGAAACGGTCTGAAGCAGCTGGTGAGTTGGGGATCGGGGAGCGGCAACACCCATGGCCCGGACGGGCCTGTCACACTTCGCGGCGCCGCTGCGTCGGTACTGGGTGAGAGTGAAGGCCGCGCACCACGACATGGAAGGCAGGAGCGGACATTGAACGGCGAGACGCTCATCCAGCGATACATCCGGGCCCTCGGAGAGCAGGACTGGGACACCCTCACCGAGCTCTACGACGAGGACGCCGTCTTCTACACTCCCCTCAAATGGGGGGTCAAGGGCGTCCCGTTCATCGTCCAGTTCTGCAAGGCCGTACACCAGGGGTTCCCGGGCGTACGGGTGGCCCTGCACGACGAGTTCTCCAACGCGGACGGCACCCGGGTGGCGTTCCGCTTCACGATGCACTGGCACAACACCGGCACGTTCCTCGGGCAGGAGCCCACCGGCGAGCGCGGGACGAGCATCGAGGCCCACACCGTGCGTGTCCGCGACGGCCGGATCACCGAACAGGTCGTGGCCGTCGGGTCGTTGCACCTGCCGTACATCGAACTCGTGCGCTGGGGCATGGAGTTCCCCCGCGACCTGGTCGACCCCGCGCCCGAAATCGTATCCGCACCGCATGACGGGGGAACGCGTGCCTGAGCCCGCCGCCTCCACTGACCACGAATCGCACGGACCGCACGAACCGGGTGCCGGGGAGATCCCCTTCGGGATCCGGCCGCCCGAGGACGTCGCCGCGCGCATGCGCGAGCGCGGCTGGTGGCGTGACCGGTCCATCATCCAGGACCTCCTCGACACGGCCGCCGAACACCCCGAGGCCCCGGCCGTCGTCGCCGCCCGCACGGACGCGACCGACCCGGTCACCATCAGCTACGCCCAACTCGCGGGCCACGCCGAGCGTTTCGGCGCCGCACTGCTGTCCCTGGGGATCCGGCGCGGCGACCGGGTCGCCTTCCAGTTCCCCGGCTGGTGGGAGGCCGCCGCACTCACCCTGGCCTGCGCCTGGACGGGCGCCGTCGCGGTGCCGCTGCTGCCCACGATGCGCAGCCGGGAGGTGGAGCGGCTGCTCCGGGTGACAGGGGCGAGCCTCTGCGTCGTCCCGGACACCTGGAACGGCTACGACTACGCGGCGGTCCTCGAAGAGATCGCGCCCGGGCTCCCCGAGCTGCGACACCGGGTCGTTTACGGCGACAAAGTGCCCGACGGGGCCGTCGACTTCGCCGCGTACTTCCTGCACACCGCGCACGAGGACCGGCTGCCGCAGCCGATCGAGGTGCCCTCCGGGCCGGACCTCGACTCCGTGATCCTGGTGATGTTCACCTCCGGCACCACCGGCGAGCGCAAGGCCGTGCTGCACACCGAGAACACGCTCCACGCCGGGACCGCCGCGGCGGCCGGCGCCGCCGAGCGCGGCTGGGACAAGGGTGAGGTGTTCTGCTCGCCCCACCCCGTCTCGGGGCTCGCCGGTCTCCTGTACTGCCTCTGGGGGCCGATCCTCGCCCAGGGCACCGGGGCGTACCTGGACACCTGGAACGCGGCGGAACAGCTGAAGCTGATGGCGAAGGCACGCGTCACCCAGGTGTTCGCCGCGCCGCCTTTCGCGGCGCAGCTGGTCGAGGCGCAGCGGGCCGACCCGCACGAGCTGCCCGACCTGCGGTTCGTCATGTGCGGGGGCGCGCCCGTGGTGCCGAAACTCGTGGCCGACGTCACCGACGCCTTCTCGGTGCCGGTGCGCACCTGTTGGGGGATGACCGAACTCGGCATGGGCATCCGCACTCCGGAAGGGGGGCCGCCGGCCGGTGCCGTCCGCAGTGACGGGCGGCCCCTCGCGGGCCTGGAGATCTCCCTGCGGGAGGTCCCGGGGGAGGACGGCGTGCACCGGCTCTGGGTCCGTGGACCCTCCGTCTGCGTGGCCGTGTGGTCGCCCGGAGCGGACGGCGGCGTGGCCCAGCCGACCTGGACGCGGGACGAAGGGTGGATGGACACCGGCGATCTGGTCCGCGACGACGGCGCGGGCGGCGTGCGCTTCGAGGGGCGGGCGAGCCGCCGGGTCGGCGGGCCGTACATGATCCCCGTGGCGGACGTGGAGGGGGAGATCCTGCACCATCCCGACGTGCGCGAAGCCGTGATCATCGGATACAGCGGGGAGGACGGCCAGGAACACGCGTGCGCGGTACTCGCGCCCCGCGCGGACCGGACGCCCGACCTGGCGGAACTGCGCGCGTTTCTCGCCGGACGGGGAATGACGGAGTGGTACATCCCTGAACGGGTCGTGGGAGTCGCGGAGCTGCCGAAGAACGAGAACGGAAAGGTCCTCGTCGGGGAGTTGCGACCGCTGCTGGCCTGAGAACCTGTGTCATCACCCCGGTCGGGCGGGCGTCCGTCGGCCGTCCGGCACGCCGGTAGGCGGCCTCGGCCACGGGCGCATCGAGGCCCTGGGGTCGGCCGCCTCCCGGCCGCTACCGCGTCTGATGCGCCACCCACTGGGCGATGTGGACGCGGGACGGCACGTCGAGACGGCGCATGATGTGCCGTACGTGATTCACCACGGTCCACTCCGACAGGTTGAGCCGGGCTGCGATCTGCCGGTTGGTCAATCCGTTGCTGACGAGCAGGGCCACCTCGTACTGACGGGCCGAGAGGCGGGCGGATTCGGGCGCCGCGGCCGGCGAGGGCCCGGTGGGCAGCGGCGCGGCCAGCGCCTCCTGGGCCGCGGCCCACGGAGTCAGCGCCCGCCCCTCGCGCCGTACCGCCTCGTACTCCGGACCCGAACAGAACGCGCGCAACTCCCGCGCGGCGGTGGCGGGCACGGCCGAGGCAGGGAGCGGATTCGCTCCGGTCGCCTCCCGGATGGCCGTCGAGGCGGCGAGTATCCTCGCGATCCGCTCGCCCTGCTCCGGCAGGCGCTGCCACAGCAGATAGGCGCGGGCTTCCAGGGCCGGGGGCAGCATGGTGCGCTCCCCGACGGCCTGGAGCCGGAGCAGGCCTTCGTGGAGCAGGCTCTCCGCCCGCTCCTGATCGCCGCGCGCGATGCTCACATCGGCGCGCCGGACCAGTACGAGGCCTTGGCCGCGTACGTCCTGCGCCCGCGTGTACACGGTCTCGGCCGCGTCGAGCAGGTCGGAGGCCAGCTTGGCGTCGGTGTGGCGGGCCCGCGCGGCGAGTGCGAGTGCCGCCTCCCCGACCTCTTCCGGCGCCGGGGACGTCCGCGCGGCCGTGAGGACGTGCTCCGCCAGAGCGCGGGAGGTGTCGGACGCCATGTCGGGCCGTGCAGCGGCGAGTTGGGTGCGGGCGGTCAGCTCCTGGTGGCGCTGCCCGCACTCCGCATGGGCGATGGCGGCTCGCTGGAAACAGTCCGCCGCGAGATGGCTGTCCCCGGCGGCCAGGGCAAGCGCGCCGCGTGCCGCCTCGGCCCGCGCGGTGAGGTGCCGTTGCTCGGCGCGGGTGAGGAACACGGCCGACGCGTCCGCCAACCACCGCTCACCGCTGGCGAGGTGACCACGCGTCAGCCAGTAGCGGCGCAGGGCCAGCGCGGCCAGGGCGGTGTCGTGCCGCCGCCCCCGCGCGGTGAGATGGGAGAGGGTGGCCCGGACGTTGTCGTGGTCCGTCGCCAGCCGGTCGAGCCACGTGTGCTGCCGAGGCCCGGCCAAGTGCGGTTCGGCCCGCAGCGCCAGCGCGAGGAAGTGCTCGGCGTGCTGATCGCGGACGTGGTCCAGGGTGCCGGCCGCTTCGAGCCGCTCCAGGCCGGACTCCCGGACGATGTGGTACATCGAGCACCGGGTCTCCGCGTCCGAGGTGTGTACGCGCAGCAACGCGTGGGCGGCCAGGGCCTCGACGGTCTCCTCGGCCCTGTCGGCGGGCAGGCCCCAGAGCTCGCCGACGGTGGTGAGGCTCATGCCGCCGACGGCCACCGACAGCCGGGTGAGGAGAGCGAGCTGGTGCTCGTCGAGCCGGTCGTAGCTGCGCTCCGAGATCGCGCTGATGGAGCGGTGCCGGGGCGAGCGTGCCGGGTGGCTGCCCCCGAGGACCGGCCTGCCGTCCCGCAGCCGGGTCAGAAGGACGTCGAGGTCGAACAACCGCAGCCGGTTCGCGGCGAGTTCGACGGCGAGGGGGATGCCGTCGAGGCGGGCACAGATCTCGGCGACGGTCCGGGCGTTGTCCTCGGTCAGGGCGAAGGAGGGAATGATTCTCCTGGCCCGGTCGACGAAGAGTGTCACCGCGGGGTGTTCCTGGAGCTCCGAGACGTCCTGGTGGTAGGGAGGCGGAGGCGCGGACAGTGGCCGCACGGGGACCACTTGCTCGCCGTGGGCATGCAGCGGCCTGCGGCCGGTGGCAAGGATCCGCAGCAGGGGCCGTTCGTCGAGGAGCGCGTCGACCATGGCCGACGCGGGGTGCCCCGAGAGCTCGAAGCCGTCGAGGACCAGCCAGGACTCGGCCGACGGCGGTGGTACGTCCATGGCCTCGGCCAGCGCCTGAGGGGTCTCGATCTCGTGGGCGTCCACGTGCCGCACGACGGGCACCGCCGCGTGCGCCACCGCGGCCTCGGCCAGCCGTGTCTTGCCGACGCCGCCGGGCCCGACGAGGGTGATCAACCGGGCCGTGGGCCGCTTGAGTCGCACGGAGAGGTCGAGGAGGTCGGGGCGGCGCCCGACCAGGGGAGTGCGCGCCGATGCCGAGGACCGCGGCGCATGTCCGGAACGCAGATCCGGCGGCTTTCCGCCCCATGCCGCCACATGTGCGTTCATGGGCAGTCCCTGGTTCCGCGCGCATGGCTCTCGGACGCGCTCCGCTGTGCAGTGATCATTTCTGCCGCCCCCGTCGATCTTGAAAAAGAATCTGGCGTCAAAACCGCACTGTTGGTTTGTTCTTGAATTCTATGGGTTGGCGCGTCATTCCCGCACGAACCTTGCGGGGCTCCCCAGCGAGCAAGTGCATTGTGCCTGACCGAGATTGGCCCTCGTCCGGGATCTCGTGCGTGACACAGTGTTGGTCGGGCATCGAAGGCCGACGGGGGAGCCATGCTGCGCATCCATTTCACTGGCAGTGATGTGGAGAACGTCAGGCTCGCCCGGCGACCGGACCCGCTGTGGGAGATCGTGTGCAGCTTGTGCCGCTTGCAGACCCGTGAGGGTGCCCTCGCCTTCGCGCCGTGGCGGCGGATGGCCGGCGGCCTGGTCCGACGGGGCGAGGAGGCCCGAGGGGCGGCGTCGGCACTGTCCACTCTGGTCCCACGCGCGGCGTACTTCCCCGACTTCCTCACCCCGCCCGTCGAAGGCGGCCCCCCGGAGCTGCGGGAAGGCGTCGACCGGGTGCTCGCGACACCGAAAAGCCGACTGCGCCACGAGCTGGCCCTGCTGTCGGCGAGCGGCGGACGGCCATGGGCGGGCGCGGAGTTGGCGCGCGGCGACACGGCTGCGCTGACCGCGCTGGGCGCGAACCTCCGTACGTACCACCGGGAGTTCATCAAGCCCGTGTGGAGGCACATCGACGCGACCACGGCGACGGACCGGGCGCTGCGCACCCG
The DNA here is from genome assembly GCF_055639375.1 of Streptomyces sp. NPDC039462. Lineage (NCBI taxonomy): Bacteria > Bacillati > Actinomycetota > Actinomycetes > Kitasatosporales > Streptomycetaceae > Streptomyces > Streptomyces sp. NPDC039462. Next base: position 484,477 of record NZ_JBVKAO010000003.1, read on the forward strand.
CGCCCTCGTCGACGGTGGGACGCGGGCGCTGTTGAACACTCTGCGGCCGATGGCGGTGTGGGAGCCGCCCGTGCTGACGGTCGACTATCCGGTCGACTACGACCTGCATCTACAGGGCCGGGGCCTGCTGCTGGTCCCGTCGTACTTCTGCTGGCGGCGCCCCATCACGCTGGCCGACAGCGACCTGCGGCCCGTGCTCATCTACCCGGTCGACAAGACTCCGCCATCGTCCGGCGCCTCCCCGGCGTCGTCCGCCGCCTCCCTGGCGTCGCTGGCCCGCCTGCTGGGGCCCACCCGCGCCGCGCTCCTGTACGAGGCCGCTGTGCTCGCCTGCTCCACCACCTCCGAACTCGCCCACGCGACAGGTGTGTCCCTGCCGAGCGTCAGCCAGCAGCTCGCCGTGCTGCGGGAAGGCGGACTCATCGCGTCCCGACGCGACGGCAAACGCGTCCTGCACACCGCGACCCCGTTGGGCCATCAGCTCCTCGGCAGGTCCTGACGCCGGCACCTGCCCGACGTTTTGGCTGGAGCCAAAAGCACATGCGCTCCGATTCCCGGGCCGCCCAGGCTGTGCAAGGAAGAGCTGTGCAAGGAAGACGCGGACCACGCCGAGCGCAGCCACCGACCGCAATCGAGGAGTGCAAGCCCATGCTGGTCAAGAGATCTGTTCTGGCGACGGCCGTCGCCCTCGCCTCGCTGACGGGAGCCCTGGCCGCCACCCAGGCCCAGGCGGCCCCGGTGTCGCCACAGGCGGTATCCCCCACGGTCACGCCCGCACCCGAGAAGGTCTTCCACACGACGGACGGGCTGAGCTCCTGTCCGAAGGGCCGCTTCTGCACCGAGACGTGGGACCCGGTGAAGGAGAGCTGGAAGATCCACGTGTTCTGGCAGTGCGGAACCTACGCGCTGAGCAATTGGGAGGGCGTGGGCGCCTACATCAACAACCAGGACGGTGCGTACGCCAAGGTGCTCAATAAGGACAAGAAGCTCGTGTGGCCCGAGATACCGCCGAACAACAAGAAGGGGTGGGGCAACTGGTCGGACGCATGGTTCATCCGCCCTTGCTGACGGTCCTCCGCCGCACGTGACACCGAAGTGGAGTCGCGGAGCCGCGGAATCGCCGAGTCGTTCAGCGATACGGAGGACTTCGACGAAATCGGGGCTTCGCGACGAACTTCAGCTCCTCGCTCTCGCCTAGCGTCACAGGCATGTATCCGAGGAGGAGCCGAAGGTGACCGAAGATCTGTACGGGCGCGCAGTCGTCGCCGACACGCACGATGATCTGCTCATGCCGGCGGGGGAGCGGCGGACCCCGCACCGCTGGGCGGCGTTCTTCCGTGAGCAGCCGGGCAAGCCGGGCAAGCCGGGCAAGCCGGGCGGCGCCCGATGAGCGGCGCGCCGCCGGGACGGCCGGCGCTCCAGTTGCCCGCGATGCTCGCTGACCTCGAGGAACTGGTGGTGTGCGAGTCGTTCTCCGCAGACCTGGACGCCGTGGCGCGCAGCGCGGACGTCGTGGCCGCCCAGGGGGCACGCCATCTCGGCGCCTCGCCGGAACGCCTCGTCATCGACGGCGTCACGCATCTGCGGTGGACATTCGGCACCCCCCGCGTGCTGCTCCTGGGACACCACGACACGGTGTGGCCGATGGGCTCGCTGGCCACGCATCCGTGGTCGGTGGCCGACGGCATCGCGCGCGGGCCGGGGGTCTTCGACATGAAGGCCGGGCTGGTGCAGCTGTTCCATGCCCTGGCCTCGCTGCCCTCCCTGGACGGCGTCTGCGTCCTGGTGACCGGGGACGAGGAAGTCGGCTCGGACACCTCGCGGGCGCTGATCGAGGAGACGGCACGGCAGTGTGCGGCGACCTTCGTCCTGGAGGCGTCGGCGGACGGCGGCGCGTTGAAGACCGCGCGCAAGGGCACCTCCGCGTACGAGTTGGTGGTACGCGGCAGGGCGGCCCACTCCGGTCTTGAGCCGGACAAGGGCGTAAACGCGGCGGTGGAGGCCGCGCATTTGATCCTCGCCCTGGCCGGGCTGGCCGAGGAGGCCAACGTCGGTGTCCGCGACGGCTGGCGCACCACCGTGGTTCCCACGGTGGTCAAGGCCGGGTCGGCCACCAACACGGTGCCCGCCGAAGCCACGGTCAGCGTGGACGTCCGCGTCCCCTCTCTCACGGCTCAGGAGTGGGTCGACAGCGCGATGCGCGGCATGAAGAGCACGGTGCCCGGAGCGCGGGTGGAGGTCCGCGGCGGACCCAACCGGCCGCCGCTGGAGGAGGCGTCCTCCGCCGACCTGTTCGCACGGGCCGGCCTGCTCGCTCAGCGGCTGGGCCTCGGGCAGTTGTCCTCGGCGGCGGTCGGCGGCGCGTCCGACGGGAACTTCACGGCCGGACTCGGCTGCCCCACTCTGGACGGCCTCGGTGCCGTCGGGGGCGGGGCGCACGCCGACGACGAGCACGTGGTCGTCGCCGAGCTGGCCCCCCGCGCCCGGCTCCTGGCCGCCCTTGTCGAGGAGGTCGCCCGGTGAGCGCACTCGATGTACGGGAGCTGCACGAGCTGCGGGAACTGGAGCGTGTCAACACGCTGTTCGAGGAGATCTGGGGGAGTGCCCCCGGCAGCTCGCCCATGGGGGTCGAGCAGATGCGGGCGCTCTCCCACGCGGGCAACTACGTCGCCGGAGCCTTCGCCGACGGCCGGCTGGTCGGCGCGTCCGTCGCCTTCTTCGCAGCTCCCGCCGGGGAGGCCCTGCACTCGCACGTCACCGGTGCGCTGCCCGGCCACCGGGCGGGCCTGGCCCTCAAGCTGCACCAGCGCGAGTGGGCGCTGGCGCGCGGGCTGCGGCGGATCACGTGGACCTACGATCCGTTGGTGCGGCGCAACGCCCACTTCAACCTGGTCAAGCTCGGCGGGCTCCCGGTGGAGTACCTGACCAGCTTCTACGGGGAGATGGACGACGCGATCAACGGCGGTGACGACACCGACCGGGCGCTCATCGCCTGGGAGCTGAACCATCCCGCGGTGATCGCCGCCGCGGCATCGCACCGCACTTCCGTGCAGGTCCCCGACGATGCCGCGACCGCGCTGGCGGTACGGGACGACCTGCCCGTCATCGGCCGTCGCGACGCCGCGACCCTGCTGGTCGAGGTCCCGCCGGACATCGAAGGACTGCGCCGCACCGACCCCGGCGCGGCCAAGGCGTGGCGCCTCGCGATGCGTGAGGTGCTCGGCGGCCTGCTCGCCGAAGGCGCCCGCGTCACCGGCTTCCACGACCGGACTTCCTACGTTGTCGAACGCGCCCGCCCCCGTCCCGCGTGACCCCTGAATCCTCCCCAGGAGCCCAAGCATCATGAAGATCAATGGAATCGAACTGCGCCGGATCGCGATGCCCCTGCGGGCGCCGTTCCGGACCTCCTTCGGCGTCGAGACCGCCCGCGACGTCCTGCTCGTGCGCGTGGTCACGCCCGACAGCGAGGGGTGGGGCGAGTGCGTGGCGATGTCCGAGCCCCGCTACTGCTCCGAGTACGTCGACGGCGCGGCCGACGTGCTGCGCCGCTTCCTCATCCCCGCGCTGCCCGCCGACGCGGACGCCCACGCGGTCAAGCGCGCCATGAAGCCGTTCAAGGGCCACAAGATGGCCAAGGCGGCACTGGAGACGGCCGTCCTGGATGCCCAACTGCGCGCCGCGGGCCAGTCCTTCGGCTCGTTCCTCGGCGCCGAGCGCAAGCGCGTGCCGTGCGGCGTCTCGGTCGGCATCATGGACTCGGTCCCCGAACTCCTCGACGCCGTGGCCGGGTTCATCGAAGAGGGCTACGTCCGCATCAAGCTCAAGATCGAACCGGGCTGGGACGTCGCCCCGGTCCGCGCGGTGCGGGAGCGGTTCGGCGACGACCTGCTCCTCCAGGTCGACGCCAACGCCGCCTACACCCTGGCCGACGCCCGCCATCTCGCCAAGCTCGACGCCTTCGACCTCCTCCTCATCGAGCAGCCGCTGGCCGACGACGACCTGGTCCAGCACGCCGCGCTCGCCAAGCAGCTGCGCACGCCCGTCTGCCTGGACGAGTCGATCGAATCCGCCGAGGACGCCGCCGCGGCCCTCACCCTCGGAGCCGCGTCGATCATCAACATCAAGCCGGGCCGGGTCGGCGGCTATCTGGAGGCCAAGGCCATCCACGACCTGTGCGTGGCCCACGGCGTCCCGGTGTGGTGCGGCGGCATGCTGGAGACCGGCCTCGGCCGCGCGGCGAATGTCGCCCTGGCCGCGCTGCCCGGCTTCACCCTGCCCGGCGACACCTCCGGTTCAAGCCGCTACTTCGCCACGGACGTCACCGAGCCCTTCGAGCTCGCCGAAGGCCATCTCGACGTCCCCACCGCGCCGGGACTCGGCGTCGATCCGGTCAGCGAGATTCTGGAGCAGGTGACCACGGCCAAGGAGTGGATCACCCTTGGACGTCCGAGGGGCGCATCAACCGCAGTCGGAGCATGAGGGCGAAGCGCGTCGCGGGATCCCGCAGATCGACCCGCGCCACCTCGGCGGCCCGCCGGATGCGGTAGCGGAAGGTGTTGGGGTGGACGAACACGCTCGCCGACGCGGCGACGACGTCGCCGAAGGCGTCCAGCCACGCGCGGAGCGTCTCGACCAGGTGCGAGCGATGGCGGGCGTCGTACTCCACGAGCCGGGCCACCGGCCCGAGCAGCTCGTCTCCCTGCACCGCGGCCATGTCCCGCAGATCCAGCAGCAGCGCGTCGATGTACACGTCGCCGATCGAGGCCACGCGTCTGCGGCTCCGGCCGCTCTCGTCGGGCTGGTCGCTTTGGCCGTGCCGACTGTGCTGGTCGCTCTGGTCGCTCTGGCCGCTCTGGTCGTTCCGGTCGCCGGGGCCGCTCATCAGCACCCGCAGAGCCCGGTCCGCCCGGGTCCTCGACCGGCTGAGGGCCGACGGGTCGGTGGCCACCGACCCGATGCCGATCACCACCTGGGAGCGTTTGCCGGCCCGCTCCACGAAGTTGGCGGCGATCTGCACCGCCCGCTCCTGACCGGCCTCCGGATCTGCCGGCACCGGCACGATGGCATAGGCCACGTCGCCCAGCAGCGCGAGAGCCGACCGGGGCTGCACCGCGTTGAGGTGGATGCCCAGGGCACTGGTCAGCCGCTGCCGTTCGGCGGCGAGGTGCGCGTGGTCGCCCCGCTGCCCTCTGAGGCCCATGGCCATCACCACCGTGGGCTCCTCCACGAGCCCCAGCCGGTCCAGGGCATCGGCCGCGCCCATGCCGCCCTCCAGGACCGTGCTCACGAGGTCGGCCCGCAGCCGGTTCTGCGCGTCGGCGCCCGCCCGGTGGCGCAGCAGGTGCAGCGCGACGAGCTTGGCGGCGTCCTGGAACGCCCGCTCACGATCGGGGGTCAGCGGCTCCTCGACCGCGGCCCACACCGACCCCAGGAACTCGTCGCCGGCGCGCACCGCGACGGCCACCCGTGGCAGGGCGGTCTCTCCCTCCTCGATCGTGGCCGGGGCGATGTGCACCGGGCGGTCACTGCGGTACAGCTCGCTGAAGACTCCCCGGCTCTCCAGGATCCGCAGGTATCCGTCGGGCACCCGGCGGGCCAGGATCGTGGCGACGCGCGCCTGGTCCGCCTCGTCCTGACGGCCGGAGAAGGCCAGGATGCGCTGGCGGCGGTCCTCGATCGTGATCGGTGCGTCCAGCAGTGTCGCGACGGCATTGGCCAGCGCGAACAGATCACCGGAAGGGACCCCTCCCAGCGATTCCACGCCCGGGTCCCCGATGTCCCCCTCGGTGAGCAGCGTCCGCAGGAGCTCCGTCAGCTGCGACCACGACGCGCCCTGCGTCAAGCTGATCAGCACCACACCCGAGGCTGCCGCCGCGGCTGCCAGCGCCTCGTCGCGCTCCACCGGACCGCGCACCACCAGGGCGGCCGCGCCGTGCCGGCCCAGCTCCCGCAGGAGCCGGGTGATCTCCTCCGTCCCGTAGACCCCGACGCCCAACACGATGGCGCGCGGCGGGTACGTGACCTCGTCCCCCGGGTCGTGGATGACGACGCCGCCCACCTCATCGGTCGGCTCAGGGCTTCCGTGCACGAGGTCGAGCAAGGCAGGGCTGAAGTCCTCCATCACACGGACAAGACTGGTGCGAGGGTTCAACGGCATGTCACTGATCACCACCTCAGGCTAAGAGGCCGACCATCACCCGCGTTCGTACAGGCGAACAAGTCCAGGGATGGGGGATCGTCGGCTCATACCAGTGCGACGGCCCGAGCCAGACGGACGGCACAGCCCTGAGGGAGGTGACATCGCCCTGAAGAAGCCGGTCCGGAATACTGCTCGCTCATGGATGAGGTCAACGTCGTCGTCGCCCATTCCGAACGCGCGACCCTGCGCGTCGGCGACGTGTTCCTGAAGGTGGACGCCGATCAGGCGCGCATCGACGTCGAGGTCGAGGCGATGGCCCTGGCGCCGGTCCCGACCCCGGAGGTCCTGTGGCGCAAGCCGCCCGTGCTCGCGATCGCCGCGCTGCGGGGGACGACGCTCGGCCGCCTCGGCGAACCGTCGACCGCGTCGCCGACGGCATGGTCCGCGGCGGGCGCCGCCATCAGGAAGGTGCACGACGCACCCTTGCCTCCCTGGCCCGGCCGGGCCGGCCGGAGCCGTGACGAGTTGACGGCGGAACTCGACGGCGAGTGCGAGTGGCTCGTGACGAACGGCGTCCTGCCCGCCGACCTGGTCATCCGCAACCGCAGGATCGCCGAGGCCGCGCTCCGGCCGTGGACTCCGGCGTTCACGCACGGCGACCTGCAGATCGCTCACGTATTCGTCGACGGCGACGAGATCACGGGCATCATCGACTGGTCCGAAGCGGGCCAGGGCGACGCTCTGTACGACCTCGCCACCTTCACGCTCGGACAGGAGGAACGCCTCGGCGACGTCATCGCCGGCTACGGCACCGACGTCGACGTCGAAGTGGTCCGCGCGTGGTGGTCGTTGCGCAGCCTGCTGGCGGTTCGCTGGCTGGTCGAGCACGGCTTCGACCCGACCGCGCCGGGCTGTGAGGTCGACGTGCTCAAATCCCGGATGTGAGACCGCACAGGCAACCGGCCCTCAGTAGCTGTCTTTGAACTCGAAAGCACAGGTGGAGGGCCGGTTCCCTTATGCAACCCGCGCTAGTCGGCCCTAGGGGCACGAGGTGCTGTAGTCGCTCGTACCCGAATCGCACTTTTCAAATGAAGATCCCCAGAACGCTATTACCAGTGCGATTCCTATCCCAATCAACGCAAAGGTCGCCCCCGTTGCGGCGATGAGCCAGTACATGCGGGTGCCCGCGGACGGGAGCGTCCAGCGGGAGGGGGCTGCCGGGTCGTAGTAGACCGTGACCGGGGTGCCAGGTGGGGCGTTGCGGTGGAGCTCGCGGGCTATGTGGCCTTTGGTTTCCATGGGGCGGCCGTCGGCCGTGCAGGATCCGGTCCCGGAGGAGGGCACGACACGCAATTGCACTCGTGACAGCGCCGATCAGCATGAAGCCCGTTGGGAGCAACCAGAATTCGAGAGAAGGGGGCACGAGGACCGTTCCGAATCAGCGGCGGCGGGGCAGGGGCAGCGTAGCCATGACAAGGTGTGCAGCGGTGCGGAGGGTCAGTAGCGGTGCGACAGCGTCGATCTCTTGTGCATCGACGAGCTGGGCTGTGCGCCACGCGTCTGCGGTGGCCTGGACGCCACCGCCTTCAAGGCAACTCGCGACATGTCAATGCGCGATGCCGTCAGTAAAAGGGCGGCGTTCAGCCTTGTCCGTGACGCGAGGGACTCGTGGCAGAGCAGGCATGGCCCCTCGCGCTGTATCAGGCGTTGGTCTCGGCAACGCGGGGGTCGGTTCGCGGCAGCCGAGGCACGGCGGGTGGTAGCGGGCCAGGCGGCAGTTACGCGGTGAAGGCGTCGCGGATCGACAAGCTGGTCTGGCCGTAGAGGGTGAAGCTCACTCCTTTACCTTGCTCGGTTCGCAGGGGGCCGCAACGGTCACAAGAATCGGATCCCATGAACCGACACCTGCGTTTCCTCACTGTGAGCGCCGCCTTGGCGACAGCTCTTGTCGGCGCCGCTCCCTTCGCGGTCGCCGCCGACTCCCGCGGCACGGACAACTGGACGTTCGCTGAAGCCACCAAACACGCCCCCGCTGGCCTGAAGCCCTACCTCTGCGACAAGATTCAAACCTCGGACCAACCCACAGGTCCAAGCGCCGTCGGCGAGGTCCTCGACGGCCTGAACTTGTTCCAAACCGGCGACTGCGTGGCTCTCGAGGGCGATCCGAACGCGAAGATCAGCGATGTCAAGACGCAACTGGGCAAGCCCAATGCCGAACTCGCCTACTGCAAGTCCGCGTCCAGCAGCCTCGCAGGAGACCCGCCCACCGTCAGCGCCTGCCTCACAGTGTGGCCCGCAGGGTCGTAATGGGGTCAGAGAGGCCCGTGAGCACCTGCGTGGAGGGCGGAGGCAACCCCTGAGGCGCGGTCGTGTTGGGGGAACACCCGGCGCGCCGCTCTGCCGCTTCACCTCAGGGACTCCGTCTGTGAGAAGAGGCCGTCGGGCAAGAGAGGGCGATGGAGCCAAATACGCAGCCAAGGGGCGAAGGATGTCAGGTGTCTGCGGGATGCGGCTTCTTCGTCCAGCTCGGCGTTCGCAGGGGCAGGCGCCGGGTCATGAGTGTGATGAATGCCCAGTTCAGGTGGGCTTCGGCGTGTTGGGGGAGGCGTTCGTAGTCGCGGCAGTTGCGGCGGGCGTTCATGATCCAGCCGAGGAAGCGTTCGACTTTCCAGCGCCGGGGGAAGGACGACGAAGTCGTGGGTGCCCTTGGGCCGCAGCACGGGCCGTAAGGTCATCCAGAGGTGGCCTGCGGTTCAGGTGGGCAGCAGGTCGCGGGCGTAGGCGGAGTCTGCCCAGATCTGGGTGATCTGTGGGTGGGTGAGCCGCAGGCGCCAGAGCTGGTCGCGGATGAAGGTGATGACCCCGGCCCGGTTCCATCGCGCAAAAAACCCGTAAACGGTCTGCCACGGGGGAAAGTCCGCAGGCAGGGCCCTCCATTCGATCCGTTGTCGACGAGGTAGCGGATGGCGTCGACGATCTGCCGGCGGGGCCACTTCTCGGGGTGCCCGCCGGTCTTGGTCTGGCATGCCTCAACTGGCAGCAGGGGTTCGAGCAGGGCCCATTCGGCGATGGTGGTGTCGGAGGGATAGCGGCGGGGCCGGTGGCGGACAGGGGTCGGCATGGCAGGGGCTCGTGTCAGGGCCGGGAGCGCTTGGAAAGCTGGGCGAGGGTGGAGCGCACCCCGGTGAGTTGGTCGGTGACCAGCTGGGCCCATTCGTCATCGGGGTAGCGGGCCAGGTGGGGGTCGAGCGTCCCCGACCACGGTCAAGAGCCACATCGGCCGCATCCTGTCGAAACTGAACCTGCGCGACCGTGTCCAGGCCGTGGTCTTCGCCTACGAGACGGGCCTGATCTCTCCGGGCGGGGACGCCTAGTGGTTCTACGACGTGCACTCTGGCCAGCACTGAGCAGCCTGGCCTGCTCAGCGGCCAGGTAGCCCGGCGCGTCCTGCTCCGCCCGCCGCGGTGGGCAGGGCGCGACCGCCGGGCGCGCGGGGGTGAAGGACTGCGGATGCGCGCTCGTCATCTGCTGACGCAGCCCCCGCAACTGCGCGATGGCCGCTTCGCGTTCCGCCTTCTGCTGAGCCCTCTCAGCCTGTCGGACGAGCCCGGTCCAGCTGCGCGCCCGACGGATGGACCATACGGGTCCGCACAGACCTAGGCACTCTTGCGCCCCGTGCGGACCGAGAGGCTCATCAGGCCGCCGTCAGTGCCGCCAGGGCGCGGTCCATTGCGGCGTTGAACTCTTCCGGCGTCAGCGGCAGTCGGGACTTGACGTCCCGGCTCCACTGGTCGGCGAGGACCTCGGCGGAGCCCGCCTCGACACCGTCGAGCGCCGCGTCGGCCAGATCGGACGGAGCGATCTTGTCGACGGGCCAGCCCGCCGCCATGTCGGTGTCGGCCAGGCCGAGGTGTACCGCTGTGACGAGCGTGCCCTGCTCGGCGAGCTCCAGGCGGACGCCGTTGGTCATGGCCCAGGCGGCGGCCTTGGTCAGGTGGTAGGCGTTGGCGCCCTTGCCCCCGAACCACGACATGGCGGAGAGGACGTTGACGATCGCGCCCCCGCCGTTCCTGGCGAGCGCCGGCGCGAACTCCCGGATCATTCCCAGGTGGCCGAACATGTTGGTCTCCAGCTCGTGCCGCACCGCGTCCAGCGAACCGGTCACCAGGTCGGTCCCCGTCTGGATCCCCGCGTTGTTGATGAGCAGCGAGACCTCCGGGGCGGCCTCGGCTGCGGCCCTCACGGAGGCGGGATCGGCGATGTCGAGGGGCAACACGTCGACCCCGGGCAGGTCCACGGTCTCGGGCCGGCGAGCCGTCGCGTAGACCTTGCGGGCGCCCCTTTCGAGCAGGCGCTGGGCGAAGGCGCGGCCCAGACCGCGGTTGGCTCCGGTGACAAGGGCAACTGAGTTGTTGATGTCCATGGCCGGTACGCTAAAACCTGACGCCGGCGTCAGAGGCAAGCGCCGGACCTCGGGGCCACGGGTGAGAGGAATCACCATGACTGTCACAGCGACCGCGGCCGAGCGGCTGATCCGCATCGGCGAGGTGGCACGCGGCGCCGGCGTCTCCGTGCGTGCCGTCCGCTACTACGAGCAGCAAGGGCTGCTCATCGCGGAGCGCAGCCCGTCCGGCCAGCGCCTGTACCGGCAGGACGCCATCCCCCGGGTCCGCTTCTTCCAGCAGATGTTCGCCGCCGGCCTCACCAGCCGAAGGATCACCGAACTCCTGCCGTGCTGGGACTCCGGGCACACCGACGCCGAGCAACGAGGCATGCTGCGAGCCGAGCGCGAGCGCATCCAGGCCAAGATCGACGACCTGCAGACCGCCCTGAACCACCTCGACGAGGTCATCGCCATCACGGACACGCACCCGTAGGCGCGGCCGGTCCATACGTCCGATCAGCGATCCGACCTCACTGTGTCGGTAAGGGCGATGAGAAATCGTTGAGGTGAGCTGTTGTCGGGCTGCCCCGGCCCGCCCCGGCGTGCCCCGCCCGGCGTGCCCCGCCCCGGCGTTCCGGCGGAACGCCCGTTCAGTCGCGCACCGCACCGCGCTTCGCGCCCCGTTTCCAGTTCCGGCGCACCTCCTCGCGCTGGCGCGCGTCGATGCGCTCCGCGATCCACTCGTTCTCGTTCGTGAGCTTGCGGTAGCTCTCCAGACGCCGCTGGGAGAGCTCGCCGTCCGCCACCGCCGCCAGGACGGCGCAGCGCGGTTCCGCGGTGTGTGAGCAGTCGTGGAAGCGGCAGGACTCCGCCAGGTCCTCGACGTCCGAGAAGAGCAAGGAGAGGCCGTGCGCGGCGTCCCACAGGCCGACGCCGCGCAGGCCGGGGGTGTCGATCAGGGTGCCGCCCCCGGGGAGTACGAGCAGGTCGCGACGGGTCGTGGTGTGCCTGCCCTTGCCGTCGCTGTCCCGCGCGGCCTTGACCTCCTGGAGATCCTGGCCGACGAGCACATTGGCGAGGGTGGACTTGCCGGCGCCGGACTGGCCGAGCAGCACCGACGTGCCGTCGGACAGCCGGGCCGCCAGCTCGTCCAGGCCCGCACCGGTCCGTGCGCTGACGGCGAGGACCGGCACGTCGGGAGCGGCATCGCGGATGTCCTCCGACAGGAAGCGCAGCGTCTCCGGTTCGTGGATCAGATCAGACTTGGTCATCACGACCATGGGCTGCGCCCCGCACTCCCATGCCAAGGCGAGGAAGCGTTCGACCCTCTCCAACTCCAGTTCCACGGCGAGCGAGATGGCGATCACCGCGTAGTCGATGTTGGTCGCGAGGACCTGGCCTTCGGAGCGCTTGGACGAGGTGGACCGCACGAACGCGGTACTGCGAGGCAGCAGGACCCGCACGGCGGCCGGGTCGGCCTCGGGGTCCAGGGCCACCCAGTCACCGGCGCAGACGGCCCACATGGGGTCACGTGAGGCGATGGGTGCCGGGTCGGCGTCCAGGGTCAGGACCGAGGAGCCGTCCGCGGCGAGCGTCACCACCTCGCAGCGGCCGCGGTCCACGCGGACGACGCGCCCGGGCAGCAGCCCCTTGGGTGCGTAGGGGGCGAAATCTGCTTCGACCCTGTCGTTCCAGCCGTACTCCGCGAGTGGATGGGAGTCGGCGAGTGGATGAGAAGCAGCAAGTTCTGTCAACGGATTAGCCCTTCGAGAAGCCGCGTGGTCGGAGCCTACCGACGGGGCCGGTCGATGCCAACAGAACAACTGCCGTGCCACACCTGTAATCACTCCGCTTATGCCGGGCTAAGTCCCTGCGTTGAAGGGGAGTTAAACGCTGAGCCGGAACAGACAGCAACGCATCGTGCGCATGGGGCCGCCGCCAATTACCCTTACGTTTCCGTGACATGGACTTCCCTTCCGATTGCTCCCGATACGGAACATGCCGCCGTGCTGCGTAATGGAAACGTGACGTGGTTCCGGGTGTCCCAGAAGCCCGGCTTCCTCCAATAGTTGGGCGCCAGGGTGGGAAATCGAAGGAGGCAGGCAACTTCATGCGTGGTGTCGGGAGAATCAGATGGGCCGCGGGGGTCGCGGCCCTCGCCATGGCGGCGACGGCTTGTGGCGGAGAAAGCCAGAGCCAGGGATCTGCCGATGGCGGAACCTTCCGATTCGGTCTGACCGAACCGGTCTCGATCGACCCGGGACTCGCCTCGGAGACCACGGGACTGATTGTCTCCGAGGTGGTGTTCACCGGTCTGTACCGCGTGAATCACAAGGGTGAGATGGAGCCTCGGCTCGCCACGGCGGCCACGACCAACGACGACTGCACGCAGTGGAAGTTCTCGGTCAAGAGCGGCACGAAGTTCACCAATGGTGAGCCCGTGGACGCGGCGGCCTTCGTGCGCGGCTGGAACCGTTCGGTGAACCCGGAGCTGGCCTCCGACGTGTCGTACCACCTCGACGGGATCGTCGGATACGAGAAGGTGCGCAGCGGAAAGGCGAAGGAGCTCAGCGGGCTGTCCGCGCCCGATGCCACTTCGCTGCGGGTCAGACTCGCCGCGAGCGACTGCGAGTTCGACAAGAAGACCGCACACACGGTGTTCAGCCCGATACCCAAGGCGGCCGGAACCGGCGAGAACAAGAAATTCGCCGATGAGCCGATCGGTAACGGCCCGTTCAAGATGGCGGGCAAGTGGGACCACAACAAGAAGATCTCGCTGGTACGCAACGACGCCTACGGCCTCAAGAAGGTCAAGATCGGCCGGGTGGACATCACCCTGCTCAACGATCAGAGCATGTTCGACCTCGAGTACCAGGGATTCCAGACCGGCCTCTTCGACTACGCGCACGTCCCGCCGGGCCAACTGAGGGCTGCCGAGGCCAAGTTCAAGCCCGCGGGCAAGTGGGTGACGCAGGACGTCAACGGCATGAACTATCTGCTGCCGATCACCGATCAGGGGCCGCTCAAGAGCCGTGACGCCCGCCTCGCGATCTCGTACGCCATCGACCGCCAGGCCATCACCAAGGGGCTCTACAAGGGTTACCAGCGGCCGGCGTCCTCGATCATTCCGCCCGCGCTGCCCAAGTCGTACCAGGACGGGCTCTGCGCCTCCTGCCTGAAGCCCGACGCCAAGAAGGCCAAGGAGCACGCGAAGGCGGCGGGTCTCAAGCCGGGTACCGAGCTGTCCCTCGTGTTCAACACGGGCGTCGGACACGACCAGTGGATCCAGGCCGTGGGCAAGCAGCTCGAGGACACGCTCGGGCTCAAGGTGAAGCTCCGGGGCAAATCCTTCAGGGAAGGGCTCGAGGCCGAACAGAGCGCGGACGCCACGGGACTGTTCCGGTACTCGTGGGGCGCCGACTACCCCACGCCCGACAACTACCTGTACCCGCTCCTGCACTCCGGTTCCATCGCCAAGGACAAGAGCGGTGAGGTCATGGGCGACAACCGCAGCCGCTACAGCAACCCGAAATTCGACAAGCTCGTCGACAAGGCGCGCGCCACGAAGGACGAGAAGAAGCGGATACGCCTCTACAAGCAGGCCGAGAAGGTGGCCATGGACGACATGGCTCTCATCCCCACCTTCCACCGGTCCGAGTACCGGCTGGCGGCGAAGGACAAGTTCAACGGGCTCGATGTCCTTTCCTTCGGAGAGTCGCCGATACTCGAGGGGCTTTCACTGAAGTAGCGCACGGGGGAGCACGAGAGGTGAAGTGAAGAAGCGGCACAGGGGAGAGGACACTTTATGGGGCGCTTTGTTGCCCGTCGTTTCGGGCAGATGCTGATCGTCCTCATAGGAGCGACCGTCGTTCTCTTCATTTGCCTCTTCGTGCTCCCGGGCGACCCGGTCGGCTCGCTGGCCGGCGGTGGCGAGAATGCCCATGATCCGGTGGTCGTGGCCCAGCTGCAGGAGCGCTACGGCCTGGGCAAGCCGTACTACGAGCAGTACTTCAACTACGTCAGCAGGCTGCTCTCCGGCGACCTCGGCGAGGACTACGTGCAGCGACGCGAAGTCAGCGAGATCCTCGCGCCGAAGCTGGTGAACACCGCACAGCTCGCACTGGCCGCCATCGTCATCAATATCGCCGTCGGAGTCCCCGTCGGCGTGCTGGCGGCCCTGCGCAAGTACAGCGTCTGGGACGTCTCGGCGACCTTCGTCTCCACGCTGACCATCGGCTTCCCCACCTTCGTGGTCGGGTTCCTGCTGCAGAAGCTCTTCGTCGTCGAGCTGGGCTGGTTCCCGCTCCTGAGCGACGGCACCATCAAGTCCCTGGTGCTGCCCGCGGTGACACTGGCCATCGTCGACGCGGCGCTCGTGGCCCGGCTGATGCGCGGGACCATGCTGGAAGTGCTCCAGGCGGACTACATCAAGACGGCCGTCGCCAAGGGGCTGCCGCGCAGAACGGTGCTGGTCAAGCACGTGCTGCGGAACAGCATCATCCCCGTCGTCACCTACCTCGGCATCTCCCTCGGCCTGCTGATGGGCGGCGCCCTGATCGCCGAGGCGATCTTCAACTGGGACGGGGTCGGACTCGCGCTGGTCAACGCGGTCCGTCAGCAGAACAACCCCATCGTCCTGGGCGTGGTGACGTACGGGGTCGCCGTCTTCGTCTTCCTGAGCCTGCTGGTGGACCTGTTGTGCGCGGCCCTGGACCCACGCATCCGGGAAAGCTGACCGCCTGAACTTCCGCCGGTCCGACCGTGACTCCGGCCCCGACGAAGGAACCTCCATGAGTGAACTGACCAAGGGGCCGGTGGTCCTGCCCGACGGGCCGTCAGCGGCGGCCCCGGCAACCGAGGAGACCCCGCCGCGGGCGGGCACCGACCCGGGGGAGGGGGACGACGCCGGAGCCGCGGGGCTTCCGCAGACCACCTACTGGCGGGTCGTGCGCGCCCGGTTCCTGCAGAACCGGCTCGCCGTGGTCGGCCTCGTCATCGTGGTGGGCCTGGTGCTGACCGCCGCCGTGGGCCCCTTGCTCGCACCCCACGACCCGTCCACGCAGGACCTCAACCACACCATGGAGGGCCCGTCCGGCGAACACTGGTTCGGCACGGACGGCCTCGGCCGTGACCTGCTCTCCCGGCTGATCGCGGGCACCCGCCTCGCCCTGCTGATCGGGCTGGCCTCCATCGTGTTGACCTGCGCGATCGGCGTCACGCTCGGTGCGCTCGCGGGGTATGCGGGCAAGTGGGTCGACGCGGTGATCATGCGGACCGCGGATGTGTTCCTGGCCTTTCCGCTGCTCGTCGGCGCCATCGCGATCATCCTGGTCACGGGGCAGGGTGTCTGGCCGGTCATCGCCGCGCTGGCCCTGTTCTCGTGGGCGACGGTGGCCCGCCTGCTGCGCAGTTCGATGCTCTCCGTACGGGAGGCGGACTACGTCGCCGCGGCCCGGGCCCTCGGCGCCGGGCACACCCGGATCGTGCTGCGGCACATCCTTCCCAACTCGATGACACCGGTCCTCGTCTACGCCGCCTTCAACACCGGCACGGCGATCGTCAGCGTCGCCTCGCTCTCCTTCCTGGGGATCGGCGTCGCCCCGGGCGTCCCGGAGTGGGGGAACATCCTCGCCGACGGCCGGCAGTTCATCGGCGTCAGCGATCACCTCTGGGCGTTCCCCAGCGTCGCGATCGTCCTGACCGTGCTCGCCTTCGTCTTCGTCGGTGACGGTCTGCGCGACGCCCTCGACCCGAAGCTGCACTGAGAAAGGCGCACGTGACGACCATCGACAAGACCATGAGCGTTCCGGAGCCGCGTGCCGGGGCCGGGGACGGTACCCCGCTGCTCGAACTGCGTGATCTGCACGTCGAGTTCCACACCCGTGAGGGCGTGGTCAAGGCCGTCAACGGCGTCAACTACAGCGTGGACGCGGGTGAAACGCTCGCGGTCCTCGGTGAGTCGGGCTCCGGCAAGTCGGTGACGGCCCAGGCCATCATGGGCATCCTCGACATGCCGCCCGGCAGGATCCCGCAGGGCGAGATCCTCTTCCGCGGGCAGGACATGCTGAAGATGTCCGGCGAGGAGCGCCGGAAGATCCGCGGCCGGAAGATCGCGATGATCTTCCAGGACGCGCTGTCCTCGCTGAATCCGGTGCTCTCGGTGGGCTATCAGCTCGGCGAGATGTTCCGGGTGCACGAGGGCATGGGCCGCAAGGAGGCCAAGGCCAAGGCCATCGAGCTGATGGAGAAGGTCAAGATCCCGGCGGCCAAGGAGCGGGTGAACGACTATCCGCACCAGTTCTCCGGCGGTATGCGCCAGCGCATCATGATCGCGATGGCGCTCGCCCTGGAGCCGGACCTGATCATCGCGGACGAGCCGACCACGGCGCTGGATGTGACGGTCCAGGCCCAGGTGATGGACCTGCTCGCCGAGCTGCAGCGCGAGTACAACATGGGTCTGATCCTGATCACCCACGACCTCGGCGTGGTCGCCGATGTCGCGGACAAGATCGCGGTGATGTACGCGGGCCGGATCGTGGAGACGGCGCCGGTGCACGAGCTGTACAAGCGCCCCGCGCACCCCTACACCCGTGGCCTGCTGGACTCGATCCCGCGCCTGGACCAGAAGGGCCAGGAGCTCTACGCGATCAAGGGTCTGCCGCCCAACCTGCTCAAGATCCCCGGCGGTTGTGCGTTCAACCCGCGCTGCCCCAAGGCGCAGGACATCTGCCGCACGGAGATCCCGGCGCTGGTGCCGGTCACCGAGCAGGACGGCGCCCAGCTGCCGGGCCGCGGCAGCGCGTGCCACTTCTGGAAGGAGACGATCCATGGCTGAGCCGCTCAAGAAGTCCGAGGGGCCTCAGGACGAGACGCCGAACGTCTCCGCGGTGGAAACCGTCGAGGTGAGCACCGCCGAGGAGGCCGTGGCGGCCATCGAGGCGCCGGTGGAGCGCGGTGAGCCGATCCTGCAGGTCCGCAACCTGGTCAAGCACTTCCCGCTCACCCAGGGCATCCTGATCAAGAAGCAGATCGGTGCGGTCAAGGCGGTCGACGGGATCTCCTTCGACCTGTACCAGGGCGAGACGCTGGGCATCGTGGGCGAGTCCGGGTGTGGCAAGTCCACGGTCGCCAAGCTTTTGATGACCCTGGAGCGGGCCACGGCCGGCGAGGTCTTCTACAAGGGCCAGGACATCACCAAGCTGTCCGGGCGGGCGCTGAAGGCGGTCCGCCGCAACATCCAGATGGTGTTCCAGGACCCCTACACCTCCCTGAACCCCCGGATGACGGTGGGCGACATCATCGGGGAGCCCTTCGAGATCCACCCCGAGGTGGCCCCGAAGGGCTCGCGCCGCCAGAAGGTCCAGGACCTGCTGGACGTGGTGGGCCTGAACCCGGAGTACATCAACCGCTATCCGCACCAGTTCTCCGGCGGCCAGCGCCAGCGCATCGGCATCGCCCGCGGCCTGGCCCTCAACCCCGAGATCATCATCTGCGACGAGCCGGTCTCGGCCCTGGACGTCTCCGTCCAGGCCCAGGTCATCAACCTGATGGAGAAGCTCCAGGACGAGTTCAACCTCTCCTACCTCTTCATCGCGCACGACCTGTCCATCGTCCGGCACATCTCCGACCGGGTGGGCGTGATGTATCTCGGCAAGATGGCCGAGATCGGCTCGGACGAGCAGATCTACGAACACCCCACCCACCCCTACACCCAGGCCCTGCTCTCCGCGGTCCCCGTCCCGGACCCCGAGGCCCGCGAGGGCCGCGAACGGATCATTTTGACGGGCGACGTGCCGTCCCCCGCCAACCCGCCCTCGGGCTGCCGCTTCCGCACCCGCTGCTGGAAGGCGGAGGACAAGTGCGCCAAGGAGACCCCGCTCCTCGCGATCCCCGAGCGCTTCAAGGGCGCGGACACTCCCGCGGCCCACGAGTCGGCCTGCCACTTCGCCGAGGAGAAAGCAGTACTCATCGGCGAGTAGCGAGTCTGTCGTGCCGTGTCGAATCGGGGAGAAAAGCTAGTACGGCAGCGGGACATGAGCCTCCGTCGAACCGCTGAGGGATCAGCCGTCGGCTGTCGCCATCTGCATCACCCCTGAGCGGTAGGCGAACGAGACCAATTGGGCCCGGTCCCTGAGCTCGAGCTTGTTCCGCAGCCGGTACACGTGCGTCCGTACCGTGGCGATGCCGATGGCGAGGTCCACCGCGACCTGTTCCGTCGACCTGCCGCGCGCGATGAGCGAGAGCACCTGCCGCTCCCGCGGCGTCAGGGCGGCCGCCACGGGCTGCAGACCTCCTTCCGGACGGCTGTCCTGCCGGCGGAACCAGCTGACGAGACGCTCGGCGACCCGGGGCGCCAGCATCATCTGTCCCCGCGCAGCGGCGTGCACCGCCGACACCATTTCCGCGTGGTCGACCTCTTTGACCAGAAGTCCGGTCACGCCCGCGTGCAGCAGCGCGGAGATGACGTCGTCACTGTCGTCCATGGTGAAGGCGACGATGCGCGGAGCGGGGGAGATGTCCTCCTTGCGGAGTCTTTTGATCATTTCCAGGCCGGAAAGGCCGTCCAGCGCGAGGCTGGTGATGATGACGTGCGGACGGCGTGTCCTGGCAATCATCATCGCGTGGATCCCGGAATCCGTGGAGTCGATGACGCGAATGTCTTCTTCGGGCGCCAGAATCGCACTGATCCCGTTTCGCACAATGGGCAGTTGATCGCAGATGAGTACGTTGATCGGCATGGTCCCCGTTTCGCTTCTCGTGTCTGGGGACATGAGAAGGCGTACGGTATTGATGCCGAAATCACGCACGCATGACCGTACGGCGTCCGGGCAGACGACTGCCTCTGGACGCGACGGCGTACGGCTTGATTTCCCCCCGGTTGGTCTTCCCCCGTCCCGCATCCTCCTCGGCTAGTGACCGAGAAGGTTTGGTTGGTGTAGACCCTGCCGACTCTCGCTGTGCAGGTCAAGGCTTGAGTTTCCCTGGACAGTGTGCTTTTGAGGCCGCCCGGGCGGAATTCCCCGAAGCTTCGGAGCCGTTGTGATCAAGCCACCGCGTCAGGACGGAGAACCGGCCTCGGTCTGTGGCCGCAACTCGGTGAGCTTGGCGTCCGATTTCTGATCCTCATGTACCGCCTCCAGATTGCGGGCATCTCGGACCACGAACAGCAGTGCGGGTGTAAGGAACATCCATATCGCTCCCACAATGAGTACGGTCGTCGTGGACGTCAGACCGCCGGCGGGGCCGACAAGGGCCTGCCCGACGGGCAGCAGCCCGATGCTGCCCAGCCACTCGTACGAACTGACCCTGCTCAGCGAGCCGATGGGGACGTTCTGCTGCATAGCGGTCAGCGAGAAGACGTTGAACATCGAGAGGCCGATGTTGCTGATGACCGCGGCGACGGCGATCACGGGAACCGGCGCGAGCAGTGCGATGGCCAGGAGCTGCAGACCGTAGAGACCGAGCGGTATGAAGGACGCGCGCATGATGAAACGCGGCCGCATGCGGAGCGCGATCACGCCGCCCAGGATCGAACCGAGCCCGGTGCACGCGCTGATGATCGCCCAGGAGGACGCGCCACCGAGGTCGTCACGGGCCAGGGCGGGGCCGAACACCTGCCAGGCGGGGAGCACGAGGAGGTGGAACGAGGCGGCCCACGCCACCATGGTCCACAGCCACGTCCGGGACTTGAACTCGCCCCAGCCCAGCTTGAGGTCGTTGATGATCGACGAGGCCTTCTCCGTCTCCTTCTGGTCCGTGGCGGACGCGGGCGCGAGACGGATGAGGTACAGCGCGGCCGCGCTGACGGCGAAGGTCGCCGCGTCGAAGATCAGAGCGGCACCGGGGGAGAACAGCACGACCAGGACACCGGCGATGGCCGGGCCGACGGTGTACGCCGTGTTCTCACTGAGCCCCATCAGCCCGTTCGCCCTGTGCAGTTGCGCGGGCTTGACGACCTCGGGAAGCAGGCCCGTGGCGGCCGGGTGGAAGAAGGCTCCCGCGGTACCCGCGATGAACTGCAGCGCGACCATCGTCGGCAGCGAGGCCGTGCCCGTGAGCAACATGACGCCCTGCGCCAGCTGCGACAGGAAGCAGGCCGCGTCGCACAGGAGCATCAGGCGCCGGCGGGACATGCGGTCGGCGATGACTCCCCCGAGCAGGAGCAGCAGCACGGTGGGTATCACCCGCGCGGCGAGCACCAGGCCGAGGGCCGTGGCGGAGTCGGTCAGCTCGAGGACGGCGAAGGCGAGGGCGACCGGCACGATCGCGTCGCCGATGATCGAGCTCGTCTGGCCTATGTAGAGAAGTCTGAACTCGCGATGACCGACCAGTTCTCGCAGTTCCCCCCTGCGGGCCTTTCGTCGTTGTGTCGGCCCGTCTGCGGAACTGTTCATGTCGTCCTTTCGTGAGTGGGTGCCTGCGCGGCCGAACCGTCCGGCTCTGTTTCCTGCGCGGCCAGGAGGGCGTCCAGCTGATCGGGGTCCATCGCCGCCATCAGCTCCGCGGTCACGGCCTGCGCGAGCTGCGCGACAGTGGGTCCTTCGAGGAGTACGCGGACTTGCAGTCGCACACCGAAGTCACGCCGCACCCTTGCCATCAGGCGGATGGCGAGCAGCGAGTCCCCACCGATGTCGAAGAAGTCGTCGTGGATGCCGACGCGCCGACGGGACAGCACATGGCTGAAGGTGTCCGCGATGCCCCCCTCGATGTCGTCGCGCGGCTCGTCGGCCGGCTCGGCATCGTCCCATGTTCTTGCCGGTGGCGGGAGTTGAGTCGGGTCGAGCTTGCCGTTGGGCGTTGCGGGGAGGGCTGTGAGGGGGGTGATCGTGGCGGGGACCATGTGCGGCGGCAAGTGCTGTGCGAGGTGGCCGTGGAGGGCTTTGAGGGTGACCGAGGTGGCCGGGACGTCCGGGGCCAGGACTGTGTACGCGGCGAGCTGCGGGTGCGTCGGGTCGCCGCGGTCGAGCGTGACCGCGGCGGCGTGGACGCCCGGGTGCGCGAGGAGGGTCCGCTCGATCTCGCCGGGCTCGATGCGGAAGCCGCGGAGCTTGATCTGGTGGTCGCTGCGGCCGTGGTGGTGGAGCCGGCCGTCGGGGGTGCGGTGGGCCAGGTCGCCGGTGCGGTAGAGGCGCCCGCCGGGCACGTGAGGGTCGGGCAGGAAGCGGTTGGCGGTCAGGTCCGGGCGGTTGAGGTAGCCCTTGGTGACGCCCGGCCCGGAGACGTACATCTCGGCGATCGCGTCGTCGGCGACGGGGCGGAGCTGCTCGTCCAGGAGGTGGACGGTGAGGTCCGGCAGAGGAGTCCCGATGGGGGTGCCGTGCAGCCGGGGTTCGCTGAGGTCGGCCGGGGTGAGGCGGTGGTGGGTGACGTGCACGGTGGTCTCGGTGATGCCGTACATGTTGACCAGGAAGGGGGCTTCGGTGCCGTAGTGCGCGGCCCAGTCGGCGAGTTGGGCGGGCTGGAGGGCCTCGCCGCCGAAGACGATGTGCCGCAGGCCCGTGGGGCCGTAGCCGGCGCGGGCCGCCGCGCGCGCCAGGTGCGCGAACGCGGTGGGTGTCTGCGACAGCATGGTGACCTGCTGCTCGCCGATCAGGCGCCACATGGCGTCCGGGTCGCGGGTGGTGGCATAGGGCACGACGTGGACGCGGCCGCCGTGCAGCAGCGCGCCGTAGATCTCCCACACCGAGAAGTCGAACGCGGCCGAGTGGAACATCGACCACACGTCGGTCTCGTCGAAGCCGAAGAGGTCCTTCGACGTGGAGAAGAGCCGCAGCAGGTTGTCGTGGCTCACCGCCACTCCCTTGGGGCGGCCCGTGGAACCGGAGGTGTAGATGACGTACGCGGTGTCCAGCGCCGATACCCGCGTCCACCCGCCGTCGGCGTCCTCCGTGCCGTCATCGGGAGCGGCCGTGACGTCGAGGTCGACGAACACGCCGCCGGCCCCGGCGAACGTCTCCGCGAGCCGCCCCGGAGCCGCGACCGCCACACACCCGGCGTCCGCCACCGTCATCCGCAGCCGCTCACTCGGATAGCCCGGGTCCAGGGGTACGTAGCCCGCGCCCGTCCGCAGCACCGCCACGAGCGCGACGATCAGGCCCACACCCCGGTCCGTACACACCGCCACCAGGGAGCCGCGTCCCACGCCCGCCGCCCGCAGCCGCCGGGCGAGCGCCTCCGACCGGCGGTCCAGCTCCGCGTACGACAACGACTGCGCGCCGTCGGAGACCGCTGTGCGCTCCGGCCACCGGCCCACCACCTCCGCCAGCACCCCGCACACGCCCGTGGCGCTGTGCCCTGCCGGATTCTCGGACGCGTTCAACACGGCTGTTCCCCTTTTTCTGACGGTTGGGTCGGTCACTCGGAAGCGGTGGCGACCCAGACGAAGTCCTCGGATTCCGGCGCGTAAGGGCTGCGCTCGTAATCCCCGTACTCGTGCTCGATGCGGAAGCCCGCCTGCTCCAGCAACGCGCGGATTTCCGGCGGGAACCGGTAGATGTTCTTGCGGATGTCGTGGCGGCGTTCCAGCACGAGGCCCTGCTCGTCGAGGATTTCGCTCACCCGGCGACGGGTTATGCTCTGCTTCTCGAAGTCGAAGGTGCTGTAGTCCCACAGGGCGATCCGGTGGCCCGTACGCGGGTGACGGATCTCGTCGACGAAAAGCTGACGATTGTGGTAATTGGTGAAGTCCGCTTCCTGGAAGACCGGAACTCCCGCGACGAAACGCGCCCCCGGCAGCATGTGCCTGCGAATGGTGGCAAGCGCCGCCAGCCAGTCCTCGTCGGTTTCCAGGTGGAACATGGTCTGACCGCCGGCGAGGACGAGGTTGAACCGCTCGCCGAGGTCGAAATCGCGCAGGTCGCCCTCGACCAGACCGACCCGCTCCTCGGGCACACCGGACTCCGACAGATTGGCCCGGCCCTGGGCCAGCATCGACGGGGAGCGGTCAACGCCCACCACGCGGTCGACGTGTGCCATGCAGGGCAGCAATACGCGGCCCGTGCCGCAGCCGATTTCGAGCAGCGGGCCGCCGAATTCCTTGGCCTGGGTCAGCAGGAAGGGCAGATCGAAGCTGTTCAGATCGGCCCAGAGAACGTCGTAGATTTCGGCTTCGTGGAGGTAGTCGTCTTCGGTCCCGGTCACCGGTACTCCTGAGTTTCGTTGACGGTGTGCAGCAGAATGCGGGCGATGTCGTGCACGGTCTTCCCGGACAGCAGACTGAAGTGGTCGCCGGGGAGGGGATGCCGCCGCAGCGGAACCCCCGTGCACAGGGGCTGCCAGATGTCCGGACGGACGTCCGATGCGTCGGCGTGGAACAGCGTCACCTGCCCGTGATGGGCGCCCGGCGTGTGCCGCTGCATGGCTCTGGTGGCATGGGCGAACACCGCGTACCGGCTGCGGAGTTCCGCGGTGGCGAGGCCGAGGCCGAGCCCCTGATCCGCCAGCCCGCGGGCCGCGCGCTCCAACGCCTCGGGCACGGGTGCGTGCCAGACGGAGTCCGGCAGCGGCACACCGTCGGTCTCGGCGCCGCTCGAACCGAGCAGGTCCTCGACGAACGCCCGCAGCGTCTCCGCCTGGGACCACGGGCCGGTCGCGGCCGGCCACGGCGCGCTGTCGATGAGCGCGACCGGAACGGTCCGCCCGGTCGCGGCGGCGTGGCGGCGCGCCATTTCGTGCGCGACCAAACCACCGAAGGACCAGCCGCCCAGGAGCGCGGAGTGCGCCACCCCGTGCTCGCCGAGCAGGTCGAGATAGTGCTGAGCCAACTCCGGTACGGCCGGCGGGTGTTCTCCGGAGAGCATCTCGTCGGCGGCGATCGCCCAGACCGGACGCGGTCCTTCGAGGAGCCGGGCGAGCATCCCGTAGCAGAAGACCCCGCCACCGATGGGGTGGGTGAGCACGATCGGATCGGTGCGCCCGGCCGCGCCCTCCCGCAGGACGATCACGCCGCCCGACGAAGGGGCCGCCTCGGGCGGCGCGGTGGCCGCGCCGGACGGCCGGGCCTGCTCCCGCTCCCGGAGCATGCGCAGATACAGCTCGCGCTGGGCCGGGGACAGCGCCTTGATGCGCTCGTCCACGGAAGGCGTACTACCGTCTCGCGTCACTGATCCACTTTCGTTCGCCCCGGCTCCTCTGCTCCCTTTCGTGTGCTGCTACGGCTGCGTGAGCGCTTCCTCGGGCCGCAGGCGCCGCTCGTACAGGTAGGTGTAGAAGGGGAGTTCTTCCCGGTGGTAGTCGGCGAGCAGCGGGTTGCTCTCGACCGTGTCCGCGTACTTCTTGGTGCTCTTCACGAAGCCGTCGGTGGCGCTGGCGTCCTGGTGCCAGCGCGCCGTCAGCTGCCACTCGGAGGGCATGCCGGGGGACCAGGAGAGCGTGGTGGGGTCGAACGGAAGGCCGACCCGCTCGCAGTACGCTCGGACGGTCGCCTCCGGCCGTTCGATGAGGTCGTCGGAGTCGACTATGACGGGCTCGGCTCCCTGAGCCTTGGCCACCGCCACGTAGATCTCCTGGAGCCGGGCGAACCCGACCTCCTCGCGGCGCAGTTCGGGATTGAGCGCGTAGTGCGACGCGATGACCTCGGCAGGGTCCCGGATGATGAAGGTGTGGCACACCTCGCGCAGGAATTTCTGATCTCCGAGCACGCCCGGGTAACGGAAATCGGTGGTGTCCTTGAAGAACAGTCTCGATTTCGATCCCATATCCCCGATGGCGGCCATGAGTTCGGCCTCGGAGTGCACCACCCGGTCTCCTACCTCCGCGGAACCGAAGTCCGCGAGACGGGAAAAGGGCTCGTGCAGGGCCAGGACGTCGTCCCGCCCCATCATCATGCGCAGGAACGCGGTCGAGCGGGAGCGGGGCGCACTCCACAAGGCGATGACCTGCGCCCCCGAACCTCCGCCGCGCAGCGAGTCGTTCATGTCCGGCTCCTCTTCTTGACGGCACGGTCACCGTGGTCCGCCGCTGCTCATGGGGCAGCCGCGGCCAGCAAGCAGACTAATCCAGGGGCCGGATCGCGGAATAGTGAATGGCTTTACGCGGTCGTTCATCGCTGAGCCACAGTGGGGTAAGCGTCACGCTTACCCGGAACAAGCACCGATGGTGAGGACAGTCCCCGGATCCTCTCTTTATCGTTCCGAATCGGTACCCGAAGTCCGGCCGAATGGAGATCTGCCATGAGCGAGCTGGTCAAGAGACTGGCCAAACTGCCCGAGAGTCGCCGGGCAGAGTTCCTCGCGCAGCTCCGCTCGGGAGCCGAGGGCCGGCGAAGCCAGGAACTGACTGCCAGGGACACACAGGAGCCCGCGCCCCTGTCCCATGCGCAGGAGACCCTCTGGTTCATCGACCGGCTCGCACCCGGCCGGGCCACATACAACGTCGCCAGCAGCTTCCGCATCAGGGGAGCCCTCGACGTCCCCGCCCTTCGCCGGGCGCTGCGGACCGTGGTCGACCGCCACGAGACCCTGCGCACGTCACTGGTCGACACGCACTCCGGCCCGGTGCAGCGCGTGCTGCCCGTGGACGACCCCCGGGTCGGGGCGCCGCTCACCGTGCGGGACCTCTCCGCCGCCCCGGAGGGCGCCGAGGCCGCCCGGAACTTCGCCACCGAGCTGGCGCGCACCCCCTTCGACCTGCCCGAAGCGCCCCTGTGGCGTGCGGAGCTGGCGCTCCTCGGCGAGGACGACCACCTCTTCGTCTTCGTGGTCCACCACGTCGTCTTCGACGGCTGGTCGGCCGGCGTCTTCGCGGACGAGCTCTCCGCCGCCTACGCCGCCGAAGACCTGGCCCCCCTCGCCGTCCAGTACGGCGACTACGCGGACTGGCAGCGGCGCCGCCTCACCGGTGACACCTACGAAGAGCTGACCGGGTACTGGCGCGAGCGGCTCACCGGCGCCCCCACCCTGGAACTTCCCACCGACCGGGCCCGGCCCCCGGAGACCACGTACGACGGCACCTACCTGCGCCGGGTCCTCGCCCCGGACCTCGCGGGCCCCGTGGCGCGGCTCGCCCGCTCCTGCGGGGTCACCCCCTACGTGGTCCACCTCTCGGCCTTCCTGCTGCTCATGCACCGCTACAGCGGCCAGGACGACGTCGTCATCGGCACGCCCACGGCCAACCGCGACCAGGTCGAGGTCGAGCGGCTGATCGGCTTCTTCGTCAACATGCTGCCGCTGCGCGCCGACCTGTCGGGCGCCCCGAGCTTCCGCGAGCTCGTCGAACGCGTCGGCGCCCTGGTGCGCGAGGACTTCGCGCACGGCGAGCTGCCCTTCGAGAAGATCGTGGAGGTGGCGCGGCCCCGCCGCGACCCGTCGCGTTCCCCGCTGTTCCAGGTCGTGTTCGCCTTCCACAACACCGCCGACAAGGGACTCGGACTGCCGGGCCTCGACGTCCGCCAGGAGTACCTCGACGCCGGCACCTCCCGCTTCGACCTGAGCTGGAACGTCACGGAGCGCCCCGAAGGCAGCGCCGTGGAGGCCGAGTTCAACACCGACCTCCTCGACGCCGAGACCGTCGAGGGGCTGCTCTCCCACTACGAGCACGCCCTCACCGCGGTCCTCGCCGACCCCGACCTGACGGTCTCCAGGACCCCGCTGCTCACGCCGGCGGCCCGCGAGGAGATGGTGACGAGGTGGCGCGGCCCCGCCCTCGCCGTGCCCGACCTCTCGGTCCCCGCGCTGTTCGAGGAACGGGTGCGGGCCACCCCGCACGCCGTGGCCCTGGCCGTCGGCACGGAACGGCTGACCTACGCCGAGCTCAACGAGCGGGCGAACCGGCTGGCCCGGGTGGTGCGGGCACGCGGCGCGGCGCCCGGTGAGCGGGTGGCGCTGTGTCTGCGCCGTACGCCCGACCTGATCGCGGGCGTCCTCGCGGTGCTCAAGTCCGGTGCCGCGTACGTGCCGGTCGACCCCGGCTACCCGGCGGCCCGAATGGCCACCATCCTCGACGATGCCGCGCCCGTCGCCGTGCTCGCCCACGAGGAGTGTGCCGGGAGCCTGCCCGGCGGCCACGACGTGCTCGTCCTGGAGCGCCTCGCGGACGAGCTGGCCGCTCAGGACGGCGACGACCCGGCGTACGAGGTCTCCCCATCGGATGTCGCGTACGTCCTCTACACCTCCGGCACGACCGGCCGCCCCAAGGGCGTGCTCATCGAGCACCATTCGGTGGCCGGCTTCGTCGAGGCCGCGCGGCACCTCTTCGACATCACCCCCGACGACCGCGTACTGGGCTACGCGTCGGCGAACTTCGACGTCTCCGTCGGCGAGACGTTCAACGCGCTGCTCACCGGAGCGCAGTTGCACCTGGTGCCGGACGACGTGCGGCTGGACGTGGGTCTGCTCCAGGAGTTGCTGGAGAAGGAGCGCATCTCCCTCGTCGATCTGCCGCCCGCGGTCCTGGCCCTCCTCGACCCCGACCGCCTGCCCGATCTGCGCATCGTCTTCGTCGGTGGCGAGGCCTTCTCCGGCGAGCTGGTGAACCGCTGGAACCGGGACGGCCACCGCTTCTTCAACGGCTACGGGCCGACGGAGTGCACGGTCACCATGGTCGTCCACGAGTGCCCCGGGCACTGGGACGCCTCCCCGCCGATCGGCCTGCCCATCGCCAACCACGTGGCACACGTCCTGGACGAGCACCTGGAGCCGGTGCCCTACGGCGTGATCGGCGAACTCCTCGTGGGCGGCGAAGGTCTGACGCGCGGATATCTCGGAGCCCCCGAGCTGACCCGCGAGAAGGTGATCGCCGACCCGTTCGACAGCACCGCGGACGGCCGCCTCTACCACACCGGTGACCTGGTGCGCAGGCGCCGTGACGGCAGCCTCGTCTTCGTCGGGCGCAAGGACCAGCAGGTGAAGATCCGCGGCCTGCGCATCGAACTCGGTGACGTGGAGGCCGCGTTGGCCACCTGCCCCGGCGTCAGCCAGGTGGCCGTCGTGCCCTGGGCGGACCCGCACGGCGAGCGGCACCTGGTGGCCTACACCGCCTCCTCGGGCGCCACCGTCGAAGCGGCCGAGCTGCGGACCCACGCGGCCGCCCGGCTGCCCGGCTACATGGTGCCGTCCTTCTTCGTCACGCTGGACGCGCTGCCGCTCACGGTCAGCGGCAAGGTCGACCAGCGGGCCCTGCCGGACCCCGACCCGGACCACCTCGCCGCACGGGAGACCGGCGGCGCCCTTCCCCGCACGGAGACCGAGCGCGTCCTCGCCGAGGAGGTCTTCGCCAAGGCTCTGCGGCAGGAGCGGGTCGGCGTGCACGACGACTTCTTCGCGATCGGCGGCAACAGCCTCCAGGCCGCGTCGCTGATGTCGCTGCTCTCCGAGCGCTTCCAGGTACGGGTCGGCCTCGCGGAGTTCTTCCGCTCGC
Organism: Streptomyces sp. NPDC039462; assembly: GCF_055639375.1. NCBI lineage: Bacteria > Bacillati > Actinomycetota > Actinomycetes > Kitasatosporales > Streptomycetaceae > Streptomyces > Streptomyces sp. NPDC039462. The sequence goes on from NZ_JBVKAO010000003.1 coordinate 513,354, forward strand.
CCACGGTCGCCCACCTCGCGGAGACCGTCGACCGGCTGCGCGCCCAGACCGACGGCAGCGACGACCTGCTCGCCCTGATCGAGGGGATGTCCGACGAGGACGCGACCCGTCTCATGGACGAGGACGCGACCCGTCTCGAGGACGCCGGGGACAGGCAGAGCTGACCCGGTGACACGGACCGTACGAACGAGAAGAGACCAGCGACATGCACTTCGGCTTCACCCCGGACCAGGAAGCCTTCCGCGTCCGCGTACGCGAGGAGCTCGGCGCCGGGGACATCCGAGCTGAGCTGGACCGGCTCCTGGCCGACACCGGCCGGGAACCGGATGTCCGCCCGCTGTACCGGGCACTCGGCCGGCGCCGCCTGCTGGCCGCCAACTGGCCCGAAGAGTACGGGGGCCAGGGCGCCACGCTGACCGAGGCCTCGATCGTCGCCGAGGAGCTGGCCCGCGCGGGCGTGCCGGACACGCTGCACGTCAACACCGTGCAGATCGTCGGAATGTTCCTGCTGCACGCCGGATCCGAGCAGCTCAAGGCGCGTCACCTGCCCGCCGTCGGCGAGGGCCGGAGCTTCGCGAGCGTGCTGTACACGGAGCCGGAGGCCGGGTCCGACCTGGCTGGGCTGCGCACCACGGCGGTACGCGACGGCGACCATTTCGTGATCAGCGGCGTGAAGGCGTACAACCTCAAGAGCGACATCACCGACGTCGCCCTGTGCGCCGCGCGGACCGGCGCCCCCGACGGGCGCTACCAGGGCATCACCCTCTTCATGGTCGCCATGGACGCTCCCGGCGTGCGCCGGGAGACCATCGCGGGAATCGCCGACGAGCAGTTCCACCGGGTCGTGCTCGACGAGGTACGGGTGCCGGCCGAGGATGTCGTCGGCGAGGTCGGCCAGGGGTGGCAGCTGCTCACCCAGGCGCTCGCCGTGGAACGCACCGGTCTCGACTACTCGCTCAAGGCCGAGTCGTGGTACGCGGCCGTGGTCGCCGGCGGCCTCGAAGCCGCGGAACTGGAGCGCGGCGGCCGCTTCGGCGCCGAGGTCGAGGCCGCGCGGCTGCACACCTGGTGGGTGCTCAAGCAGCTCGACCAGGGGCTGGACGAGGCCGACACCACCAGCGCGGCCGTGGCCAAGTACGTCACCAGCGAACTGGCCCGTGAGGTGGCCGCGTGGGCGAACGCGCTCCCGTCCTCCCTGTCGGCGGCCGCGGCCTCGACCCTCGAGGCCGCGTACCGGGAGGCGCCCGGTCTGACCTTCTCGGCCGGCACCTCCGAGATGATGCTCCAGATCGTCGCCGCGGGTGAGGGCGGCGGTACGGGAGCCGCCACGGAAGCGGTCGAGGACACCCTGACCCGCCACCTGCGGCAGGCGATCCGCACCCGCTTCGCATCCGTTGCGGCACGCGACATCGGGACCGATGCCGTCCACGGCGCCCCGGCGGTGGACGGCGCGTCCTGCCCGAGCTGGCCCGCGCTCGCCGAGATCGGTGCGCCCGGCTTCGAGGTGCCCGCGGAGGCGGGCGGACTCGGACTGGGGCTGCCCGGCTCCCTGGTGGTGTGCGAGGAACTCGGCCGCGCCGCCCTGGGCGGCCCCTACCGCGCCACGGCACTCACCGCCGACGTGGCGGGGCTCTGCGCCGCCGACGGCGCCCACGAGGCCGTGCTGAACGGCTTGAGTTCGGGTGAACTCACCGTGTCCGCCGACTCGTTCGGAGCTGGGCAGCCCCTCGCGGCGCATCCGGCCGACGGAGGCTGGAACGTCTCGCTCAAGGCCGCCGAGGACTCGCACGAGCCGGACACCACACACCGGCTGCTCTTCCTGGAGACCGCGGACGGAGTGGTCGCGGCCCTGCTCCCCACGGACGGCCCGGGCGCACACGGCGACGTGTTCGTCCCGCACGATCACGTCCTGGGCCGGCCGTCACCGGCGCAGTGGACGGAGCTCACGGCCCGCGCCCGCATCCGGCAGGCCGCCTACCTGCTCGGCCTGGCCGAGGGCGCGCACGCCGCGGCCCGCGCGCACACGCTGCGCCGCGAGCAGTTCGGCGCCGTGCTCCACGACTTCCAGGGCGTCTCCTTCGCACTGGCGCGCGCGGCGACCCGTGTGGAGACGGTGCGCCTGGCGGTGCTCAGGGCGGGAGAGCTCGCGGACGAGGACCGGCCCGCCGCACGCGCCGCGCTGGACGCGCTGGCGCTGGCCGCGGAGACGGCGGCCGAGGTCACGGCGACCGCAGTGCACGTGTGCGGGGTGCGCGGTCTGACCTCCGAGCTGCCGGTGCAGCGCCACTACCGACTGGCCCGCACGGAGACCGTCCGCATGGGGGCGCCCGCCGGGCTGTTCCGCGAGGCGGGACGGCTGCGGCTGTCCGGCGGGAACGACCTGGAGCTGCTGACCGCCCCCACCGGCACGCCATGACCGAGCACCACCGAACCAGCACACGACCGAGAACCGAGGAGACGTCCATGGCCGCAACCGAACAGCCCGAGGCCGCGGAACAGGAGAGCGAGCTCCAGTACCGCGTGGTCGCCAACGACGAGGAGCAGTTCTCCATCTGGCCCCTTGGCCGCGAAGTCCCCGCGGGCTGGCGCGACATGGGGGTCAGCGGGCCGGAGGCGCGGTGCCTGGAGCACATCGCCGAGGTCTGGACCGACCTGCGGCCGCTGAGCCTGCGCCAGGACATGGCGGCCGGCGCCTCCGCGCCCTCGCCGGCGCTGCCCCGATGACCACGGACACCACGGTGGACCGGTGGTTCTCCGGCGAGCGGCTGCCGCGGGCCCGGGCCCGCCTGATCGCGTTCCCGCACGCCGGGGGAGCGGCCAGCGCCTACCAGCAGTGGTCGACGTGGGCGGGCCCGAACCTGGAGCTGCGCGCCGTGCAGTACCCGGGACGCGCCGGGCGGTTCACGGAACCGGCACACACCCGGTGCGAGCCCCTGGCGCACGACATAGCCGCCCGGCTCCAGACGTTCATGGACCTTCCGCTGGTCCTCTTCGGCCACAGCATGGGCGCCCTGGTGGCGTTCGAGGTGGCGGTGGAGCTGGAGCTGACGTACGGCATCCGGCCCGCCCACCTCATCGTGTCCGGCGCCCCGGCCCCCTCCGTGCCGTCCCGCACCACCTCGATGCGCTCCGACGTCCCCGACGAGACGCTGGTCGCCGCGATGCGCGCGCTGGGCGGCAGCAAGGAGGAAGTGCTCGCCGATCCGGAGCTGCTGCCCCTGATCCTGCCGGTGATGCGCGCGGACCTGGCGATCGGCGAGAGCTACCGGCCGCGCGCCCGGACGCGGATCGGCGCCCCCGTCACCGTCATGTCGGGCGTCGACGACGCCTCCGTCACCGCCGCGGACGTCCGGGGCTGGCAGGAGTACACCACCGGAGAGTTCCAGCAGCTCTCCTTCCCTGGCGACCACTTCTACCTGCACGCGGAGCACGCGCGGCAGGTCTTCGGCCGCGTACGCGACCTGGTCGGGCAGTACGCGGCCGACGGAACGCGGCAGTCGGACGGACGATGGAGCGAGCACACCCAGTGACGTACGCGGAACCGCTGGTCCACCAGCTCTTCGAGGCCCAGGCCACCGCAGCGCCGGACGCCGTTGCCGTGGTCCACGGCGCCGTCTCGGTGAGTTACCGGCAACTGGACGAGCGCGCCGACGCGCTGGCCCGGCAGCTGCGCACGCGGTGCGCCCACGCGGTGGACCGGACTCCCGCCGGGGAGCCGGTGGTCGCCGTCCGGATGCCGCGCGGCCCGGAACTCGTCACGGCGCTGCTGGCCGCCGCCAAGGCAGGAGCCGCCTACCTGCCGCTCGACCCCGGGCTCCCCGCGGACCGCACCCGGTATCTGCTGCGGTCCGCCGGGGCGCGGCTGCTGCTCACTGACGGCAAGCGCGTGCCGGACGCCGACACCGTGGCCGTCGCCGGGGACCTGCCCGTGCTCGACGTGAATGCCGCGCCCCGGGACAGCGCGGGCGCCGATGTGGACGGCGCGCCCCGGGACAGCGCGGGCGCCGATGTGGACGGCGCCGTACGCGACGACCCGCGGCGCCTCGCCTATCTCATCCACACCTCCGGCTCCACCGGCCTGCCCAAGCCCGTGGCCGTCGAGCACCGCTCCCTCGCGAACCACGCGCGGGCCATCCGTACGCTCTTCGGGCTGTCCCGGACGGACCGCGTGCTCCAGTTCACGAATCCCGGGTTCGACGTACTCGGCGAGGAGGTCTACCCGACGCTGGCCGCGGGCGGCACCCTCGTCGTCCTGGACGACACCGCGCTGCCCCCCGCCGCGATGGAGGGCTTCCTCCGTACGCACCGGGTGACGGTCGCCAACCTCCCGACGCCGTACTGGGCCCAGTGGTGCGCCGACCTCGATCGGACACCGCGCCCCCTGCCGGGGAGCCTGCGGCTCCTCGTCGTCGGCAGCGACACCACGCACACCCGCACCCTGGCGGCCTGGCGCAGGCACAGCGCCGTACCGGTGATCAACGCCTACGGGCTCACCGAGACCACGATCACGGCCACCGCCGCGGTGTATCCGGACCACGCCCCGCTCCCCGGCGGCAGCACGCTGCCCATCGGCACCGCACTCGACGGCGTCGAGGCGTACGTCCTCGACCACGCGATGGTGCCCTGCCCTCCCGGTGAGACCGGTGAGCTGTACATCGGCGGCCGCGCGGTGGCGCGCGGCTATCAGGGCAGGCCCGACCTCACCGCCCGGCGCTTCGTACCGGACCCGTTCGCCGGGAACGCCGGCGGCCGCCTGTACCGCACGGGCGACTTGGCGCGCCGGGACGCGGACGGCGCGATCGAGTTCCTGGGCCGCGACGACCACCAGGTCAAGATCCGCGGCCACCGCGTCGAGCCGGCGGAGGCGGAAGCGGCACTCGCACAGGACCCCCTGGTACGGGAGTGCGCCGTGGTGGCCATGACCGCGCGATCAGGGCAGACCCAACTCGTCGCCTACATCGTCGGGGACGCCGATCCGCGGCGGCTGCGCGCACGCGCCGCCCGGTCCCTGCCCGACTACGCGATCCCCTCGGCGTACGTCGCCCTGCCCGCCCTGCCGGTCACCGTCCAGGGCAAGCTGGACCGCAAGGCCCTGCCCGCGCCCGAGCCGGAGGAGCGCCACAGCCCTTACGTCCGCCCGGTGGGGCCGGACGAGGAACGCCTCGCGGCGCTGTGGAGCGAGGTGCTCGGCGTGCCCCGCGTGGGACGGACCGACGAGTTCATCGGGCTCGGCGGCGATTCCCTGCACATGGCCAGGGTCCTCGGCCGGATCGCGCAGGAGTACGGGACGCACGTGACCGCACGCGAGTTCCTGGCGGCCGGCACGGTCGAGGACCTCGCCGCCCTGGTCCGCGGCGGCGTCCCCGTACCGTCCCCGGTGCGGGAGACCGCCCCTGAGGACGCGGTCTCGCCCGGCGAGCAACGCCTGTGGGTCCTCGGGCAGTTCAGGCCGGCGGCCGGCACCGCGTACAACGTGCCGAGCGCGCTGCGGCTGTCCGGCCCCCTCGACGTCGCCGCTCTCCGGCTCGCCCTGGGGGACGTCGTCGAGCGCCACGAGCGCCTGCGGACCTCCTTCCACTTCCGGGACGGCCGCCTGACGGCCGAGATCGCGCGGGACGTGACGGTGTCCTTGCCGGTCATCGACCTGAGCGCGGGCGAACACGGCGCGGCGGCCCCGCTCGTACGGGCCGAGCAGCTCGCGCGGCAGCCGTTCGACCTGGCGAGCGCCCCCCTGCTGCGCACCGCGCTCATCCGGGTGGCGCCCGACGACCACCTGCTCGTCGTGGTCACCCACCACATCGTCTCGGACGGCGTGAGCAGCGACGTCTTCGACCGGGACCTGGCGGCGGCCTACGCGGCGCGGCTGGCCGGCGAGGCACCGCCGTGGCGGGAAGCCTCCACCGGATACCGCGACTTCATCCGTACGCAGCAGGACCTGGACGGCTCCGCCTCGGCGGACGCCCTCGTCAAGCACGTGGTGGAACGGCTGAGCGGCGCACCCACGGTGCTGGGGCTCCCGGCCGACCACCCACGGCCCAAGGCCATGAGCTACCGGGGCCACCGCCTGTCGCGGAACACCCCGGCCGGTCTCCTCGCCGCGGTCACCCGGCTCGCGCGCGAGGAGGGGACCACCCCGTACTGCGTGGTCCTGACCGCGTTCGGCGCCGTGCTGCGCGAACTCTGCGGGCAGGACGACCTGTTGATCGGCTCGCCCGCGGCGGGACGGCCGGGGCCGGACTTCGAGGACGTCCTCGGGTTCTTCGTGAACACGGTCGTCCTGCGGCTCGACTTCCGGGGCACCCGGTCCTTCCGCGACGCGCTGCGCCTCGCGCACGGGCAGGTGCTCGACGCGATCGAGCACGAGTACGTCCCCTTCGACCGGCTGGTGCAGGAACTCGTCACGGAACGGGTGCTGTCCGTGCCGCCGCTCGTCCAGGCGGCCCTCGCCTACCAGGGGCCGCGCCGCCCGGAGGCCCGCCTCGCGGGAGTGCGGGCGACGCCGGTGCCGCTGCACAACGGCAGCGCGAAGTTCGATCTGACGCTGGAGATCGAGGAAGTGGCCGGGGAGATGGTGGCCACCGTCGAGTACAGCACCGACCTCTTCGCGCGCGGCACGGTGGAGGACCTGCTCGACCGCTGGACAGCGGTGATTTCAGAGGCAGTCGCACGGCCGGATGCGGTCCTGTGCGACGCAAGGGGAGGGGCGAGGACATGACGGAAACAGGTGCGCGGGGGATGCCGGCGGGGGAGGGGCTCGAGCGGCTGCGCGGGGTGTGGTCGCAGGTGCTGGGGCGTGACTCCATCGCGGCGGACGACAACTTCTTCTCCCTCGGCGGGGACTCGATCACGGCTATCCGGCTGGTGGCGGAGGCCCGCGCGGCGGGCCTCGACATCAGCGTGGAAGAGGTGTTCCTCCACCCCACGCTCGGTGAACTCGCCCGCGAAGCGGCGGGTGTCGGCGACGAGCCCGCGGCGGAGCAGCCCCCGACGGCTGCCGCGCTCACGACGACGCTCGCCGACCTCGACCCGGAGCTCGTGCCCGCGGGCGTGGTGGCCGCCTACCCGCTCTCCTCGCTCCAGCTGGGCATCCTGTACCACTGCGAACTCAGCGACGACCCGGCGCTCTACCACGACCTGACCCGGGTGCGCGTGAGCGGCCCGTGGGACGAGGCGGCTCTGCGGGACGCCGTGGCGGCGCTCGTCGACCGGCACGAGATGCTCCGCACCTCCTTCGAGCTCGCCGAGTTCCGCGAGCCCCTGCAACTGGTCCACGGCACGGCCACGGTCCCCCTGGAGACCCAGGATCTGAGCGGACTCACCGACGAGGAGCAGCAGAAGGCCCTGGACGACTGGTGGCACAGGGAGTCCGCGACCGCCTTCGACGAGACGAAGGCCCCGCTGCTCCGCATCCACGTGGGTGTCCTCTCCCAGGACTCCTTCCACCTCTCCCTGTCGGTGCATCACATCCTCCTCGACGGCTGGAGCTTCGCCCGCCTCGCCACCGAGGTGCTGATCGAGTACGAGCGGCGGCTCGGGTACGACGGCCCGGGACTCGAGGCGATGCCGCAGGTGCGCTACCGCGACTTCGTGGCGGCCGAGCAGCGCGCCACCCGGAACGCGGCGTCCCGTACGTACTGGGGCGAGCTCCTGAAGGGCATGCGGCCGCTGGCCCTTCCGGCGCCCTCCCTTGCGGAGGAGCCCGAAGTCGCCGAGGTGGTCCAGGAGTTGCCCGACGAGCTCGCCGCGCGGGTGCAGGAGTTCTCGGCCGCTGTGGGAGTCCCGGCCAAGAGCGTCTTCCTGGCCGCGCACCTGTGGACGATGGGTGAGCTCTGCGGGACCGAGGACGTGGTGACCGGGCTGTGCGGGAACGGCCGCCCCGAGTCGGAGGGGGCGGACCTGGTGCTCGGTGTGTTCCTCAACGTGCTGCCGGTGCGCGTACGGCTGGAGCACGGCAGCCGGCCGGAGCTGGTCCAGGCGGCGTTCGACGCGGAGCGCGAGCACCTCGCCCACCGCGGCTACCCGTTGGCCCGGATCCAGAAGGACCTGGGGCACGCTCCCTTCGAGGCGATGTTCAATTACACGGACTTCCACGTCTTCGACAAGGTCGACTCCCTGCGCCGCATCAGCACCGACCGGTGGAGCTTCGCCGACCGCACGAACTTCCCGGTGCTCGTCGAGGTGAACCGGCTCCCGCAGCGGAAGACCTACGAGCTGAGCATCCGGGTGGACCCCGCACAGGTGTCCGGGACGCTCGCGCCGAGGATCGGCGATTCGATGGTGCGGGCCCTGTCCGCCATCGTGCGCCGGGCGGACTGACAGCAATGCGGCAGTGAATCAGTGACAAGCGGAAACGAGGTTCGATCGTGGAGTACCGACGCTTCGGCAGGCTCGGGTGGCAGGTCAGCGAAGTCGGCTATGGAATGTGGGGAATAGCCGGAGGCGAAGGCGGCTGGTCCGGCGCCGACGACGCCACGGGCCAGGAGGCCCTGGAGGAGAGCATCCGGGGCGGCTGCAACTTCTTCGACACCGCCTGGATTTACGGGCGCGGCCACAGTGAGGAATTGCTCGGAAAGCTCCTTGAGCGGCACCCGGAAGAACAGCTCTACATCGCCACGAAGATTCCGCCGAAGGACCGCAAGTGGCCCTCGACGCGGGACTCCAGGCTCGCCGATGTATTTCCCGAGGACCACATCCTCGAATACACCCGCAAGAGCCTCGATGGGCTCGGCACGGAATCGATCGACCTGCTGCAGTTCCATGTGTGGGAGGACAGCTGGGCCGACGACCGGAGCTGGCAGGATCCCGTCCGCCGGCTGAAGGACGAGGGAGTCGTCAAGGGCGTGGGCATCAGCGTCAACCGCTGGGAGCCGACCAACGTCCTCAAGACGCTCGACACCGGGCTCGTCGACTCGGTCCAGGTGATCTACAACATCTTCGACCAGGCGCCGGAGGACGAGCTGTTCGCCGCCTGCCAGGAGCGGGACATCGCCGTCATCGCGCGGGTCCCCTTCGACGAGGGCACCCTGACCGGCACCCTCACCCACGACACGACCTGGCCCGAGGACGACTGGCGCAGCTCGTACTTCGTGCCGGAGAACCTGCACGCGAGCGTCGACCGCGCGGACGCGCTCAAGAAGGTCGTGCCCGCGGACATGACCATGCCCGAGCTGGCGCTGCGCTTCATCCTGCAGCACCCCGCGGTGAGCACCGTGATCCCGGGCATGCGCAGCGTCCGCCACGTCGCGGCGAACCTCGGGGTGAGCGGGGCGGAGCCGCTGTCGGCGGAGCTGTACGCGGAGCTGCGCAGGCATCGCTGGGACCGTACGCCGACGGCCTGGTCGCAGTGACGGCCCGGTCCCGGTAGGGCCGGCCGAAGAAAGCCGGGGGCGGGGAGTTGAACTCCCCGCCCCCGGCTTTTCGGGCGGTCCGGCAGGCGAGGTGCTAGCCCGCCTGCGTGATCCAGTGGTGGCCGCCGTGCGTGAACCGCGTCTGGCGCGCCGTCCCGGGCGCGTCCGTGAGGTCGAGCAACCGCTGGACCTGGACGTTCCCCCGGTACAGCGTCGCCTCCACGGTGCCGCTGACGCCGGCCGCGAGAAGGTCGACGCCGCCCGCCGCCGCCCGTCCGGACGCGTCGTGGAAGCGCCCCTCGTACACGGCGGTGCCGAGCGTGGCGGACAGCTGACGCAGCAGCGCCGCCGAGGGCTTGTCCAGGCATGCCTGGTACAGCGCGTCGAGGCAGGGGCCGAGGACGTCGAGGCCCGGCGCCTCGTACACGCCACGGCACTTGGTCCCGTTCACCCGGTTCTCGACCACGGTGCGCAGCGATATCCCGTGCCGGCCGCCGAGGGCGTTGGCCCGCTCCATCGCTTCGAGCGGGGTGACCGCGGTGCCGTCCACCGCGACGGGACGTCCGCCCTCGAAGCGGACGGTGAACGTCTCGGGTTCGGCGGCCGCGTCCTGCGGCCACACCGTCATCAGCGGCTCCACCGACGCGGGCGCGGTGGTCAGCGACTCCAGCGCGTCGCTCTCGTGCGAGAAGCCGGCGAGTCCACCGTCGACCGAGTACGCCACCCAGTCCGTGAGCTCCTTGGCGTAACCCAGGCCGGACAGGTACGTGCTCATGTCCGCGCGGGTCGGGAACCGCTCCAGCATCCAGGCCCTGGTCCACGGCGTGAACACCGTGAGGTCGGGCGTGAAGCGTGCCGCGTAACGGGCGAACCTGGCCTGGTCGTTGCCGCCGCCCACGCAGCCGTGGGCCAGTACGTCACACCCGTCGGCGCGCAGGACCGGGCCGAGCCCGCCGACCAGGACCGCGCGCGAGGCGCCGGTGGTGTTCCAGTAACCGCCCTCGTAGGTCGCCTGGTACGTCACGAGGTCGAGCGCGGTGCCGGCCATCTCGGCACGCAGGTCGACGACCTGGGACTTCAGTCCGTACTGGGAGAGGCGCGCGGCGAGTTCCCCCGCGGGCAGCGGCGCCTGCTGGCCGATGTCGGCGACGTAGCAGGTCACGTCAACATCATTTTCCGCGAGCCACGCGGCGACGGCGGTGCTGGAAAGCCCGCCCGAGGTGAACAGGCCCACGCGCAGGCCCTTGAGTTGTTTCAAATCCATCTGCGTATTACCCCCGGGGCCGTGCGTCGACATTGTGGGTACCGAATTCCGTGACGGACCGGTCCGTGACATCAGTATCCCCGTTCTCGCTGCGTCAACGCTCACTCCACCTGCGACGGTCAGGTCGCCGAAGGAGTCACATCTGTAATTGCGATGCTTACGGACGTGGTAATCACGTAGCGGTACCGCGACTCCTTGCGGCGGCCTTACCTTGTTCCGGAATATTCGGGGAATCACGATTCGTTTTCCCGGTTCGGAACTTTCGGTTCAGTCGAAACAAGTCCGAACAGTCGGGGCACAGTAGGCCGCCCACGAAGCGGCCCGTCAAGGGGGCGTCCGGTATGTCCGAGCGGTATCGAGTCGGGTCGCGTAGTGACGTTGCGGAGCCATCCGCCGACGATCCGGGAGACCGCACCGTCCTGCAGCTCTTCGAGGCCAGGGCGGCCGCGACGCCGCAGGCGCCCGCCGTCACCCACGGTTCGCTGACGCTCTCCTACCGGGACCTCGACGAGCGGGCCAACGCCCTCGCCCGGCAGCTCACCGAACTCGGCGTCGGACGCGGCGACTTCGTCCCGCTCGTCGTCGACGGGGGAGCGGAGCTGCCCCTCGCGATGATCGCGGCGATGAAGCTCGCGGCACCGTTCGTCCCGGTCGACGACTCGGGCCCCGTGGACCGCCTCGTCCGGATGATCGAGACGCTCGACGCCAAGGTGGTGCTGACCTCGGAGGGCAGCCGCCGACTCCCGCTCGCCGTCCCCGTACTGCCGGTGCGGCCCACGGAACCGGCGCGCGACGCAGCGCCACCGCCCATGCCCTCGGCCACCCTGAACGACATCGTTTACGGCTTCTACACCTCCGGCTCCACCGGCCTGCCCAAGTGCACGCTCAACGTGCACCGGGGCCTGCTCAACCGCTTCGCCTACATGAGCCGCAGGCTCAGCAGCCAGGTGGACGAGGTCGTGCTGCAGAACAGCAGGCACCAATTCGACTCGTCGCTCTGGCAGTTGCTGTGGCCCCTCACCACGGGAAGCCAGGTCGTGATACCCGAGCGCTCGGGCATCCTCGACCTCGAGGCGACCGTGGACGTCATCCACCGGCACGCCGTCACCACCACCGACTTCGTGCCCTCGATCTTCAACACGCTGGTGGAGCTGCTCACCACGGAGCCCGGCCTGATCCACCGCCTCGGCTCCCTGCGCCGGCTGCTCATCGGCGGCGAGGAGATGACCGCGGACGCCGTCCGCACCTTCCGGTCCTATCTCCCGGACGTCGACATCATCAACACCTACGGCCCGACCGAGGCGTCGATCGGCAGCGTCTTCCACACGGTGAGCGACGCGGACCGCGACCCCATGCCGATCGGCCGCCCCATCGACAACACCTACGCGGTGATCGTGAACGACCGCGCGGAACTCGTGGAGAGCGGGGAGACCGGCGAGATCTGGATCGGCGGCGAGTGTCTCGGCCTCGGGTATGTGAAGGACCCCCGCAAGACCGCGGCCGTCTTCGTGCCCAACCCCTTCCCCGAGATCCCCGGCGACCGGCTGTACCGCACGGGTGACCTCGGCTACCGGCGGCCGGACGGGCTCCTGCAGTTCGTCGGGCGCCTCGACCACCAGGTCAAGATCGGTGGCGTGCGCATCGAGCTGTCGGAGGTCGAGGCGGGGCTGCTGAGCCACCCGCTGGTGCGGGAGGCGAAGGTGATCGTGCACGAGGAGGGTGACAGCCGGGCACTCGTCGCCTTCGTGACCGTGCGTTCCGCCGAACTCGGCACCGCCCGGCTCAGGGAGCACGCCGCCGCGAGCCTGCCGCCCGCGCTGACACCGCGCCGCTTCGTCGTCCTGGACGCCATGCCGCTCACCCCCAACGGCAAGGCCGACCGCAAGGCACTCAAACAGCTGGCCCAGTCCGGCCACGCCACGGACCAGACCGACCTGCCGGAGCCGACCGTCACCGGCGGACCGGCGGGGGCGGAGCACGCCCCGGAATCCGTCGAGGTCGTGGTCCGCGCCACCTGGCTGGGCTTCCTGCCTGTCGGACAGGTCGACCCTGGCGCCGACTTCTTCGAACTGGGCGGTGACTCGCTCGGTGCTCAGCGCCTCGCCGTGGCCCTGAGCGAACGGTTCGGGACGCGAGTGTCGGTGCGGGACGTGTACGAGCGCCCGACCGTCGATCAGCAGGTCGCCCTCCTGACCGGACACGACGCCCACCAGCCGGCCCCGGACGGCGCCGCCGACGAGGCCGCGGCCCGCGAGCTCCGGGAACTCCTCGACGCCGACGCGGTGTTGCCGAAGGACATCGTCCCGCCGTCCGTCGTCACCGGGCCCGCGTCCCCGTGCGACGTGCTGCTGACCGGCGCCACCGGCTTCGTCGGCGGTCAACTGCTGCACGACCTGCTGGTCGGCACGGAGGCGGTCGTGCACTGCCTGGTACGGGCGGACGACGCGACGGACGCCCGGCGGCGGGTCGTCGCGAACCTGCGCGAGTACCGCCTCTGGGACGAGACGTACGCGGGCCGGATCGAGGCGGTGCCGGGAGACCTGCGTCTGCCTCGACTCGGTCTGGACCAGGCGGAGTTCACCACCTTGGCCGAGCGCGTCGACACGGTCGTCCACAACGGCGCGATGGTCAACCTCGCCCGCGGCTACCACGCCCACCGCGGCGCCAACGTCCACGGCACCGTGGAGATCCTCCGCTTCGCCACCACCCACCGCGCCAAGCAACTGCACTTCGTCTCGACCCTGGGAGTGTTCACCACCGGGGAGGACGGCGTCGGGTTCATCCCCGAGGGCCCCGTGCCCGCCGACGTGGTGCCCGCCGACGGCTACAGCCAGTCGAAGTGGGTCGCCGAACGGCTGCTCGCCGAGGCCGCCGAGCGAGGCCTGCCCGTCACCGTCCACCGCTTCGGCGAGGTCACCCCCCACTCCGTGACCGGTGTCCCCAGCCGCTCGGGACTGCACGACCTGCTCGTCAAGGCCTGCCTGCAGACGGGGATGTGGTTCTCCAGCCCCATCGTCACCGACTACACGCCGGTGGACCACGTCAGCGCGCTGGTGGTCGCCGCCGCCTGCCGGGGCGAGCGCGGGTGGCTGCACGAGGTACAGCCCCACGCCGTGGGTTTCGACGCGCTGATGGCCGTGTTCCAGGAAATCTTCCTCCTCACCGAAGTGGCGTACCCGGTGTTCTGGGAAGAGGTGCGGCGGCAGTCCGCCGCATCGCCGGACAACAGCGACCTCGTACGGGTCCTCGCGCTGCTGCCGCCGCCCGAGGACGACGCGGGCACCGACGGCGACGGGGGACTGCGGGTGAAGGAGAGCCTCGCGGGACTCTTCCGCCAGGACCCGGCGGCGGTGGGCAGGGAGCGGGCCGAGCGGCTGGCCACCGAGGCCGGCCTGGCGTGGCCGCCCGTCGGACGCGACGTGTTCCGGCGGTACGCCGCCTTCTACCAGTCGATCGGCTGGTAGCCGCATGCTCACTACCGACGATGGCGGGACGGTGTGGCTCACCGGCCTGCCCAGCGCCGGCAAGACGACCATCGCGTACGAACTGGCGGGCCGCCTGCGTGCGGAGGGCCGCCGGGTGGAGGTGCTCGACGGCGACGAGATCCGGGAGTTCCTCTCGGCGGGCCTCGGCTTCAGCCGGGAGGACCGGCACACCAACGTGCAGCGCATCGGCTTCGTCGCCGAACTCCTCGCCCGCAACGGCGTATTGGCGCTTGTGCCGGTGATCGCGCCGTTCGCGGACAGCCGCGAGGCGGTGCGCAAGCGCCACCAGGCGGGCGAGACCGCCTACGTCGAGGTGCATGTCGCGACGCCGGTCGAGGTGTGCTCCGTACGCGATGTGAAGGGTCTGTACGCCAAGCAGGCGAAGGGCGAGATCTCCGGCCTGACCGGGGTCGACGACCCGTACGAGGCGCCCGAGTCGCCCGACCTGCGCATCGAGTCGCAGGACCAGACCGTGCAGGAGTCCGCAGCCGCGCTGTACGCGCTGCTCGTCGAAAGGGGTCTGGCGTGACGATCAGCGTGCCTTCGCTGCCACACGTGACCGAAAGCCCGTACGTACTTACCCATTTGGATGCCCTGGAGTCCGAGGCGGTGCACATCTTCCGGGAGGTGGCGGGTGAGTTCGAGCGGCCGGTGATCCTCTTTTCTGGCGGCAAGGACTCCATCGTCATGCTGCACCTGGCGCTGAAGGCGTTCGCCCCGGCGGCAATCCCCTTCTCGCTGCTGCACGTGGACACCGGGCACAACTTCCCCGAGGTCATCGAGTACCGCGACCGGGTGGTGGCCGAGCACGGGCTGCGGCTGCACGTGGCGTCGGTGCAGGAGTACATCGACGCGGGCAAGCTGCGCGAGCGCCCCGACGGCACCCGCAACCCGCTGCAGACCGTGCCGCTCACCGAGAAGATCCAGAGCGAGAGGTTCGACGCGGTCTTCGGCGGCGGGCGCCGCGACGAGGAGAAGGCCCGGGCCAAGGAGCGGGTGTTCTCGCTGCGCGACGAGTTCTCGCAGTGGGACCCGCGCCGCCAGCGCCCCGAGCTGTGGCAGCTCTACAACGGCCGCCACGCCCCCGGTGAGCACGTCCGCGTCTTCCCGCTGTCCAACTGGACCGAGCTGGACGTGTGGCAGTACATCGCCCGCGAGAAGATCGAGCTGCCGCGGATCTACTTCGCGCACGAGCGGGACGTGTTCCAGCGCTCGGGGATGTGGCTGACCGCCGGGGAGTGGGCCGGCCCCAAGGAGGGCGAGACGGTCGAGAGGCGCCAGGTGCGCTACCGCACGGTGGGCGACATGTCCTGCACGGGCGCCGTCGACTCCGACGCGACGGGCCTGGAGCAGGTCATCGCCGAGATCGCGGCGTCCCGGCTGACCGAACGGGGCGCCACCCGCGCCGACGACAAGATGTCCGAGGCCGCGATGGAAGACCGCAAGCGCGAGGGGTACTTCTAACCATGACGATCACCAGCACAAGTGCCGTGCCCGGAACCGACATTGGGACCGGCATCGGGACCGACACCAGCACGGACGCCGGCGCCGATACCGCCGCCGGAACCCTCCGCCTCGCCACGGCCGGTTCGGTCGACGACGGCAAGTCGACCTTGGTGGGGCGGCTGCTGTACGACTCCAAGTCGATCCTGACCGACCAGTTGGAGGCCGTCGAGCGGGCCTCGCGCAGCCGCGGCGCCGCCGAACCCGACCTGGCCCTCCTGACCGACGGCCTGCGGGCCGAGCGGGAACAGGGCATCACCATCGATGTGGCCTACCGCTACTTCGCCACGGCCCGGCGCCGGTTCATCCTGGCCGACACCCCCGGGCACGTGCAGTACACGCGCAACATGGTCACCGGCGCCTCCACGGCCGACCTGACCGTGATTCTGGTCGACGCCCGCAACGGAGTGGTCGAGCAGACCCGCCGCCACGCCGCCGTCGCGGCCCTGCTGCGCGTCCCGCACGTGGTCCTCGCCGTGAACAAGATGGACTTGGTCGAATACGCCGAGCCCGTCTTCGCGAAGATCGCCGAGGAGTTCACCGCGTACGCCGCCGAGCTCGGGATACCCGAGGTCACCTCCATCCCCGTCTCTGCCCTCGCGGGCGACAACGTGGTCGACCCTTCCGCGCACATGGACTGGTACTGCGGCCCGACGGTGCTCGAGCACCTGGAGACCGTTGCGGTCGGTCACGACCCGGACGGCTGCCGGGCCCGCTTCCCCGTGCAGTACGTCATCCGCCCGCAGACCGCCGAACACCCCGATTACCGCGGCTACGCGGGCCAGATCGCCGTCGGCACCTTCCGCGTCGGCGAGTCCGTGACCGTCCTGCCCTCCGGACGGACCTCCACCGTCAAGGGCATCGACCTGCTCGGCACCTCCGTCGACGTCGCGCGGTCACCTCAGTCGGTCACCATCCTTCTCGAAGACGACATCGACGTCTCCCGCGGTGACCTCCTGGTGCCCTCCGATGGCATCCCCGCCCTCGGCCAGGACATCGAGGCCACGGTCTGCCACGTCGCCGACACCCCGCTCACGGTCGGCCAGCGCGTCCTGCTCAAGCACACCACCCGCACCGTCAAGGCCATCGTCAAGGACATCCCGTCGCGGCTCACCCTGGAGGACCTCTCCCAGCACCCCGCCCCGGGCCGGCTCGTCGCCAACGACATCGGCCGAGTCAGAGTCCGCACCGCCGAACCGATCGCCCTGGACTCCTACGCGGACTCCCGGCGCACCGGATCCTTCCTCCTGATCGACCCTGCCGACGGCACCACCCTCGCCGCAGGAATGCGCACCGCGTGACCGAGGGCCGTGTTCCGGCCGGCAGCCGGTGGGCGATCGAGGGGTGCTTCCGGGCCGCGAAGAGCGAGTGTGGCCTGGGCGAGTACGAGGTCTACCGCTACCCTGGCCGATATCGGCACATCACCCTCGCCATGCTCAGCGAGCCGGCATCGGTACCTAGGCTGTCATCCGAACCTGGCGGCGACCCGGATTCCGTGTCAGCTGCGGGGCAATTCCGAGCATCAGGGTTGTCCATTCGGGCCAGATAGCGTGCTCAGTCACAGGGCTGCATCCCCCCTGGTCGGAGAATCGGGGCCAGGATCTACCCTGGGCACTCCTTCCGCCCCGTCCGAGGAGTAGCGTGCCGCCGGCCTTCGTCCACCGGATCACCAAATACGACCCCGCCGACCGCGACGAGTACGGTCACTACACCGGCACCGAGGACACGATCAGCGACCACGGGCCTGTCGAAGCGGCGTACCTGGCGGCGGTGGCCGCCTTCGCGGACGGCTCGGGCATCGACCGGCTGGAGATCCGCGACCCTGCGGTCACGGGCTTCGCCCACTTCGGCGGGGAGCCCTCAGTTGCGGGGCACGGCCTCGGCGGGCTCTTCCCGCCCGACCTCACCGGCTACCACGACGGGGCCGAGGTCTCTCTTCCAGTCGCCCTGGAACTGGTCCGGGCCATGCTCCGCGACCAAGGCGCCTGGTGCCGACTGGAGGTGGGGGATTCGTTCACCGTACATGTCGGGTGGGATCAGTATGTGTACGTGGGCACCGACCGGCCCTGTGCGGACGCCGTGGCCCGTACGCGCGAACTCGGCCTCTTCCCGGAACCGCTTACGGCCTCCCCCTATGCGGCCGAGCCCGACGAAGCGGAAGTGACGGAGCCGGCCGACGAGCACTTCTGGATACGCGTGCACACCGCGCTGGCGTCACGGCATGCGCTGCTCCTCGAGGAAAGCTGCGTGCGCAACGCCGCACGCTGGCACCGAATCACGCCGGAAAACCTCGACACAGTGCGCGCCGGTCTCGGCCCGCGCGCCTTGCTGACCGTCTGGCCCGATCTGTCCCCGGACGTCGGCGCCGTACTCGCCGCATTGCCCCAGGAGGAATCCGTCGAGTTCGTCTGGGAGGCACAGGACGGCACGATCAGGCACGCGATCGTCGACGACACCGACCACCAGGAACTCAGCGCCCACGTGGCCGACGCCCGAGCCGCATGCGCCCTGCCCCTGTCCCTCGCCGAACACCACCCGCTGCTCCGTGCTGCCCTCCCGGACAGCGACGGCGTACTGCGCGCCCGGTGGTGACCATGTACGCGCGCCCGGCGAGCCAGCAGGCACCTGCCAGGCCAGATATCGCGCTCAGTCATCCCCGGGCGCCCACCGCCCTGCTCCTGTGCAGCCTGGCCTGGGCGTTAGCCTCAGCGGATGATTCCTCATTCGCCAGAGTTCGTGACGTACCCGTGGTCGGACCGCTGCCCACCTGACCGAGGACACGGCAATCGTCACCCTGGGCGGTGAGAGTCAGGACGAGGAAGAGTGGTTCCGTTACCACCTGGTCGACGTACGCACGGGCACCCTCAGCGGCGAGTTCACCGTCGAGGTGAGCAACCTGTACGAGCCGGTGCCCCTGGGTGACGGTTCCTGGCTCACCGGCGGCGCCGGCGGCGACCCCGTCGGTCGGGCCCGCGCTCCCCAGCCGTCCGCACCGCCGCGCCCGGCCGAATCAACCTCTCCCTGCGAAAGGCAGAAGTGATGACGGCGGACACTCGATCGCCACTGACCCCTCAGGCGCCTGAAGGCCTGAGCCGACGAGCCCGCGACTTCGTCGAGGGGCACGGGCTGCGTGTTCCACACCGCGACCTCACGCTCCATCGGGAGGTATGGCTCGAGCAAGGGATTCCGGATGCCGAGATCGACCGGGCTGTCACCTTTCAAGAGCTCTGGGGCGGTCTGGCCCTGCCCCCGGCCCCCGAGTACGAGGGCGGCCCGCGGGTTCTGGAAGCCGATGTGCCCGAAAGCTCGGCCGGGAGCGGATGGCGGTTCTCGGCAGGCGGCTGTCGCGTCTCGATGGCCTATGGGTTCATGATCGGGCCGGGAGGCGAGTTCGGGATCGACGCCGACCACTGGACACCGCTGCACGCCAGCACAGCGGGCTGGGTGGAAGCCCTGGCTCTGGCCGGCCATGCGGGTTACTGGGCCGAGACGATCACGAAGATCAAGGGCGGCGCCGTTGAGGAGCTGGACCTCGACGGATTCGAGCCAGTACCTGAAGTCCAGGGACTTGCTGACACCTGGTGGCGGGGCAAGGACTCCCTGATCGCCGTCTACCGCGGCGAAGCCTCGGGCTTTGACGCCCCCTACTGCCTCAGGGCCCATATCTACGACGGACTCGATGCGTGGGGCCTGGGCGGCACCTGACCCCCGAAGGCCAAGCTCATCGGTCCCGCCGCTGAGCGTTCGGGTTGGCCTGGCCATGGCTTGCTCGCCTATGCAGCGGATCTTTGCGTGGTTGGTGTTGTGGCGTCGCCTCCACCGCTTGAGCCGGCAGCCTGGGAACGGCACGCGGACGGGATGTCCGGCACCTTGGTACGCCTTGTCTGCCCAGCACTTGAGCCCCTCGGCCGCGAGCGCGTCGACGATTCCGTGGCGTCGGGCTGCCGTCAGGTCGTGGGTCGAGCCGGGCGTAGGTGTCACCACACACAGGTCGATCGCCGACGGGTACGCAAGCACTCGAAGCTCCTGGCAGCACGGTGGATCGTGGTTGTGACACCGTCTACCAGGAGCTTCTTCGTTTAGTCAGCCCGCCCAACACGTCTTCAGCGTCGCCAACTTGAAAAGGGCTTACTGGCGCCTGAGTTGGTCCGCGGCATTCCGCCCACCCGGTCACGCCGCGGGCCTCGTAGAAGGCGGCCGGCCAAACTCCACGGCGACAAGGGCTACGACTACGACCACCTGCGCCGATGGCTCCGCGAACGCGGCATTACACCCCGCATCGCCCGCAAAGGCGTCGAGTCCTCACAGCGGCTGGGCCGACACCGCTGGGTCGTGGAGCGAACCGTGTCCTGGCTGGCAGGCTGCCGACGCCTGCACCGTCGCCACGAACGCAAGCCCGAACACTTCCTGGCCTTCGTCGGTATCACAGCGATGATCATCTGCTTCCGCCGACTGCCCCATGGGCCCGCCGTTCACTAGTATCGCCCTCCATGATCGCAGCAGCCGTCACGGTCGGTCTGGCGCTCCTGGGCTACGTCGCCGCCTATCTCAACAGCCTTCGACTATCCCAACGCCAAGAACGTCTCTCCCGCCTGAACCGCCAGCTCAGCGACTTGTACGGGCCTCTCTTCGCCCTCACAGAATCCAATAGCCGCACCTACAGCACCTTCATGGAGCGACATGCTCGCCCCGACGGCATATCGCCGTTCGCGCACGAGACTCCGCCCACCGAGGAGGAAGTCGCCGAGTGGCGCCTGTGGGCCACCACCGTTTTCATCCCGAACATCCGAGCCATGCGCGACCTCGTCCTCAAGCACACAGACCTCCTGCGAGAGTCAGAAATGCCGCCGCTCTTGCTCCAACTGTGCGCACATGTATCGGGCTACGAGATCACGGCAGCTCGCTGGGCGCAGGGCAACTACGACAAGCACTTCTCAGTGGTGGCGTTCCCGGGCGAGGAACTCGGAGCGTATGCCCGAGAGGGATTCACTCACCTGAAGGCAGAGCAGGCTCGCCTGCTGAGGCGCCGATAGGGCTGGCCAAAGGAAACGACGTCTAAGGCGTCGCGCGAGCGAGGCGTCGGTAAACCGTCGTGCACGACCTGTCGAGGTATCCGCCAATAGCGATCAGGGAGCGGTTCGATGTTCCGGATGGTCCGCCAATCCGCGTCACTGTCACGTCGTTGTCGGACCATCCGTCCGGTACTCCGCATCGCAGCAACTGCCTGCGGAGGAGCGCTTGTTCTCTTCACAACTGCGGCGGACACACCTCGGTCTGCTGTAGGGATTCTGAGTGCACAGAATGCAGGTGGTTTCGCGGTCATGAGCGAACCGAGCAGCCACCCATGGGTGGGAACGTTTGGTTCCTACCTGCTGTGCGTGAAGGGCGACAGTGCAGTCACCATCAAGCGAGTACGCTACGAAACGCCTGTTCGGCCAGTCGACGTGGATCTAATGGTGCGTGAAGTGTACGAAGATTCGAGCGTGCTCGTGTCAGCAGTGGGTGAGCCCCCTGACTTCGTAGCTGGCGATCCGGCCCAGGAACTGGACGGGGTATTCGCGCCGATGCGTGCACCTGTACGTATCGATCGGCCTTGCGGAAGTCCGAGGTACGAACACGGATTCACCGAGCTTCTCTTCGTCGTCAAGGTTGATCAGCGCGGTGGGCTGCTTGATGGGGTGCGACTCGACTACGTAGTTGACGGGTACCCGGGTCAGTACACGCTTGAGCTGGACTGGCGGATCGTGCTCTGCGGGGACGCCATCGGAGTCGATGCCGGAAAGGCGTACTGTGCCGATACCTGAAAACCCCGTCGCCGAAGTCGGCACAAGTGCCTAACCGTTGTCCCGTAAATGATCTGCGGCATGCTGGGTGACCAGCGTCGTTCCCCGGTCACCCAGCGAGAGTTAGGTTGTGGAGGCGGGCGATGCCGAGCATGGCGTGGTGGACGCCGTCACCTTTGAGGCGGCAGTCGCGAAGGATCTTCCAGGTCTTCATGCGAGCGAAGGCGTGCTCGATGCGTGCGCGGACCCTGCGGTGTGAACGGTTGTGCTCCTCTTTCCAGGCTGGAAGGCCAGCCTGGCCGGGTGCGCGGCGGTGCGGGATGACCAGGCCGGTGCCCCTGTAGCCGCCGTCGGCGATCACCGTGGCGCGACCGACGGCGGCCTTGGCGCCGGACAGCTCCCATGCCTTGCAGTCGTTGCGGTTGCCGGGCAGCGGTCGGCCGACGGCGACGACGAGCCGAGTGTCGGCGTCGATGACGACCTGGTGATTGGTGGAGTACCGGTAGTTCTTGGACTGCTCGGCGATGCTGTGGTCGCGGGTGGGGACCAGGGTGCCGTCCACGATCAGGACGGTGTCCGTGCGGAACCGTTTGCGCTGCTGGGGTGCGAGCGCTGGTCCGAGGTGGTCGATGATGCGGTCGGCCGCGGACTTGGACACCCCGAACAGCGGTGCCAGTTGGCGCAGGGTGAGGTTGGTGCGCCAGTAGGCGGCCACCAGCAGCACCCGGTCCTCCAGCGGCAGGCTCCATGGCCGGCCCCTGCGAACCGGGTCGGCGCCCTCGCGCCGGAGCGCGGTGATCAGCTTGCCGAATTGCCTCGGGCTCATCCCGCTGAACGGGGATATCCACGCGGGGTCCGAAGCCGTGATGACGCCAGCCATTTCAAGATCATCGCAAGTGGCCGGGGGGCCTCTCCCTGTTCAGTACGTTTCAAGGGCTGGAGGAAGGCTCGCGGCCGTGTGCGCTTCCGCAATGTTGAACACACTGGCGCAAGCCGGACACTCTGCCCGGCCAAAGACGTATCTGATCCCCTCGGCGAGCCGCTGTTGCCCGTCCCGGTCGGCTGTGGCGTGCATCCATCGGCCCGGGTCGCGAAGCTCCTCGGCCGGGGCGGGCCGCAGCGACCGCTGCTCGATGTCGCCCTGATCCCAGTCTCGAATGGCCGCGTAACAGCCGTAGTCGCCGACGGCGATGGCCACCTCCGCTTCGCAGCCGGGGCAGGACACGGCATAGAAGTCGTCGGCGAAGTCTCCCAAGGAGGCGCTCCAGTGGAACTGACCTGCAAGGGCAAGCAGGTCACCGAAGAGCCGGTTGTAGTCGGCCGGACGCGTCCGAAGCCTCTGGTCCACGAGTTTCCGCAACCGAGTGACCTCGTTCGGACAACCCGCGAGCAGAGCTTCGCCGTCGGGGTGCCGCAACGTGCCACGCACGATGGCACTGGCCAATTCGAGTGCCTCGGCACATGCGGCAGCTAGAGCTGCCAAGCGCGGGAGAGCTGCGAAGCTCGCAGCGGAGACCGTCTCCCCGTGGAGGCAGAGACGGTCCCACAGCTCGTCCCACGCCTCCGGTGCTTCCTCTCGCTCCACCTGATCCAGGAGCAGCGGCACTCGCCCAACCGCCCCGTGAGCATCGACCACCTGCGTCCAGTCCGTCACGAGGGCATTCAACTGTTCCCACAGCCTCGCTGCCAACCTGCAGAAAGACAGGGCCACGAGCTCCCGAGTCATTGCGGGACAGCCCTTAGGACGGTGTCTTACGTGGCGATCTCGCCCGTCGCGGGGCCGTAGGTGCTGAGGGCGGGCGGGCACAGCCATCAGGGCGGCCAGCTCAGCTGGCCGTCCGCGACGGCCGGGAGAGACGTGGGCATCTCTCCGGTGACCCAGGCGAACTTCAGGTTCGCAAGGTTCCCGGCCCCGCAAGTCTACGCTCACGGCATTGGGCCCCCAGGCGGCGGTCGCCTCGGTGCGGTCCAGTTGACCCGCAGTTGCGAGGCGCCGAGACTCCGCCGACAGGATGTGTTCGAGTACTGCACGCTCGTCGTTGTTCAGGGATGCGAGTCGATGGGAAGAGCGGCCGTGCGCCCGTTCTGAGGTGGCGGAGCGATCAGCCCAACGCCTCCACCGGCGTCGCCGGCAGCGGCATCATCACCGCCTACGGCAAGCCAGGGCCTGGCGCGCGACGCCATCCCGGAGGACCCGCCGCTGTTCTCCTCCCAGGCTGCCACGCCTTCCGGACC
This sequence comes from Streptomyces sp. NPDC039462, assembly GCF_055639375.1. Classification (NCBI taxonomy): domain Bacteria; kingdom Bacillati; phylum Actinomycetota; class Actinomycetes; order Kitasatosporales; family Streptomycetaceae; genus Streptomyces; species Streptomyces sp. NPDC039462. The sequence continues at coordinate 536,971 of NZ_JBVKAO010000003.1, forward strand.
CGGCATGATGCAGACCCTCGGCCCGATCCCCGTGAGTCGGTTACCGCGCAACCAGACGCGGCTCGACGGGCTAACGGCCGCCGTCGTCCACGCGCTCGTTCTCGGTGGTACGTCGGATACGCCACACGGCGAATGCCCCTCCCAGAACCCCACCCATGAGAGCTGTCACACCTGCCCCCACCTCGCTGCGCCAGACACCCGCACCGACAAAGGCAGCCAACGTGCCTCCGATCAGCAAGTACATGACGACGATGAAACCCATGGCGAGGTTCCGGTCCCGCAGCGGTGGTATGCCCCCGTTCACTGGCTTCCTCCTCCCCGCAGCAACGGCGCCCACTACGTCCTCAGCCAGCCAGAATCTACCCAAATTCCCTGCTATCGACACGGGGTTGGCCGGTCAGGCAGCGAGCACGAAGTCTCCGGCTTTGTCTTCGGCGAGTGCCAAACGTATCGTTATTCGATAACATCGTTTTTCGATAACAAGCTCAACGGGATGGTAGTCATGGTCGATGACCGCAAGTTGCTCGAGCCCCTCTTCAGCGCCGTGTCCCTGGTCCTTCGCGTGGTGCTCGGCCTGGTCGTGGCGGGCTTCATCATGAGCCTGTTCGTCGGCGGCGTCCATGTCGCCTCCATCGGAGGCGACGTATGCCTTACTGCGGACGGGATATCAGGCAGCTCATCCGACACCGACGCGATGTTCGGTGCACGAGAGGGGGTCACCGTCAACACATCCCCTGAGTACTGCACATCGGATCCCTCTCGCGGTCAGCAGGCTCTTGAGGTCCTTCATGACCTGCCGTCGTTCATCTTGATGTTCGGCGGGCTGCTGCTGCTCAACAGGCTGCTCAGGGGAGCGGCCCGCGACGGGGTCTACACCGCGCGCACCGCTTCCCGGCTGCGGGTGCTGGGTTGGTGGTTGCTGGCCGGCAGCCTGATCACCGCAGTCGCGCAGGCCATCGCCAAGGTGGAACTGTTGGCGACATTCGTAGAGGAGGACATGGCCGATGCCCTCGGCAACGTGTGGGACGTCCCGTTCCTCTCCATCTTCACGGCCCTGGGTCTGTTCACCTTCGCCCGGATCGTGCGCGCGGGTGTCGTGATGCGCGAAGACGTCGAGGCCACCATTTGATGACGGATGAACAGTCACCGGACGGCCACGCGATCGAAGTGCACCTCGATCGCCTCCTCGCAGAGCGAGGGCTGACCCTGACCGAACTGGCGGACCGCGTCGGCGTGACCATCGCCAATCTCTCCATCCTCAAGAACGGCCGGGCCAAAGCCATCCGCTTCACCACCCTCACCCGTATCTGCCAGGTACTGGACTGCCAGCCGGGGGACCTGCTCAGCCATCATCCGGACCATGCCCCCCAACGGCCCGGATGAGGGCTGCACAACATGCTGATCATCGTGCTCAGCTTGCCCCCGGACCTCGTTCGTGTCGTTAGGTGATGGCCGATGACCGATGACCCACGGGGCACCTGCCGCTTACTGCATCGACCATTGTCAGACGATGCTGCTACGTTCCGCGCGTGATCAAGCATGTGCCGTCCGCCGGCGATGAGAAGCAGAGCCTGCGTGCCAGCCTCGACCGGCACTGCGATGCGGTTCTCGGAGCCCGTCTTTGAACCATGCCGATCACCTACCCGGGCCGGTGGAGGCCGGATTCCGGCCCGTGGGGACCCGGCCGCCGTGGCGCTGCCAGGTCAGTGGATGCCGCTGCCCCATCCGGAGAACTTCCGCTCGGCGAACGACTCGTTTCGCCCCGTGGTGCAGCAGGCATCCTGTCCCGGGGGCCGCTCGGGGGATCCGGATCTGCCGGCAGGGGGAGACACGAACCGAGGGAGGCAGGAAGAACTTCGAGTTCGAGTGCGGCTGGTGCGGCGAGGACAACGTCGTGTACGGCACGCCCGGCCGGCGGAAGCGATGTGGCCTGACCAGCTCCGATCAGGACACCGGGCCCTCGCCCGGCGGGATGAAGGTGTCGTCGCCATCGGCATCCTCAACATGCCCCTGGGCATCGACCGTGACGGCTGTTGCTCGCCCCTGCGAGGTGATGAGCCGGGCCAGTACCTGTTCCGTCAGCGGCGTTCCCCCTGGCCCCTCATCCTTCCAGTGCACCAGCCACCCTCCACCCGGCACCGCGGCCACGACCTCTCGTGGGCATGGTGGTGGCAGGAAGATCAACCTCCAGCACGACTGCGGTGCCGGCCACGGTGCGGTCCTCATGCATGCTGATCTCTTGGCCGGTTTCGACGTGTTTCCAGTGAGACGGCGTGAGAGGCACGAGGCGAACGGTGGCCCGGCCGCCGGGCTCCAGAAAGGGCATGTCCTCGACCCAGAGCCCGGCAATGCTCACCGAAGCACCCCCAGCGGGTGAGAGGTTCCCGATGTCCCACATGGGCCGCAAAACCCCGTGGCCGACGATCGGTGTCCTGCGTCGCGCTTCTGCGGCTGAACGAAGTGTGAGATCCGCCCGTACCATCCCGTTTCGAATCTCAGAACACCGCCAGCGGCACCAAGCTGCGCTCCGCTCAAGACGGAGTTGCTCAGCGGCCTCAGCCAGCTGCTCCCAAAACGACAAGGGCAGTGGATGCCCGTCCCCGAACGCCTCCAGCAGGCTCAGGGCGATCTCCCATTCGTCGTGGGCGAGGTAGTCCCAGACGGCTCGCACTGTGACGTCGTTTTCGGTAGCGATCTCTTCCGGGACCACAAGGGAAGCCGATTCGAGCAGCTCGGTGACATCCATGGGGTGATTGTCGACGACGTTGTCAGGCTGCGTCGCCCAGGGCCTCACGGGCCCCGCCGCGCGTTCTCGAGGAGTGCTGTAACGGGGCCTTCGATTCGTATGGGACGCCAACTGGGATCAGTGGGGCCCCAGTGGGACATCGCGGCTTGGCTATGTACCTTGACGGCGGTTTCGGCTGAGTCTTGGCTCATGCTGGCGCCGGTGAGGTTGCGGCGTAGCTGGTGTTGGTCCAGGACGGTGTGGTTGAGGAAGGCGCCCGAGGTCAGGCTCAGGTAGCCGGTCAGTCCGGATCCGCCGCGCTCGGCTTCTGGTACGGCTGTGTTGTTCAGGGCGTCGATTTCGTTGAGGGTGTCCAGAACGGAGACGTTGGGGGTGCGACGGCGCAGTTGCTTGGCCTGTTCCGTGCGGGCCTGGGTGACTTTGGTGAGCCAGGTGGTGAGGTCGGTCCGGTGTTCGGCGAGGGCTTGGGCAATGTTCTCCGCGGCGCTGTCCGGGGAGCGAAGATCAAGACCTTGGTGAGGTGAGCTGACCCCAGGGCGGGGGCAGACAGTCGTCGGTGCGCAGGCGGACGATGGCGTGCCAGCCGCCGACCTCGCGGCCCTCTCCCAGCCCGGGGTCGGTGACGCCGTCGCTGATGCCTGGGACCGCAGACGACCGCATTGGCCCCGGCGAGAAGCGGAAGGACATCCGCGGCGGACGGCAGCACCAGGACCCGCTGCCTGCCGAGGCCAAAAAGCCCGGCCTCCTCGGCCGCGCAGGGGAGAGGGAAAAAGCAGGAGACCGCAGGCTCGGCGGCGCGTGCTTGGCATACGGAGGAGGTCACTCGCCCGAAGTGCCAGGCCGGCCCGAACTCCCCGTGCTCGCCTCGCAGCCCGCACCGTGAGCGGGTGGAGTGGCCGCAGGAGTTCACCCGGAAGCTGTGGGGTTGAAGTAGACGAGGGTGACTGGGACGCCCCGTCCAGTCGCGCGTCCAGCGGGGAGGGGGAGGGGGGCTCACCTTCAGGAGGCGGTGAAGGGGGGCACCAACAGAGCGTCGTCACCGGCGACCCCACCCCGACACCTACGGCCGCGTCTACATCGGCACCAACGGACACGGCCTCCAGTACGGTGACCCGTCCTGATCCCCGTACGTCACCCGTGCCAGCGGGCCGCCCTCCTGGACGAGGCGACATCACGGTCAGGAGAGCGGTCCGCTGCGTAGCCGACCCGTTGTGCCGCGAGGGTGGGCGGGGGAGGAGGCGAGGAGCCGGGCGAGGCTGATCCGGCCGGCGGTGGCGTTACGCCGGGCCACGATCTCGGCAAGGCGGCTGCTGCACCTGCGTACTAGTGATGCGAGTGCCCGTCCCGGCCCTGCCTAGCTCGGAGGCCGGGAGTTGGAGGAGCCAGACCGGGGTGAGGCAGGCGGTGCGGCGGTGTGGCCGGTAAGGGTGCCTCCGGTGGTCGGAGTGGCGACGTCGCTTTCGCCTCACAGAGGCATGGAACCGGCGTCGGCGGTCCCGACGGGGAGCGGTGTGGCAGCGAAGACGAAGTCCGGGTCGACCGCCGACTTTATGGCGAGCAAGCGTTCGGTGTTCGGCCCGTAGGAGTTGGCAACCTGGTCGGGAGTCTCCGGCCCCAGGAAGTTCACGTAGCCGCCCGGGAGGGAGAAAGGCTCGAGCGCCGCGTGAAGCTCTTCCAGCCAGCGCAGGTGCGGTGACCTGCCGTCGCCACTGGCGCCACTGCCTGCGTCGTCCTTGCCGCCACTGCCCTCCCACATGGAGATCAGCTCGACCATCAGGTGCGGTTCGCGTCGGCCGAATGCGGTCGAACCGATAGGAGGACGCGTGGCGGCGCCATGGAACTGATGCCACACGATCGCGGAGAACGGTGAGGTGAACTCCTGGGCGGCTTGGTCCAGGACGGTCGCGATGGAGGCGGAGACGCTCTGGACGGTCCGCGTGCGGATCGCGCCCATTCGCCCGGGTGGGAACATGGCGTCCGTCGCGGCCAACGTCGCGGATCGGGCGACAGGCCCCACTTCGGCGAGCACAGGTGTACCGAGTCGGGCCAGGGCACGCACCGGCCCGCTCTCGGCGTTCCCCACCTCGAGGTCCCCCGACCAGGTCGGCGCGGCATACACCGTCGGTTCGCCGTCCGGGCCAGGAAGAAATCCGACGTCCACTGTCAGCTCGTCCGGACAGCCCTGAAGTATTTCTCCGAGGTCGGCGAGAACGCCGGCGCTCTGGGCGATCGGGTACAGGATGGTCCCCGACACCACCGTCGGCACGGGGTGCAACCGTATCCGAGCCGAGGTCACGACACCGAAGTTGCCGCCGCCACCGCGCAGCGCCCAGAAAAGGTCCGGGTGATTCTCGGCGTCGGTGTACACGCGTGAACCATCGGCCAGCACGACCTCGGCGCCGAGCAGGTTGTCCGCTGCGAGCCCGAACTGTCCGAGCAAGGGGCCGTATCCACCGCCGAGCGTGAGGCCGACCATTCCGACGGATCCCGCCGTTCCGGTGACGGCAGTCAGGCCCACCCGCTCGGCGGCCGAGACGACGTCGGACGAGAGCGCCCCGCCGCCCACCGTTGCGAAGCGGTGGGTGGTGTCGACCTGAACTTCCCGCATGTCGGTGAGATCGACAACGAGTCCACCGGGGCGGAACGCCCGGCCCCAGAAGTCGTGGCCTCCGCCACGTACGGAGAGTGGCACTCCGTGATTGCGCGACGCGCGTACTGCGGCCTGCACGTCAGCGGTGGTCGCGCACCGCACGACGACAGAAGGGCGGGCATCGACCGCTGCGTTGAACAACGCGGATGCGCTTGTGTAGTCGGGCCCGCTGGCGAGCACCCGGCCCGCCGCTATGTGGGACCGCAGCTCAGCCAGAAAGGCAGTGCTGACGGCGTCGCGGGCATCGGTGTCGGTGGGGGACTGCATGGTCACTCCTGTGTGTAGTTCGTCCGGTACAGCCGTCGAGGGCGCATCGTGGATTCAGAGACCGGGCGGTCAGCAAAGTTCGTAGTGCTCTGCCCCGGTTCAGCGGGAGGGGCGTTCCACGTCGCCGTACGGCCGGCGAATCATCGGGGATGGGATGGAGCTCGGTGTCCTGAACGGATCAGGAGGACGAGGAGTCGGGTTCGTCGCACTGCTGGGCCAGCACGGCTGCCATGTCGGGCAGCAGAACGGCCACGGGGTCGTGGGTCAGCTCTGTCATGCGCAGGTGTCCTCCGAGGGTGGCGACGCCCAGGACGTGCTCACCGCGCAGTTGGGTGGTCTGCGCCGGTCCCCACAGGGCGGTGAGACGGGTGCGGCTGTGTGCCGGGGCCTTCACCAATCCGAGATTGGTGATCTGGATGTCGGCGGCCGTGGCCGCGGTCATCATCGCTTCGGCTTCTTCGGGGGTGGTCGGCGGTTGCTGATCCAGCGCCTCGGACCCGGTCTTGAGTACCTGCGGTGCGCGCTGGTGTTCCAGAGCCTGGTGATGGTGCCGGGCCAGTTTCCAGAAATCCCCGGCCTGGGACACTTCGCTCGCCGTCCGTGCTCCCGCGAACCGGTTGGCGACAGCGTCGGGCAGACCCGCGGCACGACGCAGGTCGATCGGGCTCAGCACCCTCACCCGGGCACGGCCCGCTCGGTGGAAGACAGTGCAGGCGGCAGCGCACAGCGCTGCGTGCACGGACACGCCCTCGGCGCGGCAACGGCTCGCGAGCCGTGCGGTCAGAGCGCGTTGCAAAGCCAAGGCGGACACGTGCGGTGCCCGTCCCGAGAACTGTGTCAGCTCGCCGGGAGCGTCCGTCGGCTCGTCCCGGGGCGGGCCTATGGGGAGCGTCGCGGCGTCGAGAGCTCGCAGGAGAGCCTCCTGGGAGGGCGGCACGTCCCCCTCCGCGGCCGACTCGTCCCCCTCCGCGGCCGACTCGTCGCCCTCCTCGCGGCCGTCGAGAGCGGCGACAAGGTCCGCCACCACCCGCATGCCGCCGGTCCCGTCGGTGATCTGGTGGGCGAAGGTCAGCACGATGACGCTGCCGGCCTCCGCGGGAACCAGTACGGTCCGCATCAGCGGGCCGGGCTCCGGCGCGATGGGACGCGTCTGCTCAGCAGCGACCACCGCCTGCCAGGGAGTTCCCTCAGCTGCCGTCTCGATCCCGACCGGACGTTCTGTCCACCGGTATCGGGCCTGGGGAGCTCGGCGGTCCACCGAGACGCGAAGCAGTGGGTGGCGTGCCTGCACACCCCGCAGCGCCCGCACCAGAGTCTGCTCGGAGACCTTCCGGTCGATCTCGGCGACGAGCGAGAACTGGACGGGGTTTCGGTGCATGTAGAGGTCGATGGCCCGTTCGAAGGCTCCGAGCTCCCTCACCGTCTCCGCGTGCGCATGACGGATCGACATCCAGGGGTCCTTTCTCTGATGCTGTGAGTGACAGGGGTGCTACCTGAACGCGCGCTGGTGAGGCGGGAGTTCGGCCTCGTGCTGGGTGCTCGTCCCGGCTGGCCGGTTGTCCTCCAGGCGCTTCGACGTTTTGCGGAAGGCCCAGGCGACGACCAGCGCGGCCACCACAGTCAGGGGAGTGCCCATGGCGATCTTCGCGAAGGCGAGCCAGCCGGTGGCGTCGTGAACGTAGAGCCACTGCTTGACCATGAACCGGGCTCCGAGGACGAGTGCCGCAGCGAGGGTGGCGATGTCGTGTGCCCGCAGAACCTGACGGTCCTCGCGCCAGGCGTACGCGCCCCCGTGCAGAAGGTTCCACGCCACGCCGGTCAGGGGGCGGCGGCAGAGGACCGAGCCGAAGGTGGCGAGGAAACCGGCGAACGCCACCCAGATGCCCAGCAGGAAGAAGTCCTTGGCGGAACCGGTGAGCGCGACGATGCCTGCCGCGACCAGAACGCCGGTCAGGCTGCCGGAGGCCGCGAGGAGACGTTCGCCGCGCACCAGCCGAGTCGCAGTGAGCACCGCACCGGTGACGACGGCTGCGACCACGGCCGCCTGCGTGGACAGTACGGCGAGAGCGATTACGAACACCACGACCGGGACGGTCGAGTAGACGAATCCCGGCGTGCCGCCCAGGGACTCGAGCAAGGGCGGCCGTGAGGCGGGAGGCGGCGTACTCCTGGAACTCCTGCCGCTGGTCGGGGTCCGGCCGTGCCGGCCTTCGGGATGGCACATCGATGACTCCTCGTCACGTTCTCGTCAGGGGCTGGGCATTTGGCGTTCCTGGGGCGTGTCTCGTCGCGGCGGCACTGCGGTTCAGGCGCTCCAGCCGCCTCCCACGGCCCGGCTCGCGAGATAGGAATCGCGCAGCGCCTTGCGCAGTCCGGGGACAAAGGCGTCGAACCGCGCCGCATGCGCCTTGAGGTCGGACTTGTGGATGCGGCGGTCTTCCTTGCTCCACACCGAGGTCAGCTCCAGCTCCACGGCCAGGACAGCCATGGCCAGCTCGTCCGTCAGGTCCTCGGCGGGAGGCCCGTCGTAGACAGTCGCGCGCACTTGCTCCTGGAGGGCGTGCACCAGATCCGGGTGCACCACGGTGACCCGGTCGGTGGGTATGACCCCCAGCCTCTTCTCACGCGTGACGGTGACATCCCCGGAGGCGAGCAACTGGTCGCGAACCGGGGTCTCGGCTTTGTCGGCCTTGTCGTGCAGGAACTTGAGCCAGCCCTTGGGCTTGTCCTCAGGCAGGTCGCACCAGACTGCGGCGGTGAACGGGTTCTCAGGCGGGCTGCCGGGGAGCCGCCACACCTTCCCGCCGGAGGCGTCCAGCAGACCGTCGCGGGCCAGCTCGATCATCGCCCCGGCCCGCAGCAACTGGCCGCGACCCTGGATGTTGTCGAGCTGGAACTTCTCTTTCTTGACGGTGTAGCAGAGCAAGTACAGCTTCTGAGCGAGAGTCGTGGACACGGTGGTTTCCCTATAGGTCAGTCGCTGAAAGATGGGGAGATTGTTCGCCATGGAAAGAGGTGGTACGCGGCAGCAGGTTGATTTTCCCCTCACCCCCTGTCCCGGAGTTCCCCCAAGTGCCTTTACGTGAATGGAAGATGCGGAAGGCTGGACGTCCGCCGCGGTCACGTAGGTCAGTGAGTGAATTCTCTGCTGCTGCTTTTCTTTCCTGCGTGACTACTACCTCGGGTCCCAGGCGTGAAACTGGTGACGTTACGGCACACTTCTGTTTCGCCCCCCAAAATGGACGTTTCACCATGCAGATGCACTTATGTCCTACTTTAGAATCCATATCTCAACCAAGCGTGATCCATTGATTTCTGCTTGATTGATGAGGGCGGGGGGCGAGGGTGTTCGGTCGAGTCAGCCGGCGCGGACGCGGAGGCCCGCACCGGCTGCGCGTTGACGGTCCCTTCGTGGAGTTCCGAGACCAGCCCGTGTTCAAGCCACAGGTAACGGATGTCCGGCATCTGGCAATGGCCGTACAACCGCCCATTCCGTGTCCGTCATGTCGACGGTGCCGCGGTGCTGGCGCATGCAGTCGGAATTCGCATTTCCCGGCTTCGCGTGGGCCGGTTCCCGCAATTCCGTTGCAACAGTCGGGGTTTTGGTGTCCAGCCGGACGAAGGTGACGTTCCTTCCCCCCGGCGGCGCTGCTGAGTAATGCGGTCCAACATGTCGGCCGTGCCACTGTCGCAACTAGCGGACGCCCGGTCGTGGCTGTGACTCAACGGTTCGCAGCGACGAGAGGGCGGGTGGTGGCGGGCATGTCCGTCTTGCATACGGTGCCGTCGGCGGGGTGGGTGCCGTGGATGAGGGCGGCGTCAACCGCGCTGTTGACGCATGAGTTGGTGCCGTAGGAGCCGTGTCCGACTCCTTCACGCGTGAGCAGGACCGCAGAGTCCAGGATTCGGGTCATGTTCTCGGCCCAGTGGTGGGGGGTGACGGGGTCCAGCCGGCCTGCGACCACCAGTACCGACGGTGCGCCGGCGCCTGTGAGCGGCTTGGTGACACGGTCCTTGTTCGGTGCGGGCCACCGAGCGCAGTTCAGGGCGGAGTAGGCGCCCCGGGTCCCGATCCGCTTGGCCTCGGTGACGGCCTTGGTGGCCGCGGCCTTGTGCGCGACGATGCCGGCCGGGGTCTGCCAGTCGGCGCAGCGCACCGCCGTGTGGGCTTCGAACATCGCGGTAGGAACAGGAAAGGGGGATACGGTGACGCTGCTCCAAAGGGTGTGCAGGGGCGTGCCGTTGCCGTCCTGGGCGGCCAGCAGCGCCGAGGTCAGCAACGGCCAGGTGTTCTGGTCGCCGGCCAGGGCCCGGGTGGCCTCGAGGGCCATGGCGCCGTCGAGTTGACCTCCCAGGGTGGCGCCCTTGGCGGGTGCGATCTTCAGTGGCTTCGCTTCCAGCGTGTCGATCAGTTCGTCGAACGCCGCCTGGGGGTCTCCCGCTCCGAACGGGCACACTGTGGTCCCTTCGGTGCGGCAGGTCTTGAACCAGGCGTTGAGCGTCCGTTCGCTTGCCACGGCGACGTCGTTGAGGAAGGTGAGGGAGTTGCCGAACCACTGGTTGGTGTCGATGGGCGCGTCGAGCACCATCTGGCGGACGCGGTGAGGGAACAGGGTGGCGTACATCGGGCCGACCACGGTGCCGTAGGACAGGCCGTAGTACGTGATCCTTTCCTCGCCGAGTGCGGCGCGAACCTGGTCGATGTCGCGGGCCACGTTGTCGGTGGACAGGCTGGCCAGGAACTCCTTGCTCTGGTGTTTGACGCAGCCGTCGGTGAACGCGGCGGCATCGGTCAGCAGCCGCGGCAGGGGTTTGCCTCCGGGGACGGCCGGGTCGAAGGCGGTGCCGGCGGCGTCGGCTCGCTGCTTGTCGGTCAGGCAGCGAACGGCCCGCGAGCCGCCGACGCCGCGCGGGTCCACCGCGATGACATCGAACCTGGCGAGCACCGCGGGCGAGAAAGCGCCAGGAGTACCAGCCGACTTGGGCAGATTACGCAGTGTTTCGGTCGCGGGAACCCCGGGCCCGCCCGGGTTGAAGATCAGGCTGCCGATGCGGTGGTCGGGATCAGTGGCCCGGTGCCGTATGACCGCGAGGGGGATTTGCGCGCCATCGGGCTCGGTGTATTCCTGCGGCACCTTGATCGTGGCGCAGTCGAGCTTCTTTCCGCACGAGCTCCACGTGAGCGGACCCGGGGACGGGGCGGCGGCCGACGTACTCACCGCGGACGTGCTGCGCGGCCCCGAGGCGCCGGGCGAACACCCGGTCAGGACCATGACGGCCGCGGTGAACGCCACCCCGTACCGGGCGGCGGGCCTTGACCTCGACTGGATCATGATGATCTTCCTTCCACCGTGCTCGTGTCATTCCGTGCGACCGGGCCTCGCCGGTCGGGCATGAAGCCAGCCGACAAGGGCTGACGTGGTCGTGCCTTCCTCGTTTCGAGGGATCAGTGACCGGCCGTGTCGAGCAGAAAGGCATGGCGCAGGCGGAGCGCGCGCTCCATGCTCGCCAGAACGGCCCCGACCCCCAGTGCGAGGTTCAGCCAGATCGGCAGGTGCAGCGGCGATTCGAATGTTCCGACCCGCTGTGTGACGGGAGGGATCTGAGAGACAGGTTCAGCGAGCTGCAACAGGTTCAGGCCCACACCGATGGCAAGCAGCAACACCGATCCGATGCCGATCGTCCGGCTCAGCCCCGGATGGCGGGCACCGAAGCGCACCCGCCGTCCCTCCGCCGAGGCGGGGTCGGGCGTGAGCTGACGCGGCTGTCCGCCCAAGGGGCGGTAGTGGCAGCGCTTGATGCCGTAGCTGCTCATCGCCACCTCGATGACACCCCCGTCGACAGGGAAGACCGCGGGCAATTTAGAAGCGGCCACGTGCCTGCCGTCCAGGAACAGATGCGCCCGGATCCTGCCGTTGTCCAACCGGGCCCAGTGCCGTACGTCGACGGCGTGCAGGCGGGCGTGCCCACCGGCGCCGGGCAGCCGTAGCCAGAACAGGGAGCGCAGGGGGAGCTGCCACCAGCGGAACCGCTGCAGTTCCCTGCCGTCGCCCGGCTCGAGGCGCTTCGATGCCGCCCACTGCTTCCAGGCCATGGTCCGTCCCCCTCCGCACATCACCCGCTACATCACTAGTACAGCGTGTTATAGAAACGCTAGCACACTGTACTAGTACGGCGTGCTAGTAGAGTGGCGGGGTTAGGGAGAAGTCGAAGGAGAGCGGGCATGGAAACACGCGAGAAGATCCTCCAGGCCGCTGCAGAGATGATCGCCGAGGACATGACGGCGAAGCTGAGCGTGCGCGCGGTCGCCGCGCGTGCGGGAGTGAGCACTGGCTCGCTGAGGTTCCACTTCCCCACTCAGCGCGCCCTGCAGGACAGCTTGCTCGCGCGGATCTACGAACACGTCCTGCCCGGCGACCCGATCCGGGACCAGACACTGCCGCCCCGCGAACGGCTGCTCAACTGCCTGCGGCAGGTTCTCGCGCCGCTCGGCACAAGCGAAGACGCACGAACCGCGTGGGGCACGATCTATCGGACCTTCATCGAGCCCGAGCCGACCGAGCAGGTACGCGCCGCATACCTCGGCCATGAGCGAGAGGCGGAGCACCGTGTCGAACACTGGCTGACCGTGCTCGCCGAGGAAGGCGCACTGCCCCCGGGAGACCACACCCGCAACGTCAGATTCCTTCTCACCGTTCTCAACGGGCTCTCTGTCGAACGGGCCCTGCCTACCCGCGAATCCGTCCTCCTCGCCGAGACCGAGACCCTCAAAGCCGCTGTCGACCACGTCCTCGGGACCGGCTCCGGCTGACCTGCACGACTCCGCCGCGGCGACGAAGGTCCTTTCCGTCTCCGCCTGATGCACCCGGAACAGGACCGGCGGACGCGGGCGGCGGGTTCCACATCATGCCCGGCGACCAGCGCGAGCAGGCCGACTGCGTGCGCCGCGGCCTGGCCCAGGTGCCGGCCGGGCAGCCGACCCGGCAGGGGCAGTGCGCCGATGAACAGGGCGTCGATGAACACGGCGTTGATCGGAGCGGCGCGGCCTGTTCGTCGTCTGCGCTGGCCGCGGTGGTTTGCGGGTCGAGCCGGTACTGGGCTGCTTCGTACCGCCCGGGGTGCTCCCGGGCGTAGTCCCGATAGGCATTCGCGAACCCCGTCAGAGCGTCCGTCCTTGCCCGCACGCCCGGCCACCGCCGCCGGGCGCAGCGAGACGGTCGAGACGCGCGCCCGCCGAAGACGAGAAAGCGGGAGGGGTGTGCTGCGCCCCGAGGGCGTTGCCCACGCGCATCTCGACGCAGGCGAACTCCAGGACACCAACGCATCCGGCCCCCGGCCTGGCCTTGATGCGGCCCCCGGCCTGGCCTTGATGCGGCCCCGGCCGCGCTTTCTGAACTGCGACACCTCACACCTGGCGAGGGGCGCGGGTTCAAGAGAGCCGAAGCTCGTTCTGCGACGACTGCGGGTAGGGATGTCGAACGAGGAGTTCCACGGGGGTAGTTGGGGTTGCTGATGGAGCCGGCCGGCAAACTTCCTGCACCTGTGGGCGAGAAGTCACACCATGAGCAGTCGTACTGGACCCGGCTACCGCAATCGCGCGACACTTCGACCACATGGGCCCACGACGCGATCGCCCCAGCGGCAACGGACGGTGAAGGAGATATCGATCATGGCGTGGAGCACCCGGGAGATGGCGGAGCTGGCCGGCATCACTCTCCGGGCCGTGCGGCATTACCACGACATCGGCCTGCTTGATGAGCCGGAACGCCGCTCCAACGGATACAAGCAGTACGGCGTCAGCCATCTCGTTCGAATCCTCCGGATCAAGCGCCTCGCCGCTCTGGGCTTCTCCCTCTCCCAGATCGCCGAGATGTGTGACGGCCCGGATGCCGACCCGGACCCGCGTGATCTGCAGGTTCTCGACGATGAGCTGGCCGCCACCATCGAACGACTGCAACACGCCCGCGCCGAGGTCGGTGCCCTCATGCGCAGAACGGCCGCTAGCGATCTCCCCCTCCGATTCGCCTCCGTGGACGAGACAGCCGAACTCCCTGACCCGGACCGCTCCTTCGTCACCGTCCTCGGTACGGTCCTTGGCCCGCGTGGGATGGACGCCTACGCGGACTTGCTCCATCAGAAGCCACAGCCGGTGGCGCGCGAACTCGACGAGCTTCCCGCCGATGCGGACGAGCCGGCGCGGCAGAGCCTCGCTGAGCGTCTCGTGCCTTACGTCCGCGGTCTCCGGGACGAACATCCCGGGCTGCGCGACCTTGCCTCGGACGCCCCGCGCGGCCGACAGCACACTGCTCGCACCATCGGCACAGCCATTGACGATCTCTACAATCCGGCCCAGATAGACGTGATGAACCGTCTCCACGAGCTCCTGAACAATCCGGACGACCCACGTTGACCGCCCCGATAGCTCCACCAGCCACCAGCCACCAGCCACCAGCCGCCAGCCGCCGGACGCGACGCCTGAGTTCCGCGGTAGTTGAGGCCAGTCATAAAGCTCTCCTGGGGCCACGGCGCGGCGTTTTTGAGGGCTTCGCAGGGCGGCACGAGCCTTCTCGTGGAGCTCGCGGTACGGGGCTGGGTGCTGGACCGTGAGCTCCTCCAGCACCACTCGCGGTCATGGCCACCCTGTTTACGCCAGACGTGCGGATGGTCCTCAGCAGGTCAGTGCTGACACCGTCGAGCGCGAAGCTGTGCAGGATGCTCGTGCTACCCGACAGCATCGACGACGCGGCGCCGGTGCGCGCCGTGGTGCTCTCCACACCTGGCAGTAGCGTGAAGGAGTAGATCGGCACGAACTACGCATCCCGCCTCGTTGTCCGCGGTATCGCGGCGCTCGCGTTCGACCCCGCCCATCAAGACAGGCTCCTACGAGTCCGGCATGCAGCTCTGGAAGCTGGCACCCAACCCGGTCGACCTGTTGGTCATCGACGGCGTCGGCCACTACGAGATGTACGACGAGCCCGAGTACGTCGACGCCGCCGTCGAATGGCTCGTCAGCTTCTACTCAAACAACCTGCAAATCGTGGTGGATCGCGCCGCCTGACCGGCCGGGACCCGAGGGCCCGGCACGGAGGCCGCGGCGAGGTTGAGGCGGGCGCCCACATCGAGGTTCACCTCGCCATAGGGTCGGATGTGGGACCGGACAACGGGCTCAGACGGGCTGCTCGGTGTCGGGGATCCAGTGGCCGTGGATGCCCGCGGGCACCCGGCGCGGGAGTTCGACAGCGGCCACCGTGCTGAGGTCGCCCGCGTCCAGGACGAGCAGCTCGGAGGTGTCTGCGGCGAGGTCGCTGACAATGGTGAGCAGGTAGCCGTCGTCCTCCGCGGTGCCGCCCGCGGCGGGGGCGAAGACGGCCTCGCCCGGCATCCGGCCCTCGCCGTGCGCCAGCAGCCGCTCCCGGCCGGTTCGGGTGTCGAACTTGACGGTGTGGTAGCCGGAGAGCCCCGCCCCGGGGAAGGCGATCGCGTAGCTGTAGCGGTAGGCGCTGCCGGTACGGGCGTCGTTGATCGACGGGAACTCGGTGACCAGGCCGTTGAGGGGCTCGGAGGTGACCGTGCCGGTGGCCGGGTCGATGACCCACCGCCGGAACGTGGACCCGGTGGCCGGGCTGCTGCCGAACCCGGGGGCGCCGACCCACCACTTCCAGGAACTCTCCCAGGCCGACCGGTCGAAGCCGGGCGCTTCGAGGACGATCCGACCGCGTGCGTCGGTGTAGGCGTTGGCCACGTGGAGCAGGGCCGCCTGGTCGGGCACCTCGAACCAGCGGGCCGGCCCCCCGGCGCGCGGCACCACGCCGAGGCGCAGCGGGACGTCGTCGTGCCAGCGGTAGGGGATGCCGGAGTGTTCCGCATGGTCGAAGACGACGGGTGAGTCGATGAAGACGACGTATTCGCGGGTGAGGGCGAAGTCGTGCATGAGGGAGGGGCCGGCGCCTTCGACGACCTGCGAGCGGATGACGGCGCCGGAGGCGTCGGCCACGTAGTAGGTCAGGTGGGGCGGGAAGGGGCCGTAGCCGAAGAGGTGCAACTCGCCGGTGACCGGGTCCTCCTTGGGGTGCGCGGTCATCGCACCGGTGAGCTTCCCTCCGAAGTCGTGGACGCCGATCGTGTCCAGCTCCGCGCTGACCTCGTAGGGCAGGTTGGCCTCTTGGAGGGCCAGGTAGCGGCCGCCGTGGAAGATGATGTTGGTGGCCGCGGCGCTGACGGCGAGTTCGGTTCCGGTGAACGGCACTCCGTCCAGGAAGGGGGTGCGCACCCAGCGGTTGCGGTACCACTCGGCGCGGCCGTCCCTGAGGCGAATGCCGTGGATCATTCCTTCGCCCCTGAACCAGTGGCTGGGGGTGATGCCCGGCTTGGGGTTGTGGCCGTTGCGGAAGTACCGGCCGTTCAGTTCGGGCGGAAGGGCGCCGCGCACCTTCAGGTCATGTCCGGTGATCTCGTCGGTTACGGGGGTGAAGTGGCCGGTGATGTACGGCTTGTCGAGGTCCGTGGTCGTGGTCGTGGTCGTGGTCGTAGTCGTAGTCGTAGTCGTGGGGAGGGACGTGGTCATGGTCAGGCCTTTCGCATGGGCTGCGCCGTGAGGGCGGAGAGGAGGGAGATCACGAGGGTCAGGGCGGCGCAGGCGAGGAAGGCCGCGCCGTAGGAGGGGAGCAGGGTCAGGAAGGACAGACCGACGGCACCGCCGATCTGCCGGGTGGCGTTGACCAGGCCGCCGGCCAGGCCGTTGTCCGAAGCGGCGACGCCCGCCGAGGACAGTGCGGTGAGCCGTACGAAGGCCACTCCGAGCCCGGTGCCGATCAGGAGGGTCGGGCCGAGCAGGTCCGCGGGGAACCCGCCGTCGGCCGGTGTCCGCGACAGCCAGGCCAGTCCGGCCGCGAGGACCAGCAGGCCCAGGGGCAGCACCCGCCGGCCGGAGAGCCTGCCGGTGGCCCACGAGGACAGGCTGGTCATGAGGGCGAGGGGGAGTTGGGTCAGCCCCGCCTCCAGGGGCGAGTACCCGAGGACGCGCTGCTGGTAGAGGGGGAGGAAGTAGAAGAGGCCGAGCCAGACCGCACCGAGCAGGGCCATCAGGACACCGGGCAGCGCCACCGCCTTCATGCGGGCCGGCACCAGGGGTGCGGGAGCCCGGCGCTGAAGGGCAGCGAACACCCCGAGCAGTGCCAGTCCGGCCAGGGCGATCGGCCAGGGGCCCGACAGGCCGTAGGTGAGGGCGACCAGACCCGCCGTCACCGTGATCGCGCCGGGTGCGTCCAGGCTTCCGCCGCGCGGCCGGTCGGCTCGGACGAGCATCCGTGTCGCCACCAGCACGGCCAGGGCGAGTGGCACCATGACCGCGAACACCGCACGCCACCCGTACAGCCCGGTGAGCACTCCGCCGAGCAGGACGCCGACCGCTCCGCCCGCCCCGGAGACGGCCCCCCACACGCCGAGCGCGGTGCTACGTGCCCTGCCGCCCGGATAGAGGGTCAGGACAAGGGCCAGGGAGGTGGGAGCCAACAGCGCGGCGCCGATCCCCTGCACCGCCCGGGAGGCGATCAGCACAGCTGCCGAGGGCGCCAGGGCGGCTCCGAGGGAGGAGAGGGCGAACAGGGCGGTGCCGGTGAGGAACACCCGGCGGAGCCCGTGGACGTCCCCCGCTCGCCCGCCGGCCAGCAGCAGCGCGCCGAAGGAGAGGACGTAGGCGTTGACCGTCCAGGCCTGGCCCGTCTCCGACAGACCGAGCCCGCTCCGGATGTCCGGGAGGGCGACGTTCACGATCGAGGCGCTCAGGACGACCAGGAACTGGGCGGTGGCCAGGACCGCCAGCGGTGTCCGGCTGGTGACGGTCCGCGGTGCCGGGCCGGTGCCGGCCGGTAGCGGTGCGGTGCGTTTCATGGCCCCAGCTTCGCGACCGGAGCGGGTCGTTCGCGTCGGTGGTCATCACCTATACGTAGGCCGGATCACGATCCCGTAGGCAGCCGCCGTGGGCATGGACATGGGCATGGACATGGGCGAGGGCGGGGGCATGGGCGAGGGCGCGGTGCCTGGGGGGCACTCCTCCGTACCCGGGCTCGGCGGCAGGAGCGGAACGGCTCGTCTCCCGATTCCCCCTCGGCGTACGACCGCATAGGTTGTCGATCATGCCCGCAACGAACACGGACACCGATGTACCGCTCGGCCGCCAGGACGAGATTCGCCGGCTCGGCGCGCTGCTCGACGAGGCACGCCAGGGGCGGGGAGGCGCCCTGGTCCTGCGTGGTGAGCCGGGCATCGGCAAGAGCGCGCTGCTGGAGCATCTGCGCCGCAGCGCGAGCGGGTTCCGTACGCTGGGGGCGTCCGGCGCGGAGTTCGAGATGGAGCTGCCGTTCGCCGCGCTGCACCAGCTGCTCGCACCGGTCACCGACGGGCTGGCAGCCCTGCCCGGCCCCCACCGCACCGCGCTCCGGGGCGCCTTCGGTCTCGAGTCCGGTCCAGCCGACCCTTTCCTGGTCGGCGTCGGTTCCCTGGGCCTGCTCACGGAAACCGCGGCGGAACGCCCGCTCCTGTGCGTCATCGACGACGCACAGTGGCTGGACCGGGCCTCCGCCAAGGCGCTGGCCTTCCTGGCCCGCCGTGTCGCGGCCGAGCCGGTCGCCCTCGTCTTCGCCGCCCGCGAAACGAGCAGCCTGCCCGAACTGGCCGGGCTCCCCGCTCACCACCTCCGCGGCCTCGGCGAGGCGGACGCCCGGGCGCTGCTGGACGCGGCGCTGCCCGCCCCCCTGGACGAGCGGGTGCGCGACCGGATCCTGGCCGAGGCGCGCGGCAACCCCCTCGCCCTGGTGGAGCTGCCCAGGACGGCCGGGCTCGCCGGGATGGCGGGCGGATTCGCGCAGCCCGACTCGGTGCCCGCCGTCATCGAGCAGAGCTTCCGGACCCGGCTGGAGCTCCTCGAACTGTCCGCGCGGTTGCTGGTGACCGTCGCCGCCGCCGACCCGATCGGGGACCCTGGCCTGCTGTGGCGTGCGGCCGAGCTGCTGGGCATCGACGCGTCCGCCGCCGCCGGTTCGGTGCCGCTGGTCGAGTTCGGTACCCGGATCCGCTTCAGCCACCCCCTCGCCCGCTCCGCCGCCTACCGGGCCGCCGCGCCGGAGGACCGGCGCCGGGCGCACGAGGCGCTGGCCGCCGCGACCGATCCGCTCGCCGACCCCGACCGGCGGGCCTGGCACCGCGCCCAGGCCGCCGCCGGACCCGACGAGGAGGTCGCCGCGGCGCTCGAGGCCTCGGCAACCCGCGCCCAGGAACGAGGCGGTGTCGCAGCGGCGGCGGCCTTCCTCGAACGTGCGGCCGCCCTCACGGCCGGTCCGGTCCTGCGGGCCGAACGGGCCCTGGCCGCCGGCCGGGCCAAGCTGGCGGCCGGCGAGTTCGACGCGGCGGCCGACCTGCTGACCACGGTGACCGGCGAGGATCCCGCGACGGCCGCCGAGGCCGACCTGCTGCGCGGAAAGCTGTCGTTCGCCCGCCGCCGCGGCGACGAGGGCCCCACCGCCCACCTCCTGCGTGCCGCCGCGCGGCTGGCGACCGTCGACCCCGACCGGTCACGGGAGTGCTACCTGGACGCCGTCGAGATGGGCATCCTCCTCGGCGGCCTCGACCAAGTGGCGGAGGCCGCGAGGAACGCCCCGCTGCCGGACGGGCCCTCGACCAGCACCACCGGACTCCTCGCCGGTGTGATCGCCTTGGTGGGGGAGGGGCACCGGGCGGCGGGAGAGATCCTCGGGCCCGTCGTCGGCGAACCCGACGACGAGGTCTGGGCCGCACGACCGTCGCTGGGCTACCTGCTGGCCGCCGAGTTCTGGAACTTCGACGCCATGCATGGCATTGCCGCCCGGGCCGCCGCGGCCGGCCGCCGCTCCGGCTCGTTCCACGCGCTGCCCGCCGGACTGGCCATGCAGGCCACCACGACCGCGCACACCGGCGATCTCGGCGCCGCGACGGAGCTGATCTCGGAGGAGGAGGCCATCGCCGACGCCACCGGCGCCGCGCCCCTCGTCTACCCGCGCCTCCACCTGGCCGCGCTGCGCGGCCGGCGCCCGGAGGCCCTCGACCTGTTCGCGTCCGTGGACCAGCGGATGAGCCTGAGCGTGCAGTGGGCGACGGCCGTGCTCTGCAACGGCCTGGGCGACTACGCCGCCGCGCTGGAGGCGGCCCGGCGGGCGGTCGAGAACGGGGCCGTCGGCACCGCAGGCCTCGCCCTGCCGGAGCTGATCGAGGCGGCCGTGCGCTGCGGCCGGCGCGGGCCCGCAGCGGCAGCGCTGTCGGACCTCCAGGAGCGCACCCGAGCCGGCGGGCACGCCTGGGGGCTGGGCGTGGAGGCCTACGCCCGCGCCCTGGTGACCGATGACGAGAACGCCTACCGGGAGGCGATCGACCTCCTGCAGGACAGCACCCTGACCGTCTACCGGGCGAGGGCCCACCTGCTGTACGGGGAATGGCTGCGCCGCCAGGGCCGGCGGCGGGACGCCCGCGCCGCACTGCGCAGCGCGCACGAGCCGCTGACCGACCTCGGCATCGAGTCGTTCGCCGAGCGTGCCGCCGGGGAACTGCGCGCCACCGGCGAGCAGGCACGCAGCCGTACCGCACAGGCGTCGGACCAGCTGACGTTGCAGGAGACGCACATCGCACGCCTGGTGGCCGAGGGCGCCACCTCCAAGGAGGTTGCCGCCACGCTCTTCCTCAGCCCCCGGACGGTCGACGCGCACCTGCGCAACATCTTCCGCAAGCTCGGGCTCACCTCACGCAGGCAGCTGCGCGGGCTTCCCGGCATCGGTTAGCCACAGGGTGGTGGCCGCGGCCGCGCCCTCGTCGCCGTTCACGGACTCGACCGGCCCCGGCCACCGCAGCCCGTACTTGGCCCGATAGGCCTCGGACACCAGCGCGACGAGCGCGGGATCCGCCACCGGCCTGGGCGCGATCTCGCCCTGCCCCTCACCATGGTGTCTCCAACTTCGGCAGCCGACGCTGACGTTGACCTGGTCGCGCTCCCGATGACGCTGAAGCAGACGGTCGCCGCTCTGCCAGCGGCCGTGGAGAAACGGAAGGGGCACCAGCGCTCCCGGTTCCGGCACTGGACCGACGAGGACCGCGACGCTGACACGTGCTCTGGCAGTGGCGCTGGTCGATGTCCTGTCACTCGTCGTTCTGCGGCGAGGGGTGGGGTCGCGGGCCTGGCCTGGCCACGCGGAGGATTCCGTCTGCCAGGCGTGCCAGGGCGAGCAGGGCAGCGAGTGTCCAGATGACGGCCCCCGGCCAGCCGAAGTCGAAGAGCAGCGGCGCCAGGGCGAGCAGCATGCAGGTGACCAGCAGGGCGGGGCAGAGCATGGCCATCAGGCCGTACGGGATGCTCCATCGGCGGTGGAACTGGCGGGGCTGCGGGCTGCGGCGCCAGATGTGCCGACCCAGCCAGGAGCGCGCGTCGGCCATGGCGCGCGGCCGCACGAAGGGCTCGTCGACGACGGCCAGCAGGAGCAGGTAGCCGTCGAGCTTGAGGAACGGCACCAAATTGAGGGCCAGGGTGATGAGGTTGGCCAGGACCAGCCGCCACCAGAACTCGGACTGCCCCACCAGGTCGACGGCTGCGGCGAGAGCGGCGAGCGAGGCGGGGCCGGCGTTGACCGTGACGCCGGCCAGGGCGACGACGGCGCGGGCACCGCGTGACAGACGCCAACTGGAGGAGACGTCGCAGAAGAACGCAGGGCAGACGTTCATCACGATCATGGCGAGCAGGACGTGCCACCACATGCCCGGTGACGGGTCCAGCAGTGACCGGGCCACGTCCGGGAAATGGGTGGCGGTCAGAAAGACGCCGCAGGCCAGGAGCAGCGCGTACAACAGCAGCGTGGGCCGACGACCGGCGAGAGTGCCGACCGTGGCCAGCGCGCGGATCAGTCTGCGGGGCCGGTAGAGAGTGAGTTGGATGATGACCGGGTTGGGCCGCGTCAGGCGCCTAGCGGATGAAAACGCCTCTCAGGTCGCCTGCTCCCCAGCTCGTGAGCGGTGCGTTGTCTCCGACTTGGCATGTGTCCCTGTCCGGCGCGATCGGGGACAGCGGCCGTCATGAGAGGGCTGCTTCCTCCACTGTTTCCCGGATCTGCAGGATGCTGTCGAGGCCGGTGATCTCGCAGATCCGTCGCACCGGCGGCGAGGGCGCCACGACACGGAGACTGCCCCGGCGATGGGTGAGGATCAGCAGATTCAGGAGTGTCGAGTCGGCGAAGGTGACGCCTGAGGCGTCCAGGATCACCTTCGGGTACTGCCTCGCCGCGGCTTCCAGCGCTTGTGCCAGAGGCGTGATCGAGCTCAGGTCGTACTCGCCATGGGCGGCGATGACCCGGGCCCCACGGCACTCGTACTCCCGCACCATCGGTCCGTGCACGGCACACGCGGCGGGCTGTTGCACCACCGATGCCCCGCCGGCGCTGCGCGTCGGCTTCGGCATGGCGACCTCGTCCCAAGGCACCTTCGGACTCCTTCTGCGGTTCTCCCTCAACGGGAACACGTCGGCAATTACCTGAAAACTATGTCATGTATCGAGCTTCCGGCAAGTTCCTTCGTCTAAAATGCCGGCATGGCCGCAGTACCTGAGTCCCACACCGGATGGACGTTCATCACCAGCCACGCGCGCGTGCTGGCAGCCATCGCCGACAACCCGAACATCCGCATCCGCGAGATAGCCGCCCACTGCCGGCTCACCGAGCGGGCAGTGGCGCGGATCATCTCCGACCTGAAGCAGGACGGGTACCTGTCCCACACCCGCGAAGGGCGGACGAACACCTACCGCATCGATCCGGACAAGGTGCTGCGCCACCCCGCCGAAGCCGGACTCCCCGTCGCCGCGCTGCTCTCCCTGCTCGTGCAGGACGAAAGCGAACGCACCGGAAAGCCCGCCAACCCCGACCGGCACCCGGTGCACGCCGACGCCATCTGCTAACGGAGCACCGAAGCGGCAAGCGCGCCCGCAACGCCTGCCCCCGCTAGGCGCGAAGGACGTCGCGGCGGCGCGGAAGGCTTCCTGCGGGCCCTGGCCGCACCGGGCGAGCGGCATCGGCCGAACGGCAGTGACTTCCTGGACGTTGCGCTAAGCGCGGTGCGTGCCCGAGGAGGGCGGAAGTCGAGGTGGGCGAGAACCCTGCTGCCGACGTAGCTTGTGCTGTGGGTGCTCCGTGCGAATTCGGCAGTCATCTGGTCGACGTCGCGGGGAAGGGCCTGCGCGTCGGCGGCATGCTGGAGCAGTTCGGCGTAGGGCGGCGCGGCCGGTACACGGCTGGTGTCGTGCAGCAGTTGGTACTTCTCGGCGGCGACGAGTTTGGCCTGGAGGCTGTTGAGCGCGCCGATCATCTGGAGGGTGTCGTCTCGAGGTATCAGTTCGCTGCATCAGTTCGCGTGGGGCACCGGAATCCATGAGTCTCCAGTATCCGTAGCGTCTGTAGGGTCGTTGTTGGCGCTCCCTGAAAATCCCCATCTCTCGCTCAAGAGGCCCCTGAACCTCCCCTCTCAGTTCCTCACATCCCTCCTTGCTGAGTGGATCAACAGGCGCGAAGATGCGTGAGTTGTCGACTAGGGGAGGCGTAGTGAGTCTGGGAACAGTGGCGGTAACGGGGGCGGCGGGCACCATCGGTTCCGTGGCGCGGGAGGCTCTGCGAAGCGAGGCGGAGCGGTTGATCCTGCTCGACCGGGTGCCGCTGCGCCAGGAGGCCGAGAACGAGGACGTACGCACTGTGGATCTGCGGGACGCCGCTGCTGTGGAACATGCCCTCACGGGAGCCGACCGTGTGCTCCACCTGGGAGGCATACCCGACGAGGCGCCCCTCCCCGACCTGCTCGAAGCCAACGTGCTCGGCACCCACCACGTCTTGGAGGCCGCGCGGCGCACAGGAATCGAGCGGGTGGTGCTGGCCAGCAGCAACCGTGTGACCGGCTTCTACCCAGCCACGCACCTCACCAGCCCCCAGGAACCGGTACGCCCTGACGGGCTCTACGGGGTGAGTAAAGCCGCCGTCGAGGCGCTCGGGCGGCTGTATGCCGACAAGTTCGGTCTGTCCGTCGTCTGCCTGCGCATCGGCAGCTTCGAGCATCTGCCCACTGAATCCCGGCACCTGGCGACATGGCTGAGTCCGCGCGACGCCGTCGGCTTCATCCGGGCCGCTCTGACCGCACCACCCTCCACCCCCTTCGCCACCGTGTACGCCGTCTCCGCCAATACCCGTCGTTTCTGGGAGCTCCCCGACCCGGCGGAACTGCCCTACACCCCCGTCGACAACGCCGAACTCCATGCGGCAGGCATTGCCCCGACGGGCTTCCCGGCCGACCCGGCCTCCCCCCAGGCCGGCCCCTACGCCCTGCCTGAATTCACCCTCAAGCACCTTCGGCCCTAACGCTCCGCTCACATCCATCGCCGAGACTCGTGCTCGCAGCACGTTCGACCGAGGAACGACAAGCAGGGGCGGGGATTTTCAGAGATCGCACGCAGCCTGACCTGCCGCCACTGACTGGGCCCGGGCGCCCACCCGGGCCGTTGGTCTGTCAGGCGACTGTTCCGCCCGCGTTGCGGCGGATCAGCCGCTGAAGCACTCTCACTGTGGTGACGTAGTCCGCGTCGTCAATGCCCTCGCGGAGGGCGGCGCGGATCGCTGGCGCGTTGCGCGCGAGGTCGACGCGGGCCTGTTCACCATCCTCGGTGAGCCATAGCCGGTCCTCGGCGTCCCGGGCCAGCCAGCCGCGTTCCAGGAGCACCTCGGCCTCCGCCGCCAGATCGTCCTCGGGTCGAATGTAGGAGATCATGGCCCTTCTCAGCTCGGGCAGCGTCATCCCCGTGCCATTGGAGGCGGACCGGCCGCCGCCGCCCGGTCCTATACACGGCGTTGTGGCTATTGGCCCGTATCGAGGGCCGACCCGGCCGGTTCCGGCGGCTGACCGTGCTTCAGCGGGAGCTGATAGGGACCGCCGAGGCCGGCACGGCCGGCGCGGCCGGGCGGGTGGAGCGGGCCCTCGACATCGCCGCGCAGCGCCGCCCCCTGGAACGGCCGTGCGCGAAATGCGGGGGGAAGATCGGCATCCACGGTAGCGAAGGACGGCTCCGATCGTGCACTGCACGGGGTGCGGGAAGATCTGGGCAGAGAGCAGGCGCTGTACGGCAGCGTGACGCCGTCCTCACTACCAGGGAAGCCTTAAAAGGCCTGCAACCGCGGTAACCACGAGCCCGATCAGGGCTGTAGCAGCGACCACACAGCCCCACCCAACAAGCTTCACCAACTTATCCGTGTGGAAGACTTCATGAGCTACAGGCCTACGGTTTCCCGGGATCCATTCGTGCGGGAGCTCATCAGTTCTCCAATCAGAGTAGATCTCGACGATTTCGCCGAGACTCCTCTCCAGATCTCCGGCCAGGGGGATCGACACCAGCGAGCTCCAGAGCGGCCCGTCCGGAAAAACCCAGAGGCTGACAATCTCGGGTTGCCCGCTGTAACGCCAAGGCTCGCGACGCCCGTTAAGCAGTGGCAAATCGCCAACGAACTTGTGCTTATAGGCGATCTGTTGATGCATCTCCAAGAAGTCCCTCGCGACGAAGCACCACCTACGCCCTCCGTCCGCTCTCACCGGAACTCGCCCGGCCGCCCTCACGTCAGTGGTGTAGCCCGCGAAATGCAAATCCCATTGATTGCCTGAACGCAGGTTGAAGTAGTCAATGTTGTGGCTGAGAGCATCAACCGGCAGAGTACCTGGCTGGGCGAAAATGATGCTTAGCAGGCAGGGGCGCTCACGCTGAGCGTGCCATCTTGCCTTCTGTATCGCGCTTTCCAGCGTCCGCGTAGGTTCCATCCGTCCCCCCAAGCCGCCCCAAGCAATGCGGCTGCCAAACCGCCAGTCGCTCCCCTTGCCATGCGGGCGCGCTATGAACCAGCCTGCCCCGCGGCAACACTACGAGCAAGCCACCGACAGCCAAGTACGCGAATCAGCACCGCCCCCGCAGTACGGCGTCGGCCTCGGTCGTGGGACCGTCGCCGTGCTCGCGCTCCGCGGCTACGAAGCCGATGAGCGCGAGCGCCTCCTCACGGACTTCGTCCGGCATCGTGGCCAGCGCCTCGTCGGCCATGCGCGCGAACTCCACCCTCTTCGCCCTGTCCCCCTCGTAATCGTAGGAGCAGCACGGTGAGCTGACCTCCAGGGAACGTGTGTTCCTGTGGATAAGCGGTACCTGTAGGTTCCTGCCGGGGCGCCTATGGACCGGGACTGGGACCACGACCGCGACTATCAGGAAACCGTCGACCGCGCGAAGCGCCTGACGAGGGTCGCCTGGCGCGTCATCGGGAGCTCGAACAGGATCACGAGCTGGCCTTCTTGAGGCGTCGCCAGCGGATCAAGCTGCAAGCCAACGACAGGAAGGCGTCGCGGAGTTCGAGCCGCCGTTTCCATCGGGCGGCGAGGCGTTTGCACTGATGTTAGGAGCGCAAAGCCAGCTCTGCTCGACCACGTAGCGGAGCTTGCCCAGGCCCTTGATGTTCGGGGAGCCCTTGCGGGAGATCACCGGCAGGATCCGGCGCCGTCTCAGTTCGCGGTGAAGGGCCCGCGAGTCGTACGCCTGGTCACCGAGCACGGCATCGGTGCGCCGACGGAGACGTCCGGGGCGTCCTGTCACCGGCGGGGTCCCGTCGATCAGGGCCAGGGGCTGGGTGACGTCGTTGCCATTCGCGGCGGTGGTGATGACGTGCAGCGGGGTGCCGCGGCCGTTCGCAGATCAGGTGATGCTTGCTGCCCGCCTTGTGTCGATCGACCGGCGACGGACCGGCTGCGGCGCCCCCTCTTTCGCGCGAATATGGGAGCCTTCCACGCACGCGCAGGACCAGTCGTGTTCGCCGGCCGCGTGCAGCTCGGCGAGCAGGATCCGGTGCACTGCCCGAAGCCCCGTCCGTCTGTTGCCAGCGGTCCACACGTCGCCAGCAGGTCTGTCTGGAGCCGAACCCCAGCTCCAGCGGCAGAAGCTGCTAGGCGATGCCCTGGTATAGGGCGGACAAGGTGCCCCGCAGACACAACCGTCGTCCCCGGCTTCGGCCCCGGCGGCCTGTCCGGCCAGGACGGTAGCTACGGCTCGACCAGCTCCCCCTAGGCATCGTCCACGATCCACGGCCGAGTACTCACATGGCCACCAACGACCTGATCGTCCCATCGGGCACGCTCGACCAGCACACACACTCACCGTTGCGTCGCGAGCTGTACGGTAGCCGAGTGGGGTGGGAAACGCTTGTCGGTACGGGACTTGGCGCCGTCGTCGGCGTCGGCTCCACACTGCTCGCCGACCGGGTGCGCTGGCGCCGGGAAGAGGACACTCGCCAGGGGGAGATCCAGCGGCAGTTGTACGGGGACTACCTGGCTGCTCTAGAGCGCACACGTACCCACCTCAAGGACCTTCGTCGACTACCTGACCTAGGCCCCGACGAGCGGGCGCGTCAGGTCCGCGACGCTTTCCGTGAAGGTGGCACCTACGAGCTGGCCTACCGGATCTATGTCACTGCGCCGGATTCTGTGGTCCGTGTCACCGAAGACGCCCAGCACAAGCTGCGGGACCTGCGGGACGCGCTTATCAGCGGCGAAGAATGCGGCACCCAGTCCCCAGTCCAGGCGGCGCTTCGCCGAGCTATTGGGTCTCTGCGGGATGCGATGCGGGGGGCTCTCGGCACGGCTGCCTAGTGCTGTGACCACCTAGGTTCACCGGGTCGCTCGTTGTGCTGGTGTTCCTACCTGCGGTTTCACGCTGATGTGTCCAGCGCCGGACGAAGCGTTGTTCTTCAGCTGAGGGTCCGCCGGTTCGCCTGCCGGAACTCGGAATGCACCCGCCGCACTTTCGTCGAGCAGATACCCGGCTTGACCCGTCGGCACGGTCAGCGAACCGAGCGGCTGCGCGCGACGCTGGCCACGGTCGGTCTCGCCCTGGTGGGCCGTGCTGGCCCCCGCTGAGCTCGGCACTCGGGGTCTGCGTCAGCCGGAGCACTGTCCTGCGCCTGGCCGACGCCCTTCCCGAGCCGGAAGTGCCCAACCCGCGTGTGGTGGGCGTTGACGAGTACGCCACCCGCACGGGCCGCCACTACGGCACCGTTCTCGTCGACGTCGAGACCCGCCGCCCTGTCGACCTGCTGCCCGACCGGGAGACATCGAGCCTGGCGGCCTGGCTCGCCGATCGGCCCAGCGTCGAGGCCGTGGGCCGGGACCGGGCGCCGTTCTTCGCCGAGGGCGCCACCGCCGGTGCACCGCAGGCCCTCCAGGTCGCAGACCGGTGGCATCTCTGGCACAACCTCAGCGAGGCCGCCGAGCGGAGCGTCGCCCAGCATCGTCGCTGCCTCCGCGCGCTGGTCCCCACGGTTCCCGCACCCGCTCCCGAACCCGAAACCGTCCCGCAGCGGACTCGCCCGGTTCTCCTTGGCCGCGCGGGCACCGATTCGCCGATCGGACCCGGGCCCGGCATGCCGCCGTCCACGCACCGCTGACGGCGGGACACAGCCGACGGTCGGTGCAGCGGCAGCTCGGGATGACCTACCGCACCGTCAAGCAGCTCGCGGACGCCGCGACGCCGGAGGAGCTGTTCACCGGTCAGTGGCAGAACCGGCCTCCGTCCTCGACGACTACAAGCCCTATCTGGACGACCGCTGGAGCGGCGGGGGGGGCAGCAACGCCTGGAAGCTGTGGGAGGAGATCGTGCCACTCGGCTACAAGGGCAGCTACCAGCGCGTTCGCGCCCACCTACACGCCAAGCGCACCTCGGCGCAGCCGGTGTCTGCCCGGCCGCCCTCGCCTCGGACCGTCGCGGGTTGGATTCTTCGCCGTCCGGATACCCTCACCGAGACCGAGCAACTTCAGCCCAAGGCCGTTCGGACACACTGTTCCGAACTCGACGCCCTCACCAGCACGTCCGCTCCTTCGCGACCATGCTCACCGAGCGCCAGGGTGAGCGCCTGCCCGACTGGCTCGACGCCGTCCGGCAGGACGACCTGCCCAGCCTCCACCCCCTGGCCGCCGGCATCGACCGCGACCGCGACGCCGTCATTGCCGGATAGACCCTGCCTAGGAGCTCGAACGTTGTCGAAGGTCATGTCAACCGGATCAAAATGCTCAAGCGCCAGATGTTTGGCCGCGCTGGCTTCTCGCTGCTGCGTAAGCGAGTTCTCCTCGCTTCGTGAGGACAGCTGCTGCTGTCAGCACCTCACCGCCTCGGCAATGTGCTGGCGACCAGCTTCACCGGGACTCGTGTGGCACAAACCGGCGCCTGCTCTGAGTGGGTCGGGTGAAAGGCGCCTGACGGGTAAAAGCCCAGTTCAGGCGCCTTTTTCATGCATCTAGAAGAAGCCGAGCTTCTTCGGCGAATACGACACGAGGAGGTTCTTCGTCTGCTGGTAGTGCTCCAACATCATCTTGTGGGTTTCGCGGCCGATGCCGGACTGCTTGTAACCGCCGAACGCCGCGTGCGCCGGATATGCGTGGTAACAGTTCGTCCAGACGCGACCCGCCTGGATCGCACGGCCCGCGCGGTACGCCGTGTTGATGTCACGCGTCCACACTCCCGCCCCCAAGCCGTACAGGGTGTCGTTCGCGATCTTGATGGCGTCGTCGAAGTCGTTGAACGAAGCGACCGAGACGACCGGCCCGAAGATCTCCTCCTGGAAGATCCGCATGCGGTTGTCGCCCTCGAAGATCGTCGGCTGGACGTAGTAGCCCCCGGCCAACTCGCCGTCGTATTCAACGCGCTGGCCGCCCGTCAGGACCTTGGCGCCCTCCTGCTGGCCGATGTCCAGGTAGGAGAGGATCTTCTCCAGCTGGTCATTGGAAGCCTGCGCTCCGATCATGGTGTCGGTGTCGAGGGGATGCCCGGCCTTGATCTGCTCGGTGCGCGCGATCGCCGCCTCCAAGAACTCGCTGTAGTGACCGCGCTGCACCAACGCCCGCGACGGGCAGGTGCACACCTCACCCTGATTGAGGGCGAACATCGTGAAGCCTTCGAGCGCCTTGTCCCTGAAGTCGTCGTTGGCCGCCCACACGTCGTCGAAGAAGATGTTCGGCGACTTGCCGCCCAGCTCCAACGTCACCGGCTTGATGTTCTCCGAGGCGTACTGCATGATCAGCCGCCCCGTGGTGGTCTCCCCGGTGAACGCGACCTTGGCGACGCGCGGACTGGACGCCAGCGGCTTGCCCGCCTCGGCCCCGAATCCGTTGACGATGTTGATGACCCCCGGCGGCAGCAGATCGGCGACCAGGCTCATCCAGTAGTGGATGGAGGCCGGGGTCTGTTCGGCGGGTTTCAGGACGACGGCGTTCCCGGCAGCGAGCGCCGGCGCCAGTTTCCACGTGGCCATGAGGATCGGGAAGTTCCACGGAATGATCTGCGCGACGACACCGAGCGGCTCGTGGAAGTGGTACGCGATGGTGTCCTCGTCGATTTCGCTCAGCGACCCCTCCTGCGCACGGATGACACCCGCGAAATAACGGAAGTGGTCGATGGCGAGCGGAATGTCAGCGGCCAGCGTCTCGCGGATCGGTTTGCCGTTCTCCCAGCTCTCGGCTACCGCGAGCTGTTCGAGGTTGGCCTCCATCCGGTCGGCGATCTTCAACAACACGTCCGCGCGCGCGGTGACCGAAGTGCGACCCCACGCGGGCGCCGCCGCATGCGCCGCGTCCAGTGCTCGCTCGACATCCTCCGCGGTGCCCCGGGCGATCTCGGTGAAGGTCCGGCCGTTGACCGGGCTCGGGTTCTCGAAGTACTGGCCACGGGCCGGCGCCACGTACTCGCCGCCGATGAAGTGGTCGTAGCGCGACTGGTAGGAGACGATCGCACCCTCGGTGCCGGGCGCTGCGTAACGGGTCATCTTGGCTGGCCTCCCGTGGCAGGCTGCCCGCCGTTGGGCAGCTCTCGCCCGGAGGCTAGAAGCACGGACGTTGCATCGACGTTGCGAACCTTTCGTCGTACGTTCCCCACGCTGGCGTGAGGCGTGAGGCGTGAGGCGTGAGGCGTGAGGCGTGAGGCGTGAGGGTGGGCGTGGGGAACGAGGGGGCCCTGCGTTAATCGTTGAGGCCTCGGGGCTAACCGGTGGCCCCCACGCCCTCGAATCCGCATCCGCTCGACGCCAACTCGGCGTCGATCTCCCTCAAGCGGGCCAGAACCGGCGCCGTCGGACGCAGCGCGGCCAGCGCCCTCCACACCGTCAGGTCATCCTCGCCCCAAGGAGCGTGCGCCCAGTCCGCGAGCAGATCGGGGTCGTTGCGGTCGACGAGCGCCGCCCGCAACTGGTCAGCGAGCCTGCGGCGGAGCCGGACGAGAGCGGGGGCCTGCGACTGCGGCAGCAACGGACCGGCATACGCGGCCACGGCCGCCGTAACCGCCCCCGCACCCAGACGACGCTCGACCGTGTCGACATCGCACTCGACAGGCACCGCTAGCCGATACGGCCGCGACCGCAACAACTCGCTTCCGAGTACCCGTCGCAGCCGAGCCATCTCGGCCCGCAACGTCACCTGCGGCACCGACTCGTCCTCGTACAACGCATACAGCAACTCGTCCCCCGCCAGCCCCTCCGGATGGCGGGCCAGCAGCACGACGATCTCGCTGTGCCGCCGACTCAGCCGCACCTTGCGGCCGCCCGTGAGCAGCAGCGCCTCGTCTCGGCCCAGAGCGGCCAGTTCCATCCTCTCGCCTGCTCCCGTCGGCGGAGCCAGCAACGCCAGGTGGGACTCGGCGGCCCGCGCGACCGCCTGCACGAAGGCGAGACTGTGTGGGTGCGCGAGCCCGTCACCGCCGGTGATGTCGACCGCGCCGATCAGCCGCCCCGTCCGCGGATCGTGTACGGGAGCCGCCGCACACGTCCACGGCTGCACGCGCCGCATGAAGTGCTCGGTGGCGAAGACCTGCACCGGCCGGTCCACGGCGACCGCCGTCCCCGGCGCGTTCGTCCCCATGGCGGACTCCGCCCACCGCGCGCCCGGCACGAAGTTCATCCGCCCCGCCTGCTGTCGCGTCACCGCGTGGCCCTCGACCCACAACAACCTGCCCTGTGCGTCGCACACGGCGAGAAGATGCTCCCCGTCCGTCGCGAAGCTGCCCATCAACTCGCGGAACAGCGGCATCACCCTCGCCAACGGATGCTCCGCCCGGTACGCCCCGAGATCGCCGTCGGTCAGTTCCACCGCGGCACCGGTGGCCTCCGGACTCACCCGCGCCCTGGCCGACCTCTGCCACGACTCGGCGACCACCGAACGCACCGGACGGGAGATCGCCCCCACGTCAGTGAACCTTTCATGGGCCCGGCCCACCACCCGCACCCGCTCGACGGGGTCGGTGCCCGGCTCCAGGGCCACCCATGGATCGGTCAACTCGGCCTCCCGGGACGGCGATGCGGTGCTGCCATCGTCGCCCCGGAGACGGAAGCCGACAAGGACGCGCTGACTCAGGCGAAGTTGACGAGGCGGAGATAGCGCGTCCAGTCCCAATGCGGCCCGGGATCCGTGTGGTCCGAACCGGGCACCTCATGGTGACCGATGATGTGTTCACGGTCCTTCGGGATGGCGTACTTCGCACAGATGGCGGCAGTCAGCGCCGCGGACCGTTCGTACATCGCGTTGGTGAAGTACTCGGGTTTGTCGACCCACCCTTCGTGCTCGATACCGATGCTGCGGGTGTTGTAGGTCCAGTTCCCCGCGTGCCAGCCGATGTTGCGTTCGCGGACGCACTGGGCGATGTGGCCGTCCGTGGACCGCACCACGTAGTGGGCCGAGACCTTCTTCGCGGGGTTCTGGAAGATGGCGAGTGTGTCCGCGTACGTCTCCTGCGTGACATGGATGACCACGTAGTCGATGGGGTAGCTGCTGGGGCGGTTGGACGCCGTGTAGTTGGAGGTGCTGGCCGGCACCCACTCGGCCAGGGGGTAGTCGACCGCGCGGTCTCCGGCAGTGGCGCGGGTGGCGGGCAGGAGCGCGGCGGGTACGGCTGCGGCGAATGCGCCTTGCAGCAGACGGCGTCTGCTCGGGGAGCGTCTCAATCGATCCATGACTGACCTGCCTCTCGGTGGGGGGAACGGCTTGACTGGCGCTGTACTTGAGGAGCTCATCGCGGTGGTGAGCTCGACTGCGGCTGAGAGGCGCAGCGCCGGTCTCCGGACGGGAGCGGTCGCCCTGTCGAAAGGCGCTGGTTCTCAGGAGGGACGGTGGTCCGACCCGCGTGATCGTGGAGCGGAGAGCGGGAGAGAGGCGGACCGTGGTAGCGCAGCGGATATCTGGCGCAGTCGCGCGTGCAGGCCGCGGTGCGTCTCGCGTGCGGGCAGCCACTCCTTGCGGATCTTGGCCACGCACGTGTAGTTCGTGTCGCAGACGTTGGCCAGCGGGGATTCGACGGTCTGCGTCGCGAACTGGTACGCGTCCAGTTCGCTGAATCCGTAATCACGGACCAGCCACTGCACCAAATCGAGCTGGGATATTCGGAACGCGTCCTCCAACGGCCGCGCCGACCCGGTCGAGATGATGTGCGTGTCCGACTCAAGCCGCGGCCAGGGCGTACTCACTCCCTTGAGGAGATCTACGATCACCACGGTGTTCATGGCACACTCGACGGCCACGCCGCACGTCTCTCCCTCTCCCTGCCGCGCGTGTCCGTCACCGAGACTCAGCAGCGCGCCGTCGACGTTCACCCCCAGATAGCAGGTGACCCCGGCGCGCATCTCGGGCGTATCCATGTTGCCGCCGTGCGCGTCGGGCACGAGCGCCGAGCGCACTTCCAGATTCGCCGGCGCGACACCGACCGTGCCATGCATGGGATCCATGGGCAGCTCGATCTGGAAGTCGCTGTCCCGCGCGCTGAACTGCGCGGTACGTCGGGCCCGATCGAGGTGCCAGATCCACACTGCCTCGGGCAGGGGCGCTTGGAGCGAAGCGGTGGAGTGGGTGGACGTGAGGGCACCGAACAGCGGGACCGTCGTGGAGGCCGCCCAGTCGCGGGCCGGCTCGATCGACACGAAGTGGACGGCTACGGTGTCGCCGGGCTCCGCGCCCTCCACGTGGAAGGGGCCGGTCTGGGGGTTGAGGAACGGGAACTCGCAGACTTCGGAGACGAGGTCCTTCTCCGAGCGCACGTTGCCGGCGAAGCAGTCCTCGGTGAACAGGTCGAGGACGGTGCCCGGGGTGATGCGCGCAAGGGGCGGGGCGCCGCCGAACGTCCACGCGTACTGGTCGGGTTCGGGTCGGACGGTCAGGATCTTGAAGTCATTCATCGCCGTGTCGCTCCACTCCGGCCGGTGGGCCGTCGGTCCGGCCGGTGGGCCGTGCCTGAATTACGTTACGGCGCTCAGAGGTTGGGGCGGAAGGGCGCTGCTTGGATCTGTGCAAAGCGGCGTGATTGTGGATATCTCGGCCACCCGTTCGGGGGAATCGGGGGAGCGATGCTGGATGAGCGAGGCTGCAAACGGCAACCCCTCTAGCCTCAATGGCTCCGCGGCCCCCAAGGCTCTGGGCCCCGCTCAAGGGTGCGCACCGCCTACGGCTGCGCCCTCACGGCCCCGCCCGCCCCCTACCGCCTTACGCCTGCCCGCCCACGCCAGCACTGACGCTCACGCCCGCCGGATCGTCCAGCACCGCCCGCGCCACCGAGTGCGCTGCTCCCAGCAACGGGCCGTCCGGTCCGAGCGCGGAAACCGTGACTCCGCAGGCCCGGCCGGCAGTGCGTTCCACCAGTTCCTGCTCGAGAGCGGGCAGCAGCCACGGCGCGAGGCGCGACAGCGCGCCACCCAGCACCACAGCCTGCGGATCCAGCAGGTTGACCGCGCCGGTGAGGGCGATGCCCAGGGCTGTTCCGGCGCCGTGGAGCGCTCGCCGTACTGTCTCGTCGCCCGCGGCTGCGCGGTCGGCCAGGAGTTCACCGCGTTCCTCACCGGGGCCAAGGCCTGCCGCACGCAGAACGGCCTCCTCTCCCGCGTACTGCTCCAGACAGCCGCGGCCTCCGCAAGGGCAGGTCGGCCCGTCGGGGTGCACGGGCACATGCCCCAACTCACCCGCATACCCCCGTGTTCCGAGAAGCAGCCGTCCGTCGACGACGAGTGCGGCGCCGATGCCGATCTCGGCCGAGACGTGGAGGAAGTCCTGGGGCGATGCCTCGCCGAGCCACAACTCGGCGAGGGCGCCGAAGTTGGCTTCGTTGTCCACTGTCAGCGGCAGCTCTGAGGGGAGAAGCCGGCCCAGGTCGATGTCGTGCCAGCCCAGATTGGGGGCGCGCACGACCGTCCGGCTGTCGCGGGCGACGAGCCCGGGCACGGCCACCGCGAGGCCCGCGGGGGACAGACCCGACCGGCGGGCCTCCGCGCTCACCCGCTCCACCAGGATGGCAAGCTCCTCCAGCACCGGCACGGGCGAGCGTCCGCGGTTCGCGGCCCGTCGCACAGCGCGTGCGCGGACCTCCCCGCGCAGATCGACCGCGCACGCCGCGAGGTGGTCGACTCCCACCTCGGCGCCGATGCCGACGGGCCCCTGAGCACTGACCGCGAGGGCGGACCCTGGACGGCCCACCCGACTCGGCCGTTCGGGGCCCAGCTCGTCCAGAAGCCCGGAACGGATCAACTCGTCCACCAGCGTGGAGACGGCGGCCCGGGTCAGCCCGATGCGGGAGGCGACGGCGGCACGAGACAGGGGGCCGTGGGCGGCCACGGTGTGCATCACCCGGGACAGGTTGCGACGACGCATCGCCTGCTGGGTGTCGGGCAGCCGCGCGCCGGACGTACCCCGGCGCTCGTCGTGCAGCGGTGCGGTCATGCCTCGGTCAGTCCTCACTCCCCGTGGGGCGCCCTGTCCAGGAGCGGCGCCGCGTCGGAGAGTACCCCGGAGATCCGGGCGAGCGTCGCCTCGTCCCGCTCCACGGGGTCGAGCACGGGTCCTTGGGCCGTGCCCCAGCGCCGCGCGATCGCGCTGGGGTCCTCACCGGTCAGCAAGCCCGCCGCCTGTGCCGCGGCGCCGAGCGCGACGAGCTCCCGGGCCTGCGGGACCTGAACGGGACGTCCGGAGAGGCGCTGTACGGTTTCCTGCCAGGCGGTGCCGCGTGCACCCCCTCCGATGAGCAGCAGCGGGGACGACCGGTCGGCGTCGGGGTCCAGGACCAGGTCGAGCGCGCCGAGCAGCGAGTGCACGGCCCCGTCGTACGCCGCCTGGAGCAACTGCCCGGGTGACGTGTCGTGCCGCAGGCCGTGCAGTACTCCGGAGGAGTGGGGCAGGTTCGGCGTACGCTCGCCGTCCAAGTAGGGCAGAAGCGTGACCGAGCCGCCCGGTTCCACGGCCTCGCGCTCCAGGTTGAGCAGCGTGGCCACCCGGTCGACGGCCTGCGTGCAGTTGAGGGTGCAGGCCAGTGGCAGCCACGCGCCGCGTGCGTCGGCGAAGCCCGCGACGATGCCGGTCGGATCCGCGGGACGGCGCTGTGAGACGGCGTACACGGTGCCAGAGGTGCCGAGGCTCAGCACCGGCGTACCAGGGCGCAGGCCGAGTCCCAGGGCGGCCGCCGCGTTGTCGCCGGTGCCGGGGGCGACCAGTGTGCCCCTGGAAAAGGGCAGTTCGTCGCCGTCCCGCACTGTTCCGACGACCTCACCAGGGCGTGCGACACGGGGCAGCAGAGCCGGATCGAGGCCGACCATGTCGAGGATGTCCTCGTCGTACTGCTCCGCTCCCGACGCCCACCATCCTGTTCCGGAGACGTCGCCGCGGTCGGTGGTGCCGAGACCGGTGAGGCGTTCCGTGAGGTAGTCGTGGGGCAGGCGCACCGCGGCTGTGGCGCGGGCCGCGGCGGGCTCGTGCTCGGCGAGCCAGGCCCACTTCGTCACGGTGAAGGAAGGCCCTGGGACGCTGCCGACCCGGTCGGCCCACACCTTGGGGCCGCCGAGACGCTCGATGAGGCTCCGGGCCTGCGGCGCCGACCGCACGTCGTTCCAGAGCAGAGCCGGCCGCACCGGCCTGCCCTCCTTGTCGAGTGTGACCAGCCCGTGCTGCTGGCCGCCGATGGACACCGCGGTGGCTTCCCGGGCAGCTCGACCGCACTGTTCGAGAGCCGCGCACAGAGCGTCCCACCACTCCTGGGGATCGCTTTCGCGATGTTCGCCCGTACTCACGCGGTGCGGAGCCTGGCCGCTCGCGACGACCCGGCCGGTGGCCGCATCGACGACCAGGACCTTCGTGGACTGCGTGGAACTGTCCACGCCGACCACGAGGGGCCCCTGGGCTGAGGGCGCTGATGACATGACGGTCTCCGTTCCTGCGGTTGTCTCCGGGTGCGCACCGGAGTTTTCTTCCACGACCTTCCCAGCGGCGCCCTCGGATACTAATTTGTAAAGGGCCATGACGAAATAGGTGAGGGAGCCGCACATGAACTACCAGCCCACTCCTGAGGACAAGTTCAGCTTCGGTCTGTGGACCGTCGGCTGGCAGGGCAGGGACCCGTTCGGGGACGCCACCAGGACCCCGCTCGACCCGGCCGACTCGGTGCGGCACCTTGCTGAACTGGGTGCCTACGGAGTGACGTTCCACGACGACGACCTGATCCCCTTCGGATCATCCGCATCTGAACGGGAGGGCCACATCAAGCGCTTCCGGCAGGCGCTGGATGCGACGGGTCTCGTCGTGCCGATGGCCACCACGAACCTCTTCACACACCCCGTCTTCAAGGACGGCGCCTTCACCGCCAATGATCGCGACGTACGCCGCTACGCGCTGCGGAAGACGATCCGCAACATCGACCTCGCGGCCGAACTGGGCGCGCGCACCTACGTCGCGTGGGGAGGCAGGGAGGGCGCCGAGTCCGGCGCGGCGAAGGACGTGGGCAATGCGCTGGACCGCATGAAGGAGGCTTTCGACCTCCTCGCCGAGTACGTGACCGTGCAGGGCTACGACCTGCGGTTCGCGATCGAGCCGAAGCCGAACGAGCCTCGCGGCGACATCTTGCTGCCCACCGTCGGCCACGCCCTCGCTTTCATCGAGCGCCTGGAACGGCCCGAAATGTTCGGCGTCAACCCCGAAGTGGGCCACGAGCAGATGGCGGGTCTGAACTTCCCGCACTCCATCGCCCAGGCGATGTGGGCGGGTAAGCTTTTCCACATCGACCTCAACGGTCAGACGGGCATCAAGTACGACCAGGATCTGCGGTTCGGCGCGGGGGATCTGCGGAGCGCGTTCTGGCTGGTCGACCTCCTGGAGAGGGGCGGTTACGACGGCCCTCGGCACTTCGACTTCAAGCCGCCGCGCACGGAGGACTCCGAAGGGGTGTGGGCGTCGGCTGCGGGGTGCATGCGCAACTACCTGATCCTGCGGGAGCGGGCGGCCGCGTTCCGGGCCGACCCCGAGGTGCGCGAGGCGCTGCGCGCCGCACGTCTGGACGAACTGGCGACCCCCACCGCCGAGGACGGATTGTCCGGCCTGCTCGCCGACAGGGACGCTTTCGAGGCGTTCGACGTGGAGGCGGCCGCAGCGCGCGGAATGGCTTTCGAACGGCTCGACCAACTGGCCATGGACCACCTTCTGGCGGCCCGGAGCTGAGTGCGCTCGGGAGCCGACGCTCCGTCAGCTGGTGCACGGGGGTCGCCTTGTCACCGGTTCGAGGCGACTCTTGATGGTATGGCCGTGCCGCCCGTACCTCCGCAGCCCCCTCCGCCCCCGCCCAGTGGTCCACCACCGGGCGGGGGCGGGTTCGGACCACCACCGGGCGGTGGGTACGGGCCGCCTCCCGGCAGCGGGGGCTGGCCGTCGGCCCCGCCCCCTGGCGGGCCCTCAGGGCGGCGTAACGGGCTGTTCGTCTTGCTGGCGATCATCGTGGCGGTGGGAGCCGTCATCGCTGTCGTCCTCGTGACCACGGGCGACGACAGCGACGGCAAGAAGGAGCCCGCCGAGACCAGCAAGGACACCACACCGGAACCCACGCCATCGCTCAGCATTCCGTCGCAGATTCCGACCGAGCTGCCCACCGGTCTGCCCAGCGAGGTCCCGTCACTGCCCACCGACATGCCGTCGCTTCCCACGGACTTCCCTTCGCTGCCCACCGACTTCCCGAGCGACCTGGACCCCCTCCAGCCCTCCCCGCCCGCGGATGGCCAAGTCCCGTACACCAAGCCACAGCCCTGACCGAACGTCGCTCCGAAGAGTCAGTACTTTTCCGGTAGCCGGACGTACGTCACCGTGGTCTCCACACCGCTGTCGACCAGTCGCCCGTGCTTGTCGAAGGCCTCGGGCCCGTCGCTCATCCCGAAGTCGTTGTCGTTGATCAGTGCCAGGGTGCGGCTGTCCACCCTCGCGACGCCCTCGATCTTGCCGGGCACGCCGTCGACGGTCCTGAGGTCGACCACCAGACGCTTGCGGAGGACGGGCACTCCGGAGGCAACGGGATCGTCGAGCTGTTCCAAGGAGGGGCTGGTCGTGGCCTTGTCCCACTTGTCGCCGAGGATGTCCGACCTGCGGTCCAGCGTGACCACCTGCAGCCTCGCCGCCTTGTCGGTCCGCTCTTGGACGAGGAGCCGGTCGCGCCCGATGGCGACTACGGAGGAGATCTTCAGCTCGGAGGTGTCGTCCTCACCGGGGTCCACGATGCCCACGGCGTCGAACCGGTAGGCGTACTCGGCGGTGACCTTCTGCTTCTTCGGAGAGAAGCGCAGCAGCCGCGTCGTGCGCGAGTCGTCACCCGCGTCCTCGTCCGGGAGGGCCAGCGGGCTCTGCACGGCCATCACGAGGTCACCGCCGGGGAGTCGGGTAAGGCCTTCGAAGCCGCGGTTCGTCTTCCGGTGGAGCAGCACACCCGGCAGCGCCTCGGCCACCGGGTAGTCGGCGCCGCGCAGCTTCAGCCCCTGGGGGACGTAGCGCTTGATGGCCTTCCCGCGCGCGGAGACATGGATCAGCGAAGGAGCGTACTCGTCGACCAACCAGAAAGTGCCGTCCGGGGCCCGCACGATGCCTTCCGTGTCCAGACCGTTCGGGTCGTACGAGGCGGGGACCTTCGCGTCATACGTGTACGGGGCCTCGTCACGCCCTTCTTGGTTGGGCAGGCCTGTGACGGGCTTTCCGGAGGAAGTCGTGAGCGGCCTTGCGGAGACGACCTTGACCTTGTCCTCCCGCACCCGGATCTTCACGATCGCCGGGTCGAAGCCGGGGACCGGGAAGGTGCGGCGCTTCTTTCCGTCCACCTTGATCTGGCCGTTGGGCCCCCGGTCGGTCACCGTCCAGAACTCGCCCTTGCGACCCGCCGGATAGAGATCGCTGCCGATGCCGCCGAGATCGACACCGCGATCGTTCTTCACCGTTCCGGGAAGCAGCGCGTTGCTGAAGGCGCCGAGAGAGATGTCCCCGAGCGTGGCGGCTTGGGTGATCCTCGGCTCACCGTGCCCGCCGCCCGTCTGCCGGCCCGTCGCGGTGCCGGCCGCTGTGAGAGCGGCGATCACGGCGAGCGGTATACCGGCGGCTATGGAGCGGCGGACACGCCCCTTACGGGCTGCGTGCGGGGACATCGGGGCCTCCTGGGGCACGGATTCGGTGACAGCGGCCAGACTTCGCCGCCGCCACGAACCCGAGGGGGCCACCGGGTGAACAGCGGGAGACGCGCCGACGGCGCCTCCCGCGAGGGGCGGAATCCGTGCCGGCGCTACTCCCCGCCGCCGACCATGGCCAGCGCTGTCGCCGGGTCATGGGCCGCCGGTCCCACGGGGGTCCACCGGCCTCCCTCCTTCCGGTACGGCCACCAGCGACCGTCACGCCCATGGCGCAGCTGCGCGTTCGTGCCGACCACGGTCCAGCGGTTGTGGGCCGCGCGGAGCCGAGGCCGTTCGTCCTCGTCCCAGGCCGCGTCCAGTGCGGCACGCGCGCGTGCCAGTGCCTCGTCCTGAGGCGTCCATTCCTCTTCGAGTACGCGGAGCGCGGCGCGACCGCCGTACCTCCAGGCCCGCACGGCGAGTGCCAGGCCGTCCCGGCTGCGTTCGGATGCCGCCGCTAGCCGCGCTTCGATCGCGGCACAGGGCTGAGCGGCTGCCAGACGCACGGCATCTTCCAAAACAGTCAACTCGGCCTCGACAGCAGAGCTTTCGTGGCCTGGGGCGAGCGCGTCGGCCAGCAGGCGGTACGCCTCGTTGGCCGCCTGCGAGGCCAGAAACCCGACTGCCGGCACATCGAGTCCCGGCGCGGGCTCCGCCTCCGTGTCGAGCGTCGGCGGCAGGCCCGGCTCTGCGGGCAGCGGAGGCAGGGCAGGCAGCGGCGGGAGGATGGCACCGTCCTCGTACGCCTCCGCGGCACTGACGCCCTCTGGGGCGGCATCCTGAGTCCCCTCCCGAGACTCCTGGGGATCAGCCCCGGCGACACTGCGCACCTGTAGCTCGTCGAGGAGTATCCGCTCCCCGCGCCCCCGCATCAGCAGCAGCACGAAAGGGTCCTCGTCGAGCAGGCGCGCCATCTGGTAGCAGAGTGCGGCCGTGTGCCCGCAGTGATCCCACGCGTCGCAGTCGCACTCGGGCTCCAGATCGCCGATTCCCGGCAGCAGCTCGACACCCGCCGCCGCGGCGTCCTCCACCAGGTGCGGTGGCATCTCGCGGTCCAGGAGCGCTGCGATGTGCCCGGCCCGCTCGATGGTCATGGCCAGGAAGCGGTCCCACTCCTCCGAGCTCAGTTCCTGCAGGAGGACGTCGGAACGATGCGGTGTGCCGTCGGGGTCCATGACAACTGCCGTAATCCGGCCGGGCCGCACCGACACCGCGCCCACCGCGCCGGCCCGAGCGAGCCTGCGCCCCGTCTTGAGCTGCTGGGAGTCGAGCGCCGTGTCCTCGAGAGCCTTCAGCCAGGCCTGTCCCCACCAGCTCTGCGCGAAGCCGCGTCCATGGGCGGGCGGCAGCGCCGCGAACGTACGCTCGTCCGTCTGCGTACCCCCAGGAGTGTCGTCGTCCACGGCCCCGTACATCTCGTCATGGATGTCACTCATCGCGCGCCCCCTCGCAGCTCCACCAGGTCTGACAGTTCGGCGTCGGTCAGCTCGGTGAGAGCCGCCTCGCCCGACCCGAGGACGGCATCGGCCAACTCCCGCTTGCGCAGCAGCATGTCGGCGATGCGGTCCTCGATCGTTCCCTCTGCGATCAGCCGGTGCACCTGCACCGGCTGCGTCTGCCCGATGCGGTACGCGCGGTCAGTGGCCTGCGCCTCGACTGCCGGGTTCCACCAGCGGTCGTAGTGCACCACGTGTTCGGCACGCGTCAGGTTCAAGCCCGTTCCCGCCGCCTTAAGAGACAGCAGGAACACCGGGACCTCGCCGTCCTGGAAGCGTTGCACCATGGCCTCTCGCGCCGCTACCGGCGTACCGCCGTGCAGGAACTGAGAGGGGACCCCGCGGGCCGACAGATGCTGCTCGATGAGTCGCGCCATCTGCACGTACTGCGTGAAGATGAGCACGCTCGCGTCCTCGGCGAGGATCGTGTCGAGCAACTCGTCCAGCAGCTCCAGCTTTCCGGAGCGGCCGGGGATCCTCGGCTTGTCCTCCTTGAGGTACTGGGCG
The DNA here is from genome assembly GCF_055639375.1 of Streptomyces sp. NPDC039462. NCBI lineage: Bacteria > Bacillati > Actinomycetota > Actinomycetes > Kitasatosporales > Streptomycetaceae > Streptomyces > Streptomyces sp. NPDC039462. Next base: position 579,172 of record NZ_JBVKAO010000003.1, read on the forward strand.
GGGTGGTTGCAGATCTGCTTGAGCCCGGTGAGGAGCTTGACGACCAGCCCTCTGCGCGCCATTCCGTCGGCACCGGAGATCTCCGCAAGCGTCTCCCGCACCACTGCTTCGTAGAGACCCGCTTGTTCCGCACTGAGCGAGACGGCACGATCGGTCTCCGTCTTCGGCGGCAGCTCGGGCGCGATCCCCGGATCCGACTTGCGCCGACGCAACAGGAAGGGACGCACGAGCTGCCCGAGCCGCTCGGCGGCGCCGGGATCCGCACCGCCCTCCACGGCCTGTGCGTACCGCGTCCGGAAGGTGCCGAGCCTGCCGAGGAGGCCGGGAGTGGTCCAGTCGAGAATGGCCCACAGCTCGGAGAGGTTGTTCTCCACGGGAGTGCCGGTGAGTGCTACACGCGCGCGTGCCCCGATGGTGCGCAGCTGCTTGGCGGTGGCCGAGTACGGGTTCTTGACGTGCTGCGCCTCGTCGGCGACGACCATGCCCCAAGAGGTCTGCCGGAGGCTCTCTGTGTCGAGTCGCATCGTGCCGTAGGTGGTGAGGACGAACTCGCCGTCCGTCAGGCCCTCCAGGCTGCGCTGGGCGCCATGGAAGCGGCGTACCCGCGTGCCGGGCGCGAACTTCTCGACCTCGCGCTGCCAGTTGCCCATCAGCGACGTCGGGCAGACCACCAGCGTGGGGCCCGCAGTCTCCTCCTGGGTCTGGCGGTGCAGATGCAACGAGATCAACGTGATCGTCTTGCCGAGGCCCATGTCGTCGGCGAGACAGCCGCCGAGCCCCAGCGAAGTCATCCGTGCCAGCCAGTTCAGGCCGCGCAGCTGGTAATCCCGCAACTCGGCGGCAAGCGCCTCGGGTTGCCCGACGGGCTCCATGCCCTCGGGGTCCGCGAGTCGCTCGCGCAGGGTGGCGAGCCATCCCGTCGGCTGTACGTCGACACGTCGACCCTCGACTTCGGCCGTGCCGGTCAGTGCGGCACTGAGGGCATCGATCGGGGTGACCTTGTGATCCTGGCGGTCGCGGGCGCGGCGGGCCTCTTCGGGATCGACCAGCACCCATTGGTCGCGCAGGCGCACTACCGGACGGTTGGCCTCCGCGAGGTGGTCCAGTTCCGCCCGTGTCAGCTGCTGATCACCCAGCGCGAAGCGCCAGTTGAAGGCGAGCAGGGCGTCGGCGGAGAGGAAGGACGGCGTATCCGAGGCGAGTTTGTGCGGGCCCTTCCGGCCGTCGTCCTGCCCGTCATCATCCGGGCCGATGACCACGCGCGCGGTGAGGCTGCGCGCCAGTTCCTTCGGCCAGTGCACGTCAACGCCCGCGACAGCCAGGGCCCGGGCGCCTTCGCCCAGAAGCGCGGTGACGTCCTCGTCGGCCAGCTCGATCGCGTCCGGCACCGTGGCCGAGAGCAGCGGGGCAAGAGGAGGCCACGCGCGCGTGGCGCGACGCAACGCGAGAAGGGCGTCCATGCGTGCACGCGGTCCGAAGGCTTGTCCCGAAGCCCCGGACCCGGCCCAAACTTCAGCGGCGTCCGCGACGAGCGAGGGGTCGCTGACACTGTGCAATTGCAGCACGGCGCGGAACGGCAGCCGCGTGCCGTCCTCCGCTACGGAGGCGAGGCCCGGGATCTCCACGCGCAGTGAGATCCGCACGCCGGCGTCGTGACCGGCCGCCACATCGAGGGCCCAGGCGCGCTGCTCGGGCACGTGCTGGGGCTCTGATGCGGCGAAGACGGTTCCACCCGACGCCAGAGCCGCAGCGGGGGAGCGCGGAAGCGTGTCGGCCACGGCGTCGAGGAACTGACGCAGCAACTTCTCGGGCTCGGGCAGTCGCAGCGGCAGGCTGTCGTCCAGCGGGCGCGCGTGGGCGGCCGGTGGCATCGCCGCGGAGAGCTCACGCAGCCGCTGCAGGTCCTCGGCGCTCAGCGGTCCGGTGCGCCATGCGTCGTGGTCAGTGGCGGTCAGCCCCGGCAGCAGAAGTCCACGAGCCGCCAGTTGCAGGGCCAGCACTCCGGCCGTCCCCCAGAATGCGGCCGTCGGGTGTGTTCCCGTCGCGGCACGCGCGCGTGTGAGGACCGGCAGCGCGGCGCGGACAGGGAGGAGTACCGCGGCCACGGTGGCAAGATCGATTCCGTCGTCCCCCGGTACCGCGAGGGCCAGTTCTTCGTAGGCACCGGCAGCTGTGTCCGGTGGCTCGGTGCCGTCGCTGTGCCAGAAGGCGACGCGACCGTCGCGTGGCGGGTCGGAGGGCACGAAAAGGGCGGAACAGCGTGACAGTTCGGAGAGTTCGGCAGGGGACACGACGGGGAACCTGTGCACAGCGATAACGCATTCCTCAAATTTGACTACTGCGGCCGGAGCGCCCGAGAGTACAGCAAGGTGTGAGTTTCACGGGCGCACCTGCATGGTGATCCCAGTCACATGGTGTAGCCAGCCCCACTGTCGTCCGGGGCTGGCCCCCGGTTCAAGACGGGTGGTGCCGTCATGGTTGCCGAAGGTCACTGATCCGTACGTTTTTTGAGGTCAGCCCCTCATCAGCAGACGGAGACCACCATGCCCCAGGCCGCCGCAGTCGCGGAACGCTCCCCAGCCAACACCGGCAGACAGTCCGCCGGTAGTGATTTCGCGCCCCTCCTGCGTACGGTCAAGGAACAGGGGCTCTTGGACCGCCGTACAGGTTGGTACGCGCGGACCATCGCAATCAACGCCCTCTCGCTGGCGGCGGTGGGGGCCGGGATGTTCTTGCTCGGCACCTCGTGGTGGGTGTTGCTGCTTGCCCCCGTGCTCTCCGTCCTGTGCGCTCGGACGGCGTTCATCGGTCATGATGCGGGCCATTCGCAGATAACCGGAAACCGGTCCGTCAGCCGCGCCATCGGCCTGGTGCACGGCAACCTCCTGCTGGGGATGAGCTCGGCCTGGTGGAACGACAAGCACAACAGACACCACGCCAACCCCAACCATGTCGACAAGGACCCCGACGTCGCCGCGAACGTCCTCGTGTGGACCAGCAGGCAGGCCAAGGTCCGTCTGGGCTTCCGGCGTTGGCTCACCCGCAATCAGGCCTGGCTCTTCTTCCCGCTGACGCTCCTCCAGGGAGTCGCCATGAAGATCTATGGCTTCCAGGACCTGCGGCGGCAGGACCGGCGCGAGCGAGTGGTGGAAGGCCTTCTGCTGGTGGCCCATCTCGTCGGCTACGTGACGCTGTTGCTCGCGGCCATGCCCCTCGGCCACGCGCTCGCTTTCGCGGCGCTTCACCAGGCGTTGTTCGGCCTGCACCTCGGGCTCGCCTTCGCACCCAACCACAAGGGCATGGAAATGCCCGACCCGGACGGCGAGCGATGGGGTCATCTGCGGCGTCAGGTGCTCACCTCGCGCAACGTGCGCGGCGGCCTTGTGACGGACTGGTTCCTCGGCGGACTCAACTACCAGATCGAGCACCACCTGTTCCCGAGCATGCCGCGCCCTCATCTCAGAGCCGCCCAACCTGTCGTACGCGCCCACTGTGCCGCCATGGGGATGTCCTACGCGGAGGCCGGATTCGTCGACTCCTACCGCCAGGTGCTGCGCCACATGTACGAAGTCGGTGAGCCCCTCCGGGTCGAGTAGGCCGGGAGATCGAGTAGGGGCACGGGACATCGAGTAGCCCTGGAGGCGGCGAGCACGTCAGGGACCAGTAGGGGACAAGGCTCAGGGATGTCTCAGGGTCACGGCCAGGAACCGTGGGACCCCCCGATCCCGTTTTCCAAGGCAGAGAGCGGCACAAGCCGCGAAGGAGGCGACGCACATGTCGAAGAAGGCGAAGATCGCCGCAGGAGGTGCGGCAGCCGGAATCATTCTGCTGTTCTGGTTGCCATGGTGGGCCGCGCTCCTGATCGTGCTGGGAGTCCCCGCAGCGGCCTATCTGACGCTCGACTCCGGTCAGCGGCGCAGGCTGCGCCGTGTCACACGCAAGGAGATCGGTCACTAGGCGTCTGCATGGTGCAGCAGTGAGTTCTGTCGCTCCTGCTCAGGAAGGGCGCACCGCCATCTTGTCGAGGGCCTCCAGCAGTGCGGGAAGCTCTGGTCCACGGCCCACCGGCATCACCTCTCCCGGCTCCTCGTCCAGCAGCACGAACGCGATGTCGTCGGTCCTGGCGACCATGGACCAGCCAGGACCGTCGGCCCGCAGGGTGCGCGCGTCTCCCGAGGCGAAGGACGACCGCACCCGCCCCAACGGGGGCGGAGTGTCCACATACGCACGAGCTTCCGCCAGGACGCGACGGACGCTGGTCAGAGGAGCGTCCGCGTCCTCCGGAGACTCCACCGCAGTCCCGTCCGTGGTGAATTCCTCGTCGTCGATCTGTGCCCGCCAGTCCGCCCACTGCAGTGCTATCTCGTCGGCACCCAGCCGTCGTTGTGCCGGGCCCCAGGTGTCGGACGGGGGCGGCGCGAGTGGTGGGCGGCCGGCGTCCTCGGGACCAGGCTCCGGATCGTGCGGGGCGGGGACGCCGGGAGCGGCCACGGCGACCGCCAGAGGCCATCCGGGCAGCGCGGCGACCACCGTGTGCTCTTCGGGGGACAGCTCGTACTCCATACCGCAGTCCCAGGAGGCGATCGCCACGGCCACCAGCGACACATCGTCGACGACGACCGTCCAGCGCGCGCCTTCACCGTCCTGGCCGAGCACCAGCCCGTATCCGGCGGCGAGCGGCGCGAGGCCGAGCGCCGCGCACGCCTCCGGATAGTCGTCGCCCAGTACGCTGGGGAACTTCGCGGGTGTCAAGAGCACCGCCGTCAGCACGTACAGCGCGTCGTCGGCGGCGTCGACAGCGTCGTCCGTCCCGGCCATGCCAGCCTCCCCGATCGCTTCATCCGTCGGCGCACCCTAACCACTCGCCCCAGAGATCGTCGAGGGGTCGATGAGCAGGAAAATCGCCGACGGATCGCCTCATGCGACCGGGTCGGTGCGCTCGCGGGCTCAGGCAGCGGGCAGCCCCAGGAGGGACCGGGCCACGTCCCGCGGTGACTCGTCCCGCTCGCGTGCGAGGGCGATGACAGCGCGACACGCGAGCTCGTTGACACCGAATGACAGTGCCTCCGGAGAGACCCACCCGGTGGCCTCGTCCATCTCGGCCTGATCGTCCTCGGCGCACGCCGCCACATAGACGGCGGCTGCCTCGAAGATGTTGTGCGGGCGCTTGTTCTGGCCCCGGTCGTGAGCGGCCTCGCCCTCGTCCCGCGCGGGCTTGTTGGATCGCCAGAACTTGCGGAGTCCCTCAAACATGTGGTCCACCTTCCCCCAGGTGCGGCTACCACCATTGAACCCTCATCCGTCTTTGGCCAACGTAGAGTTGTTGTTCCGGTGCGAGAAGGAGGATCACGCGGTGAAGCGTTTCGAGCGGCTCGAGCAGATCCGGCGACTCGACCCGGAGCGGGACTTCCTCGAGATCTACCGGCTCACCACGACGTTCGAATTCCCTTGGGACCATACGCGCGCACTGGAACTGGCGCTCTATCGCACCTACGCAGTCCCCAGTATCGGCCGTCTGCTGGCACAGACGGCGGAACTGACAGACCGTACGCAGAAGAGATACGACGACACGGCTCTTCTTCTCGACACCGTCGTGGAGCACGGTTTCGCCGGTGACAAGGGCCGTACCGCCATCCGGCGCATCAACCAGATGCACCGCAGCTACGACATCAGCAACGACGACATGCGCTACGTGCTGTGCACCTTCGTGGTGGTGCCGAAGCGGTGGATCGACGCCTATGGCTGGCGCAGGCTCTCGCGTCACGAGATGGTCGCGGCTGCCGCGTACTACCGCACTCTCGGCCGGCACATGGGCATCAAGGAGATCCCGGGCTCCTTCGAAGAGTTCGAAGACTGCCTCAATGCCTACGAAGAGGCCCACTTCGGCTGGGACGCAGGGGCGCGTGGGGTCTCCGACGCGACCCTGGACCTGATGGCTTCCTGGTATCCACGACCCCTGGCGCCTCTGTTGCGCAACGCGACCCTCGCACTGCTCGACGAGCCCTTGCTGCGAGCGTTCCGGTATGAACAACCGGGTGCGGTCACCCGCTCCGTGGTCCGGGGCGCGGTGCGGCTTCGCGGACGCGCAGTGCGCCTCATGCCGCCGCGCAGGGCACCGCATTACGCGCGGCAGAACCGGGAGATCAAGGGATACCCCGACGGCTACGAGGTCGCCGAGCTGGGTTCGTTCCCCGTGCCGGGTGTGCGCGGGTGCCCGGTGCCGCACAAGGACAGATCAGCGACCACTCCCGTCGAGTGAGGTCAAGGTCGCGCGGAGCCAGGCGAGTTCGGCCTGGCTGGTGGCGCGGGCGATCGTGAGGATGCCGCGTCGGAAGGGGTCGTCGAGCTCCTCCGCACACAGGGGGCGCTCACCGTCGTAGAAGAAGCTGGCGGGTTCCTCAAGGAAGGCCAGCCGTCGCCGGAGCACCGCCGCTTGCGCCGTTTCGTCGTCCAGGTGGCGAAGGAACGCGAGCAGCGTGAACCAGCGGTTCTCGTCGGTGATGTCTCCCCGAGCCGGCTCCGCGAGCCGCGTGCGCAGCTCCTGCCTGCCGGTCGGCGTGAGACTCAGGACGTGGCGAGGTGCCGCCCCGGTGCCGGGCTGCGTCTCCCTGGCGAGCAGCCCTGCCTTCTCCAGTCGTTTGATGGCGGGATACAGCGTGCTCTCCGCGACAGGGCGCACATGCCCGGTCAGCGCCGAGATGCGCTTGCGCAGCTCGTAGCCGTGCAGGGCGGCGTCGTAGAGGAATCCGAGGATGGCCAGTTCGAGCATGGCCCGCATTCTGCCGCACTTATTCCATGGCAGCTGTACATCTGATGCGAGATACCTCGGCACCGATGTATCGTCTCCGGAGTCCGCTGATCACGAGAGGGAGCGGACGGCAGGGCGAGGGATACGGGGTGCGGCGATGAAGGAAGCGCGGTTCGATGCTCGGGGCAGCCGTGTGCGATGGACCGAGGTGGGCGGGGCCGAGCCGACACGGGTGTACGTGCACGGACTCGGTGCGGCTTCGACGGTCTACCACGCACACATAGCCGCCAGGCCCGAACTGGCCGGCCGCCGCTCGTTGTTCGTGGATCTCCCCGGGCACGGCCTCAGCGACCGTCCCGCTGACTTCGGGTACAGCCTGGAGGACCACGCCGACGCGCTGGCCGCGGCTTTGGACGAGGCCCATGTGGTCGGCGCGGAGATCGTCGCGCACAGCATGGGCGGATCCGTCGCCATCGTCCTCGCCTGCCGACGCCCCGACCTGGTGACGAGGCTGGTCCTCACGGAGGCCAACCTCGACCCGAACCCTCCCACCACCGCAGGCAGCAGCGGCATCGCCGCGTACTCGGAGGAGGCCTTCGTCAGCGGCGGTGGCTACGCGCGCGTGCTCGGGAACATCGGCACCACATGGGCAGCCACGATGCGTCTCGCGGACCCCCTGGCACTGCACCGGAGCGCCACCGGCCTGGTCACGGGCACCCGGCCCACGATGCGCCGGATGCTCATGGGACTGACCATCGACCGCGTCTACTTGCAGGGCGCCACGAGTGGTGAACTCCCAGGGCACGACGAACTGACAGCCTCCGGAGTGCGCGTGGTGACGGTGCCCGAAGCAGGCCACAACATCATGTTCGACAACGCGGACGCGTTCGCGGCGGCGATCGCCGGACGCCTCTGACCGCTTGCCGAGACCGGACGGCCCACGCTCAGTCCTGGCGTACCGCCAGGGCGAGGAAGCGCGTGTCCTCGTCGACGTACGAGGTCATGAGCCATCCGGAACGGGCGAGCAGCGGGCGGAGGTTGGCCTCTGCCCGCAGGTCGTCCGGAGTGATCTGTCGTCCCTGCCGTGCAGCGAGCGCCGTCCTGCCGATGGGGTGGAAGAGCGCCAGCAGTCCACTAGGGCGCACCACCCGCCACAACTCCTTCAGGTTCTCTGCGGGATCCGGGAGATGTGCGATCAGCCCGGCGCCGAACACGGCATCGAGCGACCGTGCACGCAGCGGCAGCCGCGCCACGTCGGCGAGCAGAAGCCGTCCGTCATGGTCCCTGCCCGCGCGTGTCGCGGCCTCCAGCATGGCGGGAGTCAGATCGGCGCCGAGCACCACACCCGAAGGCCCTACAGCGTCCCTGAGCGCGGGCAGCGCCCGCCCCGTCCCGCACCCGGCGTCGAGCACGGCGGAGCCCGGAGCGAGCGACAGCTCGGCGACGGCGGCTCGATAGGCGGGCCCGTCATCGGGGAAGCGGGTGTCCCAGTCGGCGGCACGGGCGGTGAAGAATTCCTGGACCTGCGTGTGGTCGTCGCTCATGCGACCCATGATCCCGCAAAAGGTCGCACGCGCGTTGGGTGCACTCGTTCGAGCGTGACGCGATCGTTCAGCATCGTCTCTCTGTCATCTTCCGCCAGCTTTCGAACTGCGCCCCCGTTGTGCGCCCCTGGTCGCACTAGCGTCCCGGGGCCATGGGACACCTGGACCACGCCACCTTCGGCTGGCTGACCCCCGTGCTGTCGTACGCGATGGCCTGCATCGGTGCCGCCCTCGGGCTGCGCTGCACCGTCCGCGCGCTGGGCGCCTCGGGCCGCTCGCGCCGGAACTGGCTCATCACCGCCGCCTCCGCTCTCGGCACCGGCATCTGGACGATGCATTTCGTCGCCATGCTCGGCTTCGGAGTCACCGGCACCGAGATCCACTACAACGTGCCGCTGACCTTCCTGAGCCTTCTCGTAGCGATGGCCGTCGTGGGGGCCGGTGTCTTCGTCGTGGGCTACGGCCGTGACCGTGGGCGCGCGCTGGCGCTGGGCGGGCTCACCACAGGGCTCGGTGTCGCGAGCATGCACTACCTGGGTATGGCGGCGCTGCGCCTGCACGGCGACGTGGAGTACGACCTCGTGCTGGTCGGGCTCTCCGTGGTCATCGCAGTCGTCGCCGCGACCGCCGCCCTGTGGGCCGGCCTCAACATCAAGTCCCCGCTCGCCGTTGCGGTGGCGTCGCTGGTCATGGGAGGGGCGGTGACCAGCATGCATTACACCGGGATGCTGGCTGTCAGAGTCCGGGTGGTGCCCTCCGAAGCCGCGCTGCCCGGCGCCACGACCATGCAGTTCATCTTTCCCCTCGCCGTCGGCCTCGGCTCCTACCTCTTCCTGACATCGGCATTCGTCGCGCTGTCCCCGACCACCGGCGAGCGTGCGGCGTCGATGTCGGCTCAGCGACCGGTGGACGGCGTCGCCCCCTAGAGGCGCCTCCCGCGCCGAACGGGCGACACACACCGACCACCCGAGCGAGGAGGCCATGGACACCCCGCGAAGCACCCCCGAACCGGCCGCGACCACGACGCCGCCGCCTCCGGAACAGCACCCGGCGCGCGGACGTCGCGCCCACGCGGGCCGGCCCGCCGTCGAACCACCCGGCGGAGACGACGAGTTCGTCGATGCATCGACATACCGGGCACCCACGGGCGCGGCATGGTGGCGAGTAAGGCCGCGCACCGTGCGCGCCAAGATCGTGTGCCTCCTGATGGTGCCCGTCGTCTCACTGCTCGCCCTGTGGGGATACGCGACCGTCACCACCGCGCAAGATGTGGCCCGCTTACGACAGGCCCAACGTGCGGATGCCGACGTACGGTCCCCGGTCGAGGCCGCCGTGGCCGCGCTCCAGGCCGAGCGCGTGGCCGCCGTTCGCTACGCGGTCGAGCCCGGCGCCGACCGCGGCGCCGCACTCGAAAGGCAGGCGACACGGACCGACCGCGCCGTGGCCGAGCTGCGCCTCGGCGACCACCGGACCGTCGCCGACGGCGCGGGACTCCCTGATGGCGTGGCCGACCGGCTCGAAACGTTCGTCACCAGTGCCGAGGAGCTGCGCTCCCTGCGCGCCGAGGTGCTGGACCGACGCACGGGCTGGGACGCGACGTACGGCCAGTACACGAAGACGATCTCCCAGGCGTTCGCGGTGGGTGGTGCCCTCTCCGGGATGCAGGATGCCGAACACGGCTCCCACGCGCGCGTGCTGCTCGAGTTCACGAGGGCGGGCGAAATGCTGGCCCGCGAGAACACCATGCTGGCCGCGGCCCGGCTGGACGGCGCCCTGGACGGCGCACGGCTGCGGCTGTTCACCGGGGCCGTCGACACCCGCCGCACCCTGACCGAAACAGCGGCAGCGGACCTGCGCGGTCCCGAGCGGGCCGCCTGGCGCGGACTTGAACAGAGCAAGGCGTACGGAGACGTACGCGCCGTCGAGGACAAGGTCCTCGTGGCCGAACCAGGCCGCAAGGCACTCGCCGCGGCGCCGGCAGGAGCCTGGGACAACGCCTATGCGGTCGTGCGGGACGAGCTCCAGGCCATCAAGGAGGGAGCGGATCGTAGCGCCGCTGACCGCACGGACCCGCTCGCCCACGGGGTGCTCACCCCGGCAGGAGCCGCCGTACTCCTCGGGCTGGTCGCCGTCTGCGCCTCACTCGTCATCTCCGTACGCATCGGGCGAGGTCTCGTCGTCGAACTCGTGAGCCTCCGTAACGGCGCTCTGGAGATCGCGCGCCGCAAACTCCCGCTGGCCATGCGACGGCTGCGGGCCGGCGAGGAGATCGACATCCGTGCCGAGGCGCCCCCTGGGCCACCGGCGGAGGACGAGACCGGGCAGGTGTCCGAAGCGCTCGGCACCGTCCATCGAGCGGCCCTGCGCGCGGCGATCGAACGCGCGGAGCTGGCCAGCGGCATCTCCGGGGTGTTCGTCAATCTGGCCCGTAGGACCCAGGTCCTCGTCCATCGCCAGCTCAGCCTCCTCGACAGCATGGAGCGCAGGTCCGACGATCCCAACGAGCTCAGCGACCTCTTCCGGCTCGACCACCTGACGACCAGGATGAGGCGCCACGCAGAGAGCCTCATCATCCTCTCCGGAGCCGCACCCGGCCGGGCCTGGCGCAAACCCGTCTCCCTGACCAACGTGGTGCGCGCGGCAGTCTCCGAAGTCGAGGACTACGCGCGCGTGGAGGTACGACAACTCCCCGCCGCGTCGGTCCTCGGAACGGCGGTGGCCGACCTCACCCATCTCCTTGCCGAACTGGTCGAGAACGCCGCTCAGTTCTCGCCGCCCCACACCAAGGTGCGGGTCAGCGGCGAACCAGTCGGCAACGGCTATGCCCTGGAGATCGAGGACCGAGGGCTCGGCATGGGCAAGGAGACGCTCGCGGAGGCCAACCGTCGTATCGAGCAGTCGGAAGCACTCGATCTGTTCGACAGCGACCAACTCGGTCTCTTCGTGGTCAGCAGGCTCGCTGCCCACCACGCCATCAAAGTGCATCTGCGCACGTCCCCCTACGGGGGGACCACCGCCGTCGTACTGCTGCCCACCGCACTTCTGGACAGCGGCACGGTGGGAAGCACGGAGCAGCACACCGCTGAGCCCGCCCCGGTGGCGCGCAGAGCCGCGTTGGACAAGGAGCACGCAGGCGTGCAGCGAGCACCACGACACCACATGAACAACAACTCCGTTCCGGCGTCGGCCCCACGTCCTGCGCTGGCCGCAGCGGCCGAGGCGCCGCACCCGCCCGGCGTCTCCACGCTCCGGCTGCACCAAGGACGAGACGCTCGCGACACCCCGGAATCGCGTCCCGACAGCGTCGACGCTCTTGATGCTGCTGACGCCGGTCCACAGGACTGCTCGGAGGAACTGCCGCGTCGCGTACGCCAAGCGAGCCTCGCCCCTCAACTCAGGGAGCGCCCCACTGACGGTGGCGCCACGACAGAGGGCGCCGGAGCTCAGGACGAGCGCAGTGCGGAGCAGGTACGCGACCGTATGACCGCCTACCGCGACGGCTGGGCACGCGGGGGCGGCCGACTCCCGGGCATCGGCACGCCGGGAGCCGTACCGGGCAGTGACAGCAGCGAAGGAGATCGCGCATGATCCAGGACCAGAGCATCCCCACCGGTCGGACCGGCGAGCTCGGCTGGCTGTTGGACGACTTGGTGCTGCGCGTGGGTGAGGTGCGGCACGCGGTGGTGCTGTCCACCGACGGGCTCCCGGTCGGCGCGTCGACCGCTCTCACCCGCGAGGACGCCGAACACCTCGCTGCGGTGGCCTCGGGGTTCCACAGCCTCGCCAAGGGGGCGGGTCGGCACTTCGGAGCCGGTGGAGTACGCCAGACGATGGTGGAGATGGACGATGCCTTCCTGTTCGTGGCCGCTGCCGGGGACGGATCCTGCCTCGCCGTTCTCACTACTGTGACGGCCGATATCGGCCTCGTGGCGTACGAGATGGCGCGCATGGTCAAACGGGTGGGCGAGCACCTCTACACCCCGGCGCGCTTCGCCGAGCAGCCACCGACCCTCGGATGACGAGGGCGGCCGGTACCCATGACCGAGGACATGAGCGCCACCCCGGGCCAGCCGGGCAGCCAGTGGTACGACAACGAAGCCGGCCCTCTTGTACGGCCCTATGCGATGACGGGCGGACGGACCAGGCCGGGACCGCGGGGCGTCCGCTTCGACCTGATCGCCCTCGTGACGCTCGACGACACCACTCCGGAGCATGACGACACCTCCGGGCTCGGGCCCGAACACCGGGCGCTCATCGAACTGTGTCGCTCCGAGACGCAGTCCGTCGCCGAGCTCGCCGCCGGCGCGGACCTGCCCGTGGGTGTGGTCCGCGTGCTCCTGGGCGACCTGTTGGAGGCCGGCCGCGTGAAGATCAGTCGGCCTGTCCCGCCCGCACAGCTTCCCGACGAAAAGATCCTCCGAGAGGTGATCGATGGGCTCCGAGCACTCTGACGCCACGGGCGCCGAGACCTCTGCCATGGCGTTGAAGATTCTGGTCGCGGGCGGCTTCGGGGTGGGCAAGACCACCTTGGTGGGCGCTGTCAGCGAGATCCGTCCGCTGCGCACCGAAGAGCTGTTGAGTGAGGCGGGTCAGTCGGTGGACGACACCGAGGGGGTCGACCGGAAGACCACGACGACCGTGGCCATGGACTTCGGGCGCATCACCATCCGATCGGGCCTTTCGCTGTACTTGTTCGGCACCCCGGGCCAGGACCGCTTCTGGTTCCTGTGGGACGAGTTGTCACAAGGTGCCCTCGGCGCCGTGGTCCTCGCGGACACCCGGCGGCTCGAGGACTGCTTCCCCGCCGTGGACTACTTCGAGCACCGACGCATCCCGTTCGTCGTGGCAGTCAACTGCTTCACGGACGCGCGTACGTACGGGGCGCTCGAAGTGTCACGGGCCCTGGACCTCGACCGCGGGACCCCTGTGGTGCTGTGCGACGCCCGGGATCGCGATTCGGGGAAGGAGGTGCTGATACGGCTGGTCGAGTATGCCGGGCGGGTTCATAGCGCCCGGCTGCTCGACTCCGTGGGCTGAGATGCCGCGTCCACTGCCAGCCCGTTTTGGATCCGGCCTGTGCCGTCGGTCGCAGATTCCACGTGTGCCGTCAGTCGGCGACCCCGGAGTGCGCGAGCACCTTGTCGATCCGCACGCGGACCAGGAGTTCCCCGGGGACGCCATTGCGCTTGCCGAACTCCTCGGCGCGGTCCTCGCCCATGTAGCGCGCGCCGATGCGGGCTGCCCAGTGCTGGAGTTGATCGATGTCTTCGCTGAGTTCCGCGCGCCCCTGCAGCACGACGAATGCGAACGGCGGCTGATCGTCGTCGACGCACAGGGCCACACGCCCGTCCCGCGCGAGGTTCCGCCCCTTCACGGTTTCCTTACCCGTGTTGAACACCAGGTCGTCGCCGTCGAGCAGGAACCAGATCGGCGCGATGTGCGGGCTGCCGTCCGCCCTGACGGTCGAGAGCTTGCCGGTTCGGGTGCCGTGCGAGACGAAGGCCCGCCACTGGTCGTCGGTCATCTTCTGTGCCATGTCCCCATCATGCTTGCCGGGGGGCCGGGCGTGGTGAAGGCTGGCAGGTCAGATCCTCCAGCCAGGGGGAGCGGACACGGGGAGACGGGAACATGGGGCAGAGCATGGGGCTCGGCTGGCTGCTGGACGACCTGACCCAGCGGATGGAACACGTACGGCACGCGCTGGTGCTGTCCGACGACGGCCTGGTGACCGGCGCGAGCACGGACCTCAAGCGGGAGGACGCGGAACATCTCGCCGCGGTCTCATCCGGACTGCACAGCCTCGCCAAGGGATCAGGACGCCACTTCCACGCCGGCAACGTGCGCCAGACGATGATCGAGTTCGACGACGCGGTCCTCTTCGTCACGGCCGCGGGCGACGGCAGCTGCCTGTGCGTTCTGAGTTCCGCGGAGGCCGACATCGGACAGGTCGCCTACGAGATGACACTGCTCGTGAACCGCGTCGGGGAGCACCTGGCCGTGGACGCACGGAAACCCGAACGCGCGCCAGTCGTGGACCTCTGACCTGCACTGACGCTGCCACGCCAAGAGTTATCCACAGGCCCAGCGAGGATCGTGGTGATCGGGCTACGGTTTTTCCCGAGAGCAAGCAAGCACATCTCACGGGGGATCCACCATGACCGGTGACACCATCACGCAATCCACCAGCACGACGGCCACTCGACCGACGGTCACGCCGAGCTGGGCAGCGAAAGACCTGGGGCTGAAGCGGGGCGAATTCGACCTGGCCGTGATGCTGGGGCGCATCCGTACCGTCGCGGACGTACCGGGCGGCCGGCGCCGCGTCACCCACGAGGAGATCGAGCGCGTGCGCGGGTGCGAGGGCTTCCCCGAGGCGCTGCGAGAGAGCGTCAGAGCCGTGGGCACCACCGAGGGCGCGGAGCTCATGCAGATCACCACGGCCCGCTTCACCCGTCTGGCACGCGCGGGCGTTCTGACGCCCGTAAAGTTTTACCTGAATCGTTACAGGGCGGTTGTCTGGCTCTATCTCGCCGAAGAGCTGCGGCATTTCGCCGAGTCCGAGATCAATGCCGTGCTTCTCAAGGGGCGCATGCCGGAGACGATTCGAGGGCGCCTCGAAGACGGGCAGGATCTGCGGGCACGCAACTGGCGAGGGCGGTACGCGGAATCCCTGCTGCGCCATGCCGAAGACGCATGGGAACGCGCCGCCGCGATGGCCTCGCTGCTCGATCCGGTGCAGATCGCGGAGATCGTCAGGGACCCCTATGAACGCGCGTATCTCAGTCGGCTCAAGCCCGTGCCCCGCACCCAGGGCGGACCGGAGTCGCCCGCGGTGCGAATCGTGGAGACCATCACGACCGCGGACGACCCCGATGAGATCCGGTGGCTGCGCTCCAGCCTGCTGATCGGCCTCGTCCAGGCCCGCGCAGAGCGCCCGGCGCCTCGACCGACGCCACGGCCCGCTCCCGAGCCCTCTCCTGAAACAGACCCCTCTGCACCGGAGTTGGAGCCGCCGACGGACGTCTCGGCCGAGCCTTCGGTGCAGGAGACGCGAGGCTTGATGAAGTGGTTGCGCCGCAGGAGGACGTAGACCGCCGAAGCCGCGACCTCGGATTCGGGGCCGGGATGCTCGTCGGCGTCACTGCATCGTCGCGTCCAAGTCCTTGGCGTACTCCTCGATGGCAGGGCGATAGCCCGCGATGTCAGGGTCCTTGCTCGTGGCGACGAGGAGCGTCAGAAGCATCTGCATCGCGTCGTGGGTCCGGCCGGTGTTGTACAGGGCCATGGCGAGGAACGTCTTGAGACCGCCGTCATCCGGGAACTCGGCCGCCCCTTGGCCGAGTGTGGCCACGGCTTCCTCGTAGCGCCCCAGAATCCGGTAGGTACTGCCCAGCCCCAGAAGAGCTCCGCGGCGATCGTCGTTCGACAGACCCGTTCCCTTGAGAGCGCGCTCGTAGTACGGCACCGCTTCCGCCTCGAGACCGAGCGTGTCGTGGACCCAAGCCGTCTGGTACGCGACCTCCACATCGTGCGGGAATTCTGCCGCAAGGGCGACGAGTCGCTCCCTGGCCTCCTCGGGCCGGCCCCCCTCGCGGAGCCGTACGGCCTCCGCCAGCAGCCGATCCCTGTCCTCACTCGGATTTCCGCTCAACGCCCCGTCCCCTTCGTGCTCGCGTCCGAACCCGGAATCTATCCCGAACGGAGGCAGAGATGCCTTTCGTACCCCGCCCCGTGCCCGCCTTGCCCGCCCTGCGGCCGTCAAGCGGCCAGTTCCTCCTCCAGCCACGTACGCCCCCGGGTACGAGCAGTGAGGCGCACACCGCCCAGGCGCGTCGCGAGGCGCTCCGCTTCGGCTCGCACCGCGCTCTGCGCGTCTGCACCGACATCCTCGAGGAACCGGCACACGATCTCGCCACTGCTGTCCTGGGCCCATCCACCGACGATGCGGCCGTCCCACCACACAGACGGGCCGATGTTGCCGTTCCTGTCGAAGAGACGCGGGCCGTACTCGCCCAGGAACCAACCGCGGTGCTGCCAGCCCATCGGAGTGGAGTCGAGCGCCGGCAGCAGAGCCGCCCACGGCTCCGGCCTGGAGGTCTCCTCCAGGTCATCGGGGAGCAACAACCCGTGCAGTCCGTCCAAGTCGACCTCGACGGGGCGCAGTTCGGTCAAGGCCCGCTTGGTCTGGGTCTTGGTCCACCCGGCCCACCACCGCAGATCATCCGCGGTGGCCGGACCGAACGTCCGGAGCCAGCGCCGGGCGAGCTCCGTCTCGGCCTCGCGGGTGTCCCAGTCGGCGAGGCCACCGGGAAACCAGTCCGTCAACGACGCCCAGCGGTACTGATGGGAAGTCCATGTGCCACGCGGTCTGCCACGCACCACATGTCCCTTGGCGGCCAGCAGCAGAAGGAGTCGGCTGGCCAGCTTCTGCCGCCCCTCGTAGCTCTTGCCACGCGCCATGACCAGCTCGGTGGCCAGCCGTGGGTCGTCGCTCGCGAGCTCGGCGGCGGTCGCCTCGCCCCGCTCCTTGAGCGCGCGCAGCGCCACCTCTTCCGTCTGCGCCAGCCACGCCTCCACCCCGGCCGCGTCGTCAACGACGCCGGACTCGGCCAGCATCCCCAGAAGAAGGCGGCGCTCCCGCGCGGCGACCGCCCGCGAGCAGGCGGCCTGCAGTACGGGTGCCACGTCGAGGGACGTCACGAAAACCGTGCGCCGCATGCCCATCAGGCGGATCAGCGAGCGGTCCTCATACAGCGCGCGCTCCACGTCCGCCACCTGACCGTCCCGCATGCGGGCCCAGGCGCCGACGTACACCGACGACGGGTCGGTGCCGTGCAGGGCCAGCAGAGACCGTGCCACCTCGACCGGATCGTCCGTCCTGGTGTCCACCGTCAGCCGATGGCGCAGCGCCAGCCTCGCCCGCCGCTCCACCGCGTCAACCCGTCGCACCGTGCCTCCCCTCCAGGCCCTTCACCGATTACGCGCCGGCTGCCGGACCGTCCATGTGGCGCTCCCCGTACGGGCGGAACAGCCCTTCCTGCACCACCGATACCAGGAGGTGGCCCTCCCGGTCGTAGATACGGCCCCGGGCGAGACCGCGGCCCCCCGTCGCGATGGGGGACTCCTGGTCGTAGAGGAACCACTCGTCGGCACGGAAGGGCCGGTGGAACCACATGGCGTGGTCCAGCGACGCCATGTCGAAGCCGCGGGGGCCCCACAGGGGCTCCACGGGGATGCGGACGGCGTCGAGGAGCGTCATGTCGCTCGCGTAGGTGAGCGCGCAGGTGTGTACGAGCGGGTCGTCGCCCAGCGGGCCGACAGCGCGCATCCACACCGCGCTGCGCGGCTCGGCGCCCTTGGTCTCCTCGGCGGTCCAGCGCAGCCGGTCGACATAGCGGATGTCGAAGGGCTGGCGCCGGGCCATGCGTTCCAACTGCTCGGGGAGTGCGCCGAGGTGCTCCCTGATCTCTTCGGCGACCGTCGGCAACGACTCCGGTTCGGGGGCGTCCAGGCGCGGCGGCAGCTGGTGTTCGAAGGCGCCCTGTTCAGGCTGATGGAAGGAGGCGGTGAGGTTGAAGATGGTGCGGCCCTGCTGGACGGCAGTGACGCGGCGCGTGGTGAAGGAGCGCCCGTCCCTGACCCGTTCGACCTGGTACACGATGGGCACGCCCGGGCGCCCAGGGCGCAGGAAGTACGCGTGCAGCGAGTGCACCGGGCGGTCGCCCTCGGTGGTCCGGCCCGCCGCCACCAGGGCCTGTCCGGCGACCTGCCCGCCAAAGACCCGCTGCAAGGACTCGTTCGGGCTGCGGCCCCGGAAGATGTTGACCTCGATCTGCTCGAGGTCCAGCAGGTCGACCAGCCGGTCGGCGGGATTGTTCATGACAGTTCCTCGACTCCTGTCCGGGGCACACGGATCCTCGGGGCTCTCAGAGCTGGCCGACGTCTGTGACCCTGACGACGGCGCGGCCCTCCTCGTCGGAAGCCGCGAGATCGACCTCCGCGCTGATGCCCCAGTCATGGTCGCCGTTCGGGTCGGCGAACGTCTGCCGGACGCGCCACAGACCGTGCTCAGGATCCTCCTCGATGAGCAACAGCTTGGGCCCGCGGGCATCCGGGCCGGTGCCGAGATCTTCGTACTCGTCCCAGTACTTGTCCATGGCCTCACCCCACGCGTCCGCGTCCCACCCGGACTCGGCGTCCAGCTCGCCCAGCTCCTCGACGTGGTCGAGGGCGGCCAGCTCGACCCTGCGGAACAGCGCGTTGCGGACCAAGACGCGGAAGGCGCGGGCGTTGGCCGTGACCGGCTTGACCTCGTCGGCCTTCTCCTGTGCCTCCTCCGCCGTCATGACCTCGGGGTTGGCCAGCTGCTCCCACTCGTCGAGGAGGCTGGAGTCGACCTGGCGCACCATCTCGCCGAGCCAGGCGATCAGGTCCTCCAGGTCCTCAGACTTCAAGTCGTCCGGGATGGTGTGTTCCAGAGCCTTGTACGCGCTCGCGAGGTAGCGCAGGACGATGCCCTCGGTGCGAGCGAGTTCGTAGAAGGACGTGAATTCCGTGAAGGACAGCGCCCGCTCGTACATGTCGCGGACAACGGACTTCGGGGACAGCGGATGATCGCCGACCCACGGGTGACTCGTGCGGTACGTGTTGTACGCGTGGAAGAGCAGCTCCTCCAGAGGCTTCGGGTACGTGATGTCCTGGAGCCGCTCCATCCGCTCCTCGTACTCGACGCCGTCCGCCTTCATCAGCGCCACGGCCTCGCCCCGCGCCTTGTTCTGCTGAGCCGCGAGGATCTGCCGCGGATCGTCGAGAGTGGACTCGACGACGGACACCATGTCCAGGGCGTACGAAGGGGACTCGGGGTCGAGGACTTCGAAGGCGGCGAGGGCGAAGGTGGACAGGGGCTGGTTGAGCGCGAAGTCCTGCTGCAGGTCGACGGTCAGACGCACGATGCGGCCCGTCGCGTCCGGCTCGTCGAGCTTCTCCACGACGCCGCCGGCGAGGAGGGAGCGGTAGATCGCGATGGTCCGGCGAATGTGCCGCAGCTGCTGCTTGCGCGGCTCGTGGTTGTCCTCGAGGAGGTGCCGCATCGCCTCGAAGGCGTTGCCGGGCCGGGCGATCACGGAGAGCAGCATGGTGTGCGTGACCCGGAACCGGGAGGTCAGCGGCTCGGGCTCCGAGGCGATGAGCTTCTCGAAGGTGCTCTCGGACCAGGCGACGAAGCCCTCGGGTGCCTTCTTGCGGACCACCTTGCGGCGCTTCTTCGCGTCGTCGCCGGCCTTGGCGAGCGCCTTCTCGTTCTCGATGACGTGCTCGGGCGCCTGGGCGACCACGAGCCCCGCCGTGTCGAAGCCCGCACGGCCGGCGCGCCCGGCGATCTGATGGAACTCCCGCGCGCGCAGCGTGCGGACACGCGTGCCGTCGTACTTCGTGAGGGCGGTGAACAGCACGGTGCGGATCGGCACATTGACGCCGACCCCGAGGGTGTCGGTGCCGCAGATGACCTTGAGGAGGCCTGCCTGCGCGAGCTTCTCCACCAGACGGCGGTACTTGGGCAGCATACCGGCGTGGTGCACGCCGATCCCATGGCGCACGTAACGCGAGAGGTTGCGGCCGAACTTGGTGGTGAAGCGGAAGTTGCCGATCAGGTCGGCGATCTTGTCCTTCTCCTCACGCGTGCACATGTTGATGCTCATCAGCGACTGTGCGCGCTCGACCGCCTGGGCCTGGGTGAAGTGGACGATGTAGACCGGCGCCTGCTTGGTCTCCAGGAGCTCGGTGAGCGTCTCGGTGATCGGCGTCAGACGGTACTCGTACGACAGCGGCACCGGTCGTGTCGCGGACCGGACGACCGAGGTGGGCCGGCCCGTGCGGCGCGTCAGGTCCTTCTCGAACATGGAGACGTCGCCGAGCGTCGCCGACATGAGGATGAACTGCGCCTGCGGAAGTTCGAGCAGCGGGATCTGCCAGGCCCAGCCGCGGTCCGGCTCGGCGTAGAAGTGGAACTCGTCCATCACGACCTGGCCGATATCGGCGTGCTTGCCGTCACGCAGCGCGATCGAGGCGAGGACCTCGGCCGTGCAGCAGATGACGGGAGCGTCGGCGTTGACCGACGCGTCGCCGGTCAGCATGCCGACGTTCTCGGTGCCGAAGAGCTTGCACAGGTCGAAGAACTTCTCCGACACCAGAGCCTTGATCGGCGCCGTGTAGAAGGTGACCTTGTCCTGGGCCAGAGCCGTGAAGTGGGCGCCCGCGGCGACCAGGCTCTTGCCGGAGCCGGTCGGCGTGGACAAGATCACGTTCGCCCCGGAGACCACCTCGATCAGTGCCTCCTCCTGGGCCGGGTAGAGGGTGATGCCCTGGTCCTCGGCCCACGACGAGAAGGCTTCGAAGAGGGCATCTGGGTCGGCGTCCGGCGGCAGCTGATCGATAAGGGTCACACCCCCATCTTGCCTTCCTTCCTGCCCGATCACGGAACCGGAGGTATCCACGAAGATCACGAACGCTACGCTGTGTCGCCAACGGGGCGTCAGAACAATGGAAATGGGGCGGGCAACACCAATGATGGGACCGGCACACTCACTGTCGGGGGCGGCGGCCTGGCTCGGGGTCGGTGCCGCGGCAGCGGCCGCGGGGCACACGATGCCCTGGCCGGTCCTCCTCGTAGGAGCGCTGATCTGCGCCGGAGCGGCGCTCGCGCCCGACCTCGACCACAAGTCGGCGACCATCTCGCGAGCCTTCGGACCGCTCTCACGGGGGCTGTGCGAGATCGTCGACAAACTCTCGTACGCCGTCTACAAGGCGACCCGCAAGCAGGGAGACCCGCGGCGCTCGGGCGGGCACCGCACGCTCACGCACACCTGGCTGTGGGCGGTGCTGATAGGAGCGGGCGCGTCGGCCCTGGCGATCTTCGGCGGTCGCTGGGCGGTGCTCGGCATCCTCTTCGTCCATATGGTGCTCGCCATCGAAGGCCTGCTCTGGCGGGCCGCCCGCGGGTCGAGCAGCGATGTCCTGGTGTGGCTGCTCGCCGCGACGAGCGCCTGGATCCTCGCCGGCGTCCTGGACAAGCCGGGCAACGGCTCCGACTGGATGTTCACCGCACCCGGCCAGGAGTACCTGTGGCTGGGGCTGCCGATCGTGCTCGGCGCGCTGGTGCACGACATCGGGGACGCGCTGACCGTCTCCGGGTGCCCGATCCTGTGGCCCATCCCGATCGGCCGCAAGCGCTGGTATCCGATCGGGCCGCCGAAGGCGATGCGGTTCCGGGCCGGGAGCTGGATCGAGCTCAAGGTGCTGATGCCGGTGTTCATGCTGCTCGGGGGAGTGGGCGGCGCAGCGGCGCTCAACTTCATCTGAGGAATACCTCTCATCCGAAGCGTGGCCGAGCCGATACCGAGGCCGAT
Source organism: Streptomyces sp. NPDC039462 (assembly GCF_055639375.1). Lineage (NCBI taxonomy): Bacteria > Bacillati > Actinomycetota > Actinomycetes > Kitasatosporales > Streptomycetaceae > Streptomyces > Streptomyces sp. NPDC039462. The sequence goes on from NZ_JBVKAO010000003.1 coordinate 600,867, forward strand.
GCCCACGTCGCTCCCGGCTCAGGTCGTGCGCCGGTGCTCCCCGTGCCAGGAGTGCCAGAGCGCGGCGTAGGCGCCGTCGGCCGTCACGAGGTCGTCGTGGGTGCCGAGCTCGGTCACCCGGCCGTCCTCCATGACCGCCACGCGGTCCGCGTCGTGGGCCGTCTGCAGCCGGTGGGCGATGGCGATGACGGTGCGCCCGCGGAGGACGGCGGCGAGGGCCCGTTCCGTGTGCCGCGCCGTCGTCGGGTCCAGGAGCGCGGTGGCTTCGTCCAGGATCAGTGTGTGCGGATCGGCGAGCACGACGCGGGCCAGGGCCAGCTGCTGGGCCTGCGCTCCGTGCAGGCGATGGCCGCCGGGGCCCAGCTCGGTGTCCAGGCCGTCCGGCAGGCCGTCGGACCAGTCCGCACCCACCGCGGTGAGGGCGGCTTTCAGCTCGACGTCCGTGGCGGACTCCGCCGCGATGACGAGGTTGTCCCGGAGAGTGCCGAGGAAGACGTGGTGCTCCTGGGTGACGAGGACGACCTGACGGCGCAGCCGGTCGGGCGGCAGGTCGGCGATCGGTACGCCGCCGACGGTCACCGTGCCCTCGACCGGTGCGTCGATCCCTGCCAGGAGTCGGCTCAGAGTGCTCTTCCCCGCTCCCGACGGCCCGACGATGGCGAGGCGCTCGCCAGGATGTACGGAGAGGTCGACGCCGCGCAGGACGTCGGCGGTGCCGCTGTAGGCGAAGCGCACGCCGGTGACCTCGATGCGGTCGTCCTCAGGGGTGCCGCCGTGGGGGAGGAGGGGAGGGGTGGCGCCGGGCGGGCCCGTCGGGGCAGCGGCCAGGCCCTCGACCCGGGCGAAGGAGGCGCCGCTGCTCTGCAGCTGTTCCACCTGCTGCAGGATCGTGTCCAGCGGCTGGGAGAGCTGCTGGAGATAGAGGGCCGAAGCGACCACCGTGCCCAGGCTCACGGAGCCCTGGTCGTGCAGGATCCCGCCGAGGAGCAGCACGGCGACGACCGGGACGGCGTACGAAATGTCGATGGAGGGGAAGAGGACGCTGCGCAGGAACAGTGTCCGGTCGTGGGCGGCGACACACCGTCCGATCTCCGCCTCACTGTCCGCGACACGACGCTCGCGCAGACGCAGGGCCTCGACGGTGCGGGCCCCGGAGGCCGTGGCCGCGAGGACCTCGGCCAGCGCGGAGTGGGCGGTTCCCTGCTCGAGGTAGGCGGAGTGCGCACGGCGCAGGTACCAGCGGGTGGCGAACCAGATGCCGGTGAGGCCGACCACACCGCAGACACCGAGCAGTGGGTCCAGCAGAAAGACCGCGCCGAGGATGAACAGCGCCTGCACGGCCGCCACGAAGACATCCGGCCCGGTGTCGCGCAGCATCTGCCCGGCGGTCGCGACGTCGGTGGTGCCGCGGGCCGTCAGATCGCCTGCTCCGGCCCGCTCCACGACGGAGGCCGGCAGGGCGAGGGCCCGGTCGACGAACTGCTCACGAATGCGGCCGAGGGTCCGTTCGCCGAAGCGATGGGCGAGGTAGCGGGCGTGGCGCGCCAGAAGGAGCTGGGCGACGGCGCCGACAAGGATGCCGAGGGCGAGGCGGTCGACGGTGTCGACGCCTCCGCCTGCCCGGACCGTATTGATGATGCGCCCGAGGAGCCAAGGGCCGACGAGCCCCGCCGCCGCGGCAAGGGCATTGAAGACGATCATCGTGATGAAGGCGCCGGTGTCCTGCCGGATGAGCCGGAGGGCGGCATCTCGGACTTGGCGGCGGTCGGCCACGGGCAGGTGTCCGGGCGCGGGATCGGCCACGTCCTCGCGGCGGGGCGGCGTCATCGGAGGGCCTCATGAGTCGGCTCGGCGGGAGGTCGGGAGCGCTTCTGTCCCTGTGGCGTGTGCTGCTCCTCCGCCTCGTCGCCCTCTTCAGCCCCGCGCGACACCAGGCGTCGGTAGCCCGGATGGCCTGCCAGCAGGTCGGCGTGGCGGCCGACGGCGGCGACGCGGCCGTCCACCAGGTGGTACACGACGTCGGCTTGGTCGAGGACGAGGGGAGACGTGCTGGTGACGAGGGTCGTGCGACCGTCGCGGGCGGTGCGGAGACGGGACGCCATGTTCGCCTCGGTGTGGGCGTCGACCGCCGACGTGGGTTCGACCGCCAGGAGCACCTCGGGGTCGGCGAGGAGGGCCCGCGCCAGGCGGACGCGCTGACGTTGGCCGCCGGAGAGGTTGCGGCCCTGTGCGTCGAGGAGGGCATCGAGCCCGTCCGGGAGGCCGAGGACGATGTCGCCGGCCATGGCCGCCTCGACCGCGCGGGCGATGGCGTCCTCGTCCGGATCCCATCGGCCGGAAACGGCGGCACGCAAGGTACCGGCGAAGAGGTCCGCTTCGTTGTCCGCCACCAGGACCCGGGCCCGCACCTCGTCCAGCGCGACGGCGTCGAGGCGGACCGGACCCCATGTGACGGAGGAGGGAGCGAACCGGCCGAGCCGGTCGACGATCTCCGTGCCGTCGGACGCGCGAGCGCTGACGAGCGCGGTGAGGAGTCCGGGGGCGACCTCGACGCCGGACGAGGGGTCGCGCAGCACGGATGGTGTCGCGGGGCCAGGGACCGCAGCCTCCTCCGAGTTCGCCCGGTTCTCGTTCTCCCAGCCCTGCGGCTCCAAGTTCAGGAAGTCGACGACCCGACGCGCGGCGACGAGGCCCCGGCCGATGTCGTAGCTGCCCTCGATGAAGAACGTCACCGGCACCACGAGCACGGCGACGTAGCCGTAGATGGCCACCAACTCGCCAACGGTGATGGTGCCCTGAGCGGCCATGCGTGCGGCGAGCCATGTCACAGCGGCCAGGAACAGGGTGGGCAGCCCGAGACCGAAGGCCTGGATCCAGCTCATGCTCGACCCGACCCGGTAGCCCTCGTCCCGCAGTTGGCGGGAGCCCGCGCGGTAGCGGGCCGCGAACACCTCTTTGCCCCCGAGGCCGTTGAGGACACGGAGTCCGCCCGCGAGGTCCCCGAGGGTCGCGGCGAGTGCGCCCTGGCGCTCCCGGTAGGCAGTCTCCGCCCCTTGCAACCGGCTGAGGAACGGCCCGATCAGCACGGCGAGCAGAGGCACGCCGACCAGCACCACCACAGCGAGCAACGTGGAGACGGACAGCAACAGCGCGGCCACCACGAAGTAGGCGATCACCGAGCCCACGCCCGGCCCGGTCACGGTCAGGGTCTGGCTGATCACACCCACGTCGGAGTGGCCGATCGTGACGACCTCACCGGCCGAGACGCGGCGGGGCAGCGCGGCGCCGAGCCGGGTCGCGTGGTCGACCACGACTCGCACGGTACGAAAGTAGGCGTCGAGCCGGATCCGGGTCATCGTGCGATGCCGCATGATCGCCAGCCAGGCGTTCAGGACGCCGATGCCGAACAGGGCCGCGCACCAGCCCACCAGGGCGGACCGGTCACCCGCCCGCAGGCCCTCGTCGATGGCGCGCGACAGGACGTACGGGGGAAGCGTCAGGCAGACCATCCACGCGCTGCCCAACACGGCTCCGGCGGCCACCCGGCGAGGCTGGCTGACGGTCACCCACCACAGGTAGCGGGCGGGCCCGCGCCGATCGGGGACGTCGGGTTCCGTGGACGATGCAGCCATCCACGAACCCTAACTACCCTCTTCCGAAGGCCAATAGGGCCCCCTGTGCTCGGCGAGCCCGCCTCCCCGCACGCCTGGTCCTGCCTACCCGTGCTCAGCGAGCCCGCCTCCCCGCACACCCGGCCCTTCCTACCCGTGCCAGGACCGCCACAGTGCCGCGTACGCACCGTCCGCCGCCACCAGCTGGTCGTGGCTGCCGAGTTCGCTGATCCGGCCGCTCTCGACCACCGCGATGACGTCGGCGTCATGTGCGGTGTGCAGTCGATGGGCGATCGCCACGACCGTGCGGCCGTCCAGGACGCGGGCGAGGGAGCGCTCCAAGTGCCGTGCCGCACGCGGGTCGAGGAGCGAGGTGGCCTCGTCGAGGACCAGCGTGTGCGGGTCGGCGAGGACCAGTCGGGCCAGGGCGATCTGCTGCGCCTGTGCGGGCGTCAGCGCGAACCCGCCCGAGCCGACCTCGGTGTCCAGACCCTCGTCGAGGCCACGCGCCCAGTCGGCCGCGTCGACCGCGCCGAGGGCAGCCCACAACTCGGCGTCCCGCGCTCCGGTTCTGGCGAGGAGGAGGTTGTCGCGCAGAGAGCCCACGAAGACGTGGTGTTCCTGGTTGACCAGCGCCACATGGGCGCGCACCGCCTCCGCGGGCATGTCAGACAGCGCGGCGCCGCCCAGGGTGACATGACCGGTGCGCGGTCCGTAGATCCCGGCGAGAAGCCTGCCCAAGGTCGACTTGCCCGCGCCCGACGGGCCGACCAGCGCGACACGCGAGCCGGGTTCGACGGCGAGAGACACCTCGCGGAGCACGTCGACGCCCGCGCGGTAGCCGAAGTGGACGTCGTCGGCGAGGACATGTCGTCCCTCCGGAGTCACGGAGGAGTCGCCCGCGTCCGGCTCGATGTCGCGCACGCCGACGAGCCGGGCCAGCGACACCTGGGCGACCTGGAGTTCGTCGTACCAGCGCAGGATGATCCCCAGCGGGTCGACCAGCATCTGCGCGATCAGGACCCCGGTGGTCAGCTGGCCGACGCCGATCCAGCCCTGGAGGACGAAGACTCCGCCGATCATCAGCGTCGAGCAGAGCACGGTCGTGTGGGTGAGGTTGATCACCGGGAAGAGGACCGACCGCAGGTAGAGGGTGTACCGCTCCCAAGCGGTCCATTCCGCGATGCGGCGCTCCGACAGTTCGACGCGGCGACGGCCGAGGCGGTGGGCCTCCACCGTGCGTCCCGCGTCGACGGTCTCGGTGAGGGCGGCGGCCACGGCGGCGTATCCGGCGGCCTCCGAACGGTAGGCGGCGGGAGCCCGCTTGAAGTACCAGCGGCAGCCCACGACGAGAAGGGGCACGGCGACGAGCACGGCGGGTGCCAGCGGCGGTGCGGTGACGACGAGCCCGCCGAGCAGCAGCACCACCCACACCACGCCGATGGCGAGCTGCGGCACGGCCTCACGCATGGCATTGGCCAGCCGGTCGATGTCCGTGGTGATGCGCGACAGCAGGTCGCCGGTACCGGCCCGCTCCAGGACGCCGGGCGGCAGCCCGACGGAGCGCACGAGGAAGTCCTCCCGCAGATCCGCCAGCATCCGTTCGCCGAGCATCGCACCGCGCAGCCGCACCTCGCGCACGAAGAAGGCCTGCACGAGGAGGGCCGCCGTGAACAGCCCGATGGTGAGTTCGAGGTGCAGGTCCCGTGTGTCGTCCGAGACCTTCTCGACCAAGCCGCCGAGGAGGTAAGGGCCGACCATCGAGGCGATGACGGCGAGCGTGTTCACCAGGATGAGCAGGAGGAAGGACCGGCGATGGCGCCGGAACAGTTCGCGGACGTAGTCGCGCACGGTCGTGGCCGAGCCGACGGGCAGGGTCTCCGCCGTCGTGGGGGCCGCCGGATCGTATGCCGGGGGCGCCAGGCCGATCATGCCGTCTCCTCGATGTCGAAATTCGCCAGGGCGTCCGAGGAGCCGGTCAGGGCCTCCGCGGCGACGCGGTCCGTGCGTTCGGTGTGTTCGGTGCGTTCGGTGTCGGTCTCGCGGGTCACGACCGCGCGGTATCGCGGTTCGCTGTGCACCAGTTCGCGGTGGGCGCCCACAGCCGCGACCTCGCCGTCCGCCAGGAAGACGACACGCTCGGCTCGGTCGAGGAGCAGCGGTGACGAGGTGAGCACCACGGTGGTGCGCCCCCGGCGCAGTTGCCGGATGCCGTCGGCGACCCGGGCTTCGGTGTGCGAGTCCACGGCGGACGTCGGCTCGTCGAGCACCAGTGCCTCGGGGTCGGTGACCAGTGAACGGGCCAGAGCGAGGCGTTGGCGCTGGCCTCCGGAGAGGGAGCGGCCACGTTCCGTGAGGTGGGCGGCCATGGGGTCGTCGTCCACCGACGCCTGCGCGAGCGCGTCCAGGACGTCGGAGCACTGCGCCGCGGCCAGCGCCTCCTCGGGGCTGACCGCGCCCGACGCCGGTACGTCGAGGAGGGCGCGAAGAGTTCCGGAGAGCAGGACGGGATCCTTGTCCTGGACGAGGACGGCGGTGCGGGCTGTGTCCAGCGGCAGGTCGTCCAGCGGTACGTCTCCGAGACGCACGGACGGCAGGCCCGCGGCGTCGTCGAAGGCGGGGTGTCCGCCGAGCCGTTCGGCGAGCCGTCCCGCCTCGTCCGGGTCGCCGCACACCACGGCGGTCAGGCGACCCGCCGGGGCGAGCAGGCCCGTCGCGGGGTCGTACAGGTCACCGGAAGGCGCAGGCGGGTCTCCCGCCGAAGACTCCGCATCCGTGGAGTCCGTACCCTTCGGCGCCGTCCGCTGCAGGGCGAGAACCCGGGCCGCTCGCTTCGCGGAGGGCCGGGAGAAGGAGTACGCCATGGCGATCTCCTCGAAGTGCCGCAGCGGGTAGTTGAGCATCATGATGGCGCTGTAGACGGTGACGAGTTCGCCCACCGTGACGCGGCCCTCGCGGGCGAGGTGCACGCCGTGCCAGACGACCGCGATCAGCAGCAGCCCCGGCATCAGGATCTGGATCGCCGAGATGACGGCCCACATCCGGGCACTGCGCACCGCGGCGGAGCGGACCTCCTGCGAGGCGCGGCGGTAGCGGTCGAGGAAGAGTTCCTCGCCGCCGATGCCGCGCAGCACCCGCAGCCCGGCGACGGTGTCCGACGCCAGTTCCGTGGCCCGCCCCGCCTTCTCGCGCTGGAAGTCCGCCCGGCGCGTGGCGCGGGGCAGCAGCGGCAGCACGGCCATCGCGAGCACCGGGATGCCGACAGCGACGACGACACCGAGGGCGGGCTGGTAGACGACGAGACCGACGCAGACCAGGACGACGGTGAGCGCGGCCGCCGCGAACCGCGACAGCGCCTCCACGAACCATCCGATCTTCTCGACGTCACCGGTGGAGACGGCTACGACCTCACCGGCGGCGACACGACGGGTCAGCGCGGAGCCGAGCGCGGCGGTCTTCCGGGCGAGCAGCTGCTGCACGCGCGCCGCGGCCGTGATCCAGTTGGTGACCGCGGTGCGATGCAGCATGGTGTCGCCCACCGCGATGCCGATGCCGAGCAGGCCGATCAACGCGCCCGCCAGGGCGAGCCGGCCGCCGGAGCGGTCGAGCACGGCCTCGACGGCGACGCCGACCATGTAGGGCAGGCCCGCGATGGAGCTGAAGTGCAGCAGGCCCCAGGCGAGAGACTTGAGCTGCCCGCCGAGCTGGTTGCGGCCCAGCCACAGCAGGAAGCGCGGCCCCGACCGGACGTCGGGGACACCGGGGTCGGGAAACGGAAGGTCGCGAATCTGCATGACGTCCCAGGACTAGGTGCGGCGGCGTCGCTCCGACGAGGAGTTCGAAGGAGCGGACGGCGGTTACAAACCGTGAAAGGTTCGCCTCGCGCGGTGGTCGGAAGCAAACGGTTTTCCGCCCTGGGGTAAAGAATCGGCCCGGTCCCGGCGTGCGTCGTGGCGGTGGACAGGGGGAGTGCGGAGCGGGTGCGACCATGGACGGATGCGAATAGCCGGTGGGGTGCGAGTGGTGGTCGCGGCAGCGGCCTGCGGTGTTCTTCTGACGTCCTGCGCGAGTGGGAACGACGACGGTTCGCGGAAGGGCGACGCCGGCGGGGAGCACGGCAAGAATGCGGGACACGGCCAGAGTGACCGGGCCGGGGCCGACGACCCCCGGCGCATTCCGGACGTCGGCGACCGTCTGCAGTCAGAGGTTCCTCGGAACTCCCGTCAGGTCGTGGCTGTCTACGGCGACGGTGAGGACTCGGCGAAGTCGACCGTCGTGCTCTACACGAAGTCGGGCAGCAAGGACACCACCTGGGAGAAGGCCCGCAGCTGGCCCGCGCACAATGGCAAGAAGGGGTGGACCACCAACCACCGTGAGAACGACAAGCGCAGCCCGGTGGGCGTGTTCACGCTCACCGACGCGGGCGGCGTCCTCGCGGACCCGGGGGCCAAGTTCCCTTACACGGAGTCGGTGTCCATGCAGGCCCCGCACTACTGGCCCAAGACGCACTGGCACGACTTCGACTACGTCATCGCCATCGACTACAACCGCGCCAAGGGCACCCCGCCGAACGACCCGACACGGCCGCAGGGACAGGCGAAGGGCGGCAGCATCTGGCTGCACATGGACCACGGCAGCGGTACGTCGGGCTGCGTGAGCCTGTCCAAGGCGGGCATGAAGTACCTGCTGCGCACGCTCGACCCGAAGCAGCACCCGGTCGTGGTGATGGGTGACAGGGCGAACCTACGGGCCTGAGCACGACGCGGAAGACAGGGCGCCCCGGCAGGGCGCCCCGGAGGCCGGGGAGAGAGGCCGCACCATTGCGGTGATCGGCGACCGCCCCATAGAAAGCCCCCATGAGAAGACGTGTCATGTCCATGCTCGCCGGAGCGGCCCTCGCGGCGAGCACCCTCCTCGGCGCCGGCCCGGCCGCGGCCGCCACGCCCCCACCGGAGTTCGGGAACGACTGGCACGACCCGATCACCGCCGCGCCACCCGTGCCGAAACCGTCCACCAAGTCCTGTGAAGTGACGATCGCCGAAGCGCAGTTCAAGGACTTCACGCCGTACAAGGGTGACTACGCCCCTCCGGAGAAGTGCGGCAAGGGCGACTGGGGCAAGGTGGTCCTGCGGCTCGACGGAAAGGTCAAGGGGCGTCAGTACGACCGTCTCGGCTATCTCCGGATCGGCGGCGTCGAAGTCTTCCGTACGTCGACTCCGCAGCCGTCGGTCGACGGCATCACCTGGTCCGTCGAGAAGGACGTCACGCGGTACAGCGACACCCTGGCCCGCGCCCAACAGGTCGAGATGCTCATCGGGAACGTCGTCAACGACACCTACACCGGCATCATCGACGTCAAGGTCAAGCTGACCTTCTACCAGCAGCGGAAGGCGAATACCGCCGCCCGCGAGACGCCGGACCGGATCATCCCCCTCGGGGATGGAGCCACCGGCACCACCCTCACCACCCCGCGCAACAGCGAACGCATCGTCGCCGAGGTGTACGCCACGGGCTCAGGCGGAGGCTGCGAGGAGTACTGGTACCTGACCGTGCCCGACGCCGCGCCCTACTCCTGCAAGGCCGACAAGGGCCCCTACCGCGAGGTGCAGGTCAAGGTCGACGGCCGGCTGGCGGGCATCGCCGCGCCGTTCCCGACCGTGTGGACCGGCGGCTGGTCCAACCCCTTTCTCTGGTACGTGATCCCAGGGCCGCGCGCCTTCGACATCAAGCCGATCGAGTACGACCTGACCCCCTTCGCGGGCACCCTCAACGACGGCCGTCCGCACCGGGTGGAGGTCTCCGTCGCCGGCGTACCCGAGGCACAGACCGGCTGGAGCACACCGGTCAACGTACTGGTCTGGCAGGACGAGAAGAGCGACCGCGTCACGGGCAGCCTGACCCGCCACAAGGAGGGCGACCTCGCCAACAAGTCGACTTACACGCCCGGTTCGGGTGACGAGGCGCACCGGCTCGACACGGAGGGCGGCCACCGGCTGAGCGTCTCGGGGTACGTGAACACTTCGCACGGCCGCGTCTCGACGACCGTGACGCGCACCCTCGCGAACACGTCCGTCCACCGCTGGACCGATGGCGAGTCGACGGACGCGCTCAAGGCCACGTGGACCGACCGCGAGACGGTCACGACGGGCCATCGCGCCGCGCGCACCGACCGGACGTACACCATGGACGGCACCACGACGCTCGGGGCCGGCGACCGGCTGCGGACCGAGATCTCCCTCGGGGACCGCGCCGAGAGCGTCACGGAACGCGGCGGCCGGCGCACCGGCTGGTCGGTGCTGGACGACCGTTACGACGGCGACGCGACGTACACCGCCAACGTCCCGCGCGACCAACGGCACGCCGTGGGCACCTCGCGCGAGCGCTACCGCCTGGTCGGCGACACGGGCTGCTACGACCGGACCCTGTCCACCGTCCAGGGAACCCTGACGGAGGACCGCCGGCGCTGCTGACCGGCGAGGACGCCGAGGCCCGAGGGCGGGCTCGGTGGCTTGAACCCGCCACCGAGCCCGCCCGGGCCCTTACGCCTTCGGCTTCTCCGAGTCCATTCCCGGCCGGGCCTTCCTCCACAGCCCGCGGGTGAAGTCCGGGATCGCCTGCGGTGCGCCCTTCGCCTTGATCGACAGATGGCTGAGCGGCACGGGTGCCGTCCATGTCGCGGCGTCGTACACGTCGAAGTCCGGCACCAGGCCGAGCTGCATCGTCTGCATCAGCCGGAAGATCATGATGTAGTCCATGCCGCCGTGGCCGCCGGGCGGGTTGGAGTGCTCCTTCCACAGCCAGTGGTCGAAGTCGGCGTACTTGGAGAAGTCGGCCCACTGATCGTCCGTGTGATCCGGCTCGATGTAGATGCGGGCGGGGTAGTCCTCGAAGACGCCCTTCGTGCCGCCGAGGCTGTTGATGCGGGAGTAGGGGTGCGGGGTGCTGACGTCGTGCTCCAGGCGGATCACCCGCCCCTTCGCCGTCTGGACGAGACTGATCGTGCGGTCGCTCTCGATGTACGTCTCCTTCCAGCTCGGGTCACCCGGGGGCATGTGCGCCTTGCGGTACTCGGCCAGGCCGAGGGCAGGCGTGCCGAAGCTGGAGATGTGCGTGACGCGGTCGCCGCGGTTGACGTCCATGTAGTTGGCGACCGGGCCGAAGCCGTGGTTGGGGTAGAGGTCGCCGCGCAGCCGGGTGTGCCACAGGCGCCGCCACGGCCCCTCGTAGTAGTCGGGGTCGAACATCAGACCGCGCAGGTCGTGGTTGTAGGCGCCCGCCCCGTGCAGCAGCTCACCGAACTTGCCCGCGTGCGCCATGCGCAGGACGCGCATCTCGTTCTTGCCGTAACAGCAGTTCTCCAGCTGCATGCAGTGTCTGCGGGTGCGCTCGGACAGGTCGACGAGCTCCCACAGCTCGTCGAGGCGCATCGCGATCGGACACTCCACACCGACGTGCTTGCCGTTGACCATCGCCGACTTGGCCATGGCGAAGTGGAGTTCCCAGGGCGTCGCCACGTACACGAAGTCGATGTCGCCGCGCTTGCACAGGTTCTCGTAGTCGTGCTCGCCCTTGGTGTACGTCGCGGGGGCGGGCTGGCCCGCGGCCGTGACCTTCTTCGCGGCGGCCGCGGTCTTGTCCTTGACCGGGTCGCAGAGTGCGACCACGCGCACGCCCGGTATCGCGAGGAACAGGTCGATCATGCTGCCGCCGCGGTTGCCGAGTCCGATGATCCCGACCCGCACCGTGGAGCGCCGCTCGAACGGCACGCCGATCATGGTGTCGCCCTTGCGGGCGGGAGCCTCGGCCGTCCCTGTGTCCGACGCCGGGGCCGCCGCGGCCGCGGCGGCAGGGGTGTCGGCGTGTGCCGTGCCGCCGGCGAAGGCGCCGACTCCGAGTCCCGCACCGGCGAGGCCCGCCGTGCGGAGCACCGTGCGCCGGGAGTGGCCGTCTCCCGCCGCGCTCCGGGTGCCGTCGTCGGGGGTGGTGCCGTCAGGGGCCGGGGTGGCGTTCTCGTCGTGCATCGGACCTCCGTAGCTGAATGTCGGCTGGTCTCTACCACTGGGGCGGAAGCCACCCTGGTGGCGGCCCGGCCGGGGCGCAAGAGACTGGAGGGACCGAAGAGTTGGATTTATCGAAGGAGCATCAGGGGGTACGCGGAATACCGGTCAGGGACGTGTCGCGCGCTCCAACTCAAGGAGTACGGAGTAGTAGCCGCGGCCCGTCGCGTGGTCCATGCCCACCTCGCACATGCGGTTCGCCGAGAGGTGCGCGTCGAAGGCGCGGGACGTGACCTCCGCTGCCTCCTTGCGCGTGGCCGATTCCGTGAGCTCCTTGTGGAGCATGCCGCGGTCGCCCGCGAAGGCGCAGCATCCCGCGTCGTCCGGGACGACCACCTCGTCCGCGCAGGCCTCGGCGACGGCCCGGAGCTGTGGCTCGTCGCCGAGGTGCTGCATGGAACAGGTGGGGTGCAGCACCGCGGAGCCGACCGTGCGGTGCACCGTCAGGTGGGGGAGGAGCTCGTCGGCGGCCCAGACGATCGAGTCGACGACCGTCAGCTCCCGGTGCAGCTCGCGGTTGTCGGCGGTCAGATACGGCACGACCTCGTGCGCGATGCCGAGCGTGCAGGACGAGGCGTCGACGATCAGCGGCAGGCGGCCGCCGGCCGTCCAGCCCCAGGCCGCCTCGACGATGCGATTGGCCATGACCCTGTTCCCGGCGTCGTACCCCTTGGAGTGCCAGATCGTCGCGCAGCACGTCCCCGCGACATCGTCCGGAATCCAAACCGGCTTCCCCGCGCGCGTGGAGACGGCGACAACGGCCTCCGCCAAGGAGCGGTCGCCCGGCCCGCCGAAGATGCGGTTGACGCACGCCGGGTAGTAGACGGCCGAGGCGCCGACGCGTCGGGTGCGCGGCAGTCTGCGTGCGGCGGCGCCGGGGATCTGCGGCAGCCACTCGGGGACCAGGTCCGGACGCACAGCCTTGCGGGCGGTGCGGGTCACCGCGGTCAGCAGCCGGTCGCCGATCCTGTCGGCGGCGGCCACCGCCAGCCGCGCGGACGCCTCGACGGCCTTGAAGTTCCTCGCGGCGAGGGCGGCCGCCTTCTCCTCGCGGGGCGAGTGCCGCGCATGACGGAAGTCCTTCATCAGGGCCCCCGTGTCGATACCGACGGGGCAGGCGATCCGGCAGGTCGAGTCGCCCGCGCAGGTGTCCACGGCGTCGTAGCCGTACGCCTCGACGAGGCCGTCCTCGACGGGGGAGCCCGCGGGCTGGCGCATCATCTCGCGGCGGAGCACGATGCGCTGGCGCGGTGTCGTGGTCAAGTCCTCGCTGGGGCAGGCCGGTTCACAGAAGCCGCACTCGATGCATGGGTCGGCGATCGGCTCCACCTTGGGGATGGTCTTCAGGCCGCGCAGATGAGCCTTCGGATCACGGTCGAGGACGATGCGGGGCGCGAGGACGCCGTCCGGGTCGATGACCTGCTTCGTGCGCCACATCAACTCGGTCGCCTTCGGCCCCCATTCGAGCTCCAGGAAGGGCGCGATGTTGCGTCCTGTGGCGTGCTCGGCCTTCAGGGAGCCGTCGAAACGCTCCACCGTCAGGCGGCAGAACTCGTCCATGAACGCGGCGTAGCGCTCCACGTCGGCGGGGATCGCCGCGTCGAAGGCGAGCAGGAAGTGGAGGTTGCCGTGTGCCGCGTGGCCCGCGACGGCGGTGTCGAAGCCGTGCCGCGTCTGGAGGTCGAGCAGCGCTTCGCAGGCCTCGGCGAGCCGACCCGGCGGAACCGCGAAGTCCTCGGTGATGAGTGTCGTACCCGAAGGGCGGGAGCCGCCGACAGCGGTGACGAACGCCTTGCGCGCCTTCCAGTAGCCGCCGATCGTCTTCGCGTCACGGGTGAAGGTGTTCGTCACCGATGGGACGGGTGCGACCAGTTCGAGTCCTTCGAGGACCTGGGCGGCCGCCGCCTCGTACGCCTCCTGTGCGGCCTCGTCCGGGGCGCGGAACTCCACCAGGAGGGCGGCCGTGGACTTCGGGAGGCCGGTCCAGTCGGCTGGCACGCCCTGGACGCTGACCGACGCGCGCAAGGTGTTGCCGTCCATCAGCTCGACGGCGAGCGCGCCCGCGGCAGTGAACAACGGCACCGCCGCGGCGGCCGCGGGCAGCGAGGGGAAGAACAGCAGAGCGGTCGTCGTGTGCCGCTCCAAAGGCAGCGTGTCGAAGACGACCTCGGAGATGAAGCCGAAGGTGCCCTCGGAGCCGACCATCAGGCCGCGCAGGATCTCCACGGGCGTCGCGCCGTCGAGGAAGGCGTCCAGGCGGTACCCATTGGTGTTCTTGATCTCGTACTTGGCGCGGATGCGGGCCACCAGCTCGGCGTCCGCCTCGATCTCCCGCTTGATGGCCAGCAGGCCTTCGCACAGCTCCGGTTCCGCGTGCGCCAGGTGCTCGTCGGCGTCCGGCTCGGCCGTGTCCACGACCGTGCCGGAGGGGAGGACGAAGGTCAGTGAGGCGACTGTGCGGTACGCATTGCGGGTGGTGCCCGCGGTCATGCCCGACGCGTTGTTCGCCACGACGCCGCCGACGGTGCAGGCGATCGCGCTCGCCGGGTCGGGGCCGAGCACCCTGCCGTACCGGGACAGGGTGGTGTTGGCGCGCACGATCGTCGTGCCGGGGCCGATGCGGGCGCGCTCGCCTTCGCCGAGCACCTCGACGCCCGACCAGTGCTTGCGCACGTCGACGAGGATGTCCTCGCCCTGCGCCTGGCCGTTCAGCGACGTGCCCGCCGCGCGGAAGACGACTTCGCGGCCCTTGCCGTGCGCGTACGACAGGACGGCCGACACGTCGTCGATGTCCTCGGGGACGACCACGACCTGCGGCACGAAGCGGTACGGGCTGGCGTCCGACGCGTACCGCACGAGGTCGGAGATCTTCGTCAGGACCTTGTCCGCACCGAGCAGCGCGGTCAGTTCGGAGCGCAGCGGCTCAGGGGTGCCGCCGCGCCGTCGGTCCGGCACGCGGTCGTGCGACGGGCCCTCCGTGCGCGACGCGGGGCCGGGGCGCAGGGTGTCCGGCTCGGGCTCCAGCAGTGGCATGAGCTCTCCTCGACGGTTGCGGCGGCGGACGGTGTCAGCAGCGGCGGACGTCCGGCACGTCGAACAGTGCGTTCAGCAGGATGCCCAGCTGGGCGCGCTGCTCGGTGTCCAGTGGAGCCAGGATGTCCTCCGCGGCGGCGCGGCGCGCGCCGCGCAGCTCACCGAGGGCCTTCAGCCCGGCGTCGGTGAGCTCGATCCGGATCACCCGGCGGTTGGTGGGGTCGGGTGCGCGTCGCACGAGATCAGCGGCTTCCAGTGCGTCGACCAGGGTGGTCACGGCGCGCGGCACGACTTCGAGGCGCTCGGCGAGGTCGGCCATGCGGGGCGGGGTCTCGTAATGCGCGAGGGTGCGCAGCAGGCGGGACTGCGCGGGTGTGATGCCGATCGGCACCAGATGGCGCTTCTGGATCCGCTGCAGCCTGCGGGTCAGCCGCAGCAACTGTTCGGCGAGCAGGCCGTCGGGGTCCGGGGTGTTCATGCGGGAACATTACCAGGACCTTGTGCATTGTGAGTATAGGTAACAGTGAGCTATGCTCCCTGAGTCATCGTCGTCCGAAATCCCGAAGGAGCCCATGCGTCACGACGAACCCACCTGGACGCCGCAGCCCCCCGCCCCCGGCGAGGAGCCGCAGCCCCGCCAGATGCGCCGCATCCTCCGCCTCTTCCGGCCCTACCGAGGCCGCCTCGCGCTCGTGGGCCTGCTGGTCTGCGCCGCGTCGCTCGTCTCGGTGGCGACCCCCTTCCTGCTCAAGGAGATCCTCGACACCGCCCTGCCGCAGGGGCGCACGGGCCTTCTGAGCCTGCTCGCACTCGGCATGATCCTCAGCGCGGTCGTCACGAGCGTCTTCGGCGTCCTGCAGACCCTGATCAGCACATCCGTCGGCCAGCGCGTCATGCACGACCTGCGCACCGCGGTCTACGGCCGGCTGCAGAGCATGTCCCTCGCCTTCTTCACCCGCACCCGCACGGGCGAGGTCCAGTCCCGGATCGCCAACGACATCGGCGGCATGCAGGCGACGGTCACCTCCACCGCCACGTCCCTCGTCTCGAACCTCACGAGTGTCATCGCGACCGTCGTCGCCATGCTCGCCCTCGACTGGCGGCTCACGGTGGTCTCGCTCCTGCTGCTCCCAGTCTTCGTGTGGATCAGCCGCCGCGTCGGCCGTGAGCGCAAGAAGATCGCCACGCAGCGCCAGAAGCAGATGGCCGCGATGGCCGCGACGGTCACCGAGTCGCTCTCCGTGAGCGGCATCGTCCTCGGTCGCACCATGGGACGGGCCGACTCCCTCACCAAGTCCTTCGCCGAGGAGTCCGAGCGCCTGGTCGACCTGGAGATCCGGTCGAACATGGCGGGCCGCTGGCGCATGGCCGTCATCTCGATCGTCATGGCCGCCATGCCCGCCGTCATCTACTGGACCGCGGGCATCGCCTTCCGGACCGGCGGCCCGACCGTCTCGCTCGGCACGCTCGTCGCCTTCGTCTCGCTGCAGCAGGGCCTGTTCCGCCCGACCGTGAGCCTCCTCTCGACCGGCGTGCAGATCCAGACCTCGCTCGCGCTCTTCCAGCGCATCTTCGAGTACCTGGACCTGCCCGTCGACATCACCGAGCCGGAGAAGCCCGTGCACCTCGACGAGATCAAGGGCGAGGTCCGCTTCGAGAAGGTCGAGTTCCGTTACGACGAGAAGTCGGGCCCCACCCTCCAGGACATCGACCTCGTCATACCCGCGGGCGGCAGCCTCGCCGTGGTCGGCCCCACCGGCTCCGGCAAGTCGACCCTGAGCCATCTGGTGCCCAGGCTCTACGACGTCACGGCCGGCCGCGTCACCCTCGACGGGATCGACGTGCGCGACCTCGACTTCGACACCCTCGCGCGTGCCGTCGGCGTGGTCTCCCAGGAGACGTATCTCTTCCACGCCTCGGTCGCGGACAACCTCCGCTTCGCCAAGCCCGACGCCACCGACGAGGAGCTTGCGACCGCTGCCCGCGCCGCCCAGATCCACGACCACATCGCATCCCTCCCTGACGGGTACGACACGGTCGTCGGCGAGCGCGGCCACCGCTTCTCCGGCGGTGAGAAGCAGCGCCTGGCCATCGCCCGCACCATCCTGCGGGACCCGCCGGTCCTCATCCTCGACGAAGCGACCAGCGCCCTGGACACCCGCACGGAGCGAGCCGTGCAGGAGGCCATCGACGCGCTGTCCGCGGGCCGGACCACCCTCACCATCGCCCACCGCCTCTCCACCGTCCGCGGCGCCGACCAGATCGTGGTCCTGGACGCCGGCCGCACCGCGGAGCGCGGCACCCACGAGGAGCTCATGGAGCGCGACGGACGTTACGCCGCCCTCGTTCGCAGAGACGCCCAACTGGAGCCGGTGACGTGAAGATATGCCAGGAATATGAGCATTTGCGGGTTACCGTGCCCGCATGCAGACCAAGACTCCGAGACGGGGCACGACTCAACTGACGCGCCGGGGCCGGATCGCCCTGATCGCGACCGGAGCCGCCGTCGCGGCAGCCGCTGTGGCGGTGCCGCTGCTGCTTCCTGACGACGACGCACAGCCCGAGACGCTGACCATCCCGGAAGGGTGGCGCTCGGGTCAGGTGTACGCGGCCGTGGACAAGGCCCTCGGGGTGCCCGCCGGCACCACGAAGAAGGCTCTCCCGAAGGCCGGCCTCAAACTCCCCCGCGACGCCGGCGGCAACCCCGAGGGGTACCTCTTCCCGGCGACGTACCCGATCGACTCGCGGTCGACTCCGGCATCCGTCCTGTCGTACATGGTGAACACGGCGAACAAGAAGTTCGGCGGCGGTCAGGTCACGGCGGGCGCAGACCGGAATGCCGTGAACCTCTACCAAACCGTCACCATCGCGAGCATGATCGAGGCCGAGGCGGGCTCCAAGGAGGAGATGGGCAAGGTCGCCCGGGTCATCTACAACCGCCTTGACCAGGGCATGCCGCTACAAATGGACTCCACCATCAACTACGCGCTCAACCGCTCCACACTGGCCACCAGCGAACGTGACACCAAGATCAGCAGCCCGTACAACACCTACGCACGCATGGGGCTGCCGCCCACGCCGATCGGCAATCCCGGAGAAGAGGCGATGCGGGCGGCCATCAACCCGACTCCGGGAAACTGGCTGTACTTCGTGACGGTAAAGCCGGGAGACACGCGTTTTACGGCGAGCTTTGAGGAACACCAGAAGAACGTGGGGGAGTTCAACAAGGAGAAGTAGCAGGAGGCCAGGGCGAGATAGGGGGACTCGCCGGGGTTCGGCTTCTCCTTGACCTCAACCGTGGTTCAGGTACAACGCTTTTCTCAACCGTACCGCTCAGTATGCAGGAGGAGCCGACCATGGCCGCACCGATATCACGTGCCTTTCCCGACGTCCGGCGCGCGGACGCCGGGACGATCCTCGTCAGTTCCTGGACCCTGCCGGCGCCGGGGGTCCAGAAGCAGGCCGCGGACCTGGTGATCGAGGAGTGGGAACACCAGGAACGCCCGGCGGCGATGCTGTCGTTCACCACATTCCTCAGCGAGAACGGCCGTGAGGTACTGAATTACGCGCAGTGGACGGACGACGACTCCCACCGCGAGTGGGCACGCGCGGCCCAGAACTCCGAGGAGCTGAGCAGGGTCGACCGCATGGTTCTGGGCATCGAGCGGCCCGGGGAGGTGCGCTATTCCCTCTATCGCAGCTATGCGACCGAGGAAAGGGCGGAAAGCACCCCCGGCGCACTGGTCACGCCCATCTTCGAGACCGACGGGCCCGACCGGCAGCGCGCCTTCATCGACGGTGTGGTGGCGATTCTGGAGCGGACCCGCCCGCCGGGTCTCCTCGCGGCCCATTTCCACACGAGCAAGGACGGCCGGCTGGTGCTCAACCACGGGGAGTGGCGGGACATGTCGGCCTGGCGGCGCTTCACCGAGGGGGGCGGCACCGTCGAGCTCGGCGTGATGATCGACGGCCTGGAGGGCGTCACTCCGGCCCCCACCCAGCCCAGCGTGCCGCGCTACCTCCCGTACAAGAGCCTGGTGAACGTCGCCGCGCCCTGAACAGCGGCAAGCGAAGGTGAGCTTCGCCGCGCGCTGAATCGTCGTGCCGTGAGTCGCCGCGCCCTGAACCGCCGCGCCCGGAGTGGCCGTCCGGCCTCTTGTGCCGCGCCGAGCGGCGCGAGAGGCTGGCATGCGCTCCGCGCGAAACCAGCAGAACCAGCAGAACCACGGGCAACAACCGCACCGCGCACCGCACATGATCCGACCCCTTCTGGTCAACGAAAGGTTCAGGTGCACCGGGAATGAGAATGCCCTCCCGTCGGCGGCAGGCAGCGGTGCTGCTGTCCGCCGCGCTGACCGCCACCGGCCTGCTCGGCGCCACTGCCGCCGCCACCGCCACGCACGCGGCCTCGGGCGACTCCGTCGGCTCCACCGTCCCCGACAGGAAGCTGCGGCTCGCGAGCGGCTCGGAGACCCCCGTGCCGAACAGCTGGATCGTCGTGCTGAAGGAACCCGGCCCGGGGAACAGGAGCGCCGCGGTCGGCTCATCCGCCGTGCCCGGCGTGGCGCGCGAGCTCGTCGGCCGGGCCGAAGGGGCGCGGCTCGGGCACGTCTACCGGGCGGCGCTGCACGGCTTTTCCGCCCGGATGAGCCGCGCACAGGCCGCCGAGCTGGCCGCCGACCCCCGCGTCGCGTACGTCCGCCAGGACACCCGGGTCCGCATCGACACCCCACGGGCCGCTCCGCCCCGGGCCGAGGCCGACGGGGTCTCCACCCGCGAACAGACCCAGCCCGACGCCCCCTGGGGACTGGACCGCATCGACCAGCGGCGCCTCCCCCTGTCCACCACGTACACCTACCGCACCACCGCTCCCGGTGTGAGCGTGTACGTCATCGACACCGGACTGCGGACCACGCACACGGAGTTCGGCGGCCGGGCCTCGGTCGGGACCGACACCGTGGGCGACGGCAGGAACGGCGACGACTGCAACGGCCACGGCACCCACGTGGGAGGCATCGCCGCGGGCGCGACGTACGGCGTGGCGAAGCAGGCCCGCCTGGTCGCGGTGCGGGTCCTCAACTGTCAGGGCTCCGGCACCACCTCGGGCGTCGTCGCGGGCGTCGACTGGGTGACGGCGAAGGGCACCAGGCCCGCGGTCGCGAACATGAGCCTCGGCGGCGCGGCCAGCGACGTCCTCGACAGCGCGGTGCGGCGCTCCATCCGCTCCGGGGTCACCTACACCGTCGCGGCGGGCAGCTCCGGACAGGCGGGCGGCGCCTGCAACACCTCGCCCTCACGGGTGGCCGAGACGATCAGTGTCGGCGCCAGTGACCGGGGCGACCGCCGGGCTTCCTCCTCCAACCACGGCAACTGCGTGTCCCTCTTCGCGCCGGGCGTGCAGATTCCCTCGGCGTGGAAGGACAGCGACACCGCGACCGCCACGCTCAACGGCACGTCGATGGCCAGCGGGCACGCGGCCGGCGCCGCCGCGCTGCACCTCGGTTTCCGGCCCACGGACACGCCGGCGCAGGTCAAGCGGGGCCTCGTCGACAACGCGACCACGGGTGTGCTCCAGGGCACCCCACCCGTCACACCCGACAGGCTCCTCTACACCCTGTACCTGCCCTAGGGGCTGTGCGGCGAGCGAGGTCCCGTCACGCCGCGACGGGCGCGCCCGCCAGCAGCCGCCGGATGTCGCGCACCGCCGCACGGCCCGCGCGGTTGGCGCCGATCGTGCTCGCCGAAGGCCCGTACCCCACGAGGTGGACACGCGGGTCGGCGGCGGCCCGGGTACCTTCCAGCCGGATGCCGCCGCCCGGCTCGCGCAGCCGCAGCGGCGCCAAGTGGTCGACCGCCGGGCGGAAGCCCGTCGCCCAGAGGATCACGTCGGCGTCGACACGGCGGCCGTCGTCCCACTCGACGCCGGTCGGCGTGATCCGGTCGAACATCGGCAGCCGGTCGAGGACGCCGTCGGCCCGCGCCCGCCGGATCGCGTCGTTCACCGGCAGCCCCGTCACCGACACCACGCTCCGCGGCGGCAGGCCCTTGCGCACGCGCTCCTCGACCATGGCGACGGCCGCACGCCCCCAGTTCTCGTCGAACGGCGCCTCGCGGAACACCGGCTCACTCCGGGTGACCCAGGTCGTCGCGGCCGCGTACGGGGCGATCTCCATGAGGTGCTGCGTGCCGGACGCGCCACCGCCCACGACGATCACCCGTTGTCCCTCGAACGCCTCGGGTCCCGGGTAGATCGCCGTGTGCAGCTGCCGCCCGCGGAAGGTGTCCTGGCCCGGGTAGCGCGGCCAGAACGGCCGGTCCCAGGTGCCCGTCGCGCTGATCAGCGCCCGCGTCGACCAGGTGCCCGCCGATGTCTCGACGAGCAGCCTGCCGCCGTCGCCCTCGCTGACCCGGCGCACGTCGACGGGGCGCCGAACCCCCAGGTCGAAGCGGCGCTCGTACTCTTCGAAGTACTCACCGATGACCTCCGACGACGGGCGCGCGGGGTCCGCGCCCGTCAGCTCCATGCCGGGGAGCGCGTGCATGCCGTGCACCTTCCCGTACGTCAAGGAAGGCCACCGGAACTGCCAGGCGCCGCCGGGCCGGGGGGCGTGGTCGAGGACCACGAAGTCCCGGCCCGGCGTGAAGCCGACCCGCCGCAGGTGGTAGGCGCTGGACAGACCCGCCTGCCCGGCGCCGATGACGACGACGTCCACCTCATGAGCGGCGTCCTGCGCAGCTTCCCGTACCGCCGTCGGCGCTGCCGCTTCCCGTACCGCCGCTGGGGCGGCCGTGTCTCGTACCCCGATGTCGTTCACATTTCTACTAACTTCGTCGGGGTCCGGGATCTTCCCGCCGGGTCGGATTTCTCAGCGTCCTCCGGCGACCAGCAGTGGGGCGCCGCCGGGCGCGGAGGCGGGGCGGCCGTTCGCCGCGGGCACGCCCGCGAGCGGTGACGCCGGGATCCGGGGCAGCAGCCCGCGCGCGGCGAGGTCGGGGATGACGCCCTCCCCGAACCAGTACGCCTCCTCCAGGTGCGGATAGCCGGACAGCACGAAGTGCTCGACGCCGAGCGCGTGGTACTCCTCGATCCGGTCGGCGACGTCGGCGTGGCTGCCGACCAGGGCCGTGCCCGCGCCGCCCCGCACCAGGCCGACACCGGCCCACAGGTTCGGCGCGATCTCCAGCTTGTCCCGGGAGCCGCCGTGCAGCGCGAGCATGCGCTGCTGGCCCACCGACTCACTGCGGCCGAGGGCCTCCTGAGCGGCGGCGACGGTGTCCGGATCCAGATCGTCGAGCAGTCGGTTCGCGGTCGCCCAGGCCTCCGTGGCCGAGTCACGGGAGATGGTGTGCAGCCGGATGCCGAAGCGGACCGTGCGGCCCTCCTTCTCGGCGAGCCCGCGAATCCAGTCGATCTTCTGCTTGACCTGCTCGGGCGGCTCGCCCCACGTCAGGTACACATCCGTGTGGCGCGCGGCGACCGGCCCGGCGGCCGCCGACGACCCGCCGAAGAAAATCTCCGGCAGCGGGTCCGGCGGCAGCGCGGTCAGACCGCCCTCGACCTGGAAGTGCTCGCCGTCGAAGTCGTACGGCTTGCCGCTCCACACCCCTCGTACGACCGAGAGGAACTCATCGGTGCGGGCGTAGCGGCGGTCGTGGTCCAAGTGGTCGCCGAACCGCCGCTGCTCGGTCGAATCGCCGCCCGTCACCACGTTGAGCAGCAGCCGGCCGCGGGTGATGCGCTGATACGTCGCCGCCATCTGTGCCGCGAGCACGGGGGAGAGCACGCCCGGGCGGAAGGCGACCAGGAACTTGAGGCGCTCGGTGTGCTGGGCGAGCGCGACCGTCGTCAGCCAGGCGTCCTCGCACCAGGTGCCGGTCGGGGTGAGCACCGCCTCGAAGCCCAGCTGCTCCGCGGCCTTGGCGATCTGGGCCAGGTACTCGATGTCGGGCGCGCGGACGCCGCTCACCGGGGTGACGCGGGAGCGCGTGATGCCGCCGTCGGTGTAGGCGTGCCGGTCGACGAGGGTGCGGCCGTCGCCGCCCGTCGGCAGGAACCAGTGCAGGTGGACGGTCATGGTCAGGACTCCTCGCGGTACGTGCGCGGCTTGCTGGTGGAGGGCGGCAGATCGCCGTTGAAGCGGGTGTCGACGAAGTCGCCGAAGTCGATGCGGCGCGGGATCAGCTTCAGCTCGGCGAAGGTGTCCGCGATCTTCTGCTCGGACCTGACCACGTTCTTGTCGACGGCCACCGTGACGCGGGTGCCGTTGGTGCGCTTGACCGCGTCGAGCGCGACCTCGTAGGGCAGGCCGGTGTCCTTCGCCCAGACCTTCGCCCAGGCCTCCGGGTGTTTGTGGACCCAGTCCTGCGCCCTGCGGAGCCGCTTCAGATAGTCGGAGATCGCCGCGCTCTTCTTCTTGTCCCTGAGCGCGCCGGGCGCCGCGGCCTGGAAGGCGAGGCCGTTCACCACCCCGTCGCCGTCGGTCAGGACGCGGCCCTTCTTGGCACGCAGGACCTGCGAGGTGTACGGATCCCAGACGGCCCAGGCGTCCACCTTCCCGCTGGTGAACGCGGCGAGCGCGTCGGCGGGTTGCAGATATTTGACGTCGACGTCCTTGAAGTCGAGCCCGGCCTTCCGCAACGACGCGATCAGCTGGTAATGCGCCGACGAACCCTGCGCCACGGCAACCGACTTGCCCTTCAGCTGCTGGGTCTTCTTCAACGGCGAGCCGTTGGGCACGAGGATCGTGTCCCCGGCCGCCGTGCCGTGGCTCGCGGCCACCACGGAGATCTTCGAGCCCGCGCCCGCCGCGAAGACCGGCGGGGTATTGCCGATGCCGCCGATGTCGACGGCCTTGGCGTTGATGGCCTCCAGCAGGGGAGGGCCGGACGTGAAGGTGGACCAGCGGATCTTGTAGTCGAGGTCGTCGAGCTCCCCGGCCGCGCGCAGCACGGCTTCCGAGCCGCCTTTCTGGTCACCGACGTTCAAGGTCAACGACCCCTTGCCGTCGGTGCCGCCCCCCGCGCCGCCGATCGATGTGCCGGCGGACGAGGTGCCGGAGCAGGCGGCGAGCAGCAGGGCCAGGGGAAGCAGGAGGACGGCGGGGGCTGGGCGTGGTCGTCGCATGATGGTTCCGTTCGCTTCGATATGTGGGGACGAGGGTGTGGGCTCGAGGGTCTGTTCAGGCGGCGGGGGCTTCGGCGGGCGCCTCGACGCCGAGCCGCTGGAGCAGCTCCGCGCGGAGCTCGCCGAAGCGGGGGTCGGAGATGCC
This sequence comes from Streptomyces sp. NPDC039462, assembly GCF_055639375.1. NCBI lineage: Bacteria > Bacillati > Actinomycetota > Actinomycetes > Kitasatosporales > Streptomycetaceae > Streptomyces > Streptomyces sp. NPDC039462. The sequence continues at coordinate 624,837 of NZ_JBVKAO010000003.1, forward strand.
GCGCGGCCGCTCCAGGCCGATCTCCTTCTCGTACGCGATGACACCGCCGTCCATGACGAGCACCCGGTCGGCGAGGAGCACCGCCTCCTCCACGTCGTGCGTGACGAGCAGCACCGCGCAGCCGCGCCGCTGCCACAGCTCGTCGACGAGCCGCTGCGCCTTGAGGCGGGTGAGCGCGTCGAGCGCGCCGAACGGCTCGTCGAGCAGCAGCAGATCGGGCTCGCGCACCAGGGCCCGGGCCAGCGAGGCGCGCTGGGCCTCGCCACCGGAGAGCGTCTTGGGCCAGGCCGTGGTGCGGTGCTTCAGACCCACCTCGGCCAGCGCCCGCTCAGCGACGCCCCGGTCGGGCCGGCCCGGCAGCCCGAGCAGCACGTTGCGCCACACCCGCTTCCACGGCATCAGCCGCGGCGCCTGGAACGCGACGGCCTTGCGGCGCGGCACGAGCACCGTGCCCTCGATGTCGCGGTCGAGCCCGGCGAGGATGCGCAGCAACGTCGACTTCCCGCAGCCGCTCCGGCCCAGCAGCGCCACGAACTCGCCCTGCCGCACGTCGAGGTGCAGGTCGTCGATGACGGCACGCCCGTCGAAGGTGCGGGTGAGTCCGTCGACGCGCACGGCGGACGGGGCCGCGGTGGTGGTCACCGGCCGGTGAACGTCGGTCGCCATTGCAGCAGCAGCCTTTCGAGGGTTCGGACGACGAAGTCGGCGGTCAGGCCGAGGAAGGCGTAGACGACCAGGCACACGACGATCACGTCGGTGCGCAGGAAGTCGCGGGCCTGGACCATGAGGAAGCCGATCCCGGCGTCGGCGTTGACCTGCTCGGCGAAGACGAGGGCGAGCCAGGAGATGCCCAGCGAGTAGCGCAGTCCCGTCATGGCCCCGGGCAGCGCCCCCGGCAGGATGACGTGCCGCACGAGCCCCCACCGCGACAGGCCGAGCGACTCCCCGGCCTCGATCAACTGGGCGTCGACGCCCCGGATGCCGGCGTACACGTTCAGATAGAGCGGGAACGAGACACCGAGCGTGATGATGGCGATCTTCGGCGCCTCGCCGATGCCGAACCAGATGATGAACAGCGGGATGAGCCCGACGAACGGCACGGTGCGGAGCATCTGCACGCTGGCGTCCACGAGGTCCTCGCCGATGCGGAAGAGCCCGGACACGAGGGCGAGGGCCGTGCCGACGACGGTGCCGAAGAGCAGCCCGAGCGCGACGCGCTGCAGCGAGACACCCATGGCGTTGGGCAGCGACCCGTCCCCGATGAGGTCACCGGCGACCCGGGCGACGGTACCGGGCGAGGCGAGCACGTCGCCGGTCAGCACACCGGTGGCGCTGAGGACCTGCCAGAGCGCGAGCAGCGCGAGCGGGCCGGAGGTGCGGCGCACCCAGCGGGGGACGCGGGTGCGGCGGCTGGAGGAGGGGACGAGGGCTACGAGCTCAGGTCCTGAGGCAGGAGGGAAAACTGATTTAGGGGATATATCGGGTGCTGATGGGGCGTGCGGAGGGGCATGACTGACGCGCACGAGCGCTCCAGGGGAGGAGAGGGACAGAGGCTGGGGGAGGAGGAGGGGTTACGGGCGGCCGGTGCGCAGGGGGCTCGGCCCGGGGCCCGGCGTGCGGATCAGACCGCGCATGCGGGCATGCGCGGACGGCACGGGGCATCTACCGCCCGGAAGAACCGGCGGAAGGAAACGCGAAAGCGGGTGAAAGGGCGTCAGCAGCCGCGGCGACACGCGGAGGAGGCCACCCGCAGCAGGTCGATGTGACCGCGCGTGGTGAGCAGGGCTGAACGCAACATGCCGCAGAACGTAGCCAGATCGTGCACGCACGGTCAATGGCGTCTCGAAAGGCGGACTCCCGGTATCAGTGAATGGGAGACGGCGTGGGGGAAGATGGTCGTATGTCCGATGCATTCACCACCCGAGTCCTGCAGGTCACCACCGGTTCGAGCGAGGTGGTCGTCGACCTCACCACCGACTGCGAGACCTTCCTGCGCGAGGCGGCAGGCGGCCGCGACGGCCTCCTCAACATCTTCGTCCCGCACGCCACGGCGGGCATCGCCGTCCTGGAGACGGGCGCGGGCAGCGACGACGACCTGCTCGCCGCGCTGCACACCCTGCTGCCCGCCGACGACCGCTGGCAGCACCGCCACGGCAGCCCGGGCCACGGCCGCGACCACGTCCTGCCCGCCCTGGTCCCCCCGCACGCGACGCTGCCGGTCGTCAACGGCCGCCTGGAGCTGGGCACGTGGCAGTCGGTGTGCCTGGTCGACACGAACGTCGACAATCCGGAGCGGAAGGTGCGGCTGTCGTTCCTCGGTTGACGGCGCCTCCGTGTCGGTCCCCAAAGTGCTTCACGGACGTAGGTCTTCAAGAGGAAGATGGTGTCCCACTAGGAGCAAACGGGGCGGACAGCAGGGTGGTTGACGGTGGGGCGGCGGTATCTTGTTGCGTTCGGAAGCAGTCGGTACCGCCACCTCCCCGAGGACGCGCAGCTCCAGTCCGTGTCCGGCGACGTGCGCGCCGTCGCCGAGCTGTTCAAGTCTTTCGGATACCAGGCGGTGCTTCCCGGTCTGGGGGAGTACGAGGGGGCCGAACAGATCCGGCAGAAGCTGCGGCACTGGTCCGCGGACGCCGGCTTGACGGACGAGGACATAGTGGTCGTCTACTTCGCCGGGCACGGCGTGGTGGAGGACCGCGACCGGCACTACCTGCTCTGCTGGGACTCGCAGGAAGAGGACCTGGCGACGACCGCGCTGGCCACCGAGGATCTGCTGCGGATCCTGTGCCGCGGAGAGCTGCGCCATCTGCTGCTCGTCCTGGACACCTGCGCGGGCGGCGCCGGCAGTGCTGAGGCGTCGGCCGTCGCCCTCCAGTCCATCGCCTACCGCAACACGGGCATGCGCGCGTCGGCCGGCCTGTGGTTCCTCGCCTCCGCGCGGCGGAAGGACATAGCGGAGGACGGCGCTTTCGTGGCGGCGCTCGCCGAGGCGGTGCACACGACGACCGAACGTACCGGTCAGCGTCAGCAGTTCCTCGACCTCACCGAGCTGGTCAAGGCGGTCAACGAGCGCTTCGAGAGGGAGGGCCGGGGCCAGCGCGCCGAGTTGGCCAGCGGACTGGTCACCGGGCTCGCTCCCTTTCTCCCCAACAGGGGCTACCAGAAAGGGCTCCCGCCGCTCGGCACCGATCTGGAGGTGCAACGCCGCGCCGCACAGAGGGACTTGACCGAGCACTTCGGGCCACGTTCCCGCGGAGTCGAGTTCGAGTCGGAGCAGGGCCTGTACTTCAGCGGCAGGGACCGTGTGCTCTCGGAACTGGTGACATGGCTGACGACAGCGGGTGGGGACGGTCGGGGCCGCGTGGTCACCGGCAGCCCCGGATGTGGCAAGTCGGCGGTGCTCGGGCGGCTCGTCGCGCTGTCCGACGCGCGCTATCGAACACGGTTCGATCTGCCGAGCCTCACGTCGGGAACAGTGGTGCCGGAAGGCTGCGTCACGGTGGCGGTGCATGCCCGGCACAAGCGGCTCGAAGAGGTCGTCGAGCGGATCGCCACGGCTCTGGGGACTGCGGCGGACGGCGCTGCGGCTCTGCTCCAGGAACTGACCCGGCGCGGCCGGCTCGGCCACACCTCGGTCATCGTGGTGGACGCCGTGGACGAAGCGGGATCGGATACCGCCGCAGACGCCGGCGGGCACGGAGAGCCCCGCCGCATCACCCGTGAACTGCTCAGGCCCATGTCCGAGATCGCCGGGGTGCGGTTGCTCGTGGGCACCCGGCAGGAACTGGTCGCGCCCCTCGGCCCGACCTTCACCGTGATGGATCTGGACCGCGCCGAGTACCGGGCCAGTGAGGACGACGTCGCCGAATACGTGACCAGAGTGCTCCTCGCCACCGAAGAGGAGAACGTGGGAACGCCCTACCGGGGGCTGCCCGAGCTGGCCGCGACGGTTGCCCGCGGTGTCGCGAGGAAGGCCGCCGGCGTGTACCTCTACGCGAGGACCACCGCCCGCACACTGCGCTCGGACCGGGTCGCGGTGAACGTGGACAGCCCCGGCTGGGCCGATGCGCTGCCCAGCGAGGTCGGGGAAGCCTTCGACGACTACCTGGCACGGTTCGGCCCCGATGAGCCGCGGGTGCGGCGGATGCTGCTCGCCCTGGCCTTCTCCGAGGGCAAGGGGCTGCCCCGGGGACGCGTCTGGACGGCCCTCAGCTCGGTGATCTCGGGACGGCCCTGCACGGAGGAGGACGTCGCGTGGGTCCTCGACGTGGCCGAGGCGTATGTCGCCGAGGTCATCGACGACGATCAGCGGTCCGTCTACCGGCTGTACCACAAAGCCCTCGCCGAGCATCTGCGCGCGACCGCGGACCGGCCTCCCGAGGACATCCAGCGCTCGGTCGTCCAGGCCCTGCGCTCCTTGGTCCCCACCTCGCCGGACGGGCGCCTGGAGTGGTTCGCGGCCATACCGTACGTCCGCCAGCACCTGTCCACCCACGCCGCCGCGGCCGGGCAGCTCGGCGACCTCATCGAGGATCCGGGGTTCCTCCTGGCCGGTGAACCGCTCTCCTTGTTACGGGCCTTCGCGTCCATCGAAGGCGACCGTTCCCGCCGCATTCGAGGTTCGTACGAGCAGGTGGCACACCGGCTGACGGCCGACCGGCCCATCGGTGAGCGCGCGGCCGACCTCCAGCTCTCCGCTCGCCGGTGCGAGGCCGACCGCCTGGCCGACCGGATCGAGGAACTCGGTGTCGACCTGCCCTGGTCCGCCCGGTGGGCGTGGTGGTCGACGAGCGGTGTGCACAGGCTGCTGAGCGGCCACACGAAGTCCGTGCGCTGCGTGGCTGTCGGAGGCCTCGACGGTCGCCCGATCGCGGTGACCGGCGGCCAGGACGGCACCGCCCGTGTCTGGGACCTGACGTCGCAGCGGCAGATCGGTGACCCGCTGCGCGTGGGCATCGCGGTGAGCGCCATCGCCATGGGGGACCTCGGGGATTACACGGTGGCGCTCACAGGCGGCCAGGACGGCACCGTCCGTGTCTGGGACCTGTCGGCGGGCCAGGAGTACGGCGCCCCGCTCACCGGGCACACCAACCAGGTCCAGAGCATCGTGGTGGGTGCCATCGACGGCCACCCGGTGGTGCTCACCGCCAGCGCCGACGGCACGGCCCGAGTGTGGGACTTCGTGACCCGGAGGCAGTTGGGTGCTGCCCTGAGTGCCCATCGACGCACCGTGTGGGACGCCGACCTGGGCGAGTTGAAAGGACGTCCCGTCGCGATCACGGGTGGCGACGACAAAGCGGTGCACGTCTGGGACCTGAGCGAGGTGCTCCACGGCGGTGACGCCCGGCTGGACGGCAGCCCGCTCATCGGCCCCTCGCAGGCGGTCACCGCCGTGTGCCTGGCTCGGCTGGACGACCGGACGGTGGCCCTGGTCGGCGACCGCTCGGGCATGCTCAGCCGCTGGGACGTTGAATCCCGCCGCCAGATCGGTGAACCGGTGATCGCGCACGTCTACTACCTCCGCAGCGGAGTCGCCTCCGCTGTGGTCGGCGAGTTCGACGGCCGCCCCGTCGCGCTGACCAGTGGCCGTCGCGAAGCACGGTTGTGGGATCTGCGAACGCTGCAACAACTGGGACACCCGCTCCGCGGCCACGTGGAGGACATCACCGCGGCGGCGTTCACCGGCCGTGCGGACACCTCTCTCGCGGTCACCGTCGGTCAGGATCGCACGGCCCGCATCTGGGACCTGACAGCCGACCAACCGGTCGAGGGGCACGCCAGGCCGGTCTGCTCGAGTGCCTTCGCCACGGTGCACGGCCGTGCCCTCGTCCTGACCGGTGGGGAGGACGGCACGGCGCGGCTGTGGGACCCGCGCACACGAGCACAAGTGTGTGGCCCCATGGAAGGGCACTCAGGGCCGGTGCTCGCGGTGGCGCTCGGCCAGGTGCGGGGGAGAACCGTGGTGGCCACGGCAGGGTCCGACACCACGGTCCGGCTGTGGGACCCGTTCGCGGGGAAGACCCTGGCAGCGCCTCTCGGCGGGCACACCAACGCGGTGCGGTGTCTGGCCTTCGGGGAGTTGGGCGGCACACCGGTCGTGGTGAGCGGCGGCGAGGACGGCACGGTTCGCATCTGGTCCCTCCTGGGCGGGACCGCTGTCGGCCATCCTCTCGAGGGCCACATCGGGGGCATCCGTCACCTCGCGGTGCGGATGGTCGGCAGCGGCATGGAGATCGTCCTCGCCACCCAACTCGATCACGCGTACGTCTGGCAGGTGGCAGGTACCTCCGAACCCGGCCGGGCCGGCCTGAAGGCTCATTTCGACGTCGAGGACCTCAGCCCGGCGGCCCGTACGGTGGGAGTCGCTTTCCACGACAGCCGTCCTGTCGTGCTGACCGTGCTGGAAGGCAACAACCTGTACGTGCACGACGTGCAGAACCATGCGGCGCTGGCCGGGCCGATGACCGGCCACACGGAGTACGTGATGGTCGGTGCCCTCGCACGCGTCGGACGGCGCTCCCTTGTCGCTTCGATGGCCTTCGACGACACGACGCGCGTATGGGACATGGAGTCCGCGGAGCCCTTGGGACCCCCCATGGAGAGCTACACGCGCATGGGGGCGACCGCCGAACGCGAGGCGCCGGCCCTCGGGCAGATCGACGGCACTCCCGTCGCGGTCGTGGTCACCGCTCGTGAGGTACGTGTCTGGGACCTCACCACGATGTGGCCCATCGGGGAGCCGTTGAGCGGGGCCGAGCCGAGTCTGGTGTCCGCCGACATCCTCAGCACCCAGGACGGCGGGGACGTCGTGGTCACCGGCAGCACGGACGGCGTGGTGCGCACGCACGATCTGAACGACGGCCGTCAGATCGCGGCCCATCTGCCGTCGGCCGCGATGTCGGTGAACGGAGTGACGGCCGCCTCGTTGGGGCGTGACAGCATCGTCGTACGCAGTACCTTCAGAGAAGCCGAAGTGTGGAGCCTGGAGCCACGGCGCCGGTTGGGTAAGCGCTCCGGGGTGACGTGGAGAGCGTGCACGCACCTGGCGGGCGACCGCGCGATGGTGATCTCGGTGGCCGACGACTACGTGCTCCACGCCTGGGACTTGTATACGCACTCGCCCGTGTGCCCTCCGATGACCGGACACACCGCGGAGGTCATGACCGTGCGTGCCGCGAGCGTGGGCGGACGGGACCTGGTGGCGAGCGCCTCGCTGGACGGAACCGTGCGCGTCTGGGACCTGGACACGGGAGTCCCTGTCGGAGAACCTCTCGGCGATCACGCGATGGGTGCGTTCGGCCTGGAACTGGCTCGCATCGACCGGGACGTGATCGTCACGGGCGCCGGAAACGGCGTACTGCGGCTCTGGAACCTGGACGACCGAAGCGCCGCGGACGTGGACTTGGAGCCCTTCCCGTCCGCGATCCACGCGATCCGCGTCGCGGAGGTGGCGGGAACCCCCACCATGGTGGCCGCGGACCGGCACGGCTTGATGCGGGTCTGGACGCCGGGCTCACCCGGCTGGAACACCGAGCTCAACATCGGCAGTGCCATCCGAGGTGTCTCGCTCGACAGCGCCGGCCGCGTGTGTGTCGCCACCTTCATGGGAGTGGTCACGCTCCGGATCCATTCCGAGAAGTCTGCCGGGCAGGGGGGCGCGTCATGAGCCGGGTCGTTCTCGTGCACGGAATCGGCCAGCAGTACAAAGGCGAGGAAACGCTGCTCGCCGACTGGTATCCGGCGCTGGCTGACGGCATCACCCTGGCTTCGGACGTCCGACTTCCGCGCGAAGACGTGTCGATGGCCTTCTACGGAGATCTTTTCCGTCCCGCGGGGCACCGAGGTCTTGGTATCCCGGAATTAGACGCTTCGGACGTCTCGGACGATATGGAACGCGATCTGCTGATCCAGTGGTGGACATACGCCGCCGAGATCGACCCATGCGTTCCCGGTCCGGAAGCCCCGGCCCGGCTGCGGACCCCATACCTCGTGCAGCGGGCGCTGGACGCGCTCAGCCACTCCGCGTTCTTCGCCGGGCTCAGCGAGCGGTTCCTCATCTGGAGCGCGCGGCAGGTGCGCGTGTACTTCACCGACGCCGAGGTCCGGTCGGCGGTCCAGCGTCGCATGGAGCGCGGCGTGACAGCACGGACCGAGGTGATAGTCGCCCATTCGCTCGGCTCGGTCGTCGCCTACGAAGCCCTGTGCGCCCACCCGGAGTGGCAGGAACTGTCGTTCGTCACCCTGGGATCTCCGCTGGGCATACGCAATCTGACCTTCGACAGGCTCACGCCGAGGCCCGTCGACGGCCGCGGCCACTGGCCGGAGCCGGTGAAGAGATGGATCAATGTGGCCGACCGGGGCGACGTGGTGCCCGTCGTGAAGAGACTCGCCGACAGGTTCGGAGACGGGATCGAGGACGTCTCGATCCACAACGGTGCCAGGGCTCATGACGTCACCAGGTATCTCACGGCCCGCGAGACGGGGCGCCGGATCGCCGAGACCCTCACGCCGGATCCATGACCGGGCGGTCCGGTGGCCGGCACTCCCGGCACAGCCCTCGATAGGTCACCTCGACCGTCGCGACGGTGAAGCCGTACCGCTCGCCGGGCGGCAGGTCGGCCAGTGGGTCGCCGATGGGGTGGACGTCCCGGATGGTGCCGCAGGCCGAGCACACCAGGTGCTGGTGGGGGCGGTGGGCGTTCGGGTCGTAGCGCTTGGCGCGGCCGTCCGTGGCGACCTCGATCACCTCGCCGAGCGAGACGAGTTCGCCGAGGGTGTTGTACACGGTGGCGCGGGAGATCTCCGGCAGGCGGCCGGTCGCCCTGGCCAGTACCTCGTCGGCGGTCAGGTGGACATGGTCGCCGTCGAGCACCTCGGCGATCACTCGACGCTGGGCGGTCATCCGCCAGCCGCGCCCCCGAAGCCGTTGGAGCAGGTCACTCATGACCACCAGCCCTCACTGTGCATAGTCCGCGCCTGGTTCGTGCCTGTCCGTTCCCGTGCCTGTCCGCGCCCGTCCGCGCTCGGTCCGATGAATGAGTCCCCGTGCGCCTGTCCGTCGTATTGACTTGGATTTCGTCCATCGTAGGATCGGATCCGGCTGACAGCCAAGGGACAGGGCAACAGCAGGTGACGGCAAGGGACTTCACTGGATCGCCTTCCGGCCCGTGCGGGCGCCTGCTCCACCACCCTCCGCTCTTGAGCACCGCGATCCGCCCTCTCCGGAAGGATTCCCATGACTGAGAACCACGACGCGATCGTCACCGACCCCAAACCGGAGGAGACGGGCGGCTGCCCGGTCGCGCACCGCGCGCCGCACCCGACGCAGGGCGGCGGGAACCGGCAGTGGTGGCCGGAGCGCCTCAATCTGAAGATCCTCGCCAAGAACCCCGCCGTGGCCAACCCGCTCGGCGAGGAGTTCGACTACGCAGAGGCGTTCAAGTCCCTCGACCTGCCCGCAGTGAAGCGGGACATCGCCGAGGTCCTCACGACCTCGCAGGACTGGTGGCCCGCCGACTTCGGCAACTACGGCCCGTTCATGATCCGCATGGCGTGGCACAGCGCGGGCACCTACCGGATCAGTGACGGCCGCGGCGGCGCAGGCGCCGGCCAGCAGCGTTTCGCCCCGCTCAACAGCTGGCCGGACAACGCCAGCCTCGACAAGGCCCGCCGTCTGCTGTGGCCGGTCAAGAAGAAGTACGGCCAAGCCCTTTCGTGGGCCGACCTCCTGATCCTCACCGGCAACGTCGCCCTGGAGAGCATGGGCTTCGAGACCTTCGGCTTCGGCGGCGGCCGCGCCGACGTGTGGGAGCCCGACGAGGACGTCTACTGGGGTCCCGAGACCACCTGGCTCGGCGACGAGCGCTACACCGGCGACCGCGAGCTGGAGAACCCGCTCGGCGCGGTCCAGATGGGCCTCATCTACGTCAACCCCGAGGGCCCCAACGGCAATCCGGACCCGATCGCGGCGGCCCGCGACATCCGTGAGACGTTCCGCCGCATGGCGATGAACGACGAGGAGACGGTCGCCCTGATCGCGGGCGGTCACACCTTCGGCAAGACTCACGGCGCGGGACCGGCCGACGCGGTCGGCGACGACCCCGAGGCCGCCCCGATGGAGCAGATGGGCCTGGGCTGGAAGAGCACGCACGGCACCGGCGTGGGCGCCGACGCCATCACCAGCGGTCTGGAGGGCATCTGGACCGACACCCCCACGACGTGGGACAACAGCTTCTTCGAGATCCTCTTCGGCTACGAGTGGGAGCTCTTCAAGAGCCCCGCGGGCGCCCACCAGTGGCGGCCGAAGGGCGGCGCCGGCGAGGGCACCGTCCCCGACCCCTTCGACGCGTCGAAGACCCACGCCCCGACGATGCTGACGACCGACCTGTCGCTCCGCTTCGACCCGGTCTACGAGCCGATCTCGCGCCGCTTCAAGGACGACCCCGCCGCGTTCGCGGACGCCTTCGCGCGGGCCTGGTACAAGCTGACCCACCGCGACATGGGCCCCATCGTCCGCTACCTCGGCCCCGAGGTCCCGAGCGAGACGCTGCTGTGGCAGGACCCGCTGCCCGAGGCGACGTACGAGACCATCGACGCGCAGGACGTCGCCGCGCTGAAGGCCCAGGTCCTCGACTCGGACCTGTCGGTGTCCCAGCTCGTGTCGACCGCGTGGGCGGCGGCCTCCTCGTTCCGGGGCAGCGACAAGCGCGGCGGCGCCAACGGCGCGCGCATCCGCCTGGAGCCGCAGCGCGGCTGGGAGGTCAACAACCCGGACGAGCTCGCGTCGGTCCTCCGCACCCTGGAGGGCATCCAGGAGTCCTTCAACTCGGGCCGCACCGACGGCAAGCAGGTCTCGCTGGCCGACCTGATCGTGCTGGCCGGCGGCGCGGCCGTGGAGCAGGCCGCCAAGGACGCCGGCTTCGACGTCGAGGTGCCCTTCACGCCGGGCCGCGTCGACGCGACGCAGGAGCAGACCGACGTGGAGTCGTTCGCCGCGATCGAGCCGCCCGCCGACGGGTTCCGCAACTACGTCGGCAAGGGCAACCGCCTGCCGGCCGAGTTCCTCCTCGTCGACAAGGCGAACCTGCTCACGCTCAGCGCCCCGGAGATGACGGTCCTCGTGGGCGGCCTGCGCGTCCTGGGCGCGAACCACCAGGGGTCCCGGCACGGCGTCCTCACCACGCGGCCCGGAACCCTGACCAACGACTTCTTCGTCAACCTGCTCGACCTGGGTACGCAGTGGAAGTCGACGTCGGAGGCCCAGGACACGTTCGAGGGCCGCGACGCATCGGGCGCGGTCAAGTGGACCGGCACCCGTGCCGACCTGGTCTTCGGCTCCAACTCCGAACTGCGCGCGCTCGCCGAGGTGTACGCGAGCGACGACGCGCAGGAGAAGTTCGTGAACGACTTCGTCGCGGCGTGGGTGAAGGTCATGAACCTCGACCGGTTCGACATCGCGTGACACGTGCCGGTCGCCCGGGTGACACCGGGCGACCGGTCGCCGGGCCGAGTGCCGCGCGCCGATATTCGGTGCCGTCCCGGACGCCCGACGTGCAGACTCGTCGCATGGCGGACATGGGGGCGTTCAGGGACGCGGTCAGCAGCTGGGCGGCGGGTGCTCCCGGCGGACCCGCGAGGGAGCTGGCGGTGCGGCTGGGGCTGCGGACCGCGGTGCTTCTGGAGGGACCCAGCGACCTGGCGGCCGTCGAAACGCTCGCCGCGCGCCGGGGCCGGGACCTCGCCGCCGAGGGCGTGTGCGTCCTACCCATGGGCGGGGCCATGAGCGTCGGCCGTTATGCCGGGCTCCTCGGGCCGACCGCTCTGGGCCTGCGCCTGACGGGGCTGTGCGACGTGGCGGAGCGACGCTTCTACGACCGTGGTCTCGAGCGGGCCGGGGCGTCCCGGCAGGACGTCCACGTCTGCGCCGCCGACCTGGAGGACGAGCTCATCCGCGCGCTGGGCACGGCGCGGGTCGAGGAGATCGTCGAGAACGAGGGCGACCTGCGCGCCTGGCAGACTCTGCAGCGGCAGCCCGCCCACCAGGGCACGCCGCGCCACCAGCAGCTGCGGCGCTTCCTCGGCACCAAGAAGGGGCGCAAGATCCGCTACGGCAGCCTGCTCACGGAGGCTCTCGCGCCCGGCGAAGTGCCCGCTCCGCTCGACGGTCTGCTCGCGGGCGTGTGAAGCGGGCCCTGCCCGGGGCCCGGCCCCAAGCACCTATGATGGAAGTCATAAGGCAGCCTTATGAGGTCATAAAGCAGACCCGCCTACTTACTTAGGCTTGCCTTAGTTTAGGCTTTCCCTCGAGTCACTCCATCACCGCTCGAAGGGAACCTGAACATGCCTCGCCCTCTGCGGGTAGCCATTGTCGGAGCCGGCCCCGCCGGAATCTATGCCGCCGACGCGCTGCTCAAGTCCGCAGTGGCGGTCGAGCCGGGTGTGTCGATCGACCTCTTCGAGCGGATGCCGGCCCCCTTCGGCCTGATCCGCTACGGCGTCGCCCCCGACCACCCGCGCATCAAGGGCATCATCACGGCCCTGCACCAGGTGCTCGACAAGCCCCAGATCCGCCTCTTCGGCAACGTCGACTACCCGCGCGACATCAGCCTGGACGACCTGCGCACCTTCTACGACGCGGTGATCTTCTCCACGGGTGCGACGGCCGACCGCGCGCTCGACATACCCGGCATCGACCTCGAAGGGTCGCACGGCGCCGCCGACTTCGTCTCCTGGTACGACGGGCACCCCGACGTGCCGCGGACGTGGCCGCTGGACGCCGAGAAGGTCGCCGTCCTCGGCGTCGGCAACGTCGCGCTCGACGTGGCCCGCATCCTCGCCAAGACCGCCGACGAGCTGCTGCCCACCGAGATCCCGGCGAACGTCTACGAAGGCCTGAAGGCCAACAAGGCGCTGGAGGTCCACGTCTTCGGGCGCCGCGGCCCCGCCCAGGCGAAGTTCAGCCCGATGGAGCTGCGGGAGCTGGACCACTCGCCCAACATCGAGGTCATCGTCGACCCCGAGGACATCGACTACGACGACGGGTCGATCGCGACCCGGCGCGGCAACAAGCAGGCCGACATGGTCGCCAAGACCCTGGAGAACTGGGCCATCCGCGACGTCGGCGACCGCCCGCACAAGCTGTTCCTGCACTTCTTCGAGTCGCCGGTCGAGATCCTCGGTGAGGACGGCAAGGTCGTCGGCCTGCGCACCGAGCGCACCGCCCTCGACGGCACCGGCAACGTCAAGGGCACCGGCGAGTTCAAGGACTGGGACCTCGGCGCCGTCTACCGTGCCGTCGGCTACCTCTCCGACGAACTGCCCAAGCTGCCCTGGGACATCGCCTCCGGCACCGTCCCGGACCAGGCGGGACGCGTCATCGAGGAGAGCGGCGAGCACCTTCAGTCGACGTACGTCACCGGGTGGATCAGGCGCGGCCCCGTGGGCCTCATCGGCCACACCAAGGGCGACGCCAACGAAACGGTCGCCAGCCTCCTCGACGACCGCGAGAACGGCCGGCTGCATACCCCGGCCTCGCCCGACCCCGAGGCCGTCGACGCCTTCCTCGGCGAGCGGAACATCCGCTTCACGACGTGGGACGGCTGGTACCGCCTCGACGCCGCCGAGAAGGCGCTGGGCGAGCCGCACGGCCGCGAGCGCGTGAAGATCGTCGAGCGTGAGGACATGCTCAAGGCGAGCGGCGCGTAAGTCGCCTGACAGGATTCCCGATCCCGGTCGTCAGCCGAGGTGCCCCGTGGCGCCGAGGCTGACGACCTGTCGGTTGTGGAAGAAGTCGTCCTCGCGCAGCTCCGTGATGCTGCCCGAGGGCGCCCGGAAACTGACCGAGCCCAGTGACTCGTACGGCATCTTGATCCAGGCCGTCACGACGAACGTCAGGGCGAAACCGTGTGTCACGACGATCTGGTGGGTGCGCGAGCGCCCAAGGATGTCGTCCATGGCGGCGTGGACGCGCCGCGCGCACTCCCCTCTGCTCTCGGCGCCCCGCACGCCCTCGTGATGGCCCATCCGGTCACCGTCTGCCGGTGGCGCGACGAAGCGCCGGTCCAGCCACTCCTGCGGGCGGCCCTCCGCCTCTCCGTAGGACTTCTCCCGCAGTCTGCGGTCGAGGACCGGCTCCACGCCGAACACTCCGGCGATCTCCTCCGCCGTCTCCCGGGCCCGCCACAGGTCCGACGAGACCACCTCGACCTCCGTGCCCTCCGGGATCCGCGCCCGCAGGGTCCGCGCGATGGCGGCCGCCGCGCGCCGGCCCGCCGCCGTGAGGTGCGAGTCGTGCCAGCCGCCGACCACCTTCTCGACGTGGTGGGTCGCCTCCGGGTGGGCGACGACGTACATGCTCCGCATCAGTTGCTGCCTTTCCGCCGAGTGGCTCCGCAGGAGATGATGCCGTGTCGCGGAGCTGGCCTGATCCGCCGCGTACGCAGGCGAGTCGGTGGCGCTCCGTCGTAGCATGACCTGTCGATCGGTGAGCCGGTTTCGGGGCGGGGGCGGGGCGGGCCGGACCAAGGGTGGAGATCGTGGAGCGGGGGCGGCGCGGGGCAAGGACCCATGGAGCTGGGCGTGAACAGGGACATGCACTACCGCTTGCTGGGGCCGGTCGAAGCGTGGCGCGCGGGCCGTCGCCTCGCCCTCGGCGGCCCCAAGCCCCGCGCGCTGCTCGCTGCACTGCTCCTGGAGCCGGGGCGCGTGGTCTCCGCCGAGGCGCTGATCGACGTGATCTGGGGTGACCGGCCGCCGGACACCGCGCGGTCGCTGATCCAGTCGTACGTCTCCGCGCTCCGCCGCGCGCTGTCCCCCGACGTGATCGAGACACAGCCGCCGGGCTATCTCATCCACGCGGACGCCGACGTCGTCGACCGCGTCGCGTTCGAACAGCTCGCGGCGCGGGGCCGGCAGGCGGCGGCCGCGGGCGACCACGCCCAGGCGGCGCGCCTGCTCAGCGACGCCCTCGCGCTGTGGCGCGGCCCCGCGCTCGGCGGGATCGGCGAGACGCTGCGCGCCATGGCCGACCAGCTGGAGGAGGCCCGGCAGGCCGCCCTGGAGGAGCGGATCGCCGCCGACCTCGCGCAGGCCGGCCGGGAGACGGAGCTGGTCGGCGAGCTCACCGCGCTCGTCGCCACCCACCCCACCCGCGAACGGCTGCGCGCCCAACTGATGCTCGCGCTCTACCGTTTGGGCCGCCAGGCCGACGCGCTCGCGGTGTACGCGGATGGGCGCGACGTACTCGCGGAGGAGCTGGGACTCGACCCCGGGCCCGGACTCCGCTCGATGCACGAGGCGATCCTGCGGGCGGACGCCTCACTGCTGCCCGCCCCGAGGCAGGCGACAGCGGTCACGCACGTCGCCGGGCCCGGGGCGAAGGGCGCCCCTGCCTCCGAAGGCACCACCCCCGACGACGTTCCCGAAGCCACCTCCGCCCCCGACACCGGCCCGCCGGCGACCCGCCCGCCCCCCGCCCTCCTACCACCCGCCATCGGCGACTTCACCGGACGCGAGACCCAGCTCGACGAGGTGCGGGCCGCGCTGACAAGCCCCGGGCCGCGGCAGGCCGTGCCCGTCGTCGTCATCTCCGGGCCCGGCGGCATCGGCAAGTCCGTCCTCGGCGTCACGGCCGCACACCGGGCCGCCGACGCCTACCCCGACGGACAGCTCTACGCCGAACTGCGGGGCGCCACCGACCCCGTGGCCCCCGGCGAAGTCCTCGGCCGCCTGCTGCGCGCCCTGGGCGCCGCCCCTCCGGAGGGCGACGCCGAACGCAGAGACCTCTTCCGCAGCCTCGTCGCGGGCCGCCGCGTCCTCCTCGTCCTCGACGACGCGGGCAGCGAATCCCAGGTGCGGCCGCTGCTCCCGGGCAGCGCCACCTGCGGCGTGCTGATCACCGCGCGCGCCCGCCTCGGCGCGCTGCCCTGCACCCACCGCACCGACCTCGACGTGCTCGACACGGCACCCGGAACCGACCTGCTGGCCAAGGTCGCGGGCGAACGGCGGGTCCGCGAGGACCCCGCGGCCGCCCGCCGCATCGTGGAACTGTGCGGCGGACTCCCGCTGGCCCTCCGCATCGCCGGGGCCCGCCTCGCGACCCGCAGCCACTGGTCGGCGCGCACGCTCGCCGACCGGCTCGCCGACGAGCACCACCGCCTCGACGAGCTCGCGGTCGGCGACCTGGAGGTCCGGGCGGGCCTCAGCCTGAGCTACCGCGCCCTGGACGTCCCGGCCAGGACCGCCCTGCGCCGCCTCGGCCTCCTCGCCGCCCCCGACGTCGCGTCCTGGGTGGTCGCCGCGCTGCTCGACGTGCCGGAGACCGACGCGGAACGCGTCGTGGAGCAGCTCATCGACGCCCAGCTGCTGCACTGCACCCTCGTGGACCGCGCGGGCCAGCCCCGCTACCGGCCGCACGACCTCGTCCGGGTCTACGCCGCCGAACGCGCCGAGGCCGAGGACACCCCCGCCGAACGCTCCGCCGCCGTCGGCCGGGCCCTCGGCGCCGGACTCTGGCTGACCGGCCGCGTCGCATCCGCCACACCCTCCGGAGCGGTCGAACTGCACCGCGGCTTCCTGGACTCGAGCGGGCCCGCGGGCTCGGCGTCCGGCGCGCTGCGGGACCTCGTGCGGCCCGTCGGCCCTGCGGCCACCCGGCGGGCCCTCGCCGACCCGGCGGCCTGGTTCGAGGCCGAGGCCGACGCGTTCGCCGCCGCCGTGGAACGCGCCGCCGCCCTCGACCTGCACACCCTGGCCTGCGAGGCCGCGGCCGCCCTGTGCTCGTCCGCGTACGCCGTCGGCAACCGCTTCGAGGCCTGGTGGCGCAGCCACGACGCCGCCCTCGCCGCCGCCCGGCGCGCGGAGGACCGCTCGGGTGAGGCGCTGCTCCTCATCGGCCTGGGCCAACTCCGCTACGAACAGGACAGATTCGCCGAGTCGCAGGAGTACTTCCGGCAGGCGGCCGGGCTCTGCGCCGACCTCGGGGACGTCCGCGGCCGGGCCGCCGCCCTCGCCGGGCTCGGCAGCGCCCTGCGCGAGGCGGGACGGCTGCGCGCCGCGCTGGACGTCCTCGGCCGGGCCGTCGACGGCTTCCGTGAGCTCAGCGACGATCCCGGACTCGGCCTCTCCTGCCGCTTCGCGGGCACCGTGCACCTCGAACTGGGCGAGCACGAGGCGGCGTTCGCGCTGCTCGACGATTCCCTGCGGGCCTACCGGAGGCTCGGCAGCCGCCGCGGCGAGGCGCTCACGCTGCGGTCGCTGAGCCTCGTGCACCGCGCACTCGGCGAGTATGCGGAGGCCGAGCGGCTCGCCGACCGGGCGGTGACGCTCCTCGCCTCCATCGGGGACTCGCTGATGTCGGCGTACGCCGTGCAGGCCAGGGCCAAGTGCCGGATGCGGCTGGGCCGTTCGGACGAGGCGGCCGCCGAGCTGCGCGGCGTCCTCGACACCTGCCGGACCCACCACGACCGCTTCGGCGAGGCGCTCGCCCTGCGCACCATCGGCGAGTGCGAACTCGCCGCGGGGCGCGTCGCCACCGCCGAACAGTTCCTCACCGAGGCGGCCGGCCTCTGGGAGTCCCTCGGCCTGCCGCTGGCCCGCGCCCGCACGCTGCGCGATCTCGCGGCGGCGCGGGAGGCCGCGGGCGCGCGGGCGGAGGCGCTCGCGCTCCGCGCGGAGGCACAGGAGGTCTTCACGGCCTACGAGGCGCGCGAGCGGTACGAGAACTGACCGGGCACCCGAACCGACCGGACCACAAGCCCACTTGGCGCGGAATTACAGAGAACTTGCAGCGGTGTGCGTCAGGCTCTACGTGTCGGCGGCGCAGTGAGGCCGACAGCAACGGGGGAACAACGGGGGACTATCGGGGGAAAGGCCACTGTTGCGCTCGCGGCCCATACGACCGAGGCAGTCGGCCGTATGGGCCCGCGGCGCGTGGAGCCACTGCAACGGCGCGTGGAGCCACGGCAAGACCGGGGGACTCCGGGGGCGGGCGTTCAGCCCGTCCCCGGAGCTGTGCCCGCCGCGAAGACTTCCGTAACAGAGGGAGCCGAGCATGCCGCCGATCATCCTCATGAGCGACCCCCGTGTCGTCGACATGCCCGTCCACGACTGCGGCGAAGCCCTCGTCGACCTGCGCCACCTGCCCTTCGTGGACGTCGACGACCGCCTCGCCGATCCCGCCGGCGCCTACGCCCAGCTGCGCGAGGGCGTCACGTGGCGGCTCGCCCGCGCCGCCCGGCTGCTGCCCGAAGGCCTGCGCCTGCTGATCACCGAGGGCTACCGGCCGATCGACCTGCAGATCAAGTACTTCGAGGAGTACGCCGCCGAGCTCAGACTGGCCCACCCCGACTGGTCGGACGACCACCTCCACCACCAGGCGAGCCGGTCCCTGTCACCGCCCGAGGTGGCCCCGCACGTCGCGGGCGCCGCCGTCGACATCACCCTGTGCACCACGAGCGGCACCGAACTCGACCTGGGCACACCGGTGAACGCGAGCCCCGAGGAGAGCGACGGCGCCTGCTACACGGACACCGACCGCATCTCCGCCGCGGCCCGCCGCAACCGACGCACGCTCGTCGCGGCCCTGGCCACGGCGGGCCTCGTGAACTACCCCACCGAGTGGTGGCACTGGTCCTACGGCGACCGCTACTGGGCCTTCACCACCAGCGCACCCAGGGCCCACTACGGAGCGGTCGCCTTCCGCGCCGGTTGAGAGTCGAGACGCAGGCTTCAGCCGAGCGGTACGTCCAGGCGGGCGCGGCGGTGGCTGAACGTGGCGATGGAGTGCGGGCCGTGGTAGCTGCCCATGCCGCTCTCGCCGACGCCGCCGAACGGCAGCTCGGACACGCGCAGATGAGCCATCGGCAGTCCGAAGCCGAGCCCACCGGACGAGGTCTCGGCGGCGAGGCGGCGCCGCGTCGTCTCGTTCTCCGTGAAGCCGTACAGGGCGAGCGGCTTGTCGCGGTCGTTGATGAAGGCGATGGCCTCGTCCAGGTCCTCGACCTCGACGATGGGTAGCACGGGGCCGAAGATCTCCTCCCGCATGACGGGGTCGTTCCCCGTCACTCCGGTCAGGACGGTCGGCGCGATGTACACGTCGTCCCGGTCGGTCCGCCCGCCGAAGGCCGTCGTACCGGAACCGAGCAGGGCGGACACGCGGTCGAAGTGCCGCTCGTTCACCATCCGCCCGTACGCCGGGGAGGACTGCGGGTCGGCACCGAAGAGACGCTCCACGGCCTCGGCGAGCGCGACTTCCAGGGCGCGGGCGGTGGCCGGGTCGGTCAGGACGTAGTCCGGGGCCACGCAGGTCTGCCCGGCGTTGCGGAACTTGGCGTCGGCGAGGCGCGCGGCCACCGCGGTGACGTCCGCGTCGCGGTCGACGAACACCGGGGACTTGCCGCCCAGTTCGAGGGTGACGGGGGTGAGGTGCTCGGCGGCGGCGCGCATCACGATGCGGCCGACCGTGCCGTTGCCGGTGTAGAAAATGTGGTCGAAGCGCTGGGCGAGCAGCGCCGTGGTCTCCGGCACGCCGCCCTCGACGACGGCGACCGCCTCCGGGTCCAGGTATCGGGGCAGGAGGTCGGTTATCAGCGCCGAGGTGGCCGGGGCGAGTTCGCTCGGCTTGAGGAGCACGGTGTTGCCCGCGGCGAGGGCGCCCGCGACCGGCACGAGGGACAGCTGCACCGGGTAGTTCCAGGGCGCGATGACCAGCACGGTGCCCAGCGGCTCGTACTGCGTACCCGCCGTGGACCCTTCGGGCAGTCCGGCGAGGGACGCCTGGTCGAGAGGGTGCGGGGCGAGCCACTCGGCCAGGTGCGCCAGCGTGTGGTCGATCTCGTGGACGGGCAGGTCGACCTCGGCGCCGTACGCCTCGGGGCGGGGCTTGCGCAGATCGCTGTGCAGCGCGTCGGCGATGGCCTCGCGGTTCTCGGTGAACAGCGCGCGCAGCCGGGTCAGCTGTTCCTGGCGCCAGGCGAGCGGCCGGGTGCGACCGGTGGCGAAGGTGGCGCGCAGGCGGGCGACGAGGGCCGCGGTCTGGTCGGTGAGGGTGGCATCGGTGGTCATGGGGGAGTCCTCAGGGGGGTGTGGTGCAGATGGTGCGGTAGGGGAGGCCGTTATTCCCGGGCGTCGGCCGGGCCGCCGAGGAGGCCGGTCGCGAGGGCGTCCGTGGCCGGCGGCAGCAGCCCCCGGGGGTCGGGCGCCGACTCCAGGCCGACGACCAGGGCGACACAGATGTCGGCGGCCCGCTCGGGGCCGACTCCGGCGACCGTGCCCGCCTCGGCGAAAAGGCCGGTCAGCAGGGAGCGCAGCTCACCGGTGAACGACGTGCAGATGTCGCCGAAGAGGCGGGTCTTCTCGTCGATCAGCTCGGCGGTGTGCGGGGAGTCGCCGGTGAGCTGGAGCACCAGGTCGAGCTTGGCGGCCAGCACGCCGTGCAGCCGGTCGGGGTACGGCGCGTCGGCGGCGGCGGCCTCCCTGGCCCGCCGGAGCGCCTGCTCGTGGAGGCGTCCGGCGAGCCTGCGGAAGGCGTCGTCCTTGCCGCGGACGTACTGGTAGACAGCGGACCGGGACACGCCCATGGCGGTGGCGATGTCGTCCATCGTGGTGCGTCGCACGCCGTACCGCGTGAGGCAGTCGTAGGCGGCGTTGAGGACCTCGTCGAGCCGGTCGGTGCCCATGGGTTCAGGCCAGCTTCTTGAGCAGCTCGTCGGCGAGCGGGGCGGAGGACGCCGGGTTCTGGCCGGTGACGAGATTGCGGTCGACGACCACGTGCGGGGCCCACGGCTCGCTCTCCTGGAAGTCCGCGCCGCCCTGGACCAGGCGGTCCTGGAGCAGCCACGCGGCCCGGTCGGCGAGTCCGGCCTGCGTCTCCTCGGCGTTGGTGAAGCCGGTGAGGCGGCGGCCCGCGAAGGCGGGGGTGCCGTCGGCGGAGACGGCGGCGAGGAGCGCGGCCGGGGCGTGGCAGACGATGCCGAGCGGCTTGTCGCTCTCCAGGGCGCGGGTGAGCAGCCGGCCGGAGTCGGCGTCGACGGCGAGGTCCTCCATGGGGCCGTGACCGCCCGGGTAGAAGACGGCGGCGTAGTCGTCGAGGTTCACCTCGGCCAGCGGGACCGGGTGCAGGAGCTCGGTGAACGCGGCGAGGGAGGCGGCGACCCGGTCGGCACCTTCCTGGCCGCCGTTGGCCTCCGGGGCGAGGGAGCCCCGGTCGACGGTGGGCACGACGCCGCCCGGGGTCGCGACGACGACCTCGTGCCCCGCGGCCTTGAACGCCTCGTACGGGGCGACGGCCTCCTCGGCCCAGAAGCCGGTCGGGTGGCGGGTGCCGTCGGCCAGGGTCCAGTGGTCGACGCCGGTGACTACGAACAGGATCTTCGACATGCGGTGCTCTCCGATGACGGGGGTGACATTCCGGTCGGGCTGACGTTCTGCATCCAGAACGTCAGCGCGGCGATGTTCCCGACGGTAAATCTTTCCGGCATAGGTATCCAATGAGGAAACCAATGGCAGGTATCGGGAAACCGATGCCACGTGGGGCGGCGGCGCTCAGCGGCCCGGCGCGCCCGCCCGCAGTCCGTCCATGACGAGATCCATGAGGCGGCCGGCCCGCGACTCCCAGTCGCTGTGCGGGTCGATGTGCCAGAGGCCGGCGATGGCGAGCAGGAAGTCGTCGGGGGTGACGCCCGGCCGGATGGTGCCCGCTTCCTCGTTCGCCCGAAGGAGGTGTTCGATGGCCTCGGTCAGCGGGCCGGGACCCACCCCCGCCAGGCTGCCGAGCGTGCTCGTGGCCTTGCGGATCGCGTCGGCGAGGCCCGCCTTCGCCATCGCGTACCGGACGAGGCGGTCCATCCACTCCCGCAGGGCCCGGTCCGGGGTGCGGGTCTCCAGCAACTGGCAGGCGGCGTCCGACACTTGCTGGACCTCGTAGCGGTACACCTCGAGGACGAGCGACTCGCGGTTGGGGAAGTTGCGGTAGAACGTGCCCTGTCCGACGCCCGCCTTCTTCGCGATCGCACTGAGCGGCGCGTCGCTCGCCCGCGTCAGCTCCGCCAGGGCCACTTCGAGGATGCGCTCGCGGTTGCGCTGCGCGTCCGAGCGCAAGGGCGCGTCCTTGTGCCGGCCCATTTCGCTCTCCTTCGACCCATCACGCGGCGCATCGCGGCCTGGTTGTGCCTTGCTGAGCGGACAGCTGTCCGCTAAGTTCGACGGTTAACGGACGGCTGTCCGCTTAGGTTCACCATAGCGGCAGTCATGCCCACTGGGGACCCCCGCTGTCGGAGCGGCAGGGTCTTCCTCCCTGTACAGCGCCACCCTTTCCCGTACCTCCCGCCGGGACCGCCTCGTTCGACGCGATTCGCGAAAGAAGGCTGCTCATGGCTCCATCGACGTCCAGTGCCCTCACCCTGAACATCAACGGTGAGAAGCACACACTGACCGTCGACCACCGCACCACCCTGCTCGACGCGCTGCGCGAGCGACTCGATCTGACCGGCACCAAGAAGGGCTGCGACCAAGGCCAGTGCGGGGCCTGCACGGTGCTGATCGACGGCCGCCGGGCCGTCTCCTGTCTGCAACTCGCGGTCGCCGCCGAGGGGCGCGAGATCACCACCATCGAGGGCGTCGCGGACGGCGACCGGCTGCACCCCGTCCAGCAGGCCTTCCTCGACCTCGACGGCTACCAGTGCGGCTACTGCACGCCGGGACAGATATGTTCCGCGCTCGGCGTCCTCGAGGAGCACGCGGCGGGCTGGCCGAGCGCCGCCACCACCGACGTGCGGCCCGAGGCGGGCGTGCCCGAGCTCACCGCCGAGGAGATCCGCGAGCGAATGAGCGGCAACCTCTGCCGCTGCGGCGCGTACGTATCGATCGTGCAGGCCGTCGCGAAGGCCGCGAGCGCCGAGGAAGGTGCCACCGCATGAGGGACTTCGGTTACCAGCGAGCCCATGACGTGCCCGGCGCGGTCGCCGTGCTCGGCGCCGACCCCGACGCCCGCTATCTCGGCGGCGGCACCAACCTCGTCGACCTGATGAAGACGGGCGTGGAGCGGCCCGGGCTCCTCGTCGACATCCGTGAACTGCCCCTGGACGGGATCGAGACCACCGAGGACGGCGGCCTGCGCGTCGGCGCGACCGTCACCAACAGCGATCTCGCCGCCCACCCCGACGTGCGCCGCCGTTACCCGGCGCTGTCGCAGGCGGTCCTCGCGGGCGCCTCCGGCCAGCTGCGCAACATGGCGACGGTCGGCGGGAACCTTTTGCAGCGCACCCGCTGCGGCTACTTCACCGACCTGAGCAAGCCCTGCAACAAGCGCGAGCCCGGCACCGGCTGCTCCGCCATCGAGGGCGTGCACCACAACCACGCCATCCTCGGCGCCACCGAGCACTGCGTGGCCGTCCACCCCTCCGACATGGGCGTGGCCCTCACCGCCTTCGACGCCGTCGTCCACTACGAAACCGCCGACGGCCCCGGCGCGCTGCCGATCACCGACTTCTACCTGCCCGTGGGGGACACGCCGCATCTGGAGACCGCGCTGCCGCCCGGGGCGCTCATCACGGCCGTCACCCTGCCGCCCGCCCCGGTCGCGGCCGTCTCCCGCTACCGCAAGGTGCGCGAGCGCGCCTCCTACGCCTTCGCCATCGGCTCGATCGCCGCCGCCCTCGACGTACGGGACGGTGTCGTGCGGGACGTGCGCATCGGCATCGGCGCGGTCGCGTCCCGGCCGTGGCGGGCCCGGGAGGCCGAGCGGGTGCTGACCGGCGGCCCGGCGAGCGCCGAGGCCTTCGCCGCCGCGGCCGACGCCGAACTGGCCGCCGCCCGCGCCCTGCCCGACAACGGCTACAAGGTGACGCTCACGCGCAACCTCGTCGTGGCCCTGCTGACCGAACTCACCGAGGAGGCGCCCCGATGACCACCACGACGACAGCGACCACGGCTCCTACCGGTGCCGTGGGCACCGCGCACACCCGCGTCGAGGGCCGCGACAAGGTCACCGGCGCGGCCCGCTACGCCGGAGAGATCCCCTTCGCCGATCTCGCCCACGGCTGGCTGGTGCTGTCGACGATCGCCCGCGGCCGCGTCCGTTCCCTCGACACCGAGGCCGTCCTCGCGATGCCCGGCGTCCTCGCCGTGCTGCACCACGGGAACGCGCCGCGGGTCGACGCCGACTACGTGGGCATGCTCGGGCGGCCCGACCCGATTGTCGAGGCCTTCCAGCACGACCGGGTGCCCTTCGTCGGCTGGCCGGTGGCGCTGGTCGTCGCCGAGACGCCCGAACAGGCGAGGGAGGCCGCCGAGGCGCTCGTGGTCCACTACGACCAGGAGCCGCACGACATCGAGTTCTCCGCGGGGCGTCCGGGCACGTACACGCCGGACGGCGACGGAATGCGCATGGAGAAGGGCGACCTGGAGGCACAACTCGCCGCCTCCGCCCACGTCGTGGACGCCGAGTACAGCACGCCCGAAGAGCACCACAGCTCGATGGAGCCGCATGCCGCGACCGCGCGCTGGGACAACGGCCGCCTCGAGATCGTCGACTCCAACCAGGGCAGCACCTGGGTCGCGGACGAGCTGGCGAAGCTGTTCTCCCTCGACCCGGCCTCGGTGCGGGTGAGGTCCGAGCACGTCGGCGGGGCCTTCGGATCCAAGGGGCTGCGGGTCCACCAGGTCTTCGCCGTGATGGCGGCGACCACCCTCGACCGCCCCGTCCGCGTCGTCATGACACGCCGTCAGATGTTCTCGCTCGTCGGCTACCGAAGCCCCACCACACAGCGCGTCCGGCTCGGCGCCGCGCCCGACGGGCGGTTGCTCGCCTTCGACCACCAGGCGCAGAGCCTGTCGTCGACTGTCCACGAGTTCGTCGAGGAGAGCGCAGGGTTCGGACGCTCGATGTACGCCGCCGACGCGCACCACACCGTCAACCGCGTCGTACGCCTCGACGTGCCCACACCGACCTGGGTGCGCGCCCCCGGCGAGGCGCCGGGATCCTTCGCGGTGGAGTCGGCTCTCGACGAGCTCGCCGAGAAGTGCGGCATGGACCCCATCGCGCTGCGGACCCGCAACGAACCGGACGTCGGCCCCGTCTCCGGCCTGCCGTTCAGCAGCCGCAATCTGCTGGCGTGCTTCGACGAGGGCGCCCGCAGGTTCGGCTGGGCGGACCGCGATCCGCGCCCCGGCCTCCGCCGCGAGGGACGCTGGCTGCTCGGCACCGGCACCGCCGCGGCCACCTTCCCGGTGCTCGTCGCCCCGAGCACCGCCGGCGTGACGGCGGAGGCCGACGGCACCTACACCGTGCGCATCACCGCGGCGGACATCGGCACCGGAGCGCGGACCGCTCTCACCCTGATCGCCGCGGACGCCCTGGAAGTCGCCCCGGACCGGGTCCGCGTCCACATCGGCGACAGCGACTTCGGGCCCGCGATGATCGCGGGCGGCTCCATGGGCACCCGGTCCTGGGGCTGGGCGGTCACGCTCGCGGCGCGCGAGCTGCGGGAGAAGCTGGTGCCCGGCGGGGACATCCCGCCGGAGGGGATCACCGCACGGGCGGACACCAGCGAGGCCATCGGCGCGCTCAGCCAGAAGGAACGGCACGCCTTCGGCGCCCAGTTCGCCGAGGTCGCCGTGGACGTCACCACCGGCGAGGTGCGGGTGCGGCGCATGCTCGGCATCTTCGCCGCGGGGCGCATCGTCAACCCACTGACCGCACGCAGCCAGTTGATCGGCGGCATGACCTGGGGCCTGTCCATGGCACTGCACGAAGAGGCGGTCAGGGACGCGGCGTCGGGCGGTCTCGTGGGCCCCGACCTCGCGGGCTACCACATCGCCACGCACGCCGACGTGCCGCACATCGAGGCGGACTGGGTGGCCGACCCGGACGCGGACGACCCGGTGGGCATCAAGGGCGTCGGAGAGATCGGGATCGTCGGTGCCGCGGCGGCGGTCGCCAACGCGGTCTGGCACGCGACGGGCGTCCGCCACCGGACCCTCCCGATCCGCCCCGACCGCGTCCTGTCGGCGGGAACCGCGTCCCGTGCTTGACATCGCCGACGACCTGAACCGCTGGGTCGAGGAGGGCCGGGACTTCGCCGTCGCCACCGTCGTGAGCGTCGGCGGCAGCGCACCGCGGGGTCCCGGCGCCGCGCTGGCCGTCGACGCCGGGGGCACCGTCATCGGCTCGGTCTCCGGCGGCTGCGTCGAGGCGGCGGTCTACGACCTGTGCCTCCAGTCCCTCCAGGACGGCGAAGCCACCGTCGAGCGGTTCGGCTACAGCGACGAGGACGCCTTCGCGGTCGGGCTGACCTGCGGCGGGGTCATCGAGGTCCTGGTCACCCCGGTGACCGCGGCCGCGCCGGACAGGGCGGTGTTCGCCGCCGCCCTGTCCGCCGCGGGACGCGGTGAGGCCGTGGCCCTGGCCCGCGTCTTCAAGGGCCCGGCCGAACTCCTCGGCAGACCGCTCCTGGTGGCCCCGGAGGGCGAGGAGGGGACAGCGGGGACGTACGAGGGAACGCTCGGCGGGCACCCGGAGCTGGACCGCACGGCGGCGGGGGAGAGCCGCGCCCTGCTGGCGGCCGGCCGCACCGGCGAGTTCGTCGTGTCCGAGAGCGGCACACGCTGCGGGAGCGCCGTGACGGTCCTCGTCGAGTCGAGCGTGCCGCCGCCCCGCATGATCGTCTTCGGTGCCGTCGACTTCGCGGCGGCCCTGGTCCGCGCGGGCAAGTTCCTCGGCTACCACGTGACGGTCTGCGACGCCCGCCCCGTCTTCGCCACCCCGGCCCGCTTTCCCGAGGCCGACGACATCGTGGTCGAGTGGCCGCACCGCTATCTCCGGAGCACCGCCACGGACAGCCGCACGGTCCTGTGCGTGCTCACCCACGACGCCAAGTTCGACGTGCCGCTCCTCGCGGCGGCGCTGCGGCTGCCCGTCGCGTTCGTCGGCGCGATGGGCTCCCGCCGCACCCACGAGGACCGCAACCGCCGCCTGCGCGAGGAGGGCGTCACCGAGGACGAACTGGCCGCGCTCCACTCGCCGATCGGCCTCGACCTCGGGGCCCGCACGCCCGAGGAGACCGCTCTGTCCATCGCGGCGGAGATCGTCGCGGCGCGGCAGGGCGGCACCGGCCTGCCGCTGACCGGCTCGCGCACACCGATCCACCACGACGTGCCCGGTGACACCCGGCAGGGTGGGGAACACCGGGGGCCCGTTCCGGAGGGCGCCTCACATGCGTAACGTGTAGTCGTCCAGCCACACCGGGTAGCGGCACGGCGGACGCTGTGCGGAGGGGGTGCGTGAGATGGACACCACGCCGGCCCTGCGAGCCGTCGGGCAGATGCGGCCGGGGGACCATCTCCTCCTGGGCCACCGGACGGACGAGGAGCGCGAGGCGGTGCTCGCCGCGTACCTCCTCGACGCCCTGGCCTGCGGTCAGCGCGGACTGCTTCTGACCTCGGCCGAGGAGCCGCCCGCCGCCCTGCTCGGCTTCCTGCGGCGGCACGGGTGCGATGTGCAGGGCGCGCTCGCCGAGGGCCGGCTGCGGACCAGTTCCCGGCTGAGCGAGCCCGGGAGGCTGCGGGGCCTCTCCGGACTGGTGCGCCGCGAGGCCGCGGCCGCCGAGGCCGACGGCTTCCTCGGGCTGCGGATCGCCTTCGAGGTGGCGCCGCGCCGGGACGCCGAGACGGCCGAGGGGCTCTGCGACGCCGAGCGACGCCTTGATCCCCTCTTCGCGACGCTGCCCGTCCTCGGCCTGTGCCAGTACGACCGCCGCCTCTTCGGCCCGGACGAACTGGCCGCCCTCGACACGCTGCACCAGGGCAGGGTGATCGCCGACGACGTGTGGCAGGACGAACTGCTGCGCATCACCCGGACGTTCACGCCGCCCGGCCTCGCCCTGTGCGGCGAGGTCGACGACAGCAACTTCACCGCGGTGGCCCGCGCGCTGCGCGCCGAGACCGAGCGGGCCGCCGACCGGCCGGACGACCGGTACCGCGCCCGTCTCGACCTGCGCGGCCTCACCTTCATCGACGTCTGCGCGCTGCGCCTGTTGGTCTTTACGGGCCTCGGTCTGTACGCACTGGGCGGCGGCCTGGTCCTCGACGGCGTCGCCCCGCACGTGCGCCGGGTCATGCAGGCCACCGGCTGGGACCGCATCCCCGGCCTGGACCTGGGAAGGGGGCACGAGGAGCGATGAAGCGGACCGGCTTCGTCCACCAGGCACTCCGCTACTCCTCTGACGAGGAGTTCCTGTCCGGCACCGTCGGATTCGTCCGGGACGGCCTCACGGCCGGGGACGCGGTGCTCGCCGTCGTCCGTGGCGACAACCTCGCCCTGCTGCGGGGCGCGCTCGGCGGCGCCGCGCGGGACGTCGACTTCGTCGACGCCTTGGACTGGTACCACTACCCGTCCCGCACACTGGGCCGGTACAACGCCTACTGCACGGAGCGCGAGGAGGGCGGCGACCGGCGCGTCCGCGTCATCGGCGAACCGGTGTGGACGGGGCGGACCGCCTTCGAGACCCGCGAATGGACGCGCTACGAATCCCTGATCAACGTGGCGTTCGCCGCATCGGGTCACTGGGTCCTGTGCCCCTACGACGCCCGTGTCCTGCCCGCGGGAGTCCTCGCCGACGCCCGGCGCACCCACCCCGAGATGGTCCCGGGCGACGGATCGGCCGACGGCGGCCGGTACGCGGACCCGTCCGCCTTCTACGCCGAGTGCGACGAACTCGCGCGCACGTCACCCGAGACGCCCGCTCCGCCGCACGCACCCCGGACGGTCTCCTTCACCCGTGGCGAGTCGGTGGCCGCCCGGATCGCCGTCGCCGAGTACGCCCGGCGCTGCCGGCTCACCGACGACCGCGCACGCGACATGGCGGCGGCCGTGCACGAAGCCGTGGTCAACGCCGTCCGGTTCGGCGGCGGCCGTGGCGTGCTGCGGCTGTGGAGCGATGCCGACTGGGTTGTCTGCGAGATCGCCGACTCCGGTGGCGGGCGCCCCGCCGTCGAGGCGCGGGACACGGGCTATCTGGGACACGTCCCGACCGACCCGCGCGCCGCGAAGGGCCACGGCCTGTGGGCCGTACGGCAGTTGAGCGATCTGGTCACCGCACGCCTCGGCGCCGACGGATCGATCGTCCGCGTCCACTTCCGCCGCTGACCGCACGCCCGGGTCGAACTGGTGGCGCATTGCCCTGCGGTGGCGGAGACTTCGCCGTGTTGAGTGTAGCTACCACGGAAGGTGCGGAAGCATGAGCGACAGCACGCCGTCCCGTACGGACGACAGCACGCCGTCCCGTACGGAAGTGAGCACGCCGTCCCGTACGGAAGTGAGCGTTCCGGAAGTGATCCGGACGGGACCGATCCGCTACGCCACCGCCGAACGCTTCGCCCGGCCCCGGCCGGTACCGGACCGGGACTCGCGCCCCGCCACCGGCGAGATCTGTCCGCAACCCCCTTCCCGGCTCGACTTCGTGATGGGTCCGCCCTCCGACACCCACCCGCAGGGCGAGGACTGCCTCAACCTGTCGATCGCCACACCGGCCCGGGACGCGGGGGCCAGGCCGGTGCTCGTGTGGCTGCACGGCGGCGGGTTCGCCACCGGCGCGGGTCTCATGGACTGGTACGACGGGGGAGTCCTCGCGGCCGAAGGCGATGTGGTCGTCGTCAGCGTCAACTACCGCCTGGGAGCACTCGGTTACCTCTGTCTCGACGGGGTGAGCGAGGGCAACCTCGGCCTCTACGACCAGCTGGAGGCGTTGCGCTGGGTGCGCACGCACATCGCCGACTACGGTGGGGACCCCGCGAACGTCACCGTGGTCGGACAGTCCGCCGGCGGCATCTCCGTCCGCCTCCTGATGGAACTGCCCGAGGCGCGCGGCCTCTTCCGCCGGGCCGTCCTGCAGAGCGCCCCGCTGGAGATCACCGCCCGCCCCCGCGAGGAGTCCCTCGCGCTCGGGCAGGTCTTCGCCGACGCCCTCGGCACGGATCCGCGCACGGCCGACGTGGCCGCGATCCTGGCGGCACAGAGCGAGACGGGAGCTGTTCACCTGCGCACGGCGGGCCGGCGGATGGAGCCCGCCTTCATACCCGTGGAAGGAGTTGCGCCCCTCGCGCCCCCGGACACCCCGTCCGACGGGAACGTACGCGGCCTCGACGTCCTGTACGGCTGGAACGCCGACGACATGACCGTGTTCCTCGGCGACGGCGAGGACCCGGCGGTGCGCACCCGCGAGGTGTACGAGGAGCCGCTGTCCCGCTACGGGGAGCGCCTGGCCCGGGCCGGCGCCCGGGTGCACGCGTACCGCATCGACTGGCGCCCCGCAGGATCCCCGTTCGGCGCCACCCACTGCCTCGAACTGCCCTTGCTCTTCGGGACGCGCGACGCGTGGCGGTCGGCACCCATGCTGGGCGGGACGCCGTGGGAGGAGACCGACCGGCTCGGCAGGGCGCTGCGCTCCGCGTGGCTCACCTTCGCCCGCACGGGTACGCCCGGCGGCCTGCCCGCGCCCCTGACCGGTGGACCGGCGCCCAAGACCAGGGCCACGGCCTCATGAGCCGGGCAGTTCGCGCGGCTCCAGCGGGCGGGTCGCCGGCCCTTGGAGGACCGACCCGTCGGTGGCGAACCGGGAGCCGTGGCAGGGGCACTCCCACGTCGTCTCGGCATGGTTGAAGGAGACCAGGCAGCCGAGGTGGGTGCAGGTGGCGGAGACCGCGTGCAGCGCGCCCGACGCGTCCCTGTGCACCGCGCAGCGCCGCCCCTCGACCCGGACCACCGCCCCGGACCCCGCGGGGATCTCGTCCACGGAGTCGACGTGGGTCGGGCGGAGCCGGTCCCCGATGAAGTGCCGTGCGACCTCTGCCTGCGTGCTCAGCAGCGACGGCATCTCCCGCACGGCGCTCCACAGCCGGCGGGGATCGTACAGCTCGGCCCACGGCGACTTCTCGCCGCAGATCAGCTTGGTGAGCAACTGGCCCGCCATGACGCCGCCGCTCATGCCCCAGCCGCCGAACCCGGTCGCCACATAGGTGTGCCGGGCGCCCGGGTGGAAGGGGCCGATCATCGGGACGGTGTCGGTGACGTCATTGTCCTGCGCCGCCCACCGGTAGGCCGTCTCCCCGACGTCGAAGCGTTCCCGCATCCACGTGTCCAGGGTGCGGAACCCCGCGGCGGGGTCGCCGGTGCCCGGAGTGAAGCTGTCCCCCGTGACGATGAGGAGCCGCCCGCCGTCACCGCCGTACGGCGCGGTGCGCACCGAGCGCTTGCCCTCGTCCTGCGTGATGTACGTGCCGCCGGGGTCCTGGCCGGCCGCCAGGGGAGCGGCGACGACGAGCTCGCGCCTGGGGGAGAGCCGGGCGAACAGCAGGGCGCGGTCGAAGACCGGGTAGTGGGTGGCGATGACGACCGCCCGGGCGGTGACCGTGTGCCCGGACTCGGAGGTCACGGTGCACGGCGAACCCTCGCGCAGGCCGGTGATCCGGGTCCGCTCGTGGATGGCACCGCCGCGCGCCAGCAGGTCGTCGGCGAGCGCGAGCAGGTAGGAGCGGGGGTGGAACTGCGCCTGGTCCTCGACGCGCACCGCGCCCGCCACGGGGAACGGCAGGCCGGTCTCCTCCGTGTACGTGGCGGCGAGGCCGGCCTCCCGGGCCGCGGCGGCCTCGGCCCGCAGCTCGTCGGTGCGGTCGGCGCGGGTCGTGTAGGTGAAGGCCGGTGCGCGTTCCAGGTCGCAGTCGATGCCGAGCTCGGCGGAGACCGCCGCCACGTGCTCCACCGCCCGCTGCTGCGACTCCGCGTACAGGCGGGCGCCCTCCGGGCCGCGCGTGCGGCGCAGCCGCTCGTAGACGAGGGAGTGCAGGGCGGTGAGTTTGGCGGTGGTGTAGCCGGTGACGCCGGCGGCGATGCGGTCGGCCTCCAGGACGGCGACCGACCGCCCGGCGCGGGCGAGTTCCCAGGCCGTGCTCAGCCCCGCGACACCGCCGCCGACCACGGCGACGTCCACCTCGATGTCCTCGGCCAGGGGCGGGTGGGACGTCGACGCGCTGGTCTCCATCCAGTACGACTCGGGGCGGCCCGGCAGCGCGCCGGGTGGCTTCATGTCGTTCATGCGGCATCCGTGACGGTGTGCATGGCGGCCTCCAAGGTCTCGGCGTGCGTGAGTGCGAGTCTCCCCCGGCCCGTGCGCCAAACCCGGCCGCCGCGCCGCCGGTCACGGCAGGTCGGAGGACCGGCCGGCGGCATTCCGCGGGTGCGGCCGGGTCTGGCGGGCACGGGTCAGAGCCAGTCGCGCGGCAGGGTCTCGTTCCAGGTGCGGGAGAAGACGCGACGCTCTCCCTCGTAGCCGTCCAGGGTTGCGTCGACGAAGAAGTTGTCCTCGTCGCACCTCAGCACCGTCCGGGTCCGCACGCTGACGTCCCAGTCGTCCCGCCGGAACCGCATCGTCCAGTCGGACTCGCCGCCCACCGAGGTGAAGTCGTCCCCGGTCGCGGTGTACCGCTCGTACGCCCGGCAGCCGACATCGAGGCCGATCTCGTCGTAGCGCACCGTGCCGCGGTCCTTGACGATCTCCAGCGAGGAGTCGTATCCGACCAGGTCGCGCTTGACCTCCCAGCGCTGCTCCGGCGGCGAGAGCCGGGTGGTGGCGAGCGGCGGGGTGCCCTCGGGCTCGCCGAAGGGCCGCTGGGGCGCGTTGTCCGGTTCCGCCGTCGGGCGCACCGGAAGGCGCAGCGCGCTGGACCCCTCGTACACGCTGAGCACCACCGGTCGCGGCGGCGGCCACGCCAGCGGCCAGTAGGACGTCGACAGGGAGAGCCGGATCCGGTGGCCGGGCGGGAAGGACTGGGCGACGCCGTTGAGCTGGAGGGTCGCGCGGTAGCGGCGGCCCGGTTCGAGCGGTTCGGGCTCGCCGGTGCCGTTCCTGTGGGTCAGGTTGAGCACGCCGTAGGTGACCCGCGTGGCGCGCCCGTCGGGGGCGACGTCGGAGATGCGGGCGGCGACGGTGGCCACCGGTTCGCTGACCGACAGGTCGAGTTCGACGG
Source organism: Streptomyces sp. NPDC039462 (assembly GCF_055639375.1). Classification (NCBI taxonomy): domain Bacteria; kingdom Bacillati; phylum Actinomycetota; class Actinomycetes; order Kitasatosporales; family Streptomycetaceae; genus Streptomyces; species Streptomyces sp. NPDC039462. The sequence continues at coordinate 657,852 of NZ_JBVKAO010000003.1, forward strand.
AGGGCGAGCCGAGGATCTCCACGGTCTCGGTCAGCTCGGGCGAGTCGAAGACGAGCGACCCGCCGTCCTCCTCGCGCTGGTCGTAGGGCAGGTCCGGCGGCGCGTTGTAGGACGCCCACTTCCCGGCGAACTGGCCCACGGAGAGCGGGGACTGCACGGTCATCACCTCACCGGCGGGCACCTCGTCACCGGGCGCCTCGCCGTCCATGATGATGCGGTGCCGCGCTAGCGGGCGGCTGACCTGCTCGATGTGCGGCGAGGGCCAGTCCGGCTCGCCGACCCAGCGCCCGGGACGCTCCTCGTAGGAGGTGGAGGGCGGCACGCTCTCCTGCATCCAGGCCCGCAGCATCGGGCCCTCCATCACGCCGTTGTCCTCGCCCTTGAGCCAGTGGTCCCACCAGCGCACGACCTCCTGCAGATAGCCGATGGCGGGGCCGGGCTCGCCCAGGTGCGGATACTTGTGCGACCAGGGGCCGACGAGGCCCTTGCGCGGCACGTCGAGATGGGCGAGCAGCCGGGTCACGGCGTTGGAGTAGCCGTCCGCCCAGCCGCTGGAGGCGAGGACGGGGCAGCGCACGGCCTGGTAGTTCTCACAGACGGAGGCGTGCTTCCAGTACGCGTCGCGGCGCTGGTGGCGCAGCCACTCCAGGACCCAGGGCCGGGCGTGGTCGAGCCGCTCCTGCCACATCTCGCGCCAGCGGTCGCCGACCACTGCGGGGTCCGGCGGACAGGTGGCGTAGGCGAACATGGTGCCGGCCTCGGCGAGGTTGTCCGACAGCATCGCGCCGCCCATGTAGTGCATGTCGTCGGCGTACCGGTCGTCCGTGAACGACGAGATGACGATCGCCTTGAGGCTCTCGGGCTGCCGGGCGGCGACCTGGAGGGCGGCGAACGCGCCCCAGGAGATGCCCATCATGCCGGTGGTGCCGTCGCACCAGGGCTGCTCGGCCAGCCAGGCGAGGACTTCCTCGGCGTCGGTCTGCTCCTGCTCCAGGTACTCGTCCGTGAGCACGCCCTCGGACTCGCCGGTGCCGCGCAGGTCGACCCGCACGCACGCGTACCCGTGCCCCGCGATGTAGGGGTGGTGGATCGAGTCGCGCTGCGAGCTCAGGTCGCGCTTGCGGTACGGGATGTACTCCAGGATGGCGGGCACCGGGTCGTCGTCCGAGGCCGTGGGCCGCCAGATGCGGGCCGACAGCCGGACGCCGTCGGACATCGGGATGACGACGTGCTCTTCCTCTTTCGTCGCGTACGGGAGATTGCCCACGTAACGCATGGTGCGGGGCCGTCCTCTCAGTTGCTTTCCCGCCGGGGCCGACGGGTGGTGCGGGGTGGTTCGGTGTGCCGGCTAGTCGTTGGTGAGGTCGCGGCCGCCCGGCTCGGTGTCGTCGAAGGCGAGACCCAGCGCGGCCACGCACCGGTCGTACTTGCGCCGCAGGTCCTCTTCGCTGTCGCCGCCGGTGCTGATGTGGGCCAGCTCGTAGCTGTAGCTGTCCTGGTCGGTCACCTCGGAGAGCTTCCTGCCCTCCTCGGCGAGGACATCGACGCGTACGCCCGGGTTCTCGCGCTCGATCCGCTCGATCTCCTCGGGCGTCGGCACCTGGTGCGACACGCCGTCGGCGAACCAGCGGTAGTACCACTTGGCCGCCGTCGCGTACGGGCCCTCGCGGTGGGGGAGCGCCGGGTCCTTGTCGAAGGCGAGGCTGACCATGCAGTGGTGGTTGGGGACGCCGTCGACGTACGCGAAGAGCTCCGCGTGCGACTGGGAGTGCCGGGGGTTGATCTCCAGGAGGTTGATGGCGTCCGTGCTCGGGTCGTAGAAGTACTCGATGCTGAACGTCGCCGAGTCCATGCCGACCTGCCGCATCACCCGCTTCGACACGTCGTGCAGCCGCCGTATCACGGGCTCGGGCAGACCGGACGGGTACTGGTGGCGCAGGAAGCAGGAGGAGTCGGGGTAGTTGATGGAGTCGAGGACGCCGTAGACGGTGACCTCGCCCCGGTGGACGTATCCCTCCACGGCGACCTGCACGCCCGATATCGCCTCCTCCGCGAGGCAGACCTGGGCGCCGACCCCGTCCATCTCAGGGGGCAGGTCGAGCTGCTGGAGTATGTACTCGAAGGGGCGCCCGACCCGGCTGATGCCCTCCTTGATCCGGGCACAGGCCTCCCGGAACTCGTCCTGGTCCTTGACGCTGTAGGCCAGCTCGGAGGAGTAGGAGAGCGCGGGCTTGAGCCACATCGGGAACCGCACCCCCTCCGGCGGCCGCGGATCGTCGGCGTCGAGATCGACCCGGCCGAAGCGCGGGTGCTCGTCGATGACCTTCTGCTGTTCCAGCCTGCTCCAGTACTTGTGCTCGCACTTGACGACGGACTCCAGGCTGGTGCTGCGGGTGCCGTAGCGGTCGCCGAGTATCGCGACCAGCGTGCTGACGGGGAAGTCCCAGTAGCCCACGATCGCGTCGATGCTGCCGTCGAACGAGTCGAGGATGCCCTGGGCCTTGTCGAGCAGCTCCGGCACGGAGACCTCGCCCCCCTGCAGCTCCTCGACGGTGAGCAGCGGGTGGAAGCGGTAGTGCGCCGCGTCGGGAACGCTGTTCAAGGTGGGCAGATTGGCTTCGTCCAGACCGAGCACAAAGACGTTCTTGCGGGGTGCAGCCACGGATTTTCCTCCAGTCGTCGTCGGAGCGGCCGGGTACCCGCACGTCGAAAAGGCACACGTCAGGCGGGGCGCGGGAAGATCCCGGCCGGCCCCGCCCGACCGGCGGACCCGGGCCGGGTCGCCGATCCTGGAGCCATGACGCCCAGCCCGCTCGCGACGCGCCAGGCCCGGTTCACCGCCTGGTGGACGGGGCTGCCGCCCGCGGCGGGTTCCGCGGTGATGGCCACCGGGATCATCTCCGTGGGCCTGCACCTCCTCGGCCACGAGACGCTCTCCCGCGCGGCCCTGGCGATGGCCGCGGCCGCGTGGATCGCGCTCGCCGCGGACTTCACATTTCGCCTGGCGCGCCGGCGCTCGCGCTGGGAGGCGGAGGCGGACACGCCGCCCGCGCTCACCGCCGTCGCCGCCACCTGCGTGCTGGGCACGCGCCTTTCGCTCCTCGGCCGGCAGCCGCTCGCCGTGACCCTGCTGGTGATCGCCGCCGTGCTCTGGCCGGTCCTGCTGCCCGCTGTCGTACGCCATTGGGGACACCGCATGCCGGGCGCGGTCTTCCTCGTCTGCGTCGCCACCCAGGGGGTCGCGGTGCTGTGCGGCGCCCTGGCCATCGCCCTGCCCGCGCGCCCGCTCTCCGGCGTCGCGCTCGGCTTCTTCTGCCTGGGCCTGGTGCTGTACGCGGCGGCCTTCGCCCGCTTCGACCTCACCGGCCTGCGGACGGGAGCGGGCGACCAGTGGGTGGCGGGCGGCGCCCTCGCGATCTCCGCGCTCGCCGGGACGAAGCTCATGGCCGCGCCCCTGTTCACCGGGGCCTGGCACGACGTCCTGCGCACGGTGACCCTCGTCGTCCTCGCGCTGGACCTCGCCTGGTACCTCGTCCTGCTGGTCGCCGAGGTGCGCTGGCCGCGCCCGCGCTACGACGTGCGGCGCTGGGCCACGGTCTTCCCGATGGGAATGACGGCCGTCGCCACGCTCTCGGTGAGCGCGGCGGCGGACCTCTCCTGGCTGCGGGAGCCGGGCAGGGTGCTGCTGTGGATCGCGGTCGCGGCCTGGCTGTGCGCGTTCGCGGGGATGGTCAGACGGGCAGCAGACGTGCGATCAGAGCGCTGAGCTGCCGCGCGTTGCGGCACTCGTGCATCTCGACGAGATCGGCGTACGCGTACGCCGCCGAGTCCCCGGTCGACCACTGCGAGCGCCCCTCCGGATTGAGCCAGTACACGCGGCGGGCCCGCTCGGCGATGTGCCGCAGCGCGGGGAGGTTCGGATCGCTCATGTTCGTCCGGGCGTCGCCGAGGACGAAGACCGTCGAGCGCGGGCCGACCGCGTCGAGGTACCGCTCAGCGAACTCGCCCAAGGAGGTGCCGTAGTCGCTGCTCCCGTGCCAGCCCGTCACGGTGGCCTGCCCGAGGATCCGGGCACTCAGGCCCCCCGGATCGGCGGCGCTCCGCGCGACCAGCCCCGTCACCTCGTCCACGCGGTTGACGAAGGCGAACACACGCACCTTGCTGAACTGGTCGTGCAACGCCTGGACCAGCAGCATCGTGAAATTCGCGAAGCCCGCCACCGAACCGGACACATCACACAGCAGGACCAGTTCGGGGCGCGCGGGACGGCGACGGCGCAGCACAGGGCGCATCGGCACGCCACCCGTCGACAGCGAACCGCGCAAGGTGCGGCGCAGGTCGATGCTGCCGTGCGCGGCCCGCCTGCGACGGGCGGCGAGGCGGGTCGCGAGCCTGCGCGCCAAAGGGTGCACTGCCCGGCGGAGTTCGTCCAGGTGCGCCCGGCCCGCCAGGAGGAAGTCGACGCGGTCGACGGTGGTCGCCACGGCACGGCGGGCGATCTCCTCGGTGCCGCGCCGCTCGGCGACCCGGCGGCGCGCCTCGGTGCGGACCCGCTCTCGGAACCCCTCGATGCGGCGCCGCACCTCGTCCGCTTCGAGGCGGTCCGTGAACGCCGCCTCGCCGGTGTCCTGCCCGGTGGAGCCCGTGCGGAGTGCGGCGAGGACACGGGTGAGCAGCGTCTCCGGGCGCAGCCGGCTCAGTGTCTGGTACGACGACCAGCCGTCCGCGCCCGACGAGGAGGCGCCGTAGCCGCCGAAGCCGTCCACCGCCTCACCCGCCAACTGGCCGAGCAGCGCCTGGTCGTTCGCGGCGAGCGCGGCGACGAGCCGTTCCCGCAGCGCGTCCCGGTCGGCGTCACCGCCGCCCTCGTGCACGCGGTCGCTCCCGCCGTCCGGCGCACCGACGCCCAGCGGGAAGTACAGGTCGAAAACCGGGTCGAAGACTGCGCGCTGGTCCTCCCGGTGGAGCAGCGCGGCGGCGAGCCCTTCCCTGACCCGCTCCCGGTCGGTGAGGCCGAGCACTTCAAGGGCGGCCGCGGCGTCGACGGTCTCACCGGGGCCGATGCGCAGGCCGTGCGAGCGGAGCGTGCCGACCAGGCTGGTGAGGCGGCCCGTGATGCCGGGGGCGGGGGCGGGGGAGTCGGGTGCGGGAGGGCCGGGCGCGGTGGAGTCGGGCGCGGGGGAGTCGGGTCCGCTATCGGTCGGCGGGGCCGTCACACGGCGTCCAGGTCCAGCTTGGCGACGGCCTTCAGCACGTCGTCCTGGTGCTTGAGGACCACGCCGAGGCTGTCGCGTACGACGGTCTCGTCCAGCGTGTCGGCGCCGAGCGCGAGGAGCGTACGCGCCCAGTCGATGGTCTCCGCGACCGACGGCACCTTCCGCAGGTCCATCGCGCGCAGCGCGCCGACCACCCGCACCACCGACGCGGCGAGCGCCTCGTCGAGTCCGGGCACCTTCATGCGGACGATGCGGCGCTCCAGCTCCTCCTCGGGGAAGCCGATGTGGAGGAACAGGCAGCGGCGGCGCAGGGCCTCGGACAGCTCGCGGCTCGCGTTGGAGGTGAGGACGACGAACGGGCGGCGCCCGGCGCGGATCGTGCCCAGCTCCGGCACCGTGACCTGGAAGTCGCTGAGGACCTCCAGGAGCAGTCCCTCGACCTCGACGTCGGCCTTGTCGGTCTCGTCGATCAGCAGGACCTTCGGCTCGTCGCCGCGGATCGCGGTGAGCAGCGGGCGCGAGAGCAGGAACTCCTCGCTGAAGATGTCGGTGCGCGTCTCGTCCCACGACTCGTCGCGGCCCGCGGTGATGCGCAGGAGCTGCTTGGCGTGGTTCCACTCGTACAGCGCGCGCGACTCGTCGACACCCTCGTAGCACTGCAGCCGTACGAGCCGGGCGCCCGCGACCTCGGCGACGGCCTTCGCCAGCTCCGTCTTGCCCACTCCGGCCGGGCCCTCCACGAGCAGCGGCTTGCCGAGCCGGTCCGCCAGGAAGACGGTCGTGGCGACGGCCGGGGAGGCCAGATAGCCGGTCGTGGCCAGGCGTGCCGAGACGTCGTCGACGGATGTGAAGTATCCGGTCGTCATGGGGAGTTCTCCTGACTGCTCGGCTCGGCCGGTTCCCGCGAGGGCCCGGTCTCCGTACCTGATCAGCCGCGGGCGCCCGCTCACAACAGGCGGGCGCCGTTTGCGTCGAACGTCACGTCCCAGGCGCGGTTCCTCCCTGCCGGCCTGCCGGGTCTGCTGGGTCTCGTGCTGAGACCGACCTCCGTATGCTGGCGTCATGAGGCGGACCTCCTTTGCGAACTGGCCGTGCTCCATCGCCCGCACGATGGACCTGCTCGGCGACTGGTGGACGCCGCTCGTCCTGCGCGAGGCGTTCTACGGCATCAAGCGCTTCGACGCCTTCCAGCGAGAGCTCGGCATCGCCCGCAACACCCTCACCGACCGGCTGCGCCGCCTCGTCGACGAGGGCCTCCTGGAGAAGCGGGCCTACCAGAGCGAGCCGGTGCGCTACGACTACGTGCTCACCGAGAAGGGCCGCGACTTCTTCGGTGTCCTCGCCGCCATGAACAGCTGGGGCGACCGCTGGCTGAGCGGCGAGGAGGGCGCGCCGATCGTGTTCCACCACGACCGCTGCGGCCAGGACAGCCGCGCCGAGGTCGTCTGCGCCGACTGCGGGGAACCGATGACGGCCGCGAACACGAGCCCGCGGCTCGGCCCCGGCTATCCGCCCCGCCTCGCCGAACGCCCGGACGTGCAGGCGCGGTTCAGCCGCTGAGAGCGCCGCGCCTCCGCGTGCCTATGACGGTTCTCGACCCTTGACGAGTGAGTCTATCTACGCAACTCTCAAGGTCAGAGGCGTAAGCCTCCCAGGCGACGTGGAGGGCGGTCTTCGATGGAGTGGACAGGAGCGCGTTACGCGGACGGGTCGACGGTCGAGGTGAGCGGGCGGATCGCCGCGCCACCGGAACGGGTGTGGGAGCTCGTCTCCGACATCGGCCTGCTGCCCGCGCTGAGTGCGGAGTTGCAATCGGTCGCATGGCTGGACGGAGCGAGCGGCCCCGCGCTCGGCGCACGGTTCACCGGGCGCAGCAGGCACGACTCCCTGGGGGAGTGGGAGACCACGTCGTACGTCGTGGCGTGCGAGGCGCCGCGCGAGTTCGCGTGGGCGGTGAACGACCCCGAACACCCCAGCGCCCTGTGGCGGTTCTCTCTCGCGGCACAGGACGACGGGGGCACGCTCCTGACGCAGTGGATGCGCCTTGGCCCCGGCCGCTCGGGACTCAGCCATGCGATCGAACGGATGTCGGAGAAGGAACAGAAGATCGTGTTCGTACGGCTGAGGGAGTTCGAGCGGAGCATGACCGCCACGGTCGACGCGATCAAGGCGCTGGCCGAGGGCGTGGCCGACGCGGGCGGTACGTCGGCCGTGGAAGGGGCGCGGTCCTGATGCGTACGTCGACGACGATCGAGGCGTCCGGGGCGGACTGGCGGGAGACGGTCGACTTCGTCACCGAGGCCGAGAAGCTGGGCATGGACATCTGCTGGGTGGCCGAGGCCTGGGGCTCCGAAGCGCCCTCCCCGCTCGGCTACCTGGCGGCCCGCACCGAACGGCTGCTGCTCGGCTCGGGGATCATCCAGCTCGGCACCCGCACTCCCGTCGCCATCGCCCGGGCTGCCCTCACGCTGGCGCAGATCTCCGAAGGGCGGTTCCTGCTGGGCCTCGGACCGTCGGGGCCGCAGGTGATCGAGGGGCTGCACGGCGTGCCGTTCGCGCGCCCGCTCTCCCGGATGCGGGAGACCGTGGACATCATCCGGCGGGCGGCCTCCGGCGAGAAGATCGTCCATGAGGGGCGCGAGTTCACCGTGCCGCTGCCCGGCGGCGAGGCCCGGCCCATGCGTCTTTCGCTGCGCACCGAGCACGACCTGCCGATCTACCTCGCCACCCTCTCCCCGAAGATGCTCCGCCTCACGGGAGAGGTCGCGAACGGCTGGCTCGGCACCAGTTTCGTGCCGGAGGGTGCCAAGGAGGCGTACTTCGACCACCTGGACGCGGGCCTCGCCGCGGCCGGCCGCACCCGTGCCGACCTCGACATCTGCCAGGGCGCCGAGGTGGCGTTCGCGGACGACGAGGACGCCCTGCGCGCGATGGTCGCGGGCCGCAAGAAGGAACTGGCCTTCAGCCTCGGCGGGATGGGCTCCGCCACCACCAACTTCTACAACGCCGCCTACAGCAGGCAGGGATGGGCCGAGGCCGCCGCGGAGGTCCGCGAGCGCTGGCAGGCGGGTGACCGGGACGGCGCGGCCGGTCTCGTGAGCGACGAGATGGTCCTCGCGACCACCCTGATCGGCACCGAGGAGATGGTGCGCGAGCGGCTGCGGGTCTGGCGCGCCGCGGGCGTCGACACGGTCCGGCTCTATCCGGCGGGCGACACGCTCGACGCGCGGCTGAGCACGCTGGGCCGGGCGATCGAGCTCGTACGGGAGGTGGACGGGGACGGGACGCAAGGGCAGCCGACATAGGCAAAGTGGTTACGCTTCTGTCATAGTGCTCGTACCCAAGAGCACTCGAGAGCAGAGGAACCCGCCATGGAGACCGTGGACAGCGGCGTATCGAACGAGGACGCGTCGCGCGCCGCACGTCTGTTGGGCCGCCCCTTCACCCTCGGCGGCCTGACGCTGCGCAACCGCATCGCGATGGCCGCCGTGACCCGGCGCTTCTCGCCGGACGGCGTGCCCGGCGAGGATGTCGCCGCGTACTACGCGCGGCGCGCGGCCGGCGGCGCCGGCCTGATCGTCACGGAGGGAACCTATGTGCGGCGGGACGCGGCCGCCGCGTACGACGGCGTGCCGCACTTCCACGGTGAGCGGGCCCTCGCCGGCTGGGCGGCGGTGGCCGCGCGGGTGCACGCGGCGGGAGGCCGGATCATGCCCCAGCTGTGGCACACGGGTGTGCTGCGGGGCGGTGCGGGGCAGCCGCACGGCGGCTCCGCGGAAGGTCCGTCCAGCATCCCTGCGGAGGGTCCGTCCGGCATCGACCTTGACGGGCGTGCGCACGGCAGGGCCATGACGCTCGACGACATCGACGCGGTCGTCCGCGCCTTCGCCGAGGCCGCGGCCGCCGCCGAACGCATCGGCTTCGACGGCGTCGAACTGCACGGCGCCCACGGCTACTTGATCGACAACTTCCTGTGGCACGGCACCAACACCCGCACCGACGCCTACGGTGGCGACCCCGCTTCCCGGGCCCGGTTCGCCGCCGAGGTCGTCGCCGCCGTGCGGGCTGCGGTCTCGCCCGGCTTTCCGGTCCTGTTCCGCCTCTCGCAGTGGAAGACCGACCACTACGACGCGCGGATCGCCGAGGGGCCGCGGGAACTGGAGGCGCTCCTCGTCCCGCTGGCCGAGGCGGGAGCGGACGCCTTCCACGCCTCGACGCGGCGCTACTGGCTCCCCGAGTTCGAGGGCAGCGACCTGAACCTCGCCGGCTGGACGAAGAAGCTCACCGGCAAGCCCTCGGTCACCGTCGGCTCCGTGGGCCTCGCCCAGCAGTTCGCGGGCGCGCCGGGGCGCACCCAGCGATCCGGCGTGACCGGCATCGGCCCGCTCCTCGACCGCATGGAGCGCGACGAGTTCGATCTGGTCGCCGTCGCCCGCGCGCTCGTCGCCGACCCCGAGTGGCCGACGAAGGCCCTCACCGGCCGCCTCGACGAAGCGGTGCCGTACGACGCCGCGCTGTTGAGCGCACTGGTGTGACGCCTGACGGGCGGGGGAGGGCGGTGCCGGTCCGGCGTGAAAGAGTGGGGCGCCCCGAAGACCGGGGCGTTCCCCCGCACCCCGGAAGGTGATCCACGATGACCTGGTCGGCGACCGAGCGGTATCGCCTGGAGTCCGCGCCCGGCGGCCTCGGACTCGTCCAGGACCTGCTCAACACCGTCTCGGCGGGGGCGCCGGGTTCGCCTGGTTCACCGGGTTTGCCGGGTTCGGTGGGTTCTGCGGGTTCTGCGGGTTCGGGTTCGGCGGGCTCCGGAAGAGCTGACTTGCTCGGGGACGTGGCCGACGCGCAGGCGTGGGCGGACGAGGCGTGCGCCGAGTGGGCGGCCGTCACCGGGCGACCGGCGCCGCGCGTGATCCTGGACGCCGACGCGCTGCCCGAGCTCCGGGCCTTCCGCGACAGTCTTCAGGGGATCGCCGCTCGGGGAACAGGGGGCGAGGCCGCGGACCCGTCCCCGGTGCCGGAGCACACCGCCGAGGTGGCACTGCGGCTCGGCGCGGACGGTGTCGTACGAATCGAACCCCACGGCGACGGAGGGTGGCGCCGACTCGTCGCACTCGTCCTCGCGGCGGTGTACGAGGCGCAGCAGGCGGACACCGCCCGACGTCTGAAATCCTGCCGCAACCCCGCCTGCCGTGTGGCCTTCTACGACCGCTCCCGCAACAACAGCGGCGTCTGGCACGACGTCAAGACCTGCGGCAACGCGGCGAACCTGCGGGCCTACCGCGCCCGGCAGCGGGAGCGGTAGGCCGCCCGAACAGGATCGGCACCCGACCCGAACCGGATCAGGGCCCGAACAAGGTCAGGACTCCAACAGGGGCAGTGGCCGAACAGGATCAGGGATCGAACAGGATCAGGACTCGAACGGGGTCAGGATGAAGAGCGGGATCTCTCGGTCCGTCTTCTTCTGGTACTCGTCGTACGCCGGCCAGACCGCGACCGCCCGCTCCCACCACAGCCGCCGCTCCTCACCGGAGGCGACCCGCGCGCGGTAGTCCTTCTTCACCGGGCCGTCCTGCAGCTCCACATGCGGGTGCGCGATCAGGTTGTGGTACCAGGACGGGTTCGCCGGGTCGCCGCCCTTCGACGCGACCACCGCATACTCCCCGGCGTGTTCGACGCGCATCAGGGGGTTCTTGCGGAGCTTCCCGCTCTTGGCGCCGACCGAGGTCAGCAGGATGACCGGCTTTCCCTGCATGGTCGTCCCCTCGGTCCCGCCGGAGCTCTCGTACAGCTGGGCCTGCTTGCTCGCCCAGTCCCATGTGCCGGGCTCGTATTCACCAGTCAGAGGCATACCGGCTTCAACGGCGAGGGACCACCGATTGTTCCGGCCCCGGTCGGCACTCCCCGACTCCGTATGCGTTAATCCGTATGCGTTAAAAAGGCATCAAATCATTCAGTACGGTGGCGGCGGTTCACCACGGCAGGCAGCGGGGCGGGCATGGCGGACGGAGCAGGTGTGGAGGGGTACGGCGTACCCGGGGAGTACCTCGACGGCTATGCCCGCATGCTGGCCGCCGCGGCCGCGACCGGGCGCAGGCTGAACCGTGACGAGCTGGACTCGCGGCGGGTGCTGGGGGAGCGGGCGGCCGAGGCGGGGCTGGGGCTGCGGGCTCTGGTGGGCGCGCATCTGGCGGCGGCCCGCGAGCACTGGCCCGCCGCGCGGACGGTCTCCACGGACAGTGCGCTGGCCGCCGTAGAGCAGGCCGTGGACGCCTTCGCCGAGGGGTACGAGCGCGCGCAGCGCCTCGCGGTCCGTCAGGAGGAGGCCGCCCGGCGGGAGTTCATCGACGACCTCCTCCACGGACGCAGCGACCTGGGCCTGCTCGCCGAGCGCGCCGAACGCTTCGGTCTTCGCCTCTCCTACGAACACGCGGTCGCCGTCGCCCAGGGAGCGAGCGGATACGAGGAGGGGGACGCCGTGCCCCGCGAGGTCGAGCGCGCCCTCATCGGCCGGTTCGGCGACCGCAGTATCCTGCTCACCACCAAGGACGGCCGGATGGTGTGTATCGCCCCCGGCGACCAGGGTGAGGTTCTCGCCTTCTTCGCCAAGCACGCGTACGCCGCCGTGGAGGGCGGCCGGGTCGCCATCGGCCGCTCGCAGCCGGGCCCGGGCGGTGTCGTCCAGTCGTACGAGGAGGCGCTCAACGCCCTCGATCTCGCCGAACGCCTGGAACTCGACGAGCCCGTGCTGCACGCCGCCGATCTGCTGGTCTACCCGGTGCTGACCCGCGACCGGCAGGCCATGGCCGACCTGGTGGTCCATACGCTCGGCCCGCTGCGGCAGGCCCGCGGCGGGGCGCAGCCGCTCATCGACACGCTCGCCGCGTTCTTCGACGCGGGCTGTGTCGCGGCGGAGGCGGCCCGCCGCCTCTCCTTGAGCGTGCGCGCTCTGACGTACCGTCTGGAGCGCATACACAAGCTCACCGGCGCCAACCCGGCCGACCCCGTGCACCGCTACACCCTCCAGACCGCGGTGATCGGCGCCCGCCTGCTGGACTGGCCCGACCAGCCGTTCTGAACCCGGCCAGCCGATATGAAGGGTGGCGTCGGGCTAGCCCAGCTGCGGGATCTCGATGGCGGGGCAGCGGTCCATGACCATGTCCAGGCCCGCCGCCCGAGTCCTGTCGTACGCCGCCTCGTCGACCACGCCGAGCTGGAACCAGACCGCCCGCGCGCCGGCGGCCACCGCGTCGTCGGCGACCCGGCCCGCCAGCGCGCTGTTGACGAACACGTCCACCACGTCGATCCGGAACGGCACGTCGGACAGGGACGCGTACCCCTGCTCGCCGTGGACCGTCTCCGCCTTGGGGTGGATCGGCACGACGCGCTTGCCGAAGCGCTGCAGGACGGCCGCGACGCCGTAAGCCGCCCGGTCGCGGTTGTTGGACAGGCCCACGACGGCCCAGGTGTCGCCGAGCTCCGTCAGGATCCTGCGCACCGTCTCCTGGTCGCCGTACATGACCTGCCTCCTCAAAACCGTCAGACGTTCACGCCGAAGTCTGTCGCGATGCCGCGCAGCCCACTGGCATAACCCTGACCGACCGCACGGAATTTCCACTCGGCACCGTGTCGGTAGAGCTCGCCGAAGACCATGGCGGTCTCCGTGGAGGCGTCCTCCGACAGGTCGTAGCGGGCGATCTCCACGCCGTCCGCCTGGTTCACCACGCGGATGAACGCGTTGCGGACCTGGCCGAAGCTCTGGCCGCGGTTCTCGGCGTCGTGGATCGACACCGGGAAGACGATCTTCGAGATGTCGGCGGGCACCTGCGCGAGGTTCACCTTCACGGCCTCGTCGTCACCCTCGCCCTCACCGGTGAGGTTGTCGCCGGTGTGCTCGACCGAGCCGTCCGGGCTCGTCAGGTTGTTGTAGAAGACGAAGTGCTGGTCGGAGACGACCTTGCCGGAGTCGTCGCAGAGCAGCGCGCTGGCGTCGAGGTCGTAGTCCGTGCCGGTCGTGGTGCGCACGTCCCAGCCCAGGCCGACCAGTACGGCGGTGAGGCCCGGCGCCTCCTTGCTCAGCGAGACGTTGCCGCCCTTGGCCAGGGAAACTCCCACGATGTCCTCCTACGGTCAGAGATCTGGATATCGCCCCGAAATCTACAGGAGTGTAGAAGTGGGTGGTGCGGCGGTGCCCCGTTACGATAGGGCGCTCCCCGTCCGCCGTGGAGCACACAGAGACTGGTGGAGCACACAGAGGCTGGAGGGATCGCGGGATGACGCATGCCGACGGGTACGGCGAGCACCCCGAGCGCGCCGAGCGGCGGCCGCGACCGCGCCGCCGCGCCCAGGGCGAACTGGAGTCGCAGGTCCTCGCCGCGCTGCACGCCGCGCGCGGGCCCGTCAGCGCCGCCTGGGTGCAGGAGCGGATCGGCGGCGACCTCGCGTACACCACCGTCATGACGATCCTGACCCGCCTCCTCGCGAAGGACGCGGTCACCCGCGAGCGTGCGGGCCGGTCGTTCGCGTGGCTGCCCGCTTCGGACGAGGCCGGGCTCGCCGCCTTCCGCATGCGCAAGGTGCTCGACGGCGAGAGCGACCGCGAGGCCGTGCTCGCCAGCTTCGTCACGACGCTCACGCCCGACGACGAGGAGCTCCTGCGCGGTCTGCTCGGGCAGGCGGGCGCCGAGGCCGACGACTGACGCCCGATGGGGGTTCTCCACTGATGGGCGTGTTCGTCTTCCTGCCCCTCGTGCTGCCGCTGACCGCGTGGCCGATCGCCCGCCTCGCCGAGCAGCACCTCCACCCGCGCACCGCGACCCGCCTGCTCACCGCCGTCGCCGGCGTGATGGCCGTGTGCAGCACGCTCTGCCTGGCGCTCCTGATGGTCGTCGGCACCGCCCAACTGCCGGGCAACCCGCTGCCGGACGGCTGGTCCGACCCCGAGGTGCGGGCGGCCGTTCCCTATGACGAGGTCGCGGGGAAGGTCGCGATCCCGGCGCTGCTCGCCGTGTGCGCGGCGTGCGCGCGGACACTGTGGCGGCACGCGCGGGTACGCCGCCGGGCGCGCCGGGCCCTCGAAGGGCTGCGCGGCAACTCCGTCGCCGTACTCACCGACGAGACGTCGTACGCCTACGCCCTGCCGACCCGTGCCGGGGGCCGTGTGGTGGTCACCACCGGCATGCTGTCCCGGCTCGCGTCCGCCGAGCGCCGCGCGCTGTTCGCCCACGAGCGGGCCCACCTCTCCGCACGGCATCACCGGCACCTGATCGTCACGCAGTTGGCGGCCCGCGCGAACCCCTTCCTGCGGCCGCTGCGCACCTCCGTGGCCTACGCCGCCGAGCGGTGGGCCGACGAGGCGGCGGCGTGCGCGGTGCGTGACCGGCGGGCCGTCGCCCGTGCGATCGGCAAGGCGGCCATGGTCTCCCGCGGTGTGCCCGCGCCGACCTTCGCGGGCCTCGCGGCGCCGGGACCGGTGCCGCGCCGCGTCGCCGCGCTCCTCGCCCCCGCGCCGTCCGCCCGCACCCGGCCTTCCGTGTTCACGGCGGTGGGGCTCGCGCTGTGGTCCGCGGCGGTCGGCACCGCCGTGTCCGCGATGTCCTCGGCGAACTCGGCCGTGACGATGGTCCTCATCCTGCGGGCGGCCACACCGCTCTGAGCCCCGGCTCTCCGTCGGCCCCCCTTCCGCGGTTCCGAGTCCTCGGCTCCGAGTCCTCGACCCCGTGCCCCGTGAGCGGACCGGCCGCAGGGGGCCGGTCCGGGCGACGTGACCAGAGGCCGGAACTAGAGGTCGAACTCGTGCGGCGGCAGGTCGAGCGCGAAGCACGCCTCGCGCACCACACCCTGCTCGTCCTTGTCGAAATCACCGTCGGCGCCGCCGATCACGATGCCTATCTGGATCACCGCGCGGGCCTCCGCGGGCTTCTTCTTCGCCTTGGCGACCTCCTGGAGCACGCTCACCTTGCCGAACGCGAAGTCGGCGGTGAGCTTGTCCACGTACTCGTCGAAGCGGCGGCGCAGGTCGTCCGCGGGGAAGTTCTGCAACACCTCGTTCGTGCCGATGAGCTGGGCCACGCGGTGGCGCTCGGACGGGTCCACGGTGCCGTCGGCGGCCGCCACCAGGGCGCACATCGCCATGCTCGCGTCGCGGAAGGCGCCGCTCTTGAGGTCGTTCTTCTTCGCCATCAACTGGGTCTGCATCGTCGATGCGGATTCCTTGACGCGGTCCCACAGAGCCATGGGGAACTCCATAAACGTATCGATGAATCAGGGGTGTCCGACGCGGTCCCGGTACGCTGCGCGCAAGTCCGGGCCCCCGCCAGTTTCTACAGCAGAGTAGAAACTAGCAGCCGGGCCGAGAAGTTCCCGCCCAGCGGAAGGTGCGCGTGATGACTCCGACGGCACAAGAGCTCCTGCGGACCACGGCCGCCCGCCTCGCCCCCGAGCCGGCCGCCAACCCCCTCGTGCCGCGCATCGCCGACGGCCGGGCGCGGGCGCGGACGATCGCCGTCCTCGCCCTGGAGCAGCGGCACGTCATCCCCGCCGACCGGCGCTCCTTCCAGCACCTCACCAGGCGGGCCGCCGAGGCCAAGGACCTCGAATCCGCCGCCTTCTTCGACACCCTCGCCGACGGCGAGAGCCTCGCGCGGGAACGGCTCACCCCGTTGCTCGACGCCTGCGGGGTGAGCAGGGCGGAGGCGGCGACGTACGAACCGCAGGCGGGCTGCCAGACCTACCCGGCGTACGTGGCGTGGCTCGCCCTGAACGGCGAACCGGCCGACGTCGTCCTCGCGCTCACCGCCAACTTCGCGGTCTGGGGCGCCTGTTGCGCCACCGTCGCCCGCGCGTTGCGCGACCACTATGGCTTCGACGACGAGGCCTGCGGGTTCTTCGACTTCTTCGCGGAGCCCGCGCCGGACCTCGACCGGCAGGCGCTCGCCGCGGTGCAGGCCGGCCTCGACCGGGGCCGGATCACGACGGCGCACCTGCGCTACGGCCGCCTGCTGGGGCAGTACGAGGAGATGTTCTGGGAGACCCTTGCCGAGGGGGATGGGAACGGGGATGGGGACGGAGACGAGACGGCGGGCGGGCGCTGACTCACCGAGACCGCTGACTCACCCCGCCGTACCGCGCGCGGGCGACCCTATGGACGTACGCCACGCGCGCGTGGCGGACACCGGGCCGAGCGGACGTCGGGCACCGGGCCGGGCGGACGTCGAGCACCGGGCCGAGCGGACGTCGGGCGCCAGAGCCTCAGCGCAGCACGATGGCCGTGGCGGCGATCCCGTCCCGCACCACCCACTGACCTGCGAACACCTTCAGCTCGACGCCCGCCACCACGGGCCCATCGACCAGCAGCCGCGCGGTGAACGTGCCGTCCGGCTCCAGCTCCACCCGGGCCTCCTCGAAACTGAGCCACCGCCCGGTGAGCGGGAACCACGTCTTGTAGACGGACTCCTTCGCACTGAAGAGCAGCCGGTCCCAGGGCGTGGCCGGGTAGCGGGAGCCGAGCGCGGCCAGCGCGGCACGCTCCGTCTCGTCGGCCACCAGGTTCAGGACGTCCGGATCGCGCAACGGCTCACCGGGCTCCGCGTCGATACCGAGCGAGACCACCTCGCCCGCGCGGGCCACGACCGCCGCGCGGTACCCGGCGCAGTGCGTCATGCTGCCGACGACACCGGCCGGCCAGCCGGGCGCGCCCCGGTGTCCCGGCAGGATCGGCGCGGGCGGCACACCGATCCGGGCCAGCGCGGTGCGGGCGCAGTGCCGCACGGTGGTGAACTCGTTGCGCCGCTTGGCCACCGCGTTCGCGACGACCGCCTCCTCCTCGGGGAAGAGGACGGCGTCCGCCGGGTCGTCGTGGGTCTCGACGACGGTGACGGGCACGCCGGCGAGCAGGGCTGCCAAGGGGCCCGTCGGGTCCGGGACTTGGGGCACGGTTGTCGAAGGTGACGTCACGAGAGATCACGGTACCGGGGCGGCCCGCGCGGGAACGCGTGCTGTGGCCTACGCCACCCGGCGCCCCTCCCGGGCGCGATCGGCCCCCGAGGAGCGCCTACGCTGGCGTGATGCAGGACGAATACCGCACAGTGGCCCGCGAGGGCGTGCACGAGACCGAGATCAACCGCTCGCGCTTCCTGTGCGCCCTGGCACCCGCGGCCACCGAGCGGGAGGCCCAGGACTTCGTCGCGCGCGTCCGCAAGGAACACCCGACCGCCAGCCACAACTGCTTCGCGTATGTCATCGGGGCCGACGCCGCCGTGCAGAAGGCGAGCGACGACGGCGAGCCCGGCGGCACCGCGGGCGTCCCGATGCTGCAGATGCTGATGCGCCGCGACATGCGGTACGTCGCCGCGGTCGTGACCCGCTACTACGGAGGGGTCAAGCTCGGCGCGGGCGGACTCATCCGCGCCTACGGAGGAGCCGTCGGCGAGGCACTGGACACCCTCGGCACCGTCACCCGCCGCCGCTTCCGCCTCGCCACCGTCACCGTCGACCACCAGCGCGCGGGCAAGGTCCAGAACGATCTGCGGGCGGCGGGCCGCGAGGTGCGCGACGTCCGCTACGGCGACGCCGTCACGATCGAGATCGGCCTGCCCGACGCCGACGTGGACGCCTTCCGCGGCTGGCTGGCCGACGCCACCGCGGGCAGCGCCGTGCTCGAGCTCGGGGGAGAGGCGTACGGAGACGCCTGAGGGGCCGGGTGAGGAGGAGTTACGGGAGTGGCCACCCGTGATGTCCGACCCGCCCGATAGTCTCGGGAATCATGAGGCTTCTGCACACGTCCGACTGGCATCTGGGGCGATCGTTCCACCGCGTGAACATGCTCGATGCCCAGGCCGCGTTCATCGGTCACCTGCTGGCGACCGTGCGCGAGCGTGACGTGGACGCCGTCGCGGTGGCCGGGGACGTGTACGACAGGGCGGTGCCGCCGCTCGCCGCCGTCGAGCTCTTCGACGACGCCCTGCACCGGCTCGCGGACCTCGGCGTGCCGACGGTCATGATCTCCGGGAACCACGACTCGGCGCGCCGCCTCGGCGTCGGCGCGGGCCTCATCGACCGCGCCGGCATCCACCTGCGCACCGACCCGGCCGCCTGCGCGGAGCCCGTGATCCTCACCGACCGCCACGGGGACGTGGCGTTCTACGGCCTGCCCTATCTCGAACCCGCCCTCGTCAAGGACACCTTCGGAGTGGCCAAGGCAGGGCACGAGGCGGTCCTCGGTGCCGCCATGGACCGGGTCCGCGCCGACCTCGCCGCCCGCGCGCCGGGCACCCGCTCCGTCGTCCTCGCCCACGCCTTCGTCAGCGGCGGTCAGGTCAGCGAGAGCGAGCGGGACATCACGGTCGGAGGGGTCGCCGCCGTGCCCGCCGGAGTCTTCGAAGGCGTGGACTACGCAGCCCTCGGCCACCTGCACGGCAGCCAGACCCTCTCCACGCGCGTGCGCTACTCGGGCTCCCCCCTGCCGTACTCCTTCTCCGAGGCCGACCACCGCAAGAGCATGTGGCTCGTCGACCTCGGCCCGGAAGGGGAGATCGACGCCGAGCGCGTCGACTGCCCCGTGCCGCGCCCGCTCGCCCGCATCCGGGGCACCCTCGCCGACCTGCTCGACGACCCCGGTCTCGCCCGCCACGAAGAGGCGTGGGTCGAGGCCACCCTCACCGACGCGGTCCGCCCCGACGACCCGATGGCCCGCCTCTGCGAGCGCTTCCCGCACACCCTCAGCCTCGTCTTCGCCCCGGACCGGGCCCCCGACGACCCGGACGTCTCGTACGCCCAGCGCCTCCAGGGCCGCAGCGACCAGCAGGTCGCCGAGGACTTCGTGACCCATGTGCGCGGTGCGGGGCCCGACGAGGAGGAACAGGAAGTGCTGCGTTCGGCGTTCGACGCGGTCCGCACCGACGACACGCTGCGCGAGGTCGCCCGATGAGGCTCCACCGGCTCCGCATCACCGCCTTCGGGCCCTTCGGCACCACCCAGGACATCGACTTCGACGACCTCAGCGCCGCCGGACTCTTCCTGTTGCACGGCCCGACCGGCGCCGGCAAGACCTCCGTCCTGGACGCCGTGTGCTATGCCCTCTACGGCTCGGTGCCGGGCGCCCGGCAGGGCAGCGGACAGGGCATGACGCTGCGCAGCGACCACGCGCAGCAGGGCACGCGCACGGAAGTGTGCCTCGAACTGACCGTCGCCGGGCGGCGCCTGGAGATCACCCGCCAGCCTCCGTGGGCGCGCCCCAAGAAGCGCGGCACGGGCACCACCACGGAGAAGGCACAGAGCTGGCTGCGCGAGTACGACGCCGAAGCGACCCCGGGCGCCTGGAAGGACCTGAGCCGGTCCCACCAGGAGATCGGCGAAGAGATTGCCCAGCTCCTCGGCATGAGCAAGGAGCAGTTCTGCCAGGTCGTGCTCCTGCCCCAGGGCGACTTCTCCCGCTTCCTGCGTGCGGACGCGGAGGCGCGGGGCAAGCTGCTCGGGCGACTCTTCGACACGCGCAGGTTCGCCGCCGTGGAACAGCGGCTCGCCGAGCAGCGGCGCACCACCGAAGCCGAGGTCAAGGACGGTGACGCCGCGCTCCTCGCCGACGCGCACCGCATGCAGCAGGCCGCGGACGACGACGGCCGCGACGCCGAAGTGCCCCTGCCCGACCTCGCGCCCGGTGACCCGGGCCTGGCGGACGCCGTCCTCACCTGGGCGGCTGTCGCCCGCACGACCGCGCGGGAACGCCTCACCGTCGCCGACTGCGCGCTCACCGCCGCCGAATCCGCCCAGGCGGCCGCGGAGCGCAGGCTCGGTGACGTACGCGAACTCGACCGGCTGCAGAGCCGGTTCGCCGAAGCGCAGTCACGCGCCGCCCAGCTCCACGCGCGCGTGGACGAACAGCGCGACCTCGAAGAGCGTCTGCAACGGGCCCGCAAGGCCGAGACAGTCGCGCCCGCGCTCGGCCTGCGCGACACCGCCGACGCCGAACACCGGCGCGCCACGGAAGCGGAGGCACGCGCGCGTGGCCTGCTGCCCGAGACGTTCGCCTCCCACGGCGCGGCGGGCCTCGCCGCCGCCGCCCGCGCGGCGGCCGAGGAGCTGGGCGGCCTCACATCGGCCCGGCGCGCCGAGCGGCGGACCGCCGAGATCACGGCGGAACGCGCGACGCTGGACCGCCAGGAGCGGGCCGACGACGAACTGCTCCAGGACGCGTCCGGCTGGCTCGACGGCTGGGAGGCGACCCGGACCGCGCTCCAGGAGCGCATCGAGTCCGCCCAGGAAGCCGCCACCCGCGCCGAGCGCCTCGCGGGCCGCCTCGAACCGGCCCAGGCCCGCCTCGACGCGGCCCGCCGCCGCGACCGGCTCGCCCAGGACGCGGCGGCGGCACAGGAACGCGCCCTCGCCGCCCGCGAGTCCGCCACCGCCGCGCACGAGCACTGGCTCGCCCTCAAAGAGCAACGCCTCAACGGCATCGCCGCCGAACTGGCCGCGCACCTGACCGACGGCCAACCGTGCGCGGTATGCGGCGCCACGGAGCACCCCGCCCCCGCGCGGAAGATCGCCGGACACGTGGACCGCCACACCGAGGAGGCCGCCCTCGCCGAGCACCGCCGCGCGGACGAGGCCCGCGCCGCCGCCGAGCGCGCCCTCGGGGACGTACGGGAATCGTTGGCGGCGGCGACGGCCGCGGCCAAGGGCGGCCCGGTAACAGAACCGAACGAGGCGAGTGCCGCCGGGGACAGCGACTCCAAGGAAGCGTCCCCCGACATCCACTCCACAGTCGACGAACTCGCCGCGGCCGTCGCACAGTTGCGGCAGGCCTACGCAGAAGCCCGAAACCGCGCCTCCGGGCTGCACGCCGCCCGGGAGGCCTTGGCACAGGCGGAGCGCGAGTACGACCGCAGGCTCGCCGAGCAGCAGGAGGCCGCCCGGCGCGCCGCTTCCCGTGCGACGCTGCGCGACGCCCTGGAGCGCGAACAGCTGGCGCTGGAAGCGGAGTTGACCCGCGCGCGGGGCACCGCGGACAGCGTCGCCGCACGCGCCGCCCAGCTGGAGCGGCAGGCCGCGCTGCTCACCGAGGCCGCCGACGCCGCACGCGCCGCCGACGACACCGCCGAGCGCCTGAAGGACGCCGACGCGCGACTCGCCGACGCGGCCTTCCGCGCCGGCTTCGACACGCCGACGGCCGCGGCGGCCGCCCTGCTCGACGACGCCCGGTACCGCGAGCTCCAGCACCGCATCGACGCCTGGCGCGACGAAGAAGCCGCGGTGCGCTCCGTCCTCGCCGAGCCGGACACGGCCGCAGCCGCCCAGCGACCGCCCGCCGACCTCCCGACCGCGCAAGCCGCGGCCGACGCGGCGGGCCGACGCCTGCGGGACGCCGCCTCCGCGCGGGACGCCGCCGCACGCCGCTGCGCCGAACTGGACCGGCTCTCCGCCCACTCGCTCGCCACGATGCGCAAGCTGGGCCCCCTGCGGGCCGCGTACGACCGGGTGGCCAGGCTCGCAGGACTCGCCGCGGGCACCTCGGCGGACAACGAACGCCGCATGCGCCTGGAGTCGTACGTGCTCGCCGCCCGCCTGGAACAGGTGGCCGCGGCCGCGACCGTACGACTCCGGCGCATGTCGTCCGGGCGCTACACCCTCGTGCACTCCGACGACCGCGCGGGCCGCGGCCGTTCGGGCCTCGGCCTGCACGTCGTCGACGCCTGGACGGGCCGCGAACGCGACACGGCGACCCTGTCGGGCGGGGAGACGTTCTTCGCCTCCCTGGCACTCGCCCTGGGCCTCGCCGACGTGGTCACGGACGAGGCGGGCGGCGTCCGACTCGACACCCTCTTCATCGACGAGGGCTTCGGCAGCCTCGACGACCAGACCCTCGACGAGGTCCTCGACGTCCTGGACTCCCTGCGCGAACGCGACCGCAGCGTCGGCATCGTCAGCCACGTCGCGGACCTCCGACGGCGCGTCCACGCGCAGCTGGAGGTCGTGAAGGGGCGGGCAGGGTCGGTGGTGCGGCAGCGGGGCGGGGTCTGAGGGCTCAGGCCTTCGATGCCGTACCCATCGCTGGCCATCCCTGCTTTTCCGCAACTGCCCTGGCCCTTGGCTTTCTCGACGCGACTCTGCACCCCAAGGCGACTACTCGCTATTCGGACCTCCGGGGCGGGGCCCGATGGAGCCGGCCGCCCCGCTACAGGGCATCCGGTGCGCGGCAGGTTGCGGTCATGGTGGCCCGTGTCGGTTCGTGCATGGGTGGGCTCAATCCGGCGGAGTGCGAACAGGTACCATCCCCGCCCCGGAGCCATGAGGCAACCGTTGCGACGCCAAGGACCATCATGACGCGCACCACCCCGCCGCGACCGGTGGACGTCGAGGCACAGTTCCCCGAACTGTCCAGCCACCGACGAATGTGTACGCGGCTCCACCCGCGCCCCGGAACGCCGAAACCGACCGACAGTTCAGTCGGTGGTCCTTTCCTGTGGCCTGCACACGAGCCCTGGCCGACCTGTCAGGAGCCTCATGCGCGAGACAGAGGGCGACGCGTCGAAGACGTACATCAGGAGCGTCACATCCTGCGGGAGGCATGGCGGCGTCATCCCGAGACGGGGCCCTCTACGGAGGACCTGGCCGCACTGTCGGTGCTGGAGCAGGAGCATCGCGTCCCGGGCCTCGGTGAGACCGACCCGATTCCCCTCCTCCCGCTGGCCCAGCTGTTCGCCAAGGACGTCCCGGGCCTCATGCCCCCCGACGGCTGTGACCTCCTCCAGGTGCTGTGGTGCCCATTCGACGCGCACGGCACCCCACGAGCCCCGGGCGTCCACCTGCGGTGGCGGAACTCGGCCGAGTGCGGTGAGGTCCTCGAAACGTCTCCGACCCCCGAAGTCGTCGGCAGCGAGGGGTACGTGCCCGAGCCCTGCACGGTGGACCCCGAGCAGGTGCTGGAGCACGAATATCAAGAACTCCTCGGCGAGAACCTGCAATATCGAATTGAACAATGGGAAGAAGAACTCGAAGAAGAAGCTGAGGAATCCGGCGAGGAGGAGTTCCTCACCTACCATCATGACCTCTCCATTGCGCCAGGATGGAAGGTCGGAGGCTATGCCTCATGGGGAGTGACCGGACCATTCGAAGAAGTCTGTTCTTGCGGCGCACCCACGCGACTCTTGTTGACCATCGCCAGTCACGAGTGGGATGGAGGTGCGCGCAGCTGGATCCCTCTGGAAGACCGTGATCTCATTGCTGTAGCGGGCGCGAACATCCCTACGCATGTGACCGTGGGCCGAGGCGGTTCCTTGAACGTCTTCGTGTGTTCTGAAGACGCAACCCACGGCCACAAACTCAGTTTGCAATGACGGTCGACCGTATCGGGTGCAATGACCGTACCGTCCAGGGTGAGGAGGCCTCGGCCGCGTCCTTGATCGGGTCATCGACCACCGCCAGGTGGGCGCCCTTGCCGGTGAGGCCTCCGCCGACACCGGCCATGACCGCGCCGCCCTCGGTGCCGGTGAGGTCGAAGCGGTTGGCGGCCGACGAGCTGGGCCGCAGGCTGATGGGAGGTCGAGAACCGCCGCTTCGTCAGCCCTTCCCACCCTCGTCACCAGCGGGGCGGGATCTGAGCGTGGAGGAGAACGACCTTCGCAGGAAACCCCTGGACCTGGCAGCCCCGCGAAGAGATCCTTTGGCATGGAGTTTCTCTGCTACCACCGTGACCGGTCCGGCTCCCTGCCACTGCGTGACGAGCTGTTGGAAGAGCACTGGTCCTATATGGACGGGTACGCGAAGGAGATGATCGCCCGGGGGCCGACCTTCGCCGACGACGGTGAGACGCCCACCGGCAGTCTGCACATCGTCGACCTGCCCGATCCCGCCGCTGCCCGTGCGTTCGCCTTCGACGAGCCGAACCACCAGGCGGGCGTCTACCGGGACGTGCTGCTGCGACGGTGGCGCAACGTGCTGGGGCGCACCATGTGGGACTTTCCCGGCGGCCGGACCGGCGGCAACCAGTATCTGGTGCTCGGCCTCGGGGCGGGCCAGGCGGCCGATGTCGCCGTGCCGCCCGACCAGGACGAGCTGATCGCCTACGGGCCGTTGCTGTCCGACAGCGGAGCCGACTGGCTGGGTACGGCGGCTTTGGTCAGGGCGCCGGACCCGGACGCGGCACGGAACGTCCTGACCCCGGACCGGTACGCCGACATCGAGGTCCACAACTGGCAGTCCGGTGGAAGGTCGTGAGGGACCGGAGGCGTTGAGGTCGGCCGCACCGCCGCCGCGCCCGGCGAACGGGGCTCGATGTGAGGCGTCCCCTCAGCCGCACACGATGCGCTCTATCTCCTTGAGCTGGGCGGCGTTGACACGCCCCCTCTCCAGCGAGCAGAGCCAGCGGAGCAGTTCAGGTGCGGCGTACACCTCGTCGTAGAAGCCGAGCTGCAGGTCGGCGATGTCGTCCTCGATGAGCCAGGTGTCGAGTGCGTCCGCGAGGTGCCGGTCGGACGCCTCGGTGCGGGTCGCCGCCCACTCGGTCAGCCAGGGGGTCAGGGTGCCTGTGGTGACCGCGAGCACTTCCAGTACGTCGCGGATGCTCGTGGTGCCGGGGTGGCTGTGCAGGGCCGAGCGCCACCAGGCGTGCCAGACCTCCTCCAGCGCCGCTCGCTCGGGCGCCGGCCAGTCCCGCCAGCCCGCGGCGAGGAAGCGGGAGGCCACCATGTTGGGGAGGAGTCGGCCCTCGGTGAGCGCACGCACGATGCGCGGTGTCAGTCTGCGGTACAGGCCGGGGAAGTCGTCCCAGTGGTTCGTCGCCTCGTGGGCGACGTACGGGATCAGATCCTCCGGCACCAGGTCCACCGGCCCGGCGACGGCTTCGAGATCGGACTCGGCGTAGCAGTAGGTGCAGCCGCTCACGGGGAACGGCAGGTCGGCGAGCGGGGCGAAGGCGATGTCCAGGGCGTCGAGGGCGTTCTGGAGGCGCTGATGCGGGTCGGTCATGGGGTGCCTGACTGGACTCCGTCCGGCCGGGCCGGAGAAGAGAGTGACGTTACCACTCTCTCCTCCGGGGGGGGCAGCCGCCCAGTAGTCGTCAGCGGCCCAGTGGTCTACGGGGCAGAGGGGAGGAGTAGACGACGCTCGTCGTCACCGAGCCGAGTGAGCCGATCCTGCCCGACACCTCTTCCAGGTGCTGCATCGACCGGGCGGCGACCTTGATGACGAAGCAGTCGTCGCCCGTGACGTGGTGCGCCTCCAGGATCTCCGGGGTCACCTCGACCAGGTCGTGGAACGGCTTGTAGTTTCCGTTCGGGTAGCGGAGCCGCACGAACGCGAGGATCGGCAGGCCGAGGCGGTCCGGGTCGACCACCGCCGCGTACCCCTGGATCACCCCCGCCTCCTCCAGGCGCCGCACGCGTTCGGTCACGGCGCTCGCGGACATCGAGACGGCGCGCGCCAACTCGGCGTAGCTGGCGCGGCCCTCCCGCTGGAGGACGTCGAGTATGCGCCAGTCGGTGGCGTCCGTGGAATATCCGGTCATCCCCGAGAGGTAACAGGGAAATCCCCGGCCGTTCAAGAGGCGGCCGGGGATTGTTTGCACCCGAGTGCAGGTGGCAGTGCGGGTTTCAGCGTGTGTTGCAGTGTGGGTGTCAGACGCCCGCGATGCTTTGGATCCAGGAGCGGTACGCCGTCACGTTCGTGTACGCGGTCGTGGTCTGGCGGTCACTGGTGGAGGCCACGCCGACCTGTACGCCGTTGGCCATCATCGGGCCGCCCGAGTCGCCGCCCGCGGTGATGCCGTCGCCGCGCCGGGCACAGATGGCCTGGCCCTGGTAGGCGTCACGGCAGGCGCCGGTCACCACGACGTTGGCGACCTTCAGGAGCCGGGACTGGCAGTTGATCTCCGAGCCGCACTGGGAGGTCGCTCCCCAGCCGTACACCTGCACGGTCTGGCCCACCGACACGGAGCCCGGGCTGCCGAGGCGTGCGTAGGTGCCCGCGACGGAGCGGTCCAGCTGGACCAGGGACAGGTCCGAGGACGGGTGGTTCCTGATGCTGATGCCATTGGCCGTGGTGCCGCCGGACGTCTGGTCGAGGCTGCCGATGCGGAAGGAGAGGCCGCCGCCGCTGACGCAGTGCTTCGCGGTGAGGATCCAGGTCGGGGCGATGATCGTGGCGCTGCAGGTCTGCCGGCCGTTGGAGAAGAGCCTGGCGGCCCAGGGCGCGTTGCTGGCGTATCCGCCGCCGATGATCGGCTGGGGTCCGTTGCTGCGGGCCGTCACGGCGGGGGCGTCCGCGCGGGCCGCGGTCTGGGCCGCTGCCGTGGGGGCGAGCCCCAGAACGGCGAGGGCGGTGGCCGCGAGTGCGGGGACGAGTCTGGATATACGCATGTTCGTCTCCATCGTGTGGGGGTGAAGCGTCCTGGATGAGGACTAGGCCGCATACGTATGCAGCCCAAGGGCACGCTCGGAAGGCGGGTTCTTCTGTCGCGTGCATGCCATGTGCGGCAGGGGTGAATCTGGCAGAGGAGTTGTGCGTGGCGCAAGAGGCGGGCGGGGCTTCCTGTGTGGCGCCGCCGTTCGGACTGCTCGGCGGCGCCCTGGTGCTGTGGGTGGCCTTGCGACCCACTGCATGATCAAACCGATTCCTGGTCCGGACCATTCCGGTGGAAGGGGCGCGCCCCTGACAACGCCCTTTCGCGACAACCCTGTTGGCCTCGCCTGCGCGGCCGATACGGGAAAGCCGTGCGATACGCGCCATGTGCTGGGGATTCGACGGTGTCACCGGCGGAACGCCGGGATTCAGCGCTTCAGCCTTCCGGTCGCCGCCCGTAGATTTTTTGCCATGAACAAGACGGACATCATGAGCAACACGAACGCCACGGAAGCCGGGAACCCGGGTGCTAACCGGGTCCTGAGCGTGCCTCCCGCCTCACCGGCGGCAGCCGCCGCGTACTTCGGCGCCAGCCTCGCCTTCCACGCCGACGTCTCCGACGTGGCCTCCACCCTCGCCGCCGGCGGTGACCCGGGCTTCGTGGTGATCGACACCCGCTCCACCGCCTCCTGGGACCAGGGGCACGTCCCCGGCGCCATCCACCTCCCGACCGCTCTCATCCCCGAGCAGGCGGAGGTGCTCCTCGACAAGTCGGTGCCGGTCGTCACCTACTGCTGGGGGCCCGGCTGCAACGGCGCGACCCGCGCGGCCCTCTCCCTCGCCCAACTCGGCTTCCACGTCAAGGAGATGCTGGGCGGCTTCGAGTACTGGGTGCGCGAGGGCTTCGAGTATGAGACGTGGGAAGGCCGCGAGCGGCACGTTCCCGACGCGCTCACCGCGCCGGTCGACGCCGACGACTGCGGCTGCTGACCAGCCACGTCCGACCGCCCACGCGCCCAATGCGCGCGGGAGGCGCGAAAAATCCGGGTGCGCGTGCGGGCCCGGGAGTCCAGCATGGTCTGTCATGCCTCACCTGCCGCAGCCCTCACCCGCAGAACTCCGCCGTGACCCGCTGCCGTTGCGCGGACGCACCGCGCTCGTCACCGGGGCCAGCCGACGCGGCGGCATCGGATACGCCGTCGCCCGGCGGCTTGCCGCGTACGGCGCAGGGGTCTATCTGCACCACCACGTCCCGCACGACGCGGCGATGCCCTGGGGCGCCGACAGCCCGGAGGCCGTCGTCGCCGGGGTGCGCGAAGCACTCGGCGACCCGGACGCACCGGTCCACGCGGGACCGGGCGACCTGACGGAGACCGACGCCCCGGCGCGCCTGGTCGCCACGGCCGCCGAGGCGCTCGGCGGCCGGATCGACATCCTCGTCGCCAACCACGCGCTGAGCGGCAGCGACGGAACGCTCGACGCGATCGACGCGGCGATGCTCGACGCGCACTGGGCGGTCGACACCCGCTCCGTGATCCTCCTCGTCCAGGCGTACGCCCGGCTGCGTGCGCGGTTGCCTGACCGTACCCCCGGCGGGCGTGTCGTGATGATGACGTCGGGGCAGGACATCGCGGGCGGCATGCCGGACGAGATCGCGTACAGCCTGCAGAAGGGCGCGCTGGCGTCCGCGACCCGCACGCTCTCCACCGCGCTCGCCGACCTCGCCATCACCGTGAACTCCGTCAACCCCGGCCCTGTGGACACGGGTTACCTCACCGGCGAGGCGTACGACGCGGTCGCCGCATGCTTCCCGGCAGGGCGGTGGGGGATGCCGGACGACCCGGCCCGGCTCATCGCGTGGCTCGCCACGGACGAGGCCGAGTGGATCACCGGGCAGGTCATCGACTCGGAGGGCGGCTGTCGGCACTGACGTCGTCGGCCCGTCCCGCTGGGACGCCTGCCAGGCCGGCGTACAGCGTGGTGGTGGCCGTGGCGGCGTCGCCGGCTCCCCGCGGCAACCCGCTGACCTGCCCGTCGCCCACCTCCACGACCCGCCACCGCCCGTCCGTGTGCAGCGCGAGGTCCGTCGTCACGAACCGGCAGCCGAGCGCCGCCACCGCCCCGCGCACGGCGCCGAGTTCGGGAGCCGGGGCCCGGTCCGGGGTGTCCGGATGTGCGGTCACGAGCAGCGCTTCTCCGTCCAGCCACCACACGCGGGCCTCACCTCCCGCGACGAAGGGCTCATAGGCGCGTACCACCAACCCGCCCGCGAGAGTCTCCTCCTGGAGCGCGAAGAACCGGCCGACCACCGCGGACAGCTGCGCGGTGTCCGCCAGTTCGGGTACGAAGCACGCCTCGTCCCACTCGTGCTTGCGGGACTTCACGTAGTCCTTGACGACCCCCGGGCCGGGGCCGAGCGGCGCCACGAGTTCCGTGAGCCGCTCGGCCGAGGGTGGCTCACCCGGAGCCGCCGCGCACCAGACGCTGCGCGGCGTGAGCGAGGCCCGCTCGAACGTGGCGTACCAGCCGGGCAGTTCGTGGGCGCGGCCGTACGCGCCGGACCCTGTGAGCAGGACGCAGCCGCGCGCCGCGAGAGCCCGCTCCAGCTCTCCGTAGCGCGCGACCGGCACCATCCACCCCCGGTACCAGTACGGCCCCGACCCGCGCGGCACCCGTCCGACGGCGCCGGCCGCGTCACCGGCCAGCAGCGCGTCGTGGTCGACGAGGGCGACCTCGGCGCCGGTCGCGCGCGCGGCCGTGACCTCCGGTGCGAACTCGGGGTCGGGCCGCGCGGCGCGGAGCGGATCGGACGGGAAGAGGAACCCGGTGCTCACAGCTCGGACAATTCGGCCACCAGGTCGTCGAGGCCCAGCGAGCCCTGCGACAGCGCGGCCATGTGCCATGCCTTGGCGTCGAACGCGTCGCCGTGCCGACGCCGCGCGTTCTCCCGGCCGAGCAGCCAGGCGCGCTCCCCCAGCTTGTAGCCGATGGCCTGGCCCGGGATGGTGAGGTAGCGGGTCATCTCGCTCGTCACGTAATCCGTGGGGCGGCTGCAGTGCGCGTCGTAGAACTCCTGGGCGAGGTCGGGTGTCCAGCGCTCACCGGGACGGAACGGCGAATCCGCCGGAATCTCCAGCTCCAGGTGCATGCCGATGTCGACGATGACCCGTAGCGCCCGCATCATCTGGGCGTCCAGATAGCCGAGCCTGCGCTCCGGGTCGGTGAGGAAGCCCAGCTCGTCCATGAGCCGCTCCGCGTACAGCGCCCAGCCCTCGGCGTTGGCGCTGACGATGCCGACGGTCGCCTGGTAGCGGGAGAGGTTCTCCGCGACGTGCGCCCACTGGGCGAGCTGGAGGTGGTGGCCGGGCACGCCCTCGTGGTACCAGGTGGACACGAGGTCGTAGACCGGGAAGCGGGTCTCGCCCATCGTGGGCAGCCAGGTGCGGCCGGGGCGTGAGAAGTCCTCGGACGGGCCCGTGTAGTAGGGCGCGGCGGCGCCGCCGGGCGGGGCGATGTGGGACTCCACCTTCCGCACCCGCTCGGCCAGTTCGAAGTGCGTGCCGTCCAGGGCGTCGATGGCCTCGTCCATCAGCTCCTGCAGCCAGACCCGCACCTCCTCCACGCCTTCGATGTGCGCCCCGTGCTCGTCCAGGTGGGCGAGCGCCACCCACGGAGTGGCCGCGCCGGGCAGGATTTTCTCGGCCTCGGTCCTCATCTCGGCGAGCAGCCGGTGGAACTCCGACCAGCCGTACGCGTATGCCTCGTCGAGGTCCAGATCGGTGCCGTTGCACTCGCGGGACAGTCGGGCGTAGCGCTCGCGGCCCACGATGTCGGGGGAGCCCTGGATCGCGGGTGCGTAGACGTCCCGCATCCAGTCGCGCAGCGCCACCACGGACTCGGTGGCGCCCAGCGCCGCGGCGTCCAGGTCGGCGCGCAGCTTGTCGGGACCCGCGGACGCGAAGTCCTCGAACCAGCCGCGCCCGCTCGTGCCGCCACCGGCCTTACCCGCCCACTCGGTGAGCTGCCCGATGAAGGTGTCGGTGGGGCGCGGCGCCCCGTACAGCTTGCGTTCCAGGCCGAGTTCGAGCGACGCGCGATAACCCTCCAGAGCGGCCGGTACGGCACGCAGCCGCTCGGCGATCGCCGCCCAGTCCTCCTCCGTGTCCATGGGGGACACGGTGAAGATCTCCCGAACCTGGTGCGGCATCGTGTGCAGGTTGCCGACGGCGCGCAGCCCTTCCTCGGCCTCGTGCACGGCCAACTGCGCGGTCAGCCGCTCCCGCAGCAGCCGGCCGCAGCGGCGCTCGACGTCGCTGTCCGCGCCGGGCCGCGCCTCGGCCTCGGCCAGCCGTGCCAGGGTCGTGCGTGCCAGCCGCGCCAGCGCCTCCTGGCCCTCGGGGGAGGTGTCGGGGAGCTTGCTGTTGCTCTCCTTCACGCCGAGGTAGGTGCCCGTGATGGGGTCGAGGGCGATGAGCTCGTCGACGTACGCGTCGGCGACGGCGCGGGGCAGGGGTCCGGTGTTCGGATGCGGGTTCTTCGTGGCTGACATGCGGACATCCTCGTACGGGGGACGGGTGCGCGTCACCATGATTCGCCCGGTGGATCCTGCGGGACGTCGGGCGGCAGGAGCGGACCGCACGACCACTGCTGGAAGATCAACCGGGTCTCCACGCGCGCGACTTCGCGCCGCGCGGTGAACTCGTCGAGGACGAGCCGCTGCAGATCCGCAGGCCCGGCCACCGCCACGTGCACCAGGAAGTCCTCGGGCCCCGTGAGGTGGAACAGCGACAGGGACTCGGGCAGCGCCCGCACGCGCTCCACGAAGGGGCCCACGAGATCCCGGCGGTGCGGCCGCACCTGCACGGAGAGCAGCGCCTCGACCCCGCGGCCGAGCTTCGCGGGGTCGAGGCGCAGCTGATGTCCGAGAATCACCCCCGACCGCCGCAGCCGCGTCACCCGGTCGAGACAGGTGGACGGCGCGACGCCGACCTGCGCGGCGAGGTCACGGTAGGTGGTCCGGGCGTCGTTCTGCAGCAGACGCAGGATGTGGAGGTCCACCGGGTCCAGTGCGACGGAATCGGCCATCGGCCGAACGTAGCACGGGACATGGGCCGGAAGCCCCGGTCGCTGTTCAGCCTGTGCCGCATGGAAGCGAACACCGGGACAGCACTGAACAAGCGCTCCGCCGACCCGACGTCACCACCACGTGCCCTGGCCACCGAGGCCGTGCACGCGGGGCGGGACGACCTGGCCGACATGGGTCTGCACGCCCCGCCGATCGACCTCTCCACGACCTACCCCTCCCGCGACAGCCGGGCGGAGGCCGCCCGCATCGACGCCTTCGCCGCCGAGGGTGTCGTCGACGACGGACCGCCGGTCTATGCGCGGCTCGGCAACCCCACCGTCGCCCGCTTCGAGACCGCCCTCGCCCGGCTCGAAGGCACCGAGAGCGCGGTCGCGTTCGCGAGCGGCATGGCGGCCCTGACCGCGGTGCTTCTGGTACGGGGATCCGCGCGGCTGCGCCACGTCGTGGCCGTCCGGCCCCTGTACGGGTGCAGCGACCACCTGCTCACCGCGGGCCTGGTCGGCACGGAGGTGACCTGGGTGGACCCGGAGGGCATCGCCGACGCCATCCGGCCCGACACCGGCCTGGTGATGGTCGAGTCGCCCGCCAACCCCACCCTCGCCGAACTCGACCTGGCCGAGGTCGCCCGCGCGTGCGGCACGGTGCCGCTGCTCGCTGACAACACCTTCGCCACACCGGTGCTCCAGCGGCCCGCCGAGAGCGGCGCCCGGCTCGTGCTGCACAGCGCCACGAAGTACCTGGGCGGGCACGGCGACGTCCTCGGGGGAGTGGTCGCGTGCGACGAGGAGCTCGCGCGCGGGCTGCGCCAGGTGCGGTTCGCCACGGGCGGGGTGCTGCACCCCCTCGCCGGTTACCTGCTGTTGCGCGGCCTGGCGACCCTCCCGGTCCGGGTGCGGGCCGCTTCGGCGAACGCGGCGGAACTGGCGCGCCGCCTCGCCGCCGACCCGCGCGTGGACCGCGTCCACTATCCGCGTCTCGGCGGCGCCATGGTCGCCTTCGAGGTGCGCGGCGACCCGCACGGGGTGATCGCCGGAGTACGGCTGATCACCCCGGCGGTCAGCCTCGGCAGCGTCGACTCGCTCATCCAGCACCCCGCGTCCATCAGCCACCGCGTGGTGGACGCCGCGGACCGGCGCTCGGCCGGCGTGAGCGACCGGCTGCTGCGGATGTCGTGCGGCCTGGAGGACGTCGAGGACCTGTGGCGCGACCTGGACCGGGCGCTCGGCCCCGTCCCGGTCACCATCCCCGGGCCGGTGGCCACCGACACGGACTCCGAGAGCCTCAGGGGCGCTGCGCGTGGTCGTACGGCAGCCGCGAGCCGACCTGCGTGGCGTCGAGACGGGCCGTGATCACGAGGGTGCCCTCCTCGATCTGGTAGTCGAGCGGCAGGCCGAGCCCCCGCATCGCCGCCACCATGCCGGTGTTGGAGGCTCGCGTCACCGCGTACACGCTCTCGCAGCCCGCCTCGACCGCCATCGTCACCAGGCGGCCGAGCAGCTGGCTGCCGATGCCCCGGCGCTGCCAGTCGTCCTCGACGAGCAGCGCCACCTCGGTCTCATCGCCGTCCCAGAGGAGGTGGCCGATGCCGACGATCCGCCCGGACGCGGTCCGCACCGCGAGCGTGCGGCCGAAGCGGGGGCTGAGGAGGTGGTTCAGATAGCGGTCGGCGTCGTGCACCGGGCCGTGGTAGCGCATGTCGAGGGTGCGCCGTGAGCAGCGCTCGTGCATGGCCTTGGCGGCCTCGATGTCCGTGGTGTCGGCCCGCTGGACGGTGATGGAGTTGCCCTCCGGGAGGGTCAGGACGTCCTGGCTCCGGGGGATGCGCGGGCCGAGCCGCGTGTCGAGCTCCACGAGGGCCCGGGCGCGGGCGAACTCCGTGGGCGTGAACGGGAGATAGGGCCGCTCGACGGTGATGACCTCGCCGTCGGGGCCCTTCAGACGCAGTACGGTCCCTTCGAGCACGCCGTCGACCGGGGTCCCGTCCGACGGCGTGACCTCGTCCTGGCGGGGCTTCGGCCGCGACGCGGCGGGCAGCGAGCGGATGGTGCAGCGGCCCAGGAGATGCCGCAGCGCCAGGGGCAGTTCGGCCGCGTCGAGCGCGGTGCGGGTGGCGAGACCGAGGATCCGGGTGGGCGCGTCCACCAGGTCGTGGGCGTCGGCGCGCTCGATCCAGGTGCCCGCGCCGCCCGCCCCGGCGATCGACCGCGTGATGTCGGCGCCGGACAGCTCGGCGGGGGCACGCAGCAGGAACTCGTCGACGGTGCCCTCGGCCAGCGGGTGGGCCTGCAGGCTGAGGATGTCGATGCGGCGGCCGGCGAGGGCCACGCACAGCGAGGCCAGCGAGCCCGGCTCGTCCCGCACGGTCGTACGCATGCGCCACAGGGTGGTGTCGCCCGGCTGGGCCGGCTCCGCGGGTGGGCCCGAGATGGCGGTCGTGGTGTGCCCGGCCTGCTCCGCGTCCGCGGGCGGCCGGGCGACGGTATCGTGCGCCGGCGGCGGCGCGTGGTTGTGCCGTCGCGCCCACCAGATGTGGAAGCCGGCCGTGGCGAGCAGCACCACGGCCGACACGAGCAGCAGGGCGGGCCCGTCGGGGCCGTGCCCCACCATGTTCGCCACGGCGTCGGCCACCGCGACGGCGGTGAACAGGGCCGCCAGCTCGACCACGTCGCGCCGCCAGTGATGGACGGGGCGGCCGTGCTTGGTCCGTGTCACGTCAGACATGTCAGCTCTCATACGTTCACTGTGCTGGACCGGTGTTTCGTGATCACGAACGCTCTGTGACTGATGGGTAAAGAGGCCATCTGCCCCTTTTGGCGGCGATTCGGCCGGGATCAGTCCGGCACGCGGGCTACTGCCCCACCCGACCCGGCTGCAGAACCTGGCTGAACAGCACGCCGCCGCCCTCCTGCCGCAGCCGCACCGTCAACTCACCGCTGCCGCCGTCGATGTCGACCTCGCCGAAGTACTGCGGGGTCTCGGCCGGCGAGGTGTTGGCCCGGCTCGGAGCCTTGAGGAACTTCTGCTCGGGACCGAACGTCGCGTCGAGCTTCGTCGCGGGGAAACCGCCCGCGGCGAGCGGCCCGGACACGAACTCCCAGAACGGCGCGAAGTCCTTGAACGCCGCACGCGACGGGTCGTAGTGCTGCGCGGAGGTGTAGTGCACGTCGGCGGTCAGCCACAGGGTTCCCGTGATCCCGCGGTGCTTGATGTGCCGCAGCAGATCGGCGATCTGCAGCTCGCGGCCCAGCGGCGCGCCGGGGTCGCCCTGCGCCACGGCCTCGAAGTTCGTCCTGCCGTCGGGCACGACGATGCCCAGCGGCATGTCGGAGGCGATCACCTTCCACACGGCCCGGGAGCGGGACAGCTCACGCTTGAGCCAGGCCAACTGGCGGGCGCCGAGGATTCCGGTGGCGTCGTCGGGCTGTCTGTTGGGGGAGTTGGCGTTGCGGTAGGTGCGCATGTCGAGCACGAACACGTCCAGGAGCGGGCCGTGCCGCTGCACCCGGTACACCCGGCCGTCCTCGTCGCCCGGCGGCAGGGTCGACAGGGGGAAGTACTCGCTGAAGGCCCGCCGGGAGCGGCCCGCGAGGACGTCCACGTTCTTCTCCGTGTACCGGGGGTCGTCCAGGATCTGCCCCGGGTACCAGTTGTTGCGCACCTCGTGGTCGTCCCACTGGATGATGGACGGCACCTGGGCGTTGAACCGTCTGACGTTCTCGTCGAGCAGGTTGTAGCGGAAGGCGCCGCGGAACTCCGCCAGGGACTCGGCGACCTTGGACTTCTCCTCCGTCGTGATGTTCCGCCACACGGTGCCGTCGGGCAGCGTGACGCTCGGCGGGATGGGGTTGTCGGCGTAGATGTTGTCGCCGCTGCACAGGAAGAAGTCGGGGTTCCGCCTGCGCATCTCCTCGAAGACGCGGAAGCCGCCCCGGTCGGGGTTGATGCCCCAGCCCTGCCCCGCAATGTCGCCCGACCAGAGGAAGCGCACGTCCTCCTTGCGGCTCCTGGGCGCCGTGCGGAACGTTCCCTGGACGGGCTTGCCCGCGCGCCGCGGGTCGTCGGGGTCGGTGAGCAGCACCCGGTAGTGGATCTGCTCGCCCGCGGGCAGGCCGCGCAGCGGCGTCGTCCCCGTGAAGTCCGTGTCCGGGCCGAGCAGCGGTCCGTGCCACCGGCGGGGGTTGCGGAACGACTCGGTGGCCGACGTCTCCACGATCATCCGCGCCGGACGGTCGGAGCGGACCCACACGAGCCCCGAGTGCGCGCTCACGTCTCCGGCCTGCACGCCCCACGCGGCCTTCGGGCGTGCCGAGAGCGCGAGCGAGGGAGCCGCCCCGGCCAGTGCGGGCACGGCGAGCGCCGCCGGTACGGCGAGCGAACCGCGCAGCACGCTGCGGCGGCGGGGGGACGGGCTCGGCTGACGTTGCGACATGAATGCGCCTCCAGTTGACGGGTGCGACCAGTGTGCGGGAGCCCGGCCGGTACCGCGCCACAGCGTCCACGCGAAGCACAAGTGAACAACTCCCCACGGGCGGAGGGGAACCGCCGCGCGGAGTCGGCCCGAACCGGGGCGAGGCGGGCGTCGGCCTAGGGCTGCGGTCGTACGCGGCGGGGACGGACGGCCGGGGACGTACGACCGATGGCCGCAAGATCCACGACTGCCTACGCTCGGCATCGGAGCACGTCACCGGGCGTGCCGCAGCGAAGGGGGAGTCCCGTGCCGGTCAACGGTCAGAGCCACATCCGCATCGCCCGTCCGTCCCGCGACCTGGCGGCCGCGGAGCGCTTCTGGGTGGACGGCCTGGGGCTGAGTGTGGTGTACCGGGCGGAGGGCGGCGGCGCCCCCGGCGAGCACGACCTGCTCATGGTGGGGTGGCCCGACGCGTCCTGGCATCTCGAACTCGTCCACGAGGCGGCCGCGCCCGTCCGGCCGAGCCCCACCGAGGAGGACCTGCTTGTCGTGTACGTCGACGGGGAGGTGCCCGACGAGCTGGTGGCGAGCCTTGAGGAGCAGGGCGGAAAGCGGGTCCTGTCCCCCAACCCCTACTGGAACGAGTGGGGCGTCACCGTCGAGGACCCGGACGGCTACCGCTTGGTGCTCTGCACGCGCGCGTGGTCCAACTCCTGAGCTCCCTCGGCCTTCTGTACCGCTTCCGCCAGCAGGCGCACGCCGTCGGCGATCCGGGCAGGTGAAAGGTGCGCGTAGCCGAGGACCAGGTCAACGCCTTCGACGGCGGTGCCTTCTGGGGCTTTGTTGCCGGTGGGGCCTTCGAGGACTCCGTCGGCGGGGGCGGTCGGCATGGTGTAGTCGCTCAGGGGCCGGACCGCGACACCGGCCGCCGCCGCCCGCGCCAGGAAGGCGCCCTGCGGCCCCCAGCGGCCCGGCAGCCGGGCGATGACGTGCAGACCGGCGGAGATGCCGGTGACCCGCACGCCGGGGAAGTGCTCGGCCAAGGCGGCCACCAAGGTGTCCCTGCGCTCCCGGTAGGCGCGCTGGCAGCGACGCAACTGCCGGTCGTAGTCGCCCCGTTCGACGAACCGGGCGAGCAGCTCCTGGTCGAGGGCCGGGTTGCCCAGGTCCATCACCCGCTTGCGCTCGACGACCTCGGCGGCGAGCCCGTCCGGCACCAGCAGCCAGCCGAGCCGCAGCCCCGGAGCGAGCGATTTGCTGACCGACCCGGTGTACGCGACGTGCTCGGGGTCGAGCCCCTGGAGGGCGCCCACCGGGGCGCGGTCGTAACGGAAGTCCCCGTCGTAGTCGTCCTCGACGATCAGCCCGTCGACGGACCGTGCCCACTCCAGGAGTTCGGCGCGGCGCCCGGCCGAGTAGCCGATGCCCGAGGGGAACTGGTGGGCGGGCGTGGTGACGACCGCGCGTACGCCCCGCTCCCGCAGCGCCGCGGGGTCCGCGCCCTCGTCGTCCACCGGTATGCCCACCGGCGTGATGCCCGCCGCGGCGAGCAGCGTGGCGTGCTCGGGGCTGCCGGGGTCCTCGACGCCGATCGCCGTGTGCCCCCGCGCGCGGAGCGCCAGCGCCAGCAGCGTCATGGCCTGGGCCACTCCGGAGCAGACGATGACGCGCTCCGGATCCGCGACCGCACCACGGCGCCGGACCAGGAGGTCCGCGAGGACCCTGCGCAGCCTTGGCAGGCCGCGTGGATCCGGGTAGCCCAGCATGTGGTGCGGCAGTTCGGCGAGCACCTGGCGGTGGGCGGCGGACCACGCGGAGCGGGGGAAGAGGGACAAATCCGGGACACCGGGCAGGAAGTCCACGCGCGCGTGGCCGTCCCGGGGCGCGAGGTCACGGACCGCGGGCACGGCGGCCCGCGCCGCGTCGCCCACCCACGTCCCCGCCCCGCGCCCGCTGCGCAGATAGCCCTCCGCCGTCAGCTGCTCGTACGTCTCCGTGATCAGGCCACGGGAGACGCCGAGGTCGGCGGCGAGCTCGCGGCTGGAGGGCAGCCGGGTCCCCGCCGTGAGCCGCCCCGACCTGACGGCCTCCCGAAGGGCCGCCGCCAGGCTACGGCCACGGCTGCGCGCGGGGGCGGACGCGGCGGGCAGCAGTAGCTCCCAGGCGGCGCTCCACCCTGCGCGGTCGTCGTCGGCACTGTGTGCTGTCTCGGGGGTCTTTGGCGTCAGCGCGATGCACCTCTCCTGAAGAGCTGTCTACGAAGGTGGCCCACGGGGGAAGACGGTCCACGGGGGCGGCCGCGAAAGTGGTCCCCTAAGCGGCCGCAGAAGTGGACCTTAAAGGGGACCGCCCCGCTTCCTAGCGTCGGGGCATGAACGCGAACTCCTCACGCGGGGCGCTCCTCGCGGCCCTCGCCTGCCTCCTCGTCGGCGGCTCCTTCACCGCCAACAGCCTGCTGGGCGACTACCCGTACGCGGGCGGCCAGTTCCTGCGGTACGGCCTGGCCTTTCTCCTCCTGCTGCCCTGGCTCGGCAAGGGCGGCACCGCCGCGCTGCGCCGGCTGCCGCGTCCCCTGTGGGGGCGTCTCGCGCTGCTCGCGGCCGTGGGGATGGTCGGCTTCAACCTGGCGATCCTCGCTGCGGAACGGTCGGCGGAACCTGCCGTACCGGGTGTCTTCGTAGGATGCGCCCCTGTTGTCGTCGCCCTCCTGATGCCGCTCCTGGAACGGCGAACGCCCCAGCGGGTGGTCCTGCACGGCGCGCTGCTCGTCGCCGCCGGGGCGTTCACCGTGCAGGGCTGGGGCCGCACGGACGCGACGGGCCTCCTGTTCTCGGTGGGCGCGCTCCTGGGGGAGGTCGGTTTCGCGGTGCTCGCCGTCCCCGTGCTGCGGCCCCTCGGGCCCCGGCTCCTTGCGGCCACGGTGTGTGCCGTAGCCGCCGTCGAATCGGCTGTGCTGGGGCTCGTCGTCGACGGCGGCGGCTTCGTGCGGTGGCCGGACCGCACCGAAGGCGCGGCCCTGTTGTGGCAGGCGGTCGTCGTGACCGTCGTCGGTTTCGTGCTCTGGTACTCCGGAGTCCAGCGCATCGGCGCCGAGCGGGCCACGCTCTTCTCCGGTCTCATCCCCGTCGCGGCGGCCTGCACCGCCCCGCTGGTCGGCACCGGCGCGTACGGGGCGTCCCAGGCCGTCGGCAGCGTGCTCGTCGGCGCCGGGGTGGCCCTGGGCTCCGGAGTGGTCGGCGGGCGCCGGTCAGCGCCGGCAGGTGTCGAGGATGACGCGGGCGACGAGGGCCGGGTCGTCGTTCATCGGGACGTGTCCGCAGCCGGGGAGCCGGACCAGCCGCGCGGCGGGAATGGCGTGCTTGGCGCGGACCCCTTGCCGGCGCAGGAGCAGCCGGTCCCGCGTGCCCCAGGCGATGGTGATCGGCAGGCCCGTCACATCGTTCTGGAGGAGGACGTCGCGCCCGGCCCTCAGCGTCGCCGCGAACCCCGCGGCCTCGCGCAACGCGAGCGTCTCGGCGACGACGGCCTCCGGTGAACGGCGCCACGGGCGGGCGTAGATGGTGCTCGTGAGCGCCGTGCGCCCGGCCGCACTGCGCGAAAGACGCTCTATCGCGGGCACCGGCAGCAGGCGTGCGCCCCGCCGCATGGCGAGGAGCGTGGCGAACGCGTACCGGCGCTCGGCGGGCGACCAGAAGCCGCCGGGGGAGAGGGCGGTGACGGAACGGACCAGCTTCTCGCGGGCCATTTCGAGGGCGAGCAGCCCGCCCAGGGAGTTGCCCGCCACATGCGGACGCTCCACCCCCAGCGCTTCGCACATCGCACCGAGCGCGGGGACCATCGTGGCGAGCCCGTACGCCAGCCCGTCCGGCAGGACGGGCGACCGGCCGAACCCCGGCAGGTCCACCGCGATCACGTCGTACTCGGTGGCCAGGATCTCGAACACCGGGTCCCAGGCCTGCCGATGGTGACCGATGCCGTGGAGCAGCAGCAACGGCTCACCCGCGCCCGCGCGTTCGTAGGAGATCGTCGCCGTGTGCGGGCCGTCGGGCGACGCGACGCCGAAGGAGACCTCTGTGGCCATGACTGCTCCTGTCCCTGCCGCCGGGCGACGGCCCCTGAGTGCGTTAGACACGTTGTCAGCAACAATTACCGCTCAGTAGGCGCCGGTTACAAGAGGCAGGAGCCTCCGGTTCGTTCCAGAGGCGAGAGGCTCCGGTTCGAGAAAGCGGTGCCTGGACAGGCGCGCTCCCGTGAGCTGGGATGGGAGGGTGGCTACCGACAGCATGACCGACGTCTTCGAAGAGCACCGACCAGTCCTGATGGGCGTCGCCTACCGCATGCTCGGCCGGGTGGTCGACGCGGAGGACGTCGTCCAGGAGGCGTGGCTGCGCTGGTCCGCGTCCGACCACGACCAAGTGCGCGAACCACGCGCCTTCTTGGTGCGCGTCACCACCCGGCTCGCCATCGACCGCCTGCGCCACCTGCAGTCCCGGCGCGAGGCGTACGTGGGGCCGTGGCTCCCCGAGCCCTGCGTCACCGAGTTCGGGCCGACGGTCCCCGACACCGCGGAGCGGGCCGTGCTCGCCGAGTCCGTCTCCCTTGCCGTCCTCGTGGTCCTGGAGTCCCTGTCGCCGCTGGAGCGCGCCGTGTTCGTGCTCCGCGAGGCGTTCGGGTTCCCGTACGCCGAGATCGCGGCCACGCTCGACCGCAGTGAGGCCTCCGTGCGTCAGCTCGCCGGCCGGGCCCGCAAGCACGTCGACGCGGGCCGCCCCCGCTACAAGGTGGACCCCGTCGAGCGTCGCGACCTGACCGAACGGTTCCTCGCCGCGGCGACCGAGGGCGACCTGGACGGACTGATGTCCCTCCTCGCGCCGGACGTCCGGCTTGTCGGCGACAGCGGCGGCAAGACGAAGGCCCCGCTGCGCGTCCTGGAGACCGCCGACAAGGTGGGCAGGTTCCTGCACCACACCGCGGCCAAGGTGCTCGGGGACGCGGCCGAGCTGGAATTCCGCTTCATCGAGGTCAACGGCGCCGAGTCCCTGTTCGTCCTCATCGACGGCAAGCCCGACAGCGTCTTCCAGTTGGACGTCGTCGACGGTCGCATCCAGGACGTCTACATCGTCCGTAATCCGGACAAGCTCACGGCGCTCGTTCCGTAGCATCCGGGCCCCGGATCGCCCTCAGAGGCGCATTCGCGCAGTACAGAGCCCCCGTCCGGGAAGGGCGGGGGCTCTGTCGTGCGCCCTTCGCCGGTCGTTCACGCGCGCGTGGCCGATTACGCCTGCTTGGCCCCGTGCGAACTCCGCATGAATGCTCTGTGGCATCACCCCTGTGCAGCCTGTAACGGATCCAGGATTGGTCTTGACCAAGGGTGGGTGCAGGCCTATGGTCGCAGAGATAGTGCAGGAACCTTTAATAAACAAGGGCGCTAAAACGCCGCCGGTCGACGGCGATTGCGGAGGACAGGGTGGGGACCACGCAGCTCGAAACGGCGCCGGAGCCGAAGTACTGGCACCTGAAGACGGTGCTCAGTGAGGCGCTCGACTCCGAATTCGCCGTGGGGGAGATCCTGCCGAACGAGCGCGATCTGGCGGCCCGGTTCGGTGTCGCCCGCGCCACGCTCCGGCAGGCACTGGAACAGCTGGAACTGGAAGGCAGGCTGCAGCGCCGCCGTGGAGTGGGCACGACTGTCGCCCCGCCGCGGATGGGTGTGGCCGTCGGATCCGCGCAGGGCGCCTGGCCGGGCGCGGTCGGCGACGCCTGGCAGCCCGCCGACTGCGCCCCGGCGGCCCCGCCCGCGGAGGTGGCCCGCATGCTGGGGCTCTCCGCGGACGAGCAGGTGCACGTGGTGCGCCGCACCCGCGTCTCGAACGGCCAGCCGGTGGCCGCCGAGCTGCTGTACGTGCCCATGTCGTCGGTCGCCGAACTGGCCGGCATGGACGCCCCGTCCGGCGCGGCACGCGCGCGTGTGGTCCTGCGCGACCTGGCCAGGCTCGCCCTCGAAGGCCAGGACCGAGCCGTCGAGCTCGGCTCCGCCCGCGCCGACGACGCCAAGGCGCTCGACCGCCTTCCCGGAGCGCCGGTGCTCGTCGTGACGACCCGCTTCTTCGCCGAAGGGCGTACGGCGGCGGTGTCCGTGGCCACGTACCGCGCCGACACCTGCAGGCTCACCTTCGGAGACACCGGCGGCGTGGAGATACACCACGAGTCGGAGCACGACGCTTCCTGACGCCCGGCCGCCGGCCGCCGCCGGCCGCCGCCTGCCGCCGCCGTGGAGGGGCTCCTCACCGCCGCGCGGTGACGGTCCCCTCGACGGCGAAAAGCTGCTCCTCGACGTGGTCGAGCGCCAGCCGCAGCGCGCCGGTCGACACCGCCGCCTCACCGAGCAGGGACAGCGCGACCCGCGGCGGCCGCAGGCAGTAGCGCGCCAGCTCCCGGTGCAGCGGCTCCAGGACGCCGTCCAGGCCCGCCGCCCAGCCGCCTACCACGACCAGCTCGGGATCGAGGGCGAGGACCAGCGCCGCCACGTCGTGCACGAGCCGCTGGATGAAGCGCTCCACGGCCGCCTGGGCCCGCTCGTCCCCCTCGCGCGCGTGGGCGAAGACCTCGGCGACCGCCGGCTCGTCCAGGGGATGCAGCGGCTCACCCGTGGTGGAGAGCAGCGTCTCCGGAGTGACCTCCCGGCCCAGCAGGTGCAGCGCGCCGATCTCACCCGCCGCACCGCCGTACCCCCGGTGGAGCCGCCCGCCGATCAACGACCCCGCACCCGGACTCAGCCCCGCCAGGACGAACACCACGTCGTCGGTGTCGGTCGCCGCGCCCTTCCAGTGCTCGGCCACAGCCGCGGCGTTGGCGTCGTTCTCCACCAGGACCGGGCACTTGAACGACCGGCGTAGCCGCTCGCCCAGCTGGAGCCCCGTCCACTCGGGCAGCGCCGTGCTCAGCCGCACCGTGCCGTCCGCGTCCAGGATCCCGGGGCTGCCCACCCCGACGGCGCGCAGCGAACTGCGGGCGATCCCCGCCCGGCGCAGCAGATCGGCGACCGCGGTCCGCAGCCGCTCCAGCCGGTCGTCCGCGGAGGCCTCCTCGGAGACAGCCTTCGACGCCGTGCCGAGGACCTTGCCGTCCAGATCGGAGAGGACGGCGGCCACCCGGTGCGGGCCGATCTCCAGACCGAGCAGATGACCCGCCTCCGCACGGAACCGGAACTTCCGCGCGGGCCGTCCCTGCCGCCGGGCACCGACCTCCTCGGCCGCGGACTCCACCACGAGCCCGGCCTCTATGAGCCCCTCGACGACCCCCTCGACGGTGGGCCGGGAGAGCCCGGTCACGCGGGTGATCTCCGTGAGCGTCGCCAAGTCCGCGGCGCGCAGCGCGTGCAGCACCACCGCGGAGTTGATCCGCCGCAACAGAGAGGGGTCCCCGCCGGTCAGCCGCCCCAACGTCCGTCCTCCCAGCTCGTGCGCATGATGGCCGGATCGTACTCGCACGACGGTTCGACGGCGAGTGCCGGGCCCGCCCGCGGACCGCGCGGCTCCGTCATCCCGTCACCCCGGAGAGACGAAACCGGATTCGTACGCGGCGATGACCGCCTGCGTCCGGTCCCGCGCGCCCAGCTTCGCGAGCACGGCACTGACGTGCGACTTGACCGTCTCCGTGCCGACGACAAGGCGGGCGGCTATCTCCGCGTTCGACAGGCCGCGTGCCATCAGCCGCAGCACCTCCGCCTCGCGCTCGGTCAGCGCCGCCCTCTCCAGGGTGGCCCGCGCCTGCGGATTGCCGCGCTCCCCGCCGTACTCGCCGGCCAGCTGCCGGACGGCCTGCGGGAACAGCAGCGACTCGCCCTCCGCGACCAGCCGCACCGCGTGCACGATCTCCGCCGGCCTGGCCCGCTTCAGCAGGAACCCGTCGGCGCCCGCGCGCAGCGCCTCGTACACG
This sequence comes from Streptomyces sp. NPDC039462, assembly GCF_055639375.1. Lineage (NCBI taxonomy): Bacteria > Bacillati > Actinomycetota > Actinomycetes > Kitasatosporales > Streptomycetaceae > Streptomyces > Streptomyces sp. NPDC039462. The sequence goes on from NZ_JBVKAO010000003.1 coordinate 701,830, forward strand.
TACTCGTCGTTCTCGAAGGTCGTCACCACCAGGATCTTCGGCGGGTCCTGCACCGTGCGCAGCACCGCGCGCGTGGCCTCGATGCCGTCGAGCAGCGGCATGCGGACGTCCATGGCGACCACGTCGGGGCGCAGTTCACGGACGAGCGGGATGACCGCGGCGCCGTCCGCCGCCTCGCCGACCACCCGGATGTCGGGCTGTGCCTCCAGGACGGCCCGCAGACCCGCGCGCACGAGAGGTTCGTCGTCGACGAGGAGCACTGTGACCGGCATCCGGCCAGCGTAGATCATTTCAGCGGCAGCTCGACGTGCACCTGCCATTCATCGTCGTGCGGTCCCGTCGTGGCACGCCCGCCGAGCAGTGTGGCTCGCTCCCTGATGCCGCGGAGCCCGCTGCCGCCGCGTCCGGTGACAGCCGTCGACTCCGGCGGGAGCGCGTTGCGTACGTTCATCACCAGGCGGGCGTCGTCGACGGCTATCCGCAGCCGCACCGGCACCGGACCCGAGTGACGCAGGACGTTCGTCAACGCCTCCTGGAGCATGCGGTAGCCCTCGCGGGAGACCGGCCCCGGCACCCGCTCCACCGGGCCCGTCACCTCGACGTCGACCTTCGCCCCCGAGGCGCGGGCGGAGTCCAGCAGGCGCTCGGCGTCGGCGAGCGTCGGCCGGGCGCTCGCGGGCCGCCCGTCTTCGCGCAGCACGCGCAACACCCGCTCCAGGTCCTCCAGCGCGGCCCGGCCCGTCTCCTCCACGGCCTCCAGGGCGCGGTCGGTGAACTCCGGGTCGCCCGCGGCCCTGGCGGCGCCCGCCTGGACGACGGCGACGGTCAGCGCGTGACCGATGGAGTCGTGCAGTTCCCGCGCGATGCGGTTGCGTTCGAGGAGCTGCTCGGTCCGCTCCTCCAGGACGGCGAGGCGCTCGGCGGGGGAGGGGCCGAGGAGACGGCGCGCGGCCCGGGCCATCAGGCGGCCCAACGCGACGATCATCGCGAACTCGGCCAGGACCAGGAGAACGCCCAGCGGCAGCGCCGCCCACCCGCGCACGACCGGCAGCAGCAGCCCGTCGGTGTCCGACGGCTCGTCGTTCGCGCCGAGCGACGCGAAGACCATCCCGATGAGCTGGCCCGTCATCAGGACCATGGCGCAGCCGGCCTCCAGCCGGAGCACGAGCCACAACGCGGTTCTGCCACGGTCGCGCCACGAGGCCGACGGAGCCACCGAGATGCCCGGATCCTCCCCGTCGCCCCCCGTCGCGTGCGGGCCGGGGAACAGCATCATCCGGGCCTGCAAGCCCTCCGCACGCCGCATGGCGGGCACCATGGCCGCGATCAGCAGCAGGGGAACGGGATCGAGCACCACGAGCAGCCAGGTGGTGCGTGAGGGACTGGAGAGCCCCGGGTAGATCGCGCCGCAGACCCAGGCGACCCCCGAACCGATGAGGAGGTGCAGCCACCGCGTATAGGTGACCGCACGCGTCAGAGGTCTCAGCAAGCCGGGCATTCCGCCATCGTGCCAGGTGACGCGGGCCGCCCGGCTCCCCCGTGCGGGGGAGACGATCTCCCCGGGCGGGGGAAGACCCCGACGGGCCGCGGCCGCGAGGCTGAGTCCATGACCAGCATCGACGTCCAAGACCTCACCAAGGAGTACGGCACGACCCGCGCCGTGGACGCCCTCACGTTCAGCGTCCGCCCCGGCCGTGTCACCGGCTTCCTCGGCCCCAACGGCGCCGGCAAGTCCACCACCATGCGCCTCGTCCTCGGCCTGGACCGCCCCACCTCGGGCACGGCCACGGTGGGCGGCCGCCCCTACACCGAGCTCACCGACCCGCTGCGCCACGTCGGGGCGCTCCTCGACGCCCAGGCACCCCACGGGTCGCGCACCGCCCGCAACCACCTCCTCGCCCTCGCGGTGAGCAACCGCCTCCCGGCGCGCCGCGTCGACGAGGTGCTCGACGAGGCGGGGCTCGGGTCCGTCGCGGACAAGAGGATCAAGACGTTCTCGCTGGGCATGCGGCAGCGGCTCGGCATCGCGGCGGCGCTCCTGGGCGATCCCCAGGTAGTCCTGCTGGACGAGCCCTCCAACGGCCTCGACCCCGAAGGCATCATCTGGATCCGTGAGTTGATGCGGCGCCTGGCCAGGGAGGGCCGCACCGTCCTCGTCTCCAGCCACCTCATGAACGAGACCGCGACCTTCGCCGACCACCTCGTGGTCCTCGGCCGGGGCAGGCTCCTCGCGGACCACCCCATGTCCGAGTTCATCGAGGCCCACAGCCACGCGCGGGTCCGCGTGCGCACGACGGACCCGGACCGGCTCCGCGGCATCCTGTCGGCGAAGGGCTACGCCCTCGGAGAGGCCATGGACGGCCGGTGGACCGTCGACGGGGCCAGGGCCGAGGAGATCGGCGCCATCGCTGCTAGCGCCGGGGTCCCGGTCCTCGAACTCGCCGACGAACAGGCCTCCCTGGAGCAGGCCTACCTCGCCCTGACGGCCGACGAGACCCAGTTCAAGGCGACCACCAACACCGCCACGTCCCGCCAGGAGGCCTGACCATGTCGAACACCGCCGCGCTGCCCGCGGCCCACGCCGAGTGGATCAAGATCAGGACCCTGCGGTCCAACTGGGGCTCACTGATCGCCGTGTTCGCGGTGACCGTCGCCATCACCGCCCTGGCCTTCGCGTCGGTCGGCCAGGCCGAGGCGGACAACGCGGACGCCGAGCCGCTGTTCGACGCCTTCTACGCCCTCAACTTCGGTCAGATCGCGGCCATCAGCTTCGGCGCCACCGCCGTCTCCGCCGAGTACACGAGCGGCGCCCTGCGGATCTCGCTCGCCGCCGTGCCGCGTCGCGGACTCTTCTACGGCGCCAAGATGGCGGTCGTCGGCGGCCTCGCCCTGCTCGCCGGACTCGCCACCGCCTTCAGCGCCTTCCTGACCGGCCAGGCCTTCATGGGGGACCACGCGATCGGGCTCGGCCACCCGGGAGCGGTGCGGGCCTGCGTCGGTGGTGGTGTCTACCTGGCGCTGATGGCACTCCTCGCGGCCGGTCTGACGGCCGTGCTGCGCAGCGGAGTCGCCGTCCTGAGCATCCTCATCCCCTTCACCCTGATCGTCTCCTTCGTGGTCGGCGACGTGGCGAGCGGCGCCGCGGGCTACCTGCCCGACAAGGCGGGCCAGCAGGTGCTGCACGAGAACCCGGCGGGCGGCCTCGGTCCGTGGGCCGGGCTCGCGGTGTGCGCCGCCTGGGCGGCCGCCGCGCTCCTCGCCGGCTGGTGGGCGGTCCGGCGCCGCGACGCGTGACTGATTGTCAGTGGCGCCCGCTTTACTGGGTGGCATGAGTCTGGATGCCATGAGTACCGCACAGCATCTCGCCACGCTCGACCTGCTGCGCTCCCGGGACTTCCCCGCCGAGCACGGCAGGTCGCCGAGCGGTTCCGGGGGACCCGGGTTCCATATCGCCGAGTTACTGACGAGCGACACCTTCTGGGAGGACGACGGCACCCGCCGCGAGGCCACCGAGGAGCAGTACGAGGCAGAGCGCGACGCGCTGACCGTGCTCCTCACCGACCGCTGGGGGCCGCCGCAGCAGTTCAGCCTGGCGAGCCTCTTCGAGCGCACCGTGGCAGTGGACTTCGGCGACGCGGACGGCGACGCGGCCGAGGAGATACCGGAGCCGTGGGCCCACTTGAGCTCCTGCGTGCCGGATCTGCACCTGTGGCAGGTGGACGGCCGCTGGATAGCCCTCGGCATCGCGCAGTGGGACAAGGAGCTGCCCTTCCAGCTCCTCGCCGTGGTCACGGAGACGGACCCGCCGTGACGGCGAAAGCGCCGAGATCTCGTCAGAGGAGGCCCAGCGAGTCCCTGCCCGTCGGCCCGAAGTACCGGGCGACGTCCGCATCCGTCACCTGCCCCAGCTCCGCGGGCGACCAGCGCGGCCTGCGGTCCTTGTCGACGACCTGGGCCCTGATGCCCTCGGGCAGGTCGGGCGAGCCCAGCGCGGCACAGGAGACGCGGTACTCCTGATCGAGGACGGCCTCCAGGGACGGCAGCTCACGGGCCCGGCGCAGCGCGGCCAGGGTGACCTTCAACGAAGTCGGCGACTTCGCCAGGATCGTCTCGGCCGCCTCCTTCGCGTGCCGGTCGCCGCAGGCGTGCAGCCGGTCGACGATCTCCTCCACGGAGTCCGCCGCGTAGCAGTGGTCGATCCACTCGCGGTGCCCGGCCAGTTCACCGGCGGGAGACTCGGCCGCGTACTGCCGTACGACATCGGCCGCCTCCGACCCGGCGAGCGCCGCGGTGAACTCCCGCAGCCGCTCCGACGGTACGAAGTGGTCGGCGAGCCCGCACAGCAGCGCGTCGCCCGCGCCCACCGCCGTGCCGGTGAGGGCGAGATGGGTGCCGAGCTCGCCGGGCGTGCGCGTGAGGAGGTACGTACCACCCACGTCGGGCACGAAGCCGATGCCGGTCTCCGGCATCGCGACCCGCGACCGCTCGGTGATCACCCGCACGCTCCCGTGCGCCGACACACCGACGCCGCCGCCCATCACGATGCCGTCCATGACGGCCACGTACGGCTTCGGGAAGCGGGCGATCCGGGCGTTGAGCAGGTACTCGTCGTGCCAGAACGCGGCCGACGCCTCCGCACGGCCCGCGCGGACGTCGTCGTGGATGGAGCGGATGTCGCCGCCCGCGCACAGCCCGCGCTCCCCGGCGCCGGTGAGGACCACCGTCGCCACCGAATCGTCCCGCTCCCACGCGTCGAGGGCGTCCGCCATGATCCGCACCATGGCGTGGTTCAGGGCGTTGATGGCCCGGGGCCGGTTCAGGACGAGGTGTCCGGCGCGGCCCTCACGGCGGAGCAGCACGGGGGAGTCGTCGGGCGCGTCGGGCGTGGCGTGCATGGTGCGGGTGGCTCCGTTCGGGTGGGGCGGGGTCAGGGGCGGTCGGTCCGGAACGCGTCGAGGATCCGCTCGGCGGCCGACGTGGCCGTCAACGTACCCTCGCGGACGCGCTGTTCCAGCTCCGGGGCCACCCGCTGCACCTCCGCGTCGCCGCGCAGCCTGCCGAGGAGTTCGTCCCGCACCATCGACCACGTCCAGTCGACCTGCTGGTCGCGGCGCTTGGCAGCGAGGCGGCCGGTCGAGTCGAGGAGGCCGCGGTGCTGCTCGATGCGCTCCCAGAGTGTGTCCAGACCGCTCGACTCACGGGCGCTGCACGTCAGGACCGGCGGGGTCCAGGCCGAGTCGGCGGGGTGCATGAGACGCAGGGCGCCCGCGAGTTCACGCGCGGCCGAGCGCGCGTCGCGCTCGTGCGGCCCGTCCGCCTTGTTCACCGCGATGACGTCCGCGAGCTCGAGCACACCCTTCTTGATGCCCTGCAGCTGGTCGCCCGTGCGGGCGAGGGTCAGCAGCAGGAACGTGTCGACCATGTTCGCGACCGCCGTCTCCGACTGGCCGACGCCCACGGTCTCCACGAGCACCACGTCGTACCCCGCCGCCTCCATCACCACGATCGACTCCCGCGTCGCCTTGGCGACCCCGCCGAGCGTCCCGGCGGAAGGAGAGGGACGTACGAAAGCGGCGGGATCCAGCGAGAGCCGCTCCATCCTGGTCTTGTCGCCCAGGATGGAGCCGCCCGTGCGAGTGGACGAGGGGTCGACGGCGAGCACCGCGACCCGGTGGCCGAGCGACGTGAGCATGACGCCGAGCGCGTCGATGAACGTGGACTTGCCCACGCCCGGCACCCCGCTGATGCCGACCCGCCGCGCCCGACCGCTGTGCGGAAGCAGCTCCGTCAGCAACTCCTGCGCCAGGGCACGGTGCTGGGGCCGCGTCGACTCGACGAGGGTGATGGCGCGCGCCACGTACGCGCGCTTCCCGTCGAGGACGCCCTTCACATACGCATCGATGTCGATCGTCACAGGCATGGACTGGCCCTCACCGGCTCACAGCTCGTGGCCGAGATCGGCCGCCAGACGCTTCACCAGGTCGTGCGCCGCGTCCGGGATCACCGTGCCGGGCGGGAACACCGCCGTGGCGCCCGCCTCGTGCAGGGCTTCGACGTCCTGCGGCGGGATGACGCCGCCCACGACGATCATGATGTCGTCGCGGCCCTCGGCGGCCAGCTCCTCGCGGAGTGCCGGTACGAGGGTGAGGTGCCCTGCGGCCAGCGAGGAGACGCCGACGATGTGCACGTCCGCCTCGACGGCCTGGCGCGCGACCTCCGCCGGCGTCTGGAACAGCGGGCCGACGTCGACGTCGAAGCCCAGGTCGGCGAAGGCGCTCGCGATCACCTTCTGGCCGCGGTCGTGGCCGTCCTGACCCATCTTCGCGACGAGGATGCGCGGCCTGCGCCCCTCGGCCTCGTCGAACGCGTCCACCAGGGCACGCGTCCGCTCGACGGACGGGGAGTGGCCTGCTTCGGTGCGGTACACACCGGAGATCGTACGGATCTGGCCCGCGTGCCGCCCGTACACGCTCTCCAGTGCGTCGGAGATCTCACCGACCGTGGCCTTCGCCCGGGCGGCGTCGACCGCGAGCGCGAGCAGGTTGCCCTCCAGTCCCTGGCCGGGACCCCGCTCGGCCGCCGCCGTCAGGGCGCGCAGCGCGTCCTGGCAGGCGGCGTCGTCACGCTCCTCGCGCAGGCGCCGCAGCTTCTCGATCTGCTGGGCGCGCACCGAGGAGTTGTCGACCTTCAGGACGTCGATCTGCTCGTCGGTGTCCACGCGGTACTTGTTGACGCCGATGACGGGCTGGCGCCCCGAGTCGATGCGGGCCTGGGTGCGCGCCGCGGCCTCCTCGACGCGCAGCTTCGGGATGCCCGCGTCGATGGCCTGCGCCATGCCGCCCGCCGCCTCGACCTCCTCGATGTGCTGCCAGGCGCGGCGCGCCAGGTCGTACGTCAGCTTCTCCACGTACGCGCTGCCGCCCCACGGGTCGATCGTCCGCGTCGTCCCCGACTCCTGCTGGATGAGCAGCTGGGTGTTGCGGGCGATCCGCGCGGAGAAGTCGGTCGGCAGGGCGAGCGCCTCGTCCAGGGCGTTCGTGTGCAGGGACTGCGTGTGGCCCTGCGTCGCCGCCATCGCCTCGACACACGTGCGCGTGACGTTGTTGAACACGTCCTGCGCGGTCAGCGACCAGCCCGACGTCTGCGAATGGGTGCGCAGGGAGAGGGACTTGGCGTTCTTCGGGTCGAACTGCTTCACGAGCTTCGCCCAGAGCAGGCGCGCCGCGCGGAGCTTGGCGACCTCCATGAAGAAGTTCATGCCGATCGCCCAGAAGAAGGAGAGCCGCGGCGCGAACGCGTCCACGTCCAGGCCCGCCTCCTGCCCGGCCCGCAGGTACTCCACACCGTCGGCGAGCGTGTACGCCAGCTCCAGGTCGGCCGTCGCACCCGCCTCCTGGATGTGATAGCCGGAGATCGAGATGGAGTTGTAGCGCGGCATCTTCTGCGACGTGTACGCGAAGATGTCGGAGATGATCCGCATCGAGGGCTTCGGCGGATAGATGTAGGTGTTGCGGACCATGAACTCCTTGAGGATGTCGTTCTGAATGGTCCCCGCCAGCTTCTCCGGCGGTACGCCCTGCTCCTCGGCCGCCACGATGTACAGCGCGAGAACGGGCAGCACGGCGCCGTTCATCGTCATCGACACCGTCATCTTGTCCAGCGGAATGCCGTCGAAGAGCTGACGCATGTCGTAGATGGAGTCGATGGCCACGCCCGCCATGCCGACGTCACCGGTGACGCGCGGGTGGTCGCTGTCGTACCCGCGGTGCGTGGGCAGGTCGAAGGCGACCGAGAGCCCCTTCTGCCCTGCCGCGAGGTTGCGGCGGTAGAAGGCGTTGGACTCCTCGGCGGTGGAGAACCCCGCGTACTGCCGGATCGTCCACGGCTGGTTCACGTACATCGTCGGGTAGGGACCGCGCAGATACGGCGCGACACCCGGGTACGTCTCCAGGAAGTCCAGGCCCTCGACGTCGGCGCCCGTGTACAGCGGCTTGACCGCGATGCCCTCGGGCGTCTCCCACAGGAGGTCGGACTCGGACTTGCCGACGGACTCCTTCACGGCGGCGCGCCACTGCTCCGCCGAGCCGGACGGGCCGCCGCCCGCGCCCAGTTCGATGTCGTCGAATTCGGGGATCCGCATTACGCCACTCCCATGCGGTCGAGGGTGGAGGTGAGCACCGCGACCGCGTCGCAGCCCGCGAAGACATACTCGTCGATGTCGGCGAACTCCCCGCGCCCCGCGAGGAACACCCGCAGCGCGCCCGCCGACTTCAGGGCCCGCGCGACCGCTTCCGCCTGCTCGGCGTAGAGCGCGTCGCTGGAGCAGAGGCACGCGACCGTGGCGCCGCTCGCCGCGAACGCCTCGGCGGCCGTCTCCGCGTCCACCGACACCGGGTCGTGCACCGGCTCGACGCCGCCCGCCATGAAGAGGTTGGCGGCGAACGTCGCGCGCGCCGTGTGCGCGGCGGCCGGCCCCAGCGCGGCGATGAACGCCTTCGGGCGGGCGCCGGTCGCTTCCAGGTGCGCGTCCGAGCGGCCGCGCAGCTCCTCGTACGCCTCGTCGCGGCGCACCCGGGGCAGACCGCCGGACGGGGCGGCGGGCGCGGGCTCGCGCTCGACCGGGCGCTCGGTGAGCAGCGGGAACTCGCTGACGCCCGTGATCGGTTCGCGGCGCCGGGCCAGCTTCTTCCTGCGCTCGGCCCAGGTCGCGGCGATCCGGTCGCCGACCAGGCCGGAGCGCAGCGCCGCGACCTGACCGTCCGCGCGCTCGATCTCCTTGAAGAAGTCCCAGGCCGCGTGGGCGAGTTCGTCGGTGAGCCGCTCCACGTACCAGGAGCCGCCCGCCGGGTCGATGACACGCGCGAGGTGCGACTCCTCGAGGAGGATCGTCGACGTGTTGCGGGCGATGCGGCGCGCGAAGGCGTCCGGCAGCCCGAGCTCGTGGTCGAACGGCAGGACCGTGACGGCGTCGGCACCGCCCACACCCGCGCCGAGGCACGCCACGGTGGTCCGCAGCATGTTCACCCACGGGTCGCGGCGGGTCATCATCACCGGCGAGGTCACCGCGTGCTGCCGCTGCGCCCCGGCGGCCGGCACCCCGGACACCTCGGCGACACGCGCCCAGAGGCGGCGCGCGGCGCGCAGCTTGGCGATGGTGAGGAACTGGTCGGCGGTGGCCGCGAACCTGAACTCCAGCTGCGCGAAGGCCTTCTCGACGCCTAGACCCTTGTCGTGCAGGGCGCGCAGATACTCGACACCGGTGGCGAGCGAGGCGCCGAGCTCCTGCGCGGCGGAGGCACCCGCCTCGTGGTACGGCAGCGCGTCCACGGTCAGCGCGCGCAGACCGGGATAGCGCTCCCCGCACAGCCGGGCCAGTTCGGCGACCGCCGCGAACGAGGTGCTCTTCTCCCCGGTGCGGGCCTCGTGCCCGAGCGGGTCGGCGCCGAGCGTGCCGCGCACCGCGTCGTCGGCGACGCCCGCGGCCTCGTACAGGCGCAGCAACTCCCGGGCGGCGGTCGCGGACTCGCTGCCCGCGTCGAGCGCGACGGGCACCAGGTCGAGGTAGACGCCGTCGAGCGCACGCTCCAGACCGGTGACCGGAAGGCCGGCGGAGCCCAGCGTCAGCCAGAGCGAGGTGACGCCGTTCTCCAGATCGGTGAGGACCGCTTCATTGGTGCGCGCGGGATCGGCGCTCGCGTACCGCTGCCGGACGTCCCAGCCGCCCGGGGTGTTGCCCTCGGGAACGGAACCCCTGACGAAAGGGGCGAAGCCGGGGAAACCGGCGTCGGGCGCGGCGTCGCGCGCGGTGTACAGGGGGCGGGTGGTGAGCCCGTCCTCGAGGGTGGTGGACAGCGCTTCCTCTGCGGCCGTCCCCGATACGTCCTTACCCGACTTGCGCAGCACGCCTTCCACAAGGCGGTGCCACTGCTCATGGGTCGCATCAGGGAACTCGGCGGCCAGGGAAAGCCCGTCGTCAGGCAGGACCGTCATGCCCCGATGCTAGGGCGCAACCCATGGCACGCGGTGCCACCGAAGGCTGTGACCTTGCCCTCTTCTGATCGCTCTTGATCTCGAACGAGCGGGCGGCTAATGCTTGGCATGTCAGGCGCGCATGTCAGGCGCGTACGTCAGCCGGGTACGTCAAGCGGGCACGTCCGTTGCGTGCCGGGGCGGTGCCACGTGCTTTCCGGTGACGTACTGCACGTACTCGCGCTTGAGCCGGAAGCCCGCCGTCCAGGCCAGCAGGCGGCTCGGGCGGTTCTCGCGCCCGCAGGACCAGCTCGCCGTGCGCCCGCGCGCGGTGATGTCCGCGCAGAGGGCCGTGACACAGGCGAGGGCGAGGCGCTCGCGGCGGCGCTCGGGCGTGGTGAGCACGGCGACGTCCTCGTACGCCTGTCCGGTGAAGTAGCCGCAGGCCACGGCGGCGACGCGGCCGTCGCGGTCGACCGCGGCCCAGCCGTGCCCGGAGGCCGCGAGGCCCTCGGGCCCGCCCCAACTGTCGTATATCCAGGACGAGTCGGCCGAGAGGGCGGCGAGCGCGGGCGCGTCCGTGGGCGTCAGACGGCGGACGGTCACACCCCGCGGCGGACGGGGCGGCTCCACCGGCTCCCGGTGGATGTACACCATGCGTTCGTCCGGTACGACGCGGTCGAAGGCGCTGCCGAGGACCGGCAGGAAACGGACCGGAGCCTCGACATGGCTGTGCGCGAAGGGAGCCAGCAGACCGGGCGCGACACTGCCGGGATCACCGCTCAGCAGCACATGACCGGCGCACGAGACCGCCACGGCCCGCGGGTCCAGGGCGCGATCGGCCCACCAGCTGCCGACACCGGTGGCCGTGACGTGCTCGGGCAGGGCGGCGGGCCCGGGAGCCCCGGGAGCGAACCAGCGGGGCTCGGCGGGCAGGTGGTGCGGCGGAAGCTGGATCATCGGGGCTCCTCCGGAGTGAAACCTTCGAGTGAAACGGGGAGCCGGGCCGGGACGGGCCGTGACCGGGGGCCGGCCGGCTGTCCCGGCCGCCGGGTTCCCGCTCCGTGGGTCATCCAACTGGTCCGCGCGCACGGACCGCAAGAGCGTCCCGCCGCTTTGATGCCGGCCTGATCGACTTTGACGCCGCCCTGATCAACGGCACGGGCCGTGCGCCAGCATCGCGTCAGGGGTGGGCGCGGTTACGTCAACGTCGCGTCATGAGCGGTCGGTTGGCACCCCGTACCGGGCATAACGTCGTCGTGTGCTGCGGAGCTCCGAACGGGCCCGCGGCGCTTCTCAGCTTTCCTGCAGTCCCTGTCTCTGTCTCTGTCTCCACTGGAGGTACCCATGGCCGAGCTCCCGTGCGGCGAGGACCCCGAGCCCTGTGAACCGGGCCCGGCCGGGCCGCTGTTCGTCCCCGTCCGGCCGGGACCCGCGGGCTGCGTGGCCCGCCTGTTCCGCACACCCGTCGGCGGGCGCACCGCCGTCGCCTTCACGACTCCGCACCGCCTGAGCGCCGCACTCGGTCACCGGCAGGCCTGGATCAGGCTCTCCGAACCGGCGCTGCGGTCTCTCGCCGAGCCGCTCGGCGTCAGCGACGTCACCGTCGATCCCCGCCTCGCCGCGCACCCCGTCGGTCCGCCGCAGCCGATCGTCGTCGGCCGGGGCCTGGCCCCGCGGAGGGGCGGAGACGCACCACGGGACACCGGCGCGGCCGCCGCCCTCGTGGGCGCTCTGACATCCCGGAACGACTGAAGACGACGAGAGAAGCTGTCATGACCACACTCCGCGAATCCCCGCTCCCGGCAGCACCGGCACCGGCATCGGCACCGGCCTCGGCACGAGTACCGGCCTCGGCACCGGATGCGAATGCGGCAGAACTGTCCGTCTGGCCCACCTCCACCACGCGGCTCGCCCACGGCGACCTCGCCGTCGGCGGCGTGCCGCTCGCCGACGTCGCCGAGCGCTTCGGCACCCCCACGTACCTCATCGACGAGGACGACGTACGCAGCCGCTGCCGTACATACCGGCAGGCCTTCCCCGACGCCGAAGTCCTCTACGCCGCGAAGGCGTTCCTGTGCCGCGCCATGGCGCACTGGATGGACGAGGAAGGCCTTGGCCTCGACGTCTGCTCGGCCGGTGAGCTGGAGCTCGCCGTCACCACGGGCTTCCCCGCGGACCGCATCGTCCTGCACGGCAACGCGAAGAGCCCGCACGACCTGCGGGCCGCCCTCCGTCTCGGCGTGGGCAGGATCGTCATCGACAGCGCGTCGGAGATCGCGCGCCTCGCCGCGGCCGTCCCGCCGGGCAGTCGGCAGAAGGTGCTGGTCCGGGTGGTGCCTGGCATCGCGGCCGGCGGCCACGCCAAGATCCGTACGGGCACCGACGACCAGAAGTTCGGCCTGTCCCTCGCGGACGGGTCCGCCCAGCACGCGGTGGCCCGCATCCTCGGCCAGCCGACGCTGGAGCTGGTGGGCCTGCACTGCCATCTGGGCTCGCAGATCACCACGGAGAAGCCCTTCCTCGCCGCGGTGCGCCGCATGGTCGGGCTGCTGGCGCGGATCGAGGACCAGCACGGCGTCACCCTCCCCGAGCTGGACCTCGGGGGCGGGCACGGCATCGCGTACCGCCCCGGCGAGGAGGCGCTCGACATCACCGCGCTCGCCCGCAGGGTGCGGGCCGAGCTGACCGCGAGCTGCGCGGCGGCGGGCCTGCCGGTGCCGCGCCTGATCGTGGAACCGGGGCGCGCCATCGCGGGCCCCGCCGGCGTCGCGCTCTACCGGGTCCTCGCCGTGAAGCGCACCGGCGGGAAGACCTTCGTCGCCGTGGACGGCGGGATGAGCGACAACCCGAGGCCCGCCCTCTACGGCGTGCGCTATGTGCCCCGTCTGGTCGGGCGGCGCTCCTCGGCGGAGCCCGCCCCGGCGACGGTCGTCGGACGGCACTGCGAGGCGGGTGACATCCTCGCCTCGGACGTCCCGCTGCCCGGCGACGTGCGCCCGGGCGACCTGCTCGCCGTGCCCGTCGCCGGGGCGTACCACCTGTCGATGGCCTCCGGCTACAACATGGTGGGCCGCCCGCCCGTGGTCGCGGTGACCGACGGCCACGCGCGACTGCTGGTCCGCCGCGAATCCCTGGAGGACTTCCGCAGCCGCGACGTGGGCCTGTAGCGCCTGCCACCGCCCCCTCCGCTCGCCGTCGACGGCGCTGGGGGAGGGGGCCTCAGCGGGTGTCGGTCTCCCCGCCGGTGACGGCGAGCACCTCGCCCACGGTGAAGCTGGAGTCGGCCTCGGACGCGAAGTACACGTAGGCGGGCGCGAGCTCCTCCGGCTGGGCGGGCCGGCCGAGCGGGGTCTCGTCGCCCAGGTGGACGAGTCCCTCCTTCGGCATGTGCGGGTCGGAGTTGTTCAGGACGGTCCAGGTGGGGCCGGGCGCGACGACGTTGGCGCGGACGCCCCGGCGGGCCAGGTGCGAGGCGATCGACTTGATGAAGGTGATCAGCGCGGCCTTCGAAGCCGCGTAATCGATCATGGTGTTGCTGCCCTTGAGGGCCTCCTCGGTCGCCGTCGCGATGATGGCGTCGCCCTGGCCGAGGTGCGGAAGGGCGGCCATGACCAGGTGGAAGCACGCGTAGACGTTGGTCTTGAACGTCCGGTCCCAGTCGTCGGCCGTCAGCTGCTCCAGCTCCAGCTTGCTGTTCAGATGCGCCGCGTTGTTCACGAGGATGTTGAGCCTGCCGAACTCGGCCACCGTGCGGGCGACCACGTCGCGGCAGAATTCCGCCTCGCGCAGGTCTCCCGGCAGGAGCAGGCAGGCGCGCCCCTCGGCCTCCACGACCCGCCGGGTCTCCTCCGCGTCGCGCTGCTCCTCGGGCAGGTACACGATGGCGACGTCGGCGCCCTCGCGGGCGTACAGGAGAGCGACGGCCCGGCCGATGCCGGAGTCGCCGCCGGTGATGAGCGCGGCCTTCCCGGCCAGCTTTCCCGCCGCCTTGTACCGCGGTGCCCGGTAGCGGGGCGCCGGTGTCATCTCGGCTTCCAGGCCCGGCGGGTCCTGCTTGTGCGCGGGGAACTCGGGGGTCGGTTCACTCGCTCCCTGCGATTCCCTGGGCGCGTCGGCGCCCGGGGTGGTCTGCTGATCCCGCATGGGGGAGGCCTCCTTTCACGATCTTGGCCGTACGCCGGGTGCCCCTCCGCATCACGGCCGAAACGGGGTGAAGTGCCCGCTTCGCCGGTCCCGTCCATGTCGACTTCGCGCATCTGACCCCCTTTCGCCCTGATTCGCGAAGGCGACACCGGGGAACCCGTGAGCAGTGATCGACAGGCCACGGAGACCGAGCCGACCGAGTCGTCCGCCGACCACCGGGGCCTGCGCCTTTCCATTCAGGAGGACTCCATGCTGGACAACACGCTGCCGCTGCTCGGTCAGGGCTACGCGTGGCTCCCCGACCTGACCCGCCGCCGGGGCCCGGGCGCCGTCCGTACCCGCTTGCTGGGCAAGCCGGCCATCGCGCTGCGCGGCCCCGCGGCCGTCGGATTCTTCTACGACGAGGACCATGTACGCCGTCGGACGGCCCTGCCCGAACCCATCCTGGCCACGCTCTTCGGCAAGGGCGCGGTGCACACCCTCGACGGGGCGGAGCACCGGCAGCGCAAGGCCCTCTTCATGACGGTCCTCAAGGACACCGCGGGTGTCGCCGGACTGGCGCGGCATGTCGCCGACGAATGGGAGCGGTCCTGCAAGGAGTGGGCCGACCACCCCCAGGTGACGCTGTTCGAAGAAGTGAGCGTCCTGATCACCCGTGCCGTGTGCGCATGGGCGGGCGTCCCTCTTCCCGAGCACCCCGACGACGAATCGCGGCGGACCGCGCAGGACCTGGTGGCGATGGTCGACGGCTTCGCCACGGCGGGCCCGCGGCACTGGAAGGCCCGCCTCGCCCGACGGCGTCAGGAGGCACGCCTTGCCCGGCTGATCGAGGACGTCCGGTCGGCGGGCGGAGAAGCGGCGCAGGGGACGGGGGAGCCGCCCTCCGTGGTGGCGGCCGTGGCGTTCCACCGTGACGCCGACGGTGAGCTGCTCACGCCGCGTACGGCCGCCGTCGAGCTTCTCAACATCCTCCGGCCGACCGTCGCCGTCACCTGGTTCACGGTGTTCGGGGCGCATGCCCTGCACCGGCACCCGGCGCTCCGGAAGCGACTGGCCGCGCAGGACGAGGATTACGCCCGGGCGTTCGCCCACGAGGTGCGGCGCTTCTACCCGTTCGCGCCGTTCGTCGCAGGACTCGCCCCCGCCGACATCGAATGGCACGGCGAGCCCATCGCCGAGGGCACCATGGTCCTCCTCGACCTCTACGGCCAGAACCACGATCCCGAACTGTGGGACGCGCCCTACACGTTCGACCCCGAGCGCTTCACCGGCCGCGAACCCGGACGCGACGAACTCGTCCCGCAGGGCGGCGGGGAGGCCTCCCAGGGCCACCGCTGCCCGGGCGAGGACGTCACCCTCGCGGTCCTCAGCACCCTGCTCCCGCGCCTCGCGCGGCTCGACCACGACGTCCCCGAGCAGGACCTGCGCATCCCCCTGAACCGCGTGCCGACCAAGCCCCGCAGCGGCTTCGTCATCAGCGGAGTGACCAAGCGAGAGAAAGGTACGCAGTGATGAGACGTGCGGCGCTGTTCGACGTCGACGGAACGCTGACCGACACCAACCACCTGCACGTGACCACCTGGTGGGAGGCGTTCCGCCAAGCGGGACACCAGGTCGCGATGCACGACATCCACCGGGCCGTCGGCCTCGGCTCGACCGACCTCATCGCCCACCTGCTCGGCGAGGACCGCGACACCGGCAAGGACGAGGAGATCAGCGCCGCGCACAGCACGCTGTACGGCACGTACTTCAACCGGCTGCCCGCGCTGGAGGGCGCGAGCGAGCTGCTGCACGCGCTGCACGACCGCGGCCGGCGCATCGTCCTCGCGACCTCGGCGGGCGGCTCGGAGCTCGAAGCGCTCCGCCGGGCCATCGATGCCGACGACGTCATCGTCGGCATCGCGAGCGCGGACGACGTGTCCTCGGGCAAGCCGGCTCCCGACCCCGTCCACCACGCCTTGGAGATCGCCGAATGCGCCCCGGAGGACGCGCTGTTCGTGGGCGACACGGTGTGGGA
Organism: Streptomyces sp. NPDC039462; assembly: GCF_055639375.1. Classification (NCBI taxonomy): domain Bacteria; kingdom Bacillati; phylum Actinomycetota; class Actinomycetes; order Kitasatosporales; family Streptomycetaceae; genus Streptomyces; species Streptomyces sp. NPDC039462. Next base: position 717,962 of record NZ_JBVKAO010000003.1, read on the forward strand.
CATGCGGGCGGCGACGCGGGCGGGCGTCCGCAGCATCGCGCTGCTCTCGGGAGGCATTCCCCGGAGCGATCTGGAGGAGGCCGGTGCCGCGGCCGTGTACGCGGATCCCGCCGACATGCTGAGCCGCCTGGACAGTGAGGTCCTCGCCGGCGCCTAGGGCCCGTCAGGAGACCGACCGGCCGCACCCCAATGCGGCCGGTCGGCGACACGGGCGCCCGATGGCCGTTCCGGCGCTGCGCACCCCGCGTCCCGTATGCCCCACCCATTCGGAGGTATTCACCCCCGATCTCCTTGCTCACACTGCTGTTTGACCCCCCATACGCAGGGCAGGCGAACGTCGTGCTTCGGACCGGAGGCGCGTTCGCGGGAGCGGTGTGTTCACTCCCGGTGGATGCCTGTCACTGGGGCGCCCCGTTTCTCGCGGTCACTTATTGGCGGCACCGTTGAGGAGCGATTCTGATGCCTACGGACCTCACTGCATACTCCGCCCGTCGCCGTGCGACGGGCCGACACCCCCACAACGACGCACCGGACACCACCGCGGAATTCGCCCGGCTCGCGGCGCTCGAGGACGGCCCCGAGCGGGAGATCCTGTGCGAGCAGATCGTCGAGGCATGGCTGCCCATGGCCCACCGGCTGGCCGCCCGCTACCGCAACAAGGGCGAGAACCTGGAAGACCTGCGGCAGGTCGCCGCGATGGGACTGGTCAAGGCCGTCAACCGGTACGAGCCCGGCCGCGGCGCCTTCGAGAGCTACGCCGTGCCCACCATCACCGGCGAACTGCGCAGGCACTTCCGCGACCGCATGTGGGACGTGCGGGTGCCCCGCCGCGTCCAGGATCTGCGCAACAAGGTCCGCGCCGCCCGCCGCGAACTCATCGACCAGCCGGGCAGCGGCCCCGAGCCCTCCATCGCCGACATCGCCGCGCACGCGGGGCTGACCGAGGACGAGGTGCGGGACGGCATGCAGGCGATGGAGGGCTACAGCGCCCTGTCGCTGGACGCCGAGATCTCCTCCGCCGACCCCGACGGCTTCAGCCTCGCCGACACGCTCGGGGCGCCGGACGCCGCGTACGACATCATCACCGACCGGGAGGCGGCCAAGAACGGGCTGCGGAAGCTCCCGGAGCGCGAGCGGACCATCCTGTACCTGCGCTTCTTCGAGGACATGACGCAGAGCCGGATAGCGGAGAAGCTCGGCATCTCCCAGATGCACGTCTCGCGTCTGATCAGCCGCAGCTGCGACCGCGTGCGCGCCGAGGCCGGGTACGCCGACGCGGGAACCGCCGCCCGCGCCGCCTGACTCCGCCCGTGCCGGGACACGGCTCGGCCCGTCCACCGATCCGGGTGGACGGGCCGCTGTGCCGGGTTCGGGCTACAGAATGGCGCCCGGCGTGTACGCCGCGGCCTCGGGGTGCTTCTTCAGCAGGTCCTCGATCCGCGCGACGACCGCGGCGACCTGGTCGCTCGCGGCGCCGGTGAAGGACAGCTTGTCGGCCATCAGCTCGTCCAACTGGGCGCGGTCCAGCGGGATCCGGGCGTCCGCGGCGAGCTTGTCGAGCAGTTCGTTGCGCTCGGCGCCCTGCTCGCGCATGGCGAGCGCGGAGGCGACCGCGTGCTCCTTGATGGCCTCGTGGGCCTCCTCGCGGCCGACGCCCGCGCGCACCGCGGCCATCAGGACCTTGGTGGTGGCGAGGAAGGGGAGGTAGCGGTCCAGCTCGCGGGCCACGACCGCCGGGAAGGCGCCGAACTCGTCGAGCACGGTGAGGAAGGTCTCCAGGAGACCGTCGAGCGCGAAGAACGCGTCGGGCAGGGCGACCCGTCGTACGACGGAGCAGGAGACGTCGCCCTCGTTCCACTGGTCGCCTGCCAGCTCGCCGGTCATCGAGGCGTAGCCGCGCAGGATGACGGTGAGGCCGTTGACGCGCTCGCAGGAGCGGGTGTTCATCTTGTGCGGCATCGCGGACGAGCCGACCTGGCCCGGCTTGAAGCCCTCGGTCACCAGCTCGTGGCCCGCCATCAGACGGATCGTCTTGGCCAGCGAGGACGGCGCGGCGGCGACCTGCACCAGCGCCGTCACCACGTCGTAGTCGAGGGAGCGCGGGTAGACCTGGCCCACCGAGGTGAAGGCCGTCTCGAACCCGAGGTGCGAGGCGATGCGCTGCTCCAGGTCGGCCAGCTTCCCGGCGTCGCCGCCGAGCAGGTCGAGCATGTCCTGGGCGGTGCCGACGGGGCCCTTGATGCCGCGCAGCGGGTAGCGGTCGACGAGCTCGTCCAGGCGGCGGTAGGCGACGAGGAGCTCGTCGGCGCCGGTCGCGAAGCGCTTGCCCAGCGTCGTCGCCTGCGCGGCGACGTTGTGGGAGCGGCCGGCCATCACGAGCTCGGCGTACTCCCCGGCGAGCTTGCCGAGCCGGGCGAGGACCGCGACGGTACGGGAGCGGATCAGCTCCAGGGAGAGCCGGATCTGCAGCTGCTCCACGTTCTCGGTGAGGTCGCGCGAGGTCATGCCCTTGTGGACATGCTCGTGCCCGGCGAGGGCGTTGAACTCCTCGATGCGGGCCTTCACGTCGTGGCGCGTGACCTTCTCGCGCTCGGCGATCGAGGCCAGGTCGACCTGGTCGAGCACGCGCTCGTAGTCGGCGATGGCGGCGTCCGGAACCTCGATCCCGAGGTCCTTCTGCGCGCGCAGCACGGCGAGCCAGAGCTGACGCTCCAGCTTCACCTTCTGCTCGGGCGACCAGAGGGTGGCGAGCTCGGCGGAGGCATAACGTCCGGCGAGGACGTTCGGGATACGGGGCTTTGCAGGCGCAGCAGTCACGTGTACGGATTCTACTGGGCATTCATGCAGGCCAGCGCCACGCCCCCGTTCGTCGGAAGCTACGAGAGCGTGGGTCGGCGACAGGGCCTAGGGGAGCGGGCCGTCGTAGGGGAGCAGGTCGGGGCGCTTGGGCGCGCGGCCGTCGCCGGACGAGCGGCCGGTGAGGCGGCGCCCTATCCACGGCCCGAGGTGCTGCCTGGCGAACCGGGCGTCGGCGATGCGGCGCACCGCCCAGCCCGGCGGCACGGCGGCCGGCAGCGGGGCCTGCCAGTCGTCCTCGGGGGCGTAGCCCAGCGCCTGCCACACGGCCTCGGCGACCCTGCGGTGCCCCTCGGCCGTGAGGTGCAGCCGGTCCACGTCCCACATGCGCTGGTCGCCGAGGGCGGCGGCGCCGTACAGGTCCACGACCACCGCGCCGTGCCGGGCGGCCAAGTCGTCGACGTGCGCGAAGAGCTCCTCCATGCGCGGGCGGAACCGCTCCATCACCGGGCCGTTGCGGCCCGGGCTGCGCATCAGGACGAGCTGCTTGCAGGCGGGCGCGAGGCGTTCCACGGCCTCTTCGAGCAGATCGCGGACGCGGCGCATGTCGCACTTCGGGCGCAGGGTGTCGTTGAGCCCGCCCACCAGGGTGACCACATCGGCCTGCATCGCGGCCGCGACGTCGACCTGCTCGTCGACGATCTGGCCGATGAGCTTGCCCCGCACCGCGAGGTTCGCGTAGCGGAAACCGGGGCTGTGCGCCGCCATCCGGCCGGCCAGGAGGTCGGCCCAGCCGCGGTAGCTGCCGTCGGGCAGCAGGTCCGACATGCCCTCGGTGAAGGAGTCGCCCACCGCGACGAGACTGGTGTAGTTGGCATTCATCTGCATGGCGGAAGCGATGGTATCCCGCCGGGGCGCGCCGTCGCAGGTGTCACCCGGAGCCGGGCTCGGTGAGCCGGGCCACCACCGTTTCCCCGACGTCGGTGAACGCCTCGATCTGTTCGGGGGTCAGCAGATCCATGAAGTGCCTGCGCACGGACTCCACGTGCAGCGGGGCGGCCGCTTCGATCGTGCGCAGCCCCTCCTCCGTGAGCACGACCACCGCGCCCCTGCCGTCCGTGGCGCACTCTTCGCGCACCACGAGGCCGCGCTGTTGCATGCGGGCGAGGTGGTGGGAGAGGCGGCTGCGGGACCAGAGCATGCGGTCCGCGAGCTCGCTGACGCGGCGGCGGTGGTCGGGGCTCGCGCCCAGGTTGGACAGGACGTCGTAGTCGGGATCGGAGAGTCCGCTCTGCCGGTTGAGATCGCGGGACAGCTCCGCGTTGAGCAGCAGGAACATGCGGCGGTACGCCTGCCATGCGCGCTGTTCGCGGTCGGTCAGCCAGCGGGGTTCCTGGGGCATGGACCCACCGTATCGGAGATTTGGTTGACATGTCATTCAGCTCGCTCCTACCGTAATAGGTGACACGTCAACCACTAACGGTGCGGGTACCGCTGCTGTTCGAAGGGTGACGGCGCCACCATGTGAAGGAGCGGCACGATGCCTCGTCTGTACGTCGTCTCGGCGAGTACCCGGCCCACCTCCGCGGGCCGCCCGCTGGCCGTCTGGGTCGCGGAACTCGCCGCCGCCCGCAAGGAGTTCGAGACCACCCTGATCGACCTCGGCGAGGTCGGCCTGCCGTTCTTCGACGAGCCCGAGCACCCGTCGGAAGGCCGCTACATCCACCGGCACACCAAGGACTGGAGCGCGACCGTCGCGGCCGCCGACTGCTTCATCTTCGTCATGCCGATGTACAACGGCGGCTTCACCGCGCCCCTGAAGAACGCCATCGACTACTTGCAGAAGGAGTGGCGGGGCAAGCCGGTCGGCCTGATCAGCTACAGCGCGGGCAGCTCCGGAGGAGCCCCCGCCGTCGAGATGATCCAGCCGGTGCTGCGCAGGGTGGGGCTGCGGCCCGCAGGGCGGAGCCTGTCGGTCTCCGGCATCGAGGACCGCCTGGCCGGCCGGGACGGAGGCTTCGTGGCCACGGCGGAGCTCACCGCGCAGGCGGCCGCCGTGCTCGACGAGGTGGCGCTGCTGGCCGCCGCGGAGCCGACCGCTGTCTGAGGGTCCCCACAGGCACCACACCCTCCGCTTCCCGGGCCACCCGGCCCCTGGGCAGTGTGGCGTCACGGCGGTATGCCATAGGCGAGCCGTCGTCACGAGAGAGCGAGCCAGCCATGTGGACCGGAGCCTTCTGGAAGGCCACCGCGGAACGCGCGATCCGCACGTTCGCGCAGGCGCTGGCCGCCGTCCTGGTCGCCGGGGCGACCAGCCTGCTGGACGTCGAGTGGGGCGCCGCCTTCGCGACGGCGGGCCTCGCCGCGTTCCTCGCGGTCCTGACGGCGGTCGGGGCCGCGGAGGCCGGCGCGGCGGGACCCGGCATCACCGAGCAGCCGACGTCGTCGGCGGGCGCGGGCGAACCGGTCCTCTGAGCGGCGCGGCGGAGGGCAGACAGGCCCTCCGCCGCAGGTCACCGCGCACGTGCGGGTCACACGGGCTGGCCGAAGAGCTCCTGCAGCACGTCCTCCATCGTGACCATCCCGGCGAGCCTGCCGTCCGAGCCGAGCACCGCAGCCACGTGGGTGCGGCTGCCGCGCATGGCGGTCAGCACGTCGTCCAGTGGCGTCGTCTCGCGCACCTGGGCGATCTTGCGCATGTCCGGCACCCGGAACGGCAGATCGCGCGGCGCCCGGTCCAGGGCGTCCTTGACGTGCAGATAGCCGACGATGCGGCGGCCGTCATCGACCACGGGGAAGCGGGAGAACCCGGACTCGGCCGAGAGCTGCTCCAACTGCTCCGGGGTGACGCCCACGCGCGCGTAGACCACGGCCTCCAGTGGCAGGACCACGTCCCTGACCGGGCGGCGGCCCAGTTCGAGCGCGTCGTGCAGCCGCTCCTGCGCGCGGTTGTCGATGAGACCCGCGTCTCCGGAGTCCTTGACCATGCGGGCGAGGTCGTCGTCGGAGAAGCTCGCCGACACCTCGTCCTTGGCCTCGACGTGCAGCAGCTTCAGCAGGCCGTTGGCGAACGCGTTGATCGCGAAGATCACCGGGCGCAGCGCCCGCGCCAGCGCCACCAGCGGCGGCCCGAGGAGCAGCGCCGAGCGCACGGGCTCGGCGAGCGCGATGTTCTTCGGGATCATCTCGCCGAGCAGCATGTGCAGATAGGTCGCGAGGGCCAGCGCGATGACGAACGAGATCGGGTGGACCAGCCCGTGCGGCACGCCCACCGCGTCGAACGCGGGCTCAAGCAGATGCGCGATGGCCGGCTCCGCGACGATGCCGAGGACGAGGGTGCACAGCGTGATGCCGAGCTGCGCCGCGGCGAGCAGCGCCGACACGTGCTGCAGACCCCACATGACGCTCTTGGCGCGCTTGTTCCCGTCCTCCGCGTGCGGCTCGATCTGGCTGCGGCGTACGGAGATGAGCGCGAACTCGGCGCCCACGAAGAAGGCGTTGACGACGAGCGTCGCCAGACCGATCAGCAGCTGGATGGCGGTCATCGGGCGTCCTCCTCGTGGTCGGCGCGGGCCGTGCGGGCGTCGTGGTCACCGGGCAGCGGCGGCGCGTGCAGCAGCACGCGGGCGGCGCGCCGCCCCGTGGCGTCGACGACGTCCAGCCGCCAGCCGCCCACCTCGACACCGTCACCGACGGTGGGGATGCGGCCGAGCCGCGTGGCGACGAGGCCGGCGAGCGTCTCGTACGGCCCGTCGGGCACCCGCAGGCCGACCCGCGCGAGCTGGTCGGTGCGGGCGGCGCCGTCGGCGGAGTACAGCGTCCTGCCGTCGTCGTCGGTGCCTTCGAGGGCGATGTCGGACGTCTCGTGCGGGTCGTGCTCGTCCCGCACCTCGCCGACGACCTCTTCGACGATGTCCTCCAGGGTGGCCACCCCGGCGGTCCCGCCGTATTCGTCGATCACCACGGCCATCGTGCGCTTGCCCGAGAGCCGGTCGAGGAGCCGGTCGACGGTCAGCGTCTCCGGCACGAGCAGCGGCTCGCGCAGCAGTTCGGAGACGGGGACGCGCTGCCTGCGCTCGGCCGGTATGGCGAGCACGTCCTTGATGTGGGCGACGCCGACGACCGTGTCGAGGTTCCCGCGGTACACGGGGAAGCGGGAGAGGCCTGTGGCGCGCGTGGCGTTGGCGACGTCCTCACAGGTGGCGTGCACGTCGAGGGCCATGACCTGGACGCGGGGCGTCATCACGTTCTCCGCGGTGAGGTCGGCGAGGTTCAGCGTGCGCACGAACAGCTCGGCGGTGTCGGCCTCCAGGGCGCCCTCCCTGGCGGAGTGGCGGGCCAGGGCCACCAGCTCCTTGGGGCCGCGCGCGGAGGCGAGCTCCTCGGTGGGCTCCATGCCGAAGCGGCGTACGGAACGGTTGGCGGTGTTGTTCAGATGCGCGATGAACGGCCGGAACGTGGCGCTGAACAGCCGCTGGGGCGTGGCCACCCGCTTGGCGACCGCGAGCGGCGAGGAGATCGCCCAGTTCTTCGGGACCAGCTCGCCGACGACCATCAGGAAGACCGTCGAAAGGGCCGTGCCGATGACCAGGGCGATGGAGGAGGCCGCCGACGAAGGGACGCCGAGGTCGCGCAGCGGGCCCGAGATCAGCTTGGCGATGGAAGGCTCCGAGAGCATGCCGACCACCAGGTTGGTGACGGTGATGCCGAGCTGGGCGCCCGAGAGCTGGAAGGTGAGGTTCTTGACGGCTTTGAGGGCACCGGCCGCGCCGCGCTCGCCGCGTTCGACGGCCCGCTCGAGCTCGCTGCGCTCGACCGTCGTGAGGGAGAACTCCGCCGCGACGAAGACACCGCACGCCAGGCTGAGCAGCACCGCCACGAGGAGCAGGAGCACTTCGGTCATCGGGTCACCTCCGTCCCATGATCGGACAGGAGCGGGAGGAGTGCGCGATGTCGGGTACTGGGAGGCTCGCCCATGGGCGGACGCTCACACCTTTCAGTCGGATACGAGTGGTACGTACAGGGTAAAGGACCGGCAAAGCCGCCCGGACCTCAGGCGGGGTCTACTCCTGGTACCCGGCAGGGAGGTGCTTCACCCAGCGGCTCCACTGCGGCTCGGGAGCGTAGCCCGCCGCGCGCCAGGCGTGGTGGGCGAGATCGTTGCGGTCCAGGACCATCGCGTCGCCGCGCCGCCCGCCGAGCCGCACGAACCGCTCCTCCGCGGCGGCGAGCAGCGCCGAGCCCACGCCGCGGCGGCGGTGCTCCGGGTGCACGGCGAGGCGGTACAGATGGCAGCGCCAGCCGTCGAAGCCCGCGATGACCGTGCCCGCGAGCTCGCCGCCACGCTCCGCGAGGATCAGCGCCTCGGGGTCCCTGGCGACGAGCCGCTCCACTCCTGAGCGGTCGTCGCTGATGCTCGTGCCCTCGGCGGCCGTCTTCCAGAAGGCGAGCACCGCGTCGAGGTCCTCGGCCGTCGCGGTCCGCACGTGCAGGTCCTTGTCCCATACATGGAGAGCGTTCATGTCGGCATCCCACCACCGGCCGGCACCCCGGCGCACGGATTTTCAGGATGCGGACGCCGGGGCATCACTCGTGCGCGATGGCCGCCAGCACGTTCATCCGCGACGCGCGCAGTGCCGGCAGGAGCGCCGCCGCGAGCCCGACGACCACCGAACCGATCACCACCGCGACGATCGTCGTCCAGGGGAACGCCAGCTCCTTCATGCCCTGGAGCGCGAGCACCTGCTGCACGGCGACGCCCCAGACCAGACCCAGCGCGAGGCCGAGCAGCGCCCCGAACACAGCGATCACCACCGACTCCAGGCGGATCATGCGGCGCAGCTGGCGCCGTCCGAGGCCGATGGCGCGCAGCAGACCGATCTCCCGGGTGCGCTCCACGACCGACAGGGCGAGGGTGTTGACCACGCCGAGGACCGCGATGACGATCGCCAGGCCGAGGAGGGCGTAGACGAGGTAGAGCATCACGGCGATCTGCTGCCGGATCAGCTCCTTGTAGTCCGCCTGGTCGCGCACCTGCACCTGCGGATACGGGTCGAGGGCCTTCTCCAGGCGCTCGCGCAGGGTGTCCGCGTCCGTGCCCGACGCCGCGTTGACGAACAGCGCGGAGTCCTGGCCGCCCGGCACGTACTTCTCGACCGTACCGAACCCGAGGAAGAGCCCGCCCTCGATGCCGAAGCCCTCGGCGGAGTCCTGGTCGGTGAGCGCGCCGACCGTCAGCTTCGTCTCGCGTCCGCCGGGGAACGTCGCGGGCAGCGCGTCCCCGAGCCGCACGTCGTGCTTCGTCGCGAAGTCCTTGTCCATGCCGATCCTGTCGGCCGCCAGCGCCTCCCGTGAACTGCCCTGGGCGTACGTGACCTTGGCGACGTCGTCGAGTCGCGGGTCGTACCCGGCGGCGGTCGACTCGACGTTCTTGCCGTCGGGCAGCGCCAGTTCGATGGGCGTGAAGCGCTGGCGTACGACGAGACCGGCGCCCTCGGTATCCTCGACCTTCCCGGTGATCTCCGGCGAGAACGGCATGAAGTTGCTGTTCTGTACGACGAAGTCCGCGCCGAGCGTCTTGTCGATCTGCCGGTCGAACGACTTCGTCATCGACGCGCTGGCCACCGAGAGGCCGCCGACCAGCGCGAGCCCCACCATCAGCGCGGCCGCCGTGGCGCCCGTGCGCCGCGGGTTGCGCAGCGCGTTGCGCTGGCTCATCCGGCCGACCGAGCCGAAGACCGCGGGGAACGCGCCGCCGAGGACCCGGATCACCGGGCGCACCAGGAGAGGCCCGGCGACGACCGTGGCGATCAGGGTCAGGACGATGCCGAGGCCCAGCAGCGACGCCGCCGACGAGGTCTTCTCCGCGGTCGCGCAACCGACGAGCGCGGCGGCACCGGCCGCCCCGACGACGGCACCCACGACGGCCCGCACCTGCAACGGCCGCCCCACACCGGCGATCTCCGCGTCGGCGAGCGCCGCCATCGGCGACACCTGCGCGGCCCGCCGGGCCGGGAGGTACGCCGCGACGAACGTGACGCCGACCCCGACGACGTACGAGGCGACGGGCGTCGCCCACCCGATGACCATCTCCGTGGACTTCAGGTTCATCCCGAGCAGGCCCATCAGCTCGATCAGGCCGAGGGCCAGCCCTATGCCCGCGGCGAGCCCCAGTGTCGAGCCGACCAGACCGAGCAGCAGCGCCTCGAAGAGCACGGAGCGGCGCACCTGCCTGCGGTCGGCGCCGAGGGCGCGCAGCAGGCCCAGTTCGCGGGTGCGCTGCGCGATGAGCATCGAGAAGGTGTTGACGATCAGGAAGATGCCCACGAGCACGGCGACCCCGGCGAAGCCGAGCATCACGTACTTGATGACGTCGAGGAACCCGCCGAGCTCGGACGCCGCCGACTCGGCCTGCTCGTCGGCGGTCTGCAGGTCGTAGCCCGAACCCAGCTCGGCGGAGATCCGGCGCTTCAGCGTGGGGTCGTCGACGCCGTCCGCGGCCGTCACGGCGATGCTCGTCGCCACGTCCTGCGAGCCGAGCAGCTCGCGCTGGGCGGTCGACGTGTCGAGGAAGACGAGAGCGGCGCCCGGGTTCGTGGTGGTGAACGTGGCGATGCCGACGATCTTCACCTTGAACGAGCCGGGGCGTGCCTGGACGGTGAGGGTGTCCCCGATCTCCACGTCCTTCTTGTCGGCCGTGTCCGCGTCGATCATCGCCTGGCCGTCGCCGCGCGGTGCATGGCCCGAGGTGAGCTCCACGGGGCTGCGGTCGGTGGGATACCAGTTGGTGGCGATGGTGGGGGCGCCGGTCGTCGAGCCCACGGATTCGTTGTTGCGGTCGACGATGGTGATGTTCTCGACGGACACGTCGATGTGCGTGTCCTCTACCCCGTCGACCCCGGCCACCCGCTCCTTGAGGTTCGCGGGCACCGTCGGTGTCTGCCCGGACGGCATGGCCTCGTCCAGGTCCTCCTTCGGGCCGACCGTCACATCGGCCGACGTGGAGGCGAAGAGGCGGTCGAAGGTGCGCGTGACCGTGTCCGAGAAGATCAGGCTGCCCGCCACGAACGCCACCGAGAGGATGACGGCCAGCGCGGAGAGCGCGAGCCGTCCCTTGTGCGCCAGGAAGCTCCTGAGTGTCGCCTTCAGCACCGCGGCCCCCGGCTCAGCTCTGGTCGGACGGTTTGTCGATGGACACGGACGCGCTCGGCGCTGCCGTGGTCGGGCCCGGCGCCGCCCCGGGCGCGCCCGATGCCACCGTGTGCAGGGCGTCGAACCGCTTCATGCGTTCGAGCACCGCCTCCGCCGTCGGCCGCTCCATGTCGTCCACGATCCGGCCGTCGCCGAGGAAGAGCACCAGATCGGAGTGGGCGGCCGCGCCGGGATCGTGGGTCACCATCACGACGGTCTGGCCGAGCTGGTCCACCGCCTCGCGCAGGAAGCCGAGGACTTCGAGCCCGGCCCGTGAGTCGAGGTTGCCCGTCGGCTCGTCGGCGAAGATCAGCTCGGGTTTGGCGGCCAGCGCCCGCGCGCACGCCACCCGCTGCTGCTGCCCGCCGGACAGCTGCGCGGGACGGTGCTTGAGCCGGTCCCGCAGCCCCAGTGTGTCGATGACGTGCTCCAGCCAATCGCGGTCGGGCCGCTGCCCCGCGATGTCCATCGGCAGCGTCATGTTCTCCAGGGCGTTGAGCGTGGGGATGAGGTTGAAGGACTGGAACATGAAGCCGACGCGGTCGCGCCGCAGCCGGGTCAGTTCCCGCTCCTTGAGGCCCGTGATCTCCGTGTCGCCGAGCCACACCTGGCCCGCCGAGACGCTGTCGAGGCCGGCGAGGCAGTGCATCAGGGTGGACTTCCCCGAACCGGAGGGGCCCATGACGGCCGTGAAGCGCTCGCGCGTGATGTCCACGTCGACCGAGTCGAGGGCGAGCACGGTCGTCTCGCCCGAGCCGTACGCCTTGGTGAGGCCGCGGGCACGCGCGGCGATCCCGGCGGGCTCCGGACGGCCCGCGGCCGGTGTCGAAGCAGGTGTGGACAAGGCGGCCTCCTGGGTTGTGGCCGTTCCAACTCCCGTAACCCCGCCGAGAGTAGTGGGGCCGCCCGGGTGTCCGGTATCCCTCCGAGGTCGGGCCCCGAAACGCATGTAAGGGGCAAGGTCATGGCGGTCTTGTGGTGCTAGCACCCCGGCGCTAGCTTGACGGTATGGCGAAGACACAGCTGAACGTGCGGGTGGACGAGGACACCGCCCGGGCCGCGCGGGAGCGCGCCCTGGCCCGCGGCATGAGCGTCAACCGCTACATCGAAGAACTCGTCAAACAGGACGCCGGGGAAATCGGCCACACCTTCGTCGAGGCCGCCGCCGACTTCATGAAGCAGTACGAATCGGTGTTCGCCGAGGAGTTCGGCGTCGAGCGCGAGGGCAGCCGCCCGGTGCGTGAAGGTCGCTGCTGAGCCGTTGGACCTCAGAATCGACCTCGCCTGGCTCCTGATGGTCGCCGAACACAAGACGCCAGGAGACCCGCAGGTCACCGACTGGGGCGCGCTCGTCGCCGCCGTCAGCAGACACGAGGCGGAGATATTCGGCGTGCCCGTCTACGAAACCCCGCACGACCGCGCGGCCGCGCTCCTCCAGGTCCTGCTCCACATTCCCGCACTCGAACGCTCCAACGCCCTCTTCGCCTCCTCCGTCGCCTACGCCTACCTCGTCTCCAGCGGTCTGAAGGTCGTCACCTCCCCCGAGCAGGTGCGCGAGCTGGCCCGCCTGGTGAAGGAGGACGGCGCGAGCGTGCACGCCATAGCGGACCAGCTGCGCCAGTGGAGCCTGTGAGCCGGCGTCAGGCGAGGTCGGGCCGGTGAGCCGTGCCCAGCACGCAGTACGACGTCGGCAGGCGCGGCCCCTTCGCCGGGACCAGGAACCGCCGGTGCGCGCCGAGTTCGAACCCGGCGTCGCGCAGGGCCGCCAGCGGATCCCGTGCGACGTGACAGCCACCGAACAGCGGCGGCCACACCGTCCGGTCCAGGACGCGCTGGGTGACCGACATCAGCCTGCCCGGTGCCCGGCCGTGCTCGAAGAACCGCAGCTCACCGCCGGGCCGCAGCACCCGCCGCAGCTCGCCGAGCGCCCGCCGCACGTCCCGCACACTGCACAGCACGAGTGAGACGACAGCCGCGTCGAACGCCTCGCTCTTGACGGGCAGCGCCTCCGCGGCGCCGGGCACGACGTCCACCGGCACGTCCGCGCGCAGGGCCGCGGAGACCGCGAGCCGCCGCAGAACACGCTCCGGTTCGATCGCCACGACCTCGGAGACCTCGCCCGGGTAGTACGGGAAGTTGAGCCCGTTGCCCGCACCGACTTCGATCACCCGCCCGGCGAGCCCGGCGAGCAGCTCCCGCCGGTGCCCACTGATGAGGGGCTCGGCGGCCACGCTCTGCCGAGCGTAGAACCGGGCGAAGACGGGGTGGTGCACGGCATCCCGGGGCACGGACCTTGCGGAGCGCGGCGACATGGGACCTCCTCGGCGGAGCGAGCGGATATGGCCATGGTGCCCCGAATGCGGGGCACGTGTCCCCGGCGCGCGGCCGCCGTGCCCGCCTCCGGACCCCCGCCGATCACGTCCATGTGCCACGGGTGCGGGGGAGCCGGTGCTCGTCCAGGCCGGCGGGACCTCGGCCGGCCTGGACGGTCTTCGCGATGCTCCGGCGCAATCCGACTATGTGCACCGGTGTGCCGCTCGGCCTACCACTTCTCGGCCTACCATTTCTCGCACCAGTAAAGGGCGTTCATCGCTACGCGGGCGGGAGCCGCGCCGGTCCGGTCGCTCTTGGGCCGTTCGGGCACGTTCTGATACCACTGGGGGTAGACCCCGGTGGTTATCTCGTTGAGATTCTCGTGCGTCCAGCCCTCGGTGGCGTCGGTCTCGGGATACCACACCCGGTGGTCCGCCGACATTCCCATCGCGGACAGACCTATTTTCCAGTCGGCCGCCGCACCGATGACGGTCCAGTCGGTTCCCTGAGCGGATTGCGGGTTCTCGCCCGTCCAGTCGAGGAAGTCGGAGCCCGGCCTCATCTCACGGCACTGGGTGGTCGGCTCGAACGGGTCGCAGGCATAGGCGAATGCGGTACCGGCGTGCGGACCGGCGATGCTGACCGCGTCCTCGACGTAGATGTAGGGCGGCCACCCGGGCTCACCACGCTCGACCCCGGTGATGGCCGCCTGCGCGATCAGACCGCCCATGGAGTGCGAGACGATGTCCACCGACTGCCCGACCTGGGAGTACGCGCGGTGGATGTCCCAGGCGAGCAGCCTTCCCAGTTCCTTGAGGGAGGTGTTCTTGGTGCCGTCGTCGAGGAGCCGGGTATTGCAGTTCGTGTCGCCGGAATAATACCCGACGAAGTGGAGGGGGCCGGTCCAGCCCTCTTCTTCGAAGAGTTTGTTGGCCGGTCCCCAGGAATCCATGCAATCGGTGCCCTTCGCATCCGATGATGCCCCGAGATAGCCCTTGAGGAAGTAGACCGGATCGTCGGACGAGTCGTTTCGCGGCGGCACCGCGGCTGCCACCTTTCCTGAGGCGGCGCCGGACGATGCGGCTGCGGTCGCCGTTCCGCCGACGGCAAGAGTTGTCAGCACGGCCAGGAACACGGACAACAGCCGCGGTAATTGCTGGGTTCTCATTTCCCCTACCCCCTGTGCTTTCGCTGATACGGTCGCCGCCAAAAATATTGCGGGGCTCAACAAGGTCGCATCCAACGGGGGGTTGATGCCGACGTCAACCGCGCGCAGCAGTGGGTAAACCAGCGTGGTATTCGGGGATCTTCGCTAGCCGATGCCCGGTCACGGCGGGAGGGGAGGAGCGACACGCGCTCCTCCCCTCCCGCTCCCGTCACCCGGGACGCGGACTCACCGCCCCCACGCCCCCGGCGCCTCCCGCTCCGTGAACGCCGTTCCGTCCCACGTACCTCCCAGCTCCGGCCCCAGCCAACCGGCCGCCTCGGCGCGGAATCGGGAGGCGGTGAGCGATGCTGCTCCGGCCGGGATCGCGCCGAGGAGTGGTGTGCCCGCGTCCTTCGGCAGGTCCGCGAGGTTGCAGCGGGATGCCAGGTCGGGGTCGGACGGCCAGCTGCCGACCACGGGTCCCAGCTGGCGCACACCACGTGCCCGCAGCGCTTCCGCCGCCAGCGCCGTCGAGTTGAGCGTGCCGAGACCCGCCGTGACGACCAGCAGGACCGGCGCGTCCAGGAGTCGGGCCGCGTCCACGAGGGTGCCGCCCTCGTCGTCGAGGCGCACCAGCAGCCCGCCCGCCCCCTCGACAAGGACCAGGTCGTGCTCGGTCGCGAGCTTCGCGGCCGCGTCGGCCACGTCCTGCGGGTGGACCTGCGCGAGGCCGGCCCGCCGCGCCGCGACGTCGGGGGCCAACGGCTCGGGGTAACGGGCGAGTTCGAGGGTGGTGACGCCGTCCCCCGCGAGCCGCGTCACCTCCTGCGCGTCGCCCGGCCCGCAGGGCGCCACCCCGGTCTGTGCCGGCTTGAGCATGGCGACGCTGCGCCCGGCCGCCAGGGCGACCGCGGCCACCGCGGCGGTCGTCACCGTCTTGCCGATCTCCGTGCCCGTACCGGACACCACGATCACCGTCACGTCACCCCTCCTTCGCCGCCGCGCACACCGCGCGGGCGATCCGTGCCACGTCGTCGTCGCCCGTGACGAACGGCGGCATCGTGTAGATCAGGTCGCGGAACGGCCGCACCCACACACCCTCGCGCACCGCCGCACGCGTCGCCGCGGCCATGTCCACCGGGTGGTCGAGCTGTACGACACCGATCGCCCCGAGGACACGGACCTCACGTACCGAGGGGAGAGCGGCCGCCTCGGCCAGGCCGTTCCGCAGGCCCGACTCGATGCGCTTGACCTCGGTCGGCCAGTCCTGCCCGAGCAGCAGGTCGATCGAGGCGCCGGCCACCGCCGCGGCGAGCGGATTGCCCATGAACGTCGGCCCGTGCGCGAGGACCGGCACCTCGCCCTGCGAGATGCCGTCGGCGACCCGCGGCGTGCACAGCGTCGCCGCCATCGACAGATAGCCGCCGGTCAGCGCCTTGCCGAGGCACATCACGTCGGGGGAGACACCCGCGTGGTCGGCCGCGAACAGCGCGCCCGTACGGCCGAAGCCCGTCGCGATCTCGTCGAACACCAGCAGCACGTCGTGGGCGTCGCACGCCTCCCGGAGGGCGCGGAGGTAGCCGGGGGAGTGGAACCGCATCCCACCGGCCCCCTGCACCACGGGTTCGACGATCACCGCGGCGAGTTCGTGGGCGTGCCGCCCGATGAGCTCGTGGAGGTGCTCGGCGTACGACTCCTCGTACGCGTCGAACCCGCTCGGCGGCGCGTCCGCGAACACCTGCCGCGGCAGCACCCCCTGCCACAGCTCGTGCATGCCGCCCTCGGGGTCGCACACGGCCATCGGCTGCCACGTGTCGCCGTGGTAGCCGCCGCGCCACGTCAGCATCCGCCGCTTCTCGGGCCGGCCGAGCGAGCGCCAGTGCTGCAGGCACATCTTGACCGCGACCTCGACCGCGACGGAGCCCGAGTCGGAGAGGAAGACGTGCTCCAGACCGTCGGGCGTGATGTCGACGAGGCGTTTGGCGAGCGTGACGGCGGGCTCGTGCGTCAGTCCGCCGAACATGACGTGGCTCATGCGGTCCAGCTGGCCGCGCACCGCGTCGTTGAGCACGGGGTGGTTGTACCCGTGGATCGCCGACCACCAGGACGACATGCCGTCGATCAGCTCGGTGCCGCCGCCGGCCAGGCGCATCCGGACGCCGCTCGCGGACTCGACGACCAGGGGTTCCTGGCGGCCCGGCATCGGCCCGTAGGGGTGCCAGACGTGCTGCCGGTCGAGGGCGAGCAGGTCCGCCGTGGAGAGGTCAGGCATTGGGGGCCAGGTCCGTTCCCGCGCCCCGGCGGCGTACCGCCACCAGGTCCGTACGTGCCTCGTGGGAACCGGCCGCGGGCGCCGCCGCGGGTTCCGCCGGAGCCTCGGCGGCCGGCTCGGAGCTCCCGCAGGGACCACAGGCACCCCCCTCGTGCGAGCCGCAGCCGCCCCCGTCGTGCGAGCCGCAGCCCCCCGCGGCCGCGGCCGACGCGTCGGCGCGGTGCTGCGGCAGCGTCACCTGGTCCGTGCCCTCGACCTCGAAGCCGGCGTCCGCGATCATCTCCAGGTCGGCCTTGCCGGCCTGGCCCTCGCTGGTCAGGTAGTCGCCGAGGAAGATGGAGTTGGCGATGTGGAGGGCGAGCGGCTGCATCGAGCGCAGATGGACCTCCCGGCCGCCCGCGATGCGCACCTCGATGTCCGGGCAGACGAAGCGGACCATCGCGAGGATGCGCAGACAGCGCTGCGGCGTGAGGTTCCACTCCTTGGCCAGCGGCGTGCCTTCGAAGGGGATCAGGAAGTTCACCGGCACCGAGTCCGGGTCGAGCTCGCGCAGCGAGAAGACGACGTCGACCAGGTCCTCGTCCTTCTCGCCCATGCCCGCGATCAGCCCCGAGCAGGCGGAGAGTCCCGCCGCGTGCGCCTTCTGCACGGTGTCGACGCGGTCGGCGTACGTGTGGGTCTTGGTGATGTCCGCGTACGTCGCCTCGGACGTGTTCAGGTTGTGGTTGTACGCGTCGGCGCCCGCACCCCGCAGCCGCTCCGCCTGCCCGTCCGAGAGCAGGCCGAGGCAGGCGCACACCTCGACGCCCTCGTTCTGCTCCTTGACGGCCGCGATGGTCTGCGCGACCCGGTCGACGTCACGGTCCGTGGGGCCGCGGCCGCTGGCGACCAGACAGACCCGCTTGGCACCGCCCGCGACCCCGGCCGCCGCGGCCTGCGAGGCCTCGTCGGGCTTCAGCCAGGTGTATTTGAGGATCTCGGCCTTGGAGCCGAGGCGCTGCGAACAGTACGAGCAGTCCTCGGGGCACAGGCCCGACTTGAGGTTGACCAGATAGTTGAGTTTCACCCGTCGCCCGAACCACTGCCGCCGTACCTTCCCGGCGGCGGCCACTACGTCCAGGAGTTCGTCGTCGGAGGTGGCCAGGACGGCCAGCGCCTCTTCACGGGTCGGCAGTTCGCGCCGAAGCCCCTTGTCCACCAGCGTGTTCAGCAGGTCCATGGCGCTGATCCTTACGCACGGCAGCCTGCCGGGCCAAGGAGAGTTCGCACAACAGAAACGGTTTGAGGTGTGGGTATTGCCACACCCTGGCCAGGTGGCACGACGGCTAAGGTCTGTGCAATGTCTACAAACAGGCACCCCGTGACGGGCGCGTCCACCGCGCCGGGCAGAGCGTCCGACGACGCCTCCGACGACGCCCTCGACGGCGCACCGCGCACCGCGTTCGGCTGGCTCGACGAGCAGGCGCGGCTGCGCGCGGACGCCGGACTCGTCCGCACCCTGCGCCCGCGCCCCGCCGCCGCGGACGGCCTCCTTGATCTGGCGGGAAACGACTACCTGGGTCTGACCCGGCATCCCGAGGTCACCGAGGGCGCGGCTGCCGCGGCCCGGCGCTGGGGCGGCGGCGCCACCGGGTCCCGGCTCGTCACAGGGTCCACGGAGCTGCACGCCGAACTGGAGCGTGAGCTCGCCGATTTCTGCGGCGCCGATGCGGCCCTCGTCTTCTCCTCCGGTTACGCGGCGAACCTCGCCGCCGTCACCGCGCTCGCCCCGCACGGCTCGCTGATCGTCTCCGACGCGGGCAACCACGCGTCCCTGATCGACGGGTGCCGGCTGGCGCGCGGGACGACGCAGGTGGTGCCGCACGCCGACCCGGAGGCGGTCCGCAAGACGCTGGACGCGCACGGCGGCCCCGCCGTCCTGGTGTCCGACTCGGTGTTCTCGGTCGACGGCGACATGGCGCCGCTCGCGGAACTGGCCGGGGTCTGCCGGGGCTTCGGCGCGGGGCTGATCGTCGACGACGCCCATGGCCTCGGGGTGCTGGGCGACGGCGGCCGGGGCGCCCCGTACGCGGCGGGTCTCGCGGGCGCGGACGACACCGTGGTCACCCTGACCCTCTCGAAGTCCCTCGGCAGCCAGGGCGGCGCCGTACTGGGCCCCGCCAGGGTCATCGAGCACCTGGTGAACGCCGCCCGCACCTTCATCTTCGACACCGGCCTCGCGCCCGCCGCGGCCGGCGCCGCGCTCGCGGCCCTGCGCCTGCTGCGCCGCGAGCCGGGCCGGGCCGCACGGGCCCGCGAGGTCGCGGCTGAGCTGCATCGCCGTCTCACGGCCGAGGGTCTGTCGGCGGTACGACCCGACGCCGCCGTCGTCTCCGTGTGCGCGCCGTCACCGGAGCGGGCCGTGCGGTGGGCCGCCGACTGCCGGGCGGAGGGTCTTGCCGTGGGCTGTTTCCGGCCGCCGTCGGTGCCGGACGGCATCTCACGGCTGCGGCTGACCGCCCGCGCCGATCTCACCGACGCACAGATCGCCGGTGCGGTACGGGTGATCAGCCGCAACGCACCCCGATGAAGCGTGCCGGGCCCGTGAAGGGCCGGGGACCGCTCACCGGAGGCAGTTGATGAACGACTCCCAGGGGCCGGGGGAGAAGAGCAGGGCTGGCCCTGCGGTGTTCTTCGAATCACGTACGGCACGCAGGCCGTTCAGCGGACCCGAGTCGAGGGTGGCCGTCTCGACACAGTTGTTCATTCCGTTGCTGTAGCTGCTGCGCTGCCACCGCGCACCTTGAATGATCGTGCTGGAAGGTACGTACCGAGGCATTGCGGTCATTTTGCCTCCTTACGCGCCGTCGCATAGCCCGGCGATGAAATCCGTTGAGTCCTCGGGTGAGAGCGCTTGTACCTGAAGGGAGTTGAAGGCCTCCGTGTACGCCTGGAGGTCTTCTTTCCGTTCGAGATAGAGGCTACTCGTCAAATGGTCGAGAACAACCACATCCAGATCAGCAATGTCCGGAAATGAAAAAATAACGAAAGGACCGATCAGACCCACATGCTCACCTGCGGCGAACGGCAACACCTGAAGCCGGACGTGAGGCATGTGGGACGCCTCCCTCAACCGAACCAACTGCCCCGCGAAGACCTGCGCGCCGCCCACCGGCCGCCGCAGCACTGCCTCGTCCATGACCACGCTCAACCGCAGCGGCGGATCGGCGCGCAGCACGTCCTGCCGGGCCAGCCGGACCTCCACCAGCGCCTCGACCTGCTCCTCCGGTAGCTCGCCGAGCGCGGCCCGGGTCACCGCGCGTGCGTACTCGGAGGTCTGCAGCAGGCCGGGAACCACGGAGGTCTCCAGCGTGCGCACCCAACTCGCCTGCGATTCCAGACTGATGAAATCGCGGTAGGTGGCGGGCAGTAGATCGCGATACGCCTTCCACCAGTGATGACGCCCCGCGCCGGGGTCGTCGGCGCCGGCGAACGCGATGAGCAGCTCGCTGCGCTGCGGATCCTTGACCTGATATGCCTCCATCAGCAGCCGCACGTCGGCGGCCTTCACGCCGCTGCGGCCCGTCTCGATCCGGCTCACCTTGGACTGGTGCCAGCCGACCCTGGCCGCGGCCTCGCTGCTGGTGAGCCCCGCGTGACCGCGCAGGGCGCGCAGGGCGGCGCCGAGCTGTCGACGGCGCACCGCGGGGCCGTACTGCATGCCCGTCTCCTTTCGGACGGAGCCGTCGGATCTCCCGGCGGCAGGGCAGGGCAGTAGGCGAGATTAGAGGAAGTACCGCTCTCCCGCCCAAATACGGTCTGCCGTAGCAGAGTTCACCGCTTCGAGCGACAGATATATGCACATCTCGGTGGATCGCCACCCGTGACCGGCCAAGGAGTGGCAGGCTGGCGCGAAGCACCAGTCCGGGACTGTCCTCGAGTCATCCGCCGCGAGCCGGAGACCGGTCCCGGTGGGAAAGGGACAACGTCGCCATGGCAGACCACCAGGAAGCCTCAGTCACCCTGCCGAGCGATCCTGTCTCGGTCCCCGCCGCCCGGAAATTCGTCTCCCGCGTGCTCGCGGAATGGGGCCTGCCCGGCGACGCCGAGGTGGCCGACACGATCAGACTGATCGTCTCCGAACTCGCCACCAACGCCGTGCAGCACACCCTGGGGCAGTCGCCCACCTTCACCGTGGACCTCGAACTCGACCGTGACGAGCAGCTGCGCATCGGTGTCACCGACAGCCACCCCCGCTACCCCAAGCGGCTCCCCGCGGCCGTCCAGCAGGACAACGGCCGCGGCATGGTCATCATCCGCTGGCTGGCGGCCGAGTGCGGCGGCAGGCTCTCCGTCAGCCCCACCGACGAGGGCGGCAAGACCGTATGGATCGCACTGCCCTGGCAGGCACCTGTCCAGCGCGGCTCGCGTGACGACGACCGCTGACCGGCTCGGCCGCGGCCCACGAACGCCGCGCTGGACGGTGCGGTCAGCGCACCCTGCCGTACCAGACGCTGTTGGACCAGATCTTCTCCAGGCGCACCACGGTCCCCCTCTTGGGGGCGTGCCAGATGCGGTTGTTACCCGCGTAGATCCCGACGTGGTAGACGTTCCTGCCGGAGTGGAAGAACACCAGATCACCACGGGTCCGCTGGGACCTGGAGATGTGCTTGGTCTTGTTGTACTGCGCGGCGGCCGTGCGAGGCAGCTTCTTGCCCGTCTTCTTGAACGAGTAGAGCGTCAGCCCCGAGCAGTCGAACCGGTTGGGTCCGGCTGCCCCGTAGCCGTACGGGGAGCCCTTCTTGGACGCCGCGATCTTGAGCGCCTTCGTTCCGTGCGTCGCTGCCTCGGCCTCCGCCGTGAGCCCGGGGGCCACGACGGTGCCGCCTACGACGGCGAGCGTGAGGGCCGATGCGGCACCGGTCCTGCTGAGCAGCGACGGAACATGATTCAGCGCGGTCATGCGCAACCCTTCGTCAGCCGCCTGTGAAGGATGACCTGTCGGGTTCGGGCAGGCGAAGATGCCCGGCCGCGTCGTGCTCTGCGGCTTCACCCCAAGGGCGTCGTCCGGACTTCCCGGACGGGCCCGTCGTACCTGGGTCCTCCACTCCTGCCGTTGCACCGATGTCGACCGGTCATCCGGGTGGCGGCAGGACTCGGCGTCCGCCCGGACCGCCCCGCCGCTGTGGCGGGGGCTTGTCGTCGGAAGGGATCTTGACCCGAAACAGGTCCGAAAACCGAGCCGAAACGGCGTTTTGTGAGGCTCCTCACGACTGACCTGTTCAGGTGGACACTGCCGAATTCGACGTTCCGCCGCCTTCTCTGACGACCGCTCGACCAGCAGCGGAATACACAATTCCGCCCTTGCTGTACTCGCTGGACGCAACTTCGGACCGTGCGGATGACGACGTCCGGGTACGCCGTCCGGGGTAGCCCGACTGGTCCGTTTCGAAGCGGTCCCGGACGTTCCGGTGTCGGGCGCCGGGCTGCCGACGGGATTTCAGGAGCCTTGCGGCGGTGGCACGGTGAGTCGTCCCGCCCGCCGCTCGCCGTCGAGGACGCGCAGTGCCCGGGCCAGGGTCGGTGCGTGCACCTCAGTCTCGCCCCGCTGGTGCATGAGGGCGAGCGCGTCCCGCAGGGCGGTGGCCCGGCCGACCAGGGCCTGGGCGGCGCGCAGTCCGCGGTAGGTGTGCTCGGCGCGGGCCGGATTGATGCGGCCGAGCAGGTCGACGACTTCGAGATAGCGGTCGATCACCTCCGCCTCGGCGTGGGTGAGGGCGGGCAGGGGCGGCAGTTCGGGCGGCAGCATCGGTGGCTCACCTCGGGTCGCGGGCGGCGAGCGAGGTCTTGCGGCTCGGGATGATCCGGTCCACGAGCCCGTACTCCAGGGCCGCCGGGGCGTCGAAGATCTTGTCCCGTTCGATGTCGGCGGTGACCCGCTCCGGGCTCTGCCCTGTGTGTCGTACGAGCATGTCCTCCAACTGCCTCCTGGTGCGCAGGAGTTCGTCGGCCTGGATCGCCAGATCCGTGGCCTGGCCCTGGATCGGTTCGGAGATGGCCGGCTGGTGGATCAGGACGCGCACGCCGGGCAGCGCGAACCGCTTGCCGGGAGTGCCGGCGGCGAGCAGGACGGCGGCGCCCGACGCGGCCTGGCCCAGGCAGATCGTCTCCACGTCGCAGCTGACGAACCGCATCGTGTCGTAGATCGCGGTCATCGCACTGAACGAGCCGCCGGGGGAGTTGATGTACAGCGAGATGTCGCGGTCCGGCGCCTGGTACTCCAGGTGCATGAACTGCGCCATCACGTCGTTCGCCGAGGTGGCGTCGACGGGGGTGCCGAGGAAGACGATCCGCTCTTCGAGGAGCTTGGAGTACGGGTCCATGGTCCGCGCTCCCGAACTGGTGCGTTCGGTGAACTCGGGCAGGACATGACGGGCAGCTGGACGGGCGGACGAGTGATTCATGACGCGCCTCTCTTCTTCCGGTCGCCACGGTGCGGTCCGGCTCTGTAAAAAATGTACAGGACGTACGTTAGATGCGGGCCCGGTGCGCGGTGTCGGATTCGACGATCAGGACGTCCGTGGAGGTCGCTCGCGCCCGGAGCGTGTGAAGAGCGGCGTCTAAGCTGGACGCATGGCCTACGAGATTCCGGTGACGCAAGCCCGCGCAGAGCTCGCCGAGCTGATCAACCGCGTCGTCTACGGCGGCGAGCGGGTCGTCGTCACCCGGCACGGCAAGCCGCTCGTGGCGCTGGTCTCCGCCGCCGACCTCGAACGCCTCGAAGGGCTCGCGGAGGCCTCCGAGGAGCGGACGGTCAGTACCGTCACCTCGATCGAGTCGACGTCGCCCGCCCCGTCGGAGCGGCAGCGGTTCGGCATCGCGGCCGAACACCGCGGCCCGAGCGCGACGTAGCGGAACATCCGCCCGAGCGTCGGGGCCGGCCCCGACGCCCGCGGCGCCGAGCAGGCCGCGAGCCCGGCGACGGTAGCGCTCGCTGCGAGCGTCGTCAGACCCAACGCCCCCGGTGCCGCGCACCAGTTGCTGGCGTGCCCGCCGAGTCGGCTGTGCGCGAGCGTGGCCGCCGTCGGCACCGCGGTGGAGCCGGGGGCCTGTTCCCGTACGGCCTGCCGCGGCCACTGCGCGACGACCGGGTTCGCAGCCGTCGCGGTGAGCAGCTTCGGCACGCCGGACGCGGCGACGATCGCGTCGTATACGGATCCGGTACGGACCCGGTCCTTCGGCGCCGAGCGGCAGGTCACGGGGTGTGGTGCGGGCTGCGGGCCCTGATGGGTATGGCGGAGCCCAGCTGACGGTCATGGGGCGGTCAACGACTGGTTAACCTCGTTGAAACTCCTCCCAACTACTCTCCCGTGCCACGCCACCAGCGGGTTTTCTGACCTGGGTGCGCAAGATCGCGTGCACTCGCTGTGTGTTACATCTATATCCGTCGCGGTGGCCGCGGCAGCCGGACCCCGCACGGTTCGGAGCGAGGACTGTGAGGTGGGACGCGTGCAACTGACCCCGCACGAGCAGGAGAGACTGCTCATCCATGTGGCCGCGGATGTGGCCGAGAAGCGAAGGGCGCGGGGACTGCGGCTCAACCACCCCGAGGCGATCGCCCTCATCACCTCCCACATCCTCGAAGGCGCCCGCGACGGCCGCACCGTCGCCGAGCTGATGTCCTCGGGGCGGCGGATCCTCACCCGGGACGACGTCATGGACGGCATCCCGGAGATGATCCACGACGTCCAGGTCGAGGCCACCTTCCCGGACGGCACGAAGCTCGTCACTGTCCACGAGCCGATCGTCTGACGGGAGTCTCGCGCCTCATGCATGCCGCATCGCACGGCACCGCCCACGGCCTGGTCCCCGGAGAGATCCTCTTCGCGGACGAGCCCGTCCCCTTCAACGAGAACCGCGAGGTCACCCGCCTCACCGTCCTCAACGCCGCCGACCGCCCCGTCCAGGTCGGCTCCCACTACCACTTCGCCGAGGCCAACCCGGGTCTGGACTTCGACCGCGGCGCCGCGCACGGAAAGCGGCTCAACATCGCCGCGGGAACCGCCGTGCGCTTCGAGCCCGGAATCCCCGTCGACGTCGAACTCGTCCCGCTGGCCGGCAAGCGCGTGGTGCCCGGTCTGCGTGGCGAGACCGGAGGTGCCCTCGATGCCTGAGCTGTCCCGTGCCGCGTACGCGGATCTCTTCGGCCCCACGACCGGCGACCGCATCCGGCTCGCCGACACCGACCTGCTCATCGAGATCGAGGAGGACCGCTCGGGCGGCCCCGGCCGCTCCGGCGACGAGTCCGTCTTCGGCGGCGGCAAGGTCATCCGCGAGTCGATGGGCCAGTCCCGCACCACCCGCGCCGAAGGCGCCCCCGACACCGTCATCACCGGCGCGGTGATCATCGACCACTGGGGGATCGTCAAGGCCGACATCGGCATCCGCGACGGCCGCGTCACCGGCATCGGCAAGTCCGGCAACCCGGACACGATGGACGGCGTCCACCCCGATCTCGTCATCGGCCCCGAGACCGAGGTCATCGCGGGCAACGGCAAGATCCTCACCGCGGGCGGCATCGACACCCACATCCACTTCATCTCGCCGACCATCGTCGACGAGGCGCTCGCCTCCGGCGTCACCACCCTCTTCGGCGGCGGCACCGGGCCCGCCGAGGGCAGCAAGGCGACCACCATCACGCCCGGCGCCTGGCACCTGTCCCGGATGTTCGCGGCGCTGGAGTCCAGCCCCGTCAACATCGGCTTCCTCGGCAAGGGCAACACCGTCAACGCCGAGTCGATGCACGCCCAGCTCCGCGCCGGAGCCGTCAGCTTCAAGATCCACGAGGACTGGGGCGCCACACCCGCCACGATCGACGCCTGCCTGAACGTCTGCGAGGAGACCGGCGCCCAACTCGCCGTCCACACCGACACGTTGAACGAGGCGGGATTCATCGACGCCACCTTCGACGCCGTCGCGGGCCGCACCCTGCACGCCTTCCACGTCGAGGGCGCGGGCGGCGGCCACGCCCCCGACATGATCACGGCGGTCTCGCTGCCCAACATGCTGCCGAGCTCCACCAACCCGACCCGGCCGCACACCGTCAACACCGTCGAGGAGCACCTCGACATGCTGATGGTCTGCCACCACCTCAACCCGGCCGTCCCCGAGGACCTCGCCTTCGCCGAGTCCCGGATCCGGCCCACCACGATCGGCGCGGAGGACATCCTCCACGACCTCGGCGCCATCTCGATCATGTCCTCGGACTCCCAGGCCATGGGGCGCATCGGCGAGGTCATCATGCGCACCTGGCAGACCGCGCACGTCATGAAGCGGCGCCGCGGATTCCTGCCGGGGGACACCCGCGCCGACAACCACCGCGCACGTCGCTATGTCGCCAAGTACACGATCAACGCGGCCGTCGCCCAGGGCATCGACCACGAGCTCGGCTCGGTCGAGCCCGGCAAACTCGCCGACCTGGTGCTGTGGGAACCGGCCTTCTTCGGCGTCAAGCCGCAGCTCGTCCTCAAGGGCGGACAGATCGCGTACGCGCAGATGGGCGACGCCAACGCCTCCATCCCCACCCCGCAGCCGGTCCTGCCGCGCCGCATGTTCGGGGCGCACGGCGGGGCCCCGGCACTCAACTCGGTCAACTTCGTGACCCAGTCGGCGCTGGACGACGGCCTTCCGGAGCGCCTCGGTCTGGCCAAGCCGTTCGCCGCGATCCGCTCCACCCGCGGCCGCAGCAAGGCCGACATGCGCGAGAACGACGCGCTGCCCCGGGTCGAGGTCGCCGCAGACAGCTTCGCCGTCACCATCGACGGCGAACTCGTCGAACCGTCGCCCGCCGCCGAACTCCCGCTCGCGCAGCGCTACTTCCTCTTCTGACGGCCCGACGACACCAGGCGACCCCACCCATGTCCAGAGCAGCACTTCTCGTCCTGGCCGACGGCCGTTTCCCCGCCGGCGGGCACGCCCACTCCGGCGGCGCCGAGGCGGCCGTCAAGGCGGGCCGCATCACCGGCGCCGCGAGCCTGGAGGCCTTCTGCCGGGGCCGGCTGCACACCTCGGGGCTCGTGTCGGCCGCCCTGGCGGCGGCCGCCGCCCTCGGAGTCGACCCGAGCGCCCTGGACTCGGTGGCGGACGCCCGCACGCCCTCGCCCGCCCTGCGCACCGCCGCGCGGCGCCTCGGCCGGCAGATGATGCGGGCCGCCCGCGCCACCTGGCCGCACCCCGAACTCGACGCGCTGGCCCGGCAGTTCCCTAAAGGCGCCCACCAGCCCGTCGTCCTCGGACTCGCCGCCCGCGCCGCCGGACTCGGGCCCGAGGACGCGGCGTACTGCTCGGCGTACGAAGGGATCAGCGGACCGGCGACCGCCACCGTGCGGCTGCTCAGCCTCGACCCCTTCGACGCCACGGCGGTCCTGGCCCGGCTCACGCCCGACGTCGACCACGTGGCACTCCAGGCCGCCGACGCGGCGAGACGCGCCGTCCACGAGGGCGTCGACGCGCTGCCCGCGGCCTCCGCGCCGCTCCTGGAGATCAGCGCGGAGGTACACGCGGCCTGGCCGGTACGCCTCTTCGCGTCGTAGCACCCCCGATCCACTGCCCCTGCCCGCCCCCTCCGGCGGCCCACCCCCGACCCATGGAGCTGTCATGCTGCACCTCGACCACTCCCACGACGGCCCCGCCGCCGTCTCCGCCGACGCCCACCGTCCCGACGGCCGCCGCCGCGCGCTGCGCATCGGGCTCGGCGGCCCGGTCGGCTCCGGGAAGACGGCGACCGTCGCGGCGCTCTGCCGCGAACTGCGCGACGAGCTCTCCCTCGCCGTCGTCACCAACGACATCTACACCCGCGAGGACGCCGAGTTCCTGCTCCGCGAGGCCGTCCTGCCGCCCGAGCGCATCACCGCCGTGGAGACCGGCGCCTGCCCGCACACCGCGATCCGCGACGACATCTCCGCCAACCTGGAGGCCGTCGAGGACCTGGAGGACGAGGTCGGTCCGCTCGACCTGATCCTCGTCGAGTCCGGCGGCGACAACCTCACGGCCACCTTCTCCAAGGGCCTCGTCGACGCGCAGATCTTCGTCATCGACGTCGCGGGTGGCGACGACATCCCGCGCAAGGGCGGCCCCGGTGTCTCCACGGCCGACCTGCTCGTCGTCAACAAGACCGACCTCGCCCCGCACGTCGGCTCCGACCTCGCCCGGATGGCCGCCGACGCGAAGGCGCAGCGCGCCGAACTCCCCGTGATCTTTCAGTCGTTGAGGTCCGGCGAGGGCGTCGGCCCGGTCGCCGCGTGGGTGCGCGAGCAGTACGCGACGTGGACCGCGTCGGCGTGACGGTCGACCTGGCCCCCCGGGTCGCCACGGACACGAGCCTGCTGTCGTCGGCCGCGACCGGCGCCGAGGCGGGCGGCGCGGGCATCCGCGCGACCGCCCGCCTGGAGGCGCGTGCCGACGGCCGGGGCGGCACGTCGCTCCCCGTCCTCGACGGCGAGGGCCCGCTCGCGCTGCGCCGCACCCGCTCCACCGGCCACGCGGCGCGCGTCACGCTCGTCGGCGCGATGAGCGGTCCCCTCGGCGGTGACCACCTCACCGTCGAGGCCACCGCCCACCAGGGCTCGGCACTGCACATCGCATCGGCGGCGGCCACCCTCGCGCTGCCGGGCCAGACCCGGGCGACCGCGCGCTACGACGTACGCCTCACCGTCGCCGACGGCGCAGAACTGTACTGGCTGCCCGAGCAGTTGATCTCCGTGTGCGACAGCGACCTGCGTGTCACCACGCGCGCCGAGCTCGCCGCCGGTGCGCGCCTGGTGCTGCGTGAGGAGCAGGTCCTCGGCCGCACGGGCGAAGCCCCCGGCCGTCTGACGAGCCGCCTCACCGTGCGCCGCGCGGGACAGCTCCTCCTCGACCAGGAGCTGTCCTGCGGCCCCGGCGCGCCCGGTGGCTGGGACGGCCCGGCGGTCCTCGCCGGCCACCGGGCGCTCGGGCAACTGATCGTCGTACGACCGGAGTTCGCGCACGAGAAGCCATCCGCGGGGCCGCTGGGGGAGTGGGCCGCCATCACGCCGCTCGCGGGCCCCGGGGTGCTGGTCACCGCTGTCGCGCCGGATGCGCTCCTGGTGCGCGGGGTGATGGACGAGGCTGTACGCCGCCTGGGCTGACCCGTTCCCTACCCGTTCACTAGGGAAGGCTGTGCACCTTCGGGCCGACGGCGTTCGACCACGCGTTGCCCGCGGTCGCGTCCCAGTTCGTGGACCATGTCATGGCGCCGCGCAGCGCCGGGTACGTCTTGGACGGCTTGAAGGAGCCGCAGCCGGTGCCGCGGGTCAGGCAGTCCAGGGCGTTGTTCACGACCGACGGAGCCACATAACCGCTGCCCGCGCCACGCGTCGAGGCGGGGACGCCGATCCCGACCTGCGACGGGTCGAGGCCGCCCTCCAGCTGGATGCAGGCGAGCGCGGTCAGGAAGTCCACGCTGCCCTGGCTGTAGACCTTGCCGTCGCAGCCCAGCATCGAACCGCTGTTGTAGTACTGCATGTTGACGACCGTGAGGATGTCCTTCACGTTCAGCGCCGTCTGGAAGTAGCCGCCGGAGGTGGACTGCATGTCGATGGTCTGCGGCGCCATCGTGAGCACCATCTTCGGGCCCGCCTTCGCCGCGAGCTGGCGCAGCGCCTTCGTCATGTAGGTGGGGTTGAGGCCGTTCTCCAGGTCGATGTCGACGCCGTTGAACCCGTACTCCTGCATCAGCGCGTAGGCGCTGTTCGCGAACGCCGTCGCGGAGGCGTCACTGTTGACGGAGATGGTGCCCTTCTCGCCGCCGACCGAGAGGATGACGGACTTGCCCGCTGCCTTCTTCGCGGCGATGTCCGCCTTGAAGTCGGCGGTGGAGGCATAGCCGACGGCCGGGTCCAGGTTGAAGGTGATCTGCCCGGGGGTGGGCGTGGCGTCGGCGAAGGAGACGGCGATGATGTCGTACTGCGAGGACACGTCCCGCAGCTTCTGCACGGTGGCGCCGTTGTCGAAGTTCTGCCAGTAGCCGGTCAGCGCGTGCCTGGGCACGGTGCTGTCCCCGCCGCCGTCGCCCTTGGCGGTCCGTGCGGTCACGGCCGTCGACTTGGCGGACTCACCCGCCGCGTTCGACGCGCTCACCTGGAAGCTGTAGGCGGTGTCGGGGGTGAGGCCGGTGACGGTCGTGGAGGCGCCGCTGGTGGAGGCGACCTTCGTGCCGTCGCGGTAGACGGTGTAACCGGTGGCCTTGGACACCGGGGTCCAGGACAGGTCCACCGTCGTGGGCGTCGTCGCGCCCGCCGCGAGTCCGGCCGGCACGGCGGGTATCTCTACCGGGTCGGTGCCGCCGCCCCCGTCGGGCCCAAAGACGCTCACATCGTCCACGTAGTAAGCGCTCTGCCCGTACCAGCCGTGCGTGTACACGGTGACCGACGTGGTGTTCGCGCCGGTGGTGAAGCTGGTGGAGAGCTGCTGCCAGGACGAGGTGCCGGGCGTCCAGGTCGACACGTCGGTGGTACCGGTGCCGCGGGCGCCGAGGTAGGCGTAGCTGCCCTGCACCCAACTGCTGATCTTGTACGTCGAGTTGGGCTTCACCGCGACGATCTGTGAGCACTCGGCGGTGCCCTGGCCGGACGGGGTGGCCTTGAGCGCCTTCGTGCCGCCGTGCACGGGGGAGGAGACGACGGCGCCGCTGCCGGCGGCGCAGGTCCAGTTGCTCAGGTCCGACTCGAACCCGGCGTTCTTGACGACGTTGACGTCTGCTGTGGCGTTCGCCGCGCTGACGTCGGCCGTCTTGGCGTCCGCCGACTGTGCGGGTGCGGCGAGCCCGGTGACGGCGAGCGCGGCGGCCGCGCCGACGGCGATCGCCGCACCGAGTCTCCGTCGAACACCGGCTCTGCCCTGACGTACACGGTCCACGGGGTGCCTCCAGGGAGGGGTGGGGGAGGAAGTGAACGACGGTGGCCACCGCTGCTGTGCGCATCGTTGGTCCAGACCAATCAAGTTGTCAAGACCTCGGGAGAGCCGAACCCGTGTGAGCGTGGGGCGTCAGCGCAGCCCGGCGAAGAGATCGTTCTCGGGCACGGTCGCGCCGGTGGTGTCCTTGACGCGTACGAAGGTCTCCATGCCCATCAGCTCGCCGAACCTCTCCTTGCCCATCTTGAGGAAGAAGATGTTCTCGCCCTGACTGGCGTGCGCGGCCAGTGCGTCGAACTTCTGGCCGCTGAACGCGGTGGTGTCCACCCACGTGGTGATCTCGTCGTCGGGGAGGCCGATGTCGGCCAGCGCGGCGGCCTCGGCGGGATCGGGCTCGGGCATGTCCTCACCGAACTCGCGCATGATCTCGCCGAACCGCTGCATTCCCGAGCGGGGCATCGTCGTCCAGTACACCTTCGGTGTCAGCGAGGTCATCTCCAGCGCCGCCATCGTGATGCGGTGGGCCTGGATGTGGTCGGGGTGTCCGTAGAAGCCGTTCTCGTCGTAGGTGACGACCACATCGGGTCGGTAGTGCCGCATGAGCTCCGCGAGACGGGCGGCGCCTTCCTCGACGGGGGTCTGCCAGAAGGACCCGGGGGCGTCGTTGCTCGGCCAGCCCATCATCCCGGAGTCGGCATAGTCCAGCATCTCCAGATCGCTGATCTTCAGGACGTCGCAGCTCGCCTTGAGTTCGTGACGGCGCATCAGAGCGACGGCCGCCGGGTCGTGTCCGGGCTCACCGGGCTTCACACCCCCCGGCCCGTCACCACAACTGCCGTCGGTACACGTCACGAGAACCGTGCGCACACCCTCCGCCGCGTACCGCGCGAGGATCCCTCCGGTTCCGGTGGCCTCGTCGTCGGGGTGGGCGTGTACTGCCATGAGCGTCAAAGGCCGGTCGGCCATGAGTCGGTCCTCCTGCAGAAGTAAGGTCTTGATCGAATAACGCGGCGGTCATACCGCAAACCAGGGGCGACGAGGCCCCTGGTCGGTGCAACAGCGCCGACCGGACAGGCTGTTCCCGGGGCGGCCACTCGGTCTTCATGGCATGCGCCGGACGATGCGTCGGCCCGGCCGGGCGGTCGCCCGCCTCGCCGGAATTGATCTCGCCCACCCATACGTCTTCGAATTCGACGTGGTCAACCCCCCGGCGAATCTCCCGCTGAACCCGACCCCTTAGATCGTTTCATGTTGAATTGCATAGGTGGGACAGCCTTGTGAACGGCTCGAATTGCCTGTGCCGCCCTCCTGGCAATGATCTGCCAATGATCAGATCCGTGCCGCCCTCGGCGAGCTCTCCCGCCACCACGTGGGCGGAAGGCGCCAGGATGAACTCGTAATGGGGGCACGGTGGCGCAGGTAGTCGGTGTGCGCCTCCAGGACGTAGCCCTCGTCGGTCTCCATCGCCTGGTCCGCCAGTGCGTCCAGCGCCGCGTCGTCGGCCAACGGCACCGCGACACGGATGCGGCTGCCGGTCAGCGCCTCGGCGGGCTTGAAGCAGCCCAGCGGCAATCCATGGCGCTCGCGCAGCAGCGTCTTGTCGGCCTCGGCCCCCGGGTGATCGAGTAGCTTGGGCAACCGCGGCAGACAGACGCCGAACTTTCGGTGGAACGCGGTTGCTCCGGCCTCGGTGGCCAGGGTGGCGTACGGGTCGTCATCCGGTCGTGGCGCGGGCACTTCCACCGGGTCCTCGACCATCGGATACAGCGTCGTCTTGCGGTTCCACCCCTCGGCGAACTCCGGCCCGTTGGCGTCCAAGCGCAGCCGCTCCAGGCCCGCCGCGCGCTTCAGCCACAGCAGCAGCATCCGCGCCTCGGGGTCGATCGCGAAGAGCCGTACCACTGTCTGCGGTGCCGCGCGCAGCTGTCGGATCAGCTGCTCCAGCGGTGCGGCCGGCCGGTCCGGGGGAGAGGCGACCGCCATCGCAAGGAGTGCGTGGGTCAGGTAGTAATAGCGCATCTCGGGCACTTGTACGGGAACTGCCTCGGACGCCGCCACGGCCTGCTGCCACGGCTCCCCGCGCCCCACGACCAGGTCGCCCGGCGCGGCCAGATACACCGACCGTGCCTCGTTGTACGCCGAGAAGTCGTCCGGCGACCGGCCCTGGGCCAAGTGGGCCACATCGGCCTCGAAGCAGCCCTTCAGCGTGGACGCGGTACCGAGCACGATGGCCGGCACCTGTCCGCAGGGCGCGCCGAACGGCACCAGCTCGGCACGGGCCGCCTCCGCAGCGCCGGCCAGGTCCAGCCCGAGCAGGCGCAGTGAGACCTGCTCAAGTTCCGCGCGCGACAGCAGCTCCGGCCCCATGCAGAACCCCTCCCACGCCAGGGTCCTGCCTCGGTGGACGACGGCCGGCTTCTGGTCCTGTCCCTGCATGCACGGCTCCCGAAGTCGTTGCGTAAAGCGACGGGTTGATCACACACGGTGTACCACATGCGGGATAGTGAGGGAACTCCCAGATCTCCGCCCGCCGACTCTCCGCCCGACGGCCCGGACGCGCGCTGCTATCGCCTACTGCCTACTGCCTACCGCCTGTCGGCTACGGGGCTTCGCCGGGCAAGGCCGTTTCGATGCGGAGCGCCTGCAGCGTGTCGAGTTCCCGGTCGATGTCGCGTCGCTTGGCCTCCAGGCGCTCGGCCTCCTGGGCGAACAGCTGCTCCATGACGCCGTTGCGCTCTTCGGGCGGGGCCTCCATGCAGGGCAGCACTTCGTCGATGGTGGCGCTGCCCAGACCGGCGGCGAACAGGTGCTGGATCATGACGACCCGCTCCACCATCGAGCTGTCGAAGTCGCGCCACCCGCCGGGGGTGCGCTCGGAGCGTATGAGCCCGTGCGACTCGTAATACCGCAGAGACCGCGTGCTGACGCCGCTGGCCTCCGCCAGCTCACCGATACGCATGAAACCTCCTGAACTGTTCGCCGACTTCCGTTCCTTGAAGTTGACACCGGCGTGAAGTTACACGATCTGGGTGTCGCACCCGCCGGGGTGCTTCGGAGGGCCGGAGGCCGACGTGACTGCTCAGACCCATCCCGCTCGGATCCATCTGTGGTCGGACTACGTCTGCCCGTTCTGCCTGATCGCCGACGAGCTGGTCGAGCGCGCGATCGCCGATCGGCCCGATGTCGAAGTCGTCTACCACGCCCACGAGTTGCGGGCCCGGCCGGCGGCCACCCT
Organism: Streptomyces sp. NPDC039462; assembly: GCF_055639375.1. Taxonomy (NCBI): domain Bacteria; kingdom Bacillati; phylum Actinomycetota; class Actinomycetes; order Kitasatosporales; family Streptomycetaceae; genus Streptomyces; species Streptomyces sp. NPDC039462. The sequence goes on from NZ_JBVKAO010000003.1 coordinate 751,829, forward strand.
GCGGCCGGAGGACCCGTACCTGCCCGACATCTGGGAACGTGCCGTGTACCCGATGGCGCACCACCACCAAGTACCGATGCGATTGCCGACCGTCTCGCCGCAGCCCTACACCGAACGGGCCTTCCGGGGCGCCCAGTACGCCTCGGAGCAAGGGCGGGCACGCGCCTATCACCGTCGCGTGATGACGGCGTTCTTCCGTGACGACCTCGACATCGGGGACCGCGCGGTCCTGGCCCGCCTGGCCGAGGAGGCCGGACTCGACCCGGTCGCCTATGCGGCGGCCCTCGACGAGCAGGAGTACGCGGAGCGGCACCGGCGCGCACTGGCCGAGTCGGCGCGGATGAACATCACCGTCGTCCCCACGATCGTCATCGGCACCCGGCGCATCGAAGGCGTCGCCACCGAGGGCGTGATCCGCCGGGCCCTGCGCGAAGCGGCCGCCGCGTGAGCGCGGACACGCCCCGGCTCACGGCTCTGATGGCCGACGCCGTGGAGGCCTGCGTCCGCAGGGTCGAGTCCGGCGGGGTCCCCTTCGTCGGAGTGCTCGTCGCCGACGACGGGTGGGTCTCCGACCCCGGCGTGAACCTCGTCCAAGAGACCGGCGACCCCACCGCTCACGCGGAGATCGTCGCCCTGCGGCAGGCCGTCCGGGCCCGCGGCCGTGCCGCTCTGCGGGGAGCGACCCTGCTCGCGACGGGGGAGCCGTGCGCCCTGTGCTACCGCGTCGCCGCCGCTCACGGCATCGCCGCCGTCCGCTTCGCCGTCGACCGCGACACCGCCGCCGCGTGGGGCTTCGACTACCGGGCCGGCTACGAGGCCGACGGAACCGACCGACTGCCCTTGGCGACAACGGCCCGACACCTCACCGTGGAGCGGAGCCTGACCCCTTTCATCCGCTACCTCGCCCTGCACACCCCCGACTTCACCGACCACCCCTAACCCGCCACCCCTCCCGTAACCCACGCCACATCAAGGACACCAGCAGCCCGCCCACCGGTGACGGTCACGACCCGCTCACCGGGTCGGATCAATCCGTTTATCGGATTGGTAATCAGGGGGAGCGCGTGGCCGTGGGTCTATGTGCCGCTGAGGTGCTGCGATGGTCCGTGGGCGTGCGTGGGTGTGTGCCGTTGTTCGCCGGCGTTGTCACGCAGTTAGACACTCAGCACTGCGATGCTGTGGATGTGGCTAGGCGTTTAGAAGATGCTCAGCGAGTACGGTAATGACGGCGTCGTTGACTTCCATTGTTTTGGTTAGTGGCTCTGCGAGCCGCCATGATCTCACGTCGTGATTATCTCGTGGATTGGCAAGTCGTATTCAGCTTACGGAATTTAAGAAAGCTGATCGGATGCGTTTCAGGATCATTAGCAGCGTAAGCGTGAAATGCGAAAGGAGAAGCAGGATCGCTGCGCCGACCCACCGATTCAACTTGTCGATGTTCATTCCTGCGCACACGCCGAGGATGGTAGTGGCCGCGAGCGCGAGGAGTAGCGTGTAGGTGACATTCGCTTGTAGCTCTTTAGCGAGTTTCAGTCGAGTGTTCTGATCTGTTGTGCCACCGACGCTTGCGGCGGCCTTAGCTGCTACGTCAAATAGCAGTACCAGCAGATTGAATAGAAGTCCAGTCAAGATGGCGAAAGCGGCCAGGATGTTATCGACTCCACTGATTCTCCAGTTGAGGGCACATCCGCCTGACGAAAGCAGTACGGGCGGTCCGTAAAAGAACGCCACTTGCTTCCACATGATCTTGCCTGTTGCGTGACTGCGCAGCGAGTTAAGATGGTCTTTTATGATTGGGGTGAGGTCAATCATTGTGGTCAACAGGGACCTCCAGCCTGTAGTGATCCCAAACGCCTGGCCACTGGAAAGCGCGGCGCATTCGATCGCGGGAGAGTCCCATGTTGTCGCCTAGATCTTCTGCGAGCTCTTCTGCCTTCCGATATGCATATGTATCGCTCAACTCGGTCACTCCATCCCGCTGCATCTCGGAGTCGAGGTCATAGAGCATGGCAGGTGTTGTACCAGACGAGACTGACAGGGTTCGCGTGGAGTTGGCAATCTTCACCTCGACCTTCATCTCTCGGAAGGTAACCTCACGCCACTCCAAGAGGGATGAAACATCTGTTTCCCCACTGAGTACGGATTGGATCTTCTTCTTGTGGAAAGATCCGGTTCGTGGGGGGCGCAGCATCAGTTCGAGGGACCCCAAATCCCTCTCCGTGTTGCCCATTCCTAGCGCATCTGCAACGTCATCCGGGATGGCATGCCGAACTAGTCGGATCTTCTTAAGTTCGCCCGTTTCCATGTACACGCCGAATGCGGCCTCTGAAGTCATGCTGTTGATCTCCAGCGTATACCCGTGGTACTTGCCCGCGAATGCCTTCTTGAAGGATTCTCCTAGTGACGCGATAACGCCGTTTCCCTGAAAGCGCTCAGTGAATAGAAGGCCGGCATTCCAGTCCTCAGGCAAAATCAAGTAATTCCGGAGATCGGTGAGATCTACATGGTCTTCTTCTTTTTGGAACACGATTTGCCCAGAATTTCGATCCCGGATCCTGGATTGTGCGCCGTATGAACCGTGCGCCAGTTTGACTCGTAGGGAGCGATCCTTCGTGTAAATGTCGTGCGCTTCGAGGGAACGCTCCTTATCTGGGATTTCATGCGGTCGCTCCTGCAGGTGCTGAAAGAAGCCATAGAATTCTTTCAGTAGGTCCGCGCCGCCTCCGTCGAAATTGTTAAGAGGAAGAAAGTCTTTCTCTCGGCTTCGACGGATCCTGACCGCGTAGCTTGCGAACGTATGCTTGGACATCGCTGCACCTCCCAGACTGAGCGTCAGATCATCGCACAGTGGCGCCTGTTCGGCTCATCCGTCAGCGAAGTGGATGGGGTGGAGGAGACTGTGACCACTCCTTACCGTCGCCGACAGGGTCGCGGGCTTCGAGAGCTGGGGAGGTGCCGGAGCAAGATCAGAAGCCTCGGCGTGAGCCGGGGCGGATCTACTCGGTGCTGTGGTGGGCACGGGAGAAGGCCGTGTCTTCCCGATCGGGCCACGCGAGCACGACACCAACCTGCCGGCAAAGGGTGACCCACCTGATCTCGGTCGGCTCGCGCTCGATCCAGAGAACCGCTGTTACGTCTGTGGCGCGGTCGCGCAGTTGGTCCTTGTAGTCCAAGACCTGGCCAAGCCCGGCTCGGAGCTGGCGCGCCTCGTTGGCGCGTGTTAGGGACTTAACCTCGCAGACAGTGAAGCGGTTCTGATCGTCGCGCCAAGCAAGATCGAAATCGGGATCAGTGGGGCCAGGGGACAAGGCGGTCAGTCCACGGTTCTGTGCCTCCTGAGCCAGATGGTTCTGGAGCCTGCGGTGCGTCGACAGGTTGCGACCAACAAGGTCGGGGTCCGGCGTACTCGGGACTGCCGGCGTGGGTGAGACGTCTTCGTCTACGACAGCGTAGCTCTGGCCGATCCCCACCTCCGGCGTTGTAATAGTCACCCGTACGGGAACGAGGTGGAAGTGGATGACTTGCCGCAGGGGGCCGCCTCCCGTCTCCGGTGCTTCTGCCCACGTGTAAGCATGCTCCGGGTCTAGCATCCACTCGCCGAGGTAGCGCACCGTCCCGCGGGCCCCCTCGAAGAGGCGCAGGCGCTTGCCAGTCTCGCGGTGTTCAAGGATGGCCTTGTTTCCTCGAACCATCCTCTGGTTGCCAGTCTGGCCTTCGCCGGTGTAGTGAAAAGTCCCGTCCTCGTTCCAGGTGTCGAAGTAGCCGTGCTGGTGACCTGAGCTCGCCGCTGTAAAGATGAGGATGTTGTCTGACGTCCCAGAAGGCGAGATCCCATTCTGGGTGCTCCCGCCATAGAGCGCATGCAGATCCGTGCGACGGATAGTGTCGCCGGGATTCAGGTGCCAATCCGGGTCGCTGGACTCAGAAACGTCGATGGCCTCGCGAATGGCCTGCCATTGGTCGTCAGTCAAGCGGTGAGGGCTGCCCGCGAAGGGCTGGCGAAGGATCGTTGCTCCGGCCATGCGCGCGTCGCCGACTAGCTGCGCTTTAGGGATGCGTAGGTCAAGCCATCTGTCGACTTCGAGGGGTACGAAGTGCTTCTGGCCAGGATTTGTCGTCCAATAGCGTTCATCCACCTGCCCGTACTCTGCCGAACCGGTGAAGTGGCCGTAGGCCGCGATACCTGCGCTGGGACCGCTCACCCACAGGACGAACTCATCACCCGCCGCAACCTCGTCCTTGTGCCGGGCGATAGTCCACGAGGTCAGAACCTCGCCGGCGTCGCGGTATTCGTCAAGCTTGAAAGTCTTCGGGTTGCAGTTCAGCAGCCAAGTAGCCATGAGTCCCCCGGGGTCGGTCGCGTCGTGAAGGAGACTGTAGATCACGGCACTGACAACGGACTTTGAGCCCAGAACATCCCTGGTCATGGGCTTGAGTGGTACGGAAGCCGATCGTTGTCGTGCTCGGGTCCTCATGGGACGTTGCCCACGCGGACGGTGGAGCGGTTTTGGGCCCCGACCTGAGCCGGGGCCCGTGGTGCTTAGCCTTCGCAGTAGTCGAGGAAGTCGCGGGGGTCGTAGCCGGGGTTCTCGTCCGGGCAGAGGGTGACGTCCTCGGGGTCCTCGGCGTACGGGTTGGGAACGATGCCGTCGTCGCACTGGGGGTTGGTGCAGGTCATGGTGTGCTCCCTAGGTCGGTGCCGTTGTCCTGATGGGCTTCGCCCGGCACGGTTCTGGGAGGGCGCACAAGGTGGAGCACCCCACTGTCTGAACGACCTTGTGCGCCCTCCCAGGTTCGTGCTGCCCTTGGGCATCAGGACAGCGGTGCCGACCGGCAGGCACCCCCACTGAGCCGACCCACGACGCCGGTTGGCTGACCACCTGCCCGGTCACACCTACTACCTGTATGCCGATACGGCACCCTCCGCAGCCTGCACCCTGGCTTCGCGGTCGGTGGAGCGGCTTTGGGCTGGAGCTGCTTTGGGGCGAGTGATCATGGCCCCTTAAGCTCATCGCGATTCGGGCAGTCAGTGGACCTGCCCGCAAGGTCCGAATCGGGGCCATGATCTTAGAGGCTCGCCCCAAAGTGGCTGCCTAAAGCCGTGGAACCGACCGCCCCAGCCCACCACCTTCCCCACCCCCATCCCACCTCTCCTTCCCCCGCCTCCTGCCCACCGCGGCGAATGGTGGTCCACGGCCGGCAGGGTGATCCCGTGCTGGCGCGCTGGAAGCTCCCGCGGGCTCGGCTGGCGGTGCGGGTCCTGCCCGGGTGCGCTGCCGGGGTGGTCTTCCTGCTGCCTTCGAGGCGTGCGGCAGGGGGCCGGCCACAGCTCCAGTGGGGTCCACCATCCCGGCTTGGGGCCGTGGCCACGGGTGGTGGGTTAGCCCGCTGTGTGCCGCCGCCGCGATCCGGCCTATTCGGTAACCCAAAGCTTCTGTGACCTGCTGTGCGGCTCTCCCCTGTGCCCTATGGCCCGGTGCTGGGTTTTGGCCGCTTGTGGGTGGTGACGGGCGGACGCCGCCGCGCAGCCGGTGGCGGAGACATGGAGGCAGCGGGGCGGCGGCCGACCGGCGCCGCCCCGCTGATGTGTGGCCCTCGGTCCTTGGATTGATCCCCTTCGGGGACGGCTCGGGTCTGTGGTCTTGATGGGGTGCTTGTGTCCGTGCGTGCGCTTGAGGTCCTACGGCTTTTGAGGTCTTCCCCCTCCAAGGCCGGATCGTGGTGGCGGTGCGCGGTGGGCTCACCCGCTTTCACCAGGGGCCAAAGCCCCGGCCAAGGGATGGTTGGCGCTCGCGGCTGGCCATGGACGGCCGCGAGCGCAGCGAGCCTTGATGAAGTAGGGAAAGTTCTACCGCACGGCTCTCCGTGAGGACTGATATCGCTTCCACCAGTACGTTTCCGCTCGTCCCGAACTGGCATATGCGTCTCTCGACGGGAGGGTTGTCTCACTTGGGACACCCGCACACTATTAGTTCATGTCCACTCGGCGAGGTAGGCAGCGACGCAAGTCCCCAGCGCCGCAACTCCGATCAGGGCCCAATAGGCCTAGCACCACATACCCGTCGGCGTCCGACGACACTCCCGAAGAACGGCGAGCGGCGGCAGTGCGACGGATCGTAGGCCCCGGCGAGCGACGCCGTTTGCTAGCAAAGGAACTCCGAGAGGTCGAGGCCGAACTCCGGCCCGCGGTAGCTGATGCGGTGAGTGTCGGCCTCCCATATCGCCGCATCGAAGAATTAACAGGCATCCCACGGGCCACGGTCGCACGTTGGGCGAAATCGAACGAGCCCACGGGTAGCTGAACAAGCAGCAAGCGGGCCGTGCCCGGTTGGAGCGGACACGGCCCGACCGATTCGAAGGAGTCCTAGCCATGTCGAATCGACCTGCCTCCATCCTGGCAGAAGATCATGCACCGGCGAACGAGCGTCTGCGTGGCGCAATGATCGCCGCCAACGTCACCGTGGAAGGATTAGCAACCCACTTGGGGATCGACCCGAAGAGTGTGGACCGGTGGATCGCGACTACCCGCACTCCCCATGCGCGCAATGCCCATGCTGCGGCGAAGGCGCTCGGCACCGACCCGTACTACTTGTGGCCGAGGCTGGACGAACGGCATCGTTCCAGTGTGAGCCCACGTGATGAGCTTCTGGCCTGCTACCCAAGCCGTGGTGCGGTCCCGTACGACCTATGGCGCACGACGCTGCTCAGTGCCACAAGCGTGATCGATCTCGCGTCTGCCAACGTCGTCTTCCTCGCCGATGCTGTCTGGGATCTGCGAAAGGTGCTCGCCGAAAAGGTTGAGGCCGGTGTACGCGTCCGCTTGGCCGCTTCCACTCCCGACTCAGTAAGGCTGGCCACGGTAGCGGACGTCTTCCCCTCGCTACTTGAGGTTCCCGGCATCAAGGTTGTGGCACATCCGGAACTGCGGGCAGACCTGGTTCGAGCCGATGACGAAATGTTGGTCACCACACCAGTCGACGGCCTGGCGCCTGCACTCTCCCCCGTGCTGCACCTGCGCCGGATCGGCCCCGCACCGCTCATGGCGGGATACCTCACCGCGCTAGACCACATCTTCGCCGCGGCCACTCCGTGGCCACGGGAGCCGTAGTCACTCAGTTGGACACTCACAGGACGTCAGAGGCCCGATCCCATAGGGGGACCGGGCCTCTGACTTGCGGCGACCGCTCACCGGGTCGGATCAATCCGTTTATCGGATTGGTAAAGAACCCCCGCCGTGCCTGTCCCCGGCGCCCCTCAGGCGCAAGGATCCCCGTACTGATCGACAGTGTTCGAATCTATGTGCGGGAGGCCTCACTTGAGAAGGAGCCCAGGGAGCAGGCGGCGGACGGCGGTGCTCGGATCCGCGGGTGGTCTCGTCGTGGCGACGCTGATAGCGGGCGGCGTCGCCGCACCCACGGCGACCGCCGACGGCACGTCCCATTCCGGTTCCGGCAAGGACCGTGAGGCCCGAGGCGCCGCCATCGCCGCGCAGCGTGCCGCGAAGGCCGGGATCGACTGGCGGGACTGCCCCGCCGACTGGGGTCTGGAGAAGCCCATCCAGTGCGGCTGGGTCACCGTCCCGCTCGACTACGCCAAGCCCAACGGCAGGAAGATCAAGCTCGCCGTCGACCGGATCGGCAACACCGGCGGCAAGAGCGAGCGCCAGGGCGCCCTCGTCTACAACCCCGGCGGCCCCGGCGCCTCCGGCCTGCGCTTTCCGCGTCGCGTCGTCACCAAGAGCAAGCTCTGGGAGAAGACGGCGAAGGCGTACGACTTCGTGGGCTTCGAGCCGCGCGGCGTCGGCCACTCGGCCCCCGTCTCCTGCGTGGACCCGCAGGAGTTCGTCAAGGCGCCGAAGCTGGACCCGATCCCCGACAGCGAGGCCGACAAGCGCGCCCAGCGCAAGCTCGCCGCCGAGTACGCGGACGGCTGCCAGGAGCGCAGCGGTGACCTCCTCCCGCACATGACGACGCCCAACACGGCCCGCGACCTGGACGTCATCCGCGCCGCGCTCGGCGAGAAGAAGCTGAACTTCCTCGGCGTCTCCTACGGCACTTACCTGGGCGCGGTCTACAGCACCCTGTACCCGACGCACGTGCGCCGCATGGTCTTCGACTCCGTGGTGAACCCGCGTACGGACAAGATCTGGTACGAGGTCAACCTCGACCAGGACGTCGCCTTCGAGAAGCGCCTCATCGACTGGATGACGTGGGTCGCGAAGAACGACGCCGCCTTCCACCTCGGCGACACCTACGACAAGGTCCGCGCCCAGTGGGACAAGCTCCGCGCCACCGCGAAGAAGCAGCCCCTGGACGGCGTCGTCGGCCCGGCCGAGTTGCACTCCTACTTCCAGAACGCGCCGTACTACGACTCGTACTGGGTCGAGATCGCCACGAACTGGAGCAAGTACGTCGCCGGTGACCCGAAGCCCCTCGTCGAGGCGGCGAGCCCCGACATGGCCGACACCGCGGGCAACATCGCCCAGGAGAACAGCAACGCGGTCTACACGGCCGTCGAGTGCGCCGACGCCAAGTGGCCCCGCAGCTGGAAGAAGTGGGACCGCGACAACACCCGCATCCACCGGACCAGCCCCTTCTTCACCTGGGGCAACGCCTGGATGAACCTGCCGTGCGCGACCTGGTCGAGCAAGCAGCAGCGGCCGCTGGAGATCCGCACCCACAAGGGCCTGCCGCAGACGCTGATCGTCCAGTCCACCCGTGACGCCGCCACGCCCTACCCCGGCGCCGTCGAACTGCACGAGCGCCTGAAGGGCTCCCGCCTGATCACGGAGAAGGACGCTGGCTCGCACGGCATCACCAACATCGCCAACCCGTGCCTCAACGACCGCGTCGACACCTACCTGTTGACCGGCAAACTCGACGCCTCCGACGTGACCTGCGCCCCGCACGCCACGCCGAAGCCGTAACGCGCAGACGCGCAGACGCGCGGGCGGCCGTCACCGGATCGACTTCCGGCGGCGGCCGCCCCCGCACCTGCCCCCGTGCCCGGCCTCAGGACCTCTGCCGCTCCAGCCACTCGTCCTCCGCCGCGTAGTCGAAGAGGTCGACCGACGGATCGTAGTTCTTCGCCATCTTCGGAAACGCCTCACGCCAGTCGCGGTCGCCCAGCCGCTCGGCGAGCCAGCCCACTGTCTCCGCCACCGAGTCGGTGTACGTCGTCACGGCGCGGTAGCCCAGTTCCCGCTCCGCCGCGGACATGTCGTAGACCACCGGGTGCGGCGTGGTCCAGGGCGTGACGCCGACGTTCCGGGCCGGCGCCGCACCCGGCACCGTCACAGTCACCGTCTCGCCCCCGACCCCCATCACGGCGTCGATCGCCGCGCCCATCTCCGCGACCGTGGGCGCGTCGGGATCGCCCGCGTTGAGTACCCGGGAACCGGGCCGCGCGGCGGCGAGCCGCACCAGCTCCGCGATGTTGTGGACGCTCACCGGATGGAAGCGGCTGAGTCCACCGTGCGCCAGTACGCGCGTACGCCGCCCGTCCAGGTTCCGCTTCACGAAGTACAGCTCGCGCGGCGTACGACAGTACGGGCCGTAGACCGCCCCGGCCCGCAGCAGCGTCACGGGCAGCTGCTCGCCGAGCGCCAGGAGTTCCCGCTCGATCCGGATCTTCCGGGTGCCGTACGTCGAGTCACCGGGCTCGACGGTGGGCTGGCTCTCCGGGATCGGCACCGGGTACTCGGGAAAGCCGTCCGGCTGGTCCTGGGTGTCGAAGCTGCGGCCCCGCCCGTCCCGGTAGACCGCTCCGCTGGAGAGCACCACGGCCGCCCCGATCCGATCGCCGAGGCCGGCGTACTGCCGGGCGTGCGCCGCGGTGAACGCCACCGTGTCGACCACGAGATCCACGCCGTCTCCCAGCGCCTCGGCGAGTGCCGTGTCGTCCTCCCGGTCGAGCCGCACCGTTCGTACGTCCTCGGGCCACCGTACGTCGCGGTCCGCACCCCGCGACGCCGCCAGCACCGCCCAGCCGTCCTCCGCGAGGGCTCGCACCGCCACGCGCCCGATCTGCCCCGTCGCGCCGATCACCAATGTCTTCTTCATGATCGGACCGTACGTCCCGGCATACGTGCGCCGAAGAGGGATCTGCTCTCGGCAGACGGGCGAAGGCAGGGGAGCGGTGCTCAGCTCAGTGGCGGCTTCGGGAACCTGCGGCGCTCCCTGGCGCCCGCCGCCGCGCGCTCACGCTCGGCCTCCGCCGCTTCCTCCGCCTTCACGACCGCCGCGTACTTGTCGACGTACTCCTGCCCGGAGAGCCCGAGGATCGCGTACATGATCTCGTCGGTGACGGCGCGGAGGACGGCCTTCTCGTTGTCCATGCCGACGTATCGGGAGAAGTCGAGGGGTTCGCCGAAGCGGATCGTCACCCGCTTGAGGTTCGGGACCTTCTGGCCCGGTGGCTGCGCCTCGAACGTGCCGATCATGGCGCACGGCACGACCGGCACCTGGGCCTTGAGCGCCATCGCCGCGACGCCGACCTTGCCCTTGTACAGCCGGCCGTCGTGCGAGCGGGTGCCCTCCGGATAGATGCCGAGCAGTTCGCCCTTGCGCAGCACGCAGAGGCCCTCACGGATCGCCGCCTGCCCCGCCTCCTTGCCGGACCGGTCCACCGGGATCTGCCCGGCGCTGCGGAAGAACGCGGCCGTCAGCCGTCCCTTGATGCCCGGCCCCGTGAAGTACTCGGCCTTCGCGAGGAACGTGATGCGGCGCTTGATGATCGCCGGCATAAGGAAGTGGTCGGAGAACGACAGGTGGTTGCCCGCGACGATCGCCGCGCCGGAGTCCGGCACATGTTCCAGGCCCTCGATTCTGGGCCGGAACATCAGCCGGAGCAGCGGGCCGAGGATCACGTGCTTGAGCAGTAGGTAGAACATGGCGGCAGCCTTCCCCCTCGTCCCGGTGCCGACGCACGGTAGTCAATCGGTGGCGCGGATGCGAGAGCCCGTTCGGGCCCTTGCGCGGGGCCGAGCGGGGGAACGACCGGCGCGGCGGTTCGCCGGGCGGCGCGTACGAGGGGTGCCCTGGGCTCGCCCCGGCGTCGTCGACGCCACGGAACGTCACCGTCCCGGTCGACGTCGCAGACGCCGTCGCGTCCGACCTGTATCCCGGAGGTTCCCCATGCGTCCGTTCGCCCTCGCCGCCGCCGCTCTGCTCTCCCTCGGCTCCCTCGGCGCGCTCACTCCCGCCCAGGCGGCGGACCCGGCCCCGGCCCCGAAGCGCGGCCTCTTCCTCACCGTCACCGGCGCCCAGAACACCTGGATCCGCGGTGTGCTGCTGCGCTGCGAGCCCGGGCCGTCGGGTCCCCACCCGCAGGCGGCCGAGGCCTGCGAGGCGATCGCTCGGGCGAGGGGGAACTTCGACGCGCTCCCCGACGACCCGCACGCGTGCACGAAGGAGTACGAGCCGGTCAGCGTGAAGGTGACCGGGTCGTACAAGGGCCGGCCGGTCGGCTGGCGCAAGACGTACCCGAACGCCTGCGCGCTCGACGCGGACACCGGCCACGTCTTCCGCTTCTGAGCCCCGCGCTTCTGACAGTTCCGTGGCAGGGCTTCGCGCGTCGTGGCGGCTGTCGCGCGGTACCGCGCTCATGCGGCGCGCGACAGCACCATCGCCAGTGTGATCAGACCGAGCACGACCCAGCCGAACCACAACCAGCCGTTGCTCCCGAGCGCCGCTGTATAGGCCGTCACCATGACCAGGCCTCCGATGGTGAACCCACCCATGGTCTTCGTGGAACCGGGCATCGCTCAGCCTCCTCCCGGCAGTCCGCGGCGCCCACGCGCCCGGACCGCGGTCCGAAGACCATCGTGACCCGGGAAGACCCTCTGGCGCTAGCGTCCGCGAGCGGCCAGTGAGGCCAGATAGGCGTTGTACGCCTCCAGCTCCTTGTCACCGTCGCGGTCCGCGGCACGGTCCTTGCGCCGCGCCTCACGGTCCTCGGAGCGCCGCCACTGGAAGAGCAGGGCTACCAGGACCACCACGGACGGGATCTCGCTGAACGCCCAGGCGATGCCGCCCGCCGCCTCCTGGTCCTCCAGCGCGTCGATGCCGAGCGAGGCGGGCGGGTGCATGTACGTGCCGATCATCGGCTGCGTCGCCATCATCAGCGCGATGCCGAAGAACGCGTGGAACGGCATGCCCGCGAACAGCTCCAGCATCCGCATGATGTAGCCCGGCCGGTGCGGCCCCGGGTCGACACCCATGATCGGCCAGAAGAAGACCAGGCCGACGGCGAGGAAGTGGACCATCATCCCGATGTGGCCCGGCTTGGAGCCCATCAGCGTGTCGAAGAGCGGCGTGAAGTAGAGCGCGTACAGGCTCGCGATGAACAGCGGGATCGTGAACGCGGGATGCGTGATGATCTTGATGTACCGGCTGTGCAGCAGCCAGAGCAGCCACTCGCGCGGGCCCTTGCTGCCGCGGGAGGCGACCGGCAGCGCGCGCAGCGCCAGCGTGATGGGCGCACCGAGTAGCAGCAGGATCGGCGACAGCATGCTGATCACCATGTGCTGCACCATGTGCACGCTGAACATGACCATGCCGTAGTCGTTGAGCTTGGTGCACATCACGAGCAGCACGGTCAGGATGCCGAGCACGAACGAGATCGTGCGGCCCACCGGCCACTTGTCGCCGCGCCGCACGAGCCGCGCCACCCCCCACCCGTACAGGGCGAGCGCCACCAGGCAGCCGATGAGGAAGAAGGGATCGGCCGACAGTTCGAGGCCTCGCCCCAGCGTGAACGGCGGCAGATCCATGTTCATGCCGTGCCCGCTGTGATCCATCCAGTGGCTCCTGATTCGTGCGGATTGTGCGACGTGTGTCCGCACCAGAGTAGAACCGCCCCCGGCCGCTGCTGCGACCGGGGGCGAGTAAAGCGAATAAGGCGAGTAGTACGCGGGGCGACGGAAACTAGAGCACGCACTCCGCTTCGGCGTACCGCTCCTCGGGCACCGTCTTCAGCGTCTCGACGGCCTCGGCCAGCGGCACCATCGTGATGTCCGTGCCGCGCAGGGCGGTCATGTGGCCGAACTCGCCGCGGTGCACGGCCTCCACGGCGTGCCAGCCGAAGCGGGTCGCGAGGACGCGGTCGTACGCCGTGGGGGTGCCGCCGCGCTGCACGTGGCCGAGGATGACCGGGCGGGCCTCCTTGCCGAGGCGCTGCTCCAGTTCGAGGGAGAGCTGCCGGGCGATGCCGGCGAACCGCTCGTGGCCGTAGACGTCCTTGCCGCCCTCGTCGAACTCCATGGAGCCCGCGCGAGGCTTGGCGCCCTCGGCGGCCACGACGATGGCGAACTTCTTGCCGGCGGAGAAGCGCTCACCGACCTTCGCGGCCAGCTCCTCGATGTCGAAGGGGCGCTCCGGGACGACGATGGCGTGCGCGCCCGCCGCCATGCCCGAGTGCAGGGCGATCCAGCCGGTGTGCCGCCCCATCACCTCGACGATGAGCACGCGCTGATGCGACTCCGCGGTGGTCTTGAGGCGGTCGAGGGCCTCGGTCGCGACGCCGACGGCCGTGTCGAAGCCGAAGGTGACGTCCGTGACCGCGATGTCGTTGTCGATGGTCTTGGGCACTCCGACGATGGGCAGGCCCGCGTCGGAGAGGAGCCGGGCCGCCTTGAGGGTGCCCTCGCCGCCGATCGGGATGATCGCGTCGAGGCCGAGCTCGGCGACGTGCCCCCTGGCGCGCTCCACGCCGTCCCGCAGGTGCGCGGGCTGGACGCGCGAGGAGCCGAGGATCGTTCCGCCGCGGGCGAGGATGCCGCCCACCGCGTCGAGGTCCAGCTTGCGGTAGTCGCACTCCAGGAGGCCTTTCCAGCCGTCGTGGAAGCCGATGACCTCGTCGCCGTGGTCCACCACCGCGCGGTGCACGACGGAGCGGATGACGGCGTTCAGGCCGGGGCAGTCGCCGCCGGAGGTCAGGACACCAATGCGCATTGCCCGGAATACCTTTGCAACGTGGGTCGATGACCGGACCACGTCGTCCGGCTGGATCCCCGCCACCCTATAGGCGCCGGGGGGCGGGGCCGCACCTCGCGTCCGAAGGCTGGACGGCCCCGCTCACATGTGCGGGCGGGGCGTCAAGCGGGCTTCGATCCGGCGTGTTCCGGGGTGTTCCGGGGTGTTACGCGGGCTGCTGCGCGGCGTTGATGCGCTCGGCGCGCAGCGCCTCGTACCACCGGTCGTCCGTCGGCGGCAGCGCGTTCACATCGAGGGCCAGCTTGAGCAGCAGGTCCGCGATGAGCGGGTTGCGGGCGAGGACGGGGCCGTGCATGTACGTCCCGAAGACCGTGCCGTTGTACGCGCCCTCGGTGCCGTCGCCCGTGCCGTTGCCCCGGCCGAGGGTGACGCGGGCGAAGGGCCGCGCGGCCGGGCCGACGTGCGTGATGCCCTGGTGGTTCTCGAAGCCGGTCAGCGGGGGCAGGCCCAGCTGCGGGTCGATGTCGGCGAGCACGTCGCCGACGCACCGGTCGCCCTCGCCGCGGGTGGAGACCACGTCGAGGAGGCCGAGACCGGGCTCGCGCTGGCCGAGGTCGTTGATGAACTCGTTGCCCAGGATCTGGTAGCCGGCGCAGACCGAGAAGACGATCGCTCCGTTGCCCACCGCGCGCTGCAGGCCGCCGTCGCGGCGCAGCCGCTCGGCCGCGAGGCGCTGCGGGCGGTCCTCGCCGCCACCGATCAGGTAGATGTCGCCGGAGGTGGGCACCGGCTGGTCGCTGCGTACGTCGTAGCGCTCGACCTGGAGGCCGCGCTGGTGGGCGCGGCGCTCCACGACCAGGGCGTTGCCCTGGTCTCCGTACGTGCTCAGCAGGTCGGGGTAGACCCACACCAGCCGCAGGCTGTTGTCGCTCATGCTCATTTGTCCCTACGAAGATCTAGAGGCCGGGCGGGTCAGTTGCCGACGCGGCGGCGCAGGTCCTGGAACGCGGTGTAGTTCGCGATCGTCTCGATGCGTCCCGGCGGGGCGAACTGCACCGCCTCGTCGACGCTCTCGCAGACCCGGAAGTCCAGGTTCGCGACCTCCAGGCGGACGGCCAGGTCCAGCTTGCGGTCGCCGAGCACGAAGATCGGGTGACCGGCGAGCCGGGTGTAGTCGACGTCCCAGAGCCAGGAGGTGTCCGTGCCGTCCGCCCCCCGGGCGTTCACGGAAAGGATCACCGGGGTGGGCGGCGGGTCGATCAGCGAAAACGTTTCGAGCCAGCCCGCCGGGTTCTTCGCCAGGAGCAGGCGCAGGTCGCGGCCCTGGAACTGCACGACGTCGTAGCGTCCGGCGACCGCCTGCACCTGGTACATCCGCTCCAGGGCGACCTGCGGAGGCACGCCGAAGACGGCGGCGACGGCCGCCGAGGTGGCGGCGTTGGCCTTGTTGGCGCGGCCGGGCAGCTGGAGGTGGATCGGCCAGGCCGAGCCGTGCGGGTCCAGGACGTGGTCGCCGGAGAGCACCCAGCTGGGCGCCGGGCGGCGGAAGCCGCACTCGCCGCAGAACCAGTCGTCCCCGGGGCGCTGCATGACGCCGCCGCAGGACGGGCACGACCAGGCGTCGTCCTTCCACTCCTGGCCTGCGGCCACCCACACCACGTTCGGTGAGGAGGAGGCCGCCCAGACGACCAGCGGGTCGTCGGCGTTGGCGATGACGACGGCCTTGGAGCCCGCCAGGCCCTCGCGCCACTTCTCGGCGAGCATGCGGGTCTCGGCGGCGCGGTCCAGCTGGTCGCGCGAGAGGTTCAGCAGGGCGATCGCCTTGGGGTCGACGTCACGGGCGACACCCGCGAGGTACTTCTCGTCGACCTCGATCACACCGAACCTGGCGTCGGACCCGCCGGCGAGCGCCGAGGTGATTCCGGCGGGCATGTTCGCACCGAGCGCGTTCGAGACGACGGGGCCGCTGGCCCGCAGCGCCTCGGCGATCAGGCGCGTGGTGGTCGTCTTGCCGTTGGTGGCCGACACGAGGACCACGTCCAGGTGCGTGGCGAGCCGTCCGAGCAGCTCGGGGTCGAGCTTGAGCGCGACCTTGCCGCCGATCACCGATCCGCTGCCGCGGCCGGCAGCCCGCGAGACCGCCGCGGCCGCCTTGCCCGCCGTCACGGCCAGCTTGGCCCGCGGCGACAGCGGGTCCGTGTTGCCTGACATCTGTCGAGATCCTCCTTGCGTACGGCGCCGCGCCTGCCCCCGGCATCGTTTCGCTGCTCAGCCTATCGAGATCCACTGACAAGCCCGAATCACGGCACCACCTCGGCACCTCGGCGGTGCCGCTCCATGCCGAGGACCGTACTCTTGCCGCCATGCGACACGGCACGATCCCGGGCGCCTCGGGGCGCGTACGACCTCTGACCCTGCTCGGTGACCCCGTGCTGCACACGGCCTGCGAGGAGGTCACCGACTTCGGGCCCGAACTGGCGCGTCTCGTCGAGGACATGTTCGCGACGATGTACGCCGCGCGGGGCGTGGGACTCGCCGCGAACCAGATCGGCGTGGGCCGGCGGGTGTTCGTGTACGACTGCCCCGACGACGAGGACGTCCGGCACCTCGGGCACGTGGTCAACCCGACACTCGTCGAGGTGGACGGCGTCACGGTGCGCGGCCCGGAGGGCTGCCTGTCGCTGCCGGGACTCGAAGCGGGCACGCCGCGTTTCGACCACGCCGTGGTCGAGGGCGTCGATGTGCGGGGGGAGCCCGTGCGGGTGCACGGGACGGGCTGGTTCGCGCGCTGTCTCCAGCACGAGTGCGACCACTTGGACGGCGGTGTCTACACCGACCGCCTCACGGGCTGGCGGCGCCGCAGGGTGCTGCGGGCCGCCGCCAGGGCTTCGTGGAACTCCCGAGAGGCCGGGAGCGGGAACTCCTGAAGGGCTCAGAACCCGGGACCGCCGACGCGGTTGCCCGCCGCCGCGAGCCGGCCCCACAGCAGGTCGGCGAGGCTGCGCACCAACTGGGCGCGTGAGCACGGCCGTTCGCCGAGCCACCAGTCGCCGGCCGCGTGCATCATGCCGACGATGCCGTGCCCCCACACCCGGGCGAGCTCGGCGCTCTCCGGCCCGAGGTCGACGCGCTCCTCGATGACCTCGGCGAGCTCCTCGCCGAGGCGGCGCAGCAGGGGGGCCGAGTGCAGGCCGACGTCGAAGCCCTGCTCGCCGGGTGAGGGGGCCTCCGACGGATGCATGAGGAAGCGGTAGACCTGGGGGCGTGCCTCGATCGCCGAGAGATAGGTGTCGAGCGTCGCCTCGACCCGCTCCCTGCGCTCGGCGGGTGCGTCGAGGGCGGCGCGCAGGGCTTCGAGGAGTGCGTCGGTGTGCCGCTTGGCGAGCGCGGCGTAGAGGCCGCCCTTGTCGCCGAAGTGGCGGTAGAGGATCGGCTTGGTGATGCCCGCCTCGGCGGCGATGGCGTTCATCGAGGCGCCGGGGCCGTCGCGGAGCACGACCCGGTCCGCGGCCTCGAGCAGCTCCCGCCGACGCCGCTGATGATCCGCGGACCGTGGCTGATCGGTCTGCTGCGTGGTCTCCATCGTTTCTCCCCGCCCGTGCTGAATCGGTGACGCACGCGCAACGTAACACCCGGCGGCCGACAGGCATCGAACGGGCCGCCGGGAGTTGACATGGACTACTGGCCGGTAACACACTTCTGGTTACCGCAAGTAACGCCGTGGCTGATCGCAGCCGCAGCTGATCGCAGGTCCTGGAGGGGTCATGGCCGAGTTCACCATGGAGCTCAACGACGAACAGAAGGAAGTCCGTGACTGGCTCCACGGATTCGCCGCCGAGGTGATCCGCCCCGCGGCCGCCGAATGGGACGAGCGCGAAGAGACCCCGTGGCCCATCATCCAGGAAGCGGCGAAGATAGGGATCTACTCGCTCGATTTCTATGCCCAGCAGTTCTTCGACCCCTCCGGCCTCGGCATCCCGATGGCCACCGAGGAGATCTTCTGGGGTGACGCGGGCATCGGCCTGTCCATCATGGGCACCGGCCTGGCCGCCGTCGGCGTGCTCGCCAACGGCACCGAGGAGCAGATCGGCACCTGGATCCCGCAGATGTACGGCGACGTGAACGACGTCAAGGTCGCCGCCTTCTGCTCCTCCGAGCCCGACGCGGGCTCCGACGTGGCCGCGATGCGCACCCGCGCCGTCTACGACGAGGCCAAGGACGAGTGGATCCTCAACGGCACGAAGACTTGGGCGACCAACGGCGGCATCGCCAACGTCCACGTCGTCGTCGCGGTCGTCGACCCCGAGCTCGGCTCGAAGGGCCACGCCTCCTTCATCGTCCCGCCGAACACCCCCGGCCTCGCGCAGGGCCAGAAGTTCAAGAAGCACGGCATCCGTGCCTCGCACACCGCCGAGGTCGTCCTGGAGGACGCACGCGTCCCCGGCCACTGCCTGCTCGGCGGCAAGGAGAAGCTCGACGAGCGCCTCGCCCGCGCCCGCGAGCGCGCCAAGTCCGGCGGCGAGCGCGTGAAGAACGCCGCGATGGCCACGTTCGAGGCGTCCCGTCCGGCGGTCGGCGCCATGGCGGTGGGCACGGCCCGCGCCGCGTACGAGGAGGCCCTGGAGTACGCCAAGACGCGCACCCAGTTCGGCCGCCCGATCATCGACAACCAGGGCGTCGCCTTCCAGCTCGCCGACATGCGCACCCAGATCGACGCGGCCCGCCTCCTGGTGTGGCGCGCCTCCTGGATGGCCACGACCGGCAAGAAGTTCGAGTCGGCCGAGGGCTCCATGTCGAAGCTGTACGCGAGCGAGGTCGCGAAGAAGGTCACCGCGCAGGCCGTGCAGATCCTCGGCGGCAACGGCTACACCCGCGAGTACCCGGTGGAGCGCATGCACCGCGACGCCGCGATCTACACGATCTTCGAGGGCACGAGCGAGATCCAGCGCCTCGTCATCGCGCGCACGCTGTCGGGGATGCCGATCCGCTAGACCGGCGCGCCGGCGCGGCCCGCGCGGGCGTCCCTACGGCTGGTACACGTACGGCGTGGTCGTGCAGAGCGTGGTGAAACCGAGGCGGTCCAGGATGGGGCGGCTGTCGGCGGAGGCGTCGACCTGGAGATAGCGGTAGCCGCGCTCGACGGCGATGCGGGCGCGGTGGGCCACCGTCGCGCGGTAGATGCCCTTGCCGCGCCACTGCGGATCGGTGCCGCCGCCCCAGAGGCCGGCGAAGTCGGTGCCGGGACGGAACTCCATCCGCGCTCCGCACACCGGCCGGTCACCGGCCATGGCGACGACCGCGACGATGTCGTCGGGCGCCTCGGTGAGCTGGGCGAGCACGCGCCGGGCGAGGTGCTCGCTCAGCGCGGCGTCGCCCTCCCCGAAGGCCGCGAGGTGGGCTTCGGCCATGAGCCGCACGCCCTCGGCGTCCGTCACCGGGAGCAGCCGCACGCCGTCGGGCAGTTCGGGCCCCGCGGGCAGCGAGGCGGCCTCGGCGACCATCACGGTCTCCACCGGCTCGGCCTCGAAGCCGGCCGCGAGGAGGCGTTCGGCGAGGTCGGCGGGTTGGTCGTAGGAGTGCAGCTTCCACTCGAACTCGCGCCCGGCCGCGGTGTAGTGGCGCACCTGCTCCGCTATGACGGCGTCGGCCGTCGACGCGTCGATGCCGGCCCACAGGACGCCGTTCCAGTCGTGTGCCGAGCCGGTCACCCGCACGACACCGCCGGTCCGCTCGACCCGCGTGTCGCCGCCCTCGCCCTGCGTGTCGTGCCGTAGCTGCCGGTCGTACGCGGTCAATACCGCTGCATGATCCATGGGGTCACCTCAGCAGGGCGGTGCGGTGGCGGCAACCGGTTTTGGCGGGCGGCGGGCTCGGCCCTGTCAGCGGCTGTGGGTCATGCCTGCCAGCGGCAGCGCGCGGCCGCGGTGGCGAAGCCGGGGCCGAAGGCGACGGCCGCGCCGTGTGCGCCGTCGTGCGGGGGATCGGCGTGGGTGCGTTCCAGGACGCGCAGAATGCTCACGCCGCCGAGGTTTCCCTCGTGGCTGAGCGTGTCCGTGGAGTGCCGTGCGGCGTGCTCGTCCAGGCGCAGGGCGTCCGCCGTGTCGTCGATGATGCGGGGGCTGCCGGGGTGGATGAGGGCGAAGTCGGGCCGGCGCGGCCCGAGCCACTCCAGGAGCGGGGGCAGCACGTCGGTGACGGCGGCCAGGACCTGTTTCGTGGAGTCGAAGTGGATGCCGTCGGTGGAGATCCGGCCGCGCTGGCGTTCGACACTGTCCGGCAGGACGTACTCGAAGGTGTCCTCGACGGCGAGACCGGGCCCCAGCGGTGTGTCGGTGACGATCGTGGCGGCGGCCGCGTCGCCGAACAGCGCCTTGTAGATCATCGATTCGATGGTGGTGTCGCTGTGGTGGTAGATGCTGGAGAGCACCTCGGCGGCCACCACGAGGACCTTGCTGCCCGGTCGCGCGGCGACGAGGTCGGCGGCGCGGGCGAGCGCCTGGGTGCCGCCCGTGCAGGCCACCGTGGCGAGTGCGACGCGCCGCAGGTCGGGGCGGAGGCCGAGCCGGGAGACCAGGTTGATGTCGAGGTGGGGGACGGCCCAGCTCGTGGTGTGCGTGGTGACGATCGCGTCGATGTCCCGCGCGGCGAGCCCCGCGTCGGCCAGGGCCCCGGTCGCGGCCCGTTCCGCCATGGCGAGCGCGTCGCCGAAGGCGGTGCGGGCGCGCTCCCCGACGTCGGCGGTGCCGGAGACGGTGGGGGAATCGAGGGGGCGGGTGAAGTGGCGGGTCTGGACACCGCTGTTGCCGATGACGCGGAGGATCGCGCGCAGCCGCGGGTGGTCGGCGTGGTGCCTGCTCACATCGTCGGCGATCTCGGCCGTGGTGACCTTGTGGTCGCCGAGGACGGTACGGGGTCTGAGTACGTGAGCGGTCACGAGGCGGCTCCCCGAGGATCGGCAGAGCGGGTGGGGATGTGGCCAACGTACTGCACTGGGGCCGAAGTGCCCTGTTGAGCGCCGTGTGCGGGGGTGGTCCGCCCGGGGCAGGGCGCGTCAGTCCGAGCGGAGAATGGACGCGCGCGAGTGGGTGCGCTGCGTGCCGCGGTGGAACACCAGGATCATCAGCCGGGAGCCGGGCGCCGTCAGGGGCTGAGCGGCACACATGGTGACCCAGCCGGGGCCTTCCAGGGCGTGCAGCAGGGGGCGCTCGTCACCGTCGGGGTGCGGGTGGGAGTTGCCCGCGGTGTAGAGGTCGGCGAGCTCGGGATCGGCGAGGATCTCCTTCTCGATCTGCCGCAGTATGTCGTCGTCGGGCCTGGTGGCGAGCGCCGCCCGCAGCTGCGGCAGCACCATGGGGGCCCAAGCGGTGTGCCAGTTCATCAGCGTCTCGCGGCCGTGCGGGTCGAGGAGCATCCAGCGCAGCGTGTTGCCCGGCACCTTGCCGTTCGGGAACATGCCCGCGAAGGCCGTGTTGTAGGCGAGCATCTCCCAGGACGCGTCCGTCACGTAGGCCATGTGACCGATCCCGTCGACGGCCTCCTGCCAGACTCCGGGCACCTCCTTGCCGGAGGAGAGATGCAGCGGTCCCGGCGGGTCCTGGAGCAGTGCGTAGCGGCAGAGGGAGACCCACTCCTGTTCGTTGAGCCCGAAGAGGCGGGCCACGTCCCGGAGCAACGAGGTCGGCGGATTGGGGTAATTGCCGGACTCGAGGCGGTGATACGTCCCGAACGTGCGGTGGAGCAACTGGTCGACCTGGTGCTGGGACAGGCCGGGGGCGCGCCGGCCCTGACCTGTGGGGCGGGCGAAGCCGTGCGATTCGGGGGCTATGAGGGCGCGTCGTTCGCGGAGCAGAGCGCGGAGCGCCGTCTTGTTCATGGTGGGTAATCCCTCTTGGTGCACGCCGAGTTGGAGCGTGATCAGTCTAAATATTCACATCGGCTTTGGTAGTAAACATTGCCCGAAGAAAACGATCAGTCGCTGGGGCATCATGGAGCGTGCGGGGTCACCGACCTGCAGGTTTGATCGTCGGGTGACGCCCGTGCGCAACAGCGGGGCATCTTGTCCGGGGAGTTCGAGAATGGCTGAAATTCCCCGGCATTGGGTACCCCCTAGGCCTACTGAGGCTGATGCGGGAAGCGTGTGGGACAACTGTTCGTATTTCGGCCCGAGTCGTCGGAGTGGTCGGAATCGGAGCAGCGCAGGACCGCACGGCGCTACTTCCCGCGGTGGCTCCGTAGGATCCCCGGCTGCGGTCGGTGCCGTCACTCGCCATTACGTAGCGGCCACGGTACCGGCCGCCCGTGGTTGCCCCGGGCGGACGCCGTGGCCGCTCTCGCCGAACCCCATGGCCGGACTCGGCCGGATCCCGGCTCACCTCGCTGGTGCCGGGCGGATCACGCGGCCGTGATGTGCTCCTCCGCCTGCGCCAGGATCTCGGTGACCCGCAGCCCGAACCGGACATCGCACGGGTGCGCCGTGCCGCTGCCCGCCGACTCGACGAGCTGGTCGACCGCCGTCCGGAACGCCTCGCCCGGCTCCCACGTCGGCAGCACAACGGTGCCGCTCTCGCCGCGCAGCTCGACGGTCAGCCCCGCGCACTTCGCCGGTGCCGTCAGGCTCAGCGTCGCCGTGCTGGACGCGCCGCCGGTGTGCCGCAGGATCAGATGGGCCGTGTCGCCGGGGCCCGGCGCGGCCGTCACGGCGCTCACGTCGCCGAGTACGGGTATCAGCATGGACAGGGCGTGCGGGCCCACGTCCCACAGGCCGCCCCGGCTCGCACGCCACGGTGACGAGAACGCCTCGGTGCCGTCCGGGCCGTAGAACGAGCCGTACCAGTCGGCGCGGCCGGTGAACCAGCCGCCCGTCGCGACCTGTTCGGACAGCCAGGCCGACGTGTCGGCGGCGAAGCGCAGCGTGAAGAAGACCACGGACGCCACTCCGGCCCGCTCCACCGCGGCGGCGAGGTCCCGTGCCCCGTCGACGGTCGTGGCCACCGGCTTGTCGAGCAGCAGGTGGCAGCCCGCCGCCGCGGCCCGCGCGGCGAGCGGCGCCTGTACGTCGGGCGGTACCGCGAACGCCACCGCGTCGCTGACGGCGAACAACTCGTCCACGTCCGCGTACGCCGTCGTCTTGTGCGCGGCCGCGAGGGTGGCAGCCGCCTCGGGGCGGCGTCCCCAGATGCCGCTGAGGTCGACGCCCGGGTGCCGGGCCAGTGCGGGGGCGTGCGTGGCGGAGGCCCAGGGACCCGTGCCCACCAGGCCGATTCGGAGTCGATTCATGGGCCGCAGTATGACCGAAGCCGCCCCACGGTGACCTCCCGCGGCGGTGGTCCGCCGGTCCGGCGAGGCGGTTCACGGCCAGGGAGGGGCCGGGCAGGGGCCGGGCACGGGGCGATCCGGGGATCATCCGGTCCGACCCACAGAATCTTCGATTCCATCGGTAGAGGTGGAGGGAGAGATTGAGGTGGAGATTGCGGGGCGAATTCCCGGTGGTGAATTGCCATTCACCCACTACGGTGAATTCGAATTCACCGTGTGCGGGCGGGGCCGAGAGATGATCGGGCGGGGGAGACGTCATGGGGTCCGTTCCGGAACCGGGTGACGCACGGGGGCTGCGAGCCCGGCTGACCGTTCCCGTCCTGGCCTTCGGCGGCATCCTCATGGCCGTCACGCAGACGGTGGTCGTGCCGCTGCTGCCCGATCTGCCCCGGCTGACCGGCAGTTCGGCCGGGGTCGTGTCCTGGCTGGTCACCGCGACGCTGCTGGCCGGCGCGGTCCTCGGCCGGGCCGGCGACATGTACGGCAAGCGCCGCGTCCTGCTGCTCGCCCTCGGCCTGATGGCCACGGGCTCGGTGCTCTGCGCGCTCACGTCCGACGTCCGGTTGCTGATCGCGGCGCGCGCCCTGCAGGGCGGCTCCGCCGCGGTGGTGCCGCTGTCCATCAGCATCCTGCGGGACGAACTCCCGCCGCGGCGCACCGCTTCCGCCGTCGCCCTGATGAGCTCGACGGTCGGGATCGGCGCCGCACTCGGTCTGCCGCTGGCCGCGCTCATCGTGCAGTACGCGGACTGGCACGCCATGTTCTGGGCCACAGCGGCACTGAGCACCCTCGGTCTCCTCCTCACCCGGTGGGCCGTGCGGGAGTCACCCGTGCGTTCACCGGGGCGCTTCGACATCCGGGGCGCGCTGGGCCTCACGGCCGGACTGGTCTGCTTGCTGCTCGCGGTGTCGCAGGGCGGCCAGTGGGGGTGGGGGAGCGGCCCGGTCCTCGGCCTGTTCGCGGGTGCCGTCGTCATCCTGCCCCTGTGGTGGCGCACGCAGCTGCGGACGGAACAGCCCCTGGTGGATCTGCGCCTGGCGTCCGGGCGCCGCGTGGCACTGCCGCACGTGACCGCGCTGCTCGCCGGATTCGCCTTCTACGCCAACTCGTTGCTGACCGCGCAGCTGTTGCAGGCGCCCGTCGGCAGTGGTTACGGCCTGGAGCTCTCGATCGTGGCGACCGGCCTGTGCCTGCTGCCCAACGGAGTGGTCATGCTGGTCCTGTCGCCGGTGTCGGCCCGCGTCTCGACGGCTCGTGGCCCTCGGGTGACCCTTGCCGTCGGCGGCGCGATCATGGCGCTCGGCTATCTCGTACGCATCGTGGACAGCCGGGAGTTGTGGGTGATCGTGGTCGGCGCCGCGGTCGTGGCGACCGGGACGACCTTCGCGTACTCGGCGCTGCCCACGCTGATCCTGCGGGCGGTGCCGGTGGAGCAGACCGCGTCCGCGAACGGCGTCAACGTCCTGATGCGGACGATCGGCCAGAGTCTCTCCAGCGCGGCGGTCGCCGCCGTGCTCGTCCGGCACACGTCGTCGGTCGACGGCGTGCAGGTCCCCACGCTGGGCGGCTACCACCTCGCGTTCACCCTGGCGGGAACGGTCGCACTCATCGCCTGCGCCGTCGCCCTGGCCATACCTTCGGAACCGGCCCCGGAGACCGCACGACGGACCACCCGGCGCGGCGGGTCCGCCGAGGGGACGGCACTGGAGGGAAGGTGACATGAGGGGAGGAACGTAACGGCACCGCCCGCGCCGAGCCCGGCCGCCACATGGTCGTCACCTGCTCACCTGCTCACCTGCTCACCTGCCGCGGAGACCGACGAGATCACCGACCG
The DNA here is from genome assembly GCF_055639375.1 of Streptomyces sp. NPDC039462. NCBI lineage: Bacteria > Bacillati > Actinomycetota > Actinomycetes > Kitasatosporales > Streptomycetaceae > Streptomyces > Streptomyces sp. NPDC039462. The sequence continues at coordinate 776,912 of NZ_JBVKAO010000003.1, forward strand.
GTACGCGCCCGCCGTGCGGGCCTTCCCGACCCCGCCCTGACCCGGTCCCCCGGCGCGACTGCGGCGGACCGGCCCGCACCCCGCCGTACGACCACCACCGCCGCGAGTCCGACGGCCAGGCCCGACACCGTCTGCGGGCCGAAGGGCTCGCCGAACATCAGGGCGCCCCAGAGCGCGGTCACCGGAGCCATGAGGAACATGAGGGTGTTGACCTGGGTGACCCCGGAGCGCCGCAGGATCAGCCAGTACAGGCCGTACCCGCCGAACGTGGAGAGCGCCACCAGCCACCCGATGGCCGTCCAGAACGACGCTTCGGCGGGCGGCGTCGCGGCTCCCGCCGCCAGCGCGAGTCCCGTGAAGACCACGGCACTGGTGACGCAGTGGACCGTCATCGACACCGAAGGGCCGACCGGGCGGGGTGCGCGCCGGTCCAGGAACGTCGCCGCCACCAGCGAGAGCATGCCGAGGAACGGCACGAGATAGGCCCACCAGGGGGCGCCGCCACCGCCGGAGAAGTCGGCGGCGGTGACGATGACGACTCCGCTCACGCCGAGGACGAGCCCGATCCACTGGGTGCGGGAGACGTACTGGCCGAGCAGCGGCCCGGCGAGGGCTCCCGCGACGAGCGGCTGGGTGCCGTCGATCAGCGCGGTGGTCCCGCTGGAGACGCCGAGCTGGATGGCGTAGTACACGGTGAGGAGGTAGCCGCTCTGCGACAGCGCGCCGACAGCCGCCTGCCGGCCGAGGTCACGCGCCGTCAGGCCCCGCCAGGAGGCACGCGCGAGGACCAGGGCGGCGAGCCCGAGCACCACGGCCAGGGGCAGGAAGCGCCACATCAAGATCGTCACCGCGGACGCGCTGCCCGCGCCCAGTTTGGCGCCGATGAACCCGGAGCTCCAGGTGAGTACGAATGCGGCCGACAGCAGGACGTTCATGGATTCCTCCCCGTCGTGCGATGCGGCTGAGCCGGTGAGCCAGTAGACCGATCTGTATACCTCAGTGGAACGTCGAGTATACAGATCGGTCTACTGCAGGCTTAAGATGGACTCGTGAGCAACGGCATGCACGGAACGGAAGCGGGCGGGGTGGCGGCGCCGCGCCGCATCGTCATGACGCCGGGCGCGCGCCGCGCCCTCGACGCCGCGGGGCGGCTCTTCTACGAGCGAGGCATCCACGCCGTGGGGGTGGACCTGATCGCCGCCGAGGCCGGGGTGACCAAGAAGACCCTCTACGACCGGTTCGGCTCCAAGGAGCAGATCGTCGTCGAGTACCTAGCCGACCGGGACGAGCGCTGGCGTGCCTTCCTCGCCCCGTATCTGGAGGTCGCGCCATCGCCGGGCGCCCGGATCCTGGCCGTCTTCGACGCCTTGCGGGACTGGGTCGATGAGCACTCGGCCAAGGGGTGCGGCATGGTCAACGCGCACGCCGAGATCAGTGACCCCGGCCACCCCGCGTACGCGGTCATCACCGGCCAGAAGGCCTGGATGCTCGCGCTCTTCACCGATCTCGCGGCAGAGATCGCGCCGCGCGGGGCGGCGCGCCTGGGGCGGACGCTGATGCTGCTGCACGAGGGCGCGCTCGTGGCGCACGGCCTCCAGGTGTTCCCCGCCGCCGTCGAGCAGGCGCGCGAGGATGCCGCAGGGCTGTTGAGGGCGGCCAAGGGGGATCGTTGACAAGTCTTTGCCGATGGCCGGAATGTTTCGTTCCGCTGAAGGGGCGGCTTGCGCGCCGGGGCGGATCGAAAGGGGGCTACCCCTGCTCGACGCGGCTCTGGCCTTGGTAAAAAGCGGCCGGAATCGTCGGGGTCGGTGAGACGGCCGCGCAGTCGGCGCGTTGACCGTACGCAATCGGAGGCGCACTCTGCCTATATAGGTGCTAGATACACCTAGTTCGGCGAGCGGAAGGAATGCGCATGTGCGGCATCACCGGCTGGGTCTCCTTCGACCGTGATCTGACGGCCGAGTCCACCACCCTGGACGCCATGACGGAGACGATGTCCTGCCGCGGTCCCGACGACCGCGGCACGTGGACCGGCGGCCCCGCCGGGCTCGGACACCGTCGCCTCGCGATCATCGACCTGCCCGGCGGGCGCCAGCCCATGACCGTCGAGACACCGACGGGCACCGTCGCCCTGGTCTACTCCGGCGAGACCTACAACTTCACCGAGCTCCGCCGTGAACTGGCGGGCCGCGGCCACCGGTTCACCACCGAGTCCGACACCGAGGTCGTGCTGCGCGGCTATCTCGAATGGGGCGAGGCCCTCGCCGAGCGGCTGAACGGCATGTACGCCTTCGCGATCTGGGACGCGCGCCACGACAGGCTCGTCATGATCCGGGACCGCATGGGCATCAAGCCCTTCTACTACTACGAGACGTCCGACGGCGTCCTGTTCGGCTCCGAGCCCAAGGCGATCCTCGCCAACCCGCTGGCCCGCCGCCGCGTCACCCTGGACGGCCTGCGGGAGGTCTTCACGGTCGTCAAGACGCCCGGGCACGCCGTGTGGGACGGCATGCGGGAGGTCGAGCCCGGCACCGTCGTGACGGTCGACCGCGCGGGGCTGCGGCGGCACGTCTACTGGTCGCTGGAGACGCGTCCGCACACCGACGACCGCGACGCGTCCGTCGCGAAGGTGCGGGAGCTCCTCGACGACATCGTGCGCCGCCAGCTCGTCTCCGACGTGCCGCGCTGCACGCTGCTCTCCGGTGGCCTCGACTCCTCGGCGATGACGGCACTCGCGGCGCGTCAGCTGGCCGAGACGGGCGAGACGGTGCGGAGTTTCGCGGTCGACTTCGTCGGCCAGGCCGACAACTTCGTCGCCGACGAGCTGCGCTCCACGCCCGACATGCCCTTCGTGCACGACGTGGCGAAGTCGGCAGGCACCGAGCACCGCGACATCGTCCTGGACTCGCACGCCCTCGCCGACCCGGACGTGCGCGCCAAGATGATCCGCGCACGGGACATCCCCATGGGCTTCGGCGACATGGACGCGTCCCTCTACCTCCTCTTCCGCGCCATCCGCGAGCACTCCACGGTGGCGCTGTCGGGGGAGTCCGCGGACGAGGTCTTCGGAGGCTATCTGCAGTTCTTCGACGAGACGGCGCGGACGGCCGACACCTTCCCCTGGCTGGTGCGGTTCGCCGACCACTTCGGGGACGACGCCGGTGTCCTGCGCTCCGACCTGACCGCCGCGCTCGACCTCCCCGCGTACATCAAGGAGAGCTACGCGACGGCCGTCGCCGGTATCCAACGCCTGGACGGCGAGAGCGACTTCGAGTACCGGATGCGGAAGATGTGCCATCTGCACCTGACGCGATTCGTCCGCGTCCTGCTGGACCGCAAGGACCGCGCGAGCATGGCCGTCGGCCTCGAGGTGCGCGTCCCGTTCTGCGACCACCGTCTGGTCGAGTACGTGTACAACACGCCGTGGGCGCTGAAGTCCTTCGACGGCAGGGAGAAGAGCCTGCTGCGGGAGGCGACGGCCGATGTGCTGCCGCGGTCGGTCTACGACCGGGTGAAGAGCCCGTACCCGTCGACGCAGGACCCCAAGTACGCGGTCGCGCTCCAGGGCCACGTCAAGGAACTGCTCGCCCGGCCCGGCCACCCGGTCTTCGATCTGGTGGACCGCGAGCGGGCCGCGCGGGCCGCCGACCGGGAGGCGCCGCAGATCACCCAGGCCTCCCGCCGTGACCTGGAGCGGACGCTCGACCTGGCGCTCTGGCTGGACCTCTACAAGCCGGAGATCACCCTCAGCAGCTGACTCCCGCCCCGACCTCTCACCGGTCCCGCTCGCCTCCCAGGGCCTTCGGCTCGGCCGAGGTGGCTAGGGTGTCGAGGAACCGCTTGAGCGCGGGCGTCCCGTCCCTCCCCAGCCCCCGCTGGACCGGCGGAACGGCCGCTCCGCGCCGGCTGTCGGACGTCTGGCACGGGCCGGACCGCTCCTCGGTCCGGACGGTCACGGCGCGGCGGACGAACTCGGCCACCGGCATCCCGAGGTGATCCGCGTGACGCGCGATCGCGGCGTACTCATCGGGCGTGAACAAGACCTGCACAGGCTTGGCACCGTCCATGGACGCATGATGCCGCCCGGGCGTGTGTGACGCGGTGCGGTTGGCATATTCGCCCTCGAAGGCGTGAAAACAGGGGAAGACGTCCCCATGAATGGAATGTGACCCCGACCGGACGGGGGAATCTCGGTCGGGGTCACATCATGTTCAACGATAAACCATGGATCGGGGTTCCCTGACCCGGGGGGCCGGGGCTGTGACCTGCGTTACGTCGTCGCTACTGCATGAGCATGATCACTGAAGCCGTCGTCCCCACGACGACGATGAACGTGCGCATGGCCAGCGGCGGGAGCTTGCGCCCGAAGCGGGCGCCGATCAGGCCGCCCACTGTCGAACCCGCGGCGATCAGGCCGGCCGCCGTCCAGTCGATGTCCGCGACGGCGATGAAGACGACGGCCGCGACACCGTTCACGAGGGAGGCGAGGACGTTCTTCGCGGCGTTGAGGCGTTGCAGGTCGTCCGGGAGGAAGGTGCCGAAGAGCGCCATGAGCAGCACGCCTTGGGCCGCGCCGAAGTAGCCGCCGTAGACGCCGGTGACGAGGACTCCGCACCACATGGGGGCGCCGCCGTCGCGGTTCGCTTCGCTCCGGCGGTTCTTGAGCCTGCGGTTCAGCCAGGGTTGCAGCAGGACCAGCAGGCACGCGGTCAGGATGAGCGCCGGGACCACCGCCTGGAAGGCGTCCGCGGGGAGTCGCAGGAGGAGCAGCGCGCCGATCAGGCCGCCGATGAGGGAGGCCGCGCCGAACCGGACCAGGCGTCTCAACTGCCCTTTCATTTCACGGCGGTAGCCGTACGCGGCGCTCAGGGTGCCCGGCACCAGGCCGAGGTTGTTCGACACGTTGGCGAGCACCGGCGGGAGGCCGAACGCCATCAGGGTGGGGAAGGTGATGAGGGTGCCGGACCCGACCACCGCGTTGAGCCCGCCGGCCGCGACACCGGCGGCCCCGACGGCCACCATCTCGAGCGCTTCCACACGTCACCTTTCCCGAGTCGATGGCCCGCGCCCCCGGGGATCCATGAACCCCGGGTCGACGCCCGTCGCCGGGTCGCCGCCCGGGCCATGGACGATCTTGGTGCACGGCGAAAACCCAAGTCAATCCTCAGGTTTCCTTGTAGCCCTCCAAGGGATAACTTCGCCCTCGTGACCCTCGACGACCTTCGCATCTTCATCGCCGTGTGCCGCGCAGGCAGCCTCAGTGCCGTGGCCCGCGACCTGTCCTGTACGCAGTCGGCGGTGAGCCAGCACGTCAAACGCCTGGAGCGGGAGCTCGGCGTCAGTCTCCTGGAGCGGCACGCGCGGGGCGTCGTGCCCACCTCGGCCGGGCGCACCCTGCGGGCAGCCGCCGCCGACGGCATCGGCGGCATCGACCTCGCCGTGCGCCGGCTGCGCGAGCAGGTGCGCGGCGACGGCGGCGCGGTACGGATCACCACAGGGGCCACCTCCGTACGGCACTTCATGGCCGAAGCCGTCGTCGGTTTCCGGGACCGCTATCCGCGCGTCAGCCTGGAATTCCAGACCGTGAGCTCCAGCCGCGGCTGCTTCGACGCGCTCGCCGCCGACGACCTGGACCTCGCCTGGATCACTCTCGGCGAACCCGTGCGCGGCATCGAGCAGCGGCCCGTCGTGGAGCTGCCCTGGGTCCTCGCCGTCCGGACCGACGACCCGCTGGCCGGCCGCCCGCGCGTCGAGCCCGCCGAGCTGGCCTCGGGACAGCTCATCACACCCCCGGAGGGCTCGACTTCGCGCGGTCAACTCGACGCGCACCTCGGCCAGTTGGATGTGGTGCTGCCGACCGTCACCAGCGTCGCCGACTGGGACACCGCCGTCCTCCTCGCCGAGCTCGGGCTCGGCCAGGCCGTCGTGCCCGCGCTGCCCGGCTGGCGCGAGAGCGGCCCCGCGGGCCTCTGCCTTGTCCCGGTCCCGGAGCTGCCGCCGCTCTCGGTGGGCTGGGCGGTGCGCCGCTGGGACGCGCTGAGCCCGCTGGCCCGCGCCTTCGCCGACACCGTCGCCGAACACTGCGCGCCGCTCGGCGCGGTCCCCGCTCAGGGAGCCAGTCTGGCGGCGCGCGTCTGAAGGTAGTGGGCCTCGGGGCGGCTGAGGGTGCCCTGGGCCGCCAACTGGTAGGCGGCGCGGGCCCCTTCGGTGTCGCCCGCCTTCTCCAGCAGATGGGCGCGCACGGCCTCCAGGCGGTAATGGCCCTTCAGTCGGTCCTCCAGCGGGGCCAGTTCACCGAGCCCGGCCCGGGGCCCGTGCACCATCGCGTAGGCCACGGCATGTCCCAGCTCGGCCATCGGCTCGGGCGCGCGGCGTACGAGAACGTCGTACAGGGCGAGGATCTGCGGCCAGTCGGTGGCCTCCGCGTGCTCCGCCTCGTCGTGCAGCGCCGCGATCGCCGCCTGCAACTGATAGGCGCCGGGCGGCCCTTGGGACAGCGCCTCCTCGACGAGCGCCGTGCCCTCGGTGATCGCCTCCCGGTCCCAGCGGGTGCGGTCCTGCTCGTCGAGCGGGATCAGCTCGCCGTGCGGCCCCGTCCGCGCCGCGCCGCGGGCCTCGGTGAGCAGCATCAGCGCCAACAGACCCGTCACCGCGCCCTCGTGGGGCAGGAGGCGGCGTACCGAACGCGCCAGGCGGATCGCCTCGCGGGCGAGTTCCGCGCGGTGCAGGGCCTCGCCGGAGGTCGCCGTGTAGCCCTCGTTGAAGATCAGGTAGAGCACCTGGAGGACCACGGTGAGCCGCGCGTCGCGGTCCTCGGGCCCCGGCTGCAAGAAGGGCACCCCTTTGATCCGCGCCTTCGCCCGGCTAATTCTCTGCGCCATCGTCGCCTGGGGCACCAGATGCGCCCGGGCGATCTCGGCCGTGGTCAGACCGCCGACGGCGCGCAGGGTCAGCGCGACCTGCGCGGCCGGAGTCAGCTGCGGATGACAGCACAGGAACAGCAGCGTGAGCGTGTCGTCGTCGGCCGGGGCGCGGCTCTCGCCCGGCGGGGGAGCGGTGAACGCGTCCCGGGGCGTGAGGCGCGCCGCGTCCTCCTCGCGCCGCCGCCGTGCCTCGTCGGCGCGCAGCTGGTCCATGAGGCGGCGCGAGGCGACCTTGATCAGCCAGCCCCGCGGATTGTCCGGCACTCCGGAGTCCGGCCACTGCCGCGCCGCCGCGAGCAGCGCCTCCTGCACGGCGTCCTCGGCGGCGCCGAAGTGCCCGTACCGGCGTACGAGCGCGCCGAGGACCTGCGGCGCGTGCCGGCGCAGCAGATCCTCGACCCCGGTCGTACGTCTCAACGCCCGTCCCCCGAGGAATGGGCCGTACGTCTCAACACTCGCCTCCCGAGGAGTCCTGCACGGGACGGATCACGACGGGCGGGTCGACGACGCCCTCCGGTCCGGGGCACTCGCTGATGCGCTGTGCGATCTCGGTGACGCGCTCCAGGCTCGCGCATTCGAGCAGCCAGTACCCGGCGAGCACCTCCTTCGTCTCGCCGTAGGGACCGTCCGTGATCACGGGGCGGCCGTCCTTGTCCCTGCTGACGAAGCGGGTCTGCGCCGGCTCCGTGAGCCCTTGCGCGTCGATGAGCTCACCGGACTCGGCGAGGTCGTTGGTGACCTCGCTCATGAACGCGAACATCGCCTGCAGTTCCTTCTCGCTCCACGCCGGACTGTCCGCGGACGGCTTGCCCGCCATCGCTTCGTAGTCGGCCTGCGAGCCCTGCACCATCACCAGATACTTCATGACTTCGCTCCTCGGCTGCGCCGTCACCCCTCGCGGGTGACTTTCACAGGAGACGTCGGAGCGGACGGCGCGTTCTCGACACCTCGCAAAAAAATTGTATCGACGGGCAACCTTCTGTGCCTTCGGCGGCGACTGCTCAGCGGCCCGGTCCACCGGACACGGGCGCCCCCCACGTACGACAGACGGGAAGCGACGCATGACCGACCTCCATGGCAAGGCGCGACACCGCAGAAAGAAGAGGGCCCTTCTGGTGGGCGCCCCGCTGGCCGTCGCCGCGGCCGGCGCGATGGCGTACGGCACGGCTTTCGGCGCGTTCGGCGAGGAGGCGCAGCCCCGCGCGGCCGCCGCCACCGCGGCGGCCCCGGCCTGGGCCGACGACACCGCCGACGGCTTCGCGTCGGTCCACGCGCTGGGGCAGAAGGGGACGTACGGCGGCCGGGACGGGAAGACCGTCACCGTGCGGAGCCTCGCCGAGCTGGAGAAGTACGCGACCGCCCCGGAGCCGTACGTCATCGTCGTGGCCGCGACGATCACCATGGACCCCAAGGGCAAGGAGATCAAGGTCGCCTCCGACAAGACGATCGTGGGCGCGGGCACCTCCGGACAGCTCGTCGGCGGCGGCTTCTTCCTCGGCCGGGGCGTCCACAACGTGATCATCCGGAACCTCACGATCCGGGACTCGTACGACGGCATCTGGAACGACAAGGAGCACGACTGGGACGCCATCCAGATGGACGGCGCGCACCACGTGTGGATCGACCACAACGATCTGCGGCACATGGCCGACGGTCTGATCGACAGCCGCAAGGACACCACCTACGTGACCGTGTCCTGGAACAAGCTGAGCGACAACAACAAGACCTTCGGCATCGGCTGGACCGAGAACGCCACCGCCGACCTCACGATCCACCACAACTGGTTCCGCGAGACCGAGCAGCGCAACCCGTCGACCGACAACGTCGCCCACGCCCACCTGTACAACAACTACCTCCAGGACGACCCGGGCACCGACATCACCTCGTCGTACGGCAACTACTCGCGCGGCAGGACGAAGATGGTCCTGGAGAACAGCTACTTCCAGGGCATCAACAACCCGGTCATCAAGGACGCCACCGCCGCCCTCGTCCAGCGCGGCAACGTCTTCTCCAGGACCAGCGGCCGCAACGAGAGCGGCGGCACGGCGTTCGACCCGAAGGCGTACTACAAGTACAAGCTCGACAAGGCGGCCGACGTCCCCGCGCTCCTCAAGTCCGGCGCGGGCCCCCGGAGTTCCCTCGGCACGACGGCCGGCGCCCGCGCCGATCGCACCCTCACCGTCGCCAAGGACGGCAGCGGCCGGTACACGAGCGTGCAGAAGGCCGTCGACGCCGTCCCGGCGGGCAACTCCTCGCGCGTCGTGATCCGGATCGCGCCCGGCACGTACCGCGAGACGGTGAAGGTCCCGTCGAACAAGCCCCACGTCACCTTTGAGGGCACCGGCACCAGCCGCAAGGACACCGTCATCGTCGAGGGCCACGCCTCCGGGATGACCAAGCCCGGCGGGGGTACGTACGGCACCGGCGGCAGCGCCACCGTCGCCGTGGAGGCCGACGACTTCCAGGCCCGCAACCTCACCATCTCCAACGACTTCGACGAGGCGCGGAACCAGAACCTGGACGGACACCAGGCCGTGGCGCTGCGCACCGCCGCCGACCGGGTCCGCCTCGACTCCCTCATCGTCAGCGGCGACCAGGACACGCTGCTCCTCGACACGGCCGCGAAGGACAGGACGGGCCGGGTCCACATGACCAACTCCTACGTCATCGGCAACACCGACTTCGTCTTCGGCCGCGCCACCGCGGTCATCGACAAGTCCATCCTCACCCTGAAGAAGCGCTGGAACGGCACCTCGGCCGGATACGTCACCGCGCCCAGCACCCCGGCCGGACGCAAGGGCTTCCTCATCACCCGCACCACCATCGACGGTGACGTCACCGCGCGGAGCTTCCACCTCGGCCGCCCCTGGCACGCCGGAGGCGACGCGAGCCTGGACCCGCAGGCCACCATCCGAGACAGCAAGCTCGGCGCGGCCGTCAAGACGGCTCCCTGGACCGACATGGGCGGCTTCTCCTGGAAAGACGACCGCTTCGCCGAGTACAAGAACACCGGCCCCGGCGCGGGCGGCCCCAACGGAGACCGCCCGCACCTCACGGACGCCCAGGCCGCGGACCAGGAGACCGCCGACTGGCTCGGCGACTGGAAGCCCTAGCCGGTCGGGCCCGGCCCGGCCCGGCCGCCGCGGCAGGCCGCGGCTTCCGCCCATGTGTTTCAGCCCATGTGGACGGGCGCCGCGCCCTCGGCCGTCTCCTGCTTCCGGGCGTTGATGGCGAGCGCGGTCACGGCGAGGCCCGCCAGGAACATGACGCCCGCGCCCACGAAGGCCAGCGTGTAGCCGTGGGTCAGCGCGTCGGCCGCCTCGGCCACCAGGCCGTGGTCCTTCGTGGCCACGCCCCGGTAGAACGAGGCGGCCGCTTCGGGCAGCCGGTCGTTGGCTGCCGAGGTGGAGATGGTCGCGAGGACGGCGAGGCCCAGGGCGCCGCCGATCTGCTGGGCGGTGTTCAGGAGCGCGGAGGCGATGCCCGTCTCCTGGTGGTCGACGCCGCTGACGGCGCCCAGCGTCATCGGGACGAAGCCCATGCCGAGGCCGAGCGCGGTCACGAACATCGCCGGCATGAGATGCCCCGCGTACGACGAGTCCGGGGTGAGCGTGGCGAACCAGAACATGCCCCCGGCCGCCACCAGCAGACCGGGCCCGGCGATCACGCGGGGAGCGAGGCGGGTGACCAGCTTGGCGCTGAGGGCCGCCGCGACACCCATGCCGAGGCTGAACGGCAGGTTGGCGAAGCCGGTCTTGACCGCGCTGTAGCCCAGGATCAGCTGCATGTACAGGGTGAGGAAGTAGAAGGTGGCCATCATGCCTGCGCCGATGAACAGCATCGTGGCGAAGGAGCCGGAGCGGTTGCGGTCCTTGAAGAGCCGCAGCGGCATCATCGGGTCCGCGGTCCGGCTCTGGATGAGCAGGAAGGCGCTGAGCAGGACGGCGGCGACGGCGAAGCAGGACAGCGTCAGGCTGTCGGTCCAGCCGTGTTCGCCGCCGCGCGTGATGCCGTAGACCAGGGCTATCAGGCCGCCCGTGCCGGTGAGCGTGCCCGGCAGGTCGAGGCGGCCCGGGTGGCGTTCGGCCTCGACGAGCGTCTTGGTCCCGGCGAGCACGGCAAGCCCGATGGGGATGTTCACGAAGAACACCCACCGCCAGTCCAGGACATCGGTGAGGACACCGCCGAGCAGCAGGCCGACGGTGGCGCCGATGCCGGCCATCGCGGCGTAGACCCCCATCGCCTTGTTGCGCGGCTTGCCCTCGGGGAACGTCGTGGCGATCAGGGAGAGGGCGCTGGGCGCCGCGACCGCCGCGCCGACGCCCTGGAGGATGCGTGCGCCGATGAGCAGGCCCTCGTTCGGGGCGAGCCCGCCGAGCAGCGATGCCAGGGTGAACACGGCGATGCCCACCTGGAACATCCGCCGTCGGCCGAAGAGGTCCCCCGCCCGGCCGCCGAGGAGCAGCAACCCGCCGAAGGCCAGCGCGTAGGAGTTGACGATCCACGCGAGGTTCGCGTCGGACACCTCCAGCGCGGTCTGGATGCTGGGCAGCGCGATGTTGGTGATGGTGCCGTCGAGCACCACCATCAGCTGGGCCGCGGCGATCACGAACAAGGCCAGGCCGAGGTGCCGGCCGGCGCCGGGTGGGCCACCGGCCGTGCCCGCCGGTGAGGGAGTGGTGACAGCCGTGCTGTCAGCAGACATGAAAGAGCTCCAGAACGAGGCGTGGACACATTCCGCCGGAACGGGAATCAGGCGTGGAAGGCCTTCTCCCATTCCGGTGTGAGGGGCTGCGGCGACCCGCCGCAAAGGGGCGGATCACTGCTGCGCAAGCCGAGCGGTGCGCCGACGAAAAGGCGGCCCGGCTCGGGACAAGAGGAAACCCTAACACTTGAAAGACGCTGGTAGAGAGCGTGCAAGGGAAATGCAAGTGCATGCGGCGACGGACTTGACTTTTCGCTTGATTTCCTAGGCTGCCGACTTTTCTGGGGTTTATCGATTTCACTTGCATTTTCGTTCGAGCTGTGAGCAATGAGGGTGCGTGGACGCCTTCGGGCTGTGCTCACACTTTCCGCGAAATGGCAACTTGCACTAACGTTCACGTCCGGGTCGACGGAGGGGAGGGGCAGTGGCCATTGACATCGGGGTCTTCCTGCCGGCGCTGGCGGCGGAGGGGCAAGGGCGGCGGCAGGCGGGGGAGTTCGCCACGGCCGCGCGCCGGGCGGAGGAACTCGGCTTCGAGTCGGTGTGGGCGAGCGGCCATCTGACGGGGCGCGTCCCGATGCTGGACCCGACGGTCACCCTCGCCACGGCTGCCGCGGTCACCACCCCGATCAAAACCGCCACCGCAGGGAGCCAGACCAGCTGCGGCGGCTGGGCGCGGGTCACCCTCGACGTGGAGCGGGAGCCGGGGACGTACGCCTTCGTCAACCCGATCAGCACCGAAGTGCTCGACGCCGGACTCGCCGAATCTTTGGAGGAGGGTGTGCGCGAAGGGCTCGCGGGGGAGACGCGGACCGTGCGGGTGCACCGCGCCTGGGTGCACGCGGTCGACGCGAACGAACGGGTGTTCCATCGGGCGGGCCGCGAGGCGGTCGCCGCCGCCCTGGCCGCGGAACGCTCCGGTGCGCGGCGGTGACCGACCGCCCCCCGACGGTCTCCCTGTGGCGGAACCGCAACTACCGCGTCTTCCTCCTCATCCAGACCTTCTCCGCCCTCGGCGACTCGTTCTCCTTCGTGGCGATACCGCTGCTCGTGCTGCACAGCACCGGCTCGGTCATCCAGATGGGCCTGGTCACCGGGGCGACGGGCGTCGCGTCGATCGTCACGGGACTCTTCGCCGGTGTGATCGCCGACCGGTTCGACCGGCGCCGACTCCTGATGCTCTCCGACGTGGCGCGCTGCTTGTTGTACGCGCTGATCCCGCTGGTCTGGCTCTTCGCGACGCCGATGTGGCTGATCTACACGGTCGTTCCGCTCACCGGCGGCTTCGCGATGCTCTTCCAGGTGACGTACGTGGCCGTGGTGCCCGCCATCGTCGAACCGGACCAGATCACCGGGGCCAACGCCCACCTCTTCGGCTCCTATGCGGTGGCGACGGTCGGCGGACCCGCTCTCGCGGGCTTCGTCGCGGCGGCGTTCGGCCCCGTGGCCGCCATCGGGATCGACGCCGCCACCTTCGCGGTGTCCGCCGCCGGACTCCTCCTCGTCCGGCTGCGGCCGACGCTGCCACCCGAGGGCGACGAGGAGAAGGCGTCAGAGGGGGTGGCCGGCGGGGGCCTGCGCGGAGAGTTCCTCGCAGGTATCCGCTTCCTGTGGGCACACCCCGTCCTGCGCCCGCTGACCGTACTGCTGTCCCTGGTCATCTTCCTCACGCACGGCATGACCGACGTCATCATCTTCCGCGTCAAGAAGGACCTCGGGTACGGGGACGACACGGTGGGCTATGTGCTGAGCGCGGGCACCGTCGGCACTTTCCTCGCTTCGTTCGTGGTCACCAGGGTGCGCAAGGGCCTCGGTTTCGGACCGAGTTGGGTCGGCGCCACCGCGTTGGGCGGCGTCGCCGTCGGGTGTCTCGGACTGACCGACAGCGTGCCGGTGATCGGCGCGCTCTCGGCGGGCATGCTGCTCGCCACCGGCGTCGCCGGCATCTGCTCCATGTCCCTGCGCCAGGAGGTGACGCCCGGTCACCTCCTCGGGCGGGTCACGGCGGCGTTCTGGACGACGCACTACTCCCTCGGCCCGCTGGGAGCCGCCGCCGTCACCGCGGGGGCGGCCGGATTCGGGGTCGCCCGGGTGTGCCTGGCCATCGGCGCGGGCGTGGTGTGCGTGGCACTGAGCGGGATGCTGACGGGGATCGTGCGCTCCGAGGCGTCCGCGTGACGCCCGAGGGCTCAGCGGCTGCGCGTCGCGCCTCCGAGGCGCTGCTCGTCCGGGTCCTGCGGGGCGGACCCACTGCGCCCGGTGCGCTTCTCGTCGCCGTGGCCGGGCCACCAGGCCGCGTGCCCGATGAGCGCGGTCAGCGCCGGGGTGAAGATCAACGCCATGACGAACGCGGCGATGAGGATGCCGAAGGAGAGCGAGAAGCCCATCTGGGAGAGCGTCGAGTTGCCCGCGAGCATCAGCGTCGCGAACGTCCCCGCGAGGATCACGCCCGCCGAGCCGATCGTCGGCCCCGAGTGCCGCACCGCCGTGCCCGCGGCGTCGTGCGGGCCGCGGCCCTCGCGGGCCTCCTCGCGCAGCCGCGACACCATGAGGATGTTGTAGTCCGTGCCGAGCGCGACCACGAACAAGTACATGATCACCGGCAGCATGAACATCAACCCGGGCTGGCTGCCCAGCTGTTGGAAGAGCAGGGAGGTCGCGCCGAGGGTCGCGCCGAAGCCGAGCGCGACGGACAGCATCAGGTACCAGGGCGCGACCAGGCTGCGCAGCAGCAGGCCGAGGATCACCATGATGGCGAGCGCCGCCACGGGGAAGACCACCGAATAGTCGCGGTCCACCGCCCTGTTGATGTCGACGTACACCGCGGTCGTGCCGCCCACGAGCGCCTTCGTGCCGTCCGGCGCGTCCTCGTGGGCGGCAGGGCGCAGCCGGTCCTTGACGGTCGCCAGCGCCTTGTCGGAGGCCGGCGGGTCCGAGAGGATCACGGAGTACGAGGCGGTCGTACGGTCCGGACTCAGCCGCGGCGCCCCGACCTCGCCCACGCCCCCGACACCGGAGAGCCGCTCGCGGAACGCGTCGGCCTGCGCCTTCGGCACGGGCCTGTCGGTCGTCGAGGTGAGGTACACGGAGGTCGGGTCGGTGGTGCCCGCGGGGAAACCCTTCTGGAGGTTGTCCAGGGCGACCATCGACTCCTTGTCCTTGGGGAGCGAGGAGCCGGCCAGGTCGAAGTTGGCCTTGTAGCCGAGCGCGCCGAGCGTGAGCGCCCCCATGAACAGCGCGGAGACCAGCGTCCACACGGCGGGCTTGCGGGCGATGGACGCGCCGAGCTTGGCGAACCCGGTCCCGTGCGGCTCCCGCTGCCAGGACTTCGAGGGCCAGAACACCTTCGTACCGAGGAGCGACACCACCGCGGGGACGAGCGTGAGTCCGGCGAGCAGCGTCACGAACACCGCGATGGCGAGGGCCGGGCCCATCGACTGCAGCATGCCGAGCGAGGACAGTGTCAGCGCGGCGAAGGCGACGATGACGGCGCCCGCCGCCGACGTGATGGCCTCACCGACCCGCTCGACGGCGTGCACCATGCCGCTCTTGGGATCCTCGCCCGCGCGCAGCGCCTCCCGGTAGCGGAAGAGCAGGAACAGGATGTAGTCCGTGCCGACGCCGAACAGGACGACGGTCAGGAGCTCCTGGATGGAGGAGTCCGCCTTCATGTCGAAGGCCTTGTTGGCGGAGGCGATCAGACCGGTCGCCATCGGCGAGATCAGTCCGATGAGGACGACCGGCAGCAGCGCGATGATGGGGCTGCGGAAGATCACGAGCAGCAGCACGATGATGATCACGATCGTGCCGACGCCGACGAGCAGGCCCGCCCGCTCGGACGCGTCGCTCTCGTCGAGCGCCTGCGCCGCCGAGCCGGTGATCCCGGCCGACAGGTCCGTCCCCTTCAACTCGGGCTGAAGACCGTCCCGCAGCTCCTTGACGGCGTCCTGCTGCGAGGTGTCCTCGGGGTCGGTGATCTTCGGCATCGCGACGACGGACGTCTGCACCTGCTTGTTGGGCGAGACCTCGCCGGGCACGACGGCCTGCACCTCGGGAATCTTCCGGCTCTGCAGGTCCTTCGAGACGCGCTCCACGTCGGCGGAGTCGGCGGCCGTCAGCTTCTCGCCGTCGGAGCGCTGGAAGACGATGATCGCGCCGATGTTCTGCTGTTTGGGGAATTCCTTTTCCTGCACGTCCGAGGCGCGAATGGACTCGTAGTGATCGGGCAGGAAACTCGCCTCGTCGCTGCTGGAGGTCAGTTTCGGCGCCAGTGAGATCACGGCGCCTGCCGCCACCACCCACACCAGGATGATCCACCAGGGGCGGCGCACCACGAATCGGCCCAGGCCAGAGAACATCGGCTACTGCCTCTCCTCGCCCCCGAGGCATCACAGTCGTGTTCCGCCCAGGATCGGCCCGACCGGGCGGCCCCGCCACTCGAACGACTCACTTTCGGTCACTCGTGTCGCGGCGGGGCGCCCGGCGGCACCGGCGGACCCGTCAGAAGTTGATCATGTGCCCGGCCAGGCCGTGCACCGCTTCCTTGACGGCCTCGCCCAGGGTCGGGTGCGCGTGGACGTTGCGCGCGACCTCGTGGACGGTGAGGTCCCACTGCTGGGCCAGGGTGAGCTCGGGGAGCAGCTCGGTGACATCGGGTCCGATCAGGTGGGCGCCGATGATCTCGCCGTACTTCGCATCGCTGATGATCTTCACGAAGCCGACGGTGTCGCCGAGGCCGTGCGCCTTGCCGTTGGCCTGGAACGGGAACTTCGCGACCTTGACGTCGAAGCCCTTCTCCTTGGCCTGCGCCTCCGTCCAGCCGAAGCTGGCGATCTGCGGCTGGGAGTACGTGGCACGCGGAATCATCGGGTAGTCGAGTTCCATCGTCTCGGCGTCCGCGAGGGTCTCCGCCGCCACGACGCCCATGGCCTCGGCGGTGTGCGCCAGCATCAGCTTCGCGGTGACGTCACCGATGGCGTAGATGTGCGGGACGTTCGTGCGGCAGCGGCCGTCGACGTCGATCGCACCGCGCTCGGTGAGCGCCACGCCCGTCGCCTCCAGGCCGAATCCGGAGACGTTCGGCGCGAAACCGATGGCCTGCAGGACCTTGTCGGCCTCCAGGATCTGCTGCTTGCCGTCCTTGCCCGTGACCGTCACCCGGACCTGCTCGCCGGACTCGTCGATCGACTCGACGCGCGTCGAGGTGAGCACGTCGATCCCGAGCTTGCGGTACTGCTTGGCCAGCTCCTTCGAGACGTCCGCGTCCTCCAGCGGCGCCACGCGGTCCAGGAACTCGACGATCGTGACCTTCACGCCGTAGTTGTGCAGGACGTACGCGAACTCGATGCCGATGGCGCCCGCACCCGCGATCACGATGGACCGCGGCAGCGAGTCGGCGAGGATCTGCTCCTCGTACGTCACCACGCGCTCGCTGCGGCTCGTGCCGGGCAGCAGCCGGGGCGTGGCGCCGGTGGCGATGATGCAGTTGTCGAAGCCGATCGTGGTGGTCGTGCCGTCGGACTTCGCGACCTGCAGCGTGTTCGCGTCCAGGAACGTGCCCCGGCCGTCGAACTCCGTGATGCCGTTCTTCTTCATCAGGAAGTGGACGCCCTTGACCCGGCCGTCCGCGACCGTGCGGCTGCGGCTGAACGCCTCGCCGTAGTCGAAGGACACCTGCCCGTCCACCTTGATGCCGTACGTCTTCTGCTCGTGCGTGAAGAGGTGGGCCAGCTCGGCGTTGCGCAGCAGGGCCTTCGTCGGGATGCAGCCGACGTTGAGGCAGACACCGCCCCAGTACTTCTCCTCGACGACCGCTACCCGCTTGCCCAGCTGGGCGGCGCGGATGGCGGCGACGTAGCCGCCGGGTCCTGCTCCGAGCACGACGACGTCGAAGCGGTCTTCCATGGGGAGGTCCTCTCTGGGTGGTACGGATCCGGTGGTGCGGATGGCTCTCAGCCCCGATCATCCGCCATGTGGAGGCGTGGATGGGCGGCGGGTGGGACACGCCACAGCCCGTACCGGAACTCCGGTACGAGGACGGGGCACGCAGGCCCTGCCAAAGCCCGGTTCGCACACGCCTGTTGGAGTTTCCGGAGTTCGTTCACCCGAACGTGGATCTCCGGATAGTGTCGCGACAAGGAACACGTTCTGTGAATCCCGCGGGAGAGGTGGAGAGCGCGCTGTGGCGAGTGACAACCAGTCCGAGTCGGTGGCCGATCCGTCCGGGACAGTGGCCGGCCCGTCCATTCCGTACGACATCCCGACGTCGGCACGCGGCTACGGCTGGATGCTGGGCGGCAAGGACAACTACGAGGTGGACCGGAAGTTCATCCTCTCCACCGTGCCGTCGTTCCCCGAGGTCGTCGACATCGCCCGGCAGAACCGCGAATGGCTCTTCCGCGTGGTGCGGTACCTGACCCGTGAGGCCGGCATCCGCCAGTTCATCGACATGGGCTGCGGACTGCCCACCGACGACAACGTCCACCAGGTCGCCCAGCGCTTCGCCCCCGACGCCCGCGTCGTCTACGTCGACAGCGACCCGATCGTCCTCGCCCACGGCCGCGCCCTGCTCGCCGACGACTCCTCCACGACGGTCATCATGGGCGACATGCGCGACCAGGAGGCGATCCTGGAACACGCCGACGTGCGGCGCCTCATCGACTTCGACGAGCCGGTCGCCGTGCTGTTCCTCTCCGTCGGACACCACCTCACCGACGCCGACGGCCCGCGGCGGATCCTGCGCACGATCATCGACCGGGCGGCTCCCGGCAGCTTCGTGAGCTTCTCGCAGGTCGTCTGCGACGACCCCGAGCGCGGCGCGCGGATGACCGAGCACATCGCCGGCGGCGGCGTGCCCTGGCAGACCCGCACGCCCGCCGAGGTCGACGTGCTGCTGGACGGCCTGGAGCCCGTCGAGCCCGGCGTGGTGAACCTCGTCGACTGGCGCCCGGACCCCGACCAGCCGCCCCTCGCACCGGTCGACCCCGACCTGGTGCCGTACCTCGGCGTGACCGAGACCAACAAGGGGATCTACGAGTACGGGGGAGTGCTGCGGCTGCCCTCCTGAGCGGGGTGCCGTGCTCACGGACTCGGGGCGGTTGACCTGAAGGGGTCCGCGTCCCACAATGACCACCATGATCCAGCACCTGACCGCCGCCACCCGGACGTTCGGCGTCCCGTGGCGGCGCGGGTGCGAGCGATCGGGCCGCTAGCTGCACGGAGTCAGCTCCACAGCCGCACGGAGTCAGCTCCTCAGCTCCACGGAGTCAGCTCCTCGGCTCCACGGAGTCCTTTCCGTACGCACGCCTGCCCGTACCGCACCCGAAGGATCAGACCCCATGAATGCTGCCGCGCCGCAGAGCCCTGTGACCCCTGCCCTGCGTGAAGCACGCGTCCCCGCCGATGGCATGTACGAGGGCCGTCGCACCCTGCGCCGCCTGCCCGACGACTGGCAGGAACGCCCCTACGAACTCTTCGACGTCGTGCCCCAGGGCCGTGTCATCGGCGCCGAGATCCGCGGCGTCGACCTCGCGCGGCCGCTGACACCCGCCCTGCGCGAGGAGTTGAACCGCGCCCTGCTGGAGTGGAAGGTGCTGTTCTTCCGCGGCGCCCGCATCACCTCCGAGCAGCAGCGCGCCTTCGCCCTCAACTGGGGCGACCTGGAGACCAATCCACTGCTCGCGCGCGGTTCCGCCGACGACGTCGTCCGCTTCGACAAGGGCGGCAGCGCCACACCCACGTACGAGAATGTCTGGCACGCCGACGTCACCTTCCGCGAACGCCCGGCGCTGGGCGCGGTGTTGCAGCTGCACGAGGTGCCGCCGTTCGGCGGGGACACGATGTGGGCGGACATGGCGGCCGCGTACGACAACCTTCCCGAGACCGTCAAGGCGCGCATCGACGGGGCGCACGCCGTGCACGACTTCATCCCCGGCTTCGCCCGCTTCTACGGTCCCGAGAAGCTCGCCCCGCTCCAGGAGGAGTTCCCGCCCGTCACCCACCCCGTCGTGCGCACCCACCCGGAGACCGGGCGGCGGATGCTCTTCGTCAACACCTCCTTCACCACGCACATCGTCGGCATGGAGCGCGAGGAGAGCGACCGGCTGCTCGGCTACCTCGTGCGGCAGGCCCATGTGCCGGAGTACCAGGTGCGGTTCCACTGGCAGGCGGGCGACGTCGCCTTCTGGGACAACCGCGCCACGCAGCACTATGCCGTCGACGACTACGCCCCGCACCGGCGGGTCGCGGAGCGCGTCGCGATCGCGGGCGACCGGCCGTACTGACCCGGGCCGCCGCCTCAGGCCCTCGGGCCCTCAGTCCCAACTCCCAGCGGATCTCGCCGTCCTGGACCTCGTCCGTGGCGGCGAGGCCCGCGGCGCGCGACGGTCGCGGACGCCTTGTGGCGGGGATGGACATGCGCGACGACCGTACGTACGCCGTGCCGCCCCGCCAGCCAGTCCACCAAGCCGCGGGCCGCCTCCGACGCGAAGCCGCGCCCCTGCCAGCGACAGGCCCGCGACACGGCGCACGCACCAACGCATACGACCGAACTGGGAGCAGCTGATGACACTTCCCCCCGGCACGCACGACGGCGCCCTCGCCGGACTCAAGGTGCTCGACCTGTCCCGGGTCCTCGCCGGGCCCTACTGCGCGCAACTGCTCGCCGACCACGGGGCCGACGTGATCAAGGTCGAACCTCCGGCCGGTGACGAGACCCGGGGCTGGGGCCCGCCGTTCGTCGCGCCGGACACCTCCGCGTACTACCAGAACCTCAACCGCGGCAAGAAGAACATCGTCGTCGACCTCTCCGTGCCCGAGGGGCGCGACATCCTCGACACTCTCCTGCGCGACACCGACGTCCTCGTCGAGAACTTCAAGGCGGGCACCCTCGCCAAGTGGGGTTACGCGGACGAGGAGTTGCGGCGCCGCTTCCCGGCCCTCGTCCACTGCCGCGTCACCGGCTTCGGCACCGACGGACCCCTCGGCGGACAACCCGGCTATGACGCGGTGCTGCAGGCCTACGGCGGCCTCATGAGCGTCAACGGCGAAGCGGACGGACCGCCGCTGCGCGTCGGCGTCCCCGTCGTCGACCAGGTCACCGGCATCCTCGCCTTCTCCGGCATCCTGCTGGCCCTCAACGAACGGCACCGCTCCGGACTCGGCCAACTCGTCGACTGCACCCTCCTGGACACCGCCGTCAGCCTGCTCCACCCCCACTCGGCGTCCTGGCTCGCCGACGGCACCGTCCCGCGCCGCACCGGCTCCGCGCACCCCACCATCGCTCCCTACGACTCGTTCGCCGCCGCCGACGGGCCGCTGTTCATCGCGGTCGGCAACGACCGGCAGTTCGCCGCGCTCGCCGACGTCCTGGAGCTTCCGGGGCTCACCGACGACCCCCGCTTCCGCACCAACCCGGACCGCGTACGCCACCAACAGGAGCTCCGCGCCACCCTGGAGCAGGCCATCGCCGCCCGCCCCCGCGCGGACCTCACCGCGCCCCTCACGGCACGGGGCGTCCCCGCCTCGCCCGTGCACGACGTCGCAGAGGCGCTGACCGCACCCCAGGTGCGCCACCGCGGCCTCGTCGTCGAGGACGGCGACTACCGCGGCCTCGCCTCGCCCGTCTCCCTGTCCCGCACACCGGCGCGGATCCGGCCGGAGGTGCGGGCCGCGGGCGCGGACACGCGGGAGGTGCTCGCGGCCGGTGGACTCGACGACGAGGCGATCGACGGGGCGGTCGGACGAGGGGTGGTGCGGTCGGCCGCGACCTGGGACGACGCGTGATTGTCAGTGGCGGGTGCGAGGGTTGCCGGCATGACACCACTGAGACTCACCGACATCGAGGCGGCGCTGCGGGAGAGTTGGGGTGCGGACACGTATCCGCCCGATTCGAAGCACAGTTGGCCGCCGGACAATCCGGCCCGGGGCCAGTGCGGCGTCACCGCGCTGGTCCTGCACGACCTTTTGGGCGGTGAGCTCATGTGCGGCGAGGTGCGCGTCGACGGTGTGCGCACGGACTACCACTGGTGGAACCGGTTGGGCGCAGGCGTGGAGATAGACCTCACCCGTCACCAGTTCGCTCCGGAGGAGGTCGTGACGGCGGGTGAGGTCGTCACACGGCCGCCCGAGATCCGCCGCTGCCGCGAGGAGTACGAGCTGTTGCGCGCCAGGGTCCTGCGGAGGCTGGACGAGCTTGCCAGGGGCCGGGAGACGGCGAGCGCGCACGCCACGTCGTAGACGCCGAGCCGGCCAGTCGTACCCGCTCACAAGGACCGGGGAAACACTACGGCCCCCGGTGTCACCCGACACCGGGGGCCGCCCCGCGTCCCGGCCGCCTTCCCCCACGAAAGGTCACCGGGACTCCCTTGAGTGTGGTTCAGGGATCCCGTCAGAAGGACAGTGCGACGCCCTCCCCGAGACCAGCCTTCATCTCACACCGATTGGCGAAGGTGGTGGACCAGTTGACCTGCTTGCCGTTCCAGACGCCAGCGACCGTCACCGTGTACGGCTGCCACTCCTTGGTACAGATGGCGTCGGAAGCGGTGTCCACGAGTTCGGTGAACCGGCCGTTGACCTCGGCCAGTTCGGCGCACGCGGCCGCAGGTGCGGGGTGGCTGCCCGCGGGGCGCGGCGCACAGGTGAGTGTCACGGCGCGCTCCACCGCGGCGGAGCCGGCGTCCTCGCCCTGGCCGACCGTCAACACCAGGGCGGACGGCGCGTAGAGGCTCTTGGTCTTCGGGGCCTCGGCGTGCGCGGTGCCTGCTGTCGCGGCGAGGACGCAGGTGGCCGCTGCTGCGGCTGCTCCCACGGCCTTGAGGGTGCGACGCATGGTGGACTCTCCTTCGATCGTTGTGGTTGGTGACTGCGGTGAGGAGTCTTGCCGGTGCGGAGAGTGAGTGCCATCCGGATGGTCGATTTCCGGATGTGCCGTTCCGGTGAGCGGTGACCGTACGGTCGTTCGGGCAGCTCAGGGGTGGTGGGAGCGGTTCCGTATGGTGTGTCCAGCATGTGGACGAACGGTGTTGGTATAACGGAGAACCAACGCCTGACCTGCGGGAATCCAAAATTGGTTCCACCTCGGACGATCTGTATCGTCCGGAAATCATCGTTGAACGGCGCCATCACCTTTCGAATCGATGGTTTTCCGGTGTCGAATCCCAGGATTCGCGGACGCGCCCGAGGTGGGAAAAGCGGGAGTGCGGGCCTGTCGGACGACATGACGCCGATGGTTCCCGTGGGTGCGACGAGCGGGCCGAGCCGCTCCACGACGCGCAGGGGGCTGAGCGCGTTGGTGACCATGACCTCGGTGAACATGTCCGTCGGGACCTCGCCGATCGGGAGGTCGCCGCGCGTGATGGCGGCACCCGCAGGTCCAGATCGACGTCTTCCCGCTGCGCTGGTGGGAGCAGGACGCACCGCTCAGCGTCGCGCTCGTACTCCCGCGCCGACCTCGTCCACCTGCGCGTGACCGACGCGCTGCCCGTCGAGACCTGACTGGCGGTGCCGGGGCGCGACCGCACGGGTGTCGTACGGGACTTCCCGGACACCGCCACCACGACACTGCGCGGCCATGGCGTCACCTCGGAGGGCTGACGGCGCGGCAGGTCAGCCCCGGGAGAACGCCAGCACGGCGGCCAGGTTCATCGGCTGACGCGTCGACACGTAGACGTAGGGCGCGCCTCCCCAGGAGTTGCGCAACTCGATGCGCAGCGCGGTGGGGACGTACGACCGCAGGAGCAGCAACGCGTACGGATTCGCTCTGACCGTGCGCCACTCGAAGGCCTCGCGCTCGTCGAGGATCTCCGTCGCGCCCAGCGCCTCGATGGGGATGACCCGCTTGCCGACCACGAGGGAGCCGGGCGTCACCAGGATGCGCACGCTGCCGTGCATGTACACGAGCGCGGCGGACACCGCGACGCCGACCGTCGCCGCCGTCACCGCGGCGAGCACGCCGAAGGGAATGGCCGCCACGGCCAGCCCGGCTCCACCCAGCGCCACCAGTCCCCACCAGGAGCGGGGAACGCTCAGCCGCTCTTCGTAGATGTGCATGACCGCATCCTGGCAGGCAGGCGCGCGGCCGGGGGCAGGGGGCCCGCCTCTTGCCACCCGTGTGTACCGCGAGGCAACTCGTGGCCATTGATTCCCGTCATCGAAAGCGTAAGTGGGGCACGTGAGTTCGAAAGCGTGCTCCGACGTGTGTGATGACGAGGAGAACCACGTTGAGACGTGTCGCACGAGTGGCGACCGCGGCATTGGCGGTGCTCGCCCTCGCGGCGGTGTCGCCGGGTGCCGCACAGGCCCTGCCGTCCGCCGACCCGCCTGCCTCCGGGCCACCCCCGGCGCCCGCGGCGGCCGGCGATGACGGCAAGGGCCTGCCGGAAGGCTGGCGGCTCGCCGGGGAAGGCGCGGGCAAGGAGCTCGTGTGGGCCTCGCCCGAGCCGGTCCCCATGGGGGACGCACGGGTCGAGTTCTACGCCGGGGACAAGCTCCTCGGCCGGCCGGTGGCGGCGCGGGACGGGCGCTCCTTCCGGCTCCCGCTGAACGGCGCGCGCATCGGTCCCGCGAAGCAGCTGAAGGTCCTTGCGGCCGGGCGCCGCCTGGACGAGGCCGGGACCGACGCCGAGTCGCGCGGCCCGCGGCCCGGCCCCTCCGTCCGGCCCGCGACACCCCCGCCCGCGAACGCCGTCGACCCCGGAAAGCCGGGCCGCTACCGCACCGCCACCGGCACGTACACGCTCGATTCGGTACGGCTGCCCGGCTTTCCCGCACCGGTGGAGATGAAGGCCGACGTGATCGGCCCCACCGACGCCCCGGGGAAGCGGCCGCTGGTCCTGTTCCTGCACGGCCGTCACTACACCTGCTACGGCGCGGGGGACAGGCAGGGCATGGGGTGGCCCTGCCTGTCCGGCACGAAGCCGGTGCCGAGCCACAAGGGCTATCACCGCGCCCAGAAGCTCCTGGCCTCCCAGGGGTACGTCACCGTCTCCATCGCCGCCAACGGCATCAACGGCCAGGACGACGCCGCCGAGGACGGCGGCGCACAGGCCCGCTCCTCGCTGGTGCGGCAGCACCTCGCCCGCTGGGCGGACTGGGCCGAGAAGCGGTCCACCGCCCCCGCCGGGGTGCGCGCCGTCGCGCCGGCCGACCCGTCCCGCGTCCTCCTCGTCGGACACTCCCGGGGCGGCGAGGGCGTCAACCGCGCCGCGCTGGACAGCCTTTCGCCGCCGCCCGCCGACCAGGACGGCTACCGCGGTCCTGTCCGCTGGAAGATCCGCGGCAACGTCTTGATAGGCCCCACCGTCTTCGGGCAGAACCCGGTCCCCGACGTGCCCTCCACGACGATCCTGCCGGGCTGTGACGGAGACGTCTCCGACCTCCAGGGCGAGATCTACGTCGACGGGACGCGCGGCGTCAGCCGCGGCGCCGCCCTGCACAGCGCCGTGTACATGGTCGGCGCCAACCACAACTTCTTCAACAGCGAGTGGACGCCGGGCCAGGCGACCGCGCCCGCCGACGACGACTTCTCGTCCGACGACACCACCGACCCGGTCTGCTCGAAGGGCACCGCGACCAGGCTCACCGCCACGCGGCAGCAGGCGGCCGGAGCCACCTACATCGCCGCGTCGGCCCGGCTGTTCGTCGCGGGCGACGACCGGGTGCGGCCCCTCCTCGACGGCTCCGGCCGACGGGCTCCCTCCGCCGACCCCGCGCGGGTGCTGACCCACGCCGTCGGCGGGCACCGCACCCAGGCGCTGCTCCCCGGCTCCTCGACGAAGGTCAACGGCGGACGCGTGTGCGCCCAGGTGGCAGCCCGGGACGCCGACGCCTGTCTGCCGTCGCGGACGGCCGGCAGCTCACCGCACTTCGCCCACTGGGAGGTCGCACCGGAACCCGGCCGTGACGCGGTGGCGATGCGCTGGTCGCGGGCCGGGGACCCGGTCCGGATGAGCCCCGCACGTCCCGTGTCCCTCGCCGGTGCCAAGGACGTGGCGCTGCGGGTGATCGTGCCGCCCAACACCACCGGGACCCGGTTCGACGTCTCCCTCGTCGACGCGTCGGGCCACCGGGCGAAACTCGGCAGGGTCGGCGTCGACGGACTGCCGGGCAGCGGCCGCACCTCGTCGTACTGGGGGCGCGAGGTCCGCGTACCGCTGTCGGCGGCGGCCCGGGACACGCTCGACCTCAAGCACGTCAAGACCCTGGAGCTCACCCCGCGCAGCCGCTCCGGCAAGGCATG
Organism: Streptomyces sp. NPDC039462; assembly: GCF_055639375.1. Classification (NCBI taxonomy): domain Bacteria; kingdom Bacillati; phylum Actinomycetota; class Actinomycetes; order Kitasatosporales; family Streptomycetaceae; genus Streptomyces; species Streptomyces sp. NPDC039462. Next base: position 802,776 of record NZ_JBVKAO010000003.1, read on the forward strand.
GCTGATGGACGCCTGGGGCTGGCGCCCCGGCACTCCCGCCGTGCGGCCGGCCGAGTTGCCGCGCGTCGACCTCGGCAGGCTGACCGTCAAGGAAGGCGACTCCGGCGTGCGCACCTACAGCGTCCCGGTGCGCGTCTCGGGTCAGGGCAGCGGCAAGGTCCGGCTGTTCATGCCCAAGCCCGGCACGGACGACTTCACCCATCGGACTCTGACGGTGCGTCCGGGGGAGAGCGTCGATGTGCCGGTCGAGGTGCGCGGCGACACCCGCTACGGCTACGACGTCGCGCACGACGCGTTCGTCAAGGCGGTGCGCGGCGCGGTGGTGGGCTCCCACCACGGCGGGGTGACGGCGCGCAACGACGACCCCATGCCGAAGATCACGCTCGAACCCGTCAAGGACCGGGTCACCGAGGGCAAGCCGCTGAAGTGGCGGATGACGCTCTCGGAGCCCGTCGACGTGGACATCATGGCCGAGCTGTCCTTCCTGCCCGTCGACAGCGGCACGGAGCTGTCCACCCTGGATGTGGACCCGGCCTGGCTGGAGGCCCAGTTCGGCGCACGGCCCCGCCCGGAGCGGCCGCTGTCCAAGATGGCGGAGGGCCAGGGCCAGGGCCTGTACCTGTCCGTGCCCGCCGGCGAGAAGAGCGCCGAAGTGCGCGTGCCCACCACCAAGGACCGGACGGGCGAACCGGAAGAATCCCTGAAGGCGCAGCTCCACGTCTACGACGAGAACTGGGAGCCGCAGCCGGGCCCGGTGGTCACCGGAACGGTGCGCGACGCCTCATAGCGCCACGAGACGCCTCGTAACGCGCAACGCGCAGCACGCACGAACGCGGTCAGTCCAGCGGCGCGTCCGCCGGGTCGACCGCCCGTGGGCGCGGCTCGGCACCTTGGGTGTCGAGCCGCGCCAGCGCCAGGGCGTGCGCCCGGTCGAGAGCGTCGGAGGCGGCGCAGGGCACGTCGGGACGTACGCCCGTGCCCTCCCAGTTGGTGCCCGACACGGGATTGACCGCCCTGCCCACCGGGATGGTCGCCTCCAGGTGCGGATGCACCGTCCAGCCGTCGCGCGGATGCGCCCCGCCCGCGGTCGTCCCGCCGACGACGACCGCCCGGCCCAACTGCTGCAAGTCGTAGGCGAGTTCCTCGCCAGCGGAGAAGGTGCGGTCGCTCGTCAGTACGTAGAGCGGCTTGCTGCCGCCGAAGCGGGCGCCCGGCACGTGCACGGGGCTCCAGGACTGTTCGAGACGCTCACCCTTGCGCCAGTACATGGAGTTGAGGTGGGTGCGCCGGTCCAGCAGATGCGCGCAGACGAACGCGACCGTGTCCGGATCCCCTCCCGTGTTCGCGCGCAGATCGAGGATCAGGGCGTCTGCGGCGGCGACCAGGGTGAGCGCGGCCCCCAGCGGCCCGGCGGACCAGGAGAGCGGGAACAGGGCCGGGGCCAGTTCGAGCAGCGCGACCCGGCCGTCCAGGAGCTCCACCCTGGGCGCGCCGCCCAGCGAGGAGTCGAACTTCTCGCGCAGCGCCGCCATGGCGGCCTCGCCCCGCTCGGCGGGCACCGGCCGTTCGTGGTGCTTGAGGCGCAGGTGAAGGTCGCCGTTGAGGGACTGGAGGTCCGCGGTGACCAGGCGGGCCAGGTCGGCGGCGTCCTCGACGTCGTACGCGCCCTCGGCGAGACGGAGCCGCAGCAGGGCGGCGAGCCGTTCGCCGAGCTCGGGGAACACATAGTGCTGATCTACGAGTTGGGCGGTTTCTTCCACGACGGTGGCGACGCTGAGCCGCTGGGTGACTGTGGTCATGGCAGGTGAGTAGAACAGCCCTCTTCCGAAAGCGTCAAGAACATTAGACACTTGACTCATGTCCGATCAGCCCCAGCAGAGCCCACCGTCCCAACAGCCCCCGCCGCGCCAGGCCGTCGAGATCGAGTCACCGGAGCAGCACGCCGCGCTGGCGCACCCCCTGCGTCAGCGGCTGCTCTTCTCGCTCGGCCATGAGCCCGCCACCACCAGCCAGTTGGCGACCCGCCTGGACACCGGCAAGGGGAACGTGGCGCACCATCTGAAGGTGCTGCGCACCGCCGGTCTCGTCCGCGTCGCCGAGACCCGCAAGGTCAGGGGCGGCACCGAGCAGTACTACCAGCGCGTGGCCGAACGCATGGCCGTCGCCGAGCCGCGGACCGAGGGGACCGCCGCCATGCTCGGCGCCGTGGCCCAGGAGCTGGGGCGGTCCCCGCAGACCACCCTGTCCCTGCGGCATGTGCGCCTCGGCCCCGACAAGGCCAGGGAACTCGCCGAGACCCTCGCCCGGCTGGTCGACGAGACCGAGGAGGACACGGGTGAACAGCCCGTGCACGGCGTGCTGGTGGCGATGTACGAGCAGGTACGGCCGGGCGAGGACCCTGCGTAGAGTTCTCGCATGTCCGCACCGACGACCGCCCCCGAGCTCCAGCTCCTGCGGGCCGACCACGCCCCCGCGCTGCTCGCCTTCGAGGAGACGAACCGGGCCTACTTCGCCGCGTCCGTCCCCGACCGAGGGGACGCCTACTTCCGGGACTTCGACGCCCGGCACCGCGCCCTCCTGGCCGAGCAGGCGACGGGGGCGTGCTTCTTCCACGTCCTGGTGGACGACGGCGGCGAGATCCTCGGGCGGGTCAACCTCGTCGACGTCGCGGACGGCAGTGCCGAACTGGGCTACCGCATCGCGGAGAAGGCCGCGGGCCAGGGCCTTGCGACCCGGGCCGTCCGGCAGATCCGCGACCTCGCCGTCACCGCGTACGGCCTGACCGTGCTGCGTGCCGCCACGACGCTCGACAACCCGGGCTCGCGGGCGGTGCTCGTCCGCGCCGGCTTCGTGCCCGTCGGGGACGTCCGGCTCGACGGCCGCCCGGGGACCAGCTACGCACTGACGCTCTGAAGCCCGCAGGGCGGGAGCCGCGGTGGGGGACGCCCGGGGTCAGTCGCCGCGCGGGCGCGACTCGTGCAGCCGCGTGTGGTAGCGGCCCTCCGACTCGTACCCCGCGGGATCCTCACCCGCCAGCGTCACTTGGCGGATGGCGTCGCGACGCTCCTCGGGGCTGGTGAAGAGCCGCTGCGTATAGGTCCGTGAGAAGTCCGTCGCGGTGTCGAGGCCGTGCGCGGCCAGCGTCTCGGCGATGCGCCCATAGGGCACCGTCCGCAGCACGAACGCGCTCACCCAGACCGGCAGCCGAGCGCAGTCGAGCAGCGCGTCGAACGTGCGGTGCGAGATGTAGCCGATGCCCCCGGTGACCGTGATCAGACCGGTGCGGGCGACCGCCTGGCGCAGCTGCGGGCTGGGCGGGTGCCGCTCCAGGTTCTCGGCGTACGCCTCGTCGAGCAGGCCCGCGTCCAGCGCGTAGCGGGTCGCGTTCTCCGCCAGGTCGAGCCCGATGACCGGGGTGGCGTCGGGGCGCCTCCGCGAGGCGTAGAAGGCCTTGTCGCGCTCGACGAGTTCGTGCGGCGTGAGCGCGGCGGCCTCGTCCGACGTGTAGTGGGCGTACAGGTCGGCGAGCGTCAGATCGTGGTTGAGCAGCGCCGCGTTGATGCCGTACGAGCAGCACAGGTCCAGGACCGTCACCGGACCCTCGCCGCCGGACAGCCGCTCCCGCAGCTCGCGGGTGCGGCGGAAGACCGCCTGGGCGTGCTGCGGGATCTCGTACTCGTAGGGCGCCAGCGTCCGGAAGTAGGCACGCGGGTCCGGCTGGTCGTAGATGTCGTCGAACCGGGTCTTGCCCGATGCGGTCCTTGTCCTGTGCCGGTCTGTGGCCATGGGGCACCTCCGGGAACGGGTCTGGGGCAGACGTGCACCTCTACCCGACCTCTGCCACCCCCCGGTAGACCTCGTGGCGGTATCCGGCCACGGCGCCGCTCCGCCGTGGACCCGTGCGCCGGCCCCGCTGGCTACCCTGGAGCCGATGTTCTCCTCCCAGGGTCCCACGCTGCGTGAACTCGCCGTTCAGGCGTTCTCGTCCACCGAGCACGGATACGACCTGCTCGCCCCCAAATTCGACCACACGCCCTTCCGTACGCCTGGCCGATTCCTGCGGGCGACAGCCGACGCGCTGCGCCCCCTCGGCCCCTTCGACGCGGGCCTCGACGTGTGCTGCGGCACCGGCGCGGGCGTCGGGACGCTGCTCCCGCTGTGCCGCGAGCGGGTCACCGGCGTGGACTTCAGCGCGGGCATGCTGGCGACCGCCGCGCAGACGGTGCAAGGGCCCGGTCCCGACGGGCCCGCCGTCGAGTGGGTCCGGGCCGATGCGCGCGCCCTGCCGTTCACCGGGGGCTTCGACCTCGCCGTCAGCTTCGGGGCGTTCGGTCACTTCCTGCCCTCCGAGCGGCCCGCCCTCTTCGCGGGCGTCCACCGGGCGCTGCGCCCCGGGGGCCTCTTCGTGTTCCCCATCGGTGCCCCGCAGCCCTTCACCTCACCCTGGTACTGGGCGCTGCTCGGCTTCGACGGCGTGATGCGCGTGCGGAACCTCCTGTGGCGCCCGCCGTTCGTCATGTACTACCGGACCTTCCCGCTCGGCGGAGTGCGCGAGGACCTCGTCGACGCGGGCTTCGACGTGCGGCTCCGCCCCCTGGAGGAGTTCGGACGGCGGCCCGACGGCAGCCCCCGCTGGCGCCTGGTGGTGGCGAGAAAGGCCTAGCGGCGCCGGACCCGCGAGAGCAGGCGCGGGCGGGAGGATCCGCTACGCCTCGCCGTCCGCCGCCGCCCGCAGCGCCGCCACGTCCAGCTTCCCCATGCCCAGCATCGCCTGCATGGCGCGCTGCGCACGCCCGGCGTCGGGGTCGGTGAGGAGCTCGCCGAGCACGGTGGGCACGACCTGCCAGGACAGGCCGTACTTGTCCTTGAGCCACCCGCAGGGGCCCTCTTCGCCGCCCTCGGAGAGCTTCGTCCAGTAGTGGTCGACCTCGGCCTGGTCGGCGCAGTCGATCTGGAAGGAGACAGCCTCGTCGAAGGTGAACTGCGGGCCGCCGTTGAGCGCCGTGAACAGCTGGCCGTCGAGTGAGAACTCCACGCTCAGGACGGTGCCGGCCGGGCGCGGGCCGCCCTCTCCGTAGTACGACACGTTCTTGATCTCCGAGTTCGGGAAGACCGAGACGTAGAACTTCGCCGCTTCCTCGCTCTGCAGGTCGAACCAGAGGCTGGGTGTGATCCTGGGCATGGTGCTCTCCTGTCGGTACGCGGCGGTCCTGGCCGCCCTTCCTGTCTGCCTATGTGGACTCTCGCACCGCCCGGAAGTCATCGCCGCGCCGCGACAGGATCGCGCCGCCCCGGGTCACCGGGTCTCGCGCAGCTGCGGCTCCCTCTCCAGCACGATGCCGAAGTGCCGGTCGTACGCCGCGAGCACCTCCGCCTCCGTGGTCAGCTCGGTCGTCCGCCGCTCGCCGTCCACGGTCGTGGTCAGGGTGCGTCCGCCGAGGGTGATCCGGCCGCCGCTCTCAGTGATGCGGGAGCAGACCAGGGAGCGCGTGAAGTGGGAGTCCGGCGAGGTGCGGTGGTACCAGGCACCCACCTTGAAGTCGGCCAGCGCGCGCGGCCGCCGGTCGACCAGGTACTGCGGCTTGTCGTCCTTGAGGACCTGGAGGTCGCCCTCCGGAGCCTCCGCGATGCGGAACGCCCCGCCGGGGTCGGCCTGCCCGCCGCGGTCGGCGAAGGCGAGCGGCAGGTGGCTGTGCGCGCCGAAGCCGACGTCGGCCAGCCAGTCCCCGCCGTCCTCGGTGCGCACGCGCAGAGCGAGGTGGTCGTAGGGGATGCCGGGCATTCCGGCGTCGTCGTACACGCGGGCCTGCAGCAGGGTGACGTCGAAGCCGAGGGCTCTCAGGAGGGCGGCGAAGGCGCCGTTGAGTTCGTAGCAGAAGCCGCCCCTGCGCGCCTCCACCACCTTCGTCACCAGTGCCTGGTCGGTGAGCTCGATGTCCTCACCGAGGTGGATCGAGAGGTTCTCGAAGGGCACGCTGCGCAGATGCGCCAGATGCAGGTCGCGGAGGGCTCGCGTCGTGGGGTCGGCGGGGCGTTCGATGCCGATGCGCCGCAGGTAGGCGTCGATCTGTTCGGTGTCCATGGGCTCCAGTGTCGCCGGGCGGACACAGCCGGGGCCATGACCTTCGGAAGGCCCTCGCACCGTCCGTGGGCCCTAGGACTTCGGACCGACCTCGGACGACGACTTCCGAACGGCATCGGGCGACAGTAAATCGCGGGTGCCGCGCGACGGTACGTGTGTATGCTCACCGGCGAAGCACGCGCCCCACCGGCGCCGTGCGCCACGAGAGACACAAGGAGGTGAGCCCGATGACCGCGCGCCACAGCACGCCCCGCCCCGTCCGGGCCCTCCTGACCGCAGTCCGCGTCCCCAGCCTCGTCTGAAGTTCACCGTCAGAGGCGTGACGCCACCGCCAGGAGCGCCCCCCCCCAGCGATCGAGACTTCGACATCGCAGCCTCGTCGCATCCTCCTGAGCGAAGGAACCGAACCACCGTGAACGTCACGCCCTTCCAGGTCTCCGTCCCGGACGACGTCCTCGACGACCTGCGCACGCGCCTTCGGCGCACCCTCTTCACCGCGGCCTCCGACCCCACCTACTGGGCGGCGGGCACCGACCCCGGCTACCTGAGCGAGCTCGTCGCCTACTGGGCGGACGGCTTCGACTGGCGCGCCGCCGAGGCCGCGCTCAACGACTTCCCGCACCGCGTCGCCGACGTCGCGGGCTCCCGCGTGCACTTCGTGCACCTGCGCGGCGTGCGGCCCGAGGGCGCGCCCGCGCCGCTGCCGCTGATCCTGAGTCACGGCTGGCCGAGCAGCTACGTCGAGATGCTGCCCCTCGCGCGGCGGCTCGCCGACCCGGCAGGACACGGCGGCGACCCGGCCGACGCGTTCGACGTGGTCGTGCCCTCCCTGCCCGGCTTCCTCCACTCCGAGCTGCCGCGCGGCCCCTTCACCCGCCGGGGCGTCGCGGGGATCTGGCACGAGCTGATGACGAAGACCCTCGGCCACCGCCGCTTCGGCGCCTTCGGCGGGGACATCGGGGGAGGCGTCACCCAGTGGCTCGGCGCCCTGTACCCCGAGGAGGCCGTGGGCGTGCACATCACCTCCGCGGTGGTCTCCGCCGACTTCGACGCGCGACCGCCGACCGCCGAGGAGCGGGCCTATCTCGACCACCTCGACGCGTACGACGCCGAGGACCAGGGCTACAGCGAGATCATGTGCACCCGGCCCGACACGATCGCCGCCGCGCTGCGGGACTCCCCGGCCGGCCTGCTCGCCTGGATCATCGACAAGTACCGCGACTGGAGCGACTGCGACGGCGACCTGGAGGCGCGCTGGGACAAGGACACCCTGCTGACCGTCGCCACCCTCTACTGGGCCACCGGCAGCATCGGCTCCTCCTTCCGCCAGTACTACGACTACGTACGGCACAACACGCCCGTGCCGCCCATCACGGTGCCCGGCGCCGTCACCCTCAGCCACGAACCGGCCTTCGCGCACTACCCGAAGAGCCTCGCCGAGCGCGTCTTCACGGACCTGCGCCACTGGAGCACCCCGCACAACGGGGGCCACTTCATGGCGCACGAGGAACCGGACCAGGTGGCACGCGAACTGCGCGCCTTCTTCCGCCCCTTGCGGCCCACGGCCTGACAGGACCCCGGAGGGGCGGAAGAACGCACTGTCAGCGGCCGCCCTTCCGGGTCAGCGTGCAGGTGGCCTCGGCGGTCTTGTGCGGGTCGCTCACCGAGCGGGCGGTGAGGGTGAGGCGGCCCTGCGGGCGGGCGTCCGGCTTCGCGGCGACGGCGACGTCCACGTCGACCGTGGAGCCCGCCCTTGCGGTCGTCAGCTTGTTGGGCAGCCAGGCGGACCAGCCGCGGCCGGAGGCCTTGGCGGAGAGCCGGTAGACGTCGGAGCCGAGGTACCTGGCGACGTCCTCGGGGTGGTCGCCCGGCGGATCGGCGAACGCGCGGCCCGTGTTGGTCAGCGGGAAGGTGCAGGTGGCGCGGCTCTTGACGGGGTCGCCCGCCGCCTCGCCGCGGCCCAGCGCGGTGCCGCGGCGCTGCGGGCCCGAGCCGTCGAGGGACTTCACGGCGATCGTGTAGGAGAGCACGCCCGCGCGGGTGCGGTGGATGTCGGTGACGTAGAAGTGCAGGCGGTTGGCGCGGTCGACGTACTCGTAGGAACTGCCGGAGTCCGCCCCGGCGTGGAAGAGGGCGTCGCTGAGCTGGCGGTAGTCGCCCATGGTGATCTTCTGCGGGGTGCCGTCCGGGCGGACGAAGTCCACCATGTCGATGTCCTCGGGGTGGGCGTCGATCACCCAGGCGAACGGGGCCTTGTCGTCGTTCTTGGTCTTGGTGATCAGCACTCCGTTGTCCGGGGTGAAGGAGTCCATGCCCATGCGGTCCACGACCTCGAGGGTGTAGTTCTGATAGCCGCCGCCGTCGCACAGCGGGTCGGTGTCGCGGTCGCAGGCGGGGGACAGGTCGCGCGACATGGCGATGTTGACGCCGGCCAGGCCCTTCTTGCCGGGCGGCGCGGAGCGGGCGGTGACCCTGGCGACGGCCACGCCGGACTCGTCGAGCGCGTCACGGTCCAGGCGCAGCACGTTCTTCTCGTCGACGATCTCGAGCTGGAGCTTGTCCCGCAGGATGTGCTGGGAGCCCATCGAGCCGCCTTCGGTGGCCGGGATCTTCCAGCGGGTGTGCGGCCCGCCGGGACCGTTGAACGAGCCGCGCGAGAGCATGCTCCAGATGCCGGTGTAGGCGCGGCTCAGGGGCTTGCCGTAGGGGTTGTTGTAGTTGTCGCCGATGCCCAGGATGTGGCTGAGCTCATGGGCGTACACCCCCATGCCGGAGCTCTCGGCCTGGGTTGAGGAGCCGGCGGTGGCGTTGGGCCAGATGCGGGCCGCGGCCTGCCAGGAGGTCCACGGCACATAGCGGGTGGCGGCGGAGTTGCCGCCGGAGGCGATGGGGGAGGGCGGCCCCCAGGCGGCCGGTATCTCTCCCGCGGAGGCGAACTTCATCTGGCCGAACTCCTGCCAGGTGGAGGACTCGTCCTGGCCGGCGGTGAGGTAGAAGACGAAGTCGAACTCGGCGGCCTTCCGCTCGCCGACCTCGGCGACCCAGGCGGCCCTGCCGTTGTCGCGGATGTCCTTGCCGCAGGTGGTGACGGTCGGGCAGGCGCCGGGGTTCATGGCGGGCTCAATGCCGTACTGGAAGGACTTGAACGGCATGCGGTACACGCCGAAGGCCTCCAGGTCGACGCCGACGCGGCCGCCGGAGTCCTCCATCCAGTACTCGTTGATGGTGTGGCCGCGGTTGAGTGCACCCGGTTTGTTGAGGAAGTCCTCGTAGAACTTGGGCAGTTGCCCGCGCGGGACGTTGGCCGCGGTGGGCTGGGGATTGCCGAAGACGGTCGAGCCGGGCGGCCTGCTGACGGTGAACTCCTCGTCGGGATAGTCGAGGAGTACGAGTGCGCCCCTGAAGGTCTTCTCGGTGGGTTCGAGGCCGGGGTCGGCCCAGTTCGTGCCGGGGACGGAGCGGTACTCGCGCCAGGTCATGTCGTCGGGGTTGCGCCAGTTCTGCGGGTCGATGGGCCGGGCCAGGGAGGGCCGGACCTCGCCGGCCGTGCCGGTGTCGTCGGGCGTCGCCTGTGCGGTGCCGACGGCGGCGGCCGCCAGGGCGGCGAGGACGGCGGCGACGACGGTGGTGCGCCGGGCCGGATGTCCGTGCTTGGAGCGTCTGCGCTCGGGGCGTCTGTGCGTGGAGCGTCTGTGACGGAGGAACATGGCTTACCTCGTGCCTCTTGCCGGGACAAAATGGACAAGTGCATGACAAGCCGTTCGAGTGGTGCGTCCACCGCTGCCAAGGTAGGCCGCCCGCAGCGGTGATGCCAGAGCGCCTCTGGGACCGCTCCCGTGACTGGTCCCGCACGGGTCACGGTGCGTCAAGAGCCGCCGCGGCGGGCAGGATTGGCTTCCTGTCGCCGAGCGAACCGCACACCGGCCCGCTCGGCGCCTCCCCGCGGAAGGAGCCGATCATGGCAGGCGACCGGCACGGTCACCCGATGTCACGCACCAGCACCGAGGCCGTCGACCACTACGAGCAAGCCCTGGAACATCTGCTGTTCTTCCGCGCCGAGGTGGCCGACGCGGCCGGGCAGGTGCTGTCCGCCGCCCCGCGCTCCGTCATGGGCCACGTCCTCGCCGCCCATCTCGGCCTGCTCGGCACCGAGGAGAAGGACGCCGCCGGCGCCCGCGCCACCTTCGAGCGCTTCAAGGAACACGTCCACCGCGGCGAGATGACACCGCGCGAGCGCATGCACGTCGCCGCCGCCACCTCCTGGCTCAAGGGCGACCTCCACCGGGCGGGCCGGGTGCTCGGCGAGATCTCCGTGGAGTACCCGCGCGACGTGCTCGCCCTGGCCGTCGGCCACCAGATCGACTTCTTCACCGGCAACGCGCCACGGCTGCGCGACCGCATCGGCGGCGCGCTCTCCGCCTGGGACACGGCGGACCCGCACTACGGCCCCGTCCTCGGCATGTACGCCTTCGGCCTGGAGGAAGCCAGCCACTACGAGCAGGCCAGGGAGACGGGCCTGGCGGCCGTCGACCGGCGGCCGCGCGACGTGTGGGCCATCCACGCCGTGGTGCACACCTACGAGATGCAGGGCCGGTTCGCCGACGGCATCCGCTACCTGGACGCACGCGCCGCGGACTGGGCGGCGGGCAACTACCTGAACGTGCACAACTGGTGGCACTACTGCCTCTACGCCCTGGAGGCCGGCGACGTCTCCCGCGTACTGGCGATCTACGACAGCGCCCTGCACCACGCCGGATCGACGGGCGCGGCGATGGAACTCCTGGACGCGGCGGCGCTCCTGTGGCGGCTGTACCTGGCAGGCCAGGACGCGGGGGACCGGTGGCAGCGGCTCGCCGACGCCTGGGCCGCCCGCCACGACGGCGCGTACTACGCCTTCAACGACGTGCACGCGGTGATGGCGTACACCGGCGCGGGCCGCACCGCCGAAGCCGAACGCCTGGTGCGCGACCGCGAGCGCTACGTCGCGGGCAGCGGACCCCGCCTGTCCAACCACGCCATGACCGCCGACGTCGGGCTGCCCGTGTGCCGCGCGCTGATCGCCTACGGAAACCGGCACTACGACCGGGCCGTCGACCTCCTGCTCCCCGTCCGGCACCGCCTGGGCGAGTACGGCGGAAGCCACGCCCAGCGCGACGCCGTGCACAAGACCCTGCTGGAGGCCGCCCTGCGCGCGGGCCGCCACGAGCTGGCCCGCACCCTGCTGAGCGAGCGCGCCAACCTGCGCCCCGTCTGCCCGTACAACTGGCTGGCGCGGGCACGTCTTGCCGACGCGCTGGGAGAGGGCGCGCAGGCCGCCGCGGCCCGCGCCACGGCGGCGGACCAGGCGGCCGAGGGCATGGCGGCCCTCGAGCGCTGAGGCGGAATCCGGCCATCAGCCGTGTGCACCGCCTCCCGGCGACGATGCGTGTGTAGTGCAGACATACCGGCCGAGCTGGGGCGGGGCAGAAGGGGAACCGAAAGTTCCGCGCCAATGATGAAACAACCGTTGACACGTGACTGCACCCTGTGGCCTAGAAAGGGAGATCCGCTCTCCTCCCATGGGATGACATCGCGCGCAGTGCACTACAGCGACCGTGGGCCGATAGTCCGGCTCGCAGGCGGACTTGTGGCCCCCATTCGGCATCGAGGATGGAGAGGCATCCTGCTGGACCCGCTGACGTGCGCCGACCGCACCGGCAGAGGGTCGTCCACGCCTGCCGAACTCGACGGGAGTCCCTTTCGCCGTGGCTACGTTCCTGTACAAACTAGGCCGCCTTGCCTTCCGGCGACGCCGCTATGTGGCGTTGCTCTGGGTGGGGCTGATGGCCGGTGCCATCTTCGCCGCCTCGGCCGCACCTGCCGCACCCGAAGACTCCTTCTCGATGCCGGGAACGGAATCGCAGAAGGCCTTCGACCGCCTTGAGGAGCGCTTCCCCGACGCCAGCGCCGACGGCGCGAGCGCTCGTGTCGTCATCCGCGCCCCCGAGGGCGAGAAGATCGACTCCGCCAAGCCCAAGGCCGAGGTCGAGAAGATGGTCGCGGCCATCGGCAAGGGCCCGCAGGTCGGCTCTGTCGACGACCCGTTCAAGGCCAAGACCGTCAGCAAGGACGGCTCCACCGCCTACGCGTCGGTCACCTACAAGGTGCCCGCCACCGAGCTCACCGACGAGGCCAGGGACGCGCTGACCAAGGCCACCGACCAGACCCGCGACGCGGGCCTGACGGTCGAGACCGGCGGTGACGCCGTCATGGCCGAGCAGGAGATGGGCGGCAGCGCCGAACTCATCGGCATCGCGATATCCGCGGTCGTCCTGATCCTCACCTTCGGCTCGCTGGTCGCCGCGGGCATGCCGCTGCTGACCGCGATCATCGGCGTGGGCATCGGCATCTCCGGCATCGCGGCGCTCGGCAGCACGCTGGACCTCTCCGCCACGACCTCCACGCTCGCGATGATGATCGGCCTCGCCGTCGGCATCGACTACGCCCTCTTCATCGTCTCCCGCTACCGGGCGGAGATAGCCGAGGGCCGCGAACCCGAGGAAGCGGCGGGCCGGGCCACCGGAACCGCGGGCTCCGCCGTCGTGTTCGCCGGCCTCACCGTCGTCGTCGCCCTCTCGGGCCTCGCGATCGTCAACATCCCGATCCTCACCAAGATGGGCCTGGCCGCGGCGGCCACCGTCGTGATCGCCGTCCTCATCGCGCTCACCATGATCCCCGCGCTGCTCGGCTTCGCGGGCCGCAAGGTGCTGCGCCGCAAGGACCGCAAGAAGTCCGCGAGCGAGCTCCAGGACCCGAACGCCAAGCCGAAGCTCGGCACCCGCTGGGCGCGCTTCGTACTGCGCCACCCGCTCGCCGTGCTCCTGGTCGCCGTCGTCGGCCTCGGCACGATCGCCGTCCCGGCCGCCAGCCTGGAACTGGGCCTGCCCGACGAGGGCTCCTCGGCGCCGGACACCACCCAGCGCAAGGCCTACGACATGCTGTCGGAGTCCTTCGGCGCCGGCTTCAACGGCCCGCTGATGGTCACCATCAGCAAGGACGCCGACGTGGCGGGAGCCGCCAAGACCGTCGGCGACTCGCTCGCCAAGATCGACGGCGTCGCCGCGGTGACGCCCGCCCAGCCCAACAAGGCCGGGGACACCGCGATCATGAACGTCGTCCCGGAGACCGGGCCGAGCGACCACGAGACCGAGGAACTGGTCAAGTCGATCCGCTCGACCGCCGACGGCATCGGGGCCGACACCGGCTCCGAGATCCTGGTCACCGGCCAGACCGCGATGACCATCGACTTCTCGCAGACCCTGGACGACGCGCTCCTGCCCTACCTCGGCCTCGTCGTCGGCCTGGCGTTCCTGCTCCTGATGCTGGTCTTCCGCTCGGTCCTCGTCCCGCTCAAGGCGGCGCTCGGCTTCCTGCTCTCGGTGGCCGCCGCGCTCGGCGCCGTCGTCGCGGTCTTCCAGTGGGGCTGGCTCGCGGACGTCGTGGGCGTCGACCAGCCGGGCCCGATCATGAGCATGATGCCGATCTTCATGATCGGTGTGGTCTTCGGCCTGGCGATGGACTACGAGGTCTTCCTCGTGACGCGCATGCGTGAGGCGTACGTCCACGGGGCGCGCCCGGGCGAGTCGGTCGTCACCGGCTTCACCCACGGCGGACGGGTCGTGGCCGCGGCCGCGGTCATCATGATCAGCGTCTTCTCCGGCTTCATCATGGAGAACGACGACATGATCAAGATGATGGGCTTCGGCCTGGCCGTCGCCGTCCTCTTCGACGCCTTCGTCGTCCGCATGGCGATCGTGCCCGCCGTCCTCGCCCTGCTCGGCAAGTCCGCCTGGTGGCTGCCGCGCTGGCTGGACAAGGCGCTGCCGAACGTGGACGTGGAGGGCGAGAAGCTCCACAAGAACCTCGGTGACACCGGCTCGCCCGACGCCGAGACGGACCGGGAGCTCGCACGCGTGGGCCGCTGACACACCGCAGCAGCCGCGCCGCACGGGCGGGCCGGCCGGGACACCCCCACTGACCAGTGGGGGAGCGTCCTGGCCGGCCCGCCCGGTTCTTTTTCCCTCTTTCCCCGGGTTCGCCGACGAGGTCTGCCGACGGGGTGCGTCGGTTGCGCCGACTGCCGCAGTCGGCAGGGCGCGCCCAGATGGTCGGCCGGAAGCTGACCCCATGCGTGTCTTCCCCACGCGGTCCGGGTCGCGCCTGCCGAACGCCCTGCGCGGTGCGCTGGGGGTGCTGCCCGGCGCGACGGCCGTCGGACTGCTGCTGGTGTGCGCGGCCGGCATCGATCCCGCGGTGCCCGCCGGCGACGGAACCTCCCTCCGGGCGACCGCCCCCGGACGCCGCTCCGTCATGCCCGCCGCCGCTCGGCCCGCGCGCCCGGTGCCCTCGTCGTACGCGGCGTTCCGCGCGGCACCCCCGCGCATCCTGCCCCGCACGGCCTGGCTGGCGCCGGGGACGGCCACCCCGCCGCCCGCCCGCTACGCGGACCGCGTCGAGGCCGTCTTCGTCCACCACACCGACTCCCCGAACGGTTACGACTGCGACGACGCCCCGCGCATCATCCGCTCGCTGTACACCGGACAGGAGGCGGACAGGGACTGGGACGACATCGGCTACAACTTCCTCGTGGACCGCTGCGGCACGCTCTACGAGGGGCGTGCGGGCGGCACCGACAAGCCCGTCGTCGGGGCGCACGCGCAGGGCTTCAACCGGGGTTCGACGGGCGTGGCCGCGATCGGCACGTTCACGGCGGGAACCCCGGTGCCCGAGGCCATGACCGACGCCATCGCGGCGCTCGCCGCCTGGAAGCTCGGCCTCTCGGGTGTCGACCCGCGCGGTTCGGCGCTGCTGGTCTCCACCAACAGCCGCAGCCGGTTCGCGGCAGGAACCGGCGCGGTCTTCCACACGGTCGCGGCCCACAAGGACGGTTACGCCACGTCCTGCCCCGGAGCGTCCCTGACCGCCGAGATGCCGGCGATCAGAGAAGCCGCCGCCCGGCTCCAGGGCAGATGACACACCCATCGGGCGGCCCGGTCGTCGAACTTGCCGCAAACCGCTGAAGTTCGCACCGGCAACGGATCAACACCCCCCGAAATATCGGGTGGGAGCCGCAGGCAGCCGCCTGCCATGATGCCGATCATGAGCAGCGATCTGCGGCGGAGGTACGCCGCGTACCGATGGACCCCCGCGACGGACGGCGCATCGGGCGCCGAGGTGCACCACCTCACCGGAGCGGGCACGGGCGAACCCGAGTTGTACGTGAAGACCGCCCCCGTCACGTACGACGGCTCACCCTCCGACCTGTCGGGCGAGGCCGACCGCCTCGCCTGGCTCGCCGGCCGCGGCATCCCGGTGCCGCGCATCGTCGAGCGGGGCGCCGACGACCGCGTGGCGTGGCTGGTGACCGAGGCGGTGCCCGGCAGGCCGGCCGCCGACGAGTGGCCCCCGGCGCAGCGGTTCGCGGTGGCCGAGTCGCTCGCCGACCTCGCCGTGGCCCTGCACCGACTGCCCCCGGAGGACTGCCCGTTCGACCGCGCCCTGCCGGTCACCATGGAACAGGCCGCACGCCACCTGGCCGAGGGCCAGCTGGACCTGGACGACCTGGACGAGGAGCGCGCCGGATGGACCGGGCAGCGCCTCCTCGACGAGCTGCACCGCACCCGCCCGGCGGCGGAGGACCTGGTCGTCACCCACGGCGACCTCACCCCGGAGAACGTCCTGCTCGACCCCGACACCTGCCGCGTCACCGGGATCATCGACGTCGTCCGCCTCGGCAGGGCGGACCGGCACACCGATCTCGCCGTCATTCTGCGGGAGTTGGCGTACGAGGAGGACCCGTGGTTCGGACCCGAGTATGCCGAACGGTTCCTGCGGAGGTACGAGGAGCGGACGGCGGTCACGGTCGACAAGGAGAAGCTGGACTTCTACCGGCTGCTCGACGAATTCTTCTGACTCCGCCCGGGAGCGGGCGGTCCGGCGGTCAGCCCCTGCCCGCGTCGAGGAGCACGTGTCCGGCCGGTGTGAGCGTGTGCAGGACCCTCTTGCCGTCGCGGGTCTGTGCGGCGAGTCCGGCGCGGCGCAGGACGGTGGCGTGTTCGCTGGCGCTCGCGGGGGCGATACGGGCGTGTGAGGCGAGTTGGCCCGTGGTGCAGGCGGGGTGGTCGCCGATGGCACGCAGCACGGTCGCACGGGTCCGGCCCAGGAGCGCGGTCAGGGCGGGCGGAGCGTCGGAGCCGGTCAGCGCTTCGGCGGTGAACACGGCGGGCACGGCGCCCGGCCGGTCGTCGTGCAGGGGATAGGTGATCCAGGGCTGGGGTTCGGCGGTGTCGTCCAGAGCGGGGTAGTGCGACCCGAACAGGGTGGGGATCAGGAGGAGCCCGCGCCCGCCGAGGCGGACGTCGGCGTCCCGTCCGGAAGCCATGGTCAGGTGCAGGACGGGCGGATCCCAGGTGATGTAGCGGGGGTTGAGCCCGCTCAGGAGACGCTCGACGCCGTGCCCGGCCAGTTGCTGGAGCCTGCGGGTCCGGTCGACCTGGGCGAGCCTGTCGATGCGTGACCAGTACGGCGCGATGAAGTGCTGGTGGGCATGGGCGACCGTGTCCGCCAACTCTCCCACCAGGGAAGGGTCCCGGCCGAGTGAGCGGACGGCCGGCGAGAGGCCCCGGGTGCGGCCGGGCGCCCACTGCCGCAGATCCTTCCGGACGCGGTCGGCAGGTGTGCCGCGCAGCCGGTCGACCAGGTCGTCCGGGTGGCCCTCGCCGCTCAGGTCCAGGAAGTCCACCGCCGCGCCGGTGGCGGGGATCAGCTCGCACAACGTCCCTATCCGGGGCGGCAGATGCCGGGCCGCCCGGCTGCGCCAGGCGTCGAACCGGACCGGGTGGGAGCGCTCCTGGAGCAATCGGACGGCGATCTCCAGTTCGAGCAAGGGCCGTGGCGCCGCGGCCAGTCGGGTGCGGGCCAGGTCTTCGGCGGTGAGGTGGATACGCAACGTCACCCGGGCGATCCTCCTCGCGGCCTTCGATTCGGGCCAGCCCGAAACGAGTCGATCAGTGGCGGCCGGCGGCCAACACTGGCGGGGCCGGGAGAACGCAGCACCGTCCCGGCCAGGGGGGGAGGACGGCGCCGCGCGGCACCTCGCTGCCCGCGGCGCCGGTGCCCGCCCCCGTTCTCCCACCGCTCCACTCCGACGGAAGGAAAATCTGTGCGTCACATGAAGAAGGCCGCCCTGCTCGTGTCCGCGACGGCTCTGACCACCGCGCTCGCTGCCACGCCCGCGGTGGCCGACACGCACGGGAGCAGCGCTCCGAAGGCCACCGCGTCCTCCGCCGCGAGCGAGGCGGCCGACAGGTCCGCGGACGAGTTCGGCGCGATGTCGTGGATCTATGTGGGCACCTACCGCACCCTGTCCGCGTGCGAGGCCGACGGCCGGAACTCCATCTACTCCGAGTGGGACTGCAAGAAGAACCCCAGCAGCGGCAAGTGGCAGCTGTGGGTGAACGACGAGTCCTGATCGACTGTCGAAGGCGCTGAGGCGCTGAGGCGCTGAGGCGCTGAGGAGTTGAGAACGACCGGCCATTGAGCGTCCAGGGCCCCCACCCCGAGGGTGGGGGCCCTGGACGTTCGGGGCCGCCAGACCTACGCATGGCCTCTGAGCAGGGGCGTACGCGGTGGTGGTGTGCGCTCGGGTGTGACACCGGCGCGACCGCCGTGCAAGTTGTCAGGGCGATTTTTGCGCACTAGTGTCACCACGCCTTGGTGCTCGGGAAATCCGGTGTGATGCCGGTGCGGCCCTCGCCACTGTGATCGGGAAGTCCGGCTCCAGCCCTCGCGGCAGCCACTGGGTACACGCGTACCCGGGAAGGCGGAGTCCGGTCGGTACGACCCGTCAGCCAGGAGACCGGCCAAGGCACGTTGTCCATCCACGAGGTGCTGGAGAGGGTCTGCTGAGCCATGCACATAGCCGAGGGTTTCCTCCCGCCGGCGCACGCGATCGCCTGGGGCGTAGCGTCCGCGCCGTTCGTCGTCCACGGAGTCCGCTCCCTGACCCGTGAAGTCAAGGAACATCCGGAGAGCACGCTGCTCCTCGGAGCCTCCGGGGCCTTCACGTTTGTCCTTTCCGCGTTGAAAATCCCCTCGGTGACGGGCAGTTGCTCGCATCCGACGGGGACCGGGCTCGGGGCGATCCTGTTCCGGCCACCGATCATGACGGTGCTCGGCACCATCACCCTGCTCTTCCAGGCACTGCTGCTCGCCCACGGCGGACTCACCACCCTGGGCGCCAACGTGTTCTCCATGGCGATCATCGGCCCCTGGGCGGGTTACGCGGTCTACCGGCTCCTGAGGCGGTACGACGTGCCGCTCATGGTCACCGTGTTCTTCGGGGCGTTCGTCGCCGACCTGACCACGTACTGCGTCACCAGTGTCCAGCTGGCCCTGGCGTTCCCCGACCCCGGCAGCGGTTTCCTGGGCGCCCTGGGCAAGTTCGGCGGCATCTTCGCCGTCACCCAGATCCCCCTGGCGGTCAGCGAAGGCCTGCTCACCGTCCTGGTGATGCGCCTGCTCGTGCAGTCCAGCAAGGGCGAGCTCACCCGCCTCGGCGTACTGCTGCAGCGCAAGCAGGCGGACACCACGAAGAAGGCGGACACGACGAAGAAGACCGAGACGGGGGCCAGCGCCTGATGAGCCGGAACGCGAAGATCAACACACTGCTGCTCCTCATCGTCGCCGCGCTCGCGGTGCTTCCCCTGGCGCTCGGTCTCGGCGACGACGAGGAAGAGCCGTTCGCAGGCGCCGACGCCCAGGCCGAGACGGCGATCACCGAGATCGACCCGGACTATGATCCATGGTTCTCGCCGCTGTACGAACCCCCGTCCGGGGAAGTCGAGTCGGCGCTGTTCGCTCTACAGGCGGCCATCGGCGCGGGCGTCCTCGCCTACTACTTCGGGCTGCGCAAGGGCCGCCGCCAGGGCGCGGAACAGGCCCGGGCGGAAGCGGCACGGCCCGAAGCGGCGCGGCCGGAGGCGTCGGACGGCTCCGACGAGCCGGTCGACGCGGGCGGCCCCCGGTCCGGGACCGAGCGGGTCTGACCCGGCGTGCTGCCCATCGACGCGGCGGCGCACAGCAGTCGCTGGCGCCGCCGGCATCCCGTGGACAAGGCCGTGCTCGGTCTCGGCCTCACCGTCCTGGCCATCTCGCTGCCGCCCTGGCCGGGCGCCGTCCTGGTGCTGGTCGCCGCACTCGCCCTGCTGCTGGGCCCGGCGGGCGTGCCGCCGGGCAAACTGTGGCGCGCCTACCGCGTGCCGCTCGGCTTCTGCGTGACCGGCGCCCTGACCCTGCTCATTCAGGTCGGCGGTCCCGGCGGGTTCGTGGCGTTCGCGGACGGCGGCCCGGCGCGGGCGGGCGGTCTGCTCCTGCGGACCTCCGCGGCCTCGCTCGGCGTGCTCCTGTTCGCCTTCACCACGCCCATGTCGGACCTGCTGCCCCGCCTGGTGAAGGCGGGGGTGCCCGCGCCGGTCGTGGACGTGGCGCTGGTCACGTACCGGATGAGCTTCCTGCTCCTGGACTCCATGAGCCGGATCCGGCAGGCGCAGGCCGCCCGGCTCGGCCACACCACCCGCGCCGCCACCTGGCGTTCCCTCGCCGGTCTCGGCGCCACCGCGTTCGTGCGCGCCTTCGACCGGGCGAGCCGGCTGCAGGCCGGGCTCGCCGGGCGTGGCTACGACGGCACCCTGCGCGTCCTCGTGCCCGAGGCCCGGATATCACGGCCCTTCCTCGCCGCCGGCGCGGCACTGCTCGTGGGCCTGGTGGCCCTGACCCTCGTACTGGAAAGGTTCCTGCCATGAGCGCCACGAGTGCGACGAGCGCCGGGGGCGGCGCGAGCGCCATGAGTCAGCCCGTGGTCGCTCTCCGCGCGGTGTCCTACGCGTACGAGGACGGGCCCACCGTGCTCAGCGGCCTCGACTTCGACGTCGTCGAGGGCCGTGCCCTCGCGCTGCTCGGACGCAACGGCAGCGGCAAGACCACCCTCATGCGGCTGCTCAGCGGCGGACTGCGGCCCGCCTCCGGCGAGTTGACGGTCGAGGGTGTCCCCGTGACGTACCACCGCAAGGGCCTGACCCGGCTGCGCACGACCGTGCAGCTGGTGGTGCAGGACCCGGACGACCAGCTGTTCGCCGCGTCGGTCGAACAGGACGTCTCCTTCGGCCCCTTGAACCTCGGCCTGCCCGATGCCGAGGTCCGGGCCCGCGTCGCCGAGGCGCTCGCCGCCCTCGACATCACAGCGCTCGCCGACCGGCCCACCCACCTGCTCTCCTACGGCCAGCGGAAGCGGACCGCCATCGCCGGAGCCGTGGCGATGCGCCCCCGCGTACTCATCCTCGACGAGCCGACCGCGGGACTCGACCCCGACGGCCAGGAACGCCTCCTCGTCACCCTGCAACGGCTGCGGGACGCCGGGACGACCGTGGTCATGGCGACCCATGACGTCGACCTGGCCCTGCGCTGGGCCGACGACGCTGCGCTGCTCACCCCCTCCGGAGTGCGGACGGGGCCGGTGGCTGAGACGCTGGCCCGGCGGGACCTCCTGGCCGAGGCCGGGCTGCACCTGCCGTGGGGCATCGCCGTCGGCGAGCTGCTGCGCACGTGCGGCCTGGCGGCGGAGACGGGGAAGGCGCCGCGTACGGCGGAGGAGTTGGCGGCCCTGGCTGCCGGGGCCCGTGACCGGGGCTCTTCTCAGCAGTGGCGGTACACGTAACCGTCCTCGCCTGCGGCGCGTACGTCGCGGTCGCGCAGCGTCACGGAGAGCTTCTTGCCCCAGGTGCGACAGGCGGTGTCGAAGTCCTTCGCCACGTACTCGATGTCGAAGACCTTCCCGTCGTACGCGGACGCGAAGTCCGGGCACTCCTTGTAACGCGCGCACTCCTCGGTCACGGCGAAGTCGAAACCGATCCGCTCACGGTGGTCCAGCAGGTCGGTGGTGTTCTTCTGGGCGATGGCCAGGCCCTGGCGGTGCGCACGCTGGGCCAGGAGGCGGGCGAAGGCGGCCGCGTCGTCGGTGGTGAGCAGGCCGTCCGAGCGTTCGTAGGAGTCGAGGTTGTCGGGCTCCACCGCGTCGAAGCCCGCCTTCGCGCAGCCGTCGATCCACGAGCCGACGATCTCGGCGAGGGCCGCGCGCTTCTTCTCGGTGGAGATGTCGAGCAGGGGCTCCTGCCAGTCCTCGTCGACGACCTTGCGCCCCTCCTCGTCACGCAGGAGAAGAGAACTGTGCTCGCGCTGCCACCAGCGTGCCGCCTCCTTGCCCGGCTGGGCCTGGAAGGCGTTGACGTAACAGATGTTGTAGCGGCCCGGGGCGGGGTCGGCGGTGCGGTCGCGCGAGACGGCGCGCACCTTCGACGGCGGCGCGTACGGGCCACCGAGCTGGTAGTCGAAGGCGGCGTCGACGGGCGGCTGTCGGACACGGTCGCGGCCGGAGACACCGGATCCGCCGGAGTCACCCGATCCGCCGGGTCCGCCGGGTCCGTCCGATCCGCCGGTCGAGCACCCCGCGAGGAGGGCGAGGAGCAGGGCGCCGCCCACGCCGGCCCGCACGCGTGCGCCCCTGCCGCGCAGGGCGCCCGGCGCGCCTGCCGGCCGCCGCGCGGAGAGGGCCTCGCCGCTCCGTGCGGAGCGGTTCCTGCTGGTACGCCACTTGATCCCGTTCACCCGAACAGGATCGCAGCCCCTGCCCGCGGCCTGTGCGCGGGGCGTCCGGTCAGGACAGGTTCAGCGCCTTGGCCGCCTCCTTCGCCATCCCGGCCTCGCCGAGGGCGTTGGGGTGGACGGGCACGAAGTTCGTGCCGAAGAGGACCGGCTCGATCCAGCGCTGACCCACGGGGCGGCAGGCGTCGTGCGCGTCGGAGGCGGCGGCCAGGTCGACGAACGTGGTGCCGGTCTCCTGGGCGGCCCGCTGCGCCGCGCCGTTCAAGTGCGTCTGCACGTCGCGGAGGTAGGGGACGTCACCTTCGGCGATGGGCAGCTTGGCGAAGCAGCCGGGCACGGCCTTCGCGGGGGTGATCCACGGGTAACCGAGGATCGCGACCTTCGCCTCGGGTGACCTGGCCTTGATCTGGTTGAGGGACGCCTTGATCGCCGGGTACGTCTTCGACTCGATCTCGTCCTTGAACTTGTCGCCGTAGTTGTCTTTGCAAGGGCTGCCCTTGCCGCCCGACAGGACGCCCGCGCTGCCGCAGGCGAGGATCGCGTTGATGAAGGTGTTGTTGTCGTTGCCGCCGATGGTGAGCGTCACCAGCTCCGTGTCGCTCTTCAGCGCGTCGAACTGCGGGGCGACGCCCGGGTACTGGGATGTGGTGAAGTCCTTGGTCTGCGCACCGCCGCAGGTCACGTCGGTCAGCTGGGCGCCGGTTGATGCGGCGAGCAGATGCGGATAGTTCAGCGACGTGCGGGCGCAGATGAGAGGTGCCCCCCGATCGAGGGGCAGCACGCCCGAGCCGGCGCTGTAGCTGTCGCCGAGGGCGACGTAGCGCAACGGAGCCTTGGTGTCGGCGGCCGCGGGTCCGGCGCCGAGACCGAGAGCAGCGATTCCCGTGACGGCGGCCAGGGCCGCCACTGTGCGACGCGGGGCGGGCATGCGCATGGGGTTCTCCTGAGGGAGGGGGGAGTGGGGGTGCGGGGCGCGAGTGCGTGAGGGGGAGGGGGTGCTCAGGAAGGCTTAGGAAGGCCTGTGCAAGGTAGAGCACGATTCTGCGATGCACTACGCGTACGCATGCGCATCCGCGCCCGAGGCGTTGGCACTCGGGTGACAAACTCTTTCGCGGGCTTCGCGGGCTTCGCGGGCTTCGCGGGCTTCGCGGGCCCCCGCATCCCGGCCGCTCCCACCGGGAGCGCCCCCCACCCCCGCATCCGCCACCTCCGCACCCACCGTGCCGGCCCCGCACACACCGATGGGGGCGAGCAGCGGATCAGCTGCTCGCCCCCATGGGCATCGGTGTCCGGAATTCAGTCCTTCAGGATGCGGCGGATGTTGTCCACGCTGCCGCAGTGCGCGGACAGTTGCTTCTCGCGCTCCTTGAGGAACGCCGAGCCGAGTTCCTCACGCCGTTCCATGGCCACGTTCTCGCGGGCGCCGTTGAGGATCGTGCGCTCTTCCTCGTCCGTGTGGTGGTTCACGGCCTCGACGAGATTCTCCAGCTTCTCGTCCCACTCGTCCGAACCGACGTCCTCGACCTCGAGCAGTTCGAGGAGCGCCTTGTTGCCCTCCTCGTGCTCCTCCTCGCCGTGCTCGACCTCTTCGTCGTCGATGTTCTTGAACCGGCGCAGCGCCGGGTACACCTCGGCCTCCTCCGCCAAGGCGTGCGCGATCAGCAGGTCGGCGAACTCACTGAGCGCGGCGGCCCGGTCGGCCTCCACGCTGCGCATGTCACGGAAGAGGTCCTCCATCGTGCGGTGGTCCTGGAGGATCAGCTCGACGACGTCGTGCGTTGGGGACATTTGGTCTGCCTTTCCTGGGGGGAGCGGTCTCGGGTCTCCCGTTACGGGAGCCGGGTACCCCGTGCGCGGGTCTCACCCGTGGCGGCGATCGCTCAGGAGGAGGTGGTGTCCCCCTGACGGCTGCCGTCGTGACAGCTGCCGTCGTGACAGCCGTCGTCGACGAGCCGTGCGATGAGCCGGTCCACCTCGACGGGGCTGAGGTGCAGGAGCAGCGCGTCCTCGGGCGCCCCCGGGGCGGCGGGGGCGACCACGAGCCGCACGTGCTCGCCGGGCGGCCCGGGTGGTGGGGCGGTGAACGCGGGTGGCAGCGAAGTGCGCCAGGAGAGCAACGCGTCGCGCAGCCGTCCGTGGGCCGAGGAGGTGTCGCGGGCGGTCCAGCGGGTGGTGACGGCGTCGAGACCGTCGGTCCGCCGCGTCCCGTTACGTCCGCTGGATCCGTTACGTGCTGTGCTGTGGGCCATGGCTTCATCCTGGCCACCCGGCGGGGTATCCGCCTCTCGTCGGCCGCAGAGGGAGTATGCGGAGAGGGAGAGGCGGGCGGGGCCGAGCAGTTTTTGTGAGCGCTTTGGGGGCAACCGACGGGTGTAAGGCTGTGTGGCGACACATGGCAATTGACCGCTATTGAGCTATTGCTCTCTGGAGGCCCGATCATGCTGAAGGCCATTGCAGACGTTCTCCGAGCCATCGGAGGAGCCATCGCCACGGTGGTCACCCTGCCGTTCCGCGCGGTCGCGCGGCTCTTCGGCGGAGCCTCCGACACCGCTCACGGCCACCACTGAGCCTCTGAGCCACCGAGGAACTGAGGAAACTCGAAAAAAGAGGGGTACAAGGAAAAAGGGGTACGGGGAAGGGGGCTGGAGTATTCACTCCGGCCCCCTTCCCGTACCTCTATGGGATCTGGTGCGCTATTGGACTCCAGCGGCTGCCGCTACCAGTAATGCTTCCGTCCGCCCACCGAGTGTCCCACTGCCCCGAGAACCCACAGGACCGCACCGATGACGACGAGTACGACGCCGATGGTCCAGAGGATGGAAACGCCGGTCAGCAGACCGAGGACGAGCAGGATGAGGCCGAGTGCGATCATGGATCCTCCAACCCTCAGAACAATTCAAGTGTACGCCTGTCGAGCGCCCGCTGACCGGTGAGACAAAGCTCTGACCGGCGAGTCGGCGCGGCTCTGAGCGTGCTCAGTGGCCCGAACCGCCGTAGTACCCGCCGAGCTGGTCGCGATAGGCGGGGTCGCCCAGGTGCTTTTCCTTGTCGAACTCCGGAGCGTTCTTGATCTGCTCCTTGGTGAGCGAGACCAGGATCCGCCGCTCGTCGTTGTCGATGGCCGTCACGGTGCTGGCGGGCAGCAGAACTTCCTTGCCGAAGATCCATACACCGGTGTCCACGACGATGTACTGGTTGGCGACCTCGTTGGAATGCTTGTCGACCTTGCCGATGTGGCCGTCGGCGGCTTCGACCTTGTACCCCGTGAGGTCACTGTCCGGGCCGTGACCGGCGGTCGGAACGTAGCTCCACATTTCGTTGCTCATTCAGGACCCCTTAGTCGATACCTGTAGTGCGGAATCTGAATACCGGAGGGAGTCGTCATGATCAACCGCTCCTGTACATCGAGTGTCCTGTCGGAGCGCCGCCAAACAAAAATCAAAAGTTATCTGTGCCGTCGGCGGAGTGCTGCGGCGGAAGTTGCGTGTGGGCCCATTCTCGGGCGAGCCCGGTGAAAGCGCGTGCGGCGGCGCTCCGGTAGCCGCTCTCGCGGTGCAGCAGGGTGACCGTCCGCGTGGGCAGGGCGGGGGTGAGCGGGACGGTGTGCAGGCCGGGGCGGTCGCGCGTCAGGGCGTCGGGCAGCACCGTGGCCAGCGGGGTGTGCCGGACGATCTCGGTGAGCGCGATGATCGACGTGGCCTCCACGGCGACGTCCGGGCGTACTGCGTGCCCGGCGAGGTGGGCGTCGATGTGCACGCGTGTGGCGAAGTCGGTGCTGAGCAGTGCGAGCCGGGTCGCGGCGAGCTCGTCGAGGGACAGGGGATCGGTGCGCCCGGCGTGCGGATGGAGGTCGCCCACCACGAGGCTGAGCCGCTCCGTGAACAGGTCCGTCGCGGCCAGGCCCGGCAGATGGGCGCCGTGGAAGGCGATGCCGAGATCGAGCTCGTCGGCGAGCAGCCCGGGTTCGATGCGGTCCTGCGGCAGCTCCCGGAGAAACAGGGTGATGCCGGGGTGGCGGGCGTGCAGCAGTGCGGTGAGCGGCCCGACGACGTAGGCGGTGAACGTCGGTGTCACGGCCAGCCGCAGACTGCCGCGGGACAGGTCCGTGACGTCGTGCACGGCCCGCTCGGCGGCGGCCAGGTCCTGCAGGGCGCGGCGCGCGTGCGGAAGGTAGGCGGCGCCGGCGTCGGTGAGCCGCACCGAGCGGCCGCTGCGGTCCAGGAGCGGGACGCCGACCGCTCGTTCCAGCTGCCGGATCTGCTGGGACAGCGTCGGCTGGGAGATGTGCAGCTCCTCGGCCGCGCGAGTGAAGTTGCCGTGCTCGGCGACGGCGAGCAGATAGCGCAGGTGACGCAGTTCGGGTGCCATGCGGAAACTATAGATGGCATCGATCGAAGTCATGGCTACTGCGTCTTGGACGCTATAGGTGCAGGTCATGCATGGTTGTTTGCACCGGCCCCTCAGGGGCTACCGACCCCGGGGCTGCCGTCCCGAGGGGCTGCGCCGACCCCGGGCTGTCTGCCCCGGGGCGGGCCACCGGAATGCGAAAGGAACTGACCATGCGAGACCTCACGGCCGGAGTGAGACGCTTCCAGCGGGACGTCTTCCCGGCCAAGGCCGAGCTCTTCGCGGGCCTGGCCACCCGCCATGCGCCGGACACGCTGTTCATCGGCTGTTCCGACGCGCGAGTCGTGCCCGAACTGATCACCCAGCGCGAGCCGGGGGAGCTGTTCGTCGTCCGCACGGCAGGCAACCTCGTGCCCGCTCACTCGCCGTACGCGGCCGACGGGGTCGCCGCCGGTGTGGAGTACGCGGTGGCCGTCCTCGGCGTCACCGATGTCGTCGTGTGCGGCCACTCGGCCTGCGGCGCCATGACCGCCCTCGCCGAGGGCCACGATCTCGCCGGCGCCCCGGCCGTCGCCGACTGGCTGCGCCACGCGGACGCCGCCGTGGCCCGTACGTCCGACTCCGTGACCGGCGAGGAACGCGTGGCGGCCCTCGTGCGCGAGAACGTCCTGGCCCAGCTGACCCACCTGGCCACCTACCCGTCCGTGGCACGCGCCCTCGCCCGCGGCGAGCTGACGCTGCACGGCTGGGTCTACGACATCGCCACCGGCGCCGTCGACGACCTCACCCAGGCCGCCACCGCGGCAGCCTGACCCGCCCGACCGCCTCACCCCCGAAAGGACAATCCCTCATGATCCATGCCCAGTTCGACCCCACCGCCCGCCAGCACCTCGCCGTTCTCGCCGTAGAGGCCAAGACGCGCAAGGACCTGTCCTGGCAGCAGATCGCCGACGCCGCCGGCCTGTCCGTCGCCTTCGTCACCGCGGCCGTGCTCGGCCAGCACGCCCTGCCCGAACCCGCCGCGAAGGCCGTCGCCGCACTGCTCGACCTGGACGACGACGCGGCGGCCCTGCTGCAGACGATCCCGACCCGCGGCTCGATCCCCGGCGGCATACCGACCGACCCGACGATCTACCGCTTCTACGAGATGCTGCAGGTCTACGGCACCACTCTGAAGGCCTTGGTCCACGAGCAGTTCGGCGACGGCATCATCAGCGCGATCAACTTCAAGCTCGACGTGAAGAAGGTCGCCGACCCCGAGGGCGGCGAGCGCGCGGTGATCACTCTGGACGGCAAGTACCTGCCCACCAAGCCGTTCTGACCCCTGCGACGGCCGGGCGCGCCGGGTGTCTACGATGCGTGGCGACGACGGAGTGCCCGTCACCAGTCGAGTGACACGGCACGAGCCGAGCGACACCGGACGAGGGGAGCGGCGGAGTGACGCAGACCGACGACGTGGTCCGCCTGATTCGCGACGTGTTCGCCGCCGGCGACATCGCCGGTGTCTACGCGCACGGCTCGGCCGTCCTCGGCGGACTGCGCCCGCACAGCGACATCGACATCCTCGTCGTGGCGCGGCGGCGCACCACGGCCGGGCAGCGCCAGGCCCTGACCGACGGTCTGCTCGCCCTGTCCGGCGACGGCGCCCCCGGCGAGGCCCTGCGCCCCGTCGAGCTGACCGTCGCCGTCCAGGGCGACGTCCGCCCCTGGACGTATCCGCCCCGGTGCGAATTCCAGTACGGGGAGTGGCTGCGCGACGCGTACCTGCGCGGTCTGACGCCGGAGCCCGGGCCGAGCCCCGATCTCGCGCTCCTCATCACGATGGTGCTGCAGGGGCGGACGCCCCTCATGGGGCCGGAGCCGGGCCGGGTCCTCGACCCGGTCCCGGCCGCGGACGTCACCCGCGCGATGGCTGCCGGCGTCCCCGAGCTGCTCGCCGAACTCGACACCGACACCCGTAACGTCCTGCTGACCCTCGCCCGCGTCTGGACCACCCTGGCCACCGGCGACATCACGTCCAAGGACCGCGCGGCCGACTGGACCCTGGCCCGCCTGCCCGCCGAGCACCGGCCCGTTCTCGAACGCGCACGCGCCGTCTACCTAGGGGAGGAAGAGGAGCGCTGGGACGACCTCCTCCCGCAGGTGAAGCCGCACGCCCAGTACGTCGTCCGGGAGATCGAACGGCTGGCCCCGCGAATCTGAACAGCCCTGACGCAACAGAGAGTTGGGTGCACTAGCGGCTCGCGACCCATTGACATCCGCCGCCCCCGAGGTGAAGCTCCAAGACGCCCGTGTTAACGCTAACAACGGGCTGAGGCACACCTGAGGGAGCCATCCATGTCAGGTCGTCGTCACAGTCGTCACCCTGGTCATCCCGTGGCGAGAGCGCCCATCACGCCGCGCCCCGCCCTCGAACGCCGCACCCTGCTCCGGGCCGCCGCGACCGGCGCGCTCGCCGCCACGGCCGCCACGGCCTGCGGTTCCGCCGAGGGCCAGCCGCCGGGCAAGGTCGCCGTCCTCGGCGACAGCGCGGCGTGGGAGAAGCCGATGGCCGCCGCGGGCTCGGCGATGGAGTCGGTGGCGGCGCCCCGGCTCGTGCCCCAGGTCATCCCGTTCCTGGAGTCGTTCGAGCAGATCGTGCGGTCCTCGCTGCGGACCCGCAAGACCCCCGACATGCTCAAGTACTGGTCGGGATACCGCCTCCAGGACCTCGCCCGCACCGGCGGCATCGTCGACCTGACCCGGCAGTGGGACGACGCCGTCGCCAAGGGCTGGGTCGACGCCTCCCTGCGCGGTGCGTTCGCCTACCGGCGCCGCGTCTACGGCCTGCCGATGAACCTCGCGTACTGGGTGTTCTTCTACAACCCCCAGGTCTTCCGCGAACACCGCCTCGAAGCGCCCCGCACCTGGGACGACTTCCTCACCGCCTGCGCGCGCCTGAAGAAGAACGGCATCACCCCGCTGCACGGCACCGCGGGCGACCGCTGGCCCTCCTTCATCTGGTTCCAGGAGATCCTCAGCCGCCAGGACCCCCGCTTCTACGACGACTTGATGAACGGCCGCGAGCGGTACACGGACCCCCGCGCCGAACGCGCCCTGCGCACCCTGGCGTCCTTCTTCGACAAGGACTGGTTCACGCCCATGGACACGAACCACCCCGACGCCGCCGCGGCCATGCTGCACGGCAAGCTCGGCATGGTGCCCTGCGGCACCTGGCTCGGCTCCACCCTCGGGGCCGCGGGCGGCAAGCCGGGCAAGAACCTCGGCGCCTTCGTCCTCCCCATGGCAGACCCGAAAGCCCGCCCCAGCGTCATCTTCGAATCCAGCGCCCTCGTCGCCACCGTCAAGGGACCCGATCACGCGGAGGCGCTGCGGGCCACCGGCGCCTGGCTGCACCCCACGGTCATGAAGGCCTTCTCGCACACCCTTCAGGACGGCTGCCCCAACCCGAAGGTGGAGGCGGCCAATCCCGTGATCGACGGCCTAGCGAAGAAGGTCCGCGGCGACAAGCTGTGGCTGCTCAACCGCTTCTGGGAACAGGGCCCGCCCGAACTGGTCGAGGCGACCGTCGACGACCTCGCCGGCTTCCTGCTGAACCCGTCCTCGTACCGCAAGACGCTGCGCACCATGCAGGAACGCGCCGACGACGCCTGGCAGGTGTGGCGGGAGGCGGAGAAGACATGACCGGGACAGCGACCCCCGCGCACGGCACCGCGAAGCGTGCGCGGCCGCGCCGCAGGGTGCCGACCCGCACCCCGCACCAGGCCGCGCGGGCGGGTGGCAGCAGGCTCGGCAGCCCTCTTGCCGCCCTGCCCTGGGCCCTGCCCGCCTTCGCCTTCGTCGGCGTCCTGTTCGTCTATCCGTTCTTCCGCAGCGTCTACGGCAGCTTCTTCGAGGACAACGGCTTCACGAGCAGCTTCACCGGGCTGGACAACTACGCGCGCCTCGCCGACGACCCGATCTTCGGCCGCTCGGTGCTCAACACCCTGATGTGGGTGGGCGGAACACTGCTCCTGCCCGTCCTCGCCGGGCTCCTCATCGCCGTCGCCACCCACCGCATGCGGTTCGGCGCCGCCGCGCAGCTGATCATCGTGCTGCCGTACGCGATCTCCGCCACCGCCACCGCCGTCGTCTGGTACTTCATGCTGACCTCCGAGGGCGCGGTCAATCAGGTGCTGCGCGGCATCGGCCTGGACGGGCTCGCGCGCCCGTGGCTCCTGGAGTGGCCGCAGAACACCCTGTCGATGATCGTCGCGAGCACCTGGCAGGCGACCGGTCTGAACGTCGTCCTCTTCGCGATCGGCCTGCGCGCCATCCCGCGGGAGACGGTCGAGGCCGCCGCACTCGACGGGGCGAGCGGCTGGCGGATGTTCCGGCACATCACGCTCCCCGGGCTGCGCGCCGTGACCGTCGTGGTGGTCGGCATGGCCGTCGTGAACAGCTTCAAGGCGTTCGACATGATCTGGATCCTCACCCAGGGCGGCCCGTCCCGCTCCTCCGAGACCCTCGCGCTGAGCATGTACCGCGAGACGTTCCGGCTCTTCCACGTGGGCTACGGCTCGGCCATCGCGCTCGTCCTCACCGTGATCGTCGTCGCCTCGTCCTGGCTGTACCTGCGCCGCCAGATGCCCGACGCCCACACGGCGCAGAGCTGAGGAGGGGAGTCCCATGGGACGTGCGGTACGCAACGTCTTCGTCGCCGGCTGCGTGGTGCTCTGGCTGGCACCCCTCTACCTGCTGATCGTCAACGCCCTGACCCCCACGGGCGAATACGGCGGCAAGCCGAGCTGGAGCTTCGAGGGCTTCGACCTGATCGACAACGCCAAGACGGCCTGGCAGGTGGCAGGCATCGGCGACAGCTTCCGCTCCTCGCTCCTGTACGCCGTGGTCTGCGGCCTGGTGGCGGTCCTGGTGGCGGCCATGGCGGCGTTCGCCGTCGTCGTCCTGCCCATTCCGAAGCCCGCCTTCTGGTTCTGGCTGATCTACTCCGGCACGCTCTTCCCGCTGCAGATCATCCTCGCGCCGCTCTTCGGCCTGTACGCGGACGCCGACCTGTACGACACCAGGCTGGGCCTGATGCTGGTGTACGCGGCGTGGGCGGTGCCGTTCGCCTTCTTCCTGATCCGCAACCAGATGGCCACGATGCCACCGGAGCTGACGGAGGCCGCCCTGATCGACGGCGCCTCCTTCCGGCGGATCTTCTGGCGCATCCACCTGCCGCTGATGAAGGCGGGCCTCGGCGCGGCCTTCCTCTTCCAGTTCACGGCCGTTTGGAACGACCTGCTCCTCGGCATCACCCTCAGCAGGAGCCCCGAGGTCCAGCCGGTCATGGCCACCCTGGCCACCCTCAACAAGGCCTACTCCACGACGGGCCCGCCCGTCATCCTGGCCGGCGCGCTGATCGTGTCCGTGCCGACCCTCGTCCTCTTCCTGCTGTTCCGCGGCCTGTTCCTGCGCGGCATCACCGCATCCGCCCGCTGACCCGACACACCCTTCCCGGGAGAGATCCGCATGACGACACGGGCTCTGGTCCGCACCACCGACTGGGACAACGACCGGATCCGCGACAGCCTGCGCGCCGGCGTGATCAGCGCGGAGGGCATACTCGCGGACGGCACCGCCCTGCGGCTCACCGAGGAACCCCTCCTGCACCGCGCGGACGACGGCACGCTGCTCCAGTCGCTGCGCGTCGAGCCCGTCAACGGCACGGAATTGCCCGCGGAGTTGAGCGTACGTACGGAGTCCGGCGCCGCCCTGCGCTGCGAGCGCGTCGCCGGGCCCGGCCGCTCCGTACGGCTGCTGCTGCCCGCCGTCGACGCGACGACCCGCGTCACCGTCGGCCTCCCCGACGGGCGCGACGGCATCGACGTACGGCTCACCCCGCAGCGCCGCTGGACCCTGCACCTCATCCACCACTCCCACCTCGACATCGGCTACACCGACCCCCAGGGCACGGTCCTCGCCGAGCACCTGTCCTTCCTCGACTCCTGCCTGGAGCTCACCCGCGCCACCGACGACTGGCCCGCCGAGTCCCGGTTCCGGTGGTGCGTCGAGTCGCTGTGGTCCTTCCAGCAGTGGGCGAGGGCCCGGCCCGCCGAACAGGTCGACGAGTTCGTACGCAGGGTCCGCGAGGGCCGCATCGAGCTGACCGCGCTCCCCTTCAACCTGCACACCGAGACCTGCTCCACGGACGAACTGCACGAACTCCTGCGCGCGGCCCGCACCGTGCACGACGAACACGGCGTCGAGTTCACCTCCGCCATGCAGACCGACGTGCCGGGCGCCGTCGTCGGGCTGGTCGACGCGCTGGCCTCGGCGGGCGTCAAGTACCTCTCCGTGGCCCACAACTGGGCCGGACGCTCCGTCCCCCACCTGGTCGGCGGCGAGAAGCTGCCCCGCCTCTTCCGCTGGCGCGCGCCGAGCGGCAACAGCGTCCTGGTGTGGGTCACCGACACCCCGCACGGCCTCGCCTACATGGAAGGCCCGCTCCTCGGCTTCGACACGGCCTACCAGGACGTCGACGACCTGCTGCCCGCCTATCTGACCTCCCTCGCCACGAACCCCTACCCCTACCGCGGCGGCATCTTCGGCTGGGCCATGGACCGCACGGAGGTGAAACGCGAGCCCTACCCCTGGGACGTGCTCCACCTGCGCGTCCAGGGCAAGTTCGGCGACAACGCGCCGCCCCGTCGCGTCATCGCCGACACCGTCCGCCGCTGGAACGACACCTGGGTCTTCCCCAGGCTGCGGCTCTCCCGCAACGAGGACTTCTTCACCGACGCCGAGGCCAGGCTCGGCGACGAGATCCGCACCTTCGAGGGCGACTGGACCGACTGGTGGGTCGACGGGGTCGGGTCGGGGGCGCGCCCGCTGTCCCTGGTCAGGACCGCCCAGTCCGTGGTCGCCGACGCCCAGACCATCGGCACGTTCGCCGCTCTCCTCGGCGCCACGGGGGCCGAGGACGACAGCAGGGACGCCGCCGGGGTCTACGAAGCGGTGTCGCTTTTCGACGAGCACACCTGGGGCGCCGGCGACCCGTGGACCCACGGCGACGAGGGCGGTCACTCCGGAGAACACCAGTGGCACTGGAAGTACGGGCAGGCGATGCGCGCCCACGACGACGGCAACGCCCTCCTCGCCCGCGCGAGCGCCCGCCTCGGACAGCGGCTCGTCGCCTCGCCGGACGCGGCGGCCACGTACCACGTCGTCAACACCTGCTCGTGGCCGCGCACCGACGTCGTCCGCGTCTTCCTGCCCGAGAGCACCGTGCCGCTGGAGCGCCCTGTCACCGTCCGCGACGCCCGCGACGGGCGCCACCTCGCCCACGAGGAGGAGCGGCAGACCAACGACGACCACCGCGACGCGGGACGTTTCCTCCTCGTCCGCGTCGACGACGTGCCGCCCACCGGGTCGGTCCGCCTGGACATCGCCGCCGCCACCGGGACCGCCGAGGAGCCGGAGGAGCCGACGGTGAAGGCCGCCACCGGCTGGAACCCGACCGGCGGCACGGAACGCGAGGACCCCGCCGAGTCCGCGGCGGAAGCGCTCGCCCACGCCGACCCGACCCTCCTGGAGAACGAGCACCTCGCCGTCCGCGTGGACCTCGCGCACGCCTGCGTCTCCTCGATCACCGACAAGAGGACCGGCCGCGAACTCGTCCGCGCCGACGCCGTCGTCGGCTTCAACGGCTACCTCCACGACAGCTACACCACCGCCGGCGCCTTCAACCACAACTCGAGCCGCACCACGGCATCCGACCGCCTCGAACACCTCGGCGCCCGCGCCGTCGCCCCGCCCGCCGCGCTCATCGCCCGCCGCTCCACGGCCACCGCCGAGACCATCACGTACGAGACCCGCCCGGCCGGCGCCAACCGGCTGCGCACCACCCTCACCCTCCCGCACGGCGTGCCCCGCCTCGACATCGAGAACCGCCTCGACAAGGACGCCCGGCTCGGCAAGGAGAGCGCCTACTTCGCGTTCCCCTTCGCCTTCGACGACCCGGTCGTCCGCATGGAGGCCTCCGGCGGCGTCACGGGCAGCGGACTGCCGGTCGTACCGGGCTCCGCCCTGCACATGCGGGCCGTGCGCCGCTGGGTGACCCTGGGCGACGACGGCCTGACAGTGGCCTGGTCCACGCAGGACGCGCCGCTCGTACAGTTCGGCAACATCGCCCTGCCCTACGCGCCCTTCCCGAAGACCATGGAGCACGACGAGCCCGCCACCGTCTTCTCCTGGATCCACAACAACCTGTGGGACACCAACTTCCCCAGCGAGCAGGGCTTCGAGTTCACCTACCGCTACAGCCTCGCCTGCGGCCCCGGTGCCGGCGGCCTCGGTCCGCGAACGGCCGCCGCCTGGAGCCGCCCGATGCGCGCCGTCCGAGCCAGGGGGAGCTCGGACGGCGCGCCGCACGACCTCCACCGCTTCGTCGAGATCGACGACCCGCGCGTCCGCCTCGTCGGCGCCACCACACCGCGCCCCGGCCACGTCCTGCTGCGCCTCCAGTCGTTCGCCGAGCAGCCCGTGCCCTGCCGGATCCACGCCCGCTTCCCGGTCGCCACCGCCCACCGGGCGGACTACCTCGGCACCCCCGCCGGTGAACTGCCGTGCACCGGCGGCGAGGTGACGCTGGACCTGCCGACGCTCGGCACGGCGGCCGTGCTCTTCGAGCGGACCACCCTCCTCGCCGGACGGACCGGCGACGACTCGCCTCCCGATCCCTCCGTACGCCTCTGAGATCCGCCCTCGAGCGTTGTTCCCGTACGTCCGCGCGAAGGAGAACGTGTGTACCGGCTCGACCCGCGCTACGCCCCCGCGCCCGGGGCCGTCCTCGCCACCGGCTGGCAGGCCGCCGCCGCGCAACTGCCCCCCGGCCCCGTCACCGTCGCCGTGGACGGCCCGCCGACGGTCGCCTGGGACGCACTCGCCGCCGGACTCACGGCGGAGCTGACCGCCCGCGGCAGCGCCGTGCGGGCCCTGGACCTGCGCGCCCACCACGCCCCGCCCACCGCGGTGCGCCACCGCACCGAATCCCCCGAGGACGCCGCGGACCCCTACTACACCAAGCTCGCCGAGAACCCCCTCCGCGACTTCTTCGACGACCTCCCGCGGCCGCCACGCCCCACCGGCCGCGAAGTGCTGCTCGTCCACGGCCCGGGCGCCGCGCTCCTCCCGCACGACCTGCTCTGGTACGCCGACCTGCCCAAGCGGCACGCCGAGGCGGCCGTCGCCGCGGGCACCGGCCACAACCTCGGGCTCCCGCACCGGAAAGGGGAGCTGAGGCGGCTCTTCTACATCGACTGGCCCGTCCTCGACCGCCACCGGGACACCCTCGCGCCCCGCCTCGACGCCTGGCTCGACACACAGGACCCGCAACGGCCCACGTACATCGACGGCACCGGCCTGCGCGCCACCCTCACGAGCCTCGCCCGCCGCCCCGTACGCACCCGCCCCTACTTCAACTCCACGCCCTGGGGCGGTCACTGGGCCCAGCGCCGACTCGGCTTCGACCCCACGGCCCGCAACACCGCCCTCGGCTACGAACTCATCGCCCCCGAGGCGGGCGTCCTCATCGGCACCCACCCCGGCCTGCAAGCCGAGATCCCCTTCCAGCTGCTGTGCGTGCTGCACCCCGCGGCGATGCTCGGCCCGCCCGTCACGGCCCGCTTCGGCACCTCCTTCCCGATCCGCTTCGACTACCTCGACACCGTCGACGGCGGCAACCTCTCCGTGCACTGCCACCCCAAGGAGCGGTACATGAGGGAGCGGTTCGGCTGGTCCTACACGCAGCACGAGACGTACTACATGACCCTCGGCAGCCCGGACACCCGCGTCTTCCTCGGCCTGCGCGAGGACGCCGACCTGGACCTCTTCCGCAAGGAGATCGAAGAGGCCGCCCACGACGGGGTCCCCATGGCCCCCGAGGACCACGTCATGACCTTCCCCGCCGAACAGGGCCGCCTCTTCATGATCCCCGCCGGCACCCCGCACGCGAGCGGCGCCGGGAACGTCGTCCTGGAGATCAGCGCCACCCCCTACCTCTACTCCCTCCGCTTCTACGACTGGCTGCGGCCCGACGCCGACGGCCGGCCGCGCCCCCTCCCTTACGAACACGGCCTCGCCAACCTGGAGTCCGGACGCCGCGGCGACGCCGTCGCACACGACCTCGTGCAGGAACCGCGCACCCTGCGCACCGGGAGCGGCTGGCGCGAGGAACTCCTGGGCGCCCTGGACGAGATGTTCTACGAAGTGCGGCGTCACGTATTCGACGCGGGCGCCGAGGCCGACGACGACACCGCGGACCGCTTCCACGTCCTGAACGTGGTCGAGGGCGAGGGCGTCCTGCTGACCACGGCGGCGGGGGAGCGGCACACCCTCTCCTGGGCGGAGACACTGACGGTGCCCGCGGCGGTCGGGCCCTACCGGCTGGCGGCGATCGGCGAAACCCCCGTCAAGGTCGTCAAGGCGCTGGTGCGCCCGTGAGGCCGCCGCGCGGCAGACCCGTCCTCGAACTCGGCGGCACCCACGTGGCCGCCGCCCTCGTGGACCCCGACACGGCGACCGTGACCCGGCGCGTGCGCCGACCCGTCCAGACCCGGGGGACCGCGGAGCACATACTCGGCGGGCTCGTCCGCTGCGCCGGGGAACTGGACGCCCCGGCCGGAGAGGTGTGGGGTGTCGCCGTCCCCGGCCCCTTCGACTACGACAAGGGCATCGCGCGCTTCGCGGGCGTCGGCAAGTTCGACGACCTGTACGGCATCGACGTACGCGCGGTCCTCCTCGACGGGGTGTGGCCGCGCCCCGCCGAAACGGTCTTCCTCAACGACGCGCACGCCTTCCTCCTCGGCGAGTGGCTGGCGGGCGCCGCGCGCGGCCACCGGCGCTGCCTGGGCATCACCCTCGGCACCGGTGTGGGCTCCGCCTTCCTCGACGCCGGCGGCCTGCGGCACGAAGGGCCGGGCGTACCGCCGCAGGGCCGCATCGACCTCGTCGAGGCCGGCGGCAGACCGCTGGAGGACTCGGTGTCCCTACGCGCGATCCTGGCGCACTACGCACACGAGGACGCGGACCGCCGGGACGGCGACGACGTGCCCCCGGACCTAGACGTGCGCGAGATCGCGGCGCGGGCGCGGGCCGGGGAGCGGCGTGCCCGGCGCGTGCTCGACGAGGCCTTCACGACCCTCGGCACCGTCCTCGCCCCGCGCCTGCGCGACTTCGACGCGAGCGTGCTCGTCGTCGGCGGCGCCATGGCCGGATCCTGGGACCTGCTGCGTCCCGCGCTGCGCCGCGGGCTGGGGGATACTCCCGTCACGCTGCGGCCCGCGGGGCTCGGTACGGAGGCGGCGCTCGTCGGCGCGGCGGCCCACGCGGCCGCCGCGCACTGAACCGCCGTTGGCCACCGCGTTCAGGCAGCGCCCGCTGAACGGAACGGAAGGACGTCCGCACCATGCCCGGACCGCACGACCCGCACAGCGGCCGGCCGCCGCGCGACCTCAAGAGCGGTCAGCCGACCCTGCGGGACGTCGCCGAACGCGCCGGAGTCAGTGCGATGACCGCGTCCCGAGTCCTGCGGGACGACCCGCAGGTGCTGCCCGCCACCCGCGAGCGGGTACGGGCGGCCGCCGAAGCCCTCGGCTACCGGCCCAACGAGGTCGCCCGCAGCCTCAGGCTCGGCCGCGGCACCGGCCTGGTCGGGCTCGTCGTCACCAACCTCGCCAACCCCTTCTACTCACGCCTCGCGCTCGGCGTCGACTCCGTGGTCGCCGAGCACGGCCTGAAGACGGTCATCGGCAACACGGGCCAGGACGCCGATGTCGAACGGGGCCTGGTCGCCGATCTGCTGGCCCGCCGCGTCGACGGCATCATCGCCGTGCCCGCGGGCGCCGACCAGCGCCACCTCGCCGCGGCGGTGGCCGACGGCGTGCCGGTGGTCCTCGCCAGCCGTCCGCCCGAGGGGTTCGCGGCGGACTGCGTCCTGGTCGACGACTTCGGCGGCGCCCGCGACGCCACCGCCCGCCTCTTGGAGCGCGGCCACCGCCGCATCGGCTTCCTCGGCTCCCCGCCCGCCGTCCACACCGGCACCGAACGGCTCCGCGGCTACGCGGCGGCCCTCGCGGCGGCGGGCCTCACCCTCGA
The DNA here is from genome assembly GCF_055639375.1 of Streptomyces sp. NPDC039462. Taxonomy (NCBI): domain Bacteria; kingdom Bacillati; phylum Actinomycetota; class Actinomycetes; order Kitasatosporales; family Streptomycetaceae; genus Streptomyces; species Streptomyces sp. NPDC039462. The sequence continues at coordinate 841,036 of NZ_JBVKAO010000003.1, forward strand.
CCCACGCCTCGTACGCCAGGGCCAGACGGAACCCCACGAGGCGACGCGCGCCGCCGCCCACCTCCTCGCGCTCCGCGACCCGCCGACCGCACTGTTCTGCTCCAACAACCGCAACACGATAGGGGCGTTCCGCGCCCTGCGGGCCACCGACGTGCGGTCCCGCGACGGCGCGCACGTCGCCCTCGCGGGGTTCGACGACTTCGAACTGGCCGACGCGCTCGGGCTGCCCCTGACGCTCGTCGCGTACGACAGCGACGAAGTCGGCCGCGCGGCGGGCCGCCTCCTCGCCGACCGACTGCACACCACGGCCGCGGGACCACCGCGCCAGATCGTGGTGCCCACCAGCCTCGTGGAGTACGGAACTTGATGCCGTAGGGCGGAACGGTTCCGGGTGGGCCGTACGTTGAGCAGGGCGGTGCCACACCGTGCGCACCCGAAGGGACATCCGGTGAGAGCCGACGGGACGGGGGCACGCGTGGCGCAGCAGAGCCGTTCCGCGCGCCTGGCCGCGTCCGCGCTGTCCCTCGTCGTCACGGTGCTCGCCCTCTTCGTCCCCTCCGCCGCGGCGCACGGGGCACCGGCCGACGCGCCGCTCGCCCGGCACACCGTGGTGGCCCACGCCGGCGAGCCGACCGGACCGCACGACGTCCCGGCACTCCACGTCGTCGCCCACCGGCCGGACGCCCACATCCCGGGCCCACAGCCGGCCGGCCCCGCGCACACGGCCGTCGACACGGCGCCGCACCGCGCCCTGGGCGGGCCCGAGACCCGCTCCGTCTCCGCGCCCGCACCACCGCGGCGGCCCGTCGCCGCCACCGCCCCGCGGGGCCCGCCCCACCGATGAGCACGCAGACCGTCCCCGGCGCCTGACCCGGCACCCCGCATCCGCGACGCCCGGTCACGCGCCCTTCCGTCCTGCCCTCATCGTGGAGAACCCATGTCCCGCCCATCCTTGTGGCGGGCGATCGTCGCGCTCGCGGTCGTCGCCCTGTCCCTGTACATCGCCCTCACCCAAACCGCTCGCCTCGGCCTCGATCTGCGGGGCGGCACCCAGATCGTCCTGGAGACCAAGGACTCACCGACCGTCAAGGCGGACGCCGCGTCCACCGACCGCGCCCTGGAGGTCCTCAGGCAGCGCGTCGACGCCCTCGGCGTCTCCGAACCCGGCATCGCACGCTCCGGCGAGAAACGCATCATCGTCGAGCTGCCCGGCGTACAGGATCCGCGGAAGGCGGCCGACGTCATCGGCCGCACCGCCCAGCTCACGGTCCACCCGGTCACGGGGGAGTCCGCAGACAAGGGCACGGCGAAGCCCGCCGCCGACGGCTCGCGCACCCTCCCCGACCCCGACCGGACCGGCAACCACCTCCGGCTCGGCCCGACCGCGCTGACCGGCGAGGGCGTCAAGGACGCCGAGGCGACCCTCGACCAGCAGACGCTCTCCGGGTGGCTGGTCACACTCGACTTCCGCAAGGAAGCGGGCGACACCTGGGCGCGGATCACCGGCGAGGCGGCCTGCGCGCCGCAGGGCGCCCCCGAGCGGCGCGTCGCCATCACCCTCGACGGCAAGATCATCTCCGCGCCCGGCGTCAACGAGGGCGTGGCCTGCAAGACCGGCATCACCGGCGGGACCACGCAGATCACCGGCGGCTTCGACCGGTCCGAGGCCCGCGACCTCGCCGCACTCGTCAAGGGCGGCGCCCTGCCCGTGCCCGTGGACATCATCGAGCAGCGCACGGTCGGCCCGACGCTCGGCGCCGACGCCATCGAGGCCAGCACCTGGGCCGCCCTCATCGGCATCGCCCTGACGGCACTGTTCATCACCGTCGTCTACCGGCTCCTCGGCGCCCTCGCCGCCGTCGCCCTCGCGCTGTACGGCCTCATCTCGTACGCCGCCCTGGTGGCGCTCGGCGCGACGCTCACCCTGCCCGGGCTCGCCGGATTCGTCCTCGCCATCGGCATGGCCGTCGACGCCAACGTGCTCGTCTTCGAACGCGCCAGGGAGGACTACCTCGCCGTCCGCTCGACCGACCTGGGCAAACCGGTCCGCACGGGCTTCCAGAAGGCGTGGAGCGCGGTCGTCGACTCGAACGTGACGACGCTGCTCGCCGCCGGGCTGCTGTTCTTCTTCGCCACCGGACCGGTCAAGGGCTTCGGGGTCACCCTGTGCATCGGCGTCCTCGCATCGATGGTCACCGCGCTCGTCATCACCCGGGTCCTCGCCGACTTCGCCGTCGGCCGGGGCTTCGTGCGCAAGCGGCCCGCCCTGACGGGCATCGCCTCCACGGGCCGCGTCCGCACCTGGCTCGCCCGCAGGAACCCGAACCTGGTGCGCCACCGGCGCCGCTGGCTCGGCGTGAGCGCCCTGCTGGTCGTCGTGGCCGTCGCGGGGATCGTGCTGCGCGGCCTGGAGTTCGGCGTCGAGTTCACCGGCGGCCGTCTCGTCGAGTACAGCACCAGCAGGCCCGTCGACGCCGACACCGCCCGCGCCGCCGTGTCCGACGCGGGCTTCCCGCGCGCGGTGGTGCAGGAGTCCGGCGAGGGCGACATCACCGTCCGGACCGAGCAGCTGACCGACGCCGAACAGCAGCGCGTCAAGGAGGCCCTGGCAGGGCCGGGCGGCACGGTCACCGTCGAGCGTGACGAGATGATCGGCCCGAGCCTCGGCAGCGAGCTGCGCCAGAAGGCGCTGATCGCGCTGGGCATCGCCGTGGCCGCCCAGCTGATCTACCTGAGCGTGCGTTTCCGCTGGACCCTCGCGGCGGCGGCCGTGTCGGCGATGGTCCACGACGTGCTGTTGGTGGTGGGCCTCTTCGCCTGGCTCGGCAAGCCCGTCGACAGCGTCTTCCTCGCCGCTCTGCTCACCGTCATCGGCTACTCGGTCAACGACACGGTGGTCGTCTTCGACCGCGTGCGCGAGGCGCGCCGCCGCGATCCGCGCGGTGATCTGGCGGTGCTCGCCAACCGGGCCGTCGTGCAGACGCTGCCGCGCACCGTCAACACCGGCATGGGCGCGCTGTTCATCCTCACCGCCCTCGCGGTGCTCGGCGGCGACTCGCTCGCGGACTTCTCGCTGGCGCTGATCGCCGGGGTCGTGATCGGCATGGCCTCCACCGTCTTCACGGCCGTGCCGATCGCCCTCGCACTCGAACGTCGCAACCCGGCGCGGCCGTCCGTGCGAACGCGCCGGCCGGGCGGTCCGGGCGGTCCCGGCGGCCCGGGAGAGGTGCCGGACGGGTACAGCCCGTTGGAGGCGCGGCGGCGGAGGGAACGCGGAACGGGGGCGGTCGTGTAGCCGATCGTGTCTCTCCGGGTGAGGTGACGAGAAGTGGCTTAATGTGGCCATATGGTCACAAAAAGGAATGGATCTGTAAGGCGTAGCCGCCTGTCGGCCTCGCGCGGTGCGACTCTCGTGTGTGCCGCGGTCGCGGCGGGAGCCCTGCTCACCGGCTGCGGCAACGACGACGGCGACGCCGCGGAGACCGACGCTTCCGAGGCCGGTCGGGCGGCGTCGCCCACCATGTCGGCCGACGGCGGCACCCTCACGGACGACCAGGCCGAGCGGAAGGCCCTGGTCCCCAAGGCCAAGGTCGGCTACGAGGACGCGCTGCAGAGCGCGCTGGCGACGGTGGACAACTCGAAGCCGGTCTCCATCGAGCTCAAGGGCACACCCGACGCCCCGCGTTGGGAGGCCGAGGTGGCGACCGAGGACGGCACCCCGCACTCCGTACGCGTCGACGCGGTCACCGGCAAGGCCGACAAGCCCAAGGCCGACACGGACCAGGACGCCGACGACAAGCGCGAGCTGGCGGACTGGCTGAAGAAGGCGACCGTGACGCCGCAACAGGCCGTGGAGACCGCCACGAACAAGAAGAAGGGCACCGTCACCTCCGTCGAGCTCGACGACTCCGACAAGGGCCGCACGGTGCTGTGGTCCGTCGACGTCGTGACCACCGACGACTGGAACAAGACGACCTTCGACGTCGACGCGACCGACCGCAAGATCCTCCGGGAGCACGTCGACAAGGACTGAATGCCCGAACACGGGGCTGAACAACTGAACGGGTGCCACGTGTGGAACTTCGTGGGCTGGTAAGGCGTTGGCAAAGTGGCGCGCGGCCGCGCGCCGACCAGCGAACAGCAGTCGAGGTGGCACGGATGGCGATGTGGGACCGGATCAAGGACCAGGCCAAGGGTCTGCAGCAGTCGCAGGGGACACGGAGCTCCGGCGGCCACGGACGGCCGGGTTCTGGATCCGGCGGGGGATCGAAGGCTCAGCTCGTGGGTGTGCTCAAGACCCAGCTCGCCTCGCTCAAGACGGAGCTCAAGAGCGGTGCCTATCGCGACGCCAGCATGGCCATGTGCGCCCTGGTCGCGGCCGCTGACGGGTCGGTCGACCCGGCCGAGCGCCAGCACGTCGAGTCACTGATCGTGCAGAACGACGTTCTGCAGAACTTCCCGCCGGACCAGCTGCGCCAGCGGTTCAACAAGCACGTGGACCAGCTGTCGGTCAATTTCCAGCAGGGCAAGACCGAGGCCATGCAGGAGATCGCCAAGGCCGCCAAGAAGCCGATGGAGGCCAAGGCGGTCGTGCAGACGGGCTTCGTCGTCGCCGGCGCCGACGGGTACATCGCCCCGGCCGAGGAGCAGGTCCTGCGGGAGGCGTGCGCGGCGCTCGGCGTGTCTCCGCAGGAGTTCGGCCTCTGACCGAGCAGTGGGTGGCGGCGGCCGGGGCCCGCTGAGCCGAAGGGCTTGACGCCGAGCCGAAGGGGTTACGCCGCCTCGGCCGCGTCCAGCGCCGGGGCGAGCACCTCGAAGGCCCGGTCGAGCAGCTCGGCCGGGTCCTCGGCGCCGTCGCTGCCGCTCCACCGCTGCAGCACGGCGTCGAACGCCGTCAGGGCCATCCCCGCGGCCAGCCGCGGATACAGGTCGGTCTCGGGGTCGCGCCCGCTGCGGCGCCCCATCTCCTCCGTCAGATCGTCGCGCCACTGCGCCTGCCGCTCCAGGAAGCGGGCCAGCAGGGCGGGCGTCCGCAGGATCAGCTGCACCACGCTCAGCGCGCGCTCGGAGTGATCGGAGCAGGCGGCGAGAGGAACCTTGACGGCGTGCAGCAACGCCACCGAGGGGCGCTCCCCGCCGGGGCGCTCCGCCAGCTCCACGCGCATGCCGGCGCCCATGTCGGCGAGGAACTGGACGACCACGTCCTCCTTGGACGCGAAGTACCGGAAGAACGTGCGCCGGGACACGCCCGCGGTGGTCACGATCTCGTCGATGGTGACCGCGTCGTACCCCTTCCGTGCCAGCAACTGCAGCGCGGACTCGGTCAGTTCGTCCGAGACGAGCCGACGCTTGCGCTCGGCCAGGCTCAGGGGAGGGTGGGAAGTCACCACGTCATCGTACATGTCGGGCGTCCGAATGCCCTCTATGGCGCTCAGGCGCCGCCATGGCATCCCATGCCACTTCGGTGGGGGATGCGGCATGGCGGCGCCGTCCTGCGAGCCCGTGTGCCGTGTGCCGTGTGCCGTGTGTCGTCAGAGCTTGCGCCAGCGCGCGTTCGCCCACGAGAAGAGGCCGAAGGCGGCGAGGCCGACGGCGATCAGCGCGAGCAGCCAGGGTCCGGCGGCGGTGTCGGCGAAGGAGCGCAGGGTGTTGTCGATGCCCTTGGCCTCGCCCGGTTTGTGGCGCAGCGCGGCCGCGATGGCGAAGCCGCCCGCGACGGCGAACACCACACCTCGCGTCGTGCCGCCCGCGATGCCGACGAGGTCGACGCCCCGCCGCACCTGCGGGGACATCTCGCCCAAGCGCAGCTTGTCGTGGAATTTCCGCAGCAGGGCCCGTCCGGCGATCCAGAGCCCCGCCACGATGACGCCCGCGCCCGCGGCGGCGACGATCCACTTCCCGCCCGGCCAGTCGAGCACCTTCGCCGTCGCGTCTTGCGTCTGCCGGTCGCTGGAGCCGCTGCCGCTGCCCTTGTCGCCCGCGGCGTAGGCGAGGATGGAGTACGCGACGAAGGTGTAGAAGAGGAAACGCGCGCCGGCCAGCGCCCGCTTGCGCGCGGTGTCGCCGTCCGGCCCCGCCTGGCCGAAGAAGACCTCGGAGAGCCGCCACAGAGCCATGCCCGCCAGGGCGATGCCGAGCAGCCACAGGAGTACGTTCCCGAACGGCTTCTCCGCGAGCTCCGCCAGGGCGCCGCCGCGGTCGGCCTGGCGGCCGCCGCCGCCGTCGGAGAAGGCGATGCGCAGGGCCAGCGCACCGACGAGGAGGTACAGCACGCCGCGCCCGATGAACCCGGCACGTGCCACCGCTGCTACGCCGCGCCCCTTGGCCGCCCGCCGTGCCTTGCTCTTGCCGCGTCTCGCGGCCGACGGGAGGCGCATGTCAGGGAGGCGAATGGAGGGAAGATGCATGCCGTCCGAATGCCCGCAGAGCCCCGCCTCATGCCTCGGACCGCATCAGCGGAACCCGCTGCGGGCGCCGGCCCGCGTGCAGGGGACCGGCGCCCCGGCCGGGATGGTGAAGACCCGGTCGAGGGAGGTGATGCGCAGCAGCCGCCGGTTGCGCGGGCTGCCGGGCACGAGCCACAAGGTGCCACGGTCGAGGATCACTTGGTTCCGGATGCGCACCAGCAGCCGCAGGCCGCCGGCGTCCATGAACGTCACTCCCCGAAGGTCCGCGACGACCCGCGGGCCGGCCCGGTCGAGGAGTGCCGTGACGCGGGGAGAGAGCTCCTGGTCGGCCCAGGCGTCCAGCTCGCCCCAAAACGCAAGGACATCAGTGCCGTTCACCACGCGGTGACGCAGGCCGAAGGTGAAGTCGGCGGTGCCCGTATCCCAGTCCAGCAGTGTCTCTTTCCCTTCACGGAGAGTAGTCGTACCGGCGATGGCGTGGGGTGCGATGACCGGCGCCGGACGCCACCGAGTCCTGGGCGGCACCGAGGTCACGAGTCAATCGTTCCCGCTCAGAGCCGTTCTTACCCTCATAGGACGATAGGATTAGCGGGCAGAGGAAACTGATGGAGCGTCAATTCGTTGATTACGCAGAGTAGTCGTGATGGTCGGCTCGCTTAAGGAGCCGCACGGAAGGCCCGGCGGTAGCCGCCCGGTGTCGTCCCAAGGGCCCGCAGGAAACGCCTGCGGAGATTGGTCGCCGAGGAGAGTCCGGCGCGCCGGGCCACCGCGTCGAGCGGGAGATCGGTGGACTCCAGCAACTCCCGCGCGGCGCCGACGCGCTGGCTGAGCAGCCACTGACCGGGGCTGACGCCCAGCTGGTCGGCGAAGCGGCGGGCCAGCGTGCGCACCGAGACGCCCGCGTGCGCGGCCAGCTCCTCGACGCCGACCGGCTCGGCCAGGCGCTCCGAGGCCCACGCGAGGAGCGGCGCCAGCGAACCGTCGAACTGCGCGGGGTGCGGGGGCGCCGCGTACTGCAGCTGCCCGCCCTCGCGATGGGGCGGCATCACCATGTTCCGCGCGACGTGCGCGGCGTACCGGGCGCCCTGGTCGGTGCGGACCAGGTGCAGACACAGGTCGATGCCCGCGCCGGCCCCCGCGCTGGTGGCCACGTCCCCGTGATCCACGTAGAGCACGTCGGGGTTGAGCCGGACGGCCGGGAAACGCGCGGCCAGTTCGTCCGCGAGGGCCCAGTGTGTGGTCGCGCGCCGGCCGTCGAGGAGCCCCGCGTGTGCCAGCGCGAAGGCGCCCGAGCAGATGCTGACCACCCGCGCCCCGCGGTCGTGCGCGTCTCGCAGCGCGCGCAGCACGGCGGGGGAGGGGGCCTCGGCGGTGGGCTGCCAGCCGGGGACGACCACGGTGTCGGCCCGTTCGAGCGCGTCCAGGCCTTCGGTCACGAGCATGTCGTACCCGGCGCGCGTGGCCACCGGGCCGGGGTGCTCGGCGCACACCCCGAACGAGTACCGCTTCGCGATCCCGCGCCGCTCGATGCCGAACACCTCGGCCGCACAGGCGAGTTCGAACGTCGACTGAGGAGCGTGCACGAGCGCGACGACATGATGCATGGCAGAAAAATACCTCGCCATGACTTTTCAGACTCTCGGCGGGACGGCGACGGCCGGGAAGGCTGGGGCCATGACGACAGAACAGCACACCGCGCCCGGCTACGTCTGGTCGGCGGTGCACGACGCCCCCACCCGCGAACTCTTCCCCGGCATCCGTCTGCGCCCCCTGTGGAAGGGCGACAACGGCGCGAGCGCCCAGGTGTTGGAGATGGACCCGCACTCCCGCTGGGAGGGCGTCGACGTGCACGAGCCGGGGCCCGAGGAGGTCTTCGTGGTCTCCGGGGTCTTCAACGACGGCGAACGCGACTACCCGGCGGGCTCGTTCATCCACGCACCCGCCGGCTCCTCGCACATACCGCAGACGACCACCGGCTGCACCCTCTTCGTCTTCTACCCGGAGGGGTAGCCCGGGTCGGCGAGGCCGCGGTCCCGCTCCACCGGTAGCCACAGCTCGGCGTCCGCCACGGACTTGTCGGGCGACAGCCGGGTGCGCAGGATCTCCGGGCCGGGGCGGCTGCGGTACGGGTTCGACGGAAACCACTCCATGAACACGTCCCGCCACAGGTGCTGGATGGCCTCCGGGGCGGGACCCGACACCGAGAACACCGCCCACGTCCCGGCCCGGACAGGCAGTACGGACGCGCCCTCGGGAGCGGCCGCGGAACTGATCACCCCGTGGTAGTAGTCGAGTTCGGTGCCCTCGGCGCGGCTCGGGTCCAGGTCGTCGCAGACGGCGAGGACGCCCGGCGGCTCGCCGTCCGACAGCTTCTCCAGGCGCTCCACGTCCGCCGCCGCGATCCCGCGGACGAAGTCGATGATCGCCTGGTTGGGACCCGAGTGCACCAGCGGCACGCGGGTCTTCGGGCCGACGACGGTGAAGGCCGGCTTGTCCGCCACGCGATAGCGGATGTCGCCGCCTCCTTCGATGGTGAGGCGGAAGGTCATCCGGGACTGGGAGCTGAGCGTGGCTCCCGTGCGCCGGGCCTCGCCGGGCCCGATGCCGTGCATGGCGCGGAACGCCCGGGCGAACGCCTCGCCCGAGCCATAGCCGTACCGCACCGCGATCTCCAGCAGCGTGTCCCGCCCCGCGAGCACCTCGGCGCCCGCGAGGGTGAGCCGCCGACGCCGGATGTACTCCGCCAACGGCATGCCCGCAAGCGCGGAGAACATCCGGCGCAGGTGGTACTCCGAAGTGGCCGCGATACGGGCCGCCTCCGCCACGTCGACGGTCTCGCCGAGGTGGCGCTCGACGTACTCCATGGCTTCGTTGAGCCGCTCCAGCACTCCCGGATCTCCTTCTTCCTGCCTGCGAATCGCCTGCGAAGTCCCGCGGTCAGCGCACGAGATCCGGGGGCAGCTCCACCCAGCGCCTGGGCAGGGTGTCGTCCACGGCGGGCCGGGCGTCGGCGACGCGGAGCCCGGCTGCCGCGCAGGCGTAGGCGAGATCGTGCGCGGCGTACGGGACACCGCGGCCCGACCGCCAGAACCGGAAGTGCCAGTGCGCGGCCGGCTCCGTCTCGTCCGGGGGCAGACCGATCTCCTCGTGCTCCACGAGACGGCCGTCCCTGGCCAGCGTGCCGTAGGTGCCGCCCTTGGGGTTGAAGTACAGACCATAGGCGGTCGTCCCCGCCGATATCGCGCGCAGCACGCCGTCGTCGCTCGGCATGTACCCCTCCTGCGTGAGGACACAGCCGCCGGGGTTGCCGGGCAGATCGGTCACTCCGACGAAGCGGAGGGAGGTGTCGTAGTCGTCCTCGTCGAACGGGGCGTGCTCCAGGGGGACTTCCGGGCAGCGCGCCGGGTCGGCGCCCAGCCGTCGGACGACCTCCGCGGCGTCCAGATCGCGGACGAAGGCGATACCGAGCCCTTCCGTATACAGCTGCGGATCGTCGAAGGCCTCGATGAGCGCGTCCGCGGCGCGGAAGGCGGCCAGCTCGTCGGGCGGCAGGGCCACCGCACCCGGCAGGGCGGCGACGAGCGGGGCGAGCGGCGTCGTCAACAGCAGCCGGCCCGGCGACCAGGGGCCGGTCTGCGGGGTCCAGACATCCGCGCCGGCCCGGATCAGCGCCCGGACACTGTCCTCGTCGCCGGTGCAGGCGGCGTGCCACAGCGCGGTGTGCCCCTCGTCGTCGGGTGCGTCGATCCGCTCGACGTGCGGCAGCAGCGCGGCCACGGACTCCGCGCCGCCCCGCTCCGCCGCCAGGTGCAGGGGAGTGGCACCCGACCAGACGACCGCGTCGGCCGACGCGCCGCCCTCAAGGCGGGCCCGGATCAGCGCGGCGTCGTCCCAGTCCTCGTAGCCCATGCGGTCCCAGTCGCCGCGCGGCACATACCGCTGCTCCGCCTCCTCCCGCTCGCGCAGCTCTCGGCGCTCGTGCGCGGACATCGGCCTGGCGAGGAAGTCGGGCGGCCCGCCCATCCGGACGACCATGAAGGACTCGGGACCCTTGGCCGACGGCGTCGGCAGGCCGGGCCACACCTCGACGGCGTGCGCGGCCGCGGCGCGCAGGGCGGCGGCGTCGACCGGCGTGCCCGTCTCCGGAATGTGCTCGTCCGGCCACTCCACCACCAGCCGAGTCTCGCCGGGCGGGGGCAGCTCCGGCAGATACAGGTCGACGCAGGTCCTGAACAAGGAGTCGCCCAGGCCACCGGGGTCCAGCGGGATCAGCCCGGTCGGCACGCTCCGCGACGCGTACGCCCGCAGCTCCGACGGGCCGACCACAGGCACGGTCTGCTGGGTCGTCGCGTCGAGCGAGGTCACCCGCCTGCCGTCGGCCAGCAGCAGCCCCACCCGCAGCCCGGACTGCCGGTGGCCCCCGCCGCCGGACCGGTGGACCGGCCGGTGCACGGCGAGGTGCAAGGTGACCGAATCCGGCCACACGGACCAGCCGGTCACCATCACCTTGGCCTCCGGCCCCTCACCGGCCACCGCGAGCTGCGGCACCGACGCCGGCTCGAACCAGTCGAGCGGCGGGCGGTCCCGGGCCGCGTCCTCCCCCGGAGGGCCCAGCCTGACCACCTCGCCCTTCGGCTCGGCCGGTTCGGCGGGCAGCACCAAGTCGTCGAAGAATCCCATGCCTTCATGCTGTCAGGAGGGTCTGACAACAGACGTCGCGCTCTTGTCGCGACTGCGCTCCGCGCAGTCGAGCAGCGTCGGAAGCGCCCGCTCCAGCAGGTCGACACCGTGCGCGTACGGCAGCCGCAGCCGGTCCCGGAAACCGTCCACGGCGGAAAACGCCGAACCCGGCACGACGGCCACGCCCCGGCGCCGCGCCAGCTGCGCGAGCGCCTCCGTGTCGACACCAGGCACCCGCACCCACAGGGCGGGGCCGCCGGCCGGCCGGTCCCACTCCCAGTGCGGGGCACGGGCGCGCAACAGCTTCTCCGCACCCGCGAGCCGGTCGCGCAGCACCGCGCGACGCGTCGCCCGCGCCAGCGGCAGCCCCGCCAGCAGCCGCACCGCCACCAGCTGGTCCACCACCGAACACGACAGGTCCACCGATGTCTTGATCTTCGCGAGCCGCGCCACGATGTGCGGCGACGACCGCACCCAGCCCACCCGCACCCCGCCCCAGAACAGCTTCGACAGCGTCCCCACCGTGATCGTGGACGCCATCGGGAGCCGGGCCGCAAGCGGCACGGGAGCCCCGTCGCCCGCCAGGCCGAGTTCCGCGCACGCGGTGTCCTCGACCGTGAACAGGTCACGCGCGCCGAGCGCCGACGCCCACTCCCGCAGCGCCGCGTCGTCCAGGCTGCGGCCCGTCGGATTGTGCACGGCCGGCTGGAGATAGACGAGCCGCGGCCGCACCGTCGCACCAAGCCGCCGCAGCGCCGCGGCGTCGGAGCCGTCACCGCCCGCCCCGGGACGGTCGCCGCCGACCGGGACGAGCCGCGCGCCGCGCGACCGCAGTGCCTCCAGAGCCCCGCGGTAGGTGGGGTTCTCCACCACGACGGTGTCGCCCGGGTCGACGAGGGCCTGCGCGACCAGCCACACGGCCTGCTGCGAACCCGAGGTGACGAGGATCTGCTCCGGTTCCGTGGGCACTCCCGCTTCGCGGTAGTACGCCGCGATGCCCTCGCGCAGCTCCGGCAGACCGTGCGGCAGATAGCCGTCGCCCTGCAGCATCGGGGCGAGGTCCGCGGCCGACAGCGCACCGACCGCGTCGCCCACCGCGCCGAGCCCGTCCAGCGCGCCGCTGGAGAGATCGGCCCCGCTCGTCCGCGCGTCGAAGCTCGCGAGCCGTCCTTCACCCGCGTGCCGCGCCAGCGAACCCGAGCCGCGCAGCCGCGAACCGCTGCCGCGCCGGCTCTCCAGCCAGCCGGCGTCCTCCAGGAGGCTGTACGCGGCGGTCACCGTGGAGCGGCTCACCCCCAGAACACCGGCCAGTTCACGCTGGGACGGCAGAGTCGTGCCGGGCGCCACGTCCGCCCGTTCGGCCAACTCCCGCAGGGCGTCCGCGAGTCGCCGCGGCAGCGGCCCCGCCCCCTCGGACGACCAACCGGTGAGCAGCCGTGACAATCGGGCCGTCGGGATCTTCGCCATGTCCTCATCTTCGCCTACCCGCAGGCCAATCCGGCCCCACTGGCCGTTGTCACCGACCAGGACCGGCCACAGGATCAGCACCACTGGGCACATGAAGGAGAGTGAAGGACATGGCGACCGTGGTCCTCGTCGGCACGCTGGACACCAAGGGCGAGGAGTACGCGTGGATGCGCGAACGGCTCCGCGAGTACGGCAGCGACGTCCTGCTGGTCGACGTCGGCGTACTCCCGCCGCCCGCCCAGACACCCACGCCCGACATAGCGGCCGAGACGGTGGCGCGCGCCGCCGGGCACGAACTCGCCGGGCTGCGGAGCGCGGGCGACCGCGGTGCGGCGGTCGCCGCCATGGCCGAAGGACTGACCCGGGTCGTCCTGGACCTGTACCGGCAGGGCAGGCTCCACGCGGTGCTCGCGGCGGGTGGCAGCGGCGGCTCGGCCATCGCCGCGCAGGCCATGCGGGCCCTGCCCATCGGCGTGCCGAAGGTACTGGTCAGCACCATGGCGGGCGGTGACGTGGCACCGTACGTCGACAGCAGCGACCTCACGATGATGTACAGCGTCGTCGACGTCTCCGGCATCAACTCCGTCTCGCGCCACGTCCTCGGCAACGCGGCGGCCGCCGCGGCCGGCATGGCGCGCCGGCAGGAGCGCAACCTGGAGGAGCTGGCGGGCCCCCGGCGCAAGGTCGTCGCCGCCACCATGTTCGGCGTGACGACACCCGCCGTCGACGCGGCCCGCGCCCGGCTCGCCGAACTCGGCTACGAGGTCCTGGTGTTCCACGCCACGGGCGCGGGCGGCCGCGCGGTGGAGAAGCTCGCGGCCGACGGCCTGCTGGACGGCGTGCTCGACCTGACCACCACCGAACTCGCCGACGAACTCGTCGGGGGAGTGCTCAGCGCGGGCCCCGACCGGCTCACCGCGGCGGGCGCCGCGGCCATCCCCCAGGTCGTCGCGCCCGGCGCCCTCGACATGGTCAACTTCGGCCCCGAGGCGAGCATCCCGGAACGCTTCGCCGGACGGCGGTTCCTTGTCCACAACCCGACGGTCACGCTGATGCGGACGACCGCCCGGGAGATGGCCGCCCTGGGTGCCATGCTCGGCCACAAGCTCGCCGCGGCCCGCGGGCCCGCCGAAGTCTTCTGGCCCCTGCGCGGACTCTCGGCCGTGGACATGACGGACGCCCCCTTCGCCGACCCGGTGGCCGACATGACGGGCCTCGACGCCCTGCGCGCCACCGTGTGCGGCAGCGGTGTACGCCTGCACGAGGTCGACGCCCACATCAACGACGCGTCCTTCGCGGTCGCGATGGCCGACCGCCTGCACCAGCTGATCGGCGCACGCGCCGCCGTACCGGCCGGCCGCTGACCTCACCCTTTCCAGGAGCACCCCATGAACCGCAAGGAAGCACTGGCCCGCCTGCACGCGCAGATCGCCGACGGCCGGCCCGTCATCGGAGCGGGCGCCGGCACCGGCCTGTCCGCCAAGTGCGCGGAGGAGGGCGGCGTCGACCTGCTCATCATCTACAACTCCGGCCGCTACCGGATGGCGGGCCGCGGCTCCCTGGCCGGGCTCCTGCCGTACGGCGACGCGAACGAGATCGTCGTCGACATGGCGCGCGAGGTCCTGCCCGTCGTCCGGGACACCCCGGTCCTCGCGGGCGTGTGCGGCACGGACCCCTTCCGCCGCATGGACCTCTTCCTCGACCAGCTCAAGGCCATGGGCTTCACCGGCGTGCAGAACTTCCCCACGGTCGGCCTGTACGACGGCACGTTCCGCGTCAACCTCGAAGAGACCGGCATGGGATACGGCCTGGAGATCGACATGGTCCGCGCCGCCCACGAGCGCGACCTGCTCACCGCGCCCTACGTCTTCGACCCGGAGCAGGCCGCGGAGATGGCGAGGGCGGGCGCCGACGTCCTCGTCCCGCACGTCGGCCTGACCACGAAGGGCTCCATCGGCGCGGGCACCGCGATGACGCTCGACCAGGCGGCCGCCGCCGTCCAGGAGATGCACGACGCCGCCAAGCGCGTGAACCCCGACGCCCTCGTGCTCTGCCACGGCGGCCCCATCGCCGAGCCCGAGGACGCGCGGTACGTCCTCGAGCACACCACCGGCATCGTCGGCTTCTTCGGTGCCTCGTCGATCGAACGGCTGCCCACGGAGCGGGCCGTCGTCGAGCAGACGCGGGCGTTCAAGTCCCTGAGGCCGTGAACACCGCGCTCACCGCTGGGGCGCCCCCGCCGCCTTCACCAGAGGCGGGCGCCCCGTCGGGCCAGGTAGCGGTAGGGGCTGATGTCCGAGCCGTAGTGGCGCCGGGCCCGGATCTCCAGGTGGAGGTGGGGTCCCGTGGCACGGCCCGTGCTGCCGCTGCTCCCGAGCCGTGTACCGGCGCGGACCCGGGCACCCTTGCGCACCCGGATGCGGGAGAGGTGGGCGTACAGCGCGTAGTGCCCGTCCGGCATCCGGACGGTGACGGCGTTGCCGTACGACCCCGACCAGCGGGCCAGCACCACCACCCCGGCGCCCACCGCGTACACGGGGGTGCCCCGCGGCACCGCGAGGTCGACCCCGGTGTGGTGACCGGCGAGCCAGTTGCCACGCTTCCCGTACCGGGTGGTGACCCGGTAGCGGCGGCGCAGCGGGAGGGTGAACCGGCGGCGGGGACCGGCCTCGGCGAGACCTCGTTCGTCGTCCTCCGGGAACTCCGCGTCGGCCGCGGCGAGGGCCTCCTCGAACTCGGCGTCGTAGGTGGCCGGGCAGGAGCCGTCGGGCTCCAGTCCGGCCCGTGGCGCGGCCGCCCCCGCGGAGAGGGCGCCGCCTGCCAACAGCACCGCGGCCATGCCCAGTGCGTCACGTCGTGTGGTGCCCGCTTCACGCGGGCTGTCTATGTCGTAACCCATTGCAGAAAGGAGACCGTCCGTGGCGGGAGAGCGCACGTCGGCTGCGCCATCCGGGGGAAACCCCCATAACCGACCGGACTGGTGGTCAGTACGAACAGATATTGGACGCCCTCCGAACACCGGTACGACAATTTCAGCGCGCATCAAGGGGGTTGTGCTTCGCATGACGACGTCAACACAGTCCACGCCACCGGCAAGGCACTTGCTGGAATCGGGGTGGAACGCCTCGGTGAACGGCAGCGCGGCGCCCGGGACATGGGGCAGAGCGCCGTCGTCGGCCCCGGGGCCTTCCTGACGGGGGCACTTCGCGGGCGGCCGCGGAAAGGATCGGATGCACTCCATGGACGCGGCGGACACCACGGCGATACTCGACCGGGCGCGCGGGACAGCCGAAGTGCTCTCCCGCGGCTCGGCCGAGGTCGACCGCGGCCTGCTCGCCCCGCACCGCGGCTACCGGCTGATCCGGGAGGCCGGCCTTCTGACGCTCCTCGTCCCCCGGGAGTTCGGCGGCGAGGGACTGTCGTTCCTGGACTACACCAAGGTCCTGGAGACGCTGGCCACCGGTGACGGGGCGGTCGCCCTCGGCTTCAACGCGCACAATGTGGCCATCGGCTCGCTGTGCGATACGGGCGGGTCCCCGCTCCCCGCCGCAGCCGACCGCTTCCGCACCTGGCTCTTCGCCGAAGTCGTCGAGCACGGCCGGATGTTCGCCTCCGCCACGACGGAGACGGGAACCGGCGCCGGACTCCACCACATCCGCGCCACCTACCGCGACACGGGTGACGGCTACATCCTGAAAGGCACCAAGTCCTGTGTGCCCCTCGCCGGTATCGCCGACCATTACGTGGTCGCGGCCCGCGAAGAAGGCGCCGCGATAGCCGATGAGGTGTCGCATTTCGTGGTGTCCAAAGACGATCCCGGCGTCTCCTTCACCACCGCCGGGGACGCCACCGGAAACGCCGCCGCACCGCGCGGCACGCGGACCGCGACCCTGACGATGAGCGAAGTGGCCGTCCGCAGGCAGCGGTTGTTCCTCGGCGAGGAAGGGCTCTCCCTCTTCAGGCTGGTCAGGGAACCGCACTGGACGGTGTCCGGCTGCCTGGGCGCGTATCTGGGCATCGCGGAGTCCATCCTCAGGCTCACCGTCCGTTTCCTCCGGCCCAGGAGCACCGCCGCTCCTCGCCCACCCTCCAGGCGGACGTCGGCCGGCTCGCCGTCGACCTCGAGGCCGCCCGGGCGCTGGTCTACTCCGCCGCCCGGCTGGTCGACGAGGAGAAGGGCAGCCCGGAGGCCCACACGGCGGTGCACGCGGCGAAGTACTGCATGACCGAACTCGCTCCCCGGCTCGCCCTGGGCGCCGTCCGGATCTGCGGTGCCGATGCGCTGGCCGGCCCGGGGCCCATGGAGCGGCTGCTGCGCGAAGCGACCTTCTGCTCGGTGCTGCCCGCCGGGCCCGAGGCGTGCCTGGAGTACGTGGGCAAGTCGACGCTGGGCTTCAACATGCTCGACACCCGGACGTTCGACTGGTAGGCGGTGTCAGGCGTCGGCGGTGTCTGGACGGGGTCAGGCGTCGGCGGTGTCCCGGCACTCCACATGGCCCCAGCCGTGCGCGTTCTTGGCGATCTTCTCTCCGGCGGCGTACGGCTTCTGGCAGTGGCAGCGCCCGGGGTACTTGGCCTTGATGACGGCGCTCGATGCCGACTTCTTCGCGCGGGTGGCGGTCTTCTTCGGCGTGCGGTCCGCGGGGGCGGCGGTCATGCGGTCGGGGCGCGGTTCGGGGATCTCGCGGGTGCCGTGGGCGGTGCCGGCGGGCTGCTGGGTCGTCGCGGCGTCGCTGGCCGCGACGTCGGCGATCGCGTTGAGGTGGTCACCGCCCACCTGGTGGGCGGCCACGTGCCGGAACGTCACCGCGCGGCCCTGCAGCAGCGCGTCGATGCGGACGACGAGGTCCTTGTTGGCGACCGGCTTCTTCGCCGCGGTCTGCCATCCGTTGCGCTTCCAGGACGCGATCCACTTGGTGACCGCGTTCATCGCGTACTGACTGTCCATCCGCACTTCGAGCGGCCGTGCCGGGTCGGTGGCCTCCAACAGCTCGGCCAGTGCGGTCAGCTCGGCCACGTTGTTCGTGGCGTGGCCGAGCGGCCCCGCCTCCCAGCGCTGCGGGCGGCCCTCGGCGTCGGCGACCACCCAGGCCCAGGCGGCGGGCCCGGGATTCTTCTTCGCCGCTCCGTCGCAGGCGGCAATGATCAAGTCAGACATCCCCCGATGATTTCATCGAAGCGCTGCGCGAGTCCCCCCGGGCCCCGTGTCGGCATCATCCGACTTCGCGCGCTTCGGCCCGAATTGGGAGCGACCGCCCGAACCGCACCCCCCTGTGCCACAGCAGGTGAAGCCCGAAGGGCGCGGCGGGCGGGAGATGCGGATACGGTGCTGACGTGATGATCGAGAGGGAGGGGCCCATGCCCGGAACCGTGTTGCTCGTCGCGGCTGCCCCGGTGGGCAAGGGGCGCCTGGTGGACGCGGCCTCCGTACTTCCCGTCCTCGCGGCGGTGCCCCCGGAGATCCTCGCAGGTACGCCGACCGCGAGCATCGTGGAACTGGCGGACCCGCTGGACCCGCAGACGGTACTGACCCGGCTGCGGGCGGCCGCCATGGCGCCGGGACCGCTGACGGTCTGCCTCATCGGGCAGGTCCATCTCGACCGGCGCCAGCGGCAGTTGCACCTCGCGCTCGCCAGGACCACCACGGCGACGGTCCGCTACACCGGGTTCCCCTGGCACTGGATCGCCCAGGAGCTGCGGCTGCGTCCGGTGGGCAGCACCACCGTCCTCGCCGACCTGCACACCGACCCGGAGAGCTGGCAGGCCCTCACCGAGCAGCCCCTCGACGCGGGACCAGGCGTCGCGTTCTACGGCCGCGTCGCGCCGCCCGCCAAACGCCGCACGCCCGCGACCCCCGCGTACATGAAGGCCCTCGCGACGGTCCTCCGCAGCGGCCACCGTCCCCCGCTGTACCAGCTGCACCAGCAGGCCGCCCTGAGCCTCGGTGAGAACGCCCCGGACCTGCTGCCGGTCCACGACCCCGGCACGCCGCCCCCCGCCTCACCCGCGCCACCGCCTCCGACGCCCGCCGACACCTCGATGGACCCGCACGCGGCGATCACCGCGGCCGTCCAGGCGGGCCGGCACGGCGAGGCGGCGGCCCTGGCGGCGTCCTGGGAACAGAGCGCGCTGCGCATGCACGGGCCGGGCTCGAAGGAGACCATCCACTGGATGGAGGTACGGGCGGACCTGGCGCGGTTCGCCGGGGACCCGGCGCGCAGCTGCGAGACCTGGCTCGCGGTGGCGTCGGCCCGCCTCGCGGCGGGGCAGGCCGCGGACTCCCCCGAGGTGGAGGCGGCGGCAGACCGCGCCCACCACCTCTGGGACCGTGTACGGGACCCCGAGGCCGTCCGCGCGCTGGGCCCCGGCCTGGTCGCCCTGCGCCGCCGGGTGCCCGGCCGCCAGCGCGGCACGCTGCAGCTCGCGCAACGGCGGCTTGAGCAGTTCCACACGCAGCAGGTCGGCTGACCGCACGCCGGCCGACTGCATGTCGGCCGGCCTGCCCGGACGGCTCGGAGCCCCTCGGCCTCAGCGTGCCGTGCCGAACGCCTGCGTCCACCACGGGCCGCCGGACGCGTTGTGGATGCCCACGCCCAGCTCCTTGAAGTCGCAGTTGAGGATGTTGGCGCGGTGGCCGGGGCTGTTCATCCACGAGTCCATGACCGATGCCGGGGTCCGCTGCCCGCGGGCGATGTTCTCGCCGTACGTGCTCCAGCGGTAGCCGGCCGCGCTGATGCGGTCGCCGGGGTCCGTGCCGTCGGGGCTCTGGTGGTCGAAGTAGTCGCGGGCCGCCATGTCGGCCGAGTGCTTGGCCGCCGCCGTGGCGAGCTTGCCGTTGGACCGGACCGGGCCGCAGCCCGCCTTGGCCCGCTCCGTGTTCACGAGGGCGACGACCTGCTCGGCGGTGCCGCTCGGCTTCGGCGGCGCCGGGTCCGGCGCCTCGGGCTTGGGCGTGGGCTTCGGCTTGGCCGCGGTGCGGCTCGGGGTGGGCTCGGCCTTCTTTTTCTTCTTCGTCTTACTCGGGGACGGCTTGGCGCTGGGGGACGCCGACCGCTTGGGGGAGGCCGAGGGGGACGCGCTCTTCGAGGCCGAGGCCGAGGGAGCGGTGGGTGAGGCGGGGGCGGCGGCGGTGGCCGGTGCGCTCTCGTCCGTTTCCGGTCCGGTGAGCAGGTGCACCGCGGTGCCGCCGATGCCGAGCGCGACGACCGCGGCGGCGGCCATGCCCGTCGTACGACGCCGTCGTCTGGCACGGTCACGGCGGGCCCGCGTCCGGGCGGAGACCGGGGCGCCCGCGTCGTGGCCGGCCACGGCGGAGGCGGAGCCGACCTCGACGAGGTCCGGCGCCACGACCAGGCCCCCGAGCGCGGCGCCCACCGGGACGAGGCCGAGCCCCACCAGCAGGCCCTCCGCGGGCACGAGGTCGGACCAGTGGCCCGCACAGGCGGAGCAGTCGCGGGCATGGCGGGCAAGACGCTTGCGCCACAGCGCCGACGGCACCCCGTCCCAGCCGGCGGTGATCTGCCGCAGTCCCGCACAGGGAGGGGTGGCCGACAGGGCGCGGACGACGACGCGGGCCGTCTCGAGCTGGGCCTTCATGCGCTGCACCCGTACCGCCGTATGCTGCGGCGACAGCTCCAGCGCCCCCGCGACCTCCGCCCGGGTGAGCTCGCCCGCGGACTCCAGCCACCACAGCGACAGCAGGGCACGGTCGTCCTCGTCCAGCCAGCGGGTGGCCTCGGCGGTCTCCCGCCGCTGCCCGGAGAGTCCGAGCCGGGTGATGGTGAGATCCACGAAGTCCGCGCCCGGGTCCACGACGTCGTACGCGTCCGCGAGGCCACTGCCGGCGGGTATCGCACCGGAGGCGCGCTCGCGCCAGTGGCCGCGTATCTGGTTCATGGCGATGGCCACGAGCCAGCTGCGGAAGTTCTCCGGGTCGCGCAGACCGTCCAGGCCGCCGAGGACCCGGAGCATGGTCTCCTGCACCACGTCGTCCACGTCGGCGTGGCCGTTCAGGGCCCGCCCGACGATGTTGTAGACCAGCGGCAGATACTCCGCCACCAGCGCGTCCTGCGCCTGCTGGTTCCCGTCCCGCGCTGCCCTGATCATCGTGACTTGGCGTTCGCTGCTCACGCTGTGTCCGCTCTCTGTGTGGGGGGCTGACTCCTCCGACACAGGGGAGACGCCCAGCGCCCACCTCGATAACAGAAATCACTCGGGTGGGATTTCGTGGTGGGGGTCACGATGCCAGGCCCGGTGCCTTGGTGCGCCGGTGCCTCGGGTCAGGAGCCGGCCGACACCGGTGACTCCGTCCTGTCCGCCACCGACTCCCGCGTCGCGGAATCCGGGATGGGGCGGTCCTGGCGCAGCGCGTTCCAGACCTGGTGCGACGCCTTGTCCAGCGGCAGGACCCGGCCCGCGTCCCGGGCGTCGTAGGTCACGGGCATGGTCACCATGTCGGTGCGGTCGGGGCTGATGCCCTTCAGCTCCTTGGCCAGGCCGAGCAGCTTGTCCGCGGAGGCCAGGTCGGAGTCGGCGCTGATGGTCTTCGTCGCGGTGTCCGCCAGGTCGTAGGACTTGGCGGGGTCGCTGAGCGGGTCGACGGTGTCGGCGCGGTGGATCAGGGCCTTGACGAACGCCTGCTGGAGCTGGATGCGGCCCAGGTCGCTGCCGTCGCCCACGCCGTGCCGGGTGCGGACCAGCGCCAGCGCCTCCTCGCCCTTCAGCGTGTGCTTGCCTGCGGTCAGCGAGAGACCGCTGTTGTGGTCCTTGATGGCCTTGCGGGTGGTGATGTCGACACCGCCGAGCTCGTCGATGAGCTTCCGGAACCCCTTGAAGTCGACTTCGAGGTAGTGGTTCATGCGCAGGCCCGACATCTTCTCGACCGTCTTCACCGTGCAGGCGGGGCCGCCCACCTGGTAGGACGAGTTGAACATGGCCTGCTGGGCGCCGGCCGCGCCGCCGCCGTGGGGCTGCGCGCACTGCGGCCGCTCGACCATGGTGTCGCGCGGAATGCTGACGACCGAGGCCTTCTCGTGGGTCTTGTCGACGTGCAGGACCATCGCCGTGTCGGCCCGTGCACCGCTCACCCCGCTGCCGTACCGGCCGTGGGTACCGGCGCGCGAGTCGGATCCGAGCAGGAGGATGTTCATCGACCCGTCGCGCTGCTCGGCGGGCCTGTCGTGGCCGAGGGCGGCGTTCACGTCGGTGCCCTGGATGTTGCCGTTGAGGTGCTGCCAGGCGTAGGCCACGCCCCCGCCGCCGATCAGGACCGCGCCCAGGGCGCCCCACGCGGTGTACCGCAGGGCCTTCTTCCGGGGCCGGCGCCGCGAGCCGCGTACCCGTGCGGGCCCGTGGCCGGGCGCCGCGGGGCCGCCGGCCGTGTGCGCCGGGTGGTCGTTCCCGCTCTCGTGCGGCATGCGCTGCCTCTCTTCGCGAACCGAGGACTCAGTGGGCCTGAACCGGGGAGTGGTCGTCCGAGGGCTCAGTAGGCGGAGTCGACGTTGTCGATGGAGCCGTACTTGTCGGCGGCGTAGTTGGCGGCCGCGGTGATGTTGGCGACCGGGTCGGTCAGGTTGTTCGGCGTGCCCGCGACGTGGTACGCGTCGAAGGTGGGCTGGATCACCTGGAGCAGGCCCTTGGAGGGGGTGCCGTTCTGGGCGTTGACGTCCCAGCCGTTCTGCGCGTTCGGGTCACCGGCGGACTCGCGCATGATGTTGCGGTGCAGACCCTCGTAGGTGCCCGGGATGCCCTTGGACTTCATGATGTCCAGGGACTCGCGGATCCAGCCGTCGAGGTTCTCGGGGTAGTTCTTGTCGCCCGCGGCCTGCGGCGCGGAGGCGGGCGCCTGGGCGGGCTCGGCGGCCTGGGCGGGGGAGGGGACCAGCGTGAGGGCCGCGGCGGCGGCACCGGCGGTGGCGAGGCCGGCGATGGAGAACTTGCGGGTACGGGCGGTACGGGCGGTACGGGTCATCGACATGCGGGAGTGAACTCCTGGATGGGGACGTGAGGGGCGCCGGACCGGAGCGGGCGACTGTGCCGGGTGGTCGGGGCGTCCCGAAGACTCAGCCAGAGTTAGCGACGCTCGGGGAAGCGCGCAATCATGTGACGTACTACCCGCTTACGAAGAGGCCCCCGCGCGGGGCACCCCCAGGCACCTCCCGTCCCGGCCTGACGCCCCCGGGTGCCTACTACCGCCTTTAGCATGTGACGTGTCCCCTATGAGTGGCCTCACAGCCACGGGCCCCCGGAAGTGGGCTGGGTCACCGGGTACGGGCGGGAAAGCGCAACGCCATGGCCTCACGCGCACGCCTCACCCGGCCAACGGAACCCACGCGGCTCGCTCGGCCGCATCGTGCGGCACCCCCCACACCAAGAACCCGTTCATCAGGCCGACCCCTGCCTCTTCCGCGAGCAGCGGGACTTCGAGGACGTCGGCCATCTCCTCCACGTAGTCCGTCAGCGACTCGAACCGGATGCTGCGCTCCGCGTACTCGCACCAGTACCAGATCCTGCCGGTCTCGGCGTCCAGACACAGGCCGGACACAGCATCTGCGCCGATCGAAGCGAAGGGGATCCAGGAGGGACGCCACACCGTGATCTCCTCTGTGCCGCCCGTCCGCCGCTGCGCCTCCTCGTCACTCCGTCGCAGCAGCATCTTGAGCTCATACGTGCGGCGGACGACATCGAACGGCATCAGCAGACTCTCGCCCGGCATGAATCCAGGCATCGGCTCCGGCCGCACTCCTGCCCGCCGACTCCACAACGCCCGCAGCCCGACGGGCAGACGCACGCCCAAAGAGCCCTGCAATTCCTCGATTTCCGCCTCGGAAGCCCCGGGCAACAGATTCGCCAAGGTCGCTGGAGCGTTCCGTTCGAGCCAGGACTCAATGCGCTGCCAGGCGTCGTCTATCTGCCGCCGCTCAATGCCCTGCACGCGTGCTGTATGACGATCCATACCGAACACGCTAGCGTCGGCCGTTCACGAACCTGCTCCGGTCATCCCACCGGTTCGTTCTTCTGCTCCCGCAGGGCCGAGCGCATGAACTCGCAGCGCTCCTTGTTGCGGCGTCGCATCCAGAGGATCCAGTAGCAGAAGGCACCCACACCGCCGGCGAGGAGCAGGCAAGGGAGCAGCGAGCCGGTGGCTGCCCCGAGCACGAGCACGGCTGTCGCGATGAGTCCCATGACGCCCAGCCAGTACGGCAGCCACCGCTCTGCCCGTTCCAGCCGGTCCTGGTGTTCGGCGACCAGGCGCCGCATCGTCGCCCGTTCCCCGGGGTCGCTCGGCACCTTGCGGTGCCGGATCCTGCGGTTGAGATCGGCGACCGCGCGGGGGTGCGAGCCGATGGCGCGGCTGATCCTGCGGCGCTGGAAGGCCACACAGGTGAGGCCGGCCCCGGTGTAGAGCGCGCCTTGAATCAGCCATCGGACCGGATGTGCGTCCTGCCGGAACAGGGCGGCGACCCCCACACACAGCGGGAAGAGCAGCAGTGCCTGTGCGAACAGGCTGCGGTCGAACCAGCGCCTTAAGCCGTCCACGGCCGGTGCCTCCTCGGGATCGACGGGCTTGGTGCTGTCGTGTCGAATTCCCGGGTACCCCGGCCGCGCCGGGGTAAGGAGGGATGGGCTCAAGCAGTCGGCGCGGGACGGTCCTCCGGCTGTGCCGTCATCATGCGGTACATGCCGATCGAGTCGTGCGTGGCGGTGTCGGCGAAACCGAACTTCTCGTACAGGAAGCGTGCCGGGCCGTCGGCGATCAGTGAGACGTACGCGGTCGCCGGCGCGCGGCGTTCCAACTCCTTGGTCAGTGCGGCCATGATGCGCTTGCCGAGCCCTCGCCCCTGATGTGCGGGGTGTACGCAGATGTCGACGATCTGGAACGCCGTGCCGCCGTCGCCGATGATCCGCCCCATGCCGACGGGCTCGCCCTCGTGGTGGAGCACCACGCCGTGCCAGGTGTTCGGCAGGGCGAGCGCGACGGCTTCGGGCGTCTTGTCGGAGAGTCCGGCGTCGGTGCGCAGACGGCGGAAAGTCTCGACGGACGGCACTCCCTCACGCACCTCGTAAGGGTCAGTTATGTCTAGCATGCATTACATGCTAGCGGGTTTCGTGAGATCAGCGTCGCTGGAAGGTGACCTCGGGGTTGCCCGGCGTCGGCCCGTCGAGGAGGGACTGCGGCCTGCCGCGCAGGTGCTGTTCGTAGAACGCCCCTATGTACGCCCGCGTGATCCGCTCGGAACGCTCACCGGAGAGCGGCACCTCGGGGTCCACCACGCCGGCCTGCCCCATCAGGACGGGCGCGTCCGTGAAGGTGAAGTGGCCGGAACCCGCGACGGTGAGCCAGCGCTTCCAGCCGTCCAGGCCCTGCCAGGTCTCGTCCCAGTTCTTGCCGTCCTCGACCCCCGGTGTGTGCTGCACCTCGGTGCCCAGCATCAGGAACGGCCGGCCGTCGATCCCGGCGGGCCCGGTGTGGAAACTGCCGTCCATGTTCATGCCCGCCCGCACCCGGCGGTCGCTCGTCATTGTGGCGAGCGCGGCGGCCCCGCCGATGGAGTGCCCGCCCGCGCCGATCCGCTCGGGGTCGATCATGCGGGCGTGCCGCCAGGCGGCTTTGCGCCCGGTCAGCCGGTCGATGACGTACGACAGGTCCTTGGCCCGCCCCGCCGTGACGGCCTTGCCCCGGCCGGGCTTGTCTGCGCCCGCGCAGGCCTCGCAGGTAAGGATGCGCCCGCCGGGGAAGGCCGTGCCGGTGGTTTCGTAGGCGTGGTCGACGGTGGCCACGACGAAGCCGCGGCTGGCCAAGTCCTCGGCGAGGTGGGTCAGGGTGGCGCGGGGAGCGCTGAAGCCGGGGGAGAGCACGATCAGCGGGAACCGCCCTGGTGCGGGGTGCGTTCCGGTGCGCGCGAAGGTGCGGGTGGCGCTGTACGCGGCGGGGGAGACCTGTTTGTCCAGCTTCCACCACTCCAGCATCAGCCTGGCCTCTTCCTCCGATGTGTAGGAGGTGGGCCGGCCGCCGCCGTGCCGACCGGGGTAGTACACGGAGACCATCAGCTCCCGGGCGTCCGCCGAGGGCACCCAGGGGTCGGGGCGGCTCTTGTCGACGAGGTGCAGGGTGTCGCGCCCGACTGCGAACGGGCCGGTGGGGCGTGGGAGATGGAGAGGTGCTGTCGCCGTGTCTCTCACCGAGACGCCGCCTGTGCCGCCGGTGCTGTCGCGTCCGTCGGCGAAGGCGGTCGCTCCGCCCGCGACAGGCAGGGCGAGAGCGAGGGCAGCGGTGGTGACCAAGGTGCGTCGAAGCAGGGTGGTTCGGGTTGCCGTCGTCATGTCAAAGGAGGGTAGGTGAGGGATAGTTGAGGGCACGTCGGCCTGCGGTAGCACGCGCGGCCAGACTCTGGGGGTACGCCGGTGGACCGCATGTCAGCTCCTGGGATGACGTGCAGGAGCCGTGCTGCGGCGGCACTCCGCCACCCCCTCGTGGCCCGGACGCAGCCCCTTCGTAGAGTCACCGGGTGAACGAACACCACGCACCCGATCCGCACTTGCCGATGCTGACCTTCCCGCAGGCCGAACGCCTGCGGAGTCTGACCGCCGAGTACTTCCTGACGCACCGCGGCATACGTCCTCGGATCGAGGGCGACGCCGTGCTGTGGGGCGACGGGCACCGCAGCCCCCTCCCGAACCTGGCACACAAGTGCCGCGCCGTGGCCGAGGAACACTGGCCCACCTTGGTCGAACAGCACTTCACCCACCTCGCTGAGGCGTCCCGGGGCGGCGAGAACGTACAGGAACTGCTCGACGGCACCGTCCTCCGCCTCCTGCCCGACGACGCCTTCCCCGGCGAGATGGCGAACAGCTTCCGCTACGCGCAGCCGGTCGCCGAGGGGCTGATTCTCGCGCTGGCCCTCGACGGCCCCACCTCCGTCCGCATCCTCACCGACCACGACGTGGCGCTCGCCGGCGCTGAGCGGCTCTGGGCGGCGGCCCGGCAGAACCTGCTCCGCGAACCGGTGGAGCACACGGAGGTGACCGGGCCGCAGGGTGCGCGGCTGCGGTCCGTCCACGGGGACTCCCACTTCGTGGCGAGCAAGGCGCTCGTGCTCCCGGAACTGGCCCGCGCGACCTCCGGCAGGGACCTGCCGGAGGCCGGCGCGCTCGTCGTCGTGCCCAGCAGGAACCTGCTCGCGTTCCACCCGATCGAGGACGGCACGGTGGTGGACGCCGTCAACGACCTGGGCGCGTACGCGCTCGGCGCGCACGAGGACGGGCCGGGCGCGCTGTCACCCCGGCTGTACTGGTGGCACCGGGGGCGGCTGACCTCCCTCACCGTCATCGACCACGAGACCCGCTCCTTCTCCGTGGTCCCGCCGCCCGAGCTGATGGAGGTGATGAGGAAGCTGCGCGCCGGATCTCCGCCGCCCGCCGCCCCCGCCACAGCTGGTACCGAAGCGGTCGCCGGGGACGACTTGGCGGGACTCGACCCCGCCGCCGCAGCCGAACACATCGTCCGGCTGGCGCAGAGCCCGGCAGGCCTCACCCACGCCTTCACGGTCACGAAGAAGCTGAGCGACGCACGCTGCGCGGCCGACCCGGACGGGGCGAGCCTGGAGACCTGGGAGGCCTGGGTGTGGGCCATGCAGACCGGCTCGGCGCTGTTCCGCACGGCCACGTCCCACCAGGGCACGGTGGAGTGCCGCATCGCCGACCACCTGCTGCGGCTGCCCGCCACCGGGCCCGTGCCGAGCGCGGACGCCCGCGCCTGGCTCGACGCCTTCTACCTCGCCGTCGTCTGCCGGGAACAGGACAGACTGACCCTGCTCTGCGGCGTGCCGCTGGACGACCTGCGCCGGGCCACGCCCCTCGACGCGTACGTCTTCCACTGGATCGAGACGCTGCGCGCCTTCTGGCTCAGGCGGCCCATGGACGACGTCGTCCAGCACCTGATCGCCACCATGGAGACCTCCCACCCCCACGTCGCGACCCGCACCCCGAGCGATTTCCTCAACCTGATCGACTATCAGCCGGCCGCAATCCTCCACCGCCTGATCGCGGGTGACCCCGACGCCTTCTCGGAGGCCCTCACCGAAGCCCTCGCCCACCACGAGCGCTACTGGTCGGACCGGCCCGCGGAGGCCGACGGCGCCACCCCCTCGTACCGTCGCGTCGCACTCGGTCCTCTCGCGATGGCGTGCCTGGCGTACGACGCGGGCTTCCCCGTCGACGAGAAGTCGCCGTTCCTGCCCAGGCACCTCCTCAACCGCGGCTGGCTCGGCGAGTTTCCGACGTAAGGCAGACGACGACGTATCGCAGACGACGTAAGGCAGACGACGTAAGACAGGCATAGAACACACGCAGAACAGACGTAACGCACCGGCGTGTTGTCGTCGTGCGGTGTTGTCCACGGCAGTGGCGATGGGCGAGTGTGCTGTGTCATGGACTGTGACCGGCACAACACCGCGTTGCCCCTGTCCCGCCGTCAGCTGTTCGTGGCCGCGGGTGCCTCCGGGGCGGTCGCCGCGCTGGGGGCCCCGCCCGCGCCGGCCCGGCCGCGCACCACGGTTCCCCTCTCGTTCACCCGCGTCACGAACGGAGCGGCGACCCTCTCGCACGCCGCGGACCGGCTCGTCGTCGAGGCGCAGGCCACCCTGTGGTCCCTGCCCCGCACCGGCGGCGAGGCGGTGCCGCTGACACCGCCGGGGCTGGAGCCGAACCGGCCGGTGTACGCCCCGGACGGCACGTCGGTCGCGTTCTGCGCCTACCAGGACGGCGGGTTCCACATCTGGACGATGCGCGTCGACGGGTCACGGCTGCGGCAGCGCACCGACGGCCCCTGGGACGACCGGGGACCTGCCTGGTCGCCCGACGGATCGCGCATCGCGTTCGCGTCCGAGCGCGGCGGCGACCCGGTGCGCGGCGGTTCGTACCGCATCCACGTCCTGGACCTCGCGAGCGGCGGACTCACCCGCGTGACCGGGCGGCCCGGACAGGACGGGCCCTCGCAGGACGGGCCGTGGGAGGACTTCGATCCCACCTGGTCACCGGACGGCGAGCGACTCCTGTTCGTCCGGGCGAAGTCCGTCACCACGGGGCAGGGCACCACGCTGGAGGCCCGGACCGTGGCAGCCGTCCCCACCGGGGGAGCGGGCCCCGTCACCGTCGTCCACACCGAGACCGCGACCGCGCAGGTCATGACGCCCGCCCTGGCCCCCGACGGGCGCCGGCTCGCCTACCTGCGGACCACGTCCGCGCCCCGCGCCTCCTGCACCCTCGTCGTCGACGGCCGGCCAGTCGCGCTCGACGGCGACCTCGCTCCCGTGCCGCCGCGCTGGACGGCGAAGGGAGAGCTGCTGCTCACCCTCGACGGCCGCTTCACGCTCGTACGCCCCGACAGACCCGGTAAGCGCGAAGCGATCCCCTTCGACGCCACCCTGCCGGTGCACCGCCCGCGATACCGGGTCAAGGAGTACGACCTGGGCCTTGGGCGCGCGCGGCCGACCCGCGGCATCCATCTGCCCGCTCTCTCGCCCGACGGACGCCGGATCGCCTTCGCCGCCCTCAACTCGCTCTGGCTGGCGCACACGTCCGGCGGCCGCCCACCCCGCAGGCTGCACCGCGCCGCGCCCACCGGCTACCTGCTCGGCCCTGCCTGGGCACGGGACGGGAAGTCCCTGGTGTACGCCGACGACCGCGACGGGCTGCTCGGCGTGTACCGGCACGACCTCGCCACCGGCGCGGAGACCGCACTGGCGACCGGCGGCCGGGTCCACCCGGCGCTCTCGCCCGACGGCCGGCGGCTCGCCTGCCTCGACATGACCGGCCGTCTCATGGTGCGCGACCTGGCGTCGGGCACCGAACGCGCGCTGGTGACGCCACTCGGCGGCGGGGGCCTGCCCGGCCGGCCGAGCTGGTCGCCGGACGGCCGGCACCTCGCGCTCTGCGACCGCAACCGCATCAACCACCGCTTCCGCGAGGGCTACAACCTCATCCGGATCGTCGACGCCGCCACCGGAGCGGACCGGCTGTATGCCGTGGCCCCACACGCCTCGGTCTCCGACCGGTACGACTCCGGTCCCGTCTGGTCCCCGGACGGCCGCTGGCTCGCCGTGATCGTCGAGTCGGCGCTGCACCTGCTGCCCGTGGCGCCCGACGGCACGCCACGCGGCGCACCCCGCGTGCTCTCCACCGAACCCGCGGACCACCCCTCATGGTCGGGAGACTCGAAGTCGCTCCTCTACCTGTCGAGCGGCCGACTGCGCCTCATCGGCGTCGACGGAGGCCGCCCGCGCACCGTCCGGGCCCCGCTGGACGGGCGCAGGCCCGCGCCCGCCGATGTCGTCGTGCACGCGGGCCGGCTGTGGGACGGCACCGGCGACGAGGTGCGGGAGGACGTCGACATCGTCGTCCGCGGTGGCCGGATCGCCTCCGTGCGGCCGCACAGGGCGGTCGGCCGCGTCCCCACTGCCCGCCGCGTCGACGCCTCGCGGCACACGGTCGTCCCCGGGCTGTGGGACACCCACACCCACCCGTGGCAGACGACGTACGGCGGACGCCAGACGGCGGGCCAGCTGACGTACGGGATCACCACGGCGGTGTCGCTGGGCGGCTTCGCCTATGAACAGGCCCGCGTCCGTGAGGCGGTGTTCGCGGGCGAGCTGGCGGGCCCCCGCCTCCTCACGACGGGCGAACTCCTTGACGGCTCCCGCGTCGCGTACAGCATGGGCCGCGCCCACCGGAGCAGGGCGGCCCTGCGGCGCTCCCTGGAGCGCGGCGAGGCGCTCGACTGGGACTTCGTCAAGACCTATGTGCGGGCGCCGGGCTGGGTGATGGAGGAGGCGGCGCGCTTCGCCCACGAACGGCTCGGCGTACGCACGGGAGGCCATCTGCTGTCGCCCGGCATCCAGCTCGGCCAGGACCTGACGACCCATCTGCAGGCCACCCAGCGGGCGGAGTTCGGGCACGCCGTGACGGCGACCGGCCGCACCTACGACGACGTCGTCGAGATCTACAGCGCACGCGGCGCGGACTTCTCGCTGATCGCCACGCCGTTCACGTCGGCGCCCCTGCTCGGAGCGGACCCCGGCCTCGCGGACGACCCGCGCGTCACCGCGGTGATGCCGCCGTGGGACGCCGCGGCGGTGCGGGCCGGCGCGGCCGTACCGCCGAGCGAGGACCAACTGGCCACCCTGCGCAGGGAGACCGACATCTACCGGCGCATCCTCGCCGCCGGCGGCCTTGTCGCCCTCGGCACGGACCAGCCCATCGTCCCGGTCGGCCTCGCCCTGCATCTGGGTCTGCGCGCCCTGCACCTCGGCGGCCTGTCCCCCGTGGAGGCGCTGCGCACCGCGACCGTCCTGCCGGCCCGGGTGTTCGGTCTGGACCGGGACCTGGGCACCGTCGAGGCCGGGAAGGTCGCCGACGTCACCGTGGTGGACGGCGACCCGTTCACGGACTTCGACACGATGGTGCGCACGGTGTCGGTGCTCCGGGGCGGCACCCCGTACACGACCGAGGAGCTGACGTCCGCGTTCGACCGACAGCGGGTGGACGAGGCGTACTGGCTGAAGGTCGGCCGTCTGATGCGCCGGGACGGATGCTGCACACCGGAGACCTGACCGGGACCTTCGCCCCCGCGGTCGGCCGAGCGGGGCCTACTCGAAGCGCGTGACGTCACCCGCTCCCCGCCGGACGATCTCCGCCTCGCCGTCGGAGAAGTCGATGACCGTGGTGGGCTCCGTGCCGCAGTCGCCGGAGTCGACGACCGCGTCCACGAGGTGGTCGAGGCGCTCCTTGATGTCCCAGCCCTGCGTCAGCGGCTCCTGCTGGTCGGGCAGGAGCAGCGTGCTGGAGAGCAGCGGCTCACCGAGCTCGGCGAGCAGGGCCTGGGTGACGATGTGGTCGGGGATGCGGACACCGACGGTCTTCTTCTTCGGGTGCATCATCTGCCGCGGCACCTCTTTGGTGGCCGGCAGGATGAAGGTGTAACTGCCGGGCGTGGCGGCCTTGATGGCGCGGAACACGTCGTTGTCCAGGTGAACGAACTGCCCCAGCTGCGCGAAGCTCTGGCACATCAGGGTGAAGTGGTGGCGGTCGTCGAGCTGACGGATCGACCGGATGCGGTCCATGCCGTCGCGGCTGCCGAGCCGGCAGCCCAGCGCGTAGCAGGAGTCCGTCGGATACGCGACGAGCGCGCCGGAGCGGATCCCGTCCACCACGCTGCTGATGCTGCGTCGCTGGGGGTTGTCGGGATGCACGTCGAAGTACTTGGCCATTGCGCGAGTGTAGGTGACCCGCGCGGGTCTGCCGGGGTGCGGCGGGCGGGTCGGGTTCTCCGGGCTCGCCGGGCTTGCCGTGTCCGGGCTTGCGTGGCGGTGGCGCGGGAAAGGGGGAGGGGCCGGGCGGGAAGGGGGCTCCCCGCCCGGCGTCGCGTCAGCCGGCGAGCAGGGCGTCCATCTGACCGACGGCCTCGGTCAGGCCGTCCACCACGCCCATGTTCAGGAGCTGCTCCATCTGCTCGCGGGAGTCGAAGGCCGAGCGCATCTCCATGCGGGTGCCGCCGGCGTGCTCGGACAGCCGCATCCGCACCGTCGAGACCGGCAGGTCCGCGGCCGGCTTCCCGTCCTGGTCGGCGAACCCGTCGGTGAAGTCCAGGGACGTCGGCGGCTCGACCGCGGTGACCCGCCACCATCCGCGGTGCTTCTCGCCCTCGGGGCCCGTCATGAAGTACGTGACGTCGCCGCCGGGGGTCAGATCGTGCTCCTCGAAGGTGGCCGGGTGGCTCGGCGGCCCCCACCACCGCTCCAGCTGCCGCGGGTCGGCCCACAGCTGCCACACCTGCCCGACGGGGGCGGTGAAGTCGGCGATCAGCGTGAGCGTGAGGTTGTCGAGATCCTTGTCGATGCTGGTGACGCTCATGATTCCGCTCTCCTTGCGGGATTGTTCTCTTCGGCGGCCCGGGGCGGGGCGGTCGGCTCCTCGGCGAGCAGCCGGGACATCCGGTCCACGCGCCCGCGCCACGCCGTCTCCAGTTGGTCGAGCGCCTGCCGTGCCTGCCGCAGGCCGTCGGCGTCGGTGCGGACGAGCTGCTCGCGGCCCCGTCGCTCCTTGGTCACGAGCCCGGCCCGCGCCAGGACCGCGACGTGCTTCTGCACGGCGGCGAAGCTCATCGGGTACGCCTCCGCCAGCTGTGACACCGACGTCCCGGTCCGGACGCACCGGCGCAGGATGTCCCTTCGCGTCGTGTCGGCCAGCGCGTGGAACAGCTGGTCCACGGCTTGGTCGCCCACTTCATGTACAACCATTTGGTTGTACGTTAGCGCGGTTCGGTCCGCCGGTCGACCGGAACGGCGGGTCTCGCCCGAACCGCCCGGGCTCAGCGGTGGGTGTCGAGCGTGTGGCGCAGTGTCTTCGCGAAGGGCTCGGGGGCGCCGTGCTGGCCGAACTCGCCGCCGAGGAATCCGCCGTGATGACTGGGGAACACGACGAGCTCGGTGCCGAGCCGCTCGGCGATGGCGGCCGCCGCGCGCGCGGCGAACTCGCCCTCGGACTCCTGCCCGGCCGCGAGGACGACGCGGGTCGGCGCGGCACGCAGCGCGGCGATGTCGGGCCGGTAGCCGGTGCAGCCCCGGATGTTCTGCCCCAGGAGCGGGTCGTCGCGCGAGCCGTCGTCCTCGGCCGGCAGCCCGAAGTCGGCGGGCGAGGGCGCAGGCTCGTCCGCCCAGGTCGCCGGGAACGGCCCCTTCCGGCTCGTCGCCGCGATGAACTTCGCCATCGCCGGGCCCATGCCGTGCCGCAGGTACGTCGCGTGGATGTCGGCGCACACCGCGAGCATCACCTCCCGGTCGGGGACGACCTGCGCGGTCGGCGGCTCGTGGGCGACGAGGGTGCGCACGAGATCCCCGTGCCGCTCCACCAGCGCGAGGGCGTTGACCGCGCCGCCGCTGCTCGCGAACACGTCGACCGGTCCTGCGCCGAGCGCTTGGATCACCTGCCGCAGGTCGCCGGCGTGCTCCTCGACCGCGGTCTCCGCCGCCCCGTCCGTGCGGGGGCTGCGGCTCACTCCCCGGGGGTCGTAGGTGACGACGGTCCGGTCCGTGAAGTGCGACGCGAGGGTGGCGAACCCGGAGGCGTCCATGGGGGAGCCCACCAGGAACAGGATGTCGCCGCCGGTCACGCCGCCGCGGATGTCGTACGTCAGTGTGGCGCCGTCCGCGGTGAGCGTGCGGGTCTCTGTCTCAGCCATGAAGGTCTCCTCGATGTTCGCGGTCTCATGAAGGAAGACCGTCCGCCTCGCGAGAACTCATCGGCGACGCCACATCGGAACGTCTCAGGCGGCGCCGATGAACTCGAGCAGGTCCCGGTTGACCGCGTCGGCGTGGGTGATGAAGATGCCGTGCCCGGCGAAGGCGTACTCCTTGTAGACGTTGTCCGGCACCAGCTTCGCCAGGCGCTGCCCGCAGAGGGCGACGGGAGCGGAGGCGTCGGCGTCGCCGTGCAGGATCAACGTCGGCACGCGTATCGCGCCGGCCTCCTCGCGTACGTCAGTACCGCACGCCGTCCGCACGACTTCGACGGCCGCCTTCGCCGAGCAGTCGAGGCACCGCTGGACCATCCACTCCATGAGTTCGGAGGAGATGGCGTTGCCCAGGTGCGTGGCGAAGAACGCCTGCGCGTTCTGCGCCATCCACCTCGGGCGGTCCTTGGTCCGCTCGGCCTCCATGGCGTCGAAGACCTCCTGGCCGATTCCGTCCGGGTTGTCCGGCGTCGCCAGCATCAGCGGCGCGGTGCTCCCGATCAACGCCACCCGGCTCACCCGGTCGTAGCCGTGCCGGGAGAGGTAGCGGATCACCTCTCCGCCGCCCATCGAGTGCGCCACCAGGGTCACCTCGCGGAGGTCGAGACGGTCGAGGAGGGCCGCGAGATCATCGGCGAGGGTGTCGTAGTCGAATCCGTGACCGACCCAGTCCGAGCGGCCGTGGCCCCGCCGGTCGAACGCGACGCAGCGCAGGCCTTGTTCGGAGAGCGGAAGCATCTGGAACTCCCACGAGCTGCTGCTGAGCCAGGCCCCCGCCACGAACACCACCGGCTTGCCCTGGCCCCAGTCGGTGTAGAAGAGGCTGGTCCCGTCGGAGCCCTCGAAGTACGGCATGGATGGTTCCTTCCTGAGTGGCGAGGTGTCGCGTGTCGCTGCGCTGTGCCAACTCTCCCCCAGCGGCGATCATTTCGTCGATTACTCCGGAAGTAATCCGCCCCCGAACCGACCCCGATCCGATCCCAATCCGACTCCGAGGGGAACTCCGGCGCCGCCGAGCGCGACTACTGGCACGACAACTGCTGTGACGGTGAAGGGCGTTGGTGGCCATGGTCAGGAACGGTGTCCGACGGGAACCGAGTCGGCGCGGAGTGCTGCGGGGCGCGGGGGCGGTGGGGGCAGGGGCCGCCCTCGCCGTCGGTACGAGCGGTTCGGCGCAGGCGTCGCCCGGGGCCGGGCGGTTGCGTGTGGCGGTACTGCTCTACGACGGGTTCACGGCGCTGGACGCCGTCGGACCGTACGAAGTGCTGTGCCGCGTTCCCGGCGTGCGGGTGACGATGGTCGGCCACGAGACGGGCCCGGTCCGTACGGACACGGGAGAGCTGAGCCTGGTGGCGGAGCGCGCCATGCGGGACGTACGCCACGCGGACGTCCTGGTGATCCCGGGAGGCGGCCAGCGGGGGACCACGGCCATGATGGCCGACACCGCGGTCCACGAGTGGATCCGCCGTATCCACCGCCGGTCGGTGTGGACGACGTCCGTGTGCACGGGCTCGCTGATCCTGGGGGCGGCCGGGCTGCTGCGCGGCCTGCCCGCGACGACGTTCTGGGCGTCCAGACCGTATTTGGCGGAGGTCGGCGCGACGTTCACGCCGGGCCGCTTCGTCGAGGCCGGGAAGATCATCACGGCCGCTGGGGTCTCCGCCGGAATCGACATGGGACTCCACCTCGCGGCTCGCCTCTCCGACGTCGAGGTGGCGCAGGCCATGCAGCTCGCGGTGGAGTACGACCCCGACCCGCCGTACGACACCGGCAGCCCCGAGAAGGCCGACGCCGAAACGGAGGCACTCGCCCTGAAGCTGCTCGCCGACGCGGCGGTCTGAGGTCCCGGGAGGTACCTCCCCGCGTCAGTCCTCGCGTCAGTCCTCCTCCGCGCTGGAGAGAGCCTCGGTGATCATGCGGGTGGCGAAGTCCGGGTCGTCGGCGATGCGGTTGATGTGCTCCGCGAGAAGGAAGGCGGTGGCCTCCAGGGGAGTCATCTCCTCGTCGGTCCAGTCCCCGTACTGTCCGCGCCACAGGTTGGGGCTCAGGCCGAGGCCCGCGGCGGTGACCAGACCGGCCATGATGGGGATGACCTCCGTGGGGCAGCTCTTGGGCATCATGCGCATCGTGGCCACGAGGTTGGGCACCACGTACTCGATGACGTCCTTCTCGTGCTGCTCGTGCACCTTCCGCAGCCAGCTCATGTACATGTAGATGAGCGTGCACGTGCCGTCCAGCACGTCGTTGGCCCCGTCGGGACCCAGCGACTGCGCGAACTGGCGGATCAGCAACTGCTGTTGGGCGTCGGTCTCGGTCTTGCCGTCGTGGATTCCCTTGAGGCGGGAGTCGATCATCATGAGCGCCACGCCGACCTCGCCGACGGGAGCGTGCTGGGGGTCGCAGGGCGATGGCACAGGATGTCTCCGGCATGCAGACGAGGGTCGTGAAGGCGAGTCTGTTGCCTGACCCCGGCCCGGGGAAAGCGTTCGCGGCAGCGTCACGCTTTCGGGACGCCCCACTCGACCGCCTGACCCCGAGGGGATGAACTGTTCGAGCGAAGGCGCCGCGTTCGCGGTCGAGGGCCTGCCGAACCAGGCCATCGGGGCCCGGCTCCACCTCACCGAGGGCACCGTCAAAACCCATATGGTCCGCGTCTGGACCCGGCCCATGGGGTGGGAAGGAGCGAAAGCTAACGTGGCACCCCGTTAGGAACGTCATCTTCCGCTATGACCACGGGGAACTACATGCTCACGCACAGCACGAACCGCGCCGCCCTCCTCATGGCCGCGGGCACGACCGTGCTCGCCCTCACCGCCAGCGCCTGCTCGTCCGGCACCGGGGACGACGGCGGGAAGGCGACCGCCGACCGCGCCGCCAAGGGCGTGGTCACCCCGACCGAGGCGAAGAAGATCGTCGACCACTACGTGAAGGTCAACAACCGGGCCAACGCGAAGCGCGACAGCAGTACCCTCTCCACCGTCGAGGCCGGCGGGCTCTTCGAGGCGAGCGCGAACATCTACAAGCAGGACGAGCTGCAGTCCGCGAAGGACAGGGCCGAGCGCCGCAAGCCCTTCGACTACGTGAACCGCGAGTACGTCATCCCGGCCGCGAAGAGCGGCGTCTCCTGGTTCGCGCTGCGTGCCGACACCAAGGACCACAACGGCACTTCGGCGAAGACGAGCCGCGCCACCGTCATCTTCGACAAGGAGGCGGGCGGCGGCGACTGGAAGGCCGTGTGGAGCGGCTGGACCGACAAGAAGGACCCCAAGACGCCGCCCCTCTCCAAGGACGCCGACGGCTTCGCGGTGCCGGTCACCGACACCGCGAAGAGGCAGGGCGTCCTCGCCCCGGACCAGATGGACGACGCACTGGTGGCGCTCTACTCGGGTGACGAGAAGCTGGGCGCGAAGGTCGGCGCGAGCGAGACCTCGAAATGGATGACCCAGTTCCCGCTGGAGCAGAACAGAATGCTCAGCCCCAACGGCAAGTCCGAGTTCAAGGCGGGCAAGACGGACCACAAGAAGGTCTACGCGCTGCGGACGGAGAAGGGCGGCACGCTGACCTTCTTCAACGCGGACGTCCAGGAGTACATGCACACCACGAACCCGGCGGCGCGTATCACCCCGTCCCCGCAGATCGCCTTCCTCGCCGGCAGCAAGAAGTCCGAGATGATGTTCCTCGTGGACTACCTGCACCAGGGCGCGGCGTACATCCCCGCCAAGGGCAAGGTCTCCATGGTCACGGACAGCTGGGACATGACCGAGGCGAAGGGCCCGCGACGCGGGCTTCTCTGAGACTGCGACACCGTGCCGGGTGCGTCACTCGCCGGTCTCGCCGTCGATGAGCTCGCGTGCGATGTCGAGGTGACCGACGTGGCGGGCGTATTCCTGGAGCAGATGGAACAGGATCCGCCCGAGCGAGGGCGCTTGGTCGGGCGTTTTGAAGCGGCCCCCGAGGTGCGCCCTGTCGCTCAATGCGGCGGCCGTCGCGAGGGAGTTCGCGGCGGCCACTTCCGCTTCGTAGACGGTCATGACCTGTGCGGCCGAGGCGTCGGCGGCGACCGTCCACTCCTCGGTGTCTCCGCCGGGTGGATAGGCGACGATGTCTTCGGCGCCGAAGCCCCAGCGCATCCACCGGCGTTCGACCCAGCCGAGGTGCTGGACCAGGCCGAGCGGTGACCAGCCGAGCGGTTCGACCGGCGTGCGGAGCTGGTCGTCGGAGAGCCCGGCGAGCTTGCGCATCAAGGCTTTGCGGTACCACTCCAGGTAGCCGAGGAGCAGTTCGTGGGCGTCGGAGACGTCGACGGCCGGGCCGTCGAGGAGCGCGGGAACGTTTTCCGGTTGCTGCTGCATCTCGCGAACGTAACCCGGAAACGGAACCGTAGGAGCCGTCCGGGGCGCGCCGGCCAACGCCTGAGGCCGGGAACGGCGCCCCCGCCCCGCGCACTGACATAGTGACGCCATGCGCGTACTGATCGTGACGGCGGGGAGCTGGGGCGATGTCGCTCCCTACACCGGGTTGGGGGTGCGGCTGAGTGCCGCGGGGCATGAGGTGGCCGTCGCCACGCATGAGCGGTTTCGGGTGGCGGTGACCGCTCACGGGCTCGGGTTCCGGGCGCTGCCCGTGGACCCGCGGGCGGAGTTGGCCTCGGCGGGCGGGCAGGGGCTGGCCAGGGCGGTCAGCGCGCCCGTGGCTCTCGCGCGACTGATGCGGATGGCGACGGCGTTCATGCCGGCGCTTGCGGCGGGCGTGCGCGACGCCGTGCGGCAGGGCGCCGACGTGCTGCTGAGCTCCACGGTCACCGACCCGATGTGCGCGGTGCTGGGGGAGGCGCTGCGGCTGCCGAGCCTCGGGGTCTATCTGCAGCCGGTGCAGCCCACAGCGGCCTTCGCGGCACCGGTCGTCGGGGCCCGCTCGTTCGGCTCGTACGGGAACCGCCTGAGCGCCCATGTCCTGTGGGCGGCCACGGATCGGATGTTCGCTCCGGCCGTCGGTGAGCTGCGGCGCGAACTGGGGCTGCCACCGGGCAGGTTCGCCGGGCCCCGGGGCCTGCCCCGCGGGCGCGGCGTCCTGCACGGCTTCAGCCCACGGGTCGTCCCGCGTCCGGGGGACTGGCCCGAAGGGCACCGGGTCTGCGGGTACTGGTGGCCCGAGACCCTGCCCGGCTGGCAGCCCGAGCCGCGGCTCGTGGACTTCCTCTCCTCGGGCCCGCCCCCGGTCTTCGCCGGTTTCGGCAGCTTCGTCGCCGAGGACGCCGAGAGGCTGAGCACCCTGGTCGCAGAGGCGATGCGCCGGGCGAAGGTGCGCGGTGTCCTCCAGGCGGGCTGGAGCGGTCTGCACGCCGAGAACGACGACCTGATCACGGTGGAGGAAGTACCGCACGCCTGGCTGTTCCCCCGGACCGCCGCCGTCGTCCACCACGCCGGTGCGGGCACCACGGCGGCAGGCCTGCGCGCCGGCGTACCCACCGTGCCCGTCCCGGTGCAGCTGGACCAGCACTTCTGGGCCGCCCGTCTCCATGGCCTCGGCGTGTCCCCACGGCCGCTGCGCTACCAGCGCCTGACCGCAGAGCGCCTGTCGGACGCGATCACCGCCGCGGTCCGCGACTCCGCCCTGCGTGGCCGCGCCCGTCTCCTCGCCGAAGGCATCGCTGAGGAGGACGGCGCGCGGCAGGTCCTCGACGCGGTCGACCGGCTCGGATGAGGTGGGTTCCCCACCCGCGGGTTCCTCCAGGGCTGCCCCGTGCCCGGCGCGGCGCGGGCCGGATTCTGGCGTGAACCAATGGCCAGAGGCAGGGACACACCCGCCCACAATGGCGAGGTGGTGAGGCACGAGCGCGATCCGGCCGGAACCTGGGAGGTGGCGACCGCCCTGCCCGCCGCCCGGCTGCGCTCCCTCGTCGTGCGCTACCGCGGCTTCAGTTTCGACCTGTCCGCGCCCCGGCGGCGGCTCGAACTCCCCGACTGCATGGCGACGTTGGTCATCCTCTTCGGGCAGAAGCTGCGCGTGCACGACGTCACGCGGGAGGAGCCCGCCGCGGCCTGTTCGTTCACCTCCCTGGTGTCGGGGCCGCAGTCGCGTGCCCGGCTCGGTGAGCACGACGGCAGGCTGCGCGGCGTGGAGATCGTCCTCGCCCCCTGGGCGGCGTACACCTTCTTCGGCACCCCGATGGACCAGCTCGCCAACTCGCTGACCGAGCCCGCCGATCTGCTCGGCCCCCGGTTCCACGCACTCGACGACCGGCTGGACAGCTGCCCCGACTGGCCCGGGCGCTTCGCACTGCTGGACACGGTGCTGACCCACTGGCTGGAGGACGCGCCGGCCGTCTCCGCACGCGTCCTGTGGGCATGGAACCGGCTCTCCGAGACGTCCGGAGGCGTGCCCGTCCATCTGCTCGCCCGCGAATGCGGCTGGAGCGAAAGGCACTTGGAGCGGTGCTTCGAGCACCAGATCGGGCTGCTGCCGAAAACGGCCTCCCGCATCCTGCGGATGCGCGGCGCCCTCCGGTTGGTGACCGACGGGCTTCCCGGCGCCATCGCCGCCTCCCTCTCCGGCTACTCCGACCAGTCCCACCTGAGCCGGGAGTTCAAATCCATGACGGGCTGGACCATGTCGCGCTTCCTGCGAGCACGCGCCACCGGCCGCACAGGGCCCCCGGACGTGGACCGGGTCGAGGGACAGCCGACCAGCCTGGTACTGCCCGATTGAGCCACCCTGGGGGAGAGGTCGGTTTTCTTCAATACGGCCGCGGTGCCCCTTGCGAGGCTGCTCGGAGAAGAGAAGCAGCGTATAGGGGGGCGCGGCATGCCGGTGCCATGCGAGTCGAGCGCACGATCCGCACTCGAGTCGAGCGTACGGTCCGCACTCGACGCCGACGGCTATGCCGTCGTGGCCCTGCCGGGAGGCCAGCGGGATGCGATCGAACTGCTCCAGGACATCGGCCGCTTCATCCCCCAGTACACCGGCACCGTGGAGCACGAGGTCGTCTACCGTCCGGGCAACGACGGCCGCGCCTACTCCCAGAGCCGCAACACCATCCGCGCCCACACCGAAGCACCGGGCCTGGACCCGAGCCCGCGCCATCTGGCCCTGTACTGCCACCAGCAGGCCCGCTGCGGGGGCGGCCACACCGATCTGCTCGACCTCAGAGTCCTGGAGAAGCTCCTCGGCCCGGCCGAGCACGCGCTGCTGACCGGACCGCGCCTCGTCTTCCCCGGCCCCGCGAGCGACAGCGATCCCGTCCTCGCCCCCATGCTCTACGACGACGACCACGGCCGCCCCGTCCTGCGGTTCAGTTTCAACCTGCTGACGGCGGCGGACTACGACGCCTCCCTGGACTCGGCACCGCCGCCGGAAGACCTTCCGCTCGGCCGGGCCGGGGCCGACCTGGCCCACCGGGTCAGTGAGCTGTTCGACAAGTACCGCACCCAGGTGCTCATCCCCGACGGCTCGCTGCTCATCTGGGACAACCAGCGGATGCTGCACGCCCGTTCACAGTACGAGGACACGGGCCGCCACCTCACCAGGTACTGGATCGCCGCCTGAGCGCGCCTCCCAGCAGAAGGGCCCGACCCTCAGATGACCATCGCCGAACAGGCCGCCTCCGCGACACGCACGGTCTCAGGACGCAGGCTGGCCATGCTCGTCCGCGACCGGTGCAAGGACGCCCAGCAGGCTCACGACGTGGAAGTGGTCGGCCACGTGCTGCCGTTCAAGGTCAGCGCTCATGTCATCGACACGCTGATCGACTGGGAGAACGTTCCCGACGACCCGCTGTACCGGCTGGTCTTCCCCCACCGCGACATGCTCGACCCGCGGGACTTCCGGGCCGTCGAGCGCGCGCTGGGCGACCCCGCCGCGCTGCGGGACACCGTGGCCGCCGTCCGCCGCCGTCTCAACCCGCACCCCGGTGAGCAGCTCACCCGCAACATCCCGGTCAGCGGAGTGCAGCACAAGTACGCACAGACCGCGCTCGTCTTCCCCCGGCATGGGCAGACCTGCCACGCGTACTGCGCCTACTGCTTCCGCTGGGCCCAGTTCGTCGGCACGCCGGAGCTGCGCATCGCGGACGACGACCCGCGGAAGGTCATCGCGTATCTGCGGGACCATCCCGAGATCAGCGATGTGCTGTTCACCGGCGGCGACCCGCTGGTCATGCGCACCGAGCTCCTGGAACCGTACGTCGACGCCGTCCTGAGCCCCGGCCTGGAGCACATCACCACCATCCGCATCGGCACCAAGGCGCTCTCCTTCCATCCCGCCCGCCTGGTCACGGGACCGGACGCGAGCAGCCTGCTCCGCCTGCTCGAACGCGTGGTGCGGGCCGGCCGCCACCTCGCGGTCATGGTGCATGTGTCGCACCCCCGGGAGCTGGAACCCGACCTGACCCGGCTCGCCGTCGCCGCCCTGCACGGAGTGGGCGCCCAACTCCGCTCCCAGGCACCCGTCGTACGCCACGTCAACGACGACCCGGCGGTGTGGGCGGACGCGTGGCGCGCGCAGCTCCTGCTCGGGATCCACCCTTACTACCTCTTCGTGGAGCGCGACACCGGCGCGCGACGCTACTTCGGCCTGCCGCTCCAGCGCGCGTACGAGATCCACCGCGACGCCGTGCGGCGCATGTCCGGACTCGGCCGTACCGCCCGCGGGCCGGTGATGTCGACGACCGAGGGAAAGGTGACCGTGGACGGCGTAACCGAACTGCCGGGCGGGCGGGCCTTCGCGCTGCGCTTCCTGCAGGCCCGGATGCCGGACCTGGTGGGCCGGCCGTTCCACGCGCGGTGGGACCCGGCCGCCCAGTGGTGGTCCGAACTGGTCCCGTTCGGCGGGCCCGACCGGCTCTTCTTCCCGCAGTCCGCCGCCGTACAGGGACAACCGTGCTGAACGCCGCACGCCCGACCGGCGCGGCCGCCGGAGCCGCCCTCGCCGCACTGTCGGCCTGCGCCTTCGGAACGGTCGGCCCCGCCACCAAGGTCCTCGCGTCGGCGGGACTCTCGGCGCCCGAGATCGCCCAGGCCCGGCTGACCGTCGCGGCCGTACTGCTCCTCGCGTACGCCGCCGTCACCCGGCCACGGCAGCTGCTCGCGACCCGACAGGAGTGGGCCGTCATCGCCGTCCTCGGGCTCTTCTCCTTCGCCGCGCTGCAGACGCTGTGCGGCGTCGCGGTCGCGCGGATCCCGGTCGGTGTCTTCGTCGTGCTGCAGTTCCTGTCACCGGTGATCGTCGTCGTCTGGTCGCGCTGCGTGCGGCGCATCGCGCAGCCGCGCCTGGTCTGGGCGGGCACGGCCGTCGTGCTTACCGGTCTGCCGCTGGTCGGCGAGGTGTGGGCACGGCTGCGG
This sequence comes from Streptomyces sp. NPDC039462, assembly GCF_055639375.1. NCBI lineage: Bacteria > Bacillati > Actinomycetota > Actinomycetes > Kitasatosporales > Streptomycetaceae > Streptomyces > Streptomyces sp. NPDC039462. The sequence continues at coordinate 884,214 of NZ_JBVKAO010000003.1, forward strand.
CTCGACCTGATCGGGGTGCTGGCCGCCCTGGGCACGGCGGCCGCCCTGTCCGTACGCTTCCTGCTCGCGGGCCGGGCCCTGCGCCACCGCGATCCGGTCGCCGTGGCCGCGCTGGGCATAGCCGTCGGCGCGGTCGCACTGAACGTCCTGTCCCCGCCGACCGGCTTCCCCTACGCGGCCCTGGCCGACACCGTCGACTACGGAGCGGTCTCCGCCCCCGTATGGGCGGTGGTCGTCTGGGCGGGCGTCGTGGCGACGCTCATCGCCTACCTCAGTGGAATCGCGGCCCAGCAGTTCCTGGCGCCGTCCACAGCGAGCCTGTTCGCGACCCTGGAGGTCGTGGCCGGGGCGGGAGCGGCGTTCCTCCTCCTCGGCGAGACCCTGTCGGCCGTGCAGTGCGGGGGAGTAGCCACGGTCCTCGCCGGAGTGCTGCTCGCCCAGCGGTCCATGCGTACGCGACCGCCGGGACCGGCCGCGCCCCCTGATGCCACGACAGCACGAGAGGAACATGAAGGATGGACGAGCGGTTCATCAGCAACCCCGAGGAAGACGAGCTCGGCAGCGCCCTGTTCGGCGCCGTCGACAACCCCGTGATCCACCGCCTCGCGGCCAACTGGCGGCGCAGGGCCACCGTCAAGCGGGACGACCCCGAACTGCTCGACCTGTTCGACCTCTCCCTGCCGGACTATCCGGAGGACATCGTCCCGTTCGCCGACCACCCCGTCTATCTCGGCCTGCCCCCGGAGCAGCGGGGCGCCATCCTCACCTGGGCGATGATCGCCCTCAACCGGAACACGGAGTACTCCGAGACCCATGTGGTGAACCCGGCCTTCGGACTGATCCTGCGCGGTGAGTTCCCCGGTCTGTGGGGCGAGGCGTTGGAGGTCTCGCTGATGCAGGCCATGGTGGACGAGCAGTACCACATCCTCATGCACCGCATGGCCAGCGACGTCACCCGGGCCAAACGCGGCAGCCACTTCCGCGCGAAGGAATTGCCGCTGCCGTACGTCTCCGAGACGCACCGCGCGCTGAGCGGGCAGGCGTCGGAGCGGTGGCAGCGCAGTCTGTACACGCTGGCGTTCGCCATCACCACCGAGCTGTCCATCGGCGCCTATCTCGAACTCGTCGCCAAGGCGTCGGGCGTCCAGCCGATGATCGTGGGACTGTCCCGGCTGCACCGGCACGACGAGGTCTGCCACGGCTCCATCAGCGGCGAACTGCTCAAGGTGCTCTACCCCCAACTGGGCCGCGAGCAGCAGCGGTTCCTGGTCCGTGCGCTCTGCCAGGCGCTGGAGGCGTACTCCGCGAACGACTACCGGGCCTGGGAAGCGATCATGCGGCTCGTCGGGGTGGCGGACGGAACCCGGATGCTCCAGGACTGCAAGGCAGCCGGACGCACCGCGCTGCTGCGCGACTACAGCGGGCTGCACCGGGTCCTCACCGAACTGGAGGTCATCGACGAGGTCGACTTCGACTGGTCGAGCGTCAAGGTGACCGGCGACCTGCCCTACGTGCTGTGAGGAGGGCCTGACCCTATGAAGTCCGAGGAGACAGCAGGGACGTACCGCATCGATGCCGGCACGGCCCGCAGGATCGTGGTCGCCGCCCTGGCCGCACACGGCGTCGACGACGAGGCCCGCGCTGTCGTCGCCGACGCGCTCGTGGAGACGTCGACGCGCGGCATCAGCACCCACGGGCTACGGCTGCTGCCCCGCTACCTCGACGACATCGAACGGGGCATCGCCAACGCCACGCCGAAGATCCGCACCATCAGGGAGACCGGCCCGACAGCACTCATCGACGCCGACGCCGCACTGGGCGTGGTCGCCGGGACCGCGGGGGTGAGGGAGGCGGTGCGGCGCGCGGCCGAGCACGGGGTCGCGGCCGTCGTGGTGCGCAACTCCAACCACTTCGGGGCCGCTTCGGTCTACAGCCGTGCCATGGCCAGGGCCGGAATGGTCGGCTGGGCCATGACGTCCGCTTCGTCGCGGGTGGCCCCCTACAACGGTCGGGGACCGCTGTTCGGCACGAATCCGGTCAGCGTCGCGGCAGGCGAGGGCGACACCGAGTTCGCCCTCGACATGGCCACCAGTGAGGTGTGTCTGGGGGAAATACGGGAACGGGGGCGCCGCGGTATGCCCCTCGACCAGGGCTGGGCCACGGACGCGGACGGTCGCGGCACCCGCGACGCGGCCGAGGTGGCGGCCCTGTCCCCGCTCGGCGCCGGACACAAGGGCCAAGGCCTGGGCATGATGGTGACCCTGATGACCGCGGTCCTCGCCGACGCTCCGCTGGACTGGGAGCTCGACCACATGGAGCAGGCGACGCCCGGCAAAGGACGCGAGGTGGCGCACTTCCTGCTGTGCCTGGATCCGGCCGCTTTCGGCGGGCGGGGCGCCTTCGACGGGCGGCTGCACGACCTCGTACACACCACGCGCGGGGCACCGGCCGCGGGCTCCGATCCGGTCCTGTGCCCGGGAGACCCGGAGCGCGACCAGGCGGCCGGCGCCTCCCGGGACGGCATCCCGCTGGACCCGGACACGGCACGAGCTCTGTACGCGCTGGCACAGCGGCACCACATCGCAGCCCCCGCGCCTCCGGGCGCCCGCAGGAGGACACCGTGACCGCACTGTCCCCGGCCGAATTCATCTGGATGGACGGCCGACTCGTCCCCTGGGACGACGCACAGGTCCATGTGCTGACCCAGTCCCTGCACTACGGATGGGCGGTCTACGAAGGCATCAGGGCACACGAGACCGCGGCCGGCCAAGCCGTGTTCCGGCTCCGCGACCACATCGCGAGACTCCGGCGCTCGGCCCGCGTCTACCTGATGGACATCCCGTACACCGACGACGAACTGATCGCCGCCACCACGGAACTGATCGGAGCGGGCGGCCCCGGACCACGCTATGTCCGCCCCCTCGTCTACCTGGGGTACGGCAGCATGGGTGTCGCCCTCGACCTGTCCGCGGTGCGAGTGACCATCGCCGCCTGGGCGTGGGAGGAGCACCCCACCCGTAACTGGCGGCTCATGACGAGCAGTTGGCGGCGCAACCACCAGGACACCATTCCTCCGCTGGCCAAGGCCACGGGCGCGTACCTCAACTCCTCGCTCGCCAAGATCGCGGCGGTCAGGGCAGGTTACGACGACGCCCTGCTGCTGACCGCGTCCGGGCACATCTCCGAGAGCTCCGCCGCCAACGTCTTCCTCGTCAGCTCCGGCGTACTGCACACCCCTCCCGTGGAGCAGGGCATACTCCCCGGCATCACCCGCTCCACCGTGCTCGAACTGGCCGACGTGGCAGGCATCCCCACCGTCGAACGCCCCCTCTCGCACGCCGAGGCGTACACCGCGGACGAGATCTTCCTGACCGGGACCGCCATCGGCATCGTGCCGGTCGAGTCGGTCGACGACCGCCGCACCACCACGGAGGGCTGCGGTCCGGTCACGGAGGCGCTGCGCGACGCCTACCGGGACGCGGTCGGCGGCAAATCGCCGGCAGCCGCCGAATGGCTCACCGAGGTGTGAGTGCCCGTCACCCTTCCAGCCCATCCGCCACCCGGGGCTTGTGGCGCGGGTACCACACGAGCACCAGCGCGCCGACCGTCACCACCAGCGCGGCCAGCACGCGCATCGCGGTGTCCAGGGAGGTGGTGAAGTCCGTGACGACGGCGTGGCGCAGGCCGGGCGAGGTCAACCCCTCGGCGGCCAGGCGGTGTTCGGCGGCCGGGACGGTCGTCGGCGCGCCGGGCCCGCGCAGCGGCGCCGGGAGGCCCGCGGTGAACACCCCGGTCACCACACTCCCGCTCACCGCCACGCCCAGCGCGCTGCCCAACTCCCGCGCCAGGCTCTGCAGTCCGGAGCCGACCCCGGCCCGGTGCGCCGGCAGCGCGGACATCATGCCGTACGACAGCAGCGGCGTCGCCAGGCCGCACCCGGCCGCGGTGAGCGTCGCCCCGAGCGCGTACAGGGAGTACGGAGTGCTCGGGCCGACCAGCGAGACCGTGGCCAGACCGGCGGCCAGCACCGCCAGCCCGAATCCCAGCGTCACCCGTGGACCGGTGCGCCGCTCCAGGGCCGCCGCGCAGCGCGGCGCGAGCAACAGGGCACCGGCCATCGGCAGCAGCCGCACTCCCGCGCCGAGCGGCGAGTAACCCTTGGCGTACTGCAGATACTGCCCGTTGACGAAGAACAGGCCGAACATCCCGAAGAACACCAGCGCCATGCCGACCGCCCCCGCCCGCACCACCGGCACGGTGAACAGCCGGGGGTCCAGCATCGGATGCTCTCGGTGCAGGTCCCAGCCGGCCCAGGCCGCCAGCAGCACCGCCGCCGCTCCGAAGCCGCCCAGCACCCGCGGGCTGCCCCAACCGGCTTGCGGACCGGAGACGATGCCCCACAGCAGGGCGAGGAACCCGGCCGTCAGCAGCACCGCGGACACCATCGACACCGGCCGGTCGTGCCGCGGCGGCGCCGGTGAGAACGCCACCACCAGGACAAGTGCCGCCAACGACAACGGCACCACACACCAGAACAGCGCCCGCCACGAACCGAGTTGCAGCGCCGCGCCGCCGCCGACGTTGCCGAGCACGGCCGCCAGCCCCGTCATCGACGCCCACACCGCCACCAGCCGAGGCCGACGGTGGGCCGGCGCGCCGCCCACCATCAGGGCCAGCGTCGTCGGCAGCACCGCGGCGGCGCCCACCCCGCTGACCACCCGGCCCGCGATCACGGTGCCGATGCCCGGCGCCACGGCGCACAGCACGCAGCCGGCGGTGAACAGACCCATGCCCGCGGCCAGCACCCGCTTGCGGCCGAGCCGGTCGGCGAGCGCACCGCCCGGAATGAGCAGGCAGGCGAAGAACACCACATAGCCGTCGACCACCCACATCACCGACTCGGCCGACGGGCGCAGGGCGCTGCGCGAGAGCGCGGGGATGGCGAGGTTGACCGCGGAGACCATGCCCACCACCAAGGTGACGCACAGACACATCACGGCGACGGTCAGGGGGCCGGGGCCTGCCGTGTCCCGGTCGGCGTCCCTGTGCACGCCTCTGCTCGCGTCCCGGTCAACGCGTCGGCCCGTGTCCTGGTCCGCACGCGCGGGCGGGGAGTCGGGGTTCACCGTTCACCTCCTGCTCGTGACAGGTTGTCGTTGTCCCGAGGGGGAGGGTCGATGTGCGGCTCCGGTACGGCGCGGACGAGTTCGGCGCGGAACGCGAGCCGGTCGCCGCGGATGCGCAGGAACTCCAGGTCCACCGGGCGCCCGTCGGGCAGCCTGGTCAGCCGTTCCACGGTGAACAGCGCCGAGCCCGCCGGGATGTCCAGGAGCGCGCACGTGTGCGGGTCGCCGCCCACCGCGTGCACGGTGACGCTCGCCGAGCCGAGCCGGCCGCCGGTGGACTCCTCGATGAGTCCGAACAGGTCACGTCCGGCCAGGTCGGCGGCGAGCAGCGGCTCCCCGATGTCCGCGGCCAGGTAGGTCAGGTCGAGGGACAGCGGCACACCGTCCAGCAGCCGCAGCCGTTCGATGTAGACCACCCGGCCGCCGTCGGGGACGTGCAGCTTGCGTGCGACCTCGCCGGGCGGGCGCACCAGGTCCGCGACCCGCACGTGATTGGTCACCTCACCGTGCGTGCCCAGCGTTTCGGCGAGGCCGGTCAGCCGCTCCAGGGTGTGCTCGTACGGCCGCCGTACGATCACCGTCCCCACGCCCTGGCGCCGCTCGACCACGCCTTCGTCGCGCAGTACGCCCAGCGCCTCGCGGACGGTGTTGCGCGACACCGCGAAGTCGGCGATCAGCAGCCGCTCGTCCGGCAGCAGGCCCGAGGTGAACGCCCCGGAGGCGATCTGGCGGCGCAGCACTTCCGCGACCTGCCGGGCCCGGTCCGCCCGGGTCCGCCGCCGACTCTCCGGTGCCGTCCGGGGCTCGGTGGACTGGGTGGGCGAGGCGTTCATGGGACCTCCGCTGCGCGTCGGGGCATGACCGAATCGGCACGGCGGTGTCGAGTCGGCGGCCGTGCCGCGGCGGCACCCGCCAAACCTAGGACGCGGAGGTTTCCTGCGCGTTACGCCACCTGCCCTGACCTGCGACGACGCCCGTGACGTGCAGCGCGGCGGGGAGCGAGGGTCTGTTGTGCCACCCAGTCGCCGCGGCGCCGCCGACTCGCCGGGTCGTTCCGCGTCGAGGCTCGAACCTCATCCTCCAGTTCCACGTGTCGAAACTCTTGTTCCGTCCTGTGGACTCGCTTAGGGTCGGCGCCCCCGGCTGCCCGCATGCGGTCGGGCCTTTCCTGTGTGGACACGAAGGAGTGTGCGGTAGTGCAGCAGGCGTGGCGGGACGGGTCGTCGGGCGAGGGTGACGGGCAGGGGCAGGGCATCGGCCGACGGGACGGGGGCACGGAACGGGCGGGGCAGCCGGAGGCGGGCTGCGAAGGCGGTGCGACACGCGGCGTGGGACGGCGCAGCTTCGTCGTCGGGGCCGGGCTCGTCGGGACCGGCGGCCTGCTCGGCGCCGCCGGGGCGGGACCGGCGGCCGCCGCCGACCGCGACGGCCATGGCGCCTCCGGTACGCAGGACGGTCACGGGAGCTTCGGCCCCGCGGACCTCCGAGGCAAGCGACTGCTGCTCGTACCGGACCTGGTGCTGTTGCCGGAAGGGCCGGTCAAGGATCGCGCGGTGCTCGTCCAGGACGGCACCTTCAAGGCCGTCGGACCGGTCCGCAAGCTCACCGACGCGCACCAGGACGCCCGTACCGTACGGCTGAAGGGCCACCTGCTCATGCCGGGCTTCGTGGACGCCCACCACCACCTCACGCAGAGCTTCGGCAAGGCCCAGGCGTTCGGGCAGCCGTCCGAGATCTTCAAGACGGTCTGGGAGCCGCTGGAACGCGCCTTGGACGAGGAGACCGCTCATCTCTCGGCGAAGCTCGCGGCGTTGGAGGCGCTGCGCGGCGGGTTCACCACCGCCGCCGACGCCGGTACCCGCGCGCCCGTCGACGTGGGCGTCATCGCCGAGGCCGCGGAGGAGGCCGGGTTGCGCTGCGTACTGTCGAAGGTCGTCTCCGGAGGAAAGGGCGGCAAGGAACACCTGGAGCGCTTCCAGAGCTCCCGGCTGATCCACCCCTCGCTGGCGATACCCGTCCCCGAGGACGCCACCACGGAGGTGCTGAAGCAGACCGCCGACCTGTGCGCGGACGCCGACGCGGTCCTCCAGATCCACGTCAACGAACACCTGGCCGCCGTCGAACGCTCGCTCAAGAGCGTGGGCCGCCGCCCGGTGGCCCACCTGCACCACATCGGCGCCCTCAACGCGCACATCCTCGGCGCCCACGCCACCCTGCTCACCCCCGACGAGATGCGCATGCTCGCCGACACCGGCGCCGCCGTCAGCTACAACCCGGTCGCCAGCGCCTGGAAGGGAAACGCCGTCGCGCACGCCCTGATGTGGCGGGCCATGGGCATCCGCTTCGGCACCGGCACCGACGGCACCCGCGGCGGCGGCTTCCGGCTGGTCGACGCCGCGGAGAGCGCCCAGCGGCTGGCCTACGGCCTGCAGTCCGGCGACTCCTCGTGCGGCGCGGGCCGCACGTGGCTCACCCACGCCACCGCCCTGAGCGCCGACGCCGTCGGGCTCGGCAAGGTCACGGGTGAGGTCTCCGTCGGCAAGGCCGCCGACTTCTTGCTCGTCGACCTCCGCGTGCCCGAACTCACCCCGTCCTACGACCTGTCGTGGGAACTGGTCCGGCTGGCCGACCGCGACCAGATCACCGCGGTCGTCGTCGACGGAAAGCTGCGCTTGTGGCAGGGCTGGCCCACGGACTGGGACGGGCCCGCGCTGGTCCGCAAGGCCGCCGAGGTGGGACCGAGAGTCGTGGAGCGCGCCCGCATCAAGAGAGTCGACCCGGACCCGGACGGCACAGCACGCCACGCGCGGCGCCCCTGAGGCACCGCTTCCGGGCATCCTGAGGCACGGAGACAGGTTCCGGACTCCGGTGGCGTGGTACCCCTAGCGGTACGCCCCCAAGGAGACGAGCATCCTGTGACCGAATCTCCCGAAGCCTGCGGACAGCCGGGGCCCGGTACCGAGCCGACCACCGCCGACCGGGCCTGGCTCGCCGTGGCTTGCCAACTCGCCACCGAGTGCACGCCCTCGACCACGGCGTTCTCCGCCGGCGCGGTCATCGTCGCCGACGACGGCACCGAGCTCGCCCGCGCCCACTCCCGCCTGCGCGACGCGCACGACCACGCCGAGGAAGGCGCTCTCGCCCAACTCGCCCCCGGCGACCCCCGGCTGTCCGGAGCCACGCTCTACAGCTCCCTCGAACCGTGCGCCGAGCGCGCCTCCCGGCCGCGGTCCTGCGCCCAGCTGATCCGCGAGGCGGGCATCCGCCGCGTGGTCGTCGGCTGGCGGGAACCCGACACATTCGCGCCCGACACATTCGAGGCCGGCACATCCGAGGCCGACACCTTCGCACCTGGCACGGACGGGACCGCAGACCTCGAGTCCGCGGGCACCACCGTCATCGAACTCGCCGAATACGCGGACGCCGCCAAATCCCCGAACCAGCACCTGCTCCGGCCGGGTTGACCGGCCGGCCTCTCAGCGCAGCACCGCCGAGAGCAGGTCCGTGCCCAGGGCCGTCAGCGCGGGCAGGTCGAGGGCGTAGTGGATGTAGCGGCCGCGCCGCCGCGACGTCAGCAGGCCGGCGCGGCGCAGGACGGCGAGGTGGCGGGAGACCTCCGGGGCCGTCAGCTCCCAGGCGTGGGCCAGCTCACCGGTGGTGTGCGGGCCCCGGGCCAGGGTGCGCAGGAGGCGTAGCCGTACCGGATGGGCGAGCGCTTCCAGGCGTAGCCCGACCGTCTCCAGCGACACCGGCTCCGGCGGGTTCGGCTCGGCCACCGGGTACTGCACCACCGGCTGCCACCCGGGAGCGTGGACCACCACGAGGTGCGGGCGGCCGTAGACGCTGGGGATGAAGGTGACACCGGCGCCGCGGGCGGCGGTCGCCTTGTCCTGCAGCTTGTCCACGGTGATGCAGTCGCCGTCCGGCGCCAGCGCGACGGCTGCGGAGACCGATGCGAGTGCCGGTCCGATCCCCTGGTGCTTCAACAGGTCGTTCTTCAGGCGCAGGTCCGCGGCGAGCCGCGCGGCGACATCGGCCCAGGCCGCGTCGAAGAACGCCTCGGCGCACTGTTCGAGTGTGTGGCGCACCCTCGCCCGCACGGCGGCCGGGTCGGTGAGCAGCCGCTCCGCGAAGGCTTCCTGCCGCGCGCCGCGGGCCTGGGCGAGGTCCAGGGCCCGCTCGCGCGCGGCCGCGTCGGCGAGCGGGGAGGGCGCGGCGGAGTGGGCCCGGTTGCTGCCGCACGTGGTGACGAGCGCGGCGGTCACATAGGTCTCGTCGTCGATCCGGTCGACGTCGTCCAACTCCTCGGCGAGGGACTGCCGGGGGCGGGCGGGGAGCAGGAAGTCCGCCTGTGAGGAACGCCAGAGGAACTCCGCTTCCCGCAGGCGCTCGGACAGCTCCGACGGCAGCCCGGCCCGCACTTCCGCCGCCCAGCCCGCGAGCTGCGGATGGTGCCCGGGGGCGGCCAGCACATGCAGCATCGCGGTGAGTTCGGCCAGCGGGGAGGCGGCGAACCGCAGCCGGTCGGACGGCAGTCCGGTGATGTCGATGCGCAGCGTCATCCCCTCATCATCGCTGGTCGGACGGGCGGCGAAACCGTCGGTTGACGGTGTCCGTCAACTGACGTGCCCCACAGGGCGGCCGCACGAACGGTTGCTCCATGCCCACCACCACCAAGATCAGACCCCGCGCCCTCGTCCACGCCTCCGGCGGCCCTCGCTACGCCGTCGCCCTCGCCGTGGACGCCCTCGGCACCGGCCTCCTACGGCCTTTCCTGTTGCTGTACGGAGTGACCGTGCTGCACCTGTCGGCCCCGCTCACGGGCACCGCCATGACGGTGGGTGTCGTCGCGGGCCTCGTGTTCATGCCCGCGCTCGGCCGCTGGCTGGACCGGGGCGCGCGCAGCACGGCCGTGGCGGCGTCGATGCTGGTGCGGGTGGCGGGCACGGCGCTCCTGCTGGCCGCCCCGGCGGGAAACGTCTGGCTGTTCACGGCGGCGGCACTTGTCCTCGGCATCGGCAACCAGGCCTGGCCGGCCGCCCACGCCGCCCTGGTCGCCACGGTCTCCCACGGCCGCGAACGGGACGCGGCGCTCGCGGCGGGCCGCGCCCTGCGCAACGCCGGCATGGGCGTCGGCGCGCTCATCGCCACCGCCTGCCTGGCGGGCGGCACCCCGGCGTTGCGGACGCTGGCGGCCGTCACGGGCGTCAGCTACCTCGTCGCGGGGGTCCTGACATGGTCGATACGTGTACGGGTAGAGGCCGCTCCGGCCGCCGATCCCACTGTTGTTCCGGCTATGGGCCCGACCCAGGAGAAGGACGACGAGCCCGCACCCCGCATGCGTGCCCTGCTCGCCGCCAACGTGATCTACGTCTTCTGCCTCAACGTCCCTGAAATCGCGCTGCCGTTGATCCTCACGACCCAACTGCACGCGTCCCCGGTGTGGTCGGCGGGCATCTTCGTGGCCAACACGGTCCTGGTGGTCACCCTCCAGGTGCCGGTCACCGTCCTCCTGTCCCGCTACCCCCGGCGAACCGTGCTGGGTCTCGCCGGCGTGGTCCTCACCGTGTCGTACCTCGGCTTCCTCGGCGCGGCCTCGCTGGACCACGGCTGGGCCGTCCCCGCCATCGCCGCGGTGTCCGTGGTCTGCACTCTCGGCGAGATCATCTACGCCGGCAGCGCCACCGCGCTGGTCACCGCCGTCGCCCCGGCCCACGCCCTGGGGCGCACCCTCGCGCGTTTCGAGCTCTCCACCGGCTTCGGCCTCGCCGTCTCACCGGCGGCCCTCACCACGCTGGCCCCGCACGGCCCCGCCGCCCTGTGGGGGAGCCTCGCGGCCACGACGCTTCTCTCGGCCTGCGCGGTCGTCTCAGCGTGACTGTTTGCGGTCGTCTCACTCCGACTGTTCTCGAGTCACTGTGACTGGTTCGAGCGCACCACGAAGCGTGCACCGTCGGGGTCGCACAGGATGGCCTCCGTCGCGCCCTCTTCCCCCTGAACGACACTGCCGCCGTTGGCCAGCGCGGCCCGGGCACACGCCGCCACGTCGGCGACCGTGAAGTGGATCTGCCAGCGCGGCCGGATCGAGGGATCGGGCGCGGACTCCACCGCGCCCGAATGGATGCGGGCCACGACGTCGCCCTGGCTGCGCAGCACGACCTTCTCGTCCTCGTAGTCCACTTCGCAGCAGCCCGCGACCGTGGACGCCCAGCCGAGGACCTCCGCGTAGAAGATGGCCGCGTCGAAGGCGTTCCGGGTGTGGAGCTCCACGAAGACCGGAGCCGCACGGCGCCATTCCTCCCAGTTGGCGACCAGCTCGCCCTCCCAGATGCCGAAGACCGCCCCGTCGCGGTCGGCCAGCAGTGCCGCCCGCCCCGGAGGGAACGAGATGGGCCCCACGGCGGTCGTCCCGCCGCGCTCCTGGCTGCGGGCCACGGTCTCGTTCGCGTTGGACGCGGCGAAGAAGGGGGTCCATGCGACAGCCGTCTGCCCCATGGCTTCCACGACGGACACGCCGGCCACCGGCAGGTCGCCCACATGGGCGAACCGGTACTCGTCGCCCAGCTTGCCGGTGCGCCAGTCCCAGCCCAGCACGGCGTGGTAGAACCGCTCCGCGGACCGCAGGTCGCGCGTGGTCAGGTTGACCCAGCAGGGCGCGCCGAACACCGAGCTGCTGGCCACGTGCTCGGTCGTGGGCGTCTTGGAGCTGTTCATCTCTGTACCGTTCCGAGGTCGATGGACGGGCCTCCATCATCCCCACCGCCGGGCCCCGCGTCGCGCTATGGCACTGGTGTGACTTAACGCTGCCCCTGCCGCAGGGGCCGTGACCACGCCGCCGTACTCGGAAGAGTGAATCGAACGGACAGGTGGCGTAGGGGCGGCCCTCCAGCACTCGCTCCACCCGCCCGGCTTCGAACTCCCGCTCGACCAGTCGCCCGAGGCTGCCCGTGTCGGCCCTGTGATCAGCGGCGTTGTATCGGTGTTCGGTCCGTTTCCCACCACCGAGGAGATTCCGTGAATCCCGTCCGCATGCTGACCGCCCTGCGCCCCGTGTTCGAAAATCCTCCCGCCCAGGCCGTCGAGGCCACCGCCTTCCGGCGACCGGTCGACGTGCGTCGCGCCCTGTTCGCTTCGGCATCACGACCGTCATCGGGGTGGGGAGCATGACGTACGCGATCACCACGCTCGTCCCCCGCGCGTGCCTCCAGGGCTACGACCGGGACCTCACCCCACAGCAGCGGTGCGACCGGCTGTCGGCGGAGGTGTCCGCATGACGACACCCCACGAGTCCGTGACCGTCCCCGCGGCCCGGAGCGGAGGTCCGCGACCGTCCGCGCCGCCGGAGCTCGACTACAACGGACGCAAGCACCGGGGCGCGATGGACGACGCCACCCTGTGGGACATGGCCCGCCGGATCCCCGCGGCACTGATGCAGACGGCCCGGCTCGCCTGGACGGTCGACCGCCGCATGACGGCGACCGTCGTCGGGTGCCAGCTGCTGTCCGGGATCGGCACGGGGGTGATGCTCGGCGCCGTGGCCAGGGCCCTGCCGCAGCTGATGGTCTCCGACCCCCGCGAGGGGCTCACGCGCGCGTGGCCCGCTCTCGCCGTCGCCGTCGTGGCGATGGCCACCGGCGCGGCGATGTGGATCCTCGCCGACTGGGCGACCCGGCGCCTGAACCCGAAGATCGCCTCGGCCGCGGACCTCACCCTGGTCGACCTGTACATGCGCGCCGAACTCGCCGCGTACGACGCGGAGGGCTTCGGCGACCGGAGCAAGGCGGCGGAGATCGGCGCCATGCGCGCCGTCGACCTCGCCGACGACGCCAAGACCCTCACCAACGGACTCGTCCAACTGGTGTCCGCGGCGACGGTGCTCACCTCCCTGCATCCGCTGCTGCTCGGAGTACTGCTGCTGTCCGTCGTCCCCCGGGGGCTGGGCGGAGTGATCGCCGCACGGGTCGACTACCGGGTCCACGACCGGACGGTCTCCGCCCGCAACGTGCGCGGGATGATGCGCTGGTGGCTCACCACGGCCGAGCTCGCCGACGAGTTGCGGGCCAACACCATGCGCGGCTATCTGCACTTCTGGTACCGGTCCATGTGCGACCGCGTGGAAGGCCGCGAGCTCGCGGGCGCCCGCCCCTACCTGCTGATCACCTTGCTGGCCGCGTCACTCGGCGGCCTGTTCACCCTCGGCATGTGGGCGTCCCTGGCCGCGCTCGTGCTCGCCGGCACCATGTCGACGGCGATCGCCGGAACCGCCGTCGTCGCCTCCCAGACCGCCGGGCGCGCCCTGAACTCGATCATCAGATACAGCACGGTGATGTTCCACCACGGCCTCTACCTCTCCGACTACTACGAGTTCATCGACGAGGTCCGCGCCATGACCACGGCCCGCGGCACCGCGCAGGCCGGGCCTCCGGAGCGGATCCGCCTGGAAGGCGCCTCGTACCGCTACCCGAGCAAGGACACCGCGGCCGTACGCCCGATCACTCTCACCTTGCGGCGTGGCGAGGTCGTCGCACTGGTCGGGGAGAACGGCGCGGGCAAGTCGACGCTGATCCGTATGCTCACCGGGCTGACCGTTCCCACCGACGGCAAGGTGCTGTGGGACGACACCGATCTGGCCACCGCCGACGCCGACTCGGTCTGGCGGCACGTGGGCCTGGTCCCGCAGAAGAACGGGCACTGGCCGCTCGCCGCCCGGGAGAACATCACTCTGGGCCAGCCCCGCGAGCACGGCGACGACCGGATCTGGGACGTGGCGGAACGGGTCGGCATGACCCAGGTCCTCCGCGAACTGCCCGACCAACTCGACACACTCCTCGCCCGCTCGGTGTGGGGCGGCCACGAACTGTCCGGCGGGCAGTGGCAACGGCTCGCGTGCGCGAGGGCGATGTACCGCGAACCCGCCGTGCTCGTCCTCGACGAGCCGACCAGCGAGATGGACGCCCGCGGCGAACACACGATCTTCCAGGAACTGCGGGCCACGGCCCCGGGCCGGATCACCGTGGTGGTCACGCACCGACTGGACAACGTACGGATGGCCGACCGCGTGATCGTCCTCGACCGGGGCGCCATCCGCGAACAAGGCACGTTCGACGAACTCGTCGCGACGAAGGGAAGCTTGCTGGGCGAGCTGTACGCGCTCGCCCAGGACCGCTGAACCCCCGACCCTCAACACACACCAACCCCCAACACACACCAACCCCCAACACACCCCAACCCCCAACACACCCCAACCCCAGCCGCGGTTACTCAGGATCTGGGCCCGCTGCGAGGAAGTCGGTCAGCGCGGCGGCCAATGACATGGGGGCCTCTTCGGCGACGTGGTGCCCGGAGTCGATGCCGTGCCCGCGCACGTCATCGGCCCACCGGCTCCAGATCGCACGGGGATCCCCGTACAGATCCTCCATGTCGTCCTGAAGCGACCAGAGGACCAGCGCGGGACAGGTGATGCGCGCACCGGCGGCACGATCGGCTTCCTCGTGCTGCCGGTCGATCGTGAGGCCTGCGCGGTAGTCCTCGAGCATGGCTCGTACCACGTCAGGATTGCGTGTGGCCTGCCGCCACTCGGCGTAATTCTCCTCTCCCATGGCCTTGGGATCACCGCGGTACCAGCTGTCGGGATCGGCGGTGATGACCCGCTCGGGGATGTCCGGTTGCGCGAAGAAGAACCAGTGCCACCACTGGGTGGCGAACTCGGTGGTGATACGCGACAGATGTTCCGTCAGCGGCAGGCAATCCGCGAACACCACCCGGGAGACAACTTCGGGGTGGTCCAGCACGAGACGCAGAGCGACGCTGCCTCCACGATCATGACCGACGAGTGAGAACCGACGATGCCCGAGACGGCGCATCACGGCCACCACGTCATCGGCGACCGCCCGCTTGGCATAGCCGACGTGATCCGCCGTGAAGCGTGGCCCTCTGGAACGTCCGTATCCCCGCAGGTCCGGGCAGACCACCGTGTACCCGGCTTGCACGAGCAGCGGAGCGACCCGATGCCACGTAGCGGACGTGCGGGGATGCCCGTGCAGCAGCACCACGGCTGGGCCCTGCCCGCCGAAGCGGACGAAGACGGAAGCATCACCGACGTCGAACTGCCCGGTCTCGAACCCTTCGAACATCCGGCCTCCCTGGAACGGCTGGAGCACCCCGCCCGTCGCGTGCGCGATGCTCTTGCCTCCCTTGCCCCGGCCATCGGCGCTCATTCTTCTGGCGCCGGTCGCCGGACCGGCCGGCGCATAGCGCGCTACTCGACACGCTCGTGATCGATGAACTCGGTCAGCGCCTCCACAGTCGCGTCGGGCTGCTCGTCGGGAATGAAGTGTCCGGCCTGTGGGATGAAGACGCCGGTCGTGTTCTCTGCCCACGGGCGGATGGAGGCGGCCATGTCGGGGATCGACCCGTGGGAGCTGGAGATTCCCAGGACCGGGACGGTCAAGTGCCCTCGTTCGAGAGCGTCATGGTTCTTGCGCGCTGATTCCGCGGCCTCGCGGTAGTAGGCGAGAGACGCCGAAAGGCCTCCCTCGGCCGCGATGGCAGCGGCGTAATGGTCGATCTCGGCGTCGTCGAAGGTGTTCGGGGACAGGGCTTTGACCTTCAAGAACCAGCTGACGTAGTCACGCTCGCGGCCGGTGAGCAGGGTCTCGGGCAGTTCGGGCACCTGGTGGAAGGCGAAGTGCCAGGTCTTCCAGGCCCGTTCGGGGTCTGTTGGGATGGAGTCCGGGAGGGTGACTCCGGGAATGCCGGCGTCAAGCAGAGCGACACCATGCAGGCGCTCTTCGTACTTCAGGGCCAGCGAGAAGGCGACCCACGCTCCGATGTCGTGCGCGACGAGCCAGTACTTCGGCACGTCGAGCGCGGTCAGCGCGGCCTGGACACGCGAAGCGACGGTGTGCGTGTCGTAGCCCCCTTGAGGGCGGTCGGAGTGACCTTGTCCCGGCAGGTCGATCGCGATGACACGGAATCGCTCGGTGAGGCCTGGCATCACCTTTCGCCAAGCCCACCAGGTTTGCGGAAATCCGGCGAGCAGGACGACGGTTGGACCGTCCGGCCGCCCGCCTTCCACGGCGTGAAGTCGGATTCCTGCCGCGTCGACCCAGCGGTGAGTGAAACCCGCGAGGTCGTACAGCGGCAGCCCGGGGACCGGGTTCTGGTCGCAGGAGCGGTTCGGGCCTATGGCGTCGTCGGTCATGGCTTGAGCCTACTGCATCTTGAACTGGTTAGTTCAAGATAGGATGGGCAGGGCCGGAACGGCTGGTCCGAGAACGAGGTGCGTGCGTGATGGCCGGGAAGAAGCAGTTCGACGTGGGCGTCGCGCTCGATGCGGCGATGGTCCAGTTCTGGCGGGACGGATACGCCGACACGTCTCTCGACGACCTCTCCAGGGCGACGGGACTGAACCGCAGTTCCATCTACTCCTCGTTCGGCGACAAGGACGCGCTCTACCTGCGCTGCCTGGACCGCTACGCCGCGCGGTACGGAAGCAGGTACGACCAGGCGCTTTCACGGGCGTCCGAGGAACCCCTCCAGGCGGTACGGGCATTCTTCGAGGTCACCCTGCAGCGCATCGCCGACCCTGACGTACCTGATGGATGCCTGGTCGCCCAGACCGCGATGGCGGCACCGGCGCTCAGCCCCGTCATCGCCGCACGCGCGAGCGAGGCCCTGAGCCTTCAGCAGGCGCGGCTGCGGACCGCCTTGACCGCCGCGCAGTTGTCCGAAGGCGATGCCGACGACTTCGCGGTTCACCTGGCGGCGGTCAACCAGTCGCTGGCCGTGCTGAGCAGGATCAAGGTGAGCCAGAAGCAGCTCCGCACGGTCATCGACGTCAGCATGAGCGCGCTCTCGCATGCCTTGCATGCCCGGAGCTAGCCCCGAGGAGTTGGTCGCCGAGTCAGGGGGAGAGCAGCAGGGCGAGAACCAGCGCCAAGCAGTAGGCGGCGCTCGCCGGTCCGGTCGCTCGCGCGTACGGTCCGGGCGCCGGGGCGGCCTCGGTCGGGCGGAGTGCGGGGTCGGCCGCCAGCGCGCGGATCCCGTCCACTGCGGCCCGGGCCCGCGGCCGACGGGGCAGCAACTCCGCGAGCCAACGCGGGGGCAGGACGCCGTAGACGTCGACGTCACGGTCGATGGCGTAACGGATACGGAATCCACGGTCTTCCGCGCTGATGCCGCGGAACTTGTTCCACGGCACGTGATGGACCGTGAACGTGCCAGTGACCCGGAGACCGTCACAGTCGGCCACGACCTGCCAGTTCAGCAGAGTGACAATGGGCAGCGCCGATGCCGCCACGAGAAAGGCGAGGGCGCGGGCGTGCCGGGGTTCGGCTTCGTGGAATGGGAGGCCTACGGCTACGAGCGTCAGTACCGCCAGGTACCCCAGCACGATCGCACGCGCCCCGGGCTCCGCCCTCCATCGTACCGGTGCCGCACCGGTCTGCCAGGTTTCGGCCGGCGGATCGGCACGGTACTGGGGCCGTACCGGTTTCGTGGTGTGCCCGGATCCCCTGCCCGTGAGGAGAACCAGCTCGCCACCGGCATACGGAGCTCCGTACAGCACCGCCTCGTGCAACGTGCCGTCCTTGGGGAGGCTGGTACGGCAGGAGAAGACGGGCGATGCGCCCGTGGTGTCGTCCGCCGCGAAGACGTCCGTACGCCGGTCGTCCGAACCGCCGCCGGCCCGCAGGAGGACCCGCAGTACGGGCACCGGTGACCTGCGCAGGGCTGCGATCCCGCGCCATCCCACCAGGCCCGATCCGCCCCAGTGCAGCCCCACCACGAGGGTGAGGACCGCGGCGAACCGCCAGTTCTCCGTGCTCAGCAGCCAGCCGCTGCCCGCGGCCGACAGCGCGAGAGCGAGCAGGGCGAATCCGAGGACCGGGACGCCGCAGCCGAGGTCCGATCCGCCGCGACCGGTGGTATCGACGTCCTTCGGCAACGGCAGCCGCACGGGGCCGGCCGCGTCGAGAGCAAGCGTCCGCTGCTTACGGGCGACCCAACAGCGGTGCAGGCAGGCCACGAACGCGTATCCGGCCGCCAGGACGACGGCGGTTCGGGCCCCCGCCGGTGTCTGTGGCTGCAGCGCGACACCGAGGGCGATCAGCGGCAGAACGGACGCTGCCAGGTGCGGCAGGCGCCAAATCCAACGGAAGACGACCACACCCACGAAAGCGAGGTGTGCGGTGACCCACCATCGGGGTTCACATGGCTCGACTCGGCCGCAGAGGTGGGCGTCCATTCGCGGGAAATCCGTCGCCGGAACGAGCGCGCAGACCAGGGCCAGGGCGGCGGGCAGGGGGTGGGACCACGCGGCAGGCCGGGCTTTCAGCCACTGGCCGGCGGCTGTCGAAGTCCACATGGCGACGCCTTGCGGCATTGGTTCCTGCGGCTGCGGTTGCGGCTGCGGAACGGGGCTCTCGATCACGCCCGATGGTCCTGGCACGGACATGGCTCGTCACCGCCCGTCGCGCGACGGAACGGTGAACACCACGGCACGGATCGGTGTCGGCCGCCGTTCCCTTCGTCGTGGTCGACTGCCTTGGTCGACTGCCTGGGTCGTTTGAGTCGGGCGACTGACCCGGACTGAAGCGTCAGAGGGTGCCGAGGAACTCCGCGCAGTGAATACACCGCGTCATCGCCCGACGTGAAGTGTTGCCTGCCGTGGCCTGGAGCGGGTTCCCTGCGCTGATGCGCGTCCAGACGGCTGTGCCTGCACCGGAGACCCAGCCCCACCCCGCTTCGTCGAGAGGGCCGTCGGCGTAATGCACGCAAGCGCCAGGGATGTGTGCCCTAAAGGGTGCGCCGGGGGAGGGGGCCCACGTCGGCGCGGCGGCCCGGGCGGAGGGAGGCGTGCCGCTGGCCGGGGCCGGGGCCTCCTCGTGCGGCCAGGGCGTCGGCGACGGCACCGGTGGCGAAGGCGTAGACGGCCTTGTGCAGCACGTCGACGACAAGTTCCTTGCGGGGCCAGGTCGTTGGCGGGGCGCCGACGCCGGTGGCGTTCTCGAGGATCTGGTCGTTCGTGAGACGTACGACGGTGAACTGCGCCGAAGCCGTCGGCCCGCGCAGCCCGGACTGGGCCATGACCGACCGCAGCACACCGAGGAGGGCGGCCTGGCCGAAGTGCATGGCCCAGTTCACCCGGAGAGGCTGTTGGCCGGGGCGTTCCGGCATGCCGGTCAGACGTTGGAGGGTCCGCGCGGGCACGTGCGAGTCAGGCCGTCCCGTGATGGCCTGCTCGATCTTCTCGCCGAGCGTCATCACGACACCCCCGGCCGTTCCTGCGACCAGTCCTTGCCACACCGCACGCTTGATCATGCCGTTCCGGGTACCCGATGTCGACGCCCCGACCCACCGGATCGAGGCGGGCTCCACCCGGTCGCTGGTCGCCTCACCCGGATGCCGGTGCTCACGGGCGGGGGCGATGAGTCGGGGGTAGGCGTACCGGTCAGCAGCAGGAACAGGACAGAGCGGAGCAGCGAGACCGACCGATCTCACAGCAGAGCAGAGAGACGACCCCGGCAACGCAGAAAGGCAGATCCATGAACGCATCGGCCCATCCGCACCCGGCCGCCCCCGGGGCGAGGCCCGAGCCGCGCAGGTCGATGGTGGTGTGCGGAGTGCTCGGGGTGGCGGCGATGGCCGCGCTTGACGAGATCGTCTTCCACCAGATCCTGCACTGGCACCACTTCTACGACCGCTCCACTCCCGGCATGGGCCTGATGTCGGACGGGCTGCTGCACACCGGTGAGCTGCTGGGGCTCGTCGCGGGCTTCTTCCTGTACGCCGATCTGCGCCGCCGCGGCGCCCTGGCCCCGTCGCACGCCTGGGCCGGGTTCTTCCTCGGGCTCGGGATCTTCCAGCTGTACGACGGGATCGTGGACCACAAGCTGCTGCGCCTGCACCAGGTCCGCTACGGCGTGGACGTCACCCCGTACGACTGGGCGTGGAACCTGGCGGGCCTGGCGCTGCTGCTGACCGGTGTGGTGCTGGCGGTCCGCGCGCCCCGCAGCAACCGCACCCCCAACCGCAGTGGCGGCAGGGACAGGGGCAGCGGCAGTGGCAGGGCGGGCTCGGCGTCGTGAGCCTCGCGCATGCCCACCCGGGCCCGGCCATGGGGCCGCACCCGGGCCCGGGACCCGCCGAGCTGGTGACAGTGGTGGCCGCGCTGCTGGTGGCCGCCGCGTACCTGCTGGCCGCGGGCCGGCTGCGACGGCGCGGAGACGGCTGGCCCTGGTGGCGGGACGTCTCTTTCTCCGTCGGCGGGTGCGGTGTGGTCTGGGCGGCGGTGGGCCCCCTGCCGGGCGGGCCGTTCACCGCCCACATGGTCCAGCACCTGATCGTCGGCATGGCGGCCCCTGTACTGCTCGTCCTGGCTCGCCCCCTCACCCTCACCCTGCGCACGCTGGCACCCGGCACGGCGCGCAGGGGACTGCTGACCCTGGCCCGCTCCCGTCCCGTCGCGTGGCTGCTCTTCCCGCCGCTGGCGGCCCTGTTCGACATCGGAGGGCTGTGGCTGCTGTACCGAACAGGGTTGTTCGCGGCCATGCGGCACGAGCCTTGGCTGCACGCCGTCGTGCACGCGCATGTCCTCGCGGCCGGTCTGCTGTTCGCCTTCGCCGTCTGCCAACTCGACCCTGTCCGCCACCGTTGGAGCCTTACCGTGCGAGGGGCGACCCTGCTGGCCGCCGGTGCCGCACATGCCGTACTGGCCAAGACCCTGTACGCGGCGGCTCCGCCAGGCACCTCATTCGCCTCAGCCGATCTCCAGACTGGAGCGCAAGTCATGTACTACGGCGGTGACTTGGCGGAAGCGGCGCTCGCCGTCGTCGTGGCCGCCTCCTGGTACCGGGCAACCGGCCGTGCGCAGCTGCGCCGGCCCCGCCTCCACGAGCATCCCCATGCTCCGCGCCGTAGCCGTAGCCGTAGCCGTAGCCGTAGCCGTAGTCGCAGCCAGATCCAGGCTCCTCAGCGCTCGCACAGCGGCGCGTAACCGCTCCCGGCGAGCAACCGCGACAGCTCGACACGGGAACGTACACCCAGCGCGGCGAACACATTGCGCAAGTGGTGGTCGACCGTGCGGTGACTCACCGACAGGCGTACCGCGACTTCCCGGTTGGTGGCGCCTTCCGCCACATGTCGCGCGATGCGCTGCTGCTGGGGAGTCAGCGCGGCCAACGGCCCCGGTGGCCCGGTCTCGCCCGTCACCGGGGCTGCCGCCGCCACTGTCACCGCCTCGCCCGCGGCGCGCAGTTCGCCGCGGCTGCGGTCCGCCCAGGCCCGTGCCCCGCACCGCTCGAAGGCGACCAGCGCGTCACGGAGCGGACCGCGCGCCTCGCGGGTACGGCGCCTGCGGCGCAGCCACTGGCCGTACAGGAGTTGCGTAAGGCCGCGTTCGAACTCGCCCGGCATGCGGTCGTGGAGCGCGAGCGCGCGCTCGTAAGCCGTGGCCGCTTGGTGAGGTGGTGCCAAGAGGGCCTGGCAGCGTGCCAGTTGGGCGGGGGCGAGGGGGTCTGCCGTGGCCTCGGCCCAGCGGGTGAACTCTTCCGTGGCCTGCCGGGCCTCCGCCGTCCGGCCGGCCTGGACGGCCGCTTCCACGAAGCAGGGGACAGCGAGCATCCTGATGGCGAAGTGGCCGCGTCGTGGCCCGGGGCCGACCAGCGGTGCGAGCCGTGCCGCCGCGTCGGCCGGGCGCCCCGCGGCGAGATCCGAGCGGGCGACGGCCCAGACGGAGAGGGTGGCGGCCTGGGCGAGCCCGTGCGGTCCCGCGCCGGCCGCCGCGGCGGCCGCGTGCTCGGCGCAGGCTTCGGCGTCGCCCTCCACGGACGCGGCCAGGGCGAGAACGGCGTGCAGCGAGACCGCGACATTGGACTGCGCGAGGCGTTGCGCTGCCCTGAGGCCTTCGAGGGCGTGTGCCCGGGCGCGGGTGTGGCGGCCCGCGCGCAGTTCTCCGTGGGCCAGACGCTCCAGGGCACGTGGCAGGAGGACGTCGGGGCCGTAGGCGCGTACGGCCGCGAGGGCTCTGGTCCCGGCCTCACAGGCGGTCTCGACCTCGCCGACCACCAGGGCGGCGACAGCGGCGCGCAGCAGTCCGGCGGGTTCGTCCGGGCCGGGCAGCTCGTCAAGGCAGCGGCGCAGCACGGCGTGACCCTCTGCGGTGCGGCCCGAGAGGACCGCGCACATCCCGACGCGGTACGCCTCCAGGGCCGGGTCGTCGGCGCAGACCGGTAATCGCGTCATGGCCTCCAGGTAGGCGGCGGCATCGCCCATCGCCCAGGCCGCCTCCGCCGCGCCGAGCAGCGCGTGCCGGGCCTGTTCGGGCGGGAGCAGCACGGCGGCGGTGAGCAGGGACTCCCTGGCGTCGTCGGCGGGTCCGTCGGCGAGGGCGAGCAGTCCGTGCACCCGGTGGACGCCACCGTGGGCGGGGACGGCGCCGGCGCGGGCCAGCAGGGTACGGGCCCGTACGGGATCTCCCGCGAGCCGGGCCGCTTCGGCGGCCTCGGCGAGCCGGTCGGTGCGGGACTCCGCGTCGGCGGTGAGCGCCGCGGCGCGGGCCAGGGCGGCGGACCGCTGGGCGTGCGACAGGTCCGCGGTGGTCTTCGCGGTCGCCTCCGCGGCGAGGGATCCGGCGAGCCGCGCGTCGTGGCCCTCGGCCGCGCAGGAGAGTTGGACCAGGTGGGAGAGGCGGTCGCGGCAGAATTCGGCGAGGCGGACATGGGCGGCTCTTCGGTGCGCGAGGGGGGCTCGGCGCAGGACGGACCGGCGGAGCAGCGGGTGGGTGAAGTGGATCCGGCCGCCCGTTCCGACGACGGCTCCGGCGGCTTCCGCGGACGCGAGCCCGGCGGCGGTACCGCCGGCCCGCAGCACCAGGGAGAGGTCCGCGCCCGCCCCGTCGGGCTCGTGCTCACCGGCCGCCGCGGCGAGCAGCAGCAGGGCACGGGCGCTGCCGGACAGCTCGTCGACGCGGACCGCGGTGGCGTAGTCGGCGAGGAGGTCCTCCCCGCCGGGCAGTTGGTCGGGCAGTGGGGTGCGCCCGGCCAGTTGGTCGGGGGTGAGGGCCGCGACGAGCGCGGTGAGCAGGCGGGGGTTCCCCACGGCCTCGCGGATCAGCCACGCGCCGACGACAGGGTCGGCGGAGCCCTCGGTGAGCCGGTCGAGCAGAGCGGCGGCGGCGCTGTGGTCGAGCGGTCCCAGGCGCAGGGTCGGCAGCCCCGCGAACTCGGCCGCCGTGACGGCGTGTTCAGCGAGAGTGATCAGTACGGCCACGGGTGCCGCGGTGGTGGTCAGGCGACGCAGCTCTGTGGAGAGGGCTGCCCGGGACGCGGGATCCCACGTGTGCGCGTCATCGACGCAGACCAGCTGCGGGCTCTCCGGCTCGGGTGCTGCGGACACCCATGCCAACGGCACTCGCTCAGCCCGCACACCCGGTGGCAGGACAGCCGACGACGCTGCGGTCGGCTGTACCGACGGCATCGAGCCGCAGATCGCCCGTGCGTACTCCACCAGTGCCGTCCGGCCGAGACCGGGTGGCGCGGTCAGGACGAGCACGCCGCCTCGGCCGGCCCGTACGCCTTCCACCAGGGACTTCACAGCGGCGATCGCCGCGCCGCGGCCGTGGAGCTCGGGGACCGCGAGCGGGCCGGGCATGAGTGGGGCGGGCGCGAGCGGACCGGGCGCGAGCGGGCCGGGTATGGGCGGGGAAAGGGTCACGCCCGCACGTTACTTCCGCGTAATACTCGCCGGAAGCCCCGCGTCCGCCGTGCTGGGCGAGCCCCCAGCGACACACGCGTCCGGGTGTGCACGGGCACAATCGCGGGGCCGGGGGAGACGCGCACGCCGCCCGTCGCACCGGGTCCCGGGCGACGGACGACGATCCGTACCTGACGTCAGGTCAGCATCATGAGCCATGAGGGCAGTTGCCCCGATACTCTTCGATCGTGAGGCTCGGCCTCGGCAGCGGACAGAGGAACTGCTCGTAGCGGGTGTCGTTGTCGATGAACCGCTTCAGCCAGGAGATGCTGTACTTCGCGATCGTCGTGTTGGACGAGTTCGGCGTGAAGTGGGTGGCGTTGTTGAGCTCCAGGTACGCCTTGTCGAGGGAGCCCGGCAACGACTCGTAGAACGGCTCGGAGTGGCTGGAGACCGGTGCCACGCTGTCGCCGTCCGCACCGACGATCAGCGTCGGGGTCCGCAGCTCGGGCCAGGTCTTGTCCACGTTCCAGCCGGTCAGCGGAATCGCCGCCTTCAGCGACGTACGGCTCTTGGCCGCCTCCAGACCTCCGCCGCCGCCCATCGAGTGGCCCATCACGCCGAGGCGGGAGGCGTCGACCCGGCCGCGCACCGAGCTCGACTTCGTCAGGTAGTCGAGTGCGGCGAGGAGTTGCCGCCCCCGGCTGTCGGGCTGGTCGACGGTGGTGAGGGTGTCGATCGTGAACACCACGAAGCCCTGTGAGGCGAGCCGCGGTCCGAGCCAGGCGATGCTCGACTGGTAGGCGGTGAAGCCCGGCGAGATGACGACCGCGCCGAACGTGCCGTCGGCGGTGGACGTCGGGTAGTAGACGGTGCCGCCGCCGAAGCCGGAGACCGCGAGCGAGGAGACGTTGGTCTGCGAGACGGCGTAGGGGCCGCGGCTGGCCTCGATGCTGGAGACGGTCGGTGCGGGCCCGCGTTCGTACGGGTTCTCCGCGGCGGCCTGGGCGCCGGGCGCGAGGCCGGTGCCGAGGAGGCCGGCGGTGGCGATCGCGGCGGCCAGACAGGCGCGTACGACAGGGCGGGAGAAGACGTGCTGCTGCACGGAGGGGTCCTCTCGTTCGTGGCGGAGCCAGCGGGGAGGGGGCAGGTGCGCCCCGGCTCTCGGTGGGGCCGCCGTGTTCGTCGGGGGTCTCACCGTGGCGCCGGTGACCGCGTACGGACATCGGCGAAATCACCGGTGTCGTGGAGTGAGGAGCGAGCGGTCCACGACAGGCGACGGGCGGCAGGCGACGGGCACCAGGCGGCAGACGAGAGGCGACGGGCACCAGGCGACGGGCGGCAGCCCGGCAGACGACAGGCGCCACGCGGTATGAGACGGGCGGCATGCGGCATGCGACGGTCCCCAGGAAGAGCAATGGTTGCCCATTCCGCGCGACTACGGCCCAGAAAGTCCGCCGAAACGCCCTGCTCGACTGATGCAACCGACGCATCCGCACCCGCGGAGGGCACGCCGCACGTTGACCCCCGGAGTCGCACGGTGTTCGCTCGGCCTTCCACACAGGAGGAACCGATGACCGTTCATCAGCGCGCGACGGCCGCGGGCGCCGCGCTCGCCGCCCTCTGCGCCGTGACCGTGCTCTCACCCGCGGGCGCGTCCGCCGCCCAGACCTCCGCGCCGCGCACCGAGCGGATCAGTGTCGGACCGGGCGGGGCCCAGGGCAACGCCGCCTCCACCAACCCCGCCGTCAGCGCCGACGGCCGCTACGTCGCGTTCGTCTCGGCCTCCCGGAACCTGGTCGAGAACGACACCAACGGCACCCCCGACGCCTTCGTCCGCGATCTGCGCACCGGTACGACGGAGCGCGTCAGCGTCAAGAGCAACGGCAAGGCGAGCCACGGCGTCGTACGAGAGGTCTCGATCAGTCCCGATGGTCGGTACGTGGTCTTCACCTCCACGGCCGACGATCTCGTACGCGGCGACCCCAACGACCTCGACGACGTCTTCCTGCACGACCGGAGCACCGGCAGGACCCAACGGATCAGCCCCACGGGCGCGTCCTACGACGGACTGCGCTCCCACCTGACGTACGACCCAGCGGTCAGCGGCGACGGCCGCTACATCGCCTACGCGTCGGGCGCCGAGGATCTCGTACCGGGGGACGCCAACGAACGGGACGACGTCTTCCTCTACGACCGCAAAGAGAAGACCACGCAGCTGGCTCAGCTCACCGACGCGGGCGAGCACGGCGCGGGCGACGCGTTCGGCCCGGCGTTCGCGGGCGACTCCGGCGGCCGGTACCTCGCTTTCACCTCCAACACGTCCAACCTGGCCGCCGTGGAGGACCACTCCTCCGCGACTGACATCTTCCTGCGCGACCGGAAGAAGGGCACGACGGAACTCATCAGCGTTCCCCACGCCTACAACCGCAAGACGCCGTCCTGGGGCGCCGCCCTGAGCGGCGACGCCCGCCATGTGGCGTTCACGTCGGCCTCCAGGGTGCTCCGACCCGAGGGCCCGGCCCCGACCAGCCCGCACAACGTGTTCCTCTACGACCGCGATACGCAGCGCATGCGACTGGTGAGCGCCGCCCAGGACGGCACCCCGGCCAACGGCGACAGCGACGGCGTCTCACTGAGCCGGGACGGACGCTACGCCGCCTTCACCTCCGCCGCCTCCAACCTCACGCCTGACGACGGCGACAGCAGCGCGGACGTCTTCCTGCGGGACATGGTGACCGGGGAGGTGCGCCTCGTCAGCGGCGAGAGCGAACCGGTCTCCGAGGACACCGCACCGGGCCGCAGGACCGGCGTCAGCGACGACGGCGGCGCGGTGGTGTTCGACTCCCCGGCCGGCAACCTCGTCCCCGACGACACCAACGGCACGGCCGACGTCTTCCTGCGCCACACGCGCTGACACGGCCGACGGCGGCCATCATGGGCCATGACACGCTGGTCCGCACCTGGTCACGAGAGCTGGAAGCAGTCCGACCGGCGGCCCAGTAAGCTCGCCTCCATGTCCGAGCCAGCCCCTGACCCCCGCCTGCAGTCCTTGATCAACCAGCTCCGGCCGGGGGTCATGCGAACGGTGAAGGTCACCGGGTTCGACGGGGAGGACGTCCTGGTGCAACTCGTGGATGCCGGAGGCGAGGAAGCCGAGATCGGCCGGATATCCGGGCACGAGGTGTCGATGCGTCGGGTGGGGCACGCATCCGAGCTGTTCGAGGTCGGCCAGGAGATCAACGCCGAAGAGATCGGCTGTCGGCGCGAGGGTGAGCTCCATCTCTCCGCCAAGGCGTGCGAGATCCCGGCCCTGCGCTCCTTTCTCCTCTCGCTCGAACCAGGGCAGGTCGTGACGGGGACGGTCGCCGCGGTTCACGACTTCGGCGTCTTCGTTCACATCGACGGCGAACCGAACGGACTCTGCACCGGCTTCATCCGGGTGCCGGACCTGAAGTGGGGCTGGACGAGCCATCCCTCCGAGACAGTCGAAGCCGGCCAGCGGATCACCGCCGAGGTGGTCATCGCAGAGACGCGCTCCGGGCAGGCCACGCTCTCGTTGAAGGCTCTGCAGGAGGACGGTCGAGACCCCGGAGCAGCTTGTCGATGAAGGCGAGCCGATCACGGTGAAGGTCGCCGAGGTCGACCTTCAGCGCCACCGGATGCGGCTGGACGCCGCCGGATGCGGCTGGGCGCCGCCGGCGAAGCGGACGTGGCCGCCACAGCCCACCTGCCCTGAGCGCTCATCACCCTCATCACCCTCATGACCCACCGACTCAGTGCCGGATCAGGCCGCCGATCGGGACAGGGGCCACGTGGCCGGTCGCCGGAACGGCCTGCGCCAAGGCGAGGCCGACATCGAGCAGCGAAGAACGTTCGAGGCGAGCAACGTCGTTGATCGGAGTCCAGACCGACTCGGCGGTTTCGCCGTTCGGCTCGGGACGAAGTCGGCCGCCAGTGATGCGGACCCGGTAGAAGATGCCGACATTCTGGAGCTCGGGCCGGCCAGGCGAACGGCGCTCTGCCGCAGGGATCACCCGTGAGTCCACACCCAGTAGGCGTTCGACCACGGCGTCCAAGCCGGTCTCCTAGGCGACTTCGCGGATCACCGCATCGAACGGATCTTCCGCGTGCTCAACCCTGCCACCTGGCAGAGTCCAGATCTTGTCGCCGTCCGGCTTCACGGCATGAGCGAGCAGCACCCGCCCGTCCTCGATGCAAACGGCGTACGCCGCCAGTCGCAAATCCACCCTGGGAGGCTATCTCTGCAATCGGCTGGACGCAGCACCAAGTTGACCCCCCGTTGCACCAAGCGTGACCGACCACGCCATCACGGCACCGACCATCCCGGCGGGATCTCAAACACCCACTCACCCCACGGTGGTCTGCACATCAGCCGCGATGCGAGCGACCTGCTCCCTGACCGTGTCCAGCGCAGCGATGCGCTCCTCGCCGGTCATGCGTGCCGGTCCGTGGGTGACGACAGGGGCGAGGGTCCGGTAACCGACGAACTCCAGCATTCCGCGGTGGATGTGGAACAAGAAGTCGTCCATCGACCCGAAGGCTCCACCGGACCGGAACGAATCGCTCGACCCGCCGGTCGTGAACAGCAGCATGGCCCGCTTCCCGGCGAGCGCCGCATCGTCGAAGAGTCCGTAGTCCCCGCCGAAGACCCCGCCCATCACGAAGACCCGGTCCACCCAGCCCTTGAGGATCGCGGGGAGCGAGAACCACCACAGCGGGAACGACAGCACGAGCAGATCAGCGGCGAGCAGCCGATCGAGATGGGCCTTGACGGTCGCGTCGAGAGTCCCGTCCTTGACCGCACGCCGCTGCTCGGCCTGCGGCTTGAAGTGGCCTTCCACCGGCGCGAATTCCTCGCGGGCGAGGACAGGGGCCCATGCGTCGGAGTAGAGGTCGAGGACGTCCACCCGGTACCCGGCGTCGCGCAGGGCCTGAGCCGCGGTGGTCATCTGGGCGGTGCTGAACGAGAGAGGCTCGGGGTGAGCGTGAACGATCAGGGCGGTGGGTGCAGCAACGAAGGTCGACATGAGGAGATCATATCGACGTATCGCGATGCGTCAATGTGTTTGAAGGGTCGGTCGCGCGATCAGAGCGTGGCGCCGATCGTCCGCGCCAGCTGCTCCAACCGCCCTTCATCGCGCCGGTAGTGCGTCCACTTGCCCACCCGCGTCGGACGTACGAGCCCGGCCCGCTCGAGCGTGCTCATGTAGCTGGAGACGGTCGACTGGGCGAGGCCCGACTTCGCCTGGATGTGTGTGACGCACACGCCGACCGCCTGGCGATCCGCGATCGGCTCGTACTCGGCGAAGTGCGCCTCGGGATCTTTCAGCCACTCCATGATCTGCAAACGGGCAGGGTTGCCAAGGGCCTTGAACACCTCGACCAGATCCCCCGAACCCAACCCCGCCGTCGCGGCCATGCGTCACCTCTCCCGCCAAACAATCCGACACACCACGATATCTCGATATCTAATCCGGAGAGAGCCAGGCCACAGAGCTGACGATGACGGAGCGCACGGCAAATCAGGCGGCGGGCCTGCTCACCCGCGCCGATGCGGTGCGCCACCGCCGACCGGTCTCGATCCGCTACACCGACCGCGACGGACGGCGCATCGAAGCGCCCGAGGGGCCTGGTACGGCACAGCGCGTGTTGGATCCGCGCGCACCTCCACGCCGGCGCCCCTCGTGCCATCCTCTGCCCGCCAAGCCTGACAGCCAGGAACCGATGCCGTGAGACGGCACACCTAGGGCATCCCCTGTCGATCTGACCGGCTGAGGAAAACCAGGTGTGGCCGGTCGCCCGCATGGTGTGAGATACGGGACATGACCATCGTTCTGAACGAGCCCGGTGTTGACGGGTTGACCGGGGCCGTGGATGCCCTCCGCGTATGGCAGGACGACCGCACGCCGCTGCAACTGCACCCGGGAGACCTCGGCTGGGCCTGGGCGCTGGGCGCGGAAAGGCTGGCCGCGGCCGTCCGCACCTGGAGCGTGGACGGACGGATCATCGCCGTCGGATACCTGGACGCCCCTGATGTGCTGCGCCTGACAACCGCGCCGGACCTGCGGCAGGACGAGGCTCTGGCGCGTCAGCTGCTGGCGGACCTCAACGATCCGGAGCGCGGGGTCCTGCCGCCCGGGAAGGTCAGCCTCGAAATCCCCAACGGCGCCCTGCTCCGCGAGGTCCTCTTGGAGGCAGGCTGGAATCTGGACGAGCCGTGGACCCCGCTGCGCCGCGACCTCACCGAGCCGGTGAAGGACTCCGGCCTGCGGATCGAGGTAGCCGGTCCGGAGACGGCGGGGGTACGGACCGCGGTGCACCGCTCGGCGTTCGGCAGCCCGTGGTTCACCGAGGAGATCTGGCACGTCCTCGCGGCCGGGCCGTTCTACGCCGATGCCCGCTGCCTGATCGGCTACGACGACCAGGACAACGCGGTGGCCGCGGTGACGGTCTGGTCCGCCGGGCCCGGCAAGCCCGGCCTCTTGGAGCCGTTGGGTGTACACGCCGACCATCGCGGCCACGGCTATGGGACGGCGATCAGCGTCGCCGCGGCGGCGACGCTGCGTGAACTGGGCGCATCCAGCGCACTCGTCAGCACCCCGAGCTCGAACGCTGCCGCCGTCGCCACTTACAGAGCAGCCGGATACGAGCCGTCGTCCGAACGGCTGGACGTCAGCCGAGCCGCCTGAAAACGATCAGGCGACGGTATCGGACAAGCCGCGTAACTCTCCCTGAGAGCGGCCCAACTTGGCCGACAGGAAGCTCCTTTGGCCGACCCAGCCTGGTATTCAAACCACCCAAGGGAACCTGAGCGATGCCGCGTCCGCGTCGTGCCGGGCGGGCAGTCCCACGTTCGGCATCCATTCGTAGCGAAGTCTGCGTAGGGCGTCGGTGAGGCTGGCCCGTGCGCGGCGTCGACACGCCACGCAAGCGCCATGGCGGTTGCTGGTGCGCCGCAGCGATCAGGTGCGCGCCGAGGCCCGCACGGTCCTCGACCGACCCACGTACGTAGAGGCAGTCGAGCACCAGCGGAGTCGAGAGCAGGCGCCACCGCACGTGAGGAAAGGGCGCGTACCTACACGCGTGTCTCCCAGGGGGCCATGGGTTGCCGTCGGGCCGAGGCCGCACCAGCGAGCGGGCCGGTGGAAGTGTCCGCGCGTCAACCCGATGCCTCCGATGTACACCTCACGGGCACACCCACCGGCACCCGTGCCGCCACACCGACAACTACGCTACGTATTCGCTCCTGTCGGTGTCGTATCAACCCAGAGGTTTCGAGGTCTCGATGCTCCGTCGCACGCTCGCAGTGGCCCTCCTTTCCCTCTCCCTCGTCATCGCGGCGGGGACCACTACGCAGGCCGCCGCGCCGGCCGAGACCACGCAGGCCGCCGAGATCCCGGACCTCCGGTCGGAATGGCATTACAAAAGCACCTTCATCCGCTACCGCTATTGCGGCCTCCGAGGAGCCGAGGGTGTGCCCAATGAATGGACGGCCTACCAGTGCCGACCGGTGGACGTGGGCGGTGTCACCCAATTCGAACTGTGGGTCTGCTACGAGAAGGAGTGCCGGGCCCGAGCCCGGCCCTGAGCCCCTCGGTGCGGCCTGAGTTGATCCGCACCCGCGTCGAGCAGGAGACGACCAGGACGTAGCCGGAACGCCCAAAGATCACGCGGCAACCGTAGCTGGGGCCCTCCGGGCCCCAGCAAGATCCCAGACTGAGGTATCAGAAGCGATCGAACAGACTGACCACGCTCTGTGGCGCTTCCTGGCCGAAGAACACCTTCAGGTTCTGTGCCGAGCGTCCGGCGGAGTCGCTGCTGCGCGGGAACAGCCGCTCCTCGTAGGCAGCGAGCGCGGCCTCGGTGTCGGATTGCTCCACCAACTTGTGTGCCAGGTCCGCACCGTCGAACATGGCGAGGTTCGCGCCCTCGCCGGCGAATGGGGACATCAGATGCGCGGCATCGCCGACGAGCGTCACGCCGGGTGACCTGTCCCATGTGAGTCCGACAGGAAGCGCGTAGATGGGCCGGAGCCACGGTTCTGCGTCGCTCTCCGTCACAAAGGCGGTGAGCAAGGGCGACCAGCCGTCAAATTCGTCGGCGAGCCGGCGGAGGCCCGCAGCCGGGTCGCCGAAGTCGATCGACCTCATCCACTCCTCAGGCTTGTTCAGCGCCACGTACCCGCGCACATGCCCGTCGGCGTAGCGGTGGGCGATGATGCCTTTGCCCGGCGCGACCGCCATCAGCGTGCCGCCGCCGATCGCGGCCACGCTCGCCTGACAGTCATGGTCATCCGCGCTGAGAGCGATCTCGATGAAGCAGGTGCCGCTGTAGAGCGGCTTGGCGGGCGTGAGCAGTGGCCGCACCTTCGACCAGGCGCCGTCCGCGCCGACGGTGATGTCGGCACGCGTGGTGGAACCATCTGCGAAGGTGAGGTCCTGACCGCCTTGCGGACGGTGCCGGATCGCAGTGAGCTTGTGCCCCCACCTGATCGTGCCGGGTGCCAGCGAGCCGATGAGCAGGCGCCGCAGTTCGCCTCGGTCCACCTCTGGACGGGCCGAATCGGGGTCCGCGGGCTTGTCCGACAGGATCGTGCCGTGGCGGTCGACCACGCGCTTGGCGTCCTCACCGGGGCGGACCAGGGTGAGGAACTCGTCGTGGAGACCGGCTGCGCGAACCGCGATCTGTCCGGTCTCTACGTGGATGTCGAGCAGGCCGCCCTGCGTACGGGTCGTCGCCGACGCCTCGGCCTCGTAGATCGTCGCGGAGACGCCGTGGACTTGCAGCACCCGGGCGAGCGTCAGCCCGCCCAGCCCCGCTCCGACAATGGCGATGGTCTTCTGCATGTGGCGCTCCTCGGTTGCGCCGGCACCGGCCGACGACGGTCTTTGCCGGCGGACGAGATGTCCGGCTCCGGCCAGGAGACGCTCAACGATCAGAACCATCTGGATCGATGTACGGGCGATGTCCGGCGGCGAACCCCCAGAACTTCGCTTTTCGCGACGCTGTGACTATATCCCGGGGTCTGCTTCGCAGCAGCCGGGGCCCTGTGTACTGGAAGACTGGGAGGAGGCTGCCGGCCATCGACCGTGTGGACGTGTCTCACGTGGTGTCACTACGCCCGTCCCGTGGGCCGAAGGCTGCGAGAGCGTCGGCGTCGGTTGCCTGCGCTCGAAGGAAGTAGTCGGCCCACGAGGTGATTTCGGGGTAGGAGGAGCCCTGGGTCACCTGGGTGATCGCGGCTTCGACATCGAAGTTCGTGGTCCGCAGTTCGACGCCGGGACCCAGGAGCGCCCAGTGGGCGCCGGGGCGACCGTAGGGCATGCCGACGCTGCCGGCGTTGACGACGAGTCGGCCGTGGGCGAGGCGGACGAACGGCATGTGGGTGTGCCCGAGGACCACCGTTCGGACGTCTGTATCGAGCTCGCCGAAGACTTCTTGCCAGCGGTCGAGACGGGAGTCGACCAGCACGACTTCCTCGTCGTCCCGAGGCGTGGCGTGGCAGAACATGACTCGCCCCATGCCTTGCAAGGACAGGGAGAGCGATTGCGGCAAGCGCGCGAGGAGTTCGAGATGATCCGTGCGCAGTTGTTCGGCAGCCCAGGGAGCGATCGGGTCGGGGATGGTGTCGCGCTGGCCGCGGCGGTATTCGAGGAGCTCACGATCAGCGTTCCCACTGACCCAGGCGACACGGTCTCCAAGGGAGGTCAACAGGTCCAGAACCTGGGCTGGTTGTGGGCCAGCGGCAATGTCACCGGTGAGCACGACGCGGTCCGCGGAACGTACCTCTGGTTCGGCGAGCACTGCCTCCAGGGCGGGCAGGACTCCGTGAATGTCGGACAGGACGGCTACTCGCTCAAGCATGGTCACCACTGTGCAGTGACGTTCCGCTGGGTGGGGGATTGTTCTGCTACCCGCGAAGCCCGAGTTGTCTCCCTCAACGTCCCTTCTTCGAGCGACCGTAGAACACCATGGCAATAAGTACCGTCACGGCGATGAGGAAGATGACAAGACCTCCTGCCCCGTCGGGATACCAGCGGCCCGCAGCCATGGTTTCGAGCATTGCTTCCTCCAGGCGGCACGGCGACGACGCAGCCGAGCGCATCGGTGAGGTACGAGTAGGTCCTCTTCCTGCTACCCCGAGCCACCGATTCTGCGATCCCACCGTCCCGCGCAGTCGGAATGTGAGCAAGAGATACATGCTGCAGGATCAGCGAACGCGCCGCCCAGGCTGTCGTCCTGTACGCCCGGTGACGTGCCGCGCAGGGTCGGCGTGGAGCCGCGCGGCGGACTGTTCCGGCGGGTGTGCAGCGGTTGTCCCGGCCCGGTCTGACACCTACGGACGCGGGGTCTCGCTCACTGGGTGAGCAGATCACGCAGGGCACCGCTGACCGTCGCCGGATCCTCCTCCGCCATGAAGTGGCCGCAGGAGACCGTCCGGTGGTCGAGGTCCGGCGCCCAGGCGCGCCACAGGGCGGCTGCGTCGAAGCCGAGAGCCGACCCCCAGTCCTGCTGGAGCACGGTCACCGGCATGGTGAGACGGTTGCCCGCGTCCCGGTCCGCCCGGTCGTGCTCGACGTCGATGTGGGCCGAGGCACGGTAGTCCGCGACGATGGATGGCACGGCTTCGCGGGACGCCTTGAGGTAGGCGGCCCGTACGTCGGCGGGGATCGCCGCGGCGTCGCGCGTCCAGAGGTCGAGGAAGTGGCCGAAGAACGCGTCAGGGGCGGCCCCGATCAGCTGCTCGGGCAGACCGGGCGGCTGCGCCATCAGGTACAGGTGGAAGCCCACGGCGGCGGTCGTACCGTGCATGACGTCCCACATGTCGAGGGTCGGCAGCACGTCGAGGGACATGAGGTGCGTGACCGCTTCCGGGTGGTCGAGCGCGGTGCGCACGGCGACCAGGGCACCGCGGTCGTGCCCGGCCAGGGCGAACCGGTCGTGGCCGAGGGCACGGGCGAGCGCGACGACGTCGGCCGCCATCGTGCGCTTGGCGTACGTCGATCCGTCGACGTCGGCCGGCTTGTCGCTGGCACCGTACCCCCGCAGGTCCGGGCAGATCACGGTGTGCCGTTCCGCGAGGTCGGCCGCGACGTGCCGCCACATGAGGTGCGTCTGCGGGAAGCCGTGCAGCAGCACGACGGGGCTGCCGGAGCCGCCGACGGCGACGTGGAGGCGTACGCCGTCCGCGACGGTGACGTGGTGATGATCGAAGCCGGGGACGGTCGGTGTCATGGTGTGCTCTCCGGGAGGGGAAGATGGGGCGGGCGGTGTGCCGCCGTGAGGATGGGTCGGGCCCGCCGGGCGGCGGACGCCTTCAGCTTGCCGCCGCTGAATCAGCAAGTGATCAGCAGTGATCGGCAGCCATCAGTAGTCATCAGCAAGAGATCTGTACGGAGAGAGCGCGGTGGTCCGCACGTGTCGGGCATGACGGGGACGGAGACGGGGGCCGGGAGCGGGCCGGGGTCGGCGCAGGTCGTGTTCGGGGTGCTCGGCCCCGTGGGCGCCTGGGACGCGGACGGGCCGCTCGCCCTGCGGGGGCCGCGCCAGCGAGCCGTCCTGGCCCGCCTGATCGTCGCCCGCCGCCATGTCGTGCCCGTCACACGTCTCATCGACGACCTGTGGGAAGACCCGCCGGAACGCGCTCTGGGAACGGTACGGACCTTCGTCGGCGCCCTCCGCAAGGCCCTGGAACCCGACCGCCCGCGCAGGGCCCCCGCCCGGCTGCTCGTGACCGAGGGCCCCGGCTACGCGTTGCGGGCCGAGCCGGACGCCGTGGACGCCTGGTGCTTCGAGACGGCCGTGGCCGAGGCCCGACAGCTGCCGCCGGGAGACGCGCTGCACCGCCTCGACGAGGCACTGGCGCTGTGGCGGGGCCCGGCCTACGCCGAGTTCGCCGAAGAGGAGTGGGCGCGCACGGAACGCTCGCGCCTCGCCGAGCTGCGCGCACTGGCCGTCGAGCGGCGCGCCGAGGCGGCGCTCGGCCTCGGCCGGGCCGCCGAGGCCGTACCCGACCTCGACGCGCACGTGGCCCGCCACCCGTGGCGCGAGGACGCCTGGCAGCTGCTGATCCTCGCGCTGTACCGCACGGGCCGCCAGGGCGACGCCCTCGCGACACTGCGGAGGGCGCGCGCCACGCTGGCGGAGGAGCTGGGCCTCGATCCAGGCCCGGGCCTGCGCCGCTTGGAGGCGGACATTCTCGCGCAGGACACGAGCCTGGACCTGGACCTCCCCAGTCGACCCGGGCAGCCCGGTCTGTCCGGTCCCTCCGGCCCGTCGGCGACGGCATCCCGGCTCTGGAGCGAGGCGGCCGCATCGTACGACCGCACCGTCGAAGCCGGAGCCCGCGCCCGCCTGGAGTCGACGGTCGGCCTCATCCGCAGCCTCGCCGTGACCGGTGCTGGGGGCCTGGAAGCCGCCCGGAAGCACCGTATGGCGGCGATCGAAGCGGCCGAGGAGTACGGCGATCCGGAACTGACGGCCCGTGTGATCGGCGCCTTCGACGTCCCCGCGGTCTGGACGCGCGGCGACGACCCGGAGCTCGCCCGGCACATCGTCGAGGCCGCCGAACGGACCCTGGCCCGGCTGCCCGAGGACGCCTCGGAGGCGACGCGGTGCCGCCTGCTCGCCACCGTCGCGGTGGAGACGCGCGGCGCCAGGACACCGCGCGGACCCGACGCCGCGCGCGAGGCGGAGCGGCTCGCACGCCGCCTCGACGACCCGGCGCTCCTCGCCTTCGCGCTGAACGGCACGTTCATGCAGTCCTTCACCCGCGCCGGCCTCGCCCCGCGGCGCGACGCGACCGGCGCCGAACTCGTCGAACTGTCCGCCCGGCACGGCCTGTTCACCTTCGAAGTGCTCGGTCACCTCATCCGCATGCAGGCACGCGCCGCACTCGGCGACTTCCCGGCCGCCGACGCGCACGCCGCTGCCGCGACCCGGCTCTCACAACGGCACGAACTGCCGCTGGTGGGCATTTTCACCCAGTGGTACGAAGCCCTGCGCCTGGCCGCCTCAGGCGAAGTGCCCGGAGCCGATTCCGCCTTCCGCACCGCAGCCGCGAGCCTGGACAGCGCGGGCATGCCGGGAATGAGCACCGGGCTTTTGCCGCTGGCCCTCGTATCGCTGCGCCTGGCACACCGACTGCCGCCCCACGTCGACCTGACGGCGGACTGGGGCCCTCACCGTCCCTGGGCCGAGGCGCTCGCCCTTGCGGAGACCGGCCACCACGCCCAGGCCCGCGCGGCACTGCGCGCCCTCCCCGAACCGCCACCGGACCTGCTGTACGAGGCGTTGTGCTGCGTGGAGGCAGAGGCGGCCCTGCGCTCGGGCGACCGGGCCGCGCTCCTGAGGGTCCGGTCACGCCTGCTGCCCGCCGCCGGTCAACTGGCCGGTGCGGGCAGCGGAGTTCTCACCACGGGCCCCGTCGACCGCTGGCTCACCCGCATCGCGGAGGCACTGGACGCACTGGATTGAGGCTGTACGCACCGGGCTTAGGCAGTACGCACTGGGCCGAGGTCCGTCCCGGCTGCGTCGACGGACGTGGGCCAAGGCCCGGACAGGAACTGGGTGGTCATGGCCGACCCCGAGGGCAACGAGTTCGACGTCCTCCGCACCTTGGCGCCGCAGGACTAGGGCCTGCCGGCCGCCCAAAGCGGGGCAACGGACCATGCGTGCGGGCTGCGAGCCTACTTGTCGGCCGTGCCAGGGTCCCGCGCGATGGATTCCTGGTAGACGTCCGCGTACGTACGTGAATCCTTGATCAGATCGTCGCAGAACGCGGCGACGTCGGTGCCGATGAGTTGCAGCACCCCCTTGCCCGAGGCGGCGCCCTCCTCGAAGAAGTCGACGATACCGGGGAGCAGGGGACCGTCGTGAAGGTCGACCGGTCCGACCTTGAAGAGGTACCTCTGCATCTCTTTGTAGACGATCCGGTAGTCCGGCGGCAGCGCCTTGACCCGGGCCATGTGTGCCCGCCACTGCTTCTTGCCCTCGATGATGTCCTGGATGCCCACGTCAGCCTCCCAGCCGCTTCAGTTTCCTCGCGACGTTCCTGTTCAACTGTTCGCGCCACCGGTCGCGATGGGTCCGGGCTCCTTCTCCACCGGCCAGAGCCGCGGAGAAGCCCCGGATGTCGTCGCCGAGCACGTCGTGAACGCTCTGTCCGTCCGCCGCGGTCTCTTCGAGCAGCCCGAGGGCGGCGTCGAGGATCGGCATCAGGTTGCGGCCGGTGAAGTCCCCGTGCGGAAAGAGGTGGGCCTTGATCTGTTCCCACGCGGCCCGGTGGTCGTCCGGCAGGGCCGCGGCCCGGACCTCGAACGCCTTCCAGTCCCTGGTGAGATCGCTGCCTGTGACGGTCTCCCAGAAGTTCATCTCCCGCCCTCCCTGAGCTTGTTGATACGCGATGACACGTACTGCCACTTCGTCCAGAACTTCGCGAGCTCCTCGCGGCCTGCGTCATTGAGTGCGTAGAACTTGCGCGGCGGACCGACCCCAGAGGGTCGTTTGGTCACCTGGACGAGTTTGTTCCTCTCCAGCCGCAGCAGGATGGTGTACACCGTCCCCTCGACGACATCGGCGAAGCCGAGCTCGTTCAGGCGGCGGGTGATGGCGTACCCGTAGGTCTCCTCACTACCGATGATTTCGAGCACGCATCCTTCGAGGGTGCCCTTCAGCATCTCCGTCAGGTCGTCCAAAGCAGGTCCTCCTCGGCCTCCTAGGTACTGCCCGTCCCGGTACTGCGTACTACCGAGTACCGCTACACAGTATCACTGAGTAGTCTCGGAAGTCTCTGCTCGGCCGCACGTGAGCTGTCGCCCTTTAAGCCGTGGCTTAAGAGCTGGACCGTGGGTGGCCGGCTCGCCCAGGATGCGAAGCCATACGCCACTCACTCCGTGGCCTGCGAGGGGGCACCGCGACCACTTGGCCCTGCGGCGCCCACCGCCACCGTAAACACACCGACTGAAGGAGAGGGATCGACCATGCCCGGATCGAAGTTGCGGACAACGACCACCACCATGGCCATGGCAGCGGGGCTCATTCTCGCGGCCCTGACCGCGCCCGCGGCAACGGCAGCACCGGCCAGGGCTGACGCCAGCGGTTACGACCGGTGCGCCAGCCCCAACTTCTGCCTGTTCGAGCACATCAACGGAGAGGGGCGCGTCATAGGCCTGCAGGGGGAACGCAGAACTCTCCCCTACGACTTCGACAACATCACGTCGTCCCTCCGAAATCGCACCGGTCGGATCTGGTCCGTCTATACGGGGATCAACTTCACGGGGCGATGCCTGCCCGTCTCGGCCACCTACGCGGGAAACGTCACCCAATACAGCATGAATGACCAGATCAGCTCCGTGCGGCCCGGCTCGTGCCCGACCTGATCGTCACCTCCTGGTGCCTGCCTCAGCGCCCTTACGGGAGCTGAGGCACTGCACCAGTTCAACCCGCGCGGACGGCCTGCACCGGCTGCTGGCGCAGCGTCACCGGCACCGTGCTGGGCCTCACGGTTCCGTCAGGGTGCCGGTCCGAAGCAGGGCCAGCCCGAGGGGAGTGATGAGGTGCAGCACGGAACCGCCTCGGCGGCTCGTGGTGATGAGGTCCGTGTTGCGCAGCACGGTCGCGTGCTGACTGGCCGCGGCGGCCGTGACGTTGAGGCGGCGGGCCAGTTCGCTCGTCGTGCAGCCTTCCGCTGTCACGAGGAGGGCGGCAGCCCGCGTGCGGCCGAGCAGCGCCTCCAGATTCCGCGCGGCGGAGCCGTTCGCTTCTGCCGGTCCGGCGGCGCCGGTCAGCGGCCGGCGGAGAGCGGGCACGGTCAGCCGGGGCGGTTGCGCGGTATCGAGCGGGTCCCACAGAAAGCTCACCGGGTGCTTCGCGAAGACCGTGGGAGTGATGATCAACCCCCTTCCTTGGAGACGGACCTCGACTTGGCGCGGGTAGGGAGCTTCGAGCACCGGCGGACGCCACCGCACCAACGGTGCGCAGATGGAACGCAGCAGCAGGTCGATGCCTCCCTCCAGCATCAGGTTCGCGCACCGGGTGGACAGG
The DNA here is from genome assembly GCF_055639375.1 of Streptomyces sp. NPDC039462. NCBI lineage: Bacteria > Bacillati > Actinomycetota > Actinomycetes > Kitasatosporales > Streptomycetaceae > Streptomyces > Streptomyces sp. NPDC039462. The sequence continues at coordinate 924,101 of NZ_JBVKAO010000003.1, forward strand.
GCGACCAGTTCGGAGCGGCCGCGATGCCAGTAGGGCTCCACGGTCAGCCGGTGGCAGGCACGCACCGCCTCGGCGAGTTCCCGCAGCGCGTCGCGGTCGCCCTCGGACACCTGCCTCGCCCACGACAGGTGTCCGGGGTGGAAGTCGAGAGCCTCGAACTCGCGTCGCAGCCGGGACGTCGGAACGTGCAGCAGGTTGTCCACGGCATGGTCCAGGGAGGGCACATCGCCCATCAGGGCCAGCAGATCAAGTCCGGGGCCACGCACGGGAACCAGGGACGTCAGGGGGCGGGTCTCCGCTCCCATCCGACCGGCGACCGCCGACCGCCACGAACGGAAGTGGGGAAGCTGACGTTTCTCCCTCAGCAACTCCAGGCTGTAATAGACCTCCGCTGCGACACCGATCGTCGCGGCCACCCGTGTCCGGGCGAGGTCCTCCGCCGTGAAGTGGATGCGTAACACCGACCGGCCCCCTGCCATCGACGTACAGAGCGTAAGCGCACCCTCAGCATGCCCAATCGGGAGCCCGGGCCACATGGTCCGCGGCGATGATGCTGATGGCCAACGCGGTGAAGGTATGGGGCAGTTGCTGACCAGAGCGGACTGGTCACACCGAACTCGCCCCCTTCCTGCCCTGATCCGGTCAGCTCTGCGCGGTCGGTCGTACGACGATCTCGTTGACGTCGACGTCAGCGGGCTGCTCGACAGCGAAGGCGATGGCCCGCGCGATCGAAGCCGGCGGGATGGCGAGCTCGTCGCGCATCCGCGCGACGTCCGCGCGGACCCTTTCGTTGCTCGACGCGTCGGCGAAGCCGGTGTCCGTCACCCCGGGCGAGACGGTGGTCACCCGCAGCGCGGGTCCGGCTTCCTGGCGCAGCCCCTCGCAGATGGCCCGGACCGCGACCTTCGTCCCCGCGTACACGGCCATCGTCGGTACGATGCGGTACGCCGCGGTGGACGCGGTCACGACGAACTGGCCGCTGCCCTGGGCGCGGAAGACCGGCAGCGCCGCGCCGATGCCGTGCAGCAGGCCCTTGATGTTGACGTCGACCATGTGGTCCCACTCGTCGGTCCGCAGGTCGTCGAGGGGCGAGATGGTGCCCACTCCCGCATTGCTCACCAGTACGTCGAGGCGGCCAAATCGTTCCCCGGCGAGCGCGACCAGAGCATGCAGGTCGTCGCCGCGGGTCACGTCCGTACGCAGGTGGACGGCTTCGCCGCCCGCGTCCACGATCCGCCCGGCCAGTTCTTCGAGGCGTTCGGTGCGGCGGGCGCCGAGGACGAGCCGCGCGCCCCGTTCCGCCAGGAGCAGTGCGGTCGCCTCCCCGATGCCGCTGCTGGCCCCCGTGATGGCCACGACTTTGCCCGTGATGCCTGTCATGCGATGCGCTCCTCAGTGGTGCTGGTGGTGATGCTGGGGGTGCTGCTATTCGTCCTGCTTCACCGCCAGTCTGTGGCGCACTTACTCTGGTATCCAGAGCCGACTTATTCTGGAATCAAAGGTGGTACTCATGGCAGGGGCGCAGGACAGGCGCACGGAGCTGGGCGCGTTCCTGCGCAGCCGCAGGGAGCGGATCACGCCCCGCGAGGTGGGCCTGCCGTCGACGCGGCGGCGCCGGACGCCCGGGCTGCGGCGGGAGGAGCTGGCGCTGCTCGCCGGGATGAGCGCGACTTGGTACACGTATCTCGAACAGGGCCGGGACATCCGTGTTTCGGACCAGGTCCTCGACGCGATCGCCGCCGCTCTGCGCCTTGCCCCGCACGAACACGACCACCTGCTGCGGCTCGCCGGACGCGCCCCTGCGGCCGGGGCGCCGGAGCGGGGGCCGGAATCGCTCGCCGCCGAGGTCGCGGCCGTTCCGCTGCTGCTCCAGCCGCACCCCGCGTACGTCATCGATGGCACCTACGACGTACTCAGTCACAACCACGCCGTCGAAGAGGTGTTCCCGCGCCTGAGTACCGGCGCGGACCGCCCGCCCAACTTCGCGCGCTGGGTCTTCCTCGAACCCGTGGCCCGGGAGATCCTGGTCGACTGGGAACCCGAGGCACAGGGCCTGCTCGCCCGCATCCGCACACTCGCCGGCGCCCATCCGGGCGACTCCCGGTACGCGCGGCTGGTCGAGGAACTCCACCTCGGCAGCCCCGAAGTGCGGGCATGGTGGCCACGATTCGACGTCGAACAGCGCAGGGGCGGCCACAAGCGGCTACGACCGCCGGGCCGCGGCGTGATCACATACGCCTACACCGCGTTCCACGTGGCCGGTCAGCCGGAGCAGACACTGGTGATCTACGCGGAGTCGGAGGGCGGAGCCGACCGGGCCGGGGGAGGAGTGCGGGGCACGGCCGACGGTGTCTGAGCCCGCGGGCGGTTCCCAGCACACGACTCTCTTACGGTGAGGTGCTGCTTTGGTGATGGCTTTCGGCATGGCCTACGGCAACAGCACCACATCCGGAACGATTCACGTCACCGACGGGTACACCGCCAGCGCCCGACTTCGGTCTAGCAGTGGCCCACCCCACCCCAGCCTGATTCTTGAGCCTGTGCCATGGCACCTACACGCCCGTTCGCCACAGGGGCGCGCACTGCGGAGGTGCAGGGCAGAACGTCATCGGGATGCTCGTAGTTGGTCTCTTCGACTGTCAGCTGCTCAGTGCAAGCCGGTGACCGATGTGGCTGCAGGAGTTGGCACGGCAGCAGGCGGCCTATCCGGTCGGCCGGTGCTTGACCTGAACCTTGGTTGATGTACGAGAGTCGTGTCATCGAACGGCGAGACGAGGAGATTCCGATGACACAAACCAGGATCCTGGTGACTGGCGCCACTGGAAAGGTCGGCGGCTCGGTGGTGACTCAACTGCACGCGAGAGGCGTGCCCGCGCGGGCGCTGGTGAGGAGGGGGGCAGATTTCCCGGAGGGTGTGGAGGTGGTACGCGGCGATCTCGGTGATCCCGCGTCGCTGGAGACGGCTTTGGAGGGCGTCGATTCGGTCTTCCTGGTATGGCCGTTCATGAGCGCTGCGGGTGCGTCGGACGTGATCAAGATGATCGGGAAGCGCGCTCGACGGGTGGTGTACCTGTCATCCGCCGGGGTCGGGAGCGAGCAGGAGAAGCCGGGCGAGGCGATCACCATGTTCCATACGGAGCTCGAGCGGCTGATCGAGGCATCGGGCCTGGAGTGGACGGCGCTGCGGCCCACCGGGTTCGCGAGCAACACGCTGGGCTGGGCGGAGGAGGTCCGCACTACCGGTGCGGTCCGGGCGCCACTGGCAAGGCTGGCCCGCCCGCTGATCCACGAGGCGGACATTGCTGCGGTCGCCGTTCAGGCTCTGACGACCAATGCCCTGCTCGGCGCCCGCCCCCTGATCACCGGCCTCGAACTGCTCACCCAGGAACGGCAGGTGGCTGTGATCAGTGAGGTGATCGGGCGGCCGGTACGGTTCGAAGAAGTCTCACTGGACGAGGCCATCGAGCAGATGAAGGCCGCCGGCTACCCGGCAGAGCTGGTGGAGGCCGTGGTGCCGGCCCAGGCGCAGATGCTCGACAATCCGGAGCCGGTCAACGATGAGGTGGAGCGCATCACGGGCACCCCGGCCCGATCCTTCCGAGAGTGGGTGGCGGACTACGCGGCGGACTTCCGCTGAGAGGGACGTCCGTACGCGTGGACACAGGGCGCCCGAAGCCCCGGATCTCGGCTCCGGCGCCCCACGCGCTCGACGCCCACTTCAGGCCCCCGCTCAGGCAAAGCCCTAGACCGTTTACGCGCTGGCCAACTACCCGTCCACGAAATGGCCAACAACGAAGCAACACCATCACGTGAGCTGTGTAGTTCACCGGCCTTTGGCCAACGACGAAGCAGAGTCAGGACTTTGACGCATAGTCGGCGAGTTGAGGCCGCCCTGGAACGTACAGCTCCGATGGCAAAGCCGCAGGTCTGCGACTTCACCGGATATCAGACGGGTGACACCAGAGGAGCGGGCCGGCTACCGATCGAGGTCGGCCTGAACCCCAGCGGCGTGCAGCTTGTCCTTCAGAAGCTCCATCTCCGACAGCGTTCCCACCAGGCCATCGCGCCTCAGCTCCCCGGCCAGCTCACGGGCCTGCGGCAACGATGCCGCTGATACTTCCCGAAAGACCTTCAGGACTGGGACAAGGCTGGGCACCGGACCAGCCAGTCGCAGCCTGACGGATCCATGCGCCGCGACCAGCGCTTGCCGGACATGGTCAGGCGCTGCCTCCGGACCGGCGTGCTCACACAGAGAAGTGCCACAGGTCTCGCAAGAGAACATGGAGTCCCACCACAGTTCGCCGTCAAGGACGAATTGGTTCACCTGCCTCACAGCCGTGCTGCCGCACTCGCAGCGCGATGTGATCCTCACTGTCTGACCAGTCACCCGAAAGCTCCCTGACGTTCCGTCCTGCCATCGGGATCTTCTCGCAGCCGGCGCCGTCAGCACGACAGGATTCAGGGACACCCACAGCGCACCCACGACTGGCTGTCGCGCTCATCGCTCCACTCGTCACACCTGGCGCGGCTGCGCACCGGTGTCATCCGTCCGGTCAAGTGGCATCCACAGAGAACAGTCGCAAGGTCATGCGATCAGGCGCCTCCACCAAGCCGAAGGAGCGCGTTCAGGAGGCGCTGGTGCAGGCAACCGAGTTGGAGTGGCAACCGCAGGTCAGGGCACGGACCAGGCAGCGCGCTACAGGCTTGTTGGCACCAGCGCCCATGACTTCACGCCCTACAGCCTGGAGGATTACACCCGCATCAGGCACGTCGTGTCCTCCCTGGGATTGTGAACGTACCTGCTGGCGGCAGTGGGTCAGCGCAGTGCGATGAGCCCAATCGCGAGTGTCGCGCAGACGAGACCAGCGGCCTGTCGGCGGTTCAGGCGTTCCTTCAGCAGTACGAGGGCGAGGATGACCGGGATGGCGGGGTAGAGAGCGGAGAGCACGGTGGCGATGGCCATGAGCTGTTGTCTGGTGGCCTCCAGATACAGCACGATCGCAAGTGTGCCCAGGGCACCGGCCGCCACCGTTGCCCCCCATGGCCTTCCCGTCAGACCCCACGGGGCGCCGTAGGCGCCCAGGACCGCGGCGATGACCACGACGGAAACCATGCGACTCAGCACTACCGGCCACAAGCCGCTGTCCGTACCCACCTGCGCCATGGCGAGGAACTGCGCGCCGAAGCCCAAACTGGCGATCGCGGCACTGGGAACCCCTGGGGATACCGCCCCGCGCTGTTTGTCGCCGAGACCCGGCGAGTTCTGCGAGACCAGCCACAGCGCCGGCAAGACGGCGGTGATCCCCACCCACGCAGGCACGGCTGGGCGTTCCCCGAGCAAACACACCCCGACCAGGACCGGAAGGGCCACAGCTCCGACATCGCTGACCGGGACGACCACGCTCATCGCCCCCTGTGACATCGCCCGGTACAGGAAGGCGACCCCCAGTCCTGTGCCCGCCCCCGACAGCCCACCCCAGCCGTAGTCGGCGAGCGAGGCGGCTCCACCGGCCGGAAACAGTGCCAGGAGCAGCCCGAGCACGGTGCCGCCCAGTTGGGCGTGAAGCGCGACGGTCAGCCCGTCGTGTCTGCGCGAGACCAGGCCGTTGACGAAGTGCGTGATACCGAAACATAAAGCGGACAGCAGAGCGAGCAGCTCACCCATGGTCGCGCTCGTAGCTCGCCCGGTGGTCCCGGTCCGCCTGGCCCACCGGGCAGGTCGCACCGTCCCGGACACAGACACACCGGTCGCACAGCCGGCAGATGCGTTCGGCGTCACCGAGCTGCTGGTACAAACCCGTCAATACCTTGCCCAGCAGCTCGCCGAGCTGCTCCCTCTCGCTGTCGTCGAGGCGGTTCAGCGCCTGTCGCAGTACATCGCTGCGGCAGGCCAGGAGAGTGTGTGCTGCCTGTACGCCCAGATCGCTGAGCTGAAGGCGGACCCACGCTCCCCAGCTGGCTTCTTTCCGTACCAGCCCCTGTTTTGCCAGGCCGTCAACCATGCGGGCCGCCGCGGACTGGCTCAGTCCTACCCGCCGACCCAGCTCGGTGACACTCAAGCCAGGGTCTGTGGACAACACCACCAGCGCGGCAGCTCCGCTCGAACTCGTGCCGGCCGCCCGCGTCGCCTCGGCGACCACCACGTCGCTGAGGGCAAGCGCGGCGGCTCCCAAAAGATTCGCCGTACGGGATGCTTCATGAGCTTCATGCATGAGTCATACATACCCCTAGTGAAGTGCGTAAACCGTCCTGTCGCGGCTGAACCATCTCACTCGGAACAGCTGCCAAGCTTTCGATCGGCGCTTCTGGTGACAGAAGACCCGCTGAATGAGCGTGTGGGACAAGTCGGATGCCTCGTCTGTGACAACCCCGCTGCTTCGACCGATCACTTTTGCCAGCTCGCCCACCCCCACTGGTGACAACCTGCGTGTTTCGGCTATCTGAACGATCTCGCTGTGGTCCAACACACCGTCGGCCGCCGCCTCGACGAGCTTCTCCTGCCGAGTCTCAGCACCGCTCCACAGGTCGTCGCGGCTGTTACTCACTCCGCTCCGGCCCGGAACCAGACACTGCGAGCTCACTTGGCTGAGACTTCTCGGCTCTCCCTGATTCGAGCAGTGAGCTTGCAGTTGGCCTGGCCTGCAAGACCATGGCCAGGAGCACCCGGCCCTCCTCCACGTTCTCGCCGGGTGATGACGGTCGGGGCTGGCTCAGGAGCCTTGGGTCAGGACGATGCCGCTGGTCCCAGACGCCAGGTGAAGCGCCGCATCGTGGCACCCGTGAGCACCCGCCAGCTGATAGTCGCTTCTGGCGACAGAAGGAGTGCCGAATGAGCGCATGTGACGAGCGCCGCATGCATCGTCGGTGACAACCAGACTGCTTTGACAGCTCCACTTCGCCAGCCCACTTGGCGCTTCGGTGACAGCCATGGTGCTTCGGCACATCCGTTGAGCCGAAGCAGGGTAGTTGTCGCATAGGCAGGCTCGTTGACACTTACGTGGCCGGCCGTTGGCCGCATGCAGTGCCTGAAACGCGATAGGTGGATGTTGAACACGCCAGCTGGGCCCGCACCTCAGGTCACCTCAGGCAAGCCGGGTGCCCGACCGAGGTACTACCGGAGCCCGTCGCTAGGCTTCGGCACCATGACCAGTGATCTTGGGTTCACCTGCTCGTGCTGCGGGGTCCAGCACCCTGAGCTCCCGATGAACTACACGGCCGAGGCCCCCGCCGTTTGGGATCCGACCTTCGCCGAAGCCGACGACTGCTTGCTCTCCGCGGACCATTGCGTAATCCGTGGTCAGCACCACTTCGTCAAGGGCCTGATCGAGATACCGGTCATCGACAGTGACGAGGTGTTTTCCTGGGGCGTCTGGGTCTCCCTCAGCCGAGAGAGCTTTTCCCGGGCCTCAGATCTGTGGGACAGGCCCGGACGTGAGGCAGAGAAGCCGTACTTCGGCTGGCTCACCACCGATCTTCCCGTGTACCCGACGACGACACTCAACCTCAAGACACACGTCCATACTCGCCCGGTCGGCGAGCACCCTTTCATCGAGCTGGAGCCCACCGACCATCCCCTTGCCGTCGAGCAGCACACAGGAATCAGCCTTGAGCGCGTGCGAGAAATTGCGTCGGCCGTGCTCCATGCCGGAGACGGTGAGCAGCGGTAATGGCTGACCAGCCCGTATCGCCTGTCCCGGTCGCGTCTGCCGATCTGAGCCGCAGGGCCCAGCGGTTCATCGAGACGGAGGGCATCCGCGTTCGTCGGCAGGACATCCGGCGACACCGCGACGCGTGGATCGAGGACGGGATCCCCGCTGAGGAGATCGAACGGGCCACTGCCTTCCATGACCGCTGGGGCGGCCTCGCCCTCCCGCCGGCCCCGTTCTACGAGGGCGGTCCGCGCATCCTGGAAACCGACTGCCCCGAGGAGATGCCCGCAGAAGGCTGGTCCTTCTCGGCAGGAGAAGGTCGGGTGTCCATGGCCTGCAGCTTCGTGATCGGCCTCGTCGGCTGCGGGCAGCGCCGTGGCTGCACACCTGGCCGCAGCGCGGGTACGCGTGAGAGCGAGCCGGCCGCGCAGGTCATCGACGTCGGGCGCCCCGAGTGCTGCGCTCGCCAAGGTTCTGGCGAACGGCCTCTGACAACGAGGGCCTGTCTGACAGTTCGGCTCATTCGGTCTTGTGGCAAGATCGCGGGATGCTACGACTAACCGACTTCATCATCGACTGCCCGGACACGATGGAGCTGGCAGCCTTCTACTCCGAGGTGCTGGGGCTCCCGGTCAAGGAGGACAGCAACGAGAACTGGGCCGGTATCCAGTTCGGCGAGATCGAACTGGCCTTCATGCAGGTGGAGGACTACCGCGCCCCGCAATGGCCGGACAGCGAGCACCCCAAGCAGTTCCACCTCGACTTCGAAGTCGACGACATCGAGGCCGAACAGCGCCGCGTCCTGGCCCTCGGTGCGAGCTTGCATCGGGACTGCACCGGCCCCGACGGCTACGGCTTCCGCGTCTACGCCGACCCCATCGGCCACCCGTTCTGCCTCTGCCGCAACAAGGGCGTCATCTGGACCGACCACGGCCTCATCTGGCCCAAGCGTGACCAGTAGGGCGCTTTCGACGTAGGTGAAGCCATTCGTCGATGGCGGTGATGTGGACGTTCCGGGCGGCCGGGTCGGCCCTCGAAGTCGACGGAGCGGCAACTCCAGTCAGAACTCTTGCCGGAGGTATTGGACGCCGATCAGGGTACGCCGCCGCTCGGCTCACTTCGCAACACGGCCTAGCCGATCGAGAAGGTGGCATCGGGGGCGGCGTAGTCGACCGGGCCGGCGAACCGTGTCGAGGCGCGTGCCACCGCTTGCTGCGGTGTGAGGGAGCGGCCGACGTGCGTGACGATCAGTCGGCCCGCTCCGGCCGCGCCGGCTGTGGCGCCGGCGTCCTCGGGCGTGTGGTGCACCTTTTCGCCCTCGACTGGTTCCTGTGCGTAATCGGCTTCGCACAACAGCACGTCGCATCCCTCGGCCAGCTCCGTGAGGCTTGGGCACGGTGCCGTGTCCCCGGAGTACACCAGCGACTTGCCCGCCGCCTCGATGCGTACGGCGAAGGCCTGGATGCCGTGCGACACCGCCCGGCTGGTCAGTCGGAGCGAGCCGACGACCGCTTGATGCCCATCGAGCAACTCGTTTACCGCGAAGGCGGATTCGACCGGGCTGCGAGTCGAAGCGTTGGTGAGGAAGTCGGCCAGCCGGTCGGCGATTCCCGGCGGGCCGAAGAGAGGGATCGGAGCCGCGAGGTTGATGTCCGCGTACAGGGCGCCGTAGTACGCGGTGAGCAGGTCCGCGCTGTGGTCGGCGTGCAGATGAGAGATCCAGATCGCGTCGAGTTCGTCCAGCCGCACGTGACGCTGGAGCGGGCCGAGCGTCCCACTGCCCGCGTCCATCCAGATACGGGTGTCCCCGCTCGACACCAGGTAGCCGGAGCACGGATTGTCCACGGTCGGGTAGGGCGTAGCGCTGCCCAGGACCGTGAGATGAAGAAGCTCGTCGCTCATCACGAGAGCGTAGAACACGAGATCCATATCCTGGTGCTCGGGAGTGACTTGGTAGTGCTCGGCGGCAAGCGCAGCGCGGTCAGGTTCTCGACGGGGACGTCAATTCAGTTGGGGCGGGGCCCAGTTGTGGTGCCTGAGGATCATGCGCAGGGCGGCGCGTGAGGGGGTCAGCCGCATCGCCGTGTTGCGCAGGGCGACGGGCAGTGGGTGGGAAAGCTGATGGCCCATCCGTCCGGCCTGCCGGGCGGCGTGTGCGACGGCTTGGCTGCGTGGTCGACGCTCGGCGTCGTACCTGGCGAGCCCGGCTTCTGTGGTGGGCTCCGCGGCGAGCGCGGCGGCCAGGGTGACCGCGTCCTCCAGCGCCTGGCAGGCGCCCTGGCCCAGGTTGGGAGTCATCGCGTGGGCCGCGTCGCCGAGCAGCGCGATCCGGCCGACCGTGTACGTGGGGAGTGGGGTACGCAGCTCGTTGACGTCGTGGTGCAGCACGGCGCCGGTGTGGGTCGCGTCGAGCAGGGCGGGGATCGGGTCGTGCCATTCGCGGAAGCGGCGGCGCAGTTCGCCCAGGGGGTCGGCGAACCGTGTCCCTGCCGAGAGGGTGAGGACCGCGTGCCACTCGGCGCGGCCGTCGGGGAAGGCGATGTGCCCGAACTCGGCGCCGTGCCCCCAGGTCAGCTCGAAGTCGGTGTCCAGTTCGATGGCGTGCTCGGTGATGGCACGCAGCACTGTCGAGCCGCTGTAGACCGGACCGGGGTGGGACGGGAAGAGATGGTGGCGGACCTTGCTGTTCACGCCGTCGGCCGCCACCAGCAAGTCGGCGTCGAGGGCCCTGCCGCCGCAGTCGACACGAACCGTCCCGGGTTGGATCTGCCGAACCGGCCCGGCCTCTGATCCGATCAGCAGCGTCTCGGCGGGCAGAGCCTCGCGGAGCAGCCGGTGCAAGGTGGCGCGAGGGATACCCATGATGGGTGTGCCGACCGCCCTTTCCAGGGCTGCGCCGTCCATCCGGGCCAGCCAGCCGCCCTCCGGCGTGCGAGTGCCGCCGCTGTACTGGCCTCGCGAGGCTTCTCGCACCGCCTTGCCCACGCCGAGTTCGTCCAGCGCCCGGAGGCCGTTGGCGGCCAGTGAGATGCCCGCCCCCACGTCGTCGAGCACGGGTGCGCGCTCGACGACCGTCACTTCCCAGCCGATGCGGCGCAGTCCGATCGCGGCGGCCAGCCCGCCGATGCCCCCTCCGACGATCACAGCCGTCTTGCCCATAACAAGCCCCCACTTCTTCTACACCTGTAGAAGAATGATCTTAACTGAAGCTCTACAGGTGTAGAAAGGGAACATGGCTACGGACCGGCGCACCCTCCTCGCAGACGCGGCTCTCGACGTACTCGCCGACGAAGGGATGCGCGGTCTGACCCACCGTGCGGTGGACCGCCGGGCGGACATGCCGCCCGGCACCACATCGGCGTACTTCCGCACCCGCGCCGCACTGCTCACCGGCCTCGTCACACGCCTCGTCGAACTCGACCAGGCGGAACTGCACACGACGGCTGAGCAGCTCCTGCCCCTGCGCACGGCTGAGGAACTGGTGAACGGCCTGGCTCTGCTCGCCCGGCAGCGGCTCACCGGCGAGGGTCGTCGACGCTCACTGGCCCGCTATGCCTGCACCCTGGAGAGCGTGCGCGACCAAGAGCTACGGGAGATCCTCGTACCCCGCGAGAACGCCGGCCGTGAGGCCGTGCGCTCGTTCCTCGCAGGGCACGGCGTGACGGACGTGGCGAACCGCGCCCAGGCGCTGCTGACCTGCGTCGACGGCCTGGTCTTCGACCGGCTCGTATGTGGAGGGGAAGTGCCGCGCGAGGCTCTCGAGGGCCTCGTGTCCGCTGCCATGCGTTAGCGCTCAGGCCTGTTCAGACCTGACCTCTTCGGTCCTATTCGCTCCTATTCAGGCCCATTCAGACCTGTTCGAAGTGGAATGCCTTGATGAAGCAGTCACGAGGCTGGGTGACCGCAAAGAAGATGCACTCCACGAGCGACTGCGCGGTGAGGTCATCCTTGGCCTCCCGTGGCGTGGACTCCCACTCCTCGGTGAGCGGGTCGGCGTTGTCGAAGTCGGGCGGGTAGAGCGATATCACGCGGACACCCTTGGGGCGTAGGCGCTTGGAGAGGATCTCGGTGAACCCGGCCTGTGCGCTCTTGGCCGCATAGAAGGCGTCGTGTGCGTCCGAGCGGTGATGCCCAGCCGTTCCGCAGGCGGAGACCATCGTCACCACATCCGGCTTGTCCGAGTTGAGCAGGAGAGGGAGGAAGTTCTTCACGGTCAGGACCGTGCCCGTCGCGCCGGATGCGATGGTGTCGACGACATCGGCGTCGGAGACCGACTGGAGATCCGGCCCTTCGAGGTAGCGAGAGCCGTTGTTGATCAGGATGTCGACGTGGTCGGTGTGCCGGGTGACGTTGGACGCGAAGTCGCGGATCGAGGCGGGATCCGTCAAGTCGCAGGCGTACGCGTGGACTCGCCGATGGCCTCTGTCTCGGATCTCGTCACGGACACGCTCAGCGGCAGCGAGGTTGCGTGCGGACAGGAAGACCTCGGCACCGAGGTCGGCGAACCGGATCGCCAGAGTGCGCCCGAAGTCGCGGCCGGCGGCGGTGATGACGACGCGGTGGTTGTCGAACCTCATGACTGTGCTCCTTGTTCGTGGATCTGGGCCGGCGGCCCTCGTCCTCCCCGATCGCCAACAGGTCGGCCACCGACGGATGTTGGGCGAATCGGCTCGCGTGCTGGGCGCGGGCAGTTCAGCGAGTCAGTGACTCGGCAGAACGCGAAGATGGGGGACTGCCGCTGAGGGAGGCAGCCGGAGCGGTGGAGGATACCGGCGGCGTCAGGCCGATGGTGAGAAGCGTGGCCGCCGGGTAGGCCGGTGCCTTCTCGGCCGTTTCGCGGTAGGCCGCCACCAGATCCTCGTAGACGGCGTCAAGGTCGGCTGCGCCGCGTGCCACCAGCAGCCATCGTTGCGCCAGTGGTTCGCCCTCTACCTGGCGGACCACCCTGCCGTCGCCGCCCGACGCGGTGGCCTGCGCAACTGTGACCGCGTGGCCGGCTGAGACCAGGAGGTTTGAGGTGAGGTAGTCCCCGTGCGACAGGCGAGGGGACAGTCCGACCGCGTGCAGGGCCCGGCAGACACTCTCCCATTCCTCGTCCGCCGCCGAATTCAGCACCCACTGCTCGTCCCCCAGGTCCTCCAGCCGGACAGTGGTACGGCTTGCCAGCGGGTGGTGTTCGGGAAGGGTCAGGCACAAGGGCTCGCGTTCGACGAGGACACGTTGGCGCACTCCGGGCGGGAAGCGCAGGGGGGCGCCCTCCGCCTCGTAGACGAATGCGATGTCGAGCTGTCCGGTAGCCAGCATCCGGAGCAGGACATTGGGAGATACCTCGGTCTGGACGGAGGGTCTCGCGCTGGGGTAGCGGCGATGCAGTCGGCTTATCCAGCCGGACAAGGCGCCACTGATGATGGAGCCGATGCGTGGCGCTTGAGCGACGCGGGCGGCCGCGGACCGCATTTCGGCGGTCAGCGCCGTCATTTCGCTCACCAGGGGACGGGCCCGGGCCAGCAGCTGCTGCCCGAGCTCGGTGGGGCGGCTGCCCTCCTGGTGGCGGGTGAACAACTGCGCACCCAGAGCTCGTTCGATACGGCGCAGCTGTGCGGTCAGGGTTGGCTGCGCCACCCCGAGCGCGCGGGCGGCCTTGTGCAGGCTGCCGTGGTCAGCGACCGCGCACACCACCTGCAGATGCCGCATCTCCAGTTCCATGGGGGGTGATCGTATGGGTGCCACCACCTCAGGGCCAGTCTTTGACCACCACGGATCGGACTCGCTGCGCACCAGGGGCACTTGGGCCGCCAGGTCAGTCGATAGCCGTGGGCTATCCGTTGATCGCATTCTCCCGGCCTGCGTCACGTCGACACACACTCGTCGCGCACCACTTCACACCCTCGACCAGAGTGAGGAACCTCCCCCCATGAAGCTTCCTGTGCCATCCTCGCGCATAACCGTCGGCGTCCTCGGCCTGGCTTCCGCCGCTGTCCTGGTCGCCGCGGGCCCCGCGACGGCTGCACCAGCGCCCGTCGATTCCCGGCCGAGCACCATCAATCTCACGGCCTCCGCGGCCACGACCGGAGCTCCCGGCGGTGCATCTTCCGTGGCACCGTCGTCGGGCAAGGCGAGGCCGATCATCGGTGGCAGTGAGACCCAGGCGCAGCCCTACCACGCCCGCGTACTCCTGAACGACAAGGGGATGTGCACGTCCACCCTGGTGGCCTCCCGCTACATCCTGACCGCCAAGCACTGCGTCGACACACCCGGTAAGTACACCTTCCGGATCGGCAGCACCTACGCGGAAAGCGGCGGAACCGTGGCCGCCGCCGCCCGGATCACCCTCCACCCGTCGGCTGACCTGGCGATGGTCCGGCTCGACCAGCAGGTCGGCAACGCCCCCGCCCGTCTCGCCGCCGGTTCGCCGCAGGTCGGTTCGAACGTGTCCATCTACGGCTGGGGCGCCACCTGCCGGGGCAACGAAGGTGCTTGCCAGTCGCCCGTCCTCAAGACCGCGACGATGCGCATGACGGGCTTCGGCCAGGACCACTTCGGCGGCACCGCCTTGCAGCTCCAGCACCTCAACGGCGTCGCGGCCGGCGGAGACTCCGGCGGTGCCGCCATGGTGGCCGGTTCCGTGGTCGGGGTGGCCTCCACCAGCAACCGACAGACCGTCAGCTCGTACACGGCCACTGCCACATATGCCGACTGGATCAGGGCCCAGGCGGCCAACGGCTGACCCTTCCCCCATGGTTGGTACGGCCGCCCGCGCCCTCCGGTGCGGGCGGCCGTACCAGCGCGCTGCTTGGGTGGACACAGTCGTCCCCCGTCATGCCGCAATCGCACCGTCACCCGCCAGGAACGGGTTCAGCAGCATGAGAAGGGAGTTCGGTCGGTGCAGGGGGATGATGTGGCCGCAGTCTTCGATGACGTGGCCGGTGAGGTCGTCGGTGACGGGGCGGAGTTGGCGTTCCAGTGCGGTGCCGACAGGTTGGGCGCCCAGCGCCATCGTCGGCACCGTCAGACGGGCGGTGGTGACGGCCTGTGAGATCTGCAGTGCGCTTTCGGGCAGGGCCCGGTAGTACGAGAACGCGCGGCTCAATGCCTGTCTGCCCGTGTATGCGTGGACGAAGGCGTCCCGGATAGTCGGGGCCACTCCGTCGCCGAGCGTGCCGGTGTGCAGGAACCAGTCGACGTAGGCGGCCTCGTGGCCTTCCAGTACGGTCTCGGCGAGGCCGGGCGCGGCGGTGTGGAAGCCGAACCACCACGGCGGTCCGTCGGCAAGGAAGTCCTCGGCGCCGGGGAGGCCGCCCAGCACGGACTCCATGACGACCAGGCGTCGGACCAGACCGGGGTGGCCCAGGGCGAGGAGGAAGGCCGGCGGGGTACCCGCGTCGATGCCCACTACCGCGGCCGAAGACACGCCGAGCTCGGTGAGAAGCGCTGCGGCGTCCTCGGCCAGGGTGCCGGCGTCGTACCCGGAGTCGGCCGGGCTGCTCGCGCCGAATCCACGCAGGTCCGGCGCGATGACGCGGTAGCGGTCGGCCAGGCCGGCCATGACGTCCGTCCATAGCTCCCAGGTGTGCGGAAAGCCGTGCAGTAGCAGGACGGCCGGGCCGGATCCGGCGAGGGCGACGTTGAGTTCGACACCGTTGACAGGGACGCGCCGCAGTTCGGGCATGGAGGGGCTCCAGGGGCAGGGGAGAGGAGGAAGGGGGTGGTGAGGAATGGTGACAGGGTCACGCTAGGGAACTAGCCTGGCCCTTCCAAGACGGCACTTTCCCCTCAGGTGGTGAGCCCCGGGTGACCACGTCCATGCCCGCCGAACCCGGTCGCAGGTCGGGCAAGCGCGGTGATCTGCTGGACCCGCTCTGCCCGACCCGCCAGTTGCTCGACCGCATCGGCACCAAGTGGACGTCAATGGTGGTCAAGGTGTTGGCCGAGGCAGACCCCGACGAGCTCCGGTTCGCGGAACTTCGACGTCGCATTCCGGGCATCTCGCAGAAGATGCTGTCTGTGACGCTGCAGAGTCTGGTCCGTGACGGCCTGGTCACGCGCCGGGTGGAACCCACGGTTCCACCCGCCGTGCACTATCGACTCACCGAGCTCGGTCTGTCCCTCGAAGGGCCGCTCTCAGCCCTGCGGGTCTGGGCCGAGACACACATGCCGGAGATCGACCGCAGCAACCGGCTCGCCGAGGCCCGACAGACATGACAGACCTGACATGAGAGTCCACCGGTGAGAACGCCATGTCGGCCTGTCGATAGCCTGCGTCACCATGATGCGCGCTTGGATCTTGCCGACGCTGTTTGTGCTCTGCGGCGCCGCCGCCGCGACCGGGCTGATCCTCGCGGGGAGCTCCGGCATAGCCGCAGCAACCCTGTCGGCGTTCCTGCTGCTCGCGGGCGTCAACTCGCCCCTGGTCTTCCCGAGGCCGATCGGTGCGCGGGAGGCGCAACGCCGCAGTGCGGTCGACGGGCGGCCGGTCGTCTTCTGGCGGCCGGGCTGCAAGTACTGCATACGGCTGCGCATCCGGCTGGGCCGCGACGCCCGCCGGTTGCACTGGGTCGACATCTGGCGAGACCCGGCGGCAGCCGCAGCCGTCAGGGCGGCCAACGGCGGTAGTGAGACCGTGCCGACCGTCGTCGTGGCGGGCCGACCCCACACCAGCCCTCATGCCTCATGGGTGCGCGGACAGCTTCCCCCTGGCATGTGATCGAAAGCCACGCCTTGCCGGAGATGACCGCCCACAGGCCTGGGCGGTCATCTCCTCGGCTGCCGACTGTCTGGAAGGCGTGCGCGGCCCTCCGCGTCCCCGGCCGCGGTCAGCCACCCGGGACGCTCACCCTCCCTGGCGGCTGAAGGGCCCGGGCCGGTAGGCGGTGTACCGCGCCGGAGTGGACGGATCAGCCTGTCGTGCGCGGGAGTTGAGGGCAGCGGGGGACGTGCTGCCCCAGTGCCCCGTCGTGAGACGCCGCTCGACCGTGTGCAGGGCACCGAGCTGTTCCGCGGGACTGAACGTGCAGTGCCCGGCGTTGTCCGTGTACGCCTGACGCAGCAGGGGAGTGCGGCCCGCGCGGGCCACCGCGTGGCGGTAGGCGCTCTCCACCTGCACCGGGACGAGCGCGTCGCCGGTGGTGTGGATGTCGAGTTGGGGCTTGCGCAGGCGGCCCGAGGGCGCGGCGTGCTCGGCCATGTAGCGGACCGCGTTGGGCTCCGCGCCGATGCGGGGTGCCCGGGCGAGCGTGCCGAGGTCACCGCCGAGCGACAGGCCCGCCGACTTGTAGAGGGCCTTGACCTGCTTGTAGTGGGCGGAGCGTGCGAGCATCGCCGAGTAGTCGACGCCCGTGTTCCAGGACATGTTGCCGCCCGCGCGGCGCTCGGCCTCTGCCCGCCACAGGAAGCCGGGCTGGGCGACCAGGCCACGTACCGCCGTGTACTGGTTCGCCTGCCGGGCGGCGTGGTCGTCCGGGGCGGGCCGGGGTGTGGCCGGGTCGTTCCAGCCCGGGATGTTGTGCAGCGCGGCGGCCAGCGCGATGCGGGCCCGGCCGCGCGCGGTCTGCTGGGCCGCGCCGAGGCTCTCGCCGAGCCGTTGCGCGGAGGCGGCGGCGTCCGAGGCGTCCTCGAATCCGGTGAGGCGGATGCCGGAGTGCGGGGCGAGGAGCGTGCGCAGGGCGAAGGTGGCGTCCAGCGTGGAGTTCCAGTTGGCCACGCCGCCGTGCACGAGACCGCACATGGCGAGGGAACCGTCGATACGCTCCGGGTGGCGCTCGGCGATCGTCGTGGTGATGAGCCCGCCGAGCGACTGGCCCCACGCGAGCGTGCGTTCGGCCTCGCCGACCCGCTGGGTGAAGGTGTCGAGCGCGGCCAGCTGATCGGGCACCGCCTGTTGCACGGACCAGCCGGTCGTCGCGTACGAGGAACCGACGAGCGCGTACCCCTTCTCCAGGAGCAGCTTCTTCGTGGCCTCGTCGGGAGCGTCGACGGCCGGGTTGGGGGAGCTCTGCGGGCGGTAGCCGTGGCTGAAGAGCAGCACGGTGCCGTTCCAGTCGGCCGGAGTGTCGATCATGTAGGCGGCGCCGGAGGGCAGGGTGCCTTCCAGGTGGCGGCCGGGGCTGCCAGGGGACGAGGCCGCGGCGCCGGCGGGGGCCGATGTCGCCGCGAGGAGCAGCAGGGCGGCGAGGCCGACGGCGGGCCGCCGGGCGGCGCTCGGCAGGGTGTTGGCGCGTTTCATACCGTTTCTCCTGGTGCGGCGAGGTTGCGCGTGTTCGTCTCCCTGACCCGCCACACGGCGAGCGCGGTGATCGCGCTTCCGGCGGTGAGCAGCAGGGCGACGGCGTCGCTGGAGTGGTGGGCGGTCAGCAGACTGCTGGCGATCAGCGGGGAGAATCCGGCGCCGAGCAGCGTCGCGGTCTGATAGCCGAGCGAGGCGCCGGTGTACCGCACCCGGGTCGAGAACATCTCGCTGAACAGCGCGCCCAGCGGCCCGTACATCACGGACTGGGCGATCCCGTGCCCGATCACACAGGCCAGTATGAGCAGTCCAGGCCGGTGGCTGTCCACGAGCGCGAAGACCGGGAAGGCGGTCGCGGCCGAGAGCAGGGCGCCGGCCAGTACCACGGGCCGGCGTCCGAAGCGGTCGGAGAGGTGGTTCGCGCAGGGCAGGACGATCAGTGCGACGGCGGAGGCGACAGTGACTCCGGTGAGTACCTGGGGGCGGCTGTAGCCCTCGTCGACGGCGTAGGAGATCAGGAAGCTGGTCATCAGGGCCTGCGCGGTGAAGGGCCCGATGCCGACCGCCGAGGCGAGCAGGACGGGGCGGGGCGCGCGCAGGACGTCGAGCAGCGGCATCCGTGCCCGCTCCCGGCTCTGCGTCAGCGAGGTGAAGAGCGGGCTCTCGGCGACCTTCAGGCGTACGTACAGGCCGGCGCCGAGCAGCAGCAGGGAGAGCAGGAACGGCACCCGCCAGCCCCAGGAGCGGAAGTCGTCGTCCGGCAGCATGCTCACCAGGGCGACGACCCCGGTGGACAGGACCGTGCCCAGCGGGGCGCCGAGTTGGGTGAAACTGGTCCACAGGCCGCGCGGCCGGTCGCCCGCGTGCTCGGCGACCATGAGCGTCGCGCCGCCCCACTCGCCGCCGATCGCGAGGCCCTGTACGACGCGGAGCAGGACGAGCAGCACGGGTGCCCAGACGCCGATCGTGTCGTAGGTGGGCAGCAGCCCGATCAGGAAGCTGCCTGCGCCCATCAGGAGCATGGTCAGGAGCATCATCGACTTGCGGCCGAGCCGGTCGCCGAAGTGCCCGAAGACGATGCCGCCGATGGGCCGGGCGACATAGCCCGCGGCGAACGTGCCGAAAGCGGCCACCGTGCCCACCGCCGGGTCGGCCTCGGGGAAGAAGAGGTCACCGAAGACGAGTGCGGCGACGGTTCCGTAGACGAGGAAGTCGTAGAACTCGACCGCGGTGCCGAGCAGTCCGGACAGTGCGACGCGGCGCAGCTGCCCGGACCCGGCCTGTTCGGACAGCGCGGCGCGGCGCGGCTGCCCGGACCCGGCCTCGCGTCTCGCCCGGGGGCCGTCCTGGGGTCCGGGCGGGGAGCCCGGCTTTCCGGTGGGCGGGTGTGTCATGGTGGCGGGCTCCTCAGGCGTAGAAGCGGGACAGGCTCCGCAGGACGCACGCGGGCTTGTCGCCGCCCTCGATCTCGATCGTGCCGTCGACCGCGATCTGCACTCCGCCCGCGACCTCGTCGACGGAGGCGAGCGTGGCGCGCAGACGTATCCGGGAGCCGGCCTTCACGGGCGAGGGGAAGCGCACCTTGTCCAGGCCGTAGTTGACCTTCGTGGTGACGCCCTGGACGTCGAGGAGGTCGGTGAAGAGCGGGATGAACAGGGAGAGGGTGAGGTAGCCGTGGGCGATCGGTGCTCCGAACGGCCCCTGCGTGGCCTTCTCGGGGTCCGTGTGGATCCACTGGTGGTCGCCGGTCGCGTCGGCGAAGGTGTCGATGCGTTCCTGGCCGACGTCGAGCCAGTCGGTGAGACCGAGTTCGCTTCCGGCGAGGGCGGCCAGTTCGTCGAGTCCTTGGACCGTGCGGGTCATCGCGCTTCTCCTTCTTCGGTTTGGGTGTACGGGGTCGGGTGCGGGCCGCCGTGCTCGCGGCGCAGGCTGGGTTTGTGGAGCTTTCCGGAGGCGGTGCGCGGCAGTTCGGGCACGAACACCAGGGAGGCGGGGATCTTGTACTTGGCGAGCCGGCCGGCCAGGAAGCCCAGTACCTCGTCCGGGTCCGGGTCGCTGCCCTCGCGTGGCACGGCGACGGCGCGCGGCACTTCGCCCCACCGCGGGTCCGGTACGCCGATGACGGCGCACTCCATCACGTCCGGGTGGGCGAGGACGGCGCTCTCGACCTCGGCGGGATAGACGTTCTCACCGCCGGAGATGATCATGTCCTTGAGGCGGTCCGCGATGGTGACGAAGCCATCGGCGTCCACCCGTGCGGCGTCGCCGGTGCAGAACCAGCCGTCGGCGAACGCGGCGGCCGTCTCCTCGGGCAACTGCCAGTAACCGGCCATCACATGGGGGCCCCGCACCAGCACCTCACCGGTCTCGCCGGGTGCGGCCGCGGTGCGGTCGGGACGTACGACACGTACGTCGGTGAAGAAGTGCGGCACCCCCGCCGAACCCGCCTTGGACACCGCGTGCTCGGCGTCCAGGTAGAGCGCGCCGGGCGCGGCCTCCGTCATCCCGTACCCCTGCTGGAAGGCGAGCCCGCGCCGGGCATACGTCTCGATCAGCGGGACGGGCACGGGCGCCCCGCCGCACATCAGGATCCGCAGCGAGGACAGGTCGGCCGTCGGCCAGCGCGGCTCGCGGGTGAGGCGCTCGTACATCGTGGGCACCCCGAACATCGCGGTCACCGCGTCGCGTTCGACGGTGTCGAGGGTCTCGGCCGGGTCGAAGGACGCGGCGAGCACGCAGGTGCCGCCCTTGAGCAGGACGGGCAGGGTGAGCATGCCGAGCGCGGCCGCGTGGAAGAGCGGCGCGCAGACCAGCGCGACGGTGTCGGTGACGAGATCGGTGTCGACCAGGACGTTGACGGCGTTCCAGGTGAGGTTGGCGTGGGTGAGCATGGCGCCCTTGGGGCGGCCGGTGGTGCCGGAGGTGTACATCAGGAGACAGACGTCGTCCATCCCGACGGCCTCGTCCAAAGGCTCCTCCACCGCCCCCTCGACCAACTCCTCGTACGCGGGCCCCACGTCAACGACGACGTCCAACTGCCCTGCCGACCGCAGCTCCGCCACGACGGGGGTGTGCGTGGGGGAGTGGATCAGCGTGCGGGCGCCGGCGTCGGTGAGCTGGTAGGCGATCTCGGGCGCACTCAGGCGGGCGTTGAGCGGCACGAAGACCGCGCCGAGCGCGCCTGTCGCGAAGAGGGTCTCCAGGAAGGCGGGGTGGTTGGGGCCGAGGAAGGCGACCCGGTCGCCGCGCCGGACGCCGCGGGCGCGCAGGGCGTGGGCGAGCCGCAGGACGCGGGAGTGCAGGGCCGCGTAGCTGATGGTGCGGCCTTCGTGGACCAGGGCGGTGCGGTGCGGGGTCTTGCGGGCCCGGCGGGCGGGCCAGGAGCCGAGTCCTTCGTTGCGCATGGTGCCCCCTCTACTTGAGCCCGAGCAGGCGGGCGGCGTTCTCCTTGAGGATCTTGGGGCGGACCTCGTCCTTGATCGCGAGCTGCTCGAAGTCGGCGAGCCAGCGGTCCGGTGTGAGGACGGGGAAGTCGGAGCCGAAGAGGACTTTGTCCTGCAGCAACGTGTTGGCGTAGTGGACGAGTTGGGGCGGAAAGTACTTAGGCGACCAGCCGGAGAGGTCGATGTGTACGCCCGGTTTGTGGGTGGCGACGGCCAGCGCCTCGTCCTGCCAGGGGAAGGACGGATGCGCCAGGATGATCTTCAACTGCGGGAAGTCGGCGGCGACGTCGTCGACGTACATCGGATTCGAGTACTTCAGACGGATCCCGCCGCCGCCCGGGACGCCCGCGCCGATGCCGGTCTGCCCGGTGTGGAAGAGGGCGATGGCGCCGCTCTCCTCGATCACCTCGTACAGCGCGTAGGCGAGGGAGCGGTCGTTGGGGAAGAAGCCCTGGATGCTCGGGTGGAACTTGAAGCCCTTGACCCCGTACTCCGTCACCAGTCTGCGGGCCTGCCGCACGCCCGCCTTCCCGCGGAACGGGTCGATGGAGGCGAACGGGATCAGCACGTCCGGGTGGGCGGCCGCGGCCTCGGCGACCTCCTCGTTGGGGACGGGCGGGGTGCCGGTGGCGGATTCGGCGTCCACCGTGAAGACGACCGCTGCCATCGCGCGCTCGCGGTAGTAGGAGGCCATCTCCTCCAAGGTGGGCTTGCGCTTGCGGCCCTCGACCTTGAAGTACGCGCTGGAGGCGGCGTCCAGCTCCTCGTCGAGCGAGGCGTGCCCGCGCGAGGAGACCTCCGCGTGCGTGTGGACGTCGATCGCGGTCAGCTCGCGGAGATTCAACGTCCTCACTTCCCCGGCGTCTTGGGCGCGGGGATGCCGACCGTCTCCGGCGTGCTGCCCA
The DNA here is from genome assembly GCF_055639375.1 of Streptomyces sp. NPDC039462. Lineage (NCBI taxonomy): Bacteria > Bacillati > Actinomycetota > Actinomycetes > Kitasatosporales > Streptomycetaceae > Streptomyces > Streptomyces sp. NPDC039462. Next base: position 946,320 of record NZ_JBVKAO010000003.1, read on the forward strand.
CCGAGGTGTGCCAGGCGGCGGCGATGGCCTGCGGGGTCCAGCCCCCGTCGGCGTACGCGACGGAGGTCTCGCGGGGATGCGACCACAGGGTGAGCCGGTCGCCACCGATGCCGACGCACTGTCCGGTCACGTCCCCGGCGGCGTCGGAGGCGAGGAAGGGGAGGAGCGCCGCGCAGTCCTCCACCGTCCCGAACCCCTCACCCTTGCGGAGGAAGTCCGGCAGCGGCTGCCCCTCCCGCATCGCCTCCACATGCGGGGCGAAGGCGGGGATGGTCTCGGTCATCGCGGTAGCGGCGACCGGCACGATCGCGTTGACGGTGATGTCCGCCCTGGCCAGCTCCATCGACCAGGTGCGGGCCATGGCGGCGATACCGGCCTTGGCGGCGGCGTAGTTGGTCTGGCCGAAGTTGCCGCGCTGCCCGGCGGGCGAGCCGACGAGGATGAGGCGGCCGCCCTCGCCCTGTTCCCGCATCCGCACCGCCGCGGCGCGCGCACAGGTGAACGTGCCCCGCAGGTGCGTCGTGACGACCGCGTCGAAGTCGTCGTCGGACATCTTCCACAGCACCCGGTCGCGCAGGATCCCGGCGTTGGTCACCATCACGTCCAGGCGGCCGAACTCCTCGACGGCGCGGGCGACGAGCCGGTCGGCGGCCTCGCTCGTGCCGACCGCGACGCACTCGGCGACCGCCCGGTGGCCGGCCGCCACGATGCTTTTGACGGCGCTGTCGGCGGCCGCCGCGTCGACATCGTTGACGACCACGGCGGCCCCGGCGCGGGCGAGGGCAGAGGCATAGGCGAGGCCGAGGCCACGCCCCGAACCGGTGACGACGGCGACTTTGCCGCTCAGGTCCACGGTGTTGGTGTCCAGCACGGACTGATCCCTTCAATAGGCGTCAACAAGCGTCAAGGGGCATCAACGGGCGCCGACAGGCGTCGAAAGCCGTCAACAGGCAGGGGAAGCAGGGAAGTTGTGGGGCGTACGAGCGCCGGGAGTGTCGGCGGGCCCGATCGGTGCGGGCGGCGTCGGCCCGCGGAAAGGAAGCTAAGACAAACCGTTGTCGACGTCAATGGTTGTTGTCGACACCGGTGGTACGGCATGCTGAGTGGGCGGGCCACCATCGCCGCACGTACGCATGGAGCACCGAGCAGGGAGAGCGCCCTTCATGACCACCCGGAAGACGACCGCCGAGCCCGTGGGGGAGAGGTCTGTGCCTGTGCAGGAGGGGTCCGTACCTGGGCTGCAGGAGGGGTTTGTGTCTACGAAAGAGAGGTCAGCGCCAGTGGAGGAAGGGTCCGTGGACGAGGGAGCGCCCTGGATGCGCGGCCTGCACGCGGACGCGGGCTACCTGCTGTACCGGCTCGGCCTGCGCTCGGGCCAACTCTTCAACGCGGCACTCGAAAGATCGGGCCTGAGGCTGCGCCACTACGCACTGCTCCGCTACTTGGCCACCGTGGAGGGCGCCGCACAGCGCGAGTTGAGCCGACAGCTCGGCTACGACCCGAGCGCGATCGTCGGCCTGGTCGACGACCTGGAACGCCTCGGCTTCGTCGAGCGCCGCCCCGCCCCCGACGACCGCCGCCGCCGCATCGTCGCCCTGGCCCCGGCGGGCAGCGACTTCCTGCGCGACTCCGACGAGGTGGCCCGCGGAGTCACCGACGAACTCCTCGCCCCCCTCACCCCGAACGAACAGGACACGCTGCACGCACTGCTGGCCCGGATGGCGCGTACGGCGGGCGGGGGGTGAGGAGCCCGGGAGCGGGGGAGTGGCCGCCACCTCTACAGCAGAGGCGCCCGCTTGTGCCTCCGCCGTGCGTGTCTCGTCCGGCAGGGAGAGGAAGGGTGATTGGCTTCGTGGAACCGCTGGTTCTGCTGGAGGCGGTGTATTTGCCCGAGCCTTGGTCAGGGCACCCGCACCGCGACGATTGCTGTTGCGGCACGCACCTCGGCGCTCCGGCAGCCTCGTAGGACCGCTTCGCTCGTTCACCCCGTGCAGGCCTGCGCTCCTTCGGTCGTCGAGTAGCAGCCGCAGCCCACAATGGCGCGCGTGCGTGGTGTTGCTGGGCAATCGGTCCTGGGGCGGATCAGATGGTGCCGTCGTCATCGAGTACTTGCTGAGCGAGTTCGGTAAACACACCCAGGAGATCGTTCAGCTTGACGATCAGTTGGTGCGCTTCGAGCTGGAGCCTGTCGACGCTTTCCAAGAGGTCGCCGCTCTGTGACATGGCGTAGATCGCGGGACCGTAGGCTGCGAGCTCCTTTGAACAGTCGTAAATATCGGTCGCGGCCCTCTGCACGCTTCGCGGCCCGGCGAGAGTTACGGTCAGCCAGGCAGTCACGACGGCTTGCAGGCGAAGCTGGGCTTCGCGAAGGAACTCCTCGGTGACGGGGGGCCTGTCGAGGATCTCCTCGTAGCCGAAGAACATAGGAATCGCGTGATCACGCAAGGCACTGCCTGCGCCGATGAACGCTGTGTAGGCGTTCTCTCTGGGGCCCTGCCTGACGCGCCGGTGCTCCGCTCTCGCTGCGATCCTGGCTTGCTCGCGCGAGGCCCAGCCGGCGGCCATGCCTGCCAGGGTGGTACCGATGCCGCCTGCCAGCGCCCCGAGTACTGCTGCTAAGCCCGCGTCCACGGGGCGAGTATGGCGCGGTGACGGCCTCCATGGGGGGGTACCTGTGGGAAAGCGAGCGGAGAAGGGCAGCCATCAGTGCTATGACGGGAGGCTCCGGTCACTACGGTCGGGAAATGGAGCCCCTTCTAGGAGCGATCGGCAACCCACACTTTGAAGCCCACGACGCCTGCCGGCAGGCCGAGTACGCAGTACGCGAGCGCGCGCACAAGGCACAGCTGCGCCGCGCGGCCGAGCAGCGAGCAGGACATGCAGCCAAGGAAGAGGTCCGTGTCGATGTGGCCGGGCGAGGGGTGTTTGCGGTACCCGGCGACGACCCCGTCCAGGCGCACTCCCGTCACGGCGCATCGAAGAGGGCGGCGCGCTGCTCGGGCGTCAGCTCGCTCTCGTGGACGCGCCGCAGCAGCGACAGATGCCGGACCGCCTTGCACATGCCCAGGCGGCGTGGACCGAGCCGGATGGTGGTCACCGAGGCACCGGGCACCCACGTCCCCCGGAAGACGTGGCCCTTGCCGCACGCGATGATGCTGTCCGCGGTCATGTGTCTCTCCTTCAGCCGAGGTGGGGGTGAGGGGTGGGGATCTGTTCCGTGTCGGTTCTCTGCCGGCTCTCGGCTTCGTCGGCGTCCCCGGCTTTACGCGGTACGCAACCCCTGTGCTCCAAGGGGTTCATGAGCTCCACACGGGTCCGGCGTCGCGGCAACCGTGCGGGACTGATCATGATCAGGGAGAAGCTCCACAGGCCGATGGTCGCGACGATGGCACCGCGCAGCAGCACGTCCAGCCGGAAGGCCAGCTTCCGTCGGCGCTCCGTGCCAACCAGCAATGAGGTGATCATCAGCTCAATGATGATCGCATCCCAGGCCATCGCCTTGACCAGCAGTCCGTTTCCGGACATTTTTAGCAGGGGTGCCGCGAAGGGCTCGGCAACCCCGAAGAGCGGGGCGCGCAACACCAAGTACTCGGGCGCAACACCAAGTACTCGGCCGGACCTTTCAGCCAGTCCGGGACGCCGACCCTGCTGACGCCGGACTGCAGATAGAAGATCACCAGCTGCACCCAGACCCCACAAGGCGGCGAAAGCCCTGGTGGTCCAAGCGCCGCAGGCCGTTCGAGCGACTTCCCTCGGACGGCAGGACTGCTCAGGAATTGAGCTGAGCGCCGACCGTTCCGTCAGCCGGCAGACCGCCGCTCTCCCCGTTCCAGCGTGCGCGGCGCGGGTCCTCCGGCGGGGGAGGGGCCTGACCGAGCAGGTCGAGGCCGGGGCGGCCTCGACTCATCGGCGACACCGAGCACCTGACCGAAATCGCCAACAACTGATGGGCAGGCCGTCACCGTCCAGCGCGACCGCGGCGACAGCAGGAGCCGAAAGTCTGTCACCCCGTGGGCTCCCTCCAGTGTCACCCTGCGGGTCCCCCCTGGCCCCCTTGTCTCCGCCATGCCATACGCTGCGCCCCAGCAGCCGCACCCGCCCCGCACGTCACCACGCTTCAGCGGTCACGTCCAGGTGCAGCGCGGCGCTCTCATCTCCCGGTCATCCACCGGGATTCTCTGTGGGGGTACAACACTGTGCGTACGCGCACCCTTTCGACCGCGACTGTTCTCGCGGTTCTTTTCAGTTCGGCGGCCCTGAGCGTCGTCACCGCCGGGCACGCGGCGGCCGCCACCGCCGTCGTCGCATCGCCCGGCGGCATCGTCGTGGACGGCGGCCTCAAGCGGGTCTTCGTCGGGGACCGCACAGCCGGGAAGGTGCTGGCCGCCGATTACTCCGGCGCGCTCACCGGCTCGGTGAGCGGCATCAGAGGAGTCTCCGGCCTCGCGCTGTCCGACGACGGCGCCACCCTGTACGCCGCCGCCGAAGGCAGCAACGAGATCGTGGCCATCGACGCGGCCACCCTCGGCGTCAAGGCCCGCTACGCCGTCACCACCGACAAGGGCCCGCGCCACATCGCCTTCGCCGGCGGCAAGGTCTGGTTCACCTACGGCGACCAGTGGGACGGCAACCTGGGCTCGCTCGACCCCAAGGACGAGACGGTGGCTCTCGGGCAGTTCCCGGCGGGCCCGCAGGGCGGACTCTGGGGTCCGGCCCTCCTCGACACCGACCCGTCAGCTCCCGGCCTGCTCGCCGTCGGCCAGACCGGCCTGTCCACGGACTCGATGGCCGTCGTCGACGTCACCGGCAGCACACCGCAGCTGACGGCCTGGCACAACGGCGACTACACGCTCAACGGCGGCATCAGTGACATCGACCTCGTGCCCGGCGCGCCCCAGGTCCTGGTCAACGGCGCCCAGCGCGACTCCTACGCCGACGGGAAGTTCAAGGCCGCAGGTGCCTACCCCGCCGGACAGCGCGCCGACATCGCCCCGAACGGGCTCGTCGCCCAGGTCGACGGCGCCAAGGTGTCGGTCTACCGCCCCAATGCCGCCCAGCCGGTCCGTACGTACGCCAACGGCACTTCGGGCACGTCCGGCACGGCGGCTTTGCGGTGGGCCCCGGACTCCTCGCGCATCTTCGCGCTCGTCGAGGCGGGCGGCGGCTACACCCTCAAGACGCTCACCGACCCGACCCTGAACGCCCCGACCCTCACGGTCAACGCCCCCTCGACCGCCACCCGCGGCAAGGAACTCACCGTGAAGGGGAAGATCACGGCGACCGTGCCCCTGCCGAGCGGCACCAAGCTCCAGGCCACCCGCACCGACCTGGAGAGCCCCGGCGGCAAGGCCCTGACCGCCGTCACGGCCAAGGCGGACGGCTCCTACAGCTTCACCGACACCCCGCCGGCCGGCGGCAAGGTGACGTACCAGGTCGCGTACGCGGGCGACGCCACGCACACGACAGCCACCGCATCGGACAAGGTCGACGTCTCCCGTACCAAGGCGACACTGACGGTGAACAAGAACGGCAAGGTCTACGGTTACGGCGCCGATGTCTCCTTCACCGCTCACCTCGGCCCGACGTACAAGAACCGCACGGTCGAGATCTGGGCGAACCCCTACGGCGGCGACAAGCCCAACAAGCTTGTGAAGACCGGAAAGGTGAACTCCAGCGGCAACATCTCCGCCACGGTCGACATGAAGCGGGACACCGTCGTGACCGCCGTCTACGAGGGCGACGCCCGCACCGCACCCAAGACGGCGAGGTCGACGGCGTACGCCAAGGTCAACATCTCCACCTCCGTCTCCAAGCATTACAAGAAGGCGAAGATCGGCTCGACGCCCTACTACTGGTTCCACAAGAGGACAGACCCGCTCCTCACCACGACCATGAGCTACTACAAGGACCGCAAACAGCGCTTCGACCTGCAGATCCGCTCGGGCGGCAGGTGGCACTCCGCCGACTCGCAATACTTCCCGATCGGCACGAACGGCAAGTCGGCCATCACCCTGGAGGGGCCGGGGCAGTCAGGCATCAAGGCTCGGATGCGCTCCACGTACGTCAACGGCTCGTCCGGCGACAACGTGAATTCGACTACCCACGGCGCCTGGAAGTACCTGTACTGGTCCGACTAGCCAGCAGCGCCGACGCGAGTTCGCCCTACGGGCCGACATGGTCCGTAGGGCGAACTTTGTTCGTTCAGGCTGTAGGCACGCGGTCCAGGAAACCGTGAACGGTACGGATTCGTCCGTCGTCGGCGAGTGTGATGACGTCGAACCCGGCGACGGGCGCGGACCCGTCCGCGAGCGACACGAGCTCCCAGCTGAAGCGCGCGATGTCGTGGTGCCCGTCGACCGTGCCGGTCTGGCGGAACTCGAAGCCGGGGAACTGCTGTTGGGCCCCGTTGATCACGGCGGCGAGGCCCTCGTACCCGGAGACGTCGGCCAGCGGGTCCGTATAGCTGCCGTCCTCGGTCCAGGCAGCGGCCACGGCCTTGTTGATGTTCTCGGCGCCCTCCGCGTTCCAGGCTTCGAAGTAGCGGGCGACGGCGGTCTCGTACGCGACGGTGTTGTGTGTAGTCATGGCGGGTCAGCCTCCTGTGAGGTGGTTCTCGTCTTGCGGGGCGATGACTCAAGACTGCCGGTGGTCCGCACGGTGGTCGATTACGTCCGGGGTAATGCGGGACTGGCAAGTGCAGCTCTCACGCTTCGGTCGGATCCTGGAAGGGCGCCGCGACGCGCTGCCCGGATACCGCACGACGGAGCTCCGGATCACGGACCCCGACGTCATCGCGGTCAGCGGAACCGACCGGCACTTGCTGGTCATACCGTCGGACGACCCCGCCGACTCGGTCGAGGGCGCGGTGCTGGAGCTGAGCAGCGAGGAACTGGCCGCAGCAGACGACTACGAGGTCGACGACTACGCGCGCGTCGAGGTAACTCTCGTGTCGGGCACGAAGGCGTGGGCGTACCTTGAATCCGCCCGAAATGCCGTTTGAGCAGCCGTTCGCGTGGTCGGAGTCTCGGGTGGTGTCCCATGTCCCCCGAGGGCAGCTTCAGGCCACAGGAACCGGCGCGGGCAACTGATCGTCATGCAAGGCATGCCTTGTGCTCTCATTCTTGGTTTCGACCCGCACGCAGTGCCTGGTATGGACGGGGACGCCGTGCGTGCGGTCCTGGACAAGGAGCTGGCCCGTTTCGGCGAACATGGCGTCGATGCTTCCATGACGCTGATTGCGCCGGACGAATCAGCCGAGTCCACGGTGGTCGCGGCGCTGTCCGAACGAGACTGGGACGTCGTCGTCATCGGCGGGGGGATACGCAAGCCCGAACCTCTGCTGACGTTCTTCGAGCAGGTCGTGAACCTTGTCCGGCAGCATGCACCGGGAGCCGCCATCGCGTTCAACGCCGGCATCGACGACAGCGTCGAGGCAGCCATGCGGTGGCTATGAGACCTGGCCCGGCAAAGACCGACGGGGGGGAAGTCGGGGTGTGACGCGGAGCGGCTGCACGGGTTCATGACGGCCTGCTGAGCGCGGGGAACCGGCAGGTCAGCGTATTGGGCCGCCCGTTGGGCTGAAGCAGGCACGCTCCCGGCCGGGTTGTCTCCACGGAAGCTGTGCCAGAGCCCCAGAACCGACATCAGATGTGCGTCACTTCGGGAGGCGCTCGGGCGAGACCCGGACTCGAACTGCCTGAGCCAAGTGCCATCGTGTGACGTCTTCGCGGCAGGCGTCACAACAGGTTGGGTGCGCTCTCCCCAGCGGGATCCTTGAGCGCCGGGTGATCTGGACCGCCGACCGGGGCGGCGGCCCGCAGCGCCGCTTCGACTCGGCGGTTGCTGGTCATGGATGCCGTGACGGCCGTCATCGCCAGGAGGAGGCCTCCGGCGGCGTAGAGCGGGGTGCGGATGTCGTGGGTGGTGGCCAGCCAGCCGCCGAGGAAGGCCCCGAGGGGAGCGGCGCACATGGCCAGCATGCGGGAGGTGGAGGCGACCCGGCCCATGAGGTGGGCCGGGACGATCGCCTGCCGGAGGGAGGGTCCGAGCACCATCGTGGCACCCATGCCGGCCCCGCAGACGGCGAGCGCCAACCCGGCCACGTACGGGTTCGGGGCAGCGGCCAGGCCCAGGATGGCAAGCCCTTCGACGGCGGCCGTGCAGGTCAGCGCGGTGCCGGTGCCGAGCCGTCGGCCGAGGGAGGAGGCGATGCCCGCGCCGAGCAGGCCGCCGGTGGCCTCTGCCGTGAGGAGCAGGCCGAAGCCGTAGGTGTCGATGCCGAGGCGCTCGTGCGCGAAGAGGGCCAGGACGGTCTCCACGGCGAGGAAGGCGACGTTCCCGACCGCCGGGCGGAGTGCGAGCCCGAGCAGCAACCGGTCCCTGAAGACGTACGAGGCCCCGGCCCGCGCCTGCCGGAGCAGCGACTCGCGCGCCTGCGGCACGGGCCGGGGCACGGCGGGCAGCGTACGTACGAACAGTGCGGAGAGCATGAACGACACCGCGTCGGCGAGCAGCGGAACCGCCCGCCCGAGCGCGAGCAGCGCACTGCCCGCAGGGGGCCCCGCGAAGCCGGACATGGCGGTCTGGGCGCCGCGCAAGCGGGAGTTGGCGCGCTCCAGGAGTGCGGGATCGCGGCCGAGCAGATCCGGCAGATAGGCAGTGGCGGCCGTGTCGAAGAAGAGTCCGCCGAGGCCGAGCAGGAAGGCGGTGGCCGCGAGCAGCGGAATGCTCAGTACGTCGAGCGCGGCCGCTGCCGCCGGTATCGCGAGCAGCACCGCACGTGCCGCGTCCGTGATCCACATCGTGCGTCGGCGGTCCCAACGGTCCACCAGGGCACCGCCGAGCACGCCGAAGAGCAACCACGGCAGAGTCCCGGCGGCCGTGACGACGGCGAGCGCCATCGGATCCCGCGTCAACGTCAACGCGAGCAGTGGCAGCGCGGCGTGCGACACACCGTCACCGAGCGAGGACACCGTCTGCGCGGTCCACAGCCGTCCGAACCCGGTCGGCAACTTCCGGACATCTGAGGTCACTTGGCGTCTCCTTCGGCCTGCTCACGCGGTGCCGGGTGGAACAGTGCGAAGACGAGTGACGCGTCCGGCAGCGACGGATCGGACAGCTTCTGGTACTCGTCCGCCAGTGCCTGCAGGCGCGCCCCCAGCTGCGCGAACTGCTCGTCGGTGAGCCGCAGATGCGCCATCCGTACGTGCCGCTCGGCGTCCAGCGGCGCCGCTTCCAGGTCCGCCACCGCATGGCGCATGAGCACGTCCGGACCTCCCTCGCCCGGATCCGGCAGTGCGATCGCCCGCGCGGCCATCGCGTAGTACCGCTCGGTGACCCCTCGTACCTTCCGCGTCCGTACCACCTTCACCAGGCCGGCCCGTTCCAGCAGCCGCACGTGATAGCTGGAACTGCCCTTCGCAAGGCCCACCCGCTCGGCGATCTGCGTGATCGTCGCCGGCTCGAAGCGGAGCACGGCCATGATCCGGTGGCGCGTGAGATTGGAGACGGCGCGCAGCTGCTCGTCGGTGGTGACGTGAAAGGTCTCAGGGAGATCATCGGTAGGCATGCGAGCAATGGTCAACAGTTCTTGACCATTGAGCAAGGGGTTTTACGAGGACTTCCAGAATCTGCCGGAGCCCGGCCCGGCACGCCGATAGCACGCACAGCACGACGCTCCTTTTGCCACGGGGGTCCTCCCCGATTGCCCACCCCACCGCCGAGGCCCCGCCTCACCGCCCTCACCCGGCAATGAGACGTCCGGGCTGCCGAACGGTTCAAGACGGGTTCTGCGGGGCGACGCCGAGGACGGTCTTGGTCTCGCGGTAGGCCCCGAAGCCTTCCGCCCCCATCTCCCGGCCGATGCCCGACGCCTTGAAGCCGCCGCCCGGTGCACCGAAGTCCGGCATGTAGCCGTTGACGCCCATCGTGCCGGTGCGCACTGCCCTGGCGACCTTGAAGGCGCGTTTCGCGTCTGCGCTGAAGACCGCTCCGCCCAGGCCGTAGGCCGAGTCATTGGCGAGGCGGACGGCGTCGTCGTCGCCATCGTGCGGGATCAGGACCAGGACCGGGCCGAAAATCTCTTCCTGCGCGATCTTCATGCTGTTGTCGACGCCGGTGAAGACGGTTGGCTCCACGTACCAGCCGCGCTCCAGGCCCTCGGGCCGACCGCCGCCGGTGGTGATGCGCGCGCCCTCGGCCAGTCCGGACGCGATGTAGGCCTCGACACGGTCCCGCTGCCGCTCGGAGATCAGCGGACCGATCTGGGTGTCCTCATCCCACGGGTCGCCGACCTTCAGCGCCTTGACGGCGGCGGTGATGGCCTCAGCGAACTCGTCGTGGCGGGCGCGCGGCAGCAGGATGCGGGTGAGCGCCATGCACGCCTGGCCGTTGTTGGGCACGATGCCGCCGGCCAGGGCGTACTGGACCACCGTGTCCAGGTCGGCGTCGTCCAGGACGACGGCCGCGGATTTTCCGCCCAGCTCCAGGCTCACTCGCTTGAGGTCGTTGCCGGTGATCGAGCCGATCGTACGACCGGCGGCGGTACTGCCGGTGAAGGACACCTTGTCGATGCCGGAGTGGCGCACCAGGTACTCGCTGACCTTGCGGTCCGCGGCGACGATGTTCAGCACACCGGCCGGAAGGCCGGCCGCCTGCGCCGCTTCGGCCAGGAAGTAGAACTCCAGCGGGGTCTCCTCAGGTGCCTTGGCGACGACCGTGCAGCCGGCGGCCAGCGCGGGTGCGACCTTGGCCATGAGCAGGAAAAGCGGGCTGTTCCACGGCACGATCGCGGCGACGACTCCGACCGGCTCGTGGCGCACGGTGAACGCGGTGCCGCTCAGGCCGGTCCGCACCTCCTCCACGCCGTCGGTCCCGGCCATGTCGGCGTAGTAGTGGAGCAGGCCCGCGCCAGCTTGGCCGATCCATAGGTTGTTGGCGCGCGTGGTGCCGACCTCGTCGGTCATCACGTCGGCGATCTTCTCCCCGGCCGCCGTCAGGTTCTCCGCCAGCCTGCGCAGGATCACCCCGCGCTCGCTCGGCGACATCAGCGGCCACGGGCCCTCGTCGAACGCGCGGCGCGCGGCGTCGACGGCCAGGTCGATGTCCTCGGCGTCGCCCAACGGCGCTCGGCCGACCACCTCCTGGGTGGAGGGAGAAACCACGTCCGTCATCGATTCGCCGACCGGCTTCTGCCACTGGCCGTCGATGAAGAAGTGCTCGTATTCGTACTCGTACATGTCGGCTCTTTCGTCGGGGGCCTGGGGGAAATCAGGAGGGCGCAGGAGAGGTCACGTCACCGGCTGGTGTCTCCACCCTTTTTAAGTACTGCCGGTATCTTGCCCTGTTTCCACCGTAACGGACCACTGGTCACTTAGCAACGGACCGGTGGTATGTACGATGCTCAGGTGGACTTTCAACGTGCTCGCAACGACGAACAGCGCGAGCAGAGGCGGCACCACATCCTTGAGATCACGGCAGGGATGCTGACGGAGATGCCGGTCGCGCAGCTGAGCCTGAACGAACTGAGCCGGCGCGTGGGCCTGGCGAAGGCGAACGTGCTGCGGTACTTCGAATCGCGAGAGGCGATCCTGCTGCAGCTGCTGGACGCCGAGCTGCAGGACTGGCTCGCCGAGCTGGAGGACGCGCTCACGCCCGTCGAGGGAACGCCGCGCGAGCGTGGCGACCGGCTGGCCAGGGTGCTGGCCGAGTCCCTGGCCGAGCGGCCGGTACTGTGCGATTTGATCAGTGCCCAGGCAGCCGTACTGGAGCACAACGTCTCCGTCCAGGTGGCCATCGAGCACAAGAAGGCCAGCCTGCGCACCTTCCAGGCCCTTGCCCAGCTGTTTCTGCGGTACCTGCCGGAGCTCGGCGGCCAGGACGTGTTCCGGCTCGTGGGGCTGAGCATTCTGGCGATCAGCGCATCCTGGCCCTACAGCAGCCCTCCCGACGCGCTGCTCGCTGCGTACGCCTCCAGTCCGGCGCTCGCGCCGCTGCAGGCGGACTTCACCGATCTCGTGCGACAGTCGGTTGAGGTGACCATCTCTGGACTGCTGGCCCGTGCGGAGAACGTGCCGCTGGGAACCGGTCCCGTACAGGAATTCCCTGATCGAGAACACAGGGAGTGAACTTGGGCGCTCTGTTCACGGGGGTGACTGTCGTTCGCGGGCAGGGCAGTGCGGGCGCGCCGTGCATATAGGACTGGATGAGGAGCGCTCTCCAAGCCCCGACAGGGCGTGTGTGCGTTGAGCGCGAGGCGGCCGTACTTCTAGGCTCCCTCCGGTATGCCTCGGAAGATGACGGTGTGTCTGGCTGGTCCGTAGCGGGCGCTGCACTCGACGGGGCCGGTCCAGCACTCGATCCGTATGCCGGAAGGCGGCCGCGGTGCCTGCACCTACTGTCAATCGTGTGGAGGCCGTGCCTTTGCACCGCATCGTGGGCCAGTTGGCGCGCGGGGGACCCCTTGGGCTGGTGGAGGACGTCGGGCGGCGGGCGCAGGGGGCGGTGGCGCGGCTGGAGCTCGGGCCGTTTCGGCCGTTGCTGGTCACGCACCCTGATCACCTGCAGTACGTGTTGCGCGACGGCGCGGAGAACTACGTGCGCGGGGCGGCGATGTGGGACGCGCTGGGGCGGCTGACGGGCAGCGGCATCGCGGGGGAGGGGGCGGGGTGGCTGGCCAGCCGGGACATCCTGCGCAAGGGAATGTCGGGCGGGTACCTGCAGCAGTCGGGGGCGGGCATCGCCGCCTCCGTCGAGCAGGGCGTGGAGGAGTTGGCGGGTCTGGCGCGGTGGCAGCCGGTGGACGCGGTGGCGCAGATGACCCGGCTGGTGCACCGGGTCATCAACCCGGTCTTCTTCGGCTCCCGGATCGGCGCGGAGCAGTGCGACCGGCTGGGCAAGGATGTGGCCACAGCGCTGGGTGCGCTGCTGTGGCGTATGGCGATGCCTTTCGTCCCACACCGGGTGCCGATGCCCGGGGACCGTGGTTTTCTGCGGGCGACTCGCAGTATCAATGCCACGCTGCTGCCGGTCATCGAGGCGGCCCGCCGCGAGGGCGACGCCGGCAGCACGGACTTGATGAGCGGTCTGCTGCGGGGCAGCGGAGTCGATGGCCGGCCGTTGAGTGATGACCATGTGAGTCAGGACATCGTGGCTTTGTTCGTGGCCGGGTCGGAGTCCAGCGCCTTGACGCTCACCTGGGCCTGGGCAGTCCTGGCTCGGCATCCGGCTGTGGTGGCCGCGATTCGTGAGGAGGCCGACCAGGTGCTGGCGGACGGACCGCCGCGGCCGGAGCACGCACGCAAACTGGCCTTCACCCAGCAGGTGATGGCCGAGGTGATGCGGCTGTACTCGATGGCCTGGGCCGTTCCCCGGGTCGCGAGGAAGGACGATCACGTCGGGGAGGTGGCGGTGCCGGCCGGGACCACGCTGGTCATCTCCCCTTATCTCACCCACCGGCTCGAGGAGTTCTGGCCCGACCCGTTGCGCTTTGATCCCCACCGCTTCGACAGGCCGGCCGTGCGCGCGCGGCACTCGATGGCCTACCTGCCCTTCGGGGACGGTGCCCACCAGTGCGTGGGCCAGGCATTCTTCGCCATGGAGTCCGTGCTGATCCTGGCCACCGTGCTGAGCCGCTACGACGTACACATCTCCGGCGATCCGCGCCCGCGGCTGGCCGTGGCCCTGCCGCCGCGCGGCCGCGTCGGCCTCACCCTCACCCCACGCCGATGAAGACCGTCCTGCCTTTCACTCTGCAGAGAACTTCGATCACGACCGAGACTGTGCAGCTCTCCTACGACAACGGGGCGGACTGCCCGTCGCGCCGGAAAGGTCGTCGGGTCGCCGGCGTGGCGTCCATGCCCGCCTTGCGCCCCTGAGGTGAGCCATGTCAGAGGTGGAGCAGGCGCTCGGCGTTGAGGTGGCAGATCTTTGCGCGGTCGGTCTCGCTGATCGGTGCGGTCTCGATGAAGCGGACGGCGTCGTGGTTGCTTTCCAGGGGGTAGTCGGTGGCGAACATGATGCGGTCGGCGCCAAGCGCCAGCAGGCTGCCCAGCAGAGGCGCGTGGGCGCACACTCCGCTGGTGGTAATCATGATGTTGTCCCGGATGTAGTCGGAGGGGCGCGGCTTGGCCAGGCGGATGCCGCGTTGGTCGAGAAAGTTCCAGCGGCTGTCCAGGCGCCAGAGAATGCCGGGGAGACCTTCCCCCATGTGACCGAGGACGAGGGTGGCGCCGGGGAAGCGGTCGAAGACACCGCCGAAGAGTATGCGCAGGGCGTGGGTGGCGGTCTCCACGCCCCAGCTCCACATCGGCCCGATCAGTTCCTCGTGGCCGCGCAGGTTGTGCCACACATCATAGGAATTCGCGGGGTGCAGGTAGATCGGCACACCGAGGGCTTCGGCGCGTTCCCACACCGGCCAGGTTTTCGGAGAGTCCAGGTACTCGCCGTGCGTGTGGCCGTTGATCAGGGCGCCGCGCAAGCCGAGTTGAGAGACTGCGCGTTCCAGCTCGGCCGCGGCGCCGTCCGGGTCTTGAAGGGCGAGTGACGCGAAGCCGGAGAAGCGGGTGGGGTGCTTGCGGATGATCTCGGCGAGGAAGTCGTTGGCCTGTGCCGCGCGTTTGGCGGCGAGAGCGGTGTCGGCCTCGGCCTGGATGCCCGGTGCGGTCAGGGACAGCACCTCCATGTCTATGCCGAACTCGTCCATTTGAGGCAGGCGTACGTCGGTGAAGTCCAGCAAGTGCCGCATGGCCGAGTCCCATTGGGGTGGGTCGAACAAGGTGGCGGCGGGCAGGCTGTAGTGGGCCAGGGCGGATGTGGTGAAGTGTTCTTCGATCGCGATTTTCCGCATGGTGGTGTTCCTCCTTTAGCAACGTGCCCCTAGGGTGTCGGCACCGGAACCCGCCACGGTGATGAGGACCACACGGTGCGGGCCCCACGATGCGGACTACACGGGTCCGAAGTCCGTTTCGATACGGTCCTTGGCCTGCAGCAGGGCATCGGCGATCGCCTGCTCACATCCGGTGAAGCGTTGCGTCGGGGTGGGCACGCTGATGGCGGCGGTGCCCCAGGCCGCGGTGCGGATGGCGACGCCGGCCGCCGAGATGCCGACGGTGTGCTCTTCGCGGTCGAAGGCCACACCGGTGCGGCGAATGGCGTCGAGTTCGCGGTGCAGGGCGAGGCGTGTGGTGAGGGTGTGCGGCGTTTCGGCGGTGAGCCGGTTCGGTACGGCGTCATCGAGCTCGGTCGTCGAGAGGGCGGCGAGCAGCGCCTTGCCAGGTGCGCAGCAGTGCAGGGGGAAGCCTGCGCCGACGGCGCTGACCGCACGCAGCCGACGGTCGGCGATGACCTGGTCGACGAAGACCACCTGGTGGTCCTCAAGGACCGACAGGTCGACGGTTTCGTCGAGTTGGCGGGAGAGATCCTCCAGATAGGGACGCAGGTCGACGATCATGGCCGAGCGCACGGAAGCGGCCATGCGAGGGATCTCCGGCCCCAGCCGATACCGCCCGCGGGTGCCGGCCACGGTCACCAGTCCTTCCGCCTCCAGTGCACCGAGGATGCGGTGGACCGTGGACTTGGCGAGGCCGATCCGCTCGACCACCTCGGCCTGAGTCAGGCCGGACGGCGCTGCCTGGAGCAGGCGCAGCACCTCCGCGGCCCGTGCGATGACCTGGATGCCCCCCGAGGTGGCCTCCCGTTTGGTTTCCTGCCCCACCGACTCTTCGGTCACCGGCATGACTGCTCCCCTCTCCCGTCGTTCTCCGGGGCCAGCCTGCCGTATCGCTTCGGGGGCGGTGAGCGCGGGCCGCAGGTCGGTGCCTGGCCGGGCTTCAGCGACCACATGGAGCAAGCCCACGGGACGCCATTCGGAAGGAGTCGAGTGCGGCGCGACGGGGGCACGGTCCGCCGGGCGGGCGTCCCGGCAACGTGGCGCCTCGGCCGCCGACGTTCAGGCATGGGCCGACAGGCCGAGGAGCCGTTTCGTCTCCTCGACGTCGGCGACAGTCAGGTCCAGGTCGTGGACGAGGGTGACCGCCCGGTCGACGAGGGGCCGGTTGCCGGGGGCGAGTTCGTCCTTGCGCAGGTGCAGGGTGTCTTCAAGACCGGCGCGGGCGTTGCCGCCGAGTGCCAGACCCATCGCAGTGAGCGGCAGGTTGTGCCGTCCGATCGCGATGACCTGCCAGATCGCGCCCGGCGGCAGTCGGCGGACCATGGTGAGGAGGTTGTCCGCCGTGGCCGACATGCCCCCGCGTACGCCGAGAACCAGAGAGAACTGCAGCGGTTCGGCGAGCAGGCCCTCCTTCCACAGCCGCAGGCACGCCTCCAGATGCCCCGTGTCGTAGATCTCCAGTTCGGGCTTGATCTCCAGTTCCCGCATGCGGGCCGCCAGCCGGCGAACGCCGTCGGGCGGATTGCGGAACTCGCCGTCACCGAAGCTCATCGAACAGGGGTTGAGGGTGGCCATGCGGGGCCGCAGCTCCACCAGCCGCTCACGCTCCTCGAACGGCACGCTCAGCCCCACTCCCGTGGAGAGCTGGATCAGGATCGGGCAGCGCTCGCCGATCAAGTCCATGGTTCTGCGTGCGATGTCCAGGTCGGCGGTCGGCCGTTGGTGCTCGTCGCGCAGGTGGATGTGGGCGACCGACGCGCCGGTCCGATAGGCGTCGGCGACGGCCTCCGCGATCTCCTCCGGTGAGGTCGGCAGGCCGGGGTTGTCGGCCTTGGTGGCGATCGGCCCGGTGGGCGCGACGGTGATGACGACGCCCATGTCAGTCCTCCCCGGGCGGCAGCGCGATGATGACGAGCAGGGTGACAGGGCGCTTGGAGCGGTTCTCCACCGAACGGGTCTCGCCCTTGGGCAGGTGTACGGAGTCGTACCGCCGCAGCGTCTCCTCCCGGCCGTCGGCGGTGACCACGACCTCGCCGTCGAGGACGACGTACACGGTCTCCTCCACGGTGGGCGCCGCGTCCGCCGCTCCGCCGGGCAGGTAGTACGACAGTCCGGACCAGAATCGGGCGGTCGGCCCGGCCTCGTGGCCCTGGAGCCGCAGACCGCCGACGCCGTGGTGCAACGGCGGCCGGTACGGCGGCGCCTGGTCGAGCCGGGTGACCCGCATGGGACTCATCCGCGCTGCCCCGTCTCGATCCGGTACTCACCGGTCGGGTCGACGATGGCGACCAGGCGGACGATGCAGCCGTCACCGCCGGTCCAGCGCCAGGGGAACGCGGCGAAGGTGACCCGCTTGCCGGTGACCTTGTCCAGGTCCCCGCCGACGTTCTCGAATCCGATGATGCCCTTGGACAGGATGGCGCGGTGGCACGGCTCCCACTCGGGGAAGTCGTCGAGGACCTGGCGGCCGGTCTCGGCCTCGTACTCCTCGCAGGCCCACGGCAGCAGACCGTTCGGGGAGCCGGGACCGTGCGGGCCGATGGCGGTGGCCAGGGGGTGGTCGAGGGCCTGGGTGTCGGTGCCGACGGCCTTGACGCCCTTGGCGGCGAACCATTCGCCGGCCTCCTTGTAGAAGCCGGGTGAGTAGGCGTAGTAGTCGCTGTTGTCGCCGTACGTGTGATGCCAGCCGGTGTTGACGATGACGATGTCGCCGGGGCGGATCTCTGGGGTGGCAGCCTCCAGGTCGGCGGCGGTGACGACCTCCCACTTCTTCTTGGGGATCGACACGACCACGCCGGTGCCGAAGAAGGAGCTGAGCGGTATCTCGTCGAGGAGCGGAGTGTTCTCCACGACGTGGCCGGGAGCGTCGATGTGGGTGCCCGAGTGCATCACTGTGGTGACCTTCTGGGTCAGCACGCGGGACTTGGACATGCTGTGCAGGCGCTCGACCTTCACGTCCTCGAAGTACGGCCAGCACGGCGTTCCGTGGCCCCACGGGTGGGAGAGGTCATAGAACTCCAGACCCTGCTCGTCGGGGCCGAGCGGCCAGGTGAAAGAGGTCTCGGTCATGGGAAGTTCACCTTTCTCGGGACTACGGTTTGGTCAGTCGGGCGATGTGCCTGGCCAGGCGTGCGCCTGCCCGTTCGCGGCTGCCCTCGGGCCAGCTGAGGAAGCCGCGGCCGCTCTTGGCGCCCAGGTCGCCCGCCGCCACCAGGTCGCTCAGCAGTGGGGAAGGACTCGGGGAGCGGTTCAGGTCGGGCAGTACGGCCTCGTGGATGGCCAGGGTGAGGTCGAGCCCGACGTAGTCGGCGTTCTCCAACGGACCCATCGCGGCCAGACGCAGGCCGATGGTGTTGCGTACCACCGTCTCGACCGTCTCCGCGGTGCACACTCCGTCCGCGACGAGCCCGATCGCCTCGCGCCACAGGGCGTGCTGGAGACGGTTGCCGACGAACCCGGGCACGTCGCGCTCCACGCGCACGGGCAGTTTGCCGAGGGAAGCCAGCAGAGCGGTGGTGCGCTCCATCGTCTCCTCGCTGGTGTGCTTGCCGCGGACGACCTCGACCACGGGGATCAGGCCGGGCGGGTTCCACCAGTGGGTTCCGACCACCCGCTCCGGGCGGGCGGTGCGTTCGGCGATGCTGCTCACCGGCAGTACGGAGGTGTTGCTGGCCAGCAACGCGTCGGGCAACAGGCGGTCCAGGCGGGCGAACAGCTCCCGCTTGGCGTCCAGGTTCTCGGCGACGGCCTCGACGACGAGACCGGCTCCCGTGACGGCTTCGGCCAGGTCGGTGCTGCCGTCGACGGCCCCGTCGAGTCCCCGAAGGCCGTCCACCCTGCCGCGCAGGCCGTCCACTGTGCCGCGCAGGGCGTCGGCGTCGACATCGTGCAGACGTACGGGATGGCCCGCGCCCGCGAACACCTCGGCTATGCCCCGGCCCATCAGCCCCGCGCCGACGACGGCGACGGTCAGCATGCGGTGTACCCGCCGTCGAGGTACAGCACTTGTCCGGTGACGAAGGAGGAGGCGTCGCTGAGCAGGTAGATCAACGCCCCGGCGAAGTCCTCCGGTTCGGCGAGTCGGCCGAGCGGGATGCGGGCGAGCATGGCGTCGCGGGTCGCGGTGGCCTTCTCGTCGTCCTCGTACATCCAGGCGGTCAGTTCCGAGCGGAACACCGTGGGAGCGAGCACGTTCACCCGGATCCCGGCGCCACCCCACTCCGCGGAGAGACTGCGGCCGAGCAGGTCGACCGCGGCCTTGGACGGACAGTACGCGGAGTACCCGGCGGGGTGCCCCAGCCGCCCACGGGTGGAGGAAACGAGCACCACGCTGCCGCCACCGCCCTGATCGAGCATGTGCCGCCCCGCCGCCCGGCACATCAGCCACGAGCCGCGGACGTTCGCCGACTGGACCGCGTCGAAGTCCTCGACCTTCATCTCGGTGATCGGCGCGACGTGGTTCATGCCGGAGGCGACGAGCAGACCGTGCACGCCACCGTGCGCGCGCACCGCCGCCGACAGGATCGCCTCGGCATCGTCCGGGGTGTCCGGCCTGCGCCGGACGGTCTCGACGGGACCCGGCCCGTCAAGGTCCGCGGCCAGCGCGTCGAGCTTGCCGGCGTTGCCACCGGCGAGAGTGAGACGAGCGCCCAGAGCGTTCAGGGCACGCGCCGCCGCGCTGCCGAGGGCGCCGGTGGCACCGGTGATGACGATGGAACGTCCGTCGACCGTGAAGCGGGAGAGAGGAGAGACATCAGGAGCGACAGCAGAAGTGAGTGCCACGAGAACCCCCTAGGTTCCGTGATGCGAATCAATCGTGCCGGAATGCGGTTCAACGTAGGGCTGACGCGGCTCATGGTCAATGGGCGGTGAGCAATACGTAGTTACCGCGAACCCCGACTCCTGGCCCTGGTACGGCCGTTCCGACCTCTCGACGTGGCCGCGACCTTCTTGCACACTGACCGCTACGGCTTGGACGAGTCGCACAGTCGGGAATCGGTGAGGGCGCCTTGAAGGACTCGCTCGTACGTGGTCCGCAGCGTCCGGGGCCCGTGCTCGGCCGCGCGCTGCAGATCCTCGGTGCGTTCAGCGCGAACTGCCCGGAGATGACGTTGAGCGAGCTGTCCCGGCGGTCAGGGCTTCCGGTGTCGACCGTGCACAGGATGCTCGGCGAGCTCATCGCCTGGGGAGCACTGGAACGCGCGGACAATGGGCGTTACCGCATCGGCCTGCGGTTGTGGGAAGTCGCCTCCCTCGCGCCGCGCGGACAGGGCCTGCGTGAGCGGGCCCTGCCGTTCCTGGAGGACCTTTCCCAGATCACCCGCGAGAACGTTCAGCTCGCGGTGCGCGAGGGTACGGAGGTCGTCTTCGTCGAGCGCATCGCCGGCTCCGGCGCGGTACCCGTACTGACGCGCGTGGGCGGGCGGTTCGCCCTCACGGCCACCGGCGTCGGTCTGGTGCTGCTCGCGCACGCCCCCGCGGAGGTGCAGGAGCAGGCGCTCGCCGGCCCCCTCAAACGCTTCACGCCGAGCACGGTCACCGATCCGCGTGTGTTGCGGCGCATGCTGGCCGAGACGCGGACCAACGGCCACGCGGTCAGCGACCGCCAGGTCACGATGGACGCCCTGTCGGTCGCCGCACCGGTGCGCGGCGGCGACGGCGCGGTGATCGCAGCGGTCTCGCTGGTGGTACGCCATGGCAGCACCTCCGCGCACGCTCTGGCCCGGCTCGTCTCCACGAGCGCCCGGGCGATCTCCCGCGCCATGGCCACGCCGCAGGTCTGAGCCGCGCCGCCCCGCGCCTGATCATCGGCACCGGGCCTATGGCCGCCGGTCTCGCGCAGCTGATTGCCGGCATCGGCGCAGCTGATTCCCGGCATCCGGGCAGATGTTTCCCGGCATCCGGAAAGACTCCTGGTCACTTGGGGGCGGCGACCCCACGATGGTCCGCACCGGTCGACACCCGCGCACCGGTCCGCCGGGGCCGCACCCGCCTGACGGACCGGGTGTCGCCGCCCACCGACCACGCAGTCGACAACGGAGTGCTGCCATGGTTCTGCCACCCGCCTGCCCCCTTCCCGGATTTCCCCGGTGACCGGCCCTTCCCTGCGAGCCGCCCTCGACGAGGGGCCGATGAGCCGCTTCCAGTGGGGCGCGATCGCGGTGTGCGTCCTGCTCAACATGCTCGACGGCTTCGATGTACTCGTCATGGCCTTCACCGGCAAAGCCGTGTCGGCGGACTGGGAGCTCAGCTCCTCCGAGCTGGGTCTGCTGCTGAGCGCCGGCCTCGTCGGCATGGCTCTGGGCGCGATGTTCGTCGCCCCCTGGGCGGTCCGGATCGGCCGCCGCCCGGTCATCCTCGGCTGCCTGTCGGTGGCCGCCACCGGGATGCTGCTCTCCTCGGTCAGCCAGTCGCCCGCCCAGCTCGGAGCGCTGCGCGTACTCACCGGAGCGGGCATCGGCGGCGTCCTTGCCTGTAGCAACGTCCTCTCCGGCGAGTACGCCTCCCACCGCTGGCGCGGCCTCGCCGTCAGCCTCAACTCCGCCGGCTACGCGGTCGGCGCCACGGTCGGTGGGTTGCTCGCCGTCTCCATGACCGGCCAGTTCGGCTGGCGTTCGGTCTTCCTGACCGGTGGACTGGCCACCGTCGGCGCCGTCCCGCTGGCCTTCTTCTGTCTGCCCGAGTCCATGGACTTCCTGGCTGTCCGCAGGCCCAAGCGCGCCCTGGAGAGGATCAACGTCCTGGCCCGGCGCATGGGGCAGCCGCCGCTGGAGAGCCTGCCCGCGCTCACCGCCGTACCGAGTGGAATCGCGGCCGGTTTCCGCGAGTTGCTCGCGCCCGCGCTGCGCCGCTCGACGCTGCTGCTGTGGTCCGCGTTCTTCCTCGTCATGGCCGGCTTCTACTTCGTGACCAGCTGGACGCCGACGCTGCTGGTCGAGGCCGGGCTGTCCGGCAGCCAAGGACTGACCGGCGGGACGCTGCTCAACGTCGGCGGCATCTTCGGCTCGGCAGTCCTCGGGGCGCTGGCCGCCCGCTTGGCGCTCCGCTCCATCCTCACGGCCTACCTGATCGCCACCGCCGTGCTGCTGTCCGCCTTCATCGCCTCCACCTCGTCCCTCGGCGTCGCCTTCACCCTCGGCGCGCTGATCGGCCTGTTCGCCAATGGTTGTGTGGCCGGTCTGTACGCGCTCACCCCGGCCACGTACGGCACAGGCATCCGGGCCACCGGTCTCGGCAGCGCCCTCGCGGTCGGCCGTATCGGCGCGATCCTCGCCCCGACCATCGCCGGCAGCATGCTCGACGCCGGCTGGACCCCGCAGAACCTCTACCTGGCCGTCGGCCTGATCTTCCTCGCCGCCGCGGCCCTCGTGCTGCTGCTGCGCCCTGGCCCGGCAGGGGACACGGGGCCCGCCGCGGTGACCCCGGCCGCCGGCACCTCGCACTGAACGTCCCACTCCGAAGGAGACGAGCATGACCGCATTCATACGTGATCAGTGGTACGTCGCCGCTTATGGCCGCGAGGTCGGGCGCGAGCTGCTCGGGCGCACCGTACTGGGCGAGCCGATCCTGCTGTACCGCACGGAGGGCGGTCAGGCGGTGGCGATGTCGGAGCGCTGTGTGCACCGGCGCTTCCCCCTCTCGCAGGCGCCGAGCCGGCTGGAAGGCGACCGGGTGGTGTGTGGCTACCACGGTTTCACCTACGGGCCCGACGGCGGCTGCGTCTTCGTGCCCGGCCAGCAGCGCATTCCGCGCACGGCGCGCCTGAAGACGTACCCGGTCGTCGAGCAGGACTCCTTCGTGTGGGTGTGGATCGGCGACCACGAGCCCGGGGACGCCCTGCCGCCCCGCGCTCCATGGATGGACTCGCCCGACTACACGGTGGTGTCGGGCATGGAGCCGATCGACGGCGACTACGGTCTGCTCGTCGACAACCTCATGGACCTGTCCCACGAGACGTACCTGCACGGCGGTTACATCGGCACCCCCGAGGTGGCCGAGACGCCCATCACCACCCAGGTCGACGACACCGCAGGCGTCGTCCACGTCAGCCGCCACATGGACGACGCGGAGTGCCCTCCCTTCTACGCCAAGTCCACGGGCATCGAGGGCCGGATCACCCGCTGGCAGGACATCGAGTACCACGCACCCGGTCTCTACCTGCTCCACTCGCGCATCGCCCCCGTCGGCGCTCCCGGCCCGGATCCGGACGGCAGCGACCCGCACGCCTTCCACGTGGAGGTCGTCTACGGCATCACCCCTTCGACGGAGAAGACGGTGTACGACTTCTGGGCCGTGGCCCGCGACTTCGCCCTCGACGACCAGGAGGTCACCGACTTCCTGCACGGCAACAACCACACGGTGGTCATGCAGGACGTCGTGGCCCTCAACGTGCTGCAGAAGTCCCTGGACACCGAACCGGCCGGCTACCAGGAGCTGAGCATCAACATCGACACCGGCGGCCTCGCCGCCCGCCGCATCCTTGCCCGTATGGCCGAGGAAGAGGCCGCGACGCAGGTCCGGGCGGCGGTCCGGTGACCCCGCTACACCCGCCTGTCCTCTGCGGCGAGAACGTCCACCGCATCCACTGGGTGCTGGGTACCGACCGGCTGCTTGCCGTGTGCCACTGCGGAGCACAGCGGGAGTTCGAGGATCCGGTCGAGTCGTGGGACTGGCTGCTCCGCCATCCCGAGGACCACCGACCTGGCCCTGTTCCACAGGGCACTCCCGCATCCAGCCCTCAGCGTCGGCACGCGACCTCCGCCTGAAGCCGCCTCCGACCCCGGTCCCGACCTCGTCCACAGTCTCGACCCCGGTCCCGGTCTTGACCCCACCCCCGACCCCGGTCCCGGTCCCGGTCCCGGTCCTGAAAGAGAACCACCATGACCATCACCATCCCACCACGCGCCGGGGTCGAACTCGACCTGACCCTGGTGCGCAAGGAGCCCCTCACCGAGGGCGTCGTCCGGCTTAGCCTGACCCACTCTCGAGGCGAACGGCTGCCCGCGTGGACCCCGGGCGCCCACATCGACCTGGTGCTGCGCCCCGACCTGGTACGGCAGTACTCGCTGTGCTCAGACCCTGGGGACTCCTCCCTCCTCCAAGTGGCCGTCCTGCGCGAGCCGGAGAGCCGGGGCGGCTCCCACTACGTGCACGACACCCTGACCGAGGGCGACACGCTACGGGCGAGCGTCCCCCGCAACCACTTCCCACTGGTCGACTCGCCCCGCTACTTGTTCATCGCCGGCGGCATCGGCATCACACCCGTCCTGCCGATGATCGCCGCCGCCGAACAGCAGGGCGCCGACTGGCGGCTGGTGTACGGCGGACGCAGCCGCGCCACCATGGCCTTCGCCGGGCAGCTCACCAAGGACCACCCCCGCCGGGTGGCACTGTGCCCCCAGGACGAGACCGGCTTCCTCGACCTGGACAGGCTGCTCGGCAGCCCCGCGCCCGGCACCCTGGTCTACTGCTGCGGTCCCGAACCCCTGCTCAACGCGGTGGAACAGCGGTGTGCCTCCTGGCCGGAAGGCACGCTCCGCACCGAGCGGTTCACGCCGAAGACGCGGGAGACGCCGAAGACAAGGGAGACGGGGGAGGACGACGCCGCTTCGGCCTCCTTCGACGTGGAACTCTCCCGGAGCGGCATCACGGTGACCGTCCCGCCGGACAAGACCGTCCTCCAGACGGTCGAGGAGGCCGGCGTGCAGATCCTGTCCTCGTGCCGGGAGGGCACCTGCGGCACCTGCGAGACCACGGTCCTCGACGGGATGGTGGACCACCGGGACTCCCTGCTCACCCCCGCCGAACAGGCCCGCAACGACACGATGTTCATCTGCGTCTCGCGCGCCGCCTGCCCGCGCCTCGTCCTGGACCTGTGACCCGCCGGCGCCTTCACGTTGCGCCTGTGACCGGCATTTTTTTCCGGGCGTTACAGCCCCTTGCCATCGGCGGCGATCCTGCTCATCAGGCTGTCCAGGTGTGAGCGCAGTACGGCGTTCTCTCGTCGCTGCGGCGCTGTTAGCCGCGTGGTCGGTTGCAGGTCCAGCCATCGGACCGGGGCGGCCTCGGCTAGGCCGCATAGCTGCGCATTGCACCAATGGCAAGCCCTCGACGACAACTACACGCTCGTGGATCCGGCTGATATCGCGACTGACTGTTGCCCCCTTCGTACTGGCCCTCATGCTGACTGCGCCGTACGAGAACCTGGCTGGGCGCAGGAGCTTCGGCTGGTGAGGGCCAGGTGGGATCTGACGATCCTGCTGCCGTGCGCTACAGGTTCAGGTCCGACCACAACGCCCGCACCAACCACACGCCGTACGCCACAAGACAAGCCGCTGCGAGAAGGCCAATACAGCAGCCCAGCCACACAGGCATGTCGGCTACAGCCCGGGGGGAAACCTCACGCACTGGAGCGTCTACTCCCAACTGAGTGACCTTGACGGCCCGCAGCTCGCCTCCCTTGTCGAGCTGGAAGTCGAATGACACACGCTCGCCGGGTTCCAGGGTCGCCCACCCGTTGTACTGAATATCGATGCGCTCGACACGCACTTCCCAGTCGTCGGGAACAGGGACGTCAAAGCCCCGATCGCTGTAAACCCAGCGACTTCCACGGTCGGGGACGATGAAGCCATAGCCCCGAACGTCATCGAACCACCGGACCGTGCCTTCGGCCATCACGCCTCCCCCTACGGTCGTACCTCGCGCCCCTTCCACTTACCCCGTTACTACCGAGACAGCGCGGGGTGGGGAACGCAGCAGGCACTCGCTCTGCACCCTGCGGAGAGCATTCACGGCCCTGCTCCAAAGACCGCCGAGGTCCAGGAACGGAACTTGCCGCTTAACGCCCGGCCGAGCCATCGTCTCGACGATACCCGTCGGATCGGCTCCCCCTTCAGGAACGCGTGGCCGACGCACAACTCGCGCTGAGGAACAGGTGCACGGTGGCCGCATCCCGCATGAGCCTCGATGCCGTGACCGGCATGAAGACCAACTACACCTACGACGGCGCAGGACGCTTCTCCTACGCCGAGGAGAAGAAGGGCTCGACCTTCAACTCCTCCTGGCAGTACTGCTACGACCTTGCTGGGAACCTCACCAGCCAGGGCACCGCCGAAGGCTGCCCGCCCGGCACCACCTCCATCATCAACGACGCCCGGCAGATCATCGCGAAGAACGACTCCTCCACGAACTAGTCGTATGACACGGAAGGCAACGAGACGGCTGGCACGTCCACGCTGGAGGGCACGACATATGACGGCCGTTACGGTTCCACGGACCAGAGTGGGCACACCCAGCTCGGCGACACCTACTTCCACAGCGGCCCGCTGGGCTTGTCGGCGACCTCAACTACCGGTGTGGACACGGGCTTTAACCGCGAGCCCGGGGGCACTCGCAACTCCATGACCCGGGGCGGGAAGACGTACTGTCACCTCACCGACGCGCTCGGCGACGTCGTCGCAGTCACCGACGGGGCCGGCGAGAAAGCAAACACGTACTCCTACAGCCCCGCGGCTTCGCCCGCTCCACGAGCACCGAGAAGCCCCCCAGCCCTACAGGTTCACCGGCGGCTACCAGGACCAGACCGGTCTCTACCACTTCGTGGCCCGCTACTACGGAGTGGAGATCGTCACCGACAACGCGCCCCAGCGGAGGGCCCAGTGGCAGTCCGGTGATGCCGGGCCGGGGACCCACATCCCGGCCCGGTTACCAGGGGTCAAAGCAAGGGAAAGGAGTGGAGGGGCGCTATGCGGCGAAAACGTGAATCCACGGGCGATGCAATAAGAAGTACGCGGAGCTTTTCCTTCACCGTGCTCGTGGTCGGTATCACTGTGTGCACCGCAGGAGCAATCACGGAGAATGCGGTGCCGATCGTGCTCGGAGCTGTGGCCACAGTAAGCGGGGGCGGTTCTAGTGACTTTCACCTATATTGCGCAGCGCCGGAGTCATTCCTGAAGATCGGGTTCGGTTAGGTCAGGTCCATTACGAGCCCAGTAGGGTGATGCAGGCGACGGCCCAGGTCGTGATGGCTGAACTACTCGCGATCAACTGAAGTGGGTGCGGAGCAACTGGAAACTTCAATACTATTGGCCTGGCGAGCCCGCCCTGCCCGCCATGCCGCAGGTGTTGTTCGATGCCTCTTTGAGCGACACAGGCAATTCGCTGAAAGATGAACCAAATAATGTGAATAAGTATTACAACCTGACCTCTTGTCGGCAGCAAAGATCAGGAAGGCGTCATGAGTGTTCAGTCTCTACCGTCCATGAAGGAGGAGAGGGCCAGGAACTGGGCACGGGGTAGTTTCGGTATCGCAACTCTCCTAAATCTGGTCGCTATGAACGGTGATCTTGACGGTCCGATCTGGTTCACGCTTCGGACTGTCGTTCTGCTCGTCTTCACTGTCAGCTTGGTGGCCCTTCTGGCTTTAAGGATGCAGCGATTCCGGGCTTCTCGACGGGGGAGAAGTAGTAAGTGAAAGGGTGGGGGAGTAGGAGGCAGGATTTTCCGGTGCGCGGTCCCTCGGCTCGAGCGAAGAAGCCGAGATGTTTCGAGGTGCTGAATTTGAACGGGCCGACATGGGCCATGGCCGCAGTGTGGCGGTGAGAGCCTTCTGTGGGTTCACAAGCGCCGGGTGGGGAGGTGATGAGTTGCTTACAGCGGGCATTATTAGCCCTTCCCTCAACGCGCCAGTAAGCCTCGTATTAGGAGCCTTTGTCATTGGTCTCGCTGTCATTTGTCTGTACTACTTCAAGAGCCGTGGATGAAGGGCGGATCTGTTCCTGCTCCATGCCGCCGCGGAGTCGCCATGGCGGCAGCATTGATGCGTCATCGTAGGAAGTGAACGAGGGATGTGGTGTCGCTCGCAGATTCCGAGCTGGAGCGGATGCAAGCTCGGATCCTCAGTGGGCGCTCACGCCTTCCTCGGTATGGAGTCGGTCCATGAGGTCGCTCGACCAGGACAAGGCCCAAGAACGCAGGGCGGTCGCTTGGTCAGGGGGCGGGCCATGTTTCGACGGAGGACGTGACGGTCGACGAATGCGGCACCGAAGCCCGCGCCTCACCCCGGCCTCCTGGTAAACCCCAAGGGTCAGCAGCATCCCGGGGGGATTCCTTGCAGGGCGGGGGCCTGCGGCGCGACGCCTTCCTCTGCCTAACGGCTGTCCCGTAAATGATCCCTGAGTCGCGTCAGGTACGCATGGCCGCCGTATGGCTTACTGACCTATCCGGCGAGGGCGAGGTTGTGCAGGCGGGCGATGCCGAGCATGGCGTGGTGGACGCCGTCGCCTTTGAGGCGGCAGTCACGGAGGATCTTCCACGTCTTCATCTGCGCGACGACGTGCTCGACCCGGGCGCGGACCTGCTTGTGGGACTTGTTGTGCTCCTCTTTCCAGTCCGGGAGCTTTATCTGTCCGCGCTCGCGGCGGTGCGGGATGAACGAGTCCGGTGCCCGGGTAGCCGCCGTCGGCGCTTACGAGGGTGCTGCCGACGGCGGCCTTGGCACCGGATTTCTCCCACGCCTTGCAGTCGTTGCGGTTCCCGGCGAGCGGCCGGCCGACCACGACGACCAGGCGGGCGTCGGCGTCGATGACGACCTGGTGATTGGTGGAGTACCGGTAGTTCTTCGACCGCTCGGCGATGGTGTGGTCGCGGGTGGGGACCAGGGTGCCGTCCACGATGAGGACGGTGTCCTTGGTGAACCTTTTGCGGAGCTGGAGAGCGATTCTCGGTCCGAGGTGGTCGATGATCCGGCCGCTGCAGATTTGGAGACCCCGAACAGCGGCGCGAGCTGCCGCGTCGTCAGAACAGCGCATGACCTCGTAGGGGACGACGCGCTCGGTCGGGCTCCAGACGCGGACGGTCGGTTGCAGATTCGGATCCTCGTCCGGGACATGTGTCACCAAGAAGGCAGCACCGGGCAAGTGGGTTACCGCGGTGTCGGGGTTTTCGGTCCCTCGTCCGACGCCGGCTCAGCTTCGCTCAGTTCCACGGACCAGGCGTCGTCAGGCAAGGCGTAGTGGAACAGGACGGCGTAGTGGCGACCTGCGTGTTCCTTGAGTTCCCATGGCATGCCGGCAGGCTGCCACAGATGTCCTGCCGGAGGCTCGCGGGTATCCGGGTCTTACCTGGGTGCAACCCTTCCAGTTTGCGGGCCAGCCCTTAGCCGGAACGCGGCACTAAGGGTTGTCTCGCAACTACTGATCGGGTGCCTCTTGGTCTGGCTGCGTTGTCAGCGGCTCGAGATACCATCACTGCCTCAATGGGCCGGACGGAGATCGTGAGGGACTCGCGGCCATGGGGGGTGGGTCGCACAGGCCCCGGCATCCAGCTCGGGACTGGAGGTATCTTGCCGTAACCCCACCCCCCTCCCTCCCTGTAACGTCCGGTTCGTATCGGAAGGCAGTCTGCCGACGGGCGCAGGAATCCGCCGATGACATGATCTTGATGTGACTGGTGTGATAACGGCGTCGGAGCCTTCCTGGATAACCCCGTTCACCGGGCTGAGCCCGCGGCAGTTCGCCAAGCTGGTCACCGTGCTGCGGCGTGAGGGTGCGGACCCGGTACGCAAGGGCAGACCGTGGAGTCTGCCTCTGGAGGACCGGGTGCTGCTGGTTGCCGCGTACTGGCGCACGAACCTCACCCTTCGCCAACTGGCGCCGCTGTTCGGGGTGTCGAAGTCCGCAGCCGACCGGATCATCGACCACCTCGGCCCGGCGTTCTCGCTCCAACCCCGCAGACGATTCCGAAAGGACACCGTGCTGATCGTGGACGGCACCCTCCCACCCGCGACCACACCGTGGCCGAGCAGTCGAAGAACTACCGATACTCCACCAGTCACCAGGTCGTCATCGACGCCGACACCCGGCTCGTCGTCGCCGTCGGCCGGCCGGTCACCGGAAACCGCAACGACTGCAAGGCATGGGAGCTGTCCGGCGCGAAAGACGCCGTAGGCCACACCACGGTGATCGCGGACGGAGGCTACCGCGGCACCGGTCTGGTCATCCCGCACCGTCGCGAACGCGGCCAGAGCGAACTCCCGGACTGGAAAGAAGAACACAACCGCTCGCACCGTAAGGTCCGCGCCCGCGTCGAGCATGCCTTCGCCCACATGAAGACCTGGAAGATCCTCCGCGACTGCCGTCTGAAAGGCGACGGCGTCCACCACGCCATGCTCGGAATCGCCCGCCTGCACAACCTCACATTGGTCGACTGAGAGGCAACAGCACTGGTCAACCGGCACGCAATAGATCATTTACGGGACAACGCTTAGCCCGCTGCGCATGTGGTGGATGACGAGCGCGATTCTCATCCCGGGTGGCTGTCGACATGGTCAACTTCCTCTCGTACACTCGCGCCGCGGCTGCGGCGATTCTGAACGGGGCACCGCCGTGGAGGAGCGATATCCCGCTACCAGATCCAGGGCAACCCAAGGCCGAAACTCCTCACCACCAAGGAACCAACCATCCTCGGTAACGGTTGAGGTAGCCCAGGAGCGCCCGGAGCGCCCGGTCTGAACGCTACGCGGTCGACAGCGCGTCGCCGTGAACGAATACGAACGCAGCTGGATGAGCTGCTGTTCTGCGCGATGGAAGGTGTGTCTGTGGGACGACTATCGCCTATAAGTTCTTGGCAGGGGGGCTGATGAACCGCGACTGGGACGATGACAGCGAATACGAGGACGCCGTCGAGCGCGCGAGCCGCGTGACGAGATTCGCCTGGAGGGCCGTAGGCGCGGTCACCGGGCTCGCCGGATTGACGGTCTTGGCCGCCCTACTGTTCGTACTCCTGCTCCTCGTCGCGATCGTCGCCTAGCGTTGCATCACGCAGCCTCATAGTGGTGCGCCCGTCCGCCCGCCACGCCACCCTCGCCGGATCGTCGAGCAGCGCCTCCGCGTCCGGCAGCCCGGCGCGGGGCGCCTTTATCCTCCGACTGCGAGGACTGCAAAGCCCGTCCTGCTGTCGACTTCGGCATCAACCGAATGAAGCGCAACTGGGCCCTGGCCATGCGGTTCGACAAGCTGGCAGTGCGATACCCGGCGGTTGTCCAGGTGGGAGCGATCAACGCGTGGCTGCACTCGACCCCATACGATGCTGACCTGATCGGTTGCCCACCTGGGGAGAGGACCGTCCGATGGGGGCCAGAGGCTACGGCGTGGTCAGCGAGAACGGTGACCACATTGAGGGTGCCTCCGAGGACGCCTTGTTCGAAATGATCAGTGCACTCGAGGACACGGACAACACATTCATCGTCATCGAACCCGACACGGACGATTCCGCCTGGTTCGCATCTGTGGCCGTTCTGGAAGAGGGCGGGTACGAAATCGTCCGGAGGGACTCCGCTCATCACGAACACAAGGTTCACACGGAAACTGACATCAGCCGCATCGCACTTGACCTCATCGTCTGGTTGGCTGCACGTAACGCTCCAGGTCAGCAAGCCAGACGGGGTATCGACTTCTAGAACACCACCCGACACTGCACGACCTCTGGGCGACTTCACGATGATGGGCATACTGAACGGCCGCGTACGCAGCCGCTCGGCCAGGAAGTGACTGGCCGTCAGGCGCCGGGTGCCGCGTTGACCGTGTCGTGCAGACGAGCGGCCTCATGCGGGTGATCGAGGCGACGAGCCTCTAGTGGTACTAGCACCGCACCCGGTCAGACATTGCCGCGTACCGCGCATGTTTGAGGAAGCCACCTCGCTCTACGACGAGGGTTGACCACGCCGCAAACCGTGAGGGCAGGCCCGCAAACCGTGGGGGTAGGCAGGAATCACACCGTCGGTTGATGTATCGCGGTGGCCGTCTTCCTAGCGTGGACAGTGCCCGGGCATTCCCATCCGAGGCGGCCCCGACGCCGCCCTTTCACCAGGGAGCACACATGCCCATCCACCGCACTGCCGCGACCTTGCTGGTCGCGGGCCTCCTCGCCGGAACGGTGGTCACCGGAGTCGCCACCACCGCGTCGGCCGCGACCCCATCGGAAGCCGCCCCGTCGACCGCACCGTCCGCAGCCCTGGCCGCCTGCGCCTACTACTCGAACTTCGGCTACTACTGCGGTTACGACGTCAACAACACGTACGCCGACTACGGCGACCGCGGCAACAAGGTCAGGGAGATCCAGGCGATTCTCCAGTACCGGGGGTACAACATCGGCCGCTACGGAGTCGACGGCACCTTCGGCGGCGACACCCTCAAGGCAGTGAAGAAGTTCCAGCGCACCTGGGGACTCGATGACGACGGCATCGTCGGCCCCAAGACCTGGACGCGTCTGCGCGGCTGAGGTCTCAGAACGCGGCACCGGAACAGCGAACCGTTCCGGTGCCGCCGGGGTGTACGGCTGCCTGTACATCCGCGACGAATGCGACCGGCTGATCCAGCTCCGCTCGGTCTGCGGCTCACGACTTTGGCAGTTCCCGGGCGGCAACCTGGACGTCCCCAACGAGGATCCCCTACAGACCGCAATGCGAGAGACGGTCGAGGAGACGGGCCTCCAACTCGGTCTGCGATCACCGAGGCTGATCCTGACGCACTTTCTGCACGCCGGGCCGCGCCTGCCGCTGAACAAGGTGGGATTCATCTTCGACCGAGGCCGACTGACCGCCGACCAGCTGAGCCGGACCCATCTCGATCCCGCTGAACACGGCATATGGGCCGTTTACGACTTCGCGACCTGGCAAGAACTGATAGCGCCGCGCGCCTTCGCCCACCCAGGAGGCATCGCGCCCATCGAGACTGCTGGTAGTCCCAGCTATCAGAAGTTGCGCAATGGGCGCGTTACGGCCTGTGGATTATGGGCGGTTGGCGACCGACTGTCTCTGATATCGCACCGGCGCCCGAAGGGAGCGGGGCGATGGCAGGACCTGCGGTGTGGAGGCCATCTCGGCCGCTGCCCTGTCGGCTGCCCCTCCACATGAGGTGACCGCCTAGAGGTCGTTTTCCTCTACGGTGCAGTGATGACGCCTCATTTGCGCAGGGCGAGAGCTTGGTGTTGGTGAGACTGGCGGTGTGGCGGTGTATGGCGGGCCAGACGGTGCGGCATCCGAGGCAGGCGACGTCTTGGGCCTGTCCCATTCCAAGACGTCCCGGTCTGGGTCGCGCTTCCGCCAGAGCGGGTGCACGTATCCGAGTGACCTGCCCGACGCCTGCCGGGAGTTGATCGAACCCGTGCTGTTGGCCTGGCGCTCCGAGCGCTGCGGCCACGCCCGCACGAGATCAGCGTCGCAGGCGCTACGCCGTGGCCTGCGGAGTCAGTGACTCAGGGTGGAACTGCTCGACGCGGTCGCGCTTGGTGTACATGTTCCAGTAGTGCTCTGCGAGGTCGTCGGGGTCGGCGACCGGGAATCGCGGACCGTCGGCCGACTCGAAGGCGGCCTGGGCCGCGGCGGACACCTCACTGCGGGCGATCAGCGACGCGATGGTCAGGGCGCCGACGTAGATACCCGTATCGGCCAGCTCGGCGTTGAGGGAGTACAGGTAGTTACGGGTGGCGGACATCACCGGGCCCAGGCCGCTGAGTTGGGGCATCGGCTGCGCCGCTGAGTAGCCCTGAGCCAGGAGGAAGGCACCCTCGCCGCGCTCGGTCCACTCGGGCAGCACGGCCCGGACGACCTCGACCGGGGTGAACAGCAGCAGCGGGGTCAAGCCCTCCAGGGTGGCCGCGTCCAGCTCAGCGGCCGGTGTGAAGCCCTGGTCGCCGCTGATCGGCCCGTACGCGACCACGTCGATCCGGCCGAAGCGGTCACGGATCGCCTCGACGAGGGCAGGCACCCCAGCGGGCCTGGACAGATCGGCGGGGAACGCGACCGCCTCGATGCCTTCGCCGGCGAGCACCTCGACGAGGGCGTCCAGCCGGTCCTTGCGGCGGGCAACCAGGGCGACCCGGAAACCTTCGCGCCCGAAGCGGCGGGCCACGGACACACCCAGACCGCTACCGGCACCGAGAACGGCGATCACTTTGGACATAGCGGTACTCCCTGTTGCGAAAGCTTTCTTGACCCAGGGGTCAACTTACGCGGCGACGGTAGCACGCAACTTAACCCGAGAGTCAAGTTAATCTGGTGGGCAATGGGCCCACGGGGGCCGCAATGCCAGAGCCAGGAGGAACGACCGGATGCGGGCCGACGCGCAACGGAACGCGGAGAAACTGCGGGCAGCCGCCGCCGAGCTCTTTCAGGAGCGCGGCCTCAAGGTGCCCCTGAAAGAAATTGCCCGCAGGGCCGGTGTCAGTCACGGCACTCTCTACAACCTCTTTGGCACCCGCGAGGCGCTTATCGACGAAGTGGTGGCCGGCCTGGCCGCGGACCGTCTCGCCGAAGCCGCCGAGCAGGCCCTGTCCTTCGAGGAGGCCGGGGAGGGGTTCGCGTACTACATCGAGAGGATCTGCGAACTGCAGGCCACCGATCCCGCGGTCGCCGATGTCGTCAGCGGACGTTTTCCGGCTGCCGAGTGCCTGATGGCCATTTGCGGCCAGGCGCAGGAAGCCGCGACACGGATCATCGAGCGAGCTCAGCTGGCCGGCGCTATCCGCCCGGACTTCACCGGCGAGGACCTCCTGCTCTTCTTCGGCACCAACGCTTCGCTCGCTCGCGCAGGCGCCGACGCCGCCCCCGACGCCTGGCGCCGCCAGGTTGCCTTCTTGCTCCAAGGGCTGGGCACGGGAACAGCGCAAGAACCGCTTTCCGTCGCCCCGCTGACCCCGCAGCAGGTGTACGAAGTGATGGGCAGACTCGCCGGCGCGCCGTAGCAGGTGGGGACCGCCCTATGGGGCGGGAGGACGTCTCCCCGGGGCCAGCTGCTTCTACCGGGCCGTCCACCGCCCCGCCGCTGAGAAACGGCACACCCCTGTTGCGATGCGCCGTTCGCATAACTACCTGAGGTACTTAAAGGTCTGACGAAACGTGCCGCACGTGTCCGCAGCAGAGGGCACCTTGCGACGGAGGTGAAGCTGCCGTTGATCCACCCATACGCCCCGGTGACCACCGGGTGCTACGTCACGCTCGGCGGCGGACGGCTGACCATCTCCAAGCCTGCAAAGAACGCCGACCGCCTTCACGCCGGGTACGCAAGCTGGGTGCTCAGGTCGTTCTAGGTGCGCACCGGCAGCATCCCGCTCGCCACGTTCGTGCGTGCCGCCGTCGCGGTCGAAC
The DNA here is from genome assembly GCF_055639375.1 of Streptomyces sp. NPDC039462. Lineage (NCBI taxonomy): Bacteria > Bacillati > Actinomycetota > Actinomycetes > Kitasatosporales > Streptomycetaceae > Streptomyces > Streptomyces sp. NPDC039462. Next base: position 981,350 of record NZ_JBVKAO010000003.1, read on the forward strand.
TGGGCGACTTCACCCTCGCTGACCGGCTCCTGCAGGAGACCGAAGCACAGTTCGGGCCGAACCGCCAGGCAGAGGAGCTCAGCGGGGAAGACGGGGGAGAGGTACGGGCGGCGATGCTGAGCCAGGTCCAGCGGTCCGCCGCTTCCGGTTTCCGCAGTTTGTGCCGGGTCCAGCTGAAGGTCTGCTTGGCCAGGGGGAAGGGAGAAGGGGGATTCCAGGTCGAAGCGTCAATGGAACGCCTTCCACATGCGGTCGTCCCGGACCCAGCCCACCAGCTCAACAGGGAGATGCCACAGGACCCAGGCCGAGCGGGTGACGGCCTAGCCGGGGGTCCGACACGACGTCAATGTCCGGTTCGCCTGTCTGTCGCTGGCCTGCGGCGATGCGCCGTTGCGTAACCTCCCGGAGCTGGGTGGTGGGTGGGTGTTGACGTCGACCGGTGATCGGGCAGCGTTCGAGCCCGCACGTGCCACGCCAGTCGCGAGAAGTTCAACAGAGGTCAGGCGTTCCACCATGCGTCGGTGCCGCAGCCGACCTCGTAGTGCCACCATCCTTCCTCTTGCCCTCGGTTCAGGAGGGCTTTGATCCCGGCGAAGTCCGCACCTGCTGGTGCGGTGAAGGTGACCATCGGGAAGTCCTCACTGAAGACCTCGCCTCCGAGCCCGAACATCGAAAGACGCTGGTGCACCGCCTGAGGACCGCGTCCCAGGGGACCGGTGGGCACGGGCACAACACGGATCGTGCAGTTGCCGGAGGAACTGACCCGCCCGACAGCCCAATGGAGCCCCTCGAAGTCGGTCTGATACCGCACTACGTCGCCCTCTGCCACTCCGTCCTGAAGGAACGGGGCGTTCTGCACACAGGCCGTGTCATCAGCGAGTTTGGTCGCCCACAGGCCCTCGGTGTCCTGCGGGAACCACCCCTCGCGGGGAACGAACCGGAACCAGACCTTGATCTTCTCGACCGCGTTCTCCATGACGGTCATCATGCGCCGATCGGCACAGGCGCCCCGCACCGGGTCTGAGGCATCGTGGGAGCAGCCGCGTGGGGGCTTGGCCCTCCCCACGCCCGGGGGTGGCCCCCAGTGGCCCCCGGTGCCCCTCTCGACGGAGGCTGAACTCGCTTCGGATCGCCGGGACCCGATGAAGGAGAACCCACCAGGCCTGTCGCCCGAACTTCGCGCCGCCACCATCGAGTCACCGCAACCGCCGCCGCGGCCGTCGCCGCCACGACCCTTGACGGGGCAGGCGTCGACGGCGCTGACGCGGACATCGGAACACGGACGTCCACCGCGCCCTCATCCAACACCGTCCCCCAGCGCGGCACCCTGCTCTCCGCCGAGTTGCTTTACACCCTCACGTCGCCCGCGTACTCCGCCGCCGAACTCACTTCCTCCGGGTACGATCCCGGCGCCGTCCGCCACGGCGTGGACGCGTACCGCCTCGTCTACCGCACCATCGACGCGAAGGTCGGCCCGCCACAGCCAGTGGGTTGGCACCGGCGTCCACCGTATCGACGCGCCCTCCATGCAGCGGAAGGCGTTCCTGTCCGGTTCCTCCATCGCGTAAGCATCCGCGGGCTTCGCCACCGCCATACCCGACTACCTCGGTATGGGAGCAGGCCCCGGCAAGCACCCCTGGATGGACGTGCTGTCCGAGACCTCGGCCTCTCTGGACCTGCTCCGTTCCGCCCGCCAGTTCACACCGAGCACCGGACACACCCTGGACCGCGATGTCCTGGTCACCGGGTTCTCGCAGGGTGCGTCGGGTGTTCTAGGGCTCGGCAGAGCCCTCCAGGCGGGCGGGGACCGGCACTTTTGGCTCGGCGTCCTCGCCCCTGTAAGCGGGCCATACGACTTCGCAGGCGCGGAGATCCCGGCGCTGCTCGCGGGCGACGGCGAACTGGAGCCGACGTCAAGCCTGGTGTACGCCGCTTACACCTTGGTCGCCTTCGACGGCGTCCACGACGTGTACGACAACCCCGGCGAGGTGTTCCGCGATTCCGCCGTGGAGGATCTGTTCGACGGGATGCACACCGGCCCGCAGATGATCAGTGCGCAGCCCCGCGCGCTGGACGAACTGCTGACGCGGAATGGACGCGAGCTGCTGGCCCGCCGAAGGGAGGTCTCGCGGCCGGACTACAGGAGGCCGACAGCGTGTGGAAGGACCGGAAGCCCGAAGCGCCGATCCGGCTCTACGTGGCGCAGGGTGATGAGCAGGCGACCGTCCGGAACACGGCCAACTGCGCCGCGGACTTCTAGAAGTGGCGTTCGCAGGTGCCGGTCGTCAACCTCTGCGCCGTCGGCCACCAGAGGCCACGGCACCTCGGCTCGAACGGGCGGGCAACAGCAGAGGTGGTGCGGTGGTTCAGCACGCTCCGTACGGCCGGCAGCCGATGACCCACCTCCAGGCGCTGGACCGTGGAGCCCAGCGCGACCAGCCGGTCCGCGTCCGTCGGTTGGAGTGGTGGCGGGCAGATTGCCCATCAAGTATCCGGTCGGCTCCACAGCTTCTTCGAATTCGGGCTGTTCGACCGGCGGCAGCGTCTCCAGCAGCGGAACGCCGTCCCACCGACCGCCTCCGCCGACTTGTTCCCGGGCCGTACGGCTGGCCGGCACCGCGACCACAGCCGGCATCGGCCACGAGCACCGGCACGTACCTATGCCCCCCCAGGTCGTCGCGCGCACGGAGACGTGGCCGGGTGGTCCCGGGCGTACCGGGGGTTTTCCCCCTGGCAAGTTGGCGGACAGCACCAGCGCGCTCCGCAGACCGCCCGAGCCATGATCGTTTCACCGCACCCCCGACGGATCACCGAAGCGAGGAGAGATCAGGATGACCGTGCACCGGCAGGCGATAGACCGACGGAAGTTGCTGGCCGCGACGACCGGGCTCGTCGCTGCCGCCCTCCTGGCCCCGGCAGCCTACGCAGCCCCTGCCACCAGACCGGAAGGTCGTGCACAAGCGGGCCGGGCGGCGAAGAACGACCAGGCCGCTGCGGTTCGCGGGATGGAGCGCGCCGCGCATCGTCTCAGGTCGACGGAACCAGGCGGGCGCACCCATGACCTGCGCGCACTGGGCGCGATGATCGGCGACGCGGAGGTCGTCGGTCTGGGAGAAGCCACCCACGGTTCACACGAGTTCTTCGCCATGAAGGAACGCGTCTTCCGTTACCTCGTCGAGGAGAAGCGCTTTGCCACCTTCGCCCTGGAGATGAGCTGGACGGCCGGCCTGCGCATCGACGAATACCTGCAGGGCGGCCCCGGAACCGCCCGGCAGGTCGCCAAGGAGGCGCTGGCCGGGTCCCCTTGGGAGCGCGAGGAGTTCGTCAGCCTCCTCACCTGGATGCGCGGGCACAACGACCGCCACCCCAGCCGCCGTGTCCGCTTCATGGGCAACGACGTCGGGGCACCCAAGCTCGGCAGCGCGATCTTCGAGCGGGTCCTTTCGTACGTCCGTGTGAACCGCCCCCAGGACCTCGCCCACCTCGAAGCGCTGTACGCCCAACTGCCCCCGCTCGACGACACCTTCACCTACCTTGGCCGGCCCTTGGACGAACGACGGCGCAACGCCGCCACCGCCCAGCAGGCCTTCGACCTCATCGCCACGGGTGAGGAGACAGGTGGAGAGGCCCATGCTTGGGCGGAACAGCACGCCCGTAACATCCACCAGACCTTCGCGTTCGCCTCGCTCGACCTCTCCGACCCGGAGTCCGTCTCTGCGGCGGAGCACCTCCGAGACCAGGCCATGGCCGCCAACACCGTCTGGTGGCAGCGACGTACCGGCGACAAGATGCTGCTGTCGGCGCACAACGGGCACGTGGGCTACCTGTCCACCGACCCGGTGATGTACCCCACCACACAGGGCGTCTACCTGCGCAACGCCCTGGGCAGCCGCTACGTCGCCATCGGCTTCACCTTCAACCGAGGCTCCTTCCTCACCGCCACCACCCTCGGCAGCCCCTGGAACAAGGTCACTGTCCCACCCGCCACCCCCGACATGCAGGAGTACACCCTCGACCGGGTCCACCACCGCGACTACTACGTCGACCTGCGCACACTCCCGGCCGCGGCCCGCAGTTGGCTCGACACCCCGCGGCCCGTGTACGACGCCGGCTCGTCCTTCAAGAACGACCCGCTCCCCACCCTCGCCGTCCAGAAGGCCTACGACGTCCTCATCCACCTCCACCGGGTCCACGAGGCCGTCCCTCTCTGAGGATCCGTCGTCCCGCTGGCCCCCTGCCCCCGTCCGTCCCGGAAGCGCTTGTCACCGGCGGGGGAGAGCTGACGCCCCGTATCGCGGACAGGGGTATGGCGGATGCGGACCACAACCGGGCCGGGCACTCCGCGGGACACGGTCGGCCGGAGCAGTGGGAAACCACGTCGGGGCGGGCGGCCGCCCTGCGCGCGCTCCTACCGCTTGGGTTCACGCTTGCTGCTGGGCGTGAACGGTTTCACGGTCCGGGCCGGTCGCCGTGGTCGCCGACGGTGTGGTGCGGGGCCAGGTCCAGGCGTAGCGCAGGATGAGGGCGAGAACGATCACTTCCAGTGCGACGCCAAGGCCGTAGAAGTACGTCCAGGACTCGCCCACCGCGTTGAATGCCGTGAAGGGGATCTGTACCGAGGCCACGATGAGGTTCGTGATGCGGTTCGCCCGGGCGGGCAGCGTCATCGACAGCACGACCATGAGGATTGGGATCGCCATGAGCACGAGGAAGGCGGTCAACAACGTCTGGCTGATGTTGAACTCCCAGACGACGCCGGCCTCGATGTCATCGATGACGCCGGGCTTGAAGAAGGCGAGAATGTCCACGTAGACGAACAGGAACATGAGACTTGTCCACGCTGCGGCGAGCTTGGCTCTCACCGGGGCCCGCTGGTTTTCCAGTGCGGTCGTGGTGGGTTGACGTGTTTTCATCGTAGGCTCCGTCGTTGTGGTGAGGACTGGTAGGCCCACGATTGCCGAGCCCGGCGGCGGACACATCGGCGTCGAGGCCGGACCCGCCTCGGCCGTTGGGAGAAGCGGCGTCTCGTTCTTTTGGCCGGTCCCCGACGCCTCGGCGGTCCCTAAGCTGGGAGTGTGACCACCAACGCCCTGAGCTCGCTGTGGGCCGAGCCCCGCGCGACGGACGCTCCCGAACGGGTGCCGCGCGACTGGGTGCTGGTCGGGGTGTTGATGGTGACGGCGCTGCTCGAAGGAGCTCTCCGGGACGACGTCGCCTGGCGGCCATTTGCGACGATCGTGGCGGTCGGACTTGCGCCGGTGCTGCTGTGGCGGCGTACCCATCCGTTGGCGTGTGTCGTCGTGGCCTTCGGCACCGCGATGGCGTTGGGACTGGCGAGCCTGCTGGGCGGAGCCCCGAGCGTGGGCCTCGACACGATGGTCTACATCCTGGTGTTCGTCTACGCGTTGGTCCGCTGGGGCTCGGGGCGCGAGATCGTGATCGGGCTGGCGGTGGTGGCGGTTGCTGCGGGAATCGGTACGGTCGCCGACTACACCGGGCCGGCCGACGTCATCGGCGGACTCGCCGTTCTGACGGCGGCGGCGGACGGAGCGGCGTTCCGCTACCGCGCCGAGAGCTGGCGCCGGGCGTTGGACCAGAGCCGCAGCCAGGAGCGGGTCGGCCTCGCGCGCGAGCTGCACGACATCGTCGCCCACCACGTCTCGGCGATCGCTGTGCAGGCGCAGGCGGGCCGGGCGATGGCCGGGCAGCGACCTGAAGCGGCGCTCGAGGCGCTGGTGGTCGTCGAAAGGGAAGCGTCGCGGACGCTCGCGGAGATGCGGGCGATGGTCCGGGTGCTGCGCGACGGAGCGCCGGCGGAGTGTGCCCCCCAGCCCGGCGTTGCCGACCTGGTGTCCCTCGCCCGACGCGCCCCGGTCCCGGTCGTCGACGTGGAGTTGCCGGATGACAGGGACGAACTTCCGCCCCAGGTCGACGCGGCGGTCTACCGGCTGGCGCAAGAGGCGCTGACCAACGCCCTGCGGCACGCCCGCAACGCCTCGCGTGTGGAGATCCGGGTCGTAGAGGACGCGGGAAGGCTGCGACTACGCGTGACCGACGACGGACAGATCGATCCGGCACGGTCGGCGAACCACGGCTTCGGGCTGCTGGGGATGACCGAGCGCGTGCAGCTGCTCGGCGGCACGCTGCGTGCCGGGCCGGCGCCCGAGGGCGGGTGGACGGTCGACGCCGAAATGCCGACGAAGGTACGCCGATGACGGTACGCGTGCTGGTTGCCGACGACCAGGATCTGGTGCGCACCGGCCTGTCGATGATCCTTGACGCGCAGCCCGACATCGAGGTCGTCGGCCTGGCCGCCGACGGCCACGCCGCCGTCGAGCTGGCGCATCGGCTCCGCCCCGACGTGTGCCTGGTCGACATCCAGATGCCCGGGCTCGACGGCATCGAGGTGACCAAGCTCCTCGCAGGGCGGGGCGTCCCGGACCCGATCGCGGTAGTGGTGATTACGACATTCGACCTCGACGAGTACGTCCAGGGCGCGCTCCGGGCCGGCGCCCGAGGCTTTCTGCTCAAGGACGCCGGACCGGCGCTGCTCGTCCAGGCCGTCCATGCCGCCGCCGTCGGCGACGCCCTGATCGCGCCGAACATCACCCGGCGGCTGCTGGCCACCCTCGCCGCCAAGGAACCGTCGAGCCGACGGACCCAACCGATCGAGCCGCTCACCGAACGCGAGGAGGAGGTGCTGACGCTGGTCGCCCGTGGCCGCACGAACGCCGAGATCGCCGCCGAGCTGTTCATCGGCTTGACGACCGCCAAGACCCACGTCGCCAGCCTGCTGACCAAAATCGGCGCCCGAAACAGGGTCGAGATCGCGATGTGGGCGTACGACACCGGCCGGGTGGGGGCCTGAACCTGCATCCACCGCGCTGTAGTTGGTCCGTGGACGACGAAGCGTGAAGAGGTGCCTGCTGACCTGGAGTGATGGGAGCTCCTACGCCAAGGCCGTGAAGAAGGGGACTTCGGCGATCTCGGCATCGGAGATCCAGCCCTGACCGCGACGGCGAGCGAGAATCGTGCGCCGGCTGCGCGGCATGCCTGTACGACCTTGTGGCGCTGAACTCATCCAAGACACCCAGCAAGCCGCTTGGGTAGTTCCTCGGCGAGCGCGTCCAGCTCGCTCCGGCGTGCCGCGATCCGCTCCAGCTCGGACCTCCCCGCTCCTCCCGCGATCCGGCGGTGCATCCGTACGGCGACGGCTCGTAGGCGGGCCCCCACGGCAGGCACAGCCGATTCACGATGCACACCGCTCAGTGGGGTGGCAGGATGCCTTCCTCCTGGGCCACGTGGGTGCAGGCCATGGCCGCTGCCGTCATCCCGAGTTGGTCGAGTACTTCGATGGACTCCAGCAGGATCCGAGCGTCGGCATCGGCCATGGCATTGCCGCAGCGGTCGCGTTCGGCCAGGTCTTCGGCGGTCGTGGCGGTGCGTAGCGTTGTGACGCGGTCGGCCAGCGCTTCGCGGGAAGACTCCATGGCGGCGATGCCGCGCACCGCACGGACGATGTCTTCATCGGTCATGTCGTTCATGTCCTCCCAGACGGTGCCCGGCTGCCTCTCGTCACACCGCGGTCCCCGCCTGTGAGGCAGAACACGGCGCCGCCTGTGCTTCTTGGCCGAGGTGCGAAGGACGGACGGCCCCACCACCGGGGGGATGGTGGCGGGGCCGTCGTGCTCGGAAGGGGGGAGCCGAGCTGTCTGATGTGCTGGTGCCCCGGATCTGAGGCGGTATGCCTGGTGCCGCGTACATACCGCAGGCTGCAGGCCGCCGGCTGCCCCGTACGTATCGCCGGCTGCATGTTGTCCTATGCGCGGCGCCACCCCCTTAGGGGGCTTCGCTTCGCGGCCGGCTCGTCGGCTGTTGTGGCGACCCGCGCTGATCAGTTGCGTGCCGTCGTCCTCCCATGGGTGGTGGCGAGAGTCGCGCTCAGGTCCTCGGCGAGGGCGATCTCGTCCGGTGTCGTACCCGCCCAGGCGATGTGGCCGTCGGGGCGGACGAGGGCGGCGCGGACACCGGTGAAGCCGGCAGGGAGCTGGAACGGGGTGGCGGCGTGGACGCGCAGCCCGGCGCGGGCGAACCCGGCGAGGCCGCCGCTGCCGGTGAGGTCCAGCAGGAGGTGGCTGTCGGCGCGCAGCAGGGCGAACAGGGTGGTGTCGCCGAGGGGGAGGTCGGGGGCGCGGGTGCCGGTCAGCGGGTGGGCGTCGGGGGAGGTGGGCGCGTAGGTGACGGCGAGGGAGCTGACCTGGGCGGCCAGGCGGTCGTTGAGGTCGGGCAGGGTGGTGATCAGCCGGGCGAGCAGGCCGCGCAGGTCGCGTCCCTCGGGGGTGAAGGCGGTCATCAGGGCGACCTGGGCCCGGCTGGTCTCGGTGAGGTCGGCGCCGACCGGGTGCCGTTCGGAGTGGTAGGTGTCCAACAGTCCATCCGGCGCCCAGCCGTTGAGCGTGGCGGCGAGCTTCCAGGCGAGGTTGGCGGCGTCCTGGATGCCGACGTTCATGCCGACACCTCCGGCGGGGAAGTGCTGGTGGGCGGCGTCACCGGCGAGGAAGACGCGGCCCTTGCGGTACTGGTCGGCCAGGCGGGTGGCGTTGCCGTAACGGGAGAGCCAGACCGGATCGCGCATGCCGAAGTCGGTGCCGGCCACGGAGATGACGTTCTCGCGCAGTTCCTCCAGGGTGAGGTCGCCGGGCCAGGTGGTGGTCAGGTCGCGAGGGGTGATGCCGACCAGGCGGTGGATGCCGCCGGGCATGGGGACGACCATGAGGGAGCCGGTGGGGCCGAAGCGGCTGTAGCCGGGGGCGGGCGGGTCGTCGAGGACCACGTCGCCGAGCCAGCCGAGAACAGTGGAGGGGGTGCCGGGGTAGCCGATGCCGGCCGTGGTGCGCACGGTGCTGCGGGCGCCGTCGCAGCCGACCAGGTAGGCCGCCCGGAGGGTTGTGGGGCCGTGCGGTCCGGTGGTGTGCACGGCGACGTGGTCAGGGTGTTCGGTGAAGCCGGTCACCTCATGGCCGCGCAGGATGTCCGCGCCCAGGCCGAGGGCCTGGCCTTCCAGCAGTGCCTCGGTGCGCTCTTGAGGCAGCGCGAGGGTGTAGGGGAAGGGGCTGGGCAGACGGCGGAAGTCCAGGCGTGAGTCGAGAGTGCCGAAGTGGCCGCCGGGCAGCGGTATGCCCTCCTTCACGAAGGGCTCGTGCACGCCGCGGGAGGCGAAGGTCTCGATGGTGCGGGGATGCACGGTCAGGGCGCGGGAGCGGGTATCGCGTTCGGTGCGGGGCTCGATCACGGCGACGGCCACGCCGGCACGGCGCAGTTCGCCGGCGAGCCACAGGCCCACGGGTCCGGCACCGGCGACGACGACCTGGTATTTCATGATCTTTCCCTTTCTCGACACGTGCGCTCTTGTACTCGAGACGCGCGCTCTTGTACTCGACACGCACGCTCTTGGTCGGTGACCAATGCTTGCCGTGCAGTAAACTAGGTCGGTGACCAAGAGGCAAACCGGGAAAGACGCCACGGGGCAGCTCACTCGCGCCGCCGTGATCGATGCCGCCCTCGGCGTATTGGGCGAGCGGGGACTGGACGGGCTCTCGACCCGGGCGGTCGCCGATCGCCTCGGCGTACGCATGAACACCGTGTTGTGGCACGTGAAGACCAAGGCTCGAATGCTGGAACTGATGGCCGACGCCGTCCTCGCCGGCATCCACTACGACGACCTGCCCGACGCCCCCCTGCAACGCGCCCGCGAACTCGCCGGCCGCTACCGGCACACGCTGCTCGCCCACCGCGACGGCTCCGCCCTGGTCACCGGTACCTACCCGGCCGAACCGAACACGCTGCGCTTCGCCGACCGCCTCATCGGCGCGCTCCTGGAAGCCGGTGCGGACGAACAGCGGGCGGCATGGACGGCCTGGACGGTGAACTACTTCGTCCTCGGCCTGACCCAGGAGGAGCAGGCAGCCCCCGAGGCGGAGGAAGGCGACAAGAGACTGGCACAGGCCGTCGATCCCGCTGCGCACCCTGCACTGCAACAGGTCCTGCCGCACCTCCGGCACAACTTCGAGGAGCGCTTCACCTTCGGTCTTGAGGCGATCCTCTCCCGCATCCCCGCGTGACAGCGCGACATCGACGACGCGAGCGCGGTACGGGCCGCAGGCCTTCACCGACCTCCTGGAAGGCGTAGCCGCACACGAGCGGGCGGCCTCAGAAACAGAGCTCATCGCGGCGGCACCTGGCTCTCGCGCGTGCGTAGTTGACGCGCGAGGGGTGGGGACCCAGTGGCCGTTCCAGGAGACTGGCCGGTGAGGTGGGCAGCGGGCGCCAGAGGGGGAGGCACATGGGGCACGTGGGGCTGAGCTATCAGGACGCCGTCCGGCTGCTCGGGGGCCGGGAGGACGCCATGGTGGCGGCACTGGATCGGCTGACCGGCGGGCTGCTGCTCGCGTCGTCGGCCACGGGGGCGGGTTTCGCCGCGAGCCTGTTCGACGTCAGAGGCGAACTGTCCAGGCTGGGCGCCGGTCTCGTACACGGTCTCAGCGAACGGGCGCGCGGCCTCACCCGCTTCGAGCGCGGCGAACGGATGGCAGCGGCCCACGCCGTGGTGGTGCTCTCGGCGTACTTCGAGGTGCTGGCCGAGACCGAACTTCCGTGCGGTGCAGAAGACTTGGAGATGACCAGGGCCGAGCAGGTAGGGCTAGCAGCGGGGGAGCAGTCCCACTCCCACCGGCTCCACGCCCTGGCTGACACCCTGCTCCGTTCGGACGTGCCGATCCCCTCACCCCACCGGCCGTACGAGGAGACCCTCGCGACGCTCAGCGGGTTCTACCGGCGTCTGTCGGGGGAAGTCATCCGCTTCGTGTCCGGACTCGCGGTCTGGGACCGGCTCGACGACACCCAGCGCAACCGCTTCCGGCAGACGGTGTCCGACGGCCTGCCGGACCGGGCCGGCACACGGTACGAGGAACTGTTCCGGCAGCTCGCCCTCGATTTCCCGGAGGTCGCCTTCTGGGCGAACCTGGTCGATCACCAGGCCACGCGGTCGCAGCTCCGCTCCTTGCGGGCCGGCCTCGACGAGCTGGGTCGGGCGCTGTGGGAGTTGGCGTCATGCCGGACCCCCGACCCCTGGCTGACCGGGCTGGCCCGCGCGCACCACGCAGTCCTCGACCGGCCGATCCTCACCTCGCGGGACGTCCTGGACGGACTGAGCCTTCCGCCGCTCGGCGCCGCGTATGTGAGTCCGGACTTCCGGGTGGCCGAAGTGGGACCCACCGATCGCTTCGCCGAGGAGGGATGGTGGGCCGAACAGCAGGTTCGCGAAGACCTCGACCACTTCCTGCTCGGCCACCTCACCTCACCGCGGGCTGTCCGCGCCCCGCTGGTCGTCCTCGGCCAGCCGGGGTCGGGCAAGTCTGTCTTCACCCACGTCCTCGCAGCACGCCTGCCGCCCGCGGACTTCCTCGTCGTACGCGTGGAACTGCGCGACGCGACCGCCGAGGCGGATCTGCAGACACAGATCGAGCAGGCGGTGCGGTCGGCCACGGGTGAGGCGGTGACCTGGCCCGAGCTGGTGCGGCGCGGGGCGGGGACGCTGCCCGTCGTTCTCCTCGACGGCTTCGACGAGTTGCTCCAGGCGACGGGCGCCAGCCAGAGCGACTACCTGCAGAAGGCCGGTGACTTCCAGCGGCGCGAAATGGCCCAGGGGCGCCCCGTCGTGGTCGTCGTCACCAGCCGCACCGCGGTCGCCGACCGGGCGCGGCCTGCGGAGGGCATGCTCGCCCTGTGCCTGGAACCGTTCAGCGACGCCCAGGTCACATGGTGGCTGCGGATGTGGAACCGCACCAACGCCACCGGCTTCACCGCTCGCGGTCTCCACCCCCTGGAGCCCGATGTCGCATTGCGGTACCGGGAGTTGGCGTCTCAGCCGCTGCTGCTGTTACTCCTTGCGCTCTACGACGCCGACGAGAACGCGTTGCAACGCCGCGACGAGGCGCTGGGGGAGGGGGAGCTCTACGAACGGCTGCTCACCAGCTTCGCCGCCAGGGAGGTCCGTAAGGCCGCCGCGGGCCTGGACGACGAAGAGTTCGACGCGGCGGTGGAACGCCAGCTGACCCAGCTGTCCCTGGTCTCGTTCGCCATGTTCAACCGCGGACGGCAGTGGATCGGCGTGGCCGAACTCGACAGGGACCTGTCCGTACTCGCCCCTGACATCGGCCCGGCAGGCGCCGGCCTCGGCGGCCTGAGGGCCACTCTCAGTACGGCGGACATCGTGCTCGGCCGGTTCTACTTCGTCCACGAGTCGCGGGCGAACCGTGACGGTCTGCGCCTGCGCACCTACGAATTCCTGCACGCCACCTTCGGGGAGTACCTGATCGCGCGGCTCGTTACCCAGGAACTGGACGACCTGGACGCCGAGTTGAGCTCTTCGGTGCGCCGCAGCCGACCCGCGGTGATCGACGACGCATTCCTGCACGCCCTGCTCTCCCACATGCCACTGACCATGCGCGGGACCACCCTCTCCTTCGCCTGCGAACGGCTGCGCGCTCTGCCGGAGCCGCGCCGCCACGGCGTGCGCGACGTACTGCTCGACCTGTTCCGGCACACCGGGGAGATACGACACGACACCCGGTACAGCGACTACGTGCCCAACCCGCTGCCGGTGACCGCCGGGCCCGCCCGGTACTCGGTGAACCTGCTGGTGCTCGCCGTCGCGACGGCAGGGGAACTCACCGGCAGCGAGCTGTTCCCGCTGGAGCACGACGTCGTATCGGCATGGCGGGCCGCCGCACTCCTGTGGCGGTCACAGTGCCCCACGGAGGCGTGGCACGGACTGGTCGCCACACTGGCGCTCGAACGCGTCTGGGACGGTCGCCGACGGGATATCAAACTGTCACTGCGGCCGGACTCGGAGCCTGATCCCGTGCCACTGGACGCGCACTGGACGTACGACCGTGACCGGAACGACCACTACCGGCAGGCCGCACGGAGAGACGGCGGCTGGTTCTCCTGGATCACGCATCAGAACACGAGACTGCGAGCCCAGTCCCACTTCCTCTGCGACGTTCTCGACGACGTCCTCGCCCACGGCCTCGAACCCCTGGCGGGCCCGTGGGACACGGCGGTCACCACCTTCTTCGACGGCGGAGACGACCCGCCCGTCTCGGCGGCCCACGCGATGATCACCCTCTGGCTGCGCATCGACGAGGACTGCACCGCACGAGAGCTGACCGCGGCCTTCGACGTCTGTCTGCAGACAGCCCTCAACAGCTTCGCGCCCACCGACGACGAGACCAGACAACGCTTCCGCCTGATGTTCCTGCGCCGCCTTGCGGCGGACTGGCGACGCGTGGAACCGGAGTGGGTGGAGCGTGCGATGAGGAGCATTCATGATGGTGGCAAGGACGCGACGGTCGACGGCGGCGCACTGTTCTACGAACTCGCGCGGGACGTGCTTCCCGACGCGCTGCAGGCGGCACACTGGACGGACGACGGACACGGTCGAGGGTGCGCCGACCACACAGGCGCCTGATCCACTCGACTGGGCCCAGGAGGTCTTGTGCCGGTCGGCGCACACCATCGACCGGTGGGCATGTGCCCTCGCGACGCCAGCTCGTCCGGGCGGGGCACCGGCGGGAACACCAGCACCGTCGCACAACGGATGGCGACATCGCACAGGGTCAGAGGACACACACCTCATCGCGCCCGGAGGCAGCAGCACGGGGTAATTGCTACAGCCCGCCCAGTCGCTTGTTGATCGTGTCGAGTGTCGGCCAAGGAGGACCGTCGTGCAGTACGCGCAACAGTTCTTCTCCGAATCGCCTCCCGTTCGGAAACTGGTCGCCAAGCTCCCAACGCCACGCGGCGACCATCCCAAGGACGAGCTGTCGGCACTCGTCCAGCAGCCCTTGGTCGATGTTCGGGTAGTGCTCGCAGACCGCCTCGGGGACATGGGCCAGGTCGAACTCGACGGGTCCGCGGCAGCACGTCTCAAGGTCGATGAACAACGGGCCGTCCGCCGTGCTGAGCACATTTCCTGGGTGTGGCTCGCCGTGGAGCAGCTGCTCCACGGCGCCGCGGTCGTCGATCGCTCGTCGCACGCTGGCCAGCCGGCCGCTGAGAAAAGCTCGGTCCGCTTCGGCGAGCTCCGGCGAGCGAGCCGGATCGGCGACAACTTCTTCCGCCTCGATGATCCGGTCCGTGAACCTCGGGCTGGGCACATCGACCTCGCGCATGCCGGCGTGCAGCTGCTCCAGCGCCTTGGCATAGCCGGCTGGGGAGGTGTGAGGTGTCACGGGCTCGTAGTAGGTCCACAGCGTCACTGCGAAGCCACCGCGCGTGTACACACGCGGGTCAACCCGAGGCTCCAACGGACACACCGGGCTCCCGGCCCCGGTGAGCCGCTGAGCGAGGTCGACTTCGAACTCTGCAACCTCTTGTCCCACAGGGGCGACCCGGGCAAAGACGTCACATGGCGTCAGCCGCAGGGCCAGCTTGTTCGAGTTGTGCAGAACGATAGCGCCGTCGGTCGGCAGGTCGAGCGATGCGGCGACCGAAGTCGCAGCAGTGATCGCACGCGTGACGTCGGTCATCTCCACCCTTGAATCTTGGCATGGATGAGGGAGGGCGGTGCCAACTTGGGTGGCTAGGGGTCAACTGCCCTTGCTTGGCACAGTAGAGGGGCGCTACTAGTCCGACTTCAGTGGCAAGCGGTCTAGGTTCAGGGACAGGGGATACCAGCGAGGGCGACTCTGGCAGGATGACGGCATGTTCGATTTCGGCATCGCGGGTTACCAGCCAGAATGGTTGGACGGCTGTGGTGACGTCGTGCGGGAACATGGACATCGTCTGCGGGGTCTTGCCGGCCGGACGCTCACGAGGGTCTGGATGGTCTGGGACCTCAGGGACGACGAGTGGTTCTGCGACTGCCCGGTGCTGTTCGACTTCGATGGCCAGCAGGTCGAGATCAACCATCAAAAGCTGGGCGATCTTTCCCTGACGTGGAACATGATCGACCCTACCCACCCAGTCCGATGGCCCGGCTTCGACCTGCAATGGCGACCCGAACCTCTTCCCGAGCTGCACGCTCTGCAGGGGCTGCCAGTCAAGGGGGCCGAACTGCTCGAATGGGTGGGCGGGGACGTCGCTCAGGGAAACGTCGACGTCAGCTTCGCCTTCGAGACGGGTCGCGTGACCGTCTTCAACGCACTCGACGAGAACGGGGTGAGCTTTGACCCTCCCGGGACGACCGAACTTTGACAGGGGGCAATCGGCGAGCTCAGCTCTACGACGCGAACTGTGGCCACCGTGATGGTGAAGCTGATTGCGGTCAGGGACATGCTCTGCCAGGTCAGCTCCTTGCCCGTGTCGAGTGCCGCGTTCGTGGCCGTGGAGGCCGAGCCGACCATGACGAGAGCCGGCAGGCTGTTGTGCACGCGCCGGTGACGCGCCGGTACTGACAGACGATCACGGGCCGGGCCGCGAGCGCAAAACCCCTACCTGCGCCAGGTGTTGGGCCCTGGCGCTGCCCGCCCGTGGGCCCGTTAGGGTAGCCCGGTGACCGACGAGAGCGTGGATGGACTGAACCACTTCCGAGCCGAGGCGATATCGCGAGGCCTGGCGTCGGAGGAGGTGGACGAATGGATACGTGGCGCCCTGCCGGCGGTGTACCTGGCCGAGGGCGGTGACGGCCCCCTCGTGGCGCGCGTCGGTGGCAACCCCCTGCTGCCGCACGACGTGCCGAAGCCCTCCGACCCCTTCGTGGCCTCCGTCGACCTCGCGGCTCTCCCACCGGGGGCGACCAACCTTCCACTGCCCGCCGATGGCCACCTGCTCTTCTTCTCCGGCACCGATGTGCAAGGCAGCGAGGGACAGGTACCTGATGCGGTGCTGTACGTCCCCGCCGGGACCCCTACAACCCCGACCTTCCTCGAACACAGCTGGCGCGAGCCGTACCGGCCGCGTGAACTCCGCACGGTCTGGCACCAGCCGAGCGCGCAGATGCCGGAGAGCTTCGCCCTCGACAGATGGGGCGCCTTCCCTGAGGAGGAGCAGTTCGAACTCGCCGACGAACTCAGTGACGCCTGGGCACACGTGGGCGGCTACCGCCCTCCCTGGGTCTTGCAGATCGGCGGCCATCCGGTCTCACCCCAGAACGACCCCGTCCACTACGCTCGTACGCCCGAGGAGGCCGACCACTGCGAGCAAGGCGGTGCCGCCCACGAAGAGGCCGCCGGCGACTGGGCCCTCCTGGCCACCTGGAGGTGCGGTGACGACGTCACGGAACTGGACTCCGGCGTGGCCCACTGGGTGATCCGCCACCGGGACCTGACGGCCCGGCGCTTCGACCGGGTCCACCGCTACGTCGAAATGGCCTGACCCCGCGGGGCACGTGGACGTCGTACGGCTGGATCGTTCAGTGCGCGGTGAGCCCGCCGTCGACCACCAGCTCCGCGCCGGTGACGAACGAGGAGTCGTCGCACGCCAGGAAGAGGATCGCGGGTGCGATCTCGTCGGCGCGGCCGGCTCGGCGCATGGGGGTGCGTCGGATGTCCCGCTGCTGGTCGCCCTGGTCGTCCAGGAGGTCCTGGATCATTGGCGTGGCGATCACCCCGGGATGCACCGAGTTGATCCGCACTCCCTGCCGCGCGTACTCGACCGCGGCGGTCTTGCTCAACAAGCGCACCGCTCCCTTGGACGCCTGGTAGGCCGCAGCCGCACCGCTTCCTACCAAGCCGAGAACCGACGACGTATTGATCACCGACGCGTTGCCGCTCGCACGCAGGAGCGGCATCGCCGCCTTCATGCCGAGCCACGTGCCTTTCTGGTTCACGTCGATGACGCGGTCCCAAGCCTCTTCCCGCGTGTCCTCGATACCTGGCCAGTCCAGGATGCCGGCGAGGTTCACGAGCACGTCCAGCGTTCCGAACCGGTCACGTACGACGGTGATCACTTCGTCCCACTCGCGCGCGGAGGAGACATCGAGGCGAGCAGCGACGACCTCCGCACCGCGTGCCCCGATCCGGTGGGCCAGGTCCCGCAGGGGGCCTTCGGTGATATCGGTGATCACTAGCCTGGCGCCTTCGCGGGCGAAGAGTTCGGCGGTCGCTGTGCCGAGGCCGCCGGTCGCGCCCGTGATCAGCGCGATCTTGCCGTCAAGTCGTTGTCCTGTCATGGATATGGTCCTTGATTCTCGTTGCTGCTGACTGACCGGCTGACTGCCGTGTCGGACTTCTTGGTCCGGCGGCGGCGGATTCGCACCCGGCGCCCCCGGCACCCTTGGGCGCCCGTGGCCCGGCCTCCTTTACGACGACTCCCGCTCCCGGTAGAGCACGAGGTGCTCGTGATAGAGCACCCCGCCCCGAATGTCGCCCGTGGCGGTGAACCCGGTGTCGTCGACGTAGTCCAGGTGGCTGCCGGTCACCGTGTACCGGCCGGTGTACGCGCTGCGCCGCTCGCCGCGGGCTTCGTCGTAGCGGCCGTCCGGCAGCAACTCCTGACGGATGTGACCATCCGCGGTCACCCACATCCCGACCACGTCGACGTGGTCGCCCTCAACGGCCCCGGTCATGACGGACCCCTCTCCTCGAATGGTGTGGTCCTTCCTGCTCCACCGAGTCTGGGCAGGTCAGCGGCCATCAACCAGGACGCGTACTGCCTGGGTGTGGCACACCCAGGCAGCTCACCGGGCCGCCGCCTAGCCTGAACACATGGACGACAACCACCTGGGAGACTTCCTGCGCACACGCCGCGACGGCCTGCGGCCGGAGGACGTCGGCATGGCGAGCCATGGAACCCGCAGAGTCGCCGGACTGCGCCGCGAGGAGGTCGCCGTCCTGGCCGGAGTGAACGCCGACTACTACACCCGCCTGGAACAAGGACGAGAGCGCAACCCCTCACCCCAGGTGGTCGACGCGCTCAGCCGCGCGCTGCGCCTCGACGCGGACGCACGCGCGCACTTGTACCGGCTGGCCGGGGCCACGCCGAACGACCGACCCTCCGCCCACGCCGCCGAGCGGGTCAGCCCTTCGCTGCGGCAGCTCATGGACGGCTACCCGAACACTCCGGCGTTCGTCATGAGCCGGACCCTGGACTTCCTAGCCGTCAACGCCCTGGCCGATGCCCTCTACGCCCCGTTCGAGCCGGCGGACAACTTGGCCCGCATGACCTTCCTCGACCCGGCGGGCCGAAACTTCTACACGGACTGGGACCGGGCGGCACAGGCCACCGTCGCCAACCTTCGCGAGGCAACCGGATTCGACCCGGACAACCCACGGCTACGCGAACTCGTCCGCACCCTCACTGAGCACAGCGCGGACTTCACCCGCCTCTGGAACGCCCACGCCGTGCGCGGCAAGACCCAGGACGCCAAACAATTCCTCCACCCGGACGTCGGCCCCCTCACCCTCACCTACCAGGCCTTCGACGTACGCGACGCCCCCGGCCAGCAGCTCGTCATCTACCACGCCGAACCAGGCAGTCCCAGTGCCCAGTCCCTCAATCTGCTCGGTTCCATCCACGCGACCCGGCGCCGCCCCGACCTCGACAGCGTCCACGACTCCCTCTAAGCCCAAGAACGTGAATTTCGCAGGATCCTGTACGCACGGGCCGACCACCGACCACCGACCAACGACCACCGACCGGTGCACCGAAACCGTCCCATCCCGGTCTCCTGTGTCCAAGGCCTGCATGAGGACTACCTGCGCAGAGGACACGAATGGGAGAACCAGAATGGGAGAACCAGATCCTCGACCGCTTCCTTGAGGCTCTGGCGGCATGGATGCACGACTCGCCTGCCTGGTGCTTCAGGCCGCCACCGTCTATGAGTGAGAACGCGTCTTGGAACCTACTTCGAGGGTGCCAAGACGCGTACTGAGTCTGGCAGCAACGCCATTGAGACCGGCATTCGTATCGTCTCGTCGCCGCCCGCCCTTGACGCTTGACCAACAGACCACCGACGGGGGGCTATCGAACAGAACCGCACTCGTCGACCAGAACGGTCGGTTCCGACAGGAACACGTTCGGGTCGACGGGCCCAAAGGCAACGTTGAACGTGTCGAGCCAGTACGACCAGTCCCGTATTCCGGCGGCGCTGCTGAACCGGTAGTTCAACTGCCATCGAACCCACTGCCCCGGGACCAAGCGCACCGCCGGCGGCCGCCGCGGGCGCGGCGGCAATCCGAACAACGGCTCCACACGCGCCAGCACCCGCAGCCGACCGCCTTCGTCTCGCAAACTGAGTCCGACCCGGCGCAAGTCCCTCTCGCTCTCGCGAGGTTCGAAACCGTCGTGCTCGGACATCCGGATGACCTGGGCGAAGGCAGGTGGCACCGGTGACACCAGGAACCCCGTTGGCGCCGCGTTCCTGCGGGCAGCAGCCTCACCGCCCCTGGAGTGCTTCGTCCAGGACGTCCTGATCCACTGCACCGTGATCTCCACTGCAACCGCCTCTCGCCCGGGACACTACGGCGACCACAGCCCGAACAGCACCCCGATTTCGGCGTGCTGCCCGGCAGCCCGAAGGATTCCGGCCGAGACGGACCTGTTGCACGGCGTTAGAGTCCAACAGCGGAGGAGGTGAAGATGGCGCTGAACAAGAAGGGTTCCCGGTGTATAACAGTCGACGGGATCGAGTACCGCTGGCGGATCCGCAGGAAGCCCTCCTACATGCAGGGACTCTGCTGGACACCCATGACCTACGCAGTCGAAGCGGCCAGCGACAGCCAGGCAGGCACGACCTTGATCGTCACGAGCGGCCAGGCCCACCCCAGCAACTGGGTGAGCGTCGAGACGGAGCCGATTCGTCCCGCTCACGTTGCTGAGAGCATTCGCGAGGCACGGCGGCAAGGCTGGCATCCAACCCGGTTCGGTTCTCCTTTCCAGCTCGACCGATCCGCAGGATTCACTGCTCAACCGTGAGACGAGGTCGAGTAGCGTGGCGCATCTGGCCCGGCATCATGGCCTGGTGACCACATGGATGCGCTGCTACTGGGACGAGGAAGACACCTGGTTCTACTTCGAGGTCGACGCCGGAGGCTGGGTGACCCGCCAAGTCGAACTCGCAGGGCCTGAACTGATCCCGATCGCAGCTGCCTGCCTCGCCGAGTGGCAGCAGGCCCGCGACGCAGGCCGCCTCGGTGAGTACGACAGCAGGTTCGGAATCACAGCCGAGCTGCCAGTCTCGGATTGGGAAGGCCACGACCCCGAACAACTCACCTCCGAGGAGTTCGAGGAAGTCTGGGGCCGTGCCCGCCGGCAGATCGCATCTCAGCCCAGCTGACTTCTCGCCGCCGCAGAGGCTTCTTGGCGTCATCGCGGCATGACGCCGAGTCCTTCCCCCGTACTGTCCGGGCCCTGGACACCGCTCAACTCCTGGGCCTGGCCCAAGAGGCCGCTTCGTGACGCCCCGGTTAGGCCGTGTTTTAGGTAGCGGGTGGCTCTTGGGCGGATAGTTCTTCGGCCAGTTCCATACAGCGCAGGCGGGCTGGGGAGAAGTCGTAGGGCATCTTGCCGGTGGCTTCGAGCACGCTCATGGAGTCGGCCTCCCGCCTGCCGGAGCTGAGGCCGGCCTCGCGCTTGCCGTCATCGGCGGCAGCAGGGTGCAAAGTGTCCCAGGTGTCGAAGAGGGCATCGTCGTCTTTCCCCAGGCCGGACTCCTCGATGACGGCCTACAGGGCGCTTTCGAAGGCGTGCCGCTCGACGGCCACTTGAGCCACCCGTGGATCATCGACGGCGACGCTGTCATCGAGTGCCTCCTCGGCGTCGTCGATGCGGTCGGATTCCTCCCGCAGAGTGGGATGCGTGGCCAGGACGACGAAGCGGGTGGCCTGGATGGCCGCGCCGAGTGGGCCGAAGATCCGCTCGGTGACCAGCAGACTGTCCAGGTCCGCCTGACGCAGGGAGTCGTCAGGCAGGCTCTTGAGGCGTTCGGTGACGAAGTCGGAGAGCAGGCCCGTCCGGCTGCCTTCGGTGCGCATCCGTTGCACGGCGGTCCGCTGCCGCCGCAATTCCGCCTCCTGCTCGGCGAGGGTTTCCTCCAGCCGCTCCAGGATGTCCGCGATACCGTCTGCGCTGTCCGCACCGGCGGAGGCCGTTCCGGTGGTGAAGGCGTCACGGATGTCGTCCAGGGCGATCCCGGCGTCGGCCATCTTGCGAATCCACAGCAGGCGGATCATGTCCTGGTACCCGTAGCGGCGGCGGTCGTCGCCGCCCCGCTCGGGCTCGGGGAGCAGGCCGATCTCGTGGTAATGGCGAATCGCCCGCGGCGTGGTGCCGGCGAAGGCCGCCGCGTCACCGATCTTGACCTGGCGAGGTGGCACGAACGGCGAATGCATGAGCAAAGGACCTTTCCTCAAGGGACCGGGACGTGAGTCCACTGGACCACATGCCGCTACGGAAGGTGCAACCCGTAGTCCTCGCGGTCCAGGACGGGCGGACGGCCACCGCCCTCCCCGCGGCGCCCGCGGTTGCGGACCTGACCGACCGGCTCAGGAATCGTGCACCTGATGCCACGTCTGCGCAGGTAGGCGCGATGCGCGCGTGGAGAGTACGCCTTATCGCCTCGCACCCGGGCACCCGCAGCATGCTGGTGTGCCCGGCAGATGGTGGAGTCGACGTTGACCTCCCAGAAGATCAGCCTGGCCATATCAGCCCTCGCCTGCAACAACGTCAACAGCCGGGCCCGCACACCCCGACGCTGCCATCGCCGGAAGAGTCCATACGCCGTCTGCCACGGTCCGTACTCGGACGGCAGGTCCCGCCATGGAACTCCGGTTCGAACCCGCCACCGCACACCGTTTACCAGCCGCCGACAGCCAGGCAACCTGCGACTTATGCCCACCGCAGGCAGCAACGACTCCAGCACCGGCCACTGCTCATCAGAAAGATCCCCTCGCCCCACATCTTGATCGCCACCGTGCAGGGCACGCACAGGAATCAGAACCTAAAACACGGCCTGGGTACGCCCTGGTGGCCGAAGTAAGTGACTTTTCCCTGCCCCACTACGTGAGCTCTCCCGCAACCAACCCTCGCTCAACCTCAGGCCAGTCCTCGTTGACGTCCTCGTCGGCATCCTGCATTCAGAGCAAGTACCGCTAAACCAGGACCGCGAGCCGCTCGCGATGGACCAACGCCACGCTGCTGCCTCCCCTTACTTGCGTCACTGCTCCGCCGGCGAGG
The DNA here is from genome assembly GCF_055639375.1 of Streptomyces sp. NPDC039462. NCBI lineage: Bacteria > Bacillati > Actinomycetota > Actinomycetes > Kitasatosporales > Streptomycetaceae > Streptomyces > Streptomyces sp. NPDC039462. The sequence continues at coordinate 1,003,526 of NZ_JBVKAO010000003.1, forward strand.
CCATGTCACTCGTAGATGCGGCCCGCCATGACCATCTGGGCCACCAAGTTCCAGCTTGGGCTGTCCGGTACGGGCTCGCCCCGGTTGGCGCACCCCTGAGGCATGGCTTGCAGCCAGGCGCCCCAGGCCTCCAGGAAGTCTGCCAGTGTCACGTTCTCCCAGGCCGACTCATTATCAGAAAGGTCTGCAACAGCTTCCTGGAGAAACCTGGCCAGGGCCTCTCGACTGTCCACATCCTGCGCCATCTCGAAGAGGTTCAACTACCTTCCCCTGACCGGGAGAGACACGCGATCTGCGCCATGAGAGGACTCAAGCGCATTGCCCTTTGGAAGCACCGGCTCGCCTTTTCCCTTGCCGTCGTGCCCCCACCCTCATGGCAGTGGCCTGGGGGCCACGTCTATCCACCCGCAGCCCCTATGCGCAATCCGTTTTCGATCAGCCCACGGGTGGCGGTGTCGGCGCGTGGGAGGCGGGAAACTGATGGTCCGGTGTGAACCGGGTACCCGTGTACCGCACTTTCCACAGGGTCCGGTGGGCGTGCCGGCCCGCACCGCATCAGGAGCCGCACAGCGCAGAGTTGAGCGTCAGCATCGGCCGGGGCGTGCGTACAAGGTGACACGCGGTCCGCGGTTCGGCACCGTCCGGCACTTCTCGAACCGGCTCTGGATGACGCTGAGTTTCACGGCCTCCCGGTCGTTCGCCCCGGCGGTCCCACCGGACGGGTCGGTGACGAAGACGATGCGTGGCTCCGCGGCCATGCGGTCGCGGATGACACGGGCGGACGCCTCGACGCCGTACAAGGTGTGGGAGGCGTCCGGGCCGCTGCCCAGGGCGATGTCACGCAACCCCGCCACGGTGCCCGGAGTCGGCAGTACCCACCCGCGGTGATGCCTCGGCAGGTACACCACCGCGTCCCCGGGCCGACCTGCCTCCCGGACGGCTCGTGCCGTGGCGGTGGCGTCGGCGTTGCCGCTGCGGTGCGCGGGTTCCCGCAGATGCTGCGCCTGGGGGAGCAGCGCGGCGACAGCGGCCGCGGCGGCCACCAAGGCGACGGCGCCGTGCCATGGGCGGCCCCGCAGCAACCGGTCGATGAGGCCTCCGACGAGCAGGGCGAGCCCGCACCAGCAGTACAGGACGTAGCGGTCCACGAAGAGCGGTTTGAGCGGAGTGAGGAGCATCAGCAGCGCGATGGGCGCGACCAGCAGCGGCAACGCCGCGCGGACGAGCCCGGTGGGAGGCTCCGCCCACCCGTGGGCACGCCTGCCGAGGAGCACGGCACAAACCGCTCCCAGCAGGCAGACGACGAGAGTCTGCGCGTACATGCCGGAATCGAATCGGAGCCAGGCCACCTGTGCCTGCTGCCTCCGGCTCACCACCGCGAGCGGAGTGAGTGCCGTGCACACGGCCACCGCGGCGACGATCCATCGCCGCCGTGCGGCACGCGGCACCATCAGAGCGTGCCCGGCCAGCGCGAACACGGCGAACTCGTGCATCAGACATGCCGCCAACATCAACGCCCCGTACAGGAACCACGCGCGCAGCGCCCGGCCTCCGGGCGCAGACAGGGCATCCACCTGTGACGCCCGGCCCCTGGGCGTAGTCACGGTGTCCACGTGTGACGCCCGGCTCCCGGGCGCGGTCACGCCATCCACCTGGGCCGCCCGACGTCCCGGCGCGGCCACGGCATCGACCAGCGCGCAGGTCGCCCAGACGACGAGAGCGCAGACAACAGCGTACGAGCGGCCCTCTTGGGCGAAACGCTGGACCGGCGGGATCAGCGCGAACACGACACCGGCGAGTGCTCCCGCCCGCGCTCCCGCGAGCCTCCTGCCCAGCAGCGCCACCCCTGCGGCGGCGGCCCCCATGGCCAGGACCGACGGAATACGCAGGACCAGCAGCGGATCGGCGTCGCCGGTGAGCGCGAACAGTACGTGCATCAGCAGGTAGTAGAGCCCGTGCACGGCGTCGACGTTGCCCAGTGTGAGCCACAGGTCCCCGATGCCGCGCCGCGAGGCCTCGTAGGTCGCCATCTCGTCCAGCCACAGGGTGCCGTCCCGCCGGATCCCCCACAGGCCGAGACCGAGCGTCAGGACGAGCCCCGGGAGAGCGGCGGACACCGCTCTCCCGCGGACCTTCGGTGGGCGGAAGTCCGTGCCGCCTCGCGGCGCTCGCAGGGCGGGTAACGGACGGGAGGGCCGGGAGGTGGTGACGATGACGTACTCCTGTGGGCGTGCGAGGGACAGAACCGGAAGGGCCCGGGAACGGGCTCCGACGGTCGAGTCCAGCGGCGCACGAATTGATGGGCAGCCCTGTTCCGCCGCATCAATCAATTGCTAGCGTGGTTCACGATCTTGACCGCGTCCCCGATGCGCCTCGGCGCGCACCGGTGAGTACCGAAGGAGTGCCGCCCGGGGTGCCGGCCGGGCGGCCGGGAGGGGCGTGTCGGGTGGGACGTCGCGAGAAACCGCTGGAGCCGACGGCGGGCCCGGTCCCGCACCTGGCACACCGGCTCCGTAAGCTCCGGGCCGAGGCCGGCAGCCCGACGTACCGCACGATGGCGCAGCGCGTCCCCTATTCGGCGCCCACCCTCTCCGCGGCTGCTGCGGGCGAGCGGCTGCCGACGCTGCCGGTGCTGCGCGCCTACGTCACCGCGTGCGGCGGGGACCCGGAGGAGTGGGAGCGCCACTGGTACGAGACGGTGGCCGAGGACGCCGAACACGGGACGGACGAAGGCGAGTCGCCCTACCCGGGCCTCGCCCGGTTCGGCACCGGCGACGAGGACCGTTTCTACGGCCGCGACGACCTCGTGGCCTCCCTCGTGAACCTCACGGCCCGGCGGCGCGTGGCAGCGGTGGTCGGTGCGTCGGGCTGCGGAAAGTCGTCCCTGCTGCGGGCCGGACTCATCCCTGCGTTACGGCAGTCGACCGGGCTCGCGCGCCCCGCGGCGATCCGCATCCTGACCCCTGGCGAACGTCCGGACCGTGCGCACCGGCAGCTGCTGACCCCGGCGGACGGCGAGGGCGACACCCTGCTCGTGGTGGATCAGTTCGAGGAGGTTTTCTCGCTCTGCCACGACCCGGCCGAACGCGGCGCCTTCCTCGACGGACTGCTCGCCGCACGGGACCCGGCCACCCGGCTCCGCGTACTCCTTGCGGTGCGCGCCGACTTCTACGGCCGCTGCGCCGAACACGGCCCGCTCGCCGCCGCGTTGAGCGAGGCCCATGTACTGGTCGGGCCGATGTCGCAGGCCGGTCTGCGCGAGGCGGTCGTCGGACCGGCCGTGGCCGGCCGCCTGATCGTCGAACGCGCCCTGACCGCCAGAATCGTCGCCGAAGTGGCCGACGAACCAGGTGGCTTGCCGCTGATGGCCCACGCGCTGCGCGAAGTCTGGCGGAGGCGCAGCGGCAGAATGCTGACCGAGGCGGCGTACGAGGCGATCGGAGGCGTGCGCGGCGCCGTCGCGCACACCGCCGAGGCCGTCTACGGGAGCCTGAGCGAGACGGACACCGCCCGTGCGCGCACGCTGCTGCTGCGGATGGTGGCACCGGGCGACGGCACGGCGGACACGCGGCGCCCCGTCGACCGCGCCGAACTGCCGCCGGGCTGTGCCGACGTTCTGGAACGGCTGGTCGCGGCCCGCCTCCTGACCGTCGACGGCACCTCCGTGGAGCTCGCACACGAGGCGCTGATCGGCGCCTGGCCACGCCTGAGGTCCTGGATCGAGGAGGACAGAGAGCGGCTGCGCCTGCTCCGGTCGCTGACCGAAGCCGCCCGCGTCTGGGTGGAGTTGGGCCGGGACCTCGGATCCTTGTACCGGGGGGCGAGGCTCAGGGCGGCCAGGGAGGCGTTCGGGGACGGCGGGGACAGTGGGGGTGGCCAAGGTGAACTCACCGACCGGGAGGACGAGTTCCTGCGCGCCGGGATCGCCGCACAGGAACAGAGCGCACGTGCGCGTACGCGGGCCGCTCGCCGCACCCGCGTCCTCCTCGGCGCGCTCGCCCTGCTGGTCTGTCTCGCGACGGTCGCGGGCGCACTGGCCTGGCAGCAGAGCAGGAACGGCCATCGGCAGCGCGCCGAGGCACAGGCACGCCGGATCGCCGGTGTCGCGAAGACGCTGCGCACCTCCGACCCGGTCACCTCGATGCGGCTGAGCGTGGCCGCCTGGCGGATCGCGGACCTCCCGGAGACCAGAGAGGCGGTGCGCAGCGCAGCCGCACAGCGGGAGCGGGACGCGTTTTTCGGGGACGGTGCGGCGGCCGCTCCCGCGGCGGCGCGGTTCCTGAGTGCGGACGGGCGCACCCTGACCGGTTCCACCGGACGCCGGGTGACGCGCTGGGCACTGGACGGCGGGCGGCGGATCGGTACGTACAACAGGCCGGGCACCTTCGACCCTTCCGGCTATGACGCGGACGTCAGCGCGGACGGGCGGCTGATCGCACGGGCGACCCGGCACGGGTTCCGGATCTGGGATTTGCGGAGCGAACGCGTGCTGGGCCGGCCACTGGGAGGTGGCACGGGCTCGGGGACGGACGGCAGGTTCGCGCCCAGCGGGCGGCTGTTCATCGTCCAGCACGAAGCCCGGGGTGACATCCAGGTGTGGGACGTACGGCGGCGCACAGTCGTCACGCGGATCCGCGGCGTGGAGGCCGGTGCGCCGTTCTCCGCCATGAGCCACGACGACCGGCTCCTCGCGACGTGCGGGGCTGAGTCGGGCCCGCTCCTCGTCCGCGACGTGCGGACGGGCCAGAACCTGCCCAAAACCTGGCCGCGCGCTCTCGACCGGTCCTTCTGCGCGGCTGAGGAGGCTGCCTTCGGACCGGACGGGCGGTCGCTGGTCGTCCCCGTGGAAGGGGGCGTGCGGACCTGGGATGTACGGACGGGGGAGGAGCGACCGTGGCTCAAGCTGCCCGGTGCGTACGAACCGGACGTGGACCTCAGCGCGGACGGCACCCTGGGGGTCGCTCTTGGGGACCAGGAGGTGGTCCTGTGGCACACCGCCGACCCGGGGGCTCCGCTGATGCGGCACCCGGTGAGCGAGCTCACGGCGCACGGAGTGCGCCTGGACGAGAGGGCCGGAGCGGTCCGCCTACAAGTGAGCACCCGAGTGGTCCGCACCCTCGACGTCCGCGACGCCCTGACGGGACCGCGCGGAACGCGGCGGCCGCCCGGCATCGAGGAGGCCCGTTTCAGCCCGGACGGGCGCACGTTGATCACCCTGGAACGCCGTTCCGGCGCAGGGGAGTTCCGGCTGCGCGACGGTCGCGACGGCACGGTTCTGCGTACGCTGCCGGGGCGGGTGTGCGCGGACTGCGGTGGCCCGGCCCTGGCCTTCTCCCCGGACAGCGCCGCTCTCGCCTACGGCGTCGAGGAACTCATGGGCACGAGGATCCGCCGATGGGACCTGCGGCACGGCAAGGAGAAGGCGCCACCGACGGACCTGGCGTCGCGGGTGGACAGCCTCGTCTTGCCCGGGGCCGGCGAGCCGCCCGTGACGGCGGGCTCGCCGACCGAGATGCAGGACGTCGACGACATGAAGGTCGACGTCTGGCGGCTGGGCACGCGGGGCGCTGGGGGGAACGGTCGATCGGGTGGCGGGCAGGCCGGTACGCGGTTGCTTCACACCGCGCGACCTGGCACCGGCAGCCTGGTCCTCACACCCGACGGCCGTGAACTCCTCTCCCTGAACGGCCGGATGACCGATGTCGGGACCGGGCGTTCGCGGCCCGTGCTGCGCGGCGAGGACTCGCTGGTGTCCGGCACGTTCAGCCCCGACGGCCGCTTCCTCGCCATCGCCGATGAGAACGGCAGGCTCACTTTGTGGGACGGCCGGGCCCGCCGCGCCCTCGCCGTTCTGGCGGAGGACGGGCCGAGAGGGGGTGAGCCGCAGCGGGTCGTGGCCTTCTCCGCGGACGGCCGCTACGTCGCCGCCAGTGACGCCGAAGGCTCCGTCCAGGCCTGGGAGACGGACACGCCGCGCCTCGACGGCGCTCGGTACGCGGGTACGGGCGGCCCCGTTCTCGCCCTCGGCTTCAACGGCGAGGAGTTGCGCGTCATGACCTCGCGCGGCGCGGTACGTGGCATCTCCGTCACGGCGGGTCGCGCCGCGGACAGCGTGTGCGCGCGAACACGCGGCGGACTGACCCGGCAGGAATGGCGGACGTACCTGCCGGACTTCCCGTACCGGCGGACGTGTTGAGCCAAGGAAGACCAGCGCCCGCTGTGGCCGTCATCAGCTCATGCTCGCCACCGGTGGTAATACCCGTCCATCAACGGTCCACCGAACAGGTCCAGCGCCTGCTTCACTGCGGTGGCCAACGGCAGGGGGTCGGCACGCTCGGCTACAACCTGATGGCCGTCCAACAGGGCCTTGCCGAGTACGGGGTCCGCACTCAGCAGCCGGCGGGGAACCCATTTGCCAATGCCAGTCCAAGCACCGTGGTGGGCGGTGACCAGGTCTGCCGCTTTCCGCAACACCTGGTCAGCGAGGGACAGCTGTTCATACCGGTTACCCGCCGGAGTATCGATCAGGTCGTCCAGGAAGCAGGTCAGAACATAGCGACCGTGTTCCCACTCGGCCTTCGTGAGCGGAGGAGGCCCAGAGGCGAGTACGTCTTGGGCGAGCTGACGCGCACCGGCAACATGTCCGTGCGGATCAAGCAGCGGTAGACCCTGGGCATAGATGAACAGGACGGTTCCGCGACGTCGAGCGCGGTCCCATGCGAAGAACTCCGGCACGTCCGCGAGGGTGTTCAGGAACAACTCGACGATGCGGCCCTCATGACGGATCACCTCCCGGCGGCTGGTCTCCGAGTCAGGGAGAAGCACGGCCACGTCCAGATCGCTGGACGAAGTAGCGCGCCCTTGAGCGGCAGAGCCTCCGAGTATGGAACCCAGGGCGTGCGGAGAGTGCTCTTTGACTACACGGAGAGCGTGGGCTTGGACAGCTTCTTGATCATCCATGGGTGCTCATCGTGCCAGCTTCCAGCTGCCAGAGACAGATCGCTAAGCATTGCTTGGCTTACGACCTTGCATTTCTGGGACGGAGTCCGAACGCGAGATACCGGTTGAAAGCTGCGTGGCTGTCGGGGGCGAAGTTCCACTCCAGCAGGGCCTGCCGCAGTTCCGGCTCGGTCAGCCAGCCATGCCAAGCGATCTCATCAGGATCAGCGGCCACGGCGTTCGGCACCACGGCTTCGTGAACGCCGAGCCAGTGAGGGCTCAAACCGCTGCGGTTAATGAACGTGAACAGTAAGCGCGGCTGCGCACGAATGCCCAGCTCTTCGGCCAGCTCCCGCGCGGCGGCCTGCTCATAGGACTCACAGACACCCACGGCTCCACCGACCACGACCTCATAGAACCCGGGGAAGCGCGACAGCTGGTCCGACCGTCGGGTAACGATGATCCGCCCACCCTCGTCACGGCACACCGTAACGGCGACCCGGTGCAGCCAACCCTCCCGAACTGCCTGCCGACGACTGACCACCCCCAGGACACAATCCTGATCATCGACACGCTCCACCAGTTCGTCCACGCCGCACACCCTGGCATAGCCCACTGACAGCGCTGCTTCTCGGGATCTGTCGGTTCTCAAACACACACTGAGATGGCGTTTAGCCCGCTTCTGTGGCGCTTAAGACCGTTTAATGGTGAGTGATTGGTGGAGCGGGAGGGGGCAGTGGTTCTGTTGGGGCGGAGGAGACAGTGAAGTCGTTTTTGCGCCCCATCTGCTCTTGTTTCATCCCAACAGGAGCTGGTTCACGCCGAATGTCTCAGCTCCGGTCTCGCACGCCCTGCCGTCCCGCTCGCGCTTGCCGCCTCCTGGCGGTATGAGAGAACGGCGGCGGTATCCCAGCGACCTGTCCGATGCCCGATGGGCCCTGGTAGAACCGCTGTTGACGAGCTGGCGGGACGGCAAGGCCCGCCACGGGCTCAACATCGGCACCCCGCCCCAGCACGATCTGCGTGACCTGCTTGACGCCATCCTCTACGTCGCCCGCACTGGCATCCCCTGGCGTTACCCGCCGCACGACTCCCGGCACTGGAACAACCCTGCTGAGGCGCCGGATCCGCGAGGAAGAGGGCCGCAACGCGGAGCCGACGGGCTTCGTGATCGACGCCCAGAGCGTGAAGACCTCGACGAACGTTCCCGCCCGTGAAACAGGGCGCTGACGTGGGCAAACGGATCGTCGGCCGCAAGCGCAGCATCATCATCGACACCACCGGCTTGATGCTCACCGTGCTGGTCACCGCCGCCAGCATCCAAGACTCCGTCGCAGGCGAACGCCTCCTCAACCGCTCCGCCGCCGACCATCCCGGTTTACGCGAAGGCTGGGCCGACCGCGGCTACGGCGAGGACCTCGTCGACCACGCCGCCCACCTCGGCGTCGACCTCGAAGTCGTCCTCCGAGCCCCCGGCACCAAGGGCTTCAAAGTCCTGCCCCGCAGGTGGGAGCCGAACGCACCCTGGGCAGGCTCATGCACCACCGCCGCCTGGCCCGCGACTACGAAGCCCTCCCCACCCGCTCCACCGCCATGATCTACAACGCGATGACCGCCCTCGTGACCCGCCGCCTCACCCACGAACCAACCTGGCGAGGAGCATGAACCACATCAACCGCGCGGAACGGGATGAAACAACGGGTAAAAGGCCCTCTTAGGGCACGACGACGGCGATTACGTGGCAAGTGGTGAGGGTGCCGGATCCAGAGCGGTGGGGACCGTTGCGAGCCGAGGGAGTGCTGGGGGTACGGGACCTGCCGGAGGCGGTGGCCCGGATCGGTCTGGGGGCGGGTGAACCTGTGTATGTGCGACCGGATGGCATGGTCGACACGGGGCTGCTGGATTTCATGTGCCCCGGAACGACTGCCTGACAGGCGAGACGCCACCGGCTGGCTCTGGCATCTGCCGTTCAGCGACGTCACGATCAGCCCAAGTCTGCGTCGACGAAAGTGAGGAGCAACCACATGTCGGTTGAACAGTCGTGGGAGAGGATCGAACGCTGGTTGGCCGAACACGCGCCGAATGAGGAGCCATTACCCGGCGCGTGCACCGAGACCGATCTGGAGAGGCTGTATGAGCGAATCGGGGTCCAGCTCCCGCCGGATGTCGAGGAGTCGCTACTACGGCATGACGGCTCAGGTCTGATCACGGTGCTCCCCATCGGGTGGACCCTGCACAGCTGCGGCAAGATCGCCGAGAGGTACGCGGAGTGGGCCAGGGACGCCCGCAGATTTGAGCCGCAGACGGGGCCGTTCATACCCGTCGGGGAGATCGGCGGGAACTTGCAGCTCCTCACCGATCCGCGCACGGGTCGCCTAGGCGAGTGGGACCGTGTGCAGGGCCACTCATGGGACGAGGACCAATTGTGGAGTTCTTTTGCCAGCGTCCTGGAGTTCACCGGAAACGTCTTGGCCTCAACGCGCCCCTGGATCGCGATGTTACCCGGCGATGAGGAGTGGGAGGCGACGGACCAGGACCCGGACTTTCCCGGAACTCTGTCCTGGACCGAGGGCCTGCCGCACGAGGTCGAGTGGGACATGGGGCGGCTGAGCCGCGAATACGGCTTTACCGATGACCGGTGAAGACGCAGGGTCCAGGGAACGGTCCGCGCGCCGCCGGTGCCACTACCGCCGATGACAACGGCCTCCTCCGCGGCCATCCGCCGCCAGGGCCACTGGTCACCCAACTCCAAAGTCGCCGACGGCGGCAACCGCCCCCGCGATGAATGGAGCGGCAACGTTAGGGCCAAGGTCCTGACGCCCGAAGGTCTGAAAGGGCCGGTTGCGGGGCGGGCGGTCGAGAGCCTTGGGAATCGGCGGCGGGCCCCCCGATTCCCTACTGGGGGCCAGGACCTCCAGAGGGTTGGACAGAAGGACTTGCCAGGGAAGGGGATTGCCGGGCCTACGGCTGGGACGGTGAGAAGCTCACCCAGTGGAGCACGGACCAGACCATGGGGCAGTGGCTGCGCTGGAACGGCGGCATCACCGTTGAGATCGCGGAGACCCAGGACAATTGGTCGCGGCTCGGCCTGGCGCAGGCAAGGGAGATGACGTGCCGCCAGCTGGAGATCCCCGGCGACGTTCCCGTGGTGCTGCTCGTCCGCGACCGGATCTCAGACCAGGTGGACCTGGAGGCCGCCGAGGCCCTGTGTCGGGAACACGGTGACGCCCCGCAGGCACTCGCGGACGCACTCGTCGCTGCTGCCGGGGGTGATGTCGAGGAGGACATCGGGAGCTGTGCCGCGACGATGAGACGGTGGTGATTCTGCGCAGGCCCGTTGCCTGACTGCCGCAACAGCTTTTTGAACTTGTCCTAGATGGTCTGAGCCGCCTCGAGAGTGCGTGACGCGACCTGATCGGATGCTGAGTAGGGTTGTGGTCATGGCCAAGGGGATGGGGCGACGGCCCAAGGTGGATCTGGACAGCGGCGTCGAGGACGTGACGCTGTCCATCCTGGAGTGGCTTGGCGAACAGGGGGCCGGTGCCATGATCCGGGTCGACGCTGAGCGCATGCGTGACGGTCAGCCAGCGTGGACGTTTGCCGCTTCTGGTGGGCCGCTGGACGGTGGGATGAGGGCCGAGGGGGCCTCGGTCGCTGAGTGCATGGGCATGGCACTGCTTCGATTGCGCGAGGCGGGGCTGGCCGTTCCATTTTGAAGTCGTGATCCGCCTTTTAGCTGATCGCGTTCTGTGATGCTTTCAGGGCCTCTGCTGGTCTTGCCCATGTCGTAGCGGACGGCAGGGTGCCGGTTCTTCGAGTCGAGTGGCCTACCAGGGCCCTGCCGGCTGGGTTTGGGTGCACGCGTCGGGCAAGGCAGATTCGTGCGCAGGTTCCTGAACCCCCGGCGGACCCGGGCGGGGGAGAGCCGACCGGGCTCGGCTGGCTTCTCCCAGCGGAGGCTGGCCATCGCAGCGAGGTAGCAGGCCCGCAGCAGGCCGCGGTGGTAGTGGCGGGGCCGGTGCAGGTTGTCACAGACGCGCCCGGAATCACGCGGTACCGGGGTCAGACCAGCGAATCCCGTCAGCGGGTCCAGGGTGCCAAACGCTGTCTGGTCTCCGCCGGCGGCTGCGAGGAATTCGGCCCCGGGACGGGGCCCCATGTCGGGCATGGTCTCGATACCTCGCACGCGGGCCCGATGGGGCGGAGTGCCTGCGGTCGGTGGCGTCGGCGGCCTACTTCAGCAACTCCGGGCTGCACGCCCACCCAACGATGACGGCCCCCAGCTCGCGGGACTCCACCACGTCCACTGCGCCGCCGGCGGGAGAGCTGGCCGGGCCGAGGGGAGATCAGCGAGGGGAAGGCCCGTCAACTGAAACCTGCGGTAGACCTCGATCCGCAAGCCCTCGACATCATCCACCGTGTTTTCCGCTTCTTCCAGCTCCCGTGTGCCGCTGCCGCGAATTTGGAAAAACGCTGCTGGTCACGCGGGTGCCACGACAGCAGTGCATGGGTGCACGGATACGGGAGTCAGCCAACTGCGCGGACGTCCGGAAGGTTCGTTCCCTGTTCTGCGCGAGCGTCCGCCCGGTACGGTCTGCCCTATGCCGGACAACGCCCTCGCGCCCTCCCCACTCACCATCCCGGGCTTGCCCACGCCGTGCTGCCTCGACGGCCGCGCCCTGATGACCACGTGGGTCGACGCCTACACCGGGGCCGTGGACTCCGGCGAGGCGGTACGGGGGGTGTACGAAGCCGAGATGCAGTGGAAGAAGCACCAGATCGTCGTGCACCGGCTGAACCCACCCCGGACGCCGGGTTGCCCCGACTGCATCGAGTGGGCGGCCGTTCTGCAGCTCGGGCCGGACGACTTGCCCGGCCTCGACCACCCCGTAGAGTGCGAAGCAGCCGAGCACGCGGTACGCCACCAGGTCTTCGACCCGCTGGTGCGGCACTTCAGCGGCAGCCCCCGCTCTCCCTTCTGCTGAGGACCTCGACCATGCCGACCAACACCGCCGACGCTCGTAGGCGGCAGGACCGTACGACGGCGGCCGGGCTAACCGGCGCCGCCGCGGTATGCGTCGTCCTCGCGGCCGGCTCGGGCCATCGGTGGCCGATACTGGCCGCGGCGGGCGCACTGATCGGTGCCGTGGTGGTGAACCGGCGGGTCATGCACGGCGCTTACGCGTACTGGGTCGCCTGGGCGGTGACTCCCGTCCTGTCCCTGCTGCTGCTCTGGGCCCAGCCTCCTGACCTCCGCGAGGCAGCCGCCCTTCTCGCCCTGCCATGGGCCGGGCTGAGCGCCGCGATCGCGCTCACGCTGTTCATGATGTGGCGCTCACACCGGGACGGACATCTGGACTGGGTGGTCTGGCACCCCGACCTCGGCCTCCTCCGGCGCGAGCAGACGAAGCGGGCTGCCCTCGACTGGGCCCGGTGGCACTACCGCGGACCATGTGTGTCCGCTCGCCTCGACCAGATGCCAGAGCTCGCGCGGCAGACGCCGCTCTACCCGTACGCGGACCGACCGCTGAAGCAGGTCGACCGACCCGATACGTCGCGATGACCGGGCTGTCAGCGCCTCGCGGTACCGTCGTCCTCATGAGTGAGACCGTGCAGGACGAACCGTCGGTTCCGGCCTGGATGCACGCCTCCCGCCCCCACCGCCGCTTCGCGTTCGCGGCCTGGGGTCTGGCAGTGCCTGCGGCCCTCGGCTCCTGTACCGCGCTCGGTGCCGCCGTGTGGGCGGTGATAGACCGGGAAGCGCTCTGGTACGTACCGGACTGCTCTACCTCGGCTGCGCCGCCGCGATGGCGAAGGGGCCATCTCCTCGATCAGGCGCGTGTGCGCCGTACGGTCCGGAATCGTGCAGCACTCCACAACTCTGATGGAATCCGCCGACGGAAGCGACGTCTGGGAGCTGCGCCGCCGTGCCGATGAGTTCTACCGGTGGATGGTCGGTTCCCGCTCTGCGCTCGGGCACCGCATCCTCCCTGTCGCCCCTGCTCGCGAGTTCGGCAAGCAGGTGATCCGGGAGGCCGGTAGGAGCACGGGGCTCGCCCCCGCGACCCTGCACCAGGTCGATGCTCTCGTGCAGGCCGTCGCCCTCAGCGCCAGGTAGCCCGTTCACACGTCCCGTCGAGGGCGCGTCGAGGGTGAAGTGGCGTACGAATCTAGGGAGGGCTCTTGGTGAGTGCGGGCGACCTGCTCGGCCGGTGCTGTCTGGCCGGCTACGCTCGACCGGAACTTGATAACGACGGGGAGAAGGGACGCAGCTGGTCAGCGTCGACGCTCTCATGAAGCGGTGGCTGCCGCTGTCCCTGGGGATACTCGTCTCCCTCAGTGGTGCCGGCCGCGAGCTCCAGCAGCGTCGGGAAGGGCCGCCACCCCGGCTCGTGTTCCCGCCTAAGAGGCACTAACAAAGCCATTGGACGTGGCGGTAGGTGATCACGCGGACGGCCAGTCCGAAATAGGCCTCGTGGATGTCGTGGCGTCGTTCCCAGCGGATGCGTAGGCGTCGGAAGCCGTGGAACCAGGCGATGGTGCGCTCGACGACGTAGCGGAAGGTGCCCAGGCCGGTGCCGCGTGGCTCGCCCCGCCGTGCGATCACGGGGCGAATGCCTCGTTGTCAGAGCAGGCGGCGGTACTGGTCGTGGTCGTAGCCGCGGTCGGCCAGGAGTGCGTCGGGGCGTCGGCGGGGTCTGCCGATCCGGCCTGCGACGTCCGGGATCTTGTCGAGCAGGGGCAGAAGTTGGGTGATGTCGTTGCGGTTTGCGCCGGTCAGTGACACGGCGAGCGGGATGCCCTGTCCGTCGACGATGAGGTGGTGCTTGCCGCCCGGCCGTGCGCGGTCGACAGGGCTGGGCCCGCTTTTGGGCCCCGTCGGGCGGCCCGCACGTGCGAGGAGTCGATCACCGCCGGTTCCCAGTCCAGCTGGTCCTTCGACCGCAGTTCCTCCAGCAGCAGCTGGTGGAGCTGGTCCCAGACGCCAGCCTCGTTCCAGGCCTTCGGGCGCCGCCAGCAGGTCATGCCCGAGCCGAAGCCGAGTTCCTGGGGCAGGTACGCCCACTGGATGCCGGTGTGCAGGACGAAGAGGATCCCGCACAACGCTTGCCGGTCCGGCACCCTCGGTCTGCCCTCAACCTTCTTCGGACCTGGCTTCGGCAGCAACGGCTCGATCAGCGACCACAGTTAATCCGACACGATCCACGGCCGCGACTGACGGTTCGCCACAACCAGACCAACGAGCGGACACGTCAAGAGTCACATGATCAACAGCTTTTGTTAGAAACAGTAAGAGGGCTCTGCTCCTCACTGTCCCGCTCCTGTGGCAGCCCATCGCCCACGCTCGGACGACCTCAGCATGCGGCTCTTCGCGGTCTTCATGATCATCGGCGTCGGGATGCTCGCGGGAATGCTCGCCCTCGCCCTCGTCTCCGGAGCGGCCCGGCTGTTCGTCCGGAACTGAGCAGGCACCTGCCCACGGCGCGAACCGGGCTGGCCAAGCGGCATTGGCGTGGCTCGGAGGCGGAAAAGTGGATGCGTAGTGTCGCCGCCGCTTCCTGCCCATGACGCCGGAGTTTCAGGGCAGCGTGAGGCCGGTGGTCACGGCGTCGAGGTCGCGTTCGAGGTGTTGGGCGAAGTGCCGGAGGCTGGGCAGCCGCGCACCAGGTCATGGGGAGGCTATGCGCGTCGGCGGTGGCCATGGCACAGTGACTGAGGAGCGGGACAGCAGAGCGGGCAGCGGTCGCTCGCCTTCGAGTTGGCTCCTCACGCTGCCGTGGAGTTCCGGCGTCGTCGAAGGGCACGTGAATTGGGTGAAAACGCTCAAGCGAGCCATGCATGGACGCGCCTCGGCTGCGCTTTCACCGCGGCCCGCCGGAGACCCGCGCCTCATGGACACATGAGCATAATTCCCTGTCAAGTCCTTGTGTTCAGGGTTCAGGGTCGCGCCGAAGGTAGCCTCTGGGTGACCTACCACCGCGCCACTCGGGGAGCGGCCCTGCTCGCTGGCACAGCTGACTCATCTCGCCAAAGTAGGGCAGAGCCGTATTAGTTCGCAGGAATTCCGGCCGTGCAGCTTCCTAATCGAAGACGTTGAGCACGCGTCCCCGGATCTTGCGTTGCTCGAGCTTGAGGTGTGACAGGCGAAGTTCACCGATGGAAGTGGTCCTGGCGAGTTTGTGGGTCTCCCAGAACATCTTCATCCACTCCGGATGGGTGACTTCCCAGAGATAGATGGCGAGGTTTTCCCTGAGCAGTTTGGTGAGCTTCTTGCCGTTGGGGATGCGTTCGCGGACGTCGATGTTCTGGCGGGGGCCGAGGCACTGGACGGCGGTGAGGAGATCCTCGCTGTCCAGATGGTCCGGCGGGATCTCTCCGGCTTCTTGGAGGGCGTCTGCGAGCTCTCGGACCTGCTGAGGTGCGGGAAGGTCCTTGGCGGAGTGGAGGGCCAGCATGGCGGCCACTGAGTCGGTGCTGGTGGGCCGCATGACGCGGCCTTCGAAACGGACTCGCTGCGCCCATTCGACGGCTTCGATCTGCCGTAGCTGTCCGGTGAGCTCGGCGATGTTCTCGTCCGCCAAGGCGGCGGCGCCGGCGGGCGTGCCAGGGCGGGTGTCGCCGTCGTAGTGAGTCCAGGAGGGATTTCCTGCTCCCCAGGAGAGTGCCCGCGTGGTGACCATGGTCTGCCAGAGGCGGGCAACGGTCAGCGCGTCCTCGCGCGGGTCGTTGTCGCCCCGCTCGGGAGACATGCCGTGCATGCCTCCGCCCGGCCGAAGCCCGGGGCGGAAGACGGCTGGCTCGGCTTGGCGCGCGGATCGCGGAGGTTCGCCTTCGCCAGCGCGGCCAGACCGCAGCCGGTGGGGTAGCGCTTGCCGCGAGTGCGATGAGCGAAAGCGAGCGTGTCGACGGTCCGCTTGAGCAGGGAGTCTGGGACGTCGGTGACCATGGCGGCCGCGCGAAAATCGGCGGTGAGGATGCCGTGGCCGATGACTAGCTGCTTTCCGTGCAGAGCGTTGATCAGGAGGCTGGCAGGGCGGGGTCCTTCGATCAGTTCTTGTCCCGTGAAGCGGAGTTCGGCCCCGCTCCATTCGGCATGGACGAGCCCGGCCCGGCCGATCACCCAGCCCTCTGGCGGCGCGGGGGCAACCCCGCGTCCGTGAGCACGAGAGCCGCGATCGAAGTCGACGTCGCAGAAGGTCGGTGCCAAGGGGCGCCCCTGTCCCTGCTGATGCTGAGGGCGACGACGTGATGCCTTGCCCAAGGGATGCCCCGTTCCTCCAGAAGGTGTGACGCAGTGCGATCACATCGTGACAGCAGCCACTGACAGTCCTATCTGACCTGGGGGAAGCAGCAGGGGCGGCCTGCGTCCGCGGCGCCGACCGGGGCCTTCGAGGCCGCAGGTGACGTGGCCGAGCCGAGGGCAGACGGTCAACCGGCCGCGTTGTGCTCGGTTTCCGGCACCGGGGGCAGCCAGTGCACGGCGTTGTCGCGGAAGGACGCGTGGATCGGCACGAGGTCTGGGCCGCTGGTGTCGTCGAGGGCAGTGACGTTGATGCCGATCTCCGGGACGTCGCTGTCGATCGCCGCGACGCGGCTGCCGCAGGTGGGGCAGAAGCCGCGCTTCGCCTCACCGGGGAAGGTCTCGTACCAGGTCGGCTCGCCACCCTCGCCGGTCCAGGAGACCGTCGCGAAGCCCACCCACCACATCACTGGGGTGCCGCCCAGCTTTTGGCAATCCCTGCATGCACATGTGTGAGGGAACGCTGCGGGACCTTCGGTGGTGAAGCGGATCCGGCCGCACAGGCAGCCGCCGGTACGTTCCTGGGCTGCTTCAGCTCCCTGGGCATCGGCGGCTGCGGTGGCGTTCATCAGGTGATCTCCCGAGCGCGATAGGCAAGTTGAGCCGATCGGTGTGCCATCGTTTCCGTGATCGCCAGGACGCTGTTGACGGCTCGGGCGTGGCCCCCGGCCGCGTGCGCCGATTGCGGAGGCGTCACGCGGCCGGGTGACGAAATCGCGGCTCATGGGCGTCCGAGGGCTCGGGTCATCCAGCCGGCTTCACGCCACTGGTCGGTGTTGAGGGTGCCGCGGGCGTCGATGACCTTGGGGCTGTTGGTTCGGGTGGCGAGCCTCTTGGGGTCGATGTTGGAGAACTGGTGCCACTCGGTGAGGTTCAGCAGCAGGTCCGCGTCATCGACGGCGGCGATGGGGTCTTCGACGTAGTCGAGTTCGGGGTGGAGCTTGCGGGCGTTGTCCAGGGCCTTGGGGTCGGTGACGGTGACGGTGGCGCCGAGGTCGTGGAGGGCCTGGGCGACGGCGAGGGCGGGCGAGTCGCGGATGTCGTCGGTCTCGGGCTTGAACGCGGCGCCCCAGACGGTGATCCGCTTGCTGCGCAGGTCGGGCCCGAGTTCCTCGCGGGCGAGGTCGATGACGCGCTGGCGGCGACGGGCGTTGACCATGGCGGCTTCGCGGAGGATGCCGACGGCCTCGCCGGCGTCGAGTTCGTCCGCGCGGGTGATGAAGCCGCCGAGGTCCTTGGGTAGGCAGCCGCCGCCGAAGCCGAGGCCGGGCTGCATGCCGTGGCGGCCAATGCGGTGGTCATGGCCGAGGATGTTCGCGAGTTCGGCGACGTTGGCGCCGGACTTCTCGCAGACCTCGGCCATCGCGTTGATGAAGGAGATCTTGGTGGCGAGGAAGGAGTTCGCGGCGCCCTTGGCGAGCTCGGCGGTGGCCCAGTCGGTGACGAGGGTCGGCGTCCCCGACTCGATGATCTTGGCGAATGCCTGCCGCAGCAGGGCCTCGGCCCAGGAGTGGTCGGAGTTGAAGCCGAGGACGAGCCGGTCCGGGCGGAGGGTGTCATCGACCGCGAAGGACTCGCGGAGGAACTCCGGGTTCCAGGCCACTTCGATGAGGTCCCCGGCCGGAGCCATGTCCCGGAGGAGTCCGGCGACGCGGGGTGCGGTGCCGACCGGGACGGTGGATTTGACCGCGATGACGGCCGGGGTTGTCAGGCCGGGTGCCAGCTTGGTGACGGCGTCGAAGAGGTGGGTGAGGTCGTAGGCGTCGGTGCCGGGCTGCTGCGGGGTGCCGACCCCGATGAAGTGCAGGTCGGCGAAGTCGGCGGCCTCGCCGTAGGAGGCGGTGAAGCGGAGCCGGCCGGTCGCGGTGTGTTTGGCGAGGAGGTCATCGAGGTCGCGTTCGAAGAACGGGGCCCGGCCGGAGTTCAGGATGGCGACCTTGTCGATGTCGCTGTCCATGCCCAGGACGTCGTGGCCGAGCTCGGCCATGCAGGCCGCGTGGGTGGCGCCGAGGTAGCCGCATCCGATGACGGTCATCTTCATGAGCGGGGTGTCCCTTCGGGTGGGGCCGCCGCGGGCGGCCCCACCCTTGCCCCGCCCAGAAGGGTAGGGTGATCAGGAGGGCCTGGCGGCCAGATGGCGGTGGATCCCGTCCCGGATGAACGGGGGGATCGTGAGCATGTCGATGTGCTCGGGGGCGAAGAACTGGAGCTTGACGCCCTCGGAGAGCGGGAGGCGGGTCTCGTCGCCGTCCCAGGTGGCGGCGAAGAAGGTGATGATCTGCCCGGAGCCGTGCTCGTCGCGGGTCTCGAACAGCTCGGTCAGCGATTCGGCGGTGAGGCCGGCTTCTTCGTCGAGTTCGCGGACGATCGCGGCGGCCGGAGCCTCGCCGGGGTCGCAGCCGCCTCCCAGCAGGCTCCAGTGGCCGGGCCAGGCGATGGCGGGGATGTCGTCGCGGAGGTGGAGGAGGAGTTCGCCGCGGCGGTTGGTGATGATCGCAACGGCTCCGCGGGCGGCGGCCGGCTCCTCGGTGGTGGTCTTCGAGTGCATCCCCTCACCGTAATAACCGAGTTGGGGATCATGCGGCTGCCCTCACCGTCTGGTCCGAAAACCAGGCGGCTGCCATGAGGGCCTGCATGCGGGTCCGGTCGAAGCGTCCACCGGCCTTCAACCCCCCTTCGAGGAGAGGGCGGAACGCGGGTGGGGCGTCGGTGAGGGCCATGCGGATCTGGGTGTCGGCCCAGGTGGCGAGGTTGCCGTTGAGCCAGGAGGGGACCGGGGAGGCGAAGCCGAGCTTGTCCCGGCTGTCCCAGACCTCCTTCGGCAGGCCGAGGGCCTTGGCGGCGTCCCGCAGGATCCGCTTGCCCTGGGCCGGGTTGGTGATCTTGTAGTCGACGGGCAGCCGGTAGGAGAACTCGACCAGGTCGCGGGCGAGGTAGGGGGATCGGCGTTCGAGTGCGTAGGCGGAGGCGAGCTTGTCGCTGGTCATCACCAGCGGCCTCCAGGCCGTCGCCAGGTCCGCCAGCGTCAGGCTGCGGGCCAGGTCCCCGCCCGCGCGGGCCATCGCGTCCGCGACGAGATCACGGAGACGGCCGTCGGGGTCCGGGCCCCGCAGGATCAGTCGGGTGACCGCTTCTGCCGGGCCGAGGGGTTCGCCGGCGGCGTGCATGAGCTTGGCGGCCAGCGGCCGGTATGCCTCCAGGCCGGACTTCAGGACGGCGTCGGGGCCGAAGAGGACCAGGGCCTGGCGGACGTAGCCCATCAGGAACTCGTCCGGTCCGAGACCGCCGATCGCGACCCGCAGGCCGAGGTCGGAGATCTTCCGGTAGGCCATGTGCTCCGAGAAGGTGGAGGCGTTGCCCATGGGGTAGTCCAGGGCCCGCATCATGTGCGGCAGCGCAGTCGTGAAGTCGACGTGGTCGGGCTCGACCACGACCAGCTCGGCCTTGATGTCCCGCGCGATGACCGCGGCCGTGGAGGACTCGTCGAGGCGGTCCTGGCCCGGGTAGCGGACGGTGATGCAGACCGGGGGCCGCATCAGGTAGGCGAGGACCGCCGAGTCCAGGCCGCCGGAGAGGAGGAGGGAGAAGTCGCAGGCCGGGGCCCTGAGCGGGATCTGCTCGGCCAGGATCGTGGAGAACCTGGCCAGAGCTTCTTCGTAGGTGCCCGTGAACGGGGCCCGGTCCTCCAGGTGCCACCAGGTCATCTGATCGATCGAGCCGGTGGTGACGTCGAAGGACAGCAGCGTGGCCGGGGCCAGCAGCTGGATGCCCTGGAACGGGGTGTCGACGCCGGTCGGGGTCTCGATCGCGGTGACCTCCGGCCGTAAGACCAGCGGGGCCGGCCCGTAGCCGGTCAGCGTGGTCACCTCGGAGGCGAACGCGAGCCGGCCGCCGTCCAGGCGCCAGTAGAGCGGCTTCTCGCCGAGCCGGTCGCGGGCCAGGGACAGCTTCGCGCCCCTGGGGTCATAGACGGCCAGGGCAAACATGCCATCCAGGCCGTCCAGGCAGGACGGGCCGATCTTGGCCCAGGCCCGCAGCAGGAAGTGGGCGTCCGACTCCCGCTCGCGGACCTCGATGCCCCAGGCGGCGGCCTGCTGCCGCCAGTTGTAGATCTCCCCGTTGAAGGCCAGCAGCAGCCCGGTGGCCCTGTCGAGGTAGGGGCCGGGCATGGCCTGCGGGTCGACGATCAGCAGCGTGTTCATGGCCAGCACCGCCCGGCGGTCGCTGCTGGCGGCGTGCATGGTGCCGTCCGGGCCGCGGTAGTGCTGCGAGGCACCCATCGCGGCCACCGTCTTCTCGTGCCGGACGGCGTCGCCTCCGGCCAGTCCTGCAATTCCGCACATCTGGTTCACCCCCGAGCGTGAAGTCGTGGTGCCTGGCGGCGGCCTCCGCCGGGAGCCCCTTCCTGGCGTCCCGGCGGCGGCCTGTGCCCTCATCACACCGTTCGGCCCGTGCCGCGGGGAGGGCTCGCAGGGGGGCTCACAACTCGCGAAGCAGGTTCACGCTGGGGCCGCAGGGCAATACCCTCAGTGCCTCAAGACGCGGGAAGCCGGACCGGTCTCCCGTGCCCAGCCGGAATGCGTACGACTGAAAATGCCCAGTCGACGCAGCCCGGCCCCATGGCGTTTCCTCGTCAGCAGCCCTGTTGCTGACCTGGTGGAAAAGGGGAATCGGGTGGCATCGACCAGCCGTCGGAAGCGTCCGCCGAACGCGGACCTGGCCCGGCTCATCGAGACCTGCGGCGCGAGCCACAAGTCCCTGGCCCTGCGGGTCAACCAGCTCGCCAAGCACGCGGGGATGGAAACGGACTACTCGCATACCTCGCTCGCGAATTGGTGCCAGCGGGGCATGACCCCCAAGTGGCCGGTGCCCACGTTCCTCGCCCAAGCCCTCGCCGAACGGCTCGGGCGGCCCGTGTCTCTGTCTGAAATCGGTATGGGCGATGCGGAGACACCGGACGCCGATGTGGGGTTGGATTTCCCCCGGGACCGTGCTGATGCGGTCCGAGTGGCCACATCGTTCTGGAGTTTCGTGAACCGCCGCGACTTCCTGACCGGATCCGGCTTCGCCGTGTCCGCGTTCACCACCCCCGTGACCCGCTGGCTGGTCACCCCCGCCGACGAGGCCGCCGACCTCGCCGGCGGCAAGCAGGTCGGCCGGGCCGACCTGGAAGAACTCCGCGATGCGGCCGACGACGCCCGCCGCTGGGACTCCAAATACGGCGGCGGGAACTGGAAGGCCAACTCCGTCACCGTCTGCCTCCAGGAACGGGCCGCCCCGCTCCTGCGGGGCTCCTTCACCGACGACGTCGGCCGGGACCTGTTCTCCGTCACCTCGGAGTTGTCACGGCTGGCCGGGTGGACCGCCTTCGATGTCGGCCAGCACGACGTCGCCCAGCGGCACTTCATCCAGGCCCTCCGCCTGGCCCGCGCGGGCGGGGACGTCCAGCTCGGCTGCTATGTCCTGACCACGATGGCGATGCAGTCGCTGCTGAGGGGCTTTCCCTCCGAGGCCGTCGATATGGCCCAGGGCGCCTTCGAGCGGGCGAAGGGCCAGGCTGCCCCGCGTGTCCTGGCGTTCACCAAGCTCATCGAGGCCCGGGCCCACGCCCGCGAGAACTACGCCAGGGCCGCTTCACGGGCCCTGGCCGCGTCCGAGGACCTCATCAGCCAGGCCGACCAGACCAGCGGCGACGAGCCGGCCTGGATCGACTTCTACCACCACGCGAGGCTGTCCGCGGACGCCGCCGAGGTCTTCCGCGACCTGAAGAACCCCAAGGCGTCGCTGGCCTGGAACCAGCGGGCCGCCGCCATGCCGTCCGGGGTGTTCACCCGCTCGGTCGGGATGCGGCTCGCGATCGTGGGGACCGCCCACCTCCAGGCTCGCGATCTCGACCACGGCCTCGAACTGGGCAACCGGTCCGTCGACATCCTCGCCCGTGTTCAGTCGAGCCGGGCCAAGGACTACGTCCGCGAGTTCAACACCGCCCTCGCCCCCTGGCGGCGCGAGCCGGCCGTCCGCGAGTTCATCCACCGCACCCGCACCGAACTCGGCATCGCCGCCTGAGACGACCTTGCCCCCTCCTCGAGGAGGGGGCAAGCGCCAGCGAACGTCCCCAGTCGCATACGACTCCGCCGTGCGCCATCGCGTACGGGTAGGTGTGCTCAGCCGTCTGTTCGAGTCGCGGACGGCTGAGCATGGCCGTCGGCTCAGGTGGTGGGCGGACGGAACGGGATGACGTTGTCCGGTGCGGGGGCGGGCTCCGCCGGCGCATCCGGCGTCAGGGTGAGGACGGCGCTGGCGAGGGTCAGGTTGGTCACCAGATGGCGGAGCTCTTCCAGCTCGGCTCGCTGATTCGCGACGGTCTCTTTGAGCTTACTGACGGTCCCCCGCAGCTGCTTCTCCGTTTCCGGGATCTGCTTGGTCTCCGTGCGGACGCGTTCGTCGAACTCGTTCTTCAGGGCCGCGTGCCGCTGGTAGAGGGCCATGCGGTGGACGCCGGCCTCGGCTGCCAGGGCCTTGACGGTGAGACTGCCGTCGGAGGTCTCGGCTGCCCGGTGAGGAGTCGGTTTATGGCCTCACGGATGCGGGTCCGCTCGTCGTCGGGCCGGGGCTGTGGGGTCATGCGAGGGCCTCCTCAGCGGTCTGGGCGGTGGCGTCGTGGGTCTCGGCGAGAGTGCGGAAGCAGCCGGCGGTCAGGCGCAGCCGGTCACCCAAGGGCTGGGGCGTGAGGGCTGCCCTCGCATCGAGCCGATCAGCGTGCTCCCGCGCGGCCTGGGCGTGGCTGTCGGTCCGGATCGCGTTGCCGCAGCCGAGTTGGCAGGCGAACTGATTCGGCGCCGTCGCTCCGGGGTCCGGATCGCACAGGGCAGTGTCGCGCTTGAACGCGCAGATGAGGAAGGCGTCCGGGTTGTCGAAGAGCACGAGACCGTCCCGCGCAAGGAACTTCGCGGCGGCTTTCGGAGTGGTCAGGGCACCTTCGAAGCTCGGGATCGAGGCCGCTCCGACGATCGCACGCCGCGCTGCCGCTCCGGAGATCTTCTCGCCGGCCGCCGCTGCGTCGCGCAGCCGTGGCCGCGGCGGCGAGGGCGGTCTCGACGTCGAGTTCCCCGTGAAAGCCCCTGCGCTCGCGGCTGCCGTAGCCGGTGGAGGTGCGGGCATCCAGGGCGGTACGCATGTGCCCGTACTGGATGGCGGGCGCGTTGAGGCTGTCGGCGCTGACCCAGTCGACGGCGAGCCCTCGGTCGACGGTCATGGTGACGCCGAGCTCCTCCAGTAGTTCCCGCGCGGCGCCCTGGGCCGGGGACTCGTTCGCGTCGACGGCGCCGCCCGGCAGGAGGCAGGTCGTGCGGTAGTCGACGTGCTGGATCAGGACCCGGCCGCGCTGATCAGTGATCAGCACGGACGTACCGGCCCACAAGGCGGTCGAGGCACGTAGGGCCCCGTACTCCTCGTTGGTCATCATCGTGCTGGACGGCGCGTCAGGGGAGGGCGTGGCGGTCATCTCGTCTCCGATGCGGGCGGAACCATGGGAACAGCGGTCGGTCAGGCGACGAGCCGGTGAGGGGCACCGGGTGCGGGGCCGGGGGTGAGCCGGGTGAAGGACTCGGTGTGGATGATCTCGTCGCGTTCTGCTTCGGGCAGGCGCGCGAGTAGGCGCGCGAGCAGGCCGGGAAGTGGCCGCTCGCGGGCGGCTTCGCTGCTGCCGGCCCCGACGCTCACGCCCCGCAGGGAGACCGCGGCGGGGAGATCCGTCACCGGGCTCATTGCCGGACGGCACGCAGTCCGTCCAGGAGCAGCCGCAGCCCGAACTCGAAGTGTGCCGTGAAGTCCGTACTGGTGAGCACCGGCAGGGTGGCGGCAAGGTGTGGATACGTCCCTGCCTCCACCACCGCCTCGTGCAGGGCCCCCGCGTTGGTGGGCCCCCCGTCCTCCGGCCGGAGGGCGGCCTGTTCCTCCAGGGTGTGGCCGACGGTGAAGTGGGACACCGTGTAGAGCGCCCGCGCCGCCTCACCGTCGCTGAAGCCCGCCGCACGCAGCACCCCGATGAGGCGGTCGGCGAAGCCCAGGGTGTTAGGGCCGGTCGAGTGCGTACCGGCGTAGACGCGGGCGCCGTCGCGATGGGCGAGCAGGGCTGTGCGCAGTGCTCGGGCCAGGCACGCCACTCCCTCTCTCCAGTCGCCGTCCCAGGCCGGGCCGGTGGCGTCGGCGACGCCGCCGACCATGTGCTCGGCCATGGCGGTGAGCAGGTCCTGTTTGGTCGCGAAGTAGCGGTACAGCGCACCGGCCTGGACACCCATCGCATCGGCGAGCCGGCGCATGGTCAGCGCGTCGAGCCCGGACTCGTTCAGCAGGTCGAGGGCGGTCCGGACGGTGCGGGCCTGGTTGAGCCGGGCGGGCCGGCCCCTGCCTGGGCTTGACGGTGTGCTCATGGACCCCACTATATTGAACACCGTTCACGTGAACGCCGTTCACTAAATAGAGGAGGTCATCTCTGATGAACCCCGACGTGATCGTCGTAGGCGCGGGCCCGACCGGGCTGATGCTCGCCTGCGAGCTGGCACTGGCGGGCGTACGGACCCGGGTCCTGCGCCGCACCGAACCGCAGCGCCATTCGCGGGCGCTGAGCCTGCACCCGCGCAGCGTGGAACTGATGGACCAGCGGGGGCTGCTCGACCGGTTCCTCCCGCTCGGCCGGACCGTGCCGGGCTGGCACTTTGCGGGGTTGCCCACCCAGCTGGACTTCGGTGCCCTCGACTCCCGGCACGGTTACACCCAAGGGGGCCGTCCAGCCGGAGGCGGCGGAGCCGTATCGGCCGCCCTATGGCGGGCTGGGGCCACCGACGCGGTCCTGCTACCGCGAACCACACCAGACTCTGGCCGATTCCGTCGAGGCCTCTGCCCGCTTTGAGGAGGTGACTTGGCGCCAGGGCAGCAAGGGCCGTATGACCTCCCGTTTCGCCGTGCTCCCGGTGCGGCCGGTGGGCAAACTCGCCCGCGCAACCGCCCAGGAACCGGCCGGCGGACGTGCCCGCTGGAACGGCGTGCTGCCGCTGCGCACCTTGCTGGTCGAACAGCCCGACGACGCCGGCGAGCCGACCGGCTTCTGGATGAGCAACCTGCCCGCCAGCACCCCGATCGCCGACCTGGTGCGGTTCGCGAAGATGCGCCGGCGCATCGAGCACGACTACGCGAACTCAAACACGGCCTGGGCCTGGACCACTTCGAGGCCCGCACCTGGCGCGGCTGGCACCACCACGTCACCCTCGTCACCGCCGCCCAGGCCTTCCTCACCCTCCGGCGGCTCCACCCAAAAGCACCGACTCCAGCCTGAGCCTCTACCAAGTCCTCGACACTCTGCAGGACATGCTGCGGTGCTGGACCGGCACCTGCACCACCTGCGGCCGACCACTCACCAGAGCCAGAACCTAACGAAGCACTACTAGGGCGTGTCCGGCGGAACAGAGCCCAGGGGGCGGAGATCCAAACCCGCGACGGATGTCGAGGGCGGAGCGCCCTCGGTCAGTAGAAGCGTGGTGATGGCGTCGGCTGGGCCGGGCGTGAAGTGCACCTCCCCGCCAGGCAACGGCACCACGTTCCTCGCCTGGTCGACCGGGATGCCGAGGAGCTCGCCCAACCACGTGGCGGATGCTGCCGGGTCGGGTGTTTCGATGACGAAGCCGGCCAGGTCGTGCGGCCCGCGCGCGACCCGCCCCGAGCTGTACCGGTCGAGTATGACCTGTCGGTCCGGGGTGTACGTGATGAAGAACGGGGCCCATGTGGGGGCCTCCTGCAGCACGGCTTCGGTGAATGACACCGGTGAGCCTTCACGGGCGAAGACATGCAGGTCCACCTTGTGTCCGGCGCGGCGGAGCCGCTCCGTGGTGGCGTTCACGTCCGTCACGTGCGTGGCGAAATTGAGTGCGCCTCCGCCTGCGGCGAGCAACGCGTCGACGTGCGGCATCCATGCGGTCATGGCCTGGCCGAAGGGTGAGTCGGTGAACTCGGCGCGGTCCACCACGGTAAGGATCTCGACATAGCGGGCGTCGAGCCGCCAGGCGCCGTTCCGGAAGCCCAGATACGGCTGATTGGCGTGTGCTGGAAGGCCGGCCGCCGTGTACGCCTCGGTGGCCGACTCGACATCGGGGACGCAGTGCAGAAGGTGGTCGAACTCCGGTGACTCGGACTGCATTTCACGCTCCTGGAGGGTTCCGTGGGTGGCGATCATGCCATCCTGCCACCGGCAGTGTGCCTTGCAGCGGAAGCCGGTAGCAGAAGGCCCCGGAGAAGGCCGACGATCCTGGCGTGTGGTGATGGGCCGGGGGGGGGGAGAGACCGGCATCCGGCTTGACCCATCGGACAGTCCCTAGGGAACCTTGTTGACGACGCTGTCCGCGTCGGCCGCCTTCGCCACGCCCAGGAGCAGGGCGTCTTGTGCGGTGGGGGTTGGCCGTTCGGGTGGCGTGGCGCGTGTACGAGATCAACAGAGGTTCAAAGGCGGGCTCGATAGCCCCGAAGTGTCCCGGTCGGGACACCGCTTCGCCCTGGCGCAGGCTCGGGGCTCTGTACCGGGGCGTAACGGAGGGCTGGGCCCAGGAGTCGGGCGGCTGATCCTTTGCCGTTCTTGGCGTCGGTGTCGATGATGGGGCCATCGATGGCGCGGTGGCCGCCATCCTGGTCGTTCGCCGCCCGGCACCTGGGCGTCGGCGCCCGTTCAGGTGCCCGCAGCACGGTCCAGGCGCTCGTAGCAGTCGTAATTCCGCTGGGCATGGATCTTGCCGTCCCGGAACTCCAGGAAGACCGCGATGTGGGCGCGCAGTTCGTGGCCTGCGGGGAGGTCGCCCAGCGGAACCGCGAGGGTGCCGGTCCAGGTGACTTCGAGGGCGACCAGATCGTCGGCCGCGACCGTGTTGTGCACCTCAAACCGCTGCTGGCTGATGACCTGCTGGCCGCGCTCAGAGTCCTTGAGCACAGCGGCCAGATCGCGGCGGACACCGTCGGGGAAAAGGGAGTTGGGGAACTCCTGCTGCACCACCTTCTCGTGGAAGAAGCGGGCCAGCTCCTCCCCCGTGGCTCCTTGGGAGACCGCCTGGTGGTAGCGCAGGGCAGTTTCGATATTGGGGTGCTGCGGCATGCAGACCAGCGTAGGACGCACCGGGGTGCCAGTGGTATAGGGCTGAGAAGCCTGCGAAACTCCGCGCGAAGCGCACGGGCTGCTCGGTATCCGCGTCCAGGGCCCACCGTCCGTGCTGCACGCACACCCGCGACCAGCACCGCGCGTAGCGCACCATCCGCATGGAGCGTTCCCAGATGCCCGATACGGCCGGGGGAGTCCTCCCGCCGGGCCGCGGCACACCACCTTCGCCGTGAACTGCGGATCGCCCCCGTCACAGGACGGCTTCTCGCTTCCAGGGATCGCCGACGCGGGGGGTACTGCGTGCTGACGGTCCTTGCGGCAGAGGGCTGGCCCTGCGACGTCCGCACCCTGCTTTCGCCCAGCGCGCGGTGATGGACAACGGCCGAACTGCGGGACGCGGACGTGCGGGTGGAGTCACGCGTGCTACTCGACCTCATCGACGGTTACTGGGAGGGATGGCTGCCCGACGGGGTGGTCTCCCTCGAGTGAGCCCAGGAACAGGAGAAGCGACCTGCGGGGCCGGCACTCGTGCAGCAGCGGGCCCTGCCGTCTCAGATATGGGCACTGGCACCCGAGAGGGTGCCTTCGACCACGTCGCGAAGCTGTGATCGGACGGTGATGCCCAGTTTGGGGAACACCCGGTAGAGGTGGGAGCCGACCGTGCGCGGCGAGAGGAACAGTTTCTCTCCGATCTCACGGTTCGTCAGGCCCCGGGCGGCGAGCTGGACGATCTGCTGCTGTTGGGGGCTGAGTTCGGTGAAGGCACTGGGCACTACGCTGCCGGCGGCCTCGACGCCGGCAGCGCGCAGTTCTGCTTTGGCCCGCTCGGTCCATGGCCGAGCGCCCAGCCGCTGGAAGGTTTCCAGGGCGGCGCTCAGCAGCGGGCGGGCCTCGGCGATACGGCGCCGCCGCCGAAGCCATTCCCCGTAGTCGAGCTGTGTCTGCGCCCGCTCGAACGGCCACTGCTCACCTGCATCCTCCGCCAGTGCCGCCTGGAAGTACGGTTCCGCGCACTCCGGTTCGGCGAGCAGGGCGCGGCCTCGGTCGAGCAGTGCGGTGAGCCGTGCCGACATGCCCGTACTCAGGCGCCGCGCCGATCGTTCCAGCAGTTCGGCGGCGTCCTCCTGTCGGCCTCGGCGGACGGCCGACGCGGCGAGTTCGGCCAGGACGGTGTAGGAGACGTGGTAGTGAACCGGATCGCCGGCGTCGGTGAACGCGGAGCGGAACTGGGTGTACGCGGTGTCGTAGTCGCCGTCGGCCACCGCTGCCAGGCCCAGGGCCCGACGCGCGAAGACCGCGACGGAGCGGCTTTCCAGCGGGTCGACAAGAGTCAGCGCCTGCTCGGCTCTCCGTCGCGCGTCAGCCGACTCGCCGAGCAGGGCGAGCGCCGTGGCGTCGAGTGCCTGGGCGCACGCCTCGGCGTGGTCGAGTCCGGCCGACGATGCCATGGCCGTGATGTCAGCCGCCACCGATTGGGCCTCAGCCCACCGGCCCTGCTCCAGGAGGGTCCAGCCAGCCGCGCATCCCAGTCCGTCCGGGAGCTGTCCACGGGCCTGCCACTGGTCGAATGCCTCGTCGAAGGTCCTGGCGGCGAGGGTGGTCTGGTCGAGCAGCCAGGCGACGATGGCCAGCGCGGTCAGGCGACTGGCGTCGCCCTTGGCCTCGGCGATGAGCCCGGGCAGCACCGGTGCGAGGGAGGCTCCTGAGCTGCTGGGGTCGGAGACGGCCAGTACCCAGACGTGCAGCGCCGCTCCGGCGGCATCGTCGGGCATGCGGGAGAGCAGGCTCTGGATCTGCCGCTGTTGGGACTCGTCGCCCGAGTAGTAACGGACCACCGCCGCCGCGGCCAGCGCGTCGAGTACGAGGGGCGACCGGGCGTCCGCCGCCTCGTCGGCGACACGCATGAGCAGGGCGAAGGCTGCTGTGTGATGGGGGCCCAGGGACATGAGCTGTCCGGTGGCCAGCGTGGCCTTGCCCAGCAGCGCCTGGTCGTCGGTGCATTCGCGGACTGCGGCGGCCAGGTGTTCCACCCAGCCGAGTTGACCGGTGAATACGGCGGTGGCAGCGGCTTCGGTCAGAAGACGCGCCCGGTCCTCGCGGCGCGGGCTGAGTTCCGCGGCGCGCTCCTGGGCCGCGGCAGCGGCCGCGAAGCCACCCCGGCGCCGGGCCCGGTCCGCCGTCTGTTGCAGGGCGGCCGACACGTCCTGGTCGGGGCGTACGGTTGCGGCGGCGAGGTGCCAGGCGCAGCGGTCGGGCTCCTCGCGCAGCAACTCCGCGAGAGCGAGGTGGGCCCGGCGGCGTTCCTCGAACGACGCGGAATGGTAGACGGCGGACCGGACAAGCGGGTGCCGGAAGGAGATCCTGGACCCGTCCTGGCGTACGAGACCGGCCCGGTCCGCGGGTACCCATGCCTCGTCGTCCGCCTCGGGAAGTCCCACGGCCGCCGCCTGAGCGTCCGCCGCGTCGGCGGCCGCGAGCAGCAGCAGGATGCGGCGGGTCGGTTCCGGTAGGTCCGCCGCGTGCCCCGCGAAGATCCGCTCCAGTCGGTCGGTGACCGGCAGCGGGCCCTCCACGCCGCTACCCTCGGGGCGCCGGATCGCGGTGGCGTGGGCGAGTTCCACCAAGGCCAGCGGGTTGCCGGCCGCCTCCTCGAGGATCCGCACCCGGGTTCGGCCGGTGGGCGGCGTGGGCTGCCGGTCCAGCAGCCGGTTGGCCGCCGCAGCGTCCAGCGGGCCGAGTTCGAGGCGCTCGTATCCCTTGTCGAAGCCGGGCAGTGCGTCCGCGGTGCGGACTCCGAGCAGCAGGGTGACGGGCTCGCTGTCCATGCGTCGCGCCACGAAGGAGAGAACGTCCAGTGAGCCGCGGTCGATCCACTGGGCGTCATCGACCACCACCAGCAGCGGGGCGATTTCCGTCAGGTCCGACAACAAGGTCAGGACCGCCAGACCGACGAGCATCGCGTCGGGAGTCTCCGCACACTCTTCGAGCCCCAGGACGGCACGGAGCGCGGAGCGCTGCCGAGACGGCAGTCCCTCCGCATCACCGAGTACCGGGCGCAGCATCTGATGAAGACCGGCGAATCCAAGGTGCGCCTCGGATTCGCTCCCCACCGCCCGCAGCGCTCGGCCACCCGCACCCCGTGCGCGATCGGCCGCGAGGCCGAGCAGCGTGCTCTTTCCGGCACCGGGGTCACCCGTGACGATCAACACGTGGCTGTGGGACCGATCAGCGCCCACACGCCGGATGATTTCTGCGGTCTCGGTTTCTCGGCCCACCACAGCCAGACCGGAATCGCGCGTCGAGCGCTGGTCCCCACGAGCCCTTCCATCGTTTTCCACGGATGCTCCAGAATCGAGATACCCCCAGACACTAACGTGGGGGAACCGCTACAGCGCCCGCAGGAGCGGTGCCGAACCAGGCGCTGTCATGGTCGCTGGACGCTCGTGGCTGGTCGGCCTCGGGTTCCGTCCGCCTGCGGTCGGCTTGTACGCCATCTCTACGTAGTCGGCCCTGCGTCTCGACAACGGCGGTGCCGAGATGC
Organism: Streptomyces sp. NPDC039462; assembly: GCF_055639375.1. NCBI lineage: Bacteria > Bacillati > Actinomycetota > Actinomycetes > Kitasatosporales > Streptomycetaceae > Streptomyces > Streptomyces sp. NPDC039462. Next base: position 1,034,444 of record NZ_JBVKAO010000003.1, read on the forward strand.
GCCGAGCGTCGCGTGACCCTCTGGGTACCTGGCGGCTGTCTGTCCCCAGTCCGTGCACTGCCAGCCCCTGGAACCGTAAGCCGTCGTCGACGGGCGCAGGATCGTCCGGCGCTGTGCGGTCGTCAACGCCGACACGGATGCCTTGTCTGGTTTCACTGTCCAGGCCGCCGCGAACTACCCCACGGTTCTCCACCTGCGTGCCGCAGAACCTCCGAGAGCAGTCACCTGACGCATACCGGACGGAACCCCCGCGCTCCGATACTGGCGACGCAGGCGGTGGCCGGCCAGAACTCCGATACACCCCTCACGGTCGTGCGCCCGCGAAAGGACCTACGAGCGCGCCGTCGACGAGGGCACCGAGGCCCTGCCGCGGCACATTGGTCGTGTGGAGGTGGCCGCGCAGCGCCTGACCATACTCACGGTCCGCGCGGCCCGCACACCGGTGGCCCGCAACGATCTGGCGGGACGGACGGCGCGGCAGCGGCTCGTGCAGCGGATCCGGGCTCTCCGGCACCAGCCCACCGTGGGAACGGCTTGTGCATCCGAACAGTGCGAGGAGAGGTACGAAGGCGGCCCGGCGAACCGGCCGACCGGCTCCGCACATGTGCGGGGCTGCTTCCCCGCGGTCGACGAACTCGCCGCAGCCCTGCGGTTTCTCGGCCAGCGCGGCCGCCCGGCAGGGTTCGGGACACCTCCTCACAAGCCCGCCCCACCAACCTTCGGGGCCGTGCCACGCAGGGACACAGACACCGAGAGCCTGGCGCGCCAAGCCACCCGTCAGGCTTTCCAGGTGACGACGGCCTCGGCCCTCGCCGTCGCGGGCGGTCATCTCAGGTGCTGCTCCTCCGTGTCCAGGAGACTGCACTGGGAGTGTCCTGCGGGATCCTTGCCGCCGCCTCGTCCTTCCCACGACGGTTCGCCGAGCCGGTGACGAGGAGCTGGTCGGTTCCCTGCGCGTCCTCGACCGCCTCCTTCGGGGCATCGCGTCAGGCAGCACAGACGCGGAAACCCCGACGAGCTTGGACCGCGCGGCACGCGACCTCGACCAGGCATTGGAGTCTTTCCGCAAGGCCTGTCCGCCTCTCACCCATCCGCTCAATCCGCAGCGCGGCCGACGTCACCATGCCCGCCACCTGCTGGGACTTCTTGAGGCCGACGCGTACCACGCCCGGAGCCCGGCGGCCACGGCCGAGCGTCTCCCGGCGGGCCATGCCCCCGATTGCGCCCCCGCCTCAACGCCGCGGCCGACCGTGCGCACGAGACCGTGGCCCACCTGATCCGCATCACCGGCCAGCGCCCCGGAATCTCCTCGCACACAGCACGCCCCAGGGTCGTCAGGGCACTGTCCCTGCTCTCGGAGGAGCAGCGTGTGAGCCGCAGCCGGCCGTCGCCGGAGCACCGCCTGCTGCAGCACATCAATCGCCTCGACTCGACCTTGACCGCACTTGTGCGAGCCCTGGACCCGCTGATCTCGGACCCGGCCGCACCACCTGGTCCCGACCAGTGCGAAGGCGCCCAAGCCGTCTGACACCCCGACAGAACGCATCACGGGGTGACCGCACACCCTTGCATTTCGCTGATCGTCAGGCATCAAAGCCGCTGACATGAAAGGCAGGGGCAGCCACCACGCACGACACGGCCCGCAAGCGCGAATACGAATTCGGCCGCCGTCTCGTGAACGCGGCGACGTAGCCACGCACTCGTCCAGGAGATATCCGGGAACGGAACTCGTAACGGGGATCCGCCTCGCCTCTCACTGGGGCCAAGAGAGGAAACACCCCTGCTCAGAGCTATACGCGCAAGTGCAGTCACGTGACGGATACCGCGCCCGCCGGAGCCGCTCGTACGGTTGGGTAAACCTTCCGAACCCCAGGGAAATCGCATGGAACAGATTACGCTCGGCAATGTCACCATCACCCGCGTCTGGGAATACTACGGCCCCGTCGAGATGGAGCCCCACGCCTTCTTCCCGGAAAGCTCGCAGCAGGTCTGGAAGGACGGCGTCCACTGGCTGGCCCCGCATTTCCTGGACACTGAGACCAACATCGTGAATTCCGCGATCCAGACCTGGCTGCTACGCAGCGGTGGCAAGACCATCCTCGTCGACACCGGTGTGGGTAACCACAAGGAGCGCCCGTACGCGCCGGTCTGGAGCCACCTGGAGACGGACTTCCTGGCCAACCTTGCCCGGGCCGGCATCAAGCCCGAGAACGTGGACATCGTGATCAACACGCATCTCCACATCGACCACGTCGGCTGGAACACCTATCTGGACGGGCGGCAGTGGGTTCCCACGTTCCCCAACGCCACGTATCTGATGCCGAAGGACGACTTCGACTTCTGGAACCCGGCGAACGGCCACCAGCCGGTGCTGGGCCGCGGCAACCAGAACGTCTTCGAGGACAGCGTGGCCCCGGTGCACGAGGCCGGGCAGACGCTGCTGTGGGAGAACAGCCACCGGATCGACGCCGACCTGCGCCTGGACGCGGCTCCCGGACACACCCCCGGCTCCTCCGTGCTGACCCTCAGCTCCGGGACGGACCGGGCGGTGTTCGTCGGTGACATGCTGCACAACCCGGTGCAGATCGTCGAGCCGGACGCCAACAGCTGCTTCTGCGAGGACCCCGCGGGCGCCCGCGCCACCCGCCGCAAGGTGCTGGGCTGGGCGGCCGACAACAACGCGCTCCTGATCCCCGCCCACCTGGGTGGCCACGGTGCCGCCGAGATCGCGCGTAACGGCAACACGTTCGACATCAAGGGCTGGGCGCCCTTCGCCCCGTACTCCGAGCAGGGCTGACACCCCGGAAAGGCACAGCTGTGAGCCACGAACCCGCCCCCGTCGTCACCACCGCGCAGGGAGCCGTCCGCGGTCTCCGTCAGGGCGACGGCACCGCCACCTTCCTGAACATCCCCTACGCCGCCCCTCCGCTGGGCGCCGGCCGGTTCGCCCCGCCGCAGCCGCACGAGCCCTGGGGCGGCATACGGAACGCCACCGCGCCCGGCCCCAACGCCCCGCAGTCCGAGCGCAAGCTCGGCAGCATCGACATGGCCCCCTACTTCGGCCCCGGATGGAGCCGCGGCGAGGACTACCTCACCGTCAACGTCTTCCAGCCCGCGGTCGGCGACCGTAACCTGCCCGTCATGGTGTTCGTCCACGGCGGCGGGTTCGTCGCCGGGTCGACCCGGTCCGCGCTGTACGACGGTTCCGCCTTCGCCCGCGACGGCGTCGTCCTGGTCACGCTCAACTACAGGCTCGGCATCGCCGGGTTCCTCGACATCCCCGGGGTGCCCGCCAACCGCGGTCTGCTCGACGTCGTTGCCGTACTGCGCTGGGTGCGGGAGAACATCGCCGCCTTCGGCGGTGATCCGGACAACGTCACCCTCTTCGGCCAGTCAGCCGGGGCGACCGTCGTCGGCGGCGTCCTCGCCACCCCCGGGGCCGCGGGCCTCTTCCGCCGGGCGATCGTGCAGAGCGGCAGCGGTCTGGGTGCGTTCACCTCCGAGCAGGCCGCCCGTGTCACCAAGGCCGCCGCCGAGGAACTAGGCATCGAGCCGCACCTCGACGCCTTCGCGGACATCTCCGACGAGCGCCTGGTGGAAGCAGCCTCCAAGCTCGCGGGCATCGATCTGCAGACCGCCAGGCACCACGACCCGCTGCTCGGCCTCAGCCCTTTCAGCCTGGTGCTAGACACGCAGCCCGCCGTATCCGTCGCCGCCGGCCTGAGCGCCGATGTCGACCTGCTCGTCGGGATCAACACCGAAGAGGGAAACCTCTACCTGGTCCCCGTGGACAAGTACGCCACCTCGACCGCCGACGATGTCGACGACACCGCGGCGCGCTCGCACCCGAAGCCCGCGCAGCTCGTGGAGACGTACCGCAAGACCCGCCCCGAGGCGTCCTTCGGTGAGCTGCGGTCGGCCATCATGGGCGACGCGCTGTTCGGCGCGGGCAGCTGGGCCCTGGCCGGCGCACACGCCGCCCACCCCCAGTCGGCCACGTTCAGCTACGAGTTCGCCTGGCGCTCCCACGCCCTGGACGGAGACCTCGGCGCCACCCACGCGATGGAACTCCCCTTCGTCTTCGACATCGCGCAACTCCCGCAACTGGTGGGTGAGGGCGCCCTGCTCGGCCCCGACAAGCCCCCCGCGGACCTCGCCGCACGCACGCACGGGGCCTGGATCCGCTTCGCCAGGACCGGCAACCCCGGCTGGGACCAGTACGACACCACACGCCGGGCCACCATGCGCATCGACGCCGAGTGGGTCCAGGTCGACGACCCTCGCAGCCAGGAACGACAGGCCTGGGCCTGACCCCTCGCACATAGCGCTGTGTGCGCCCTTCCGCCAAGGACACACCATGACAAGAACCATCATCACCGCCGAGAACGCACCTACCCTGCCGGCCCCGCTGTCCCAGGGCATCCGCAAGGGCCCGACCCTGCAGGTCTCCGGGCAGCTCCCGTTCGACCCGGATACCGGCGAGGTCGTCGGCACCACGGTCGCCGAGCAGACCGCGCAGACCCTGCGCAACTTCACCGCCGTACTCAAGGCGGCCGGCGCCGGCCTGACGGACATCGTGATGCTCCGCGTCTACCTCACCGACCCCACCCACCTGCCCGAGCTGAACGAGGCGTACGCGGCAGCCGTAGACGAACTCGTCGAGGCGCGTGTCGGTGCCCGTCCGTCGTCTGTGATGGCCATGGAGCCGTCGGGGTAGAGGGCGATGCGGCAGTGTCCGCCGTTGCCGCATTCGGCCTAGTCGGCCGCATAGGCGACGACTTCGAAGATCAGGTGCAGGATGCCACTGGGGGTGACGTCGGCGGGGTTCTGGCGGATGTGCTCGAGATGGTCGAGGTCGACGGTCGCCCGTCGTGTGTGGTGTTGTGCCAGGAAGCCCTCGGGGTGCTCATCCAAGAAGTGTGCAGGGCGCCTCCGAAAGCCCGAACCTGACGATCAGCCCTGGTCGGCCCTGTTCTCGTATAGCTACGGCGAGGTGGCGTGTAGCGCTGTGTAACGAATCGAGCTGTCGTTTCCCACCGTCGGTCATCTCGTTGAGCTGAACGAGTGATGTCGGCGGGAGGGCGGAGCGGACAGGACCATCCCCTGGGCGCGGGCTTCCCAGGGGGTGGCACGGACAGTCAGCGGAACAGGCGGAAGAACCCGCGTACTTGCTTGACCAGCGACTCCGGCTGCTCCAGTGCGGCGAAGTGGCCACCGTGCGGCAGCTCCTCGAACCAGCGTAGGTCGGTGAACCGCAGCTCGGCCTCCCGCCTCGACGGGCGGGTTATGTCGCGCGGGTAGACCGACAGCCCGGATGGCGCGGTCACCTTGTCCCGGAAGTTGGCGAAGCTCTCCCAGTACAGGCGCGCCGACGACGTGGCCGACGCAGTGGACCAATAGACCGAGATCTCGTCGAGGATCGTCTGCCGCGACAACGCGTCCTCGGGATGGCCGTCGTTGTCCGTCCACGCCCAGAACTTCTCGGCGATCCAGGCGGCCTGTCCCGCCGGGGAGTCGGTGAGACTGTAGCCGAGCGTCTGCGGTCGGGTCGCCTGGATCGCCGAGTACCCCCGGCCGGTGCGCTGCATCTCGTTCTCGGCCTCGAGATTCGCCAGCTCCGCAGGCGTCGGGTCGTCGAACGTGCCCGCCGCCACGGATCCCAGGTTCAGGTGGACGCCGGCGACCCGCTCGGGCGCGACCTCGCCCAGCGCCGCGGACACCGCCGAACCCCAGTCACCGCCCTGCGCGCCGTACCGTTCGTAACCCAGTGATACCAACATGTCCCAGGCGCGCGCGGTGCGAGTGATGCCCCGCCCGGTCGTCGACGGCTTGTCACTCCTGCCGTACCCGGGCAATGACGGCGCGACCACGTGGAACGCGTCCGCCGGGTCACCGCCGTGCGCGCGCGGGTCGGTGAGCGGGCCGAGGACTTCCAGGAATTCGAGCACCGAACCCGGCCACCCGTGCGTGAGCACGAGCGGGAATGTGTCCGGCTCCGGCGAGCGGACGTGCAGGAAGTGGATGCGAACCCGGCCTCGGTGAGAGCTGTGCGGAGGTCCTCCGGGGTGTAGAGGCGCGAGGAGCTGTGTAACGGTCCGACGTGGCCGTCCTTGTAGTAGCGGGTGGGCATGCGGCTGTTGAACCGGGCGGTCGCCGGAATCCAGGTGGTGTGCACGGTGGTCGTCGCCTCAGGCCCCTTCTGCACCCGGGTACCCACCTGAGCCGTGGTGCTGTTGGGCGGGAAGTGATCCATTCCCAGGAGCGCGCCGGGCCGCAGGACGCGGGCGGCCTCCTTCAAGACGGCGAGGTCTTCCTCGGGGGTGTCGAGGAATCCGAAGCTCCGCAGAATCAGAACGACGACGTCGAGGCGTGGGCGGGGCATGGGATTCCTCCAGGCCGTCAGGGCTGGTCAGCGCGTGGGAACAGGGATGCTGGTGAGGTGCTCGGCCTGGCGGGCGATGAGCGGGGCGAGGTGCGGGTGGACGCCTCGGGAGCACGCTTGGAGGAGCTGCCCGAGGGCGATGAGTTCCCCGGTCCGGCCTGCGTCCGTGTCCAGGACGTGGCCGAACTCGCGGCGGATCCGGGCGGCGGTCGCCGGCGCGGCCAGCGAGTACGCGTGCAGCAGCCCCAGGTCGTAGCCCACGGGCAGCTGGCCCCAGTTCTCCCAGTCCAACAGGACCAGGGGCGCACCTGTCAGGTTCGCCCAGTGCAGATCGGCGTGCCCGGTCGTCGTCTCACGGATCCGGAAGGGGTCGATGCCGAGGAAGCGGCGGAAGTTCCGGTCGACCCAGTTCTGCCGTACCGATTCCCGGTCGGTGGGCACCGTCGCGAGCGTCCCGAGCGCGGACTTCAGCTCCGACCACCACGAGTCGGGCAGAGCGAGGTCCTGGTCGAGGGCGGGAGTTCCGCTGGTGACCGGCTGGACGGGCACGTACTCGGTGAGCTCCGCCCGGTAGGCGATGTCCGGTGTGGTCCAGTCGAGAACGCCGCGAAGCCGCGGCCGCGGTACCGACTGGGGCACGCACGTGTCAGCGGTCGCCGTCCCCTCCCACAGCCGTCCGCCCGCCTTGCCGGCCTCGGCGGAGACGAGGCGCAGCCAGCAGTCTCCCGCCCGGCGCCCCAGCGTGCGGCCCTGCCACCCCCACACCTCCGGCCCCGACGCGGACACCTGGAACTGCTTGGCTGCGGCCGCGCGCGCCGCATCCGGTCGAGCTCGTCGCGCGCCGCCGGAGCGGCGAACACCGCCTGACGCACGGCCCGTTCCATCGTCACACCCCCTCCGCCACAGCGTTGGCCACAGGACGTTCAACGGGACGGGGCAGCACTGCGTCACGTCCCGGCCACCGGAACACCAAGCGGCAGTGCAGCTTGTCCAGGACGTCGCCGGCAGGCAGCGCGCCGTCGGGCGTGCCGAGCGGGTGGACCGTCAGGGCGGGATCGGCGTGCTGGTCATTGGCCTCGGCGCGGATGTGACGGTCCCAGGACCGGACCGTGGCCACCAGCCGCTCGGCGAGCCCGGGCCCCTGCTCGCCGAAGGCGCGCACGACCCACTCCCACTCCTTGCCCTGCGGGCTGTCGCCGTCCTTGGTCTGGACGTGGATCAGGTAGGCCAACGACGCCTCGCCGATGATCGCGGGCGCGTCGCGGTCCTTCGCGATGCCGGTCACTGCCTCCGCGGGCTCTTGGTGGGCGGCCAGGCGGCAGAAGCCCGACAGGGTGGTGGCCGCGTACAGCTGCAGGGAGCCGAAGTAGGCGTTCGCCCCCATGGTCACGCCGGTTGCGACCTCGTGCCGCCGCCCGCGCAACGCCGCCTCCAGGCCCTCCGCCTCGGCGGCGGGACCGTCGTCGAAGCGCAGTGTCAGCGCTCCGTCGAGCAAGGGGACGACCGGTGCCGGGCGGGCCTGCTGTCCCTGGTCGCGGACGAAGCCGCAGTAGGTGAAGCGGCGGGCGTGCAACACCTCGCCGCGCCGCTCGAACGTGATCGCCTTGGTGTAGCCGCCCATCTCCAGCGGCATGACCAGGCGCCCGCCTTCGGCCAGCTGCTCGCGCCAGGCCGGGGCGATGTCCCAACAGTTGTAAGTGATCATGCTGGCGTCGAAGCCGCCGCGGGGTACGAGGTGGGCGGGCGCGCCGAGGGCCGCGTCGGCTTCGACGGCGCTGACGCGTCCACTGCCGGCCTCGGTGAGAAAGGCGCCGGTGCGGCGTACGACCCACGGGTCGATGTCGACGCTCACCACACGACCGTCGGGCCCGGCGACGTGGGCGATCAACTCGGCGTTGTAGCCACCGGATCCGGCCTCGAACACGATCGCACCCGGCTGAAGGCGCAGGCTCTCGAGCATGTCGGCCTGGAGCCAGGCCGCGGACATCGAGCTGCTGGCGGTCCCGGTCTCGTCGCGTCGAGTGATGATCGCCCGGTCGCCGCCGTCGTACGCGGCCGTCAGGTTCACTTCCGGGGCGAAACGATGGCGGGGCACCGTGCGCAGCGCGTCGCGGACGGGCTCGGACGGGGCCCAGCCGCCGTCGACCACCGTCTGGGCCATCGCCTGCCGCAGCCGGTTTGCCTCACCCGGCTCACCTGGCACAGGCGGCCGATCGGTGGCGAGCGGGTAGGAGACCACAGGCGGCAGGTCCGGGATGACGCCGGGCCACACGCTGTCGATCGCGAGTGCGGCCGGGACGAAAACGTCCCCGACACAGGCGAGAGCGTGCAGGTCAAAGAACTCCCAGCGGTCGAACTTGTCCGCCTCTGGGTTGGTCAGCGTTCCCGTCCACGCGGTGATGCGGACGACGGACGTGAGCCGCGGGATGCCGTGGCTGTCGTCCACCAGCATCGTCACCACGTACGCATCCGCCGGGTCGGCGACCAGGCCCGTCTCCTCGGCGAGCTCGCGGACCGCCGCGGCGGCGAAGTCCTCCGGGCCGCGGGTCTTGCCGCCGGGCAGTTCCAGCATGCCGCGGCGGGAGCGGCCGAGCAGGACCCGGCCGGCGTCGTCGGTGACGACCGCGAGGGCGCCGGTCAAGGCATGGGCGGTGGTCGGCCGCTTCTCGATGGCCCTCGTGCCGGCGTGACAGGGACCGCGCAGCACCACAAAGGCCAGGCCGTCCGCGTCCAGACGTTCCACCGTCTCCCATCCGGCAGCGAGTACGGCAATCTCGTCCTCGTCCAAGGCGATCCCGCGCCGCTCCGCGGGCGTGGTCGCCGCCACCGGGGTGATGACGACGAGAGCACCGCCGTCCCGCAGCCGCTCACCCAGCCCGTGCAGGAGGCGCCCTCTGTCCTGCACGAACGGATACATCAGGCGCAGCGTGATCAGGTCATACCCCTCTTCATGCAGCGGGGCAGGGTCGTCGCGCTCGATATCCAGCTGCAGCCAGCGCACGCCCTCAATGTCGGCGTACTTCTCGCGGGCCCGGGCGAGCGCGCTGTCGGCGAAGTCGATGGCGTCCACGGTGTAGCCGAGGGAGGCGAGGCAGGTGGCCAGCTCGCCGGTGCCGCAGCCCACGTCGAGCGCCCGGCCGCCATCCGGGGCGGAGGTGTGCTCGGCGAGGAGTTCCCGCTCGCGCTCACCGACCTGCCGGAAGTTCTTGCCGGCACCGAAGTGCTTCTCCCACTCATCACGGGCTGTGTACGTCAACGTGCTGCTCCTCGTTGGTAGGCGCGGTGGCGTTCAGGGGCGTAGTGCGGCGCGGAGCCGGGCCAGCGTGCGCCGGCCGCGCTCGACGAGCTCGGGATCATCGTGGGCGGCGCCGTAGGAGACGGCATCCAGGACGGACAGGACCATGAAGTGGGCCTCCTCGTTCGAGGTGAAGCTGCGGCCATAGCCGTCCATCACGGCCTGGAAGAGGTCGGGCCGGCCGTGCCAGGCGTCGGAGAGTCGTACGAAGTCCCGTACGGCCGGGCCGCCTTCGGACCGCTCGAAGTCGATCACGTAGAGAGCAGCGGCGGTCTCGTCCCAGCGCAGGTTGCGGAGCTGGAAGTCACCATGCGTGTGCACCGTCATCAAGGGGGTCAAGTCGGCGGCCCTCTCAAGGGTGGCGCGGATGAACATCTCGTCGCCGGGGCCGAGGTGTGGCAGGGCGCCCGCGAGGTGGCGCTCCAGCTTCCCCAGCGATAGGCCGGCGGCGGTCGGCCGGGGCGGGGCGCTGTGGTGGATGGCCGCGGCGAGTTGCCCGCTGCGGTGGAAGATGAGGCGCTGTGGCTCGGGCGCGTACGTGGCGCCGTGCAGGGTGCGGCCGCCCACCGCGGTGAGCACGATGGTCCGCAGCGCGGGGTCGGCGGCAACCAGCCAGGGTGCGGCTGCCCCGAGGCAGGGGACCCAGCTGCGCAGGGCGTCCACTTCACGTTGGTGGAAGCGGTCGTTCTGGTGGGTCTTGACATACCACTTGCCGCCCTCGGCGCCGGCCACCTGCCACACGCGGCTTTCCTCCCGGGCCCAGGACACGTCCGTCCACGCGGTGATCCGGCCGACCGCCTGCTCGGTGAACGTGCGCACCGCCGGGTCCGGGACCGCGCCGCGCGCGGCGGGTTCAGGGAGCGGGACCAGCCGGTCGACGGACCGGTCGTAGGCGATCGGGTCGCCGGGCTCCTGGAAGTGCACGGCCATCCGCGCGCCGGCCCGGTAGGCATCCAACCCGGCCCGGCAGTACGCCACCATCGGCTCCGGCAGGGCATCGAAGGAGAACCACCCCATGGCGTCGCACACATGGGGCTCCATGACCTTCGGGGTGCCCTCCCACCGTGACACCACGAAGAACACCCCGATCCTGGCGCCGCCGGCAGGGGCTCGGTGATGCACGGTGACGGCCGCCCGGACATCGGCCCGGTCGATGACGACCCCGGCCTCCTCCCGGGCCTCGCGCACCAAGGCGGCAACCATGTCCTCCCACGGGCCGTCCAGATGCCCGGACACGAGATGCCAGCAGCCAGCCGCGTACACGTCACCGGCCCGCCGGGAGAGCAGCACCTCAGGGCCTGCCGCGCCCTTGCGTACGGCGAGCAGGTGGACGTCGAGCGGCTCGGTGTGCCGCGGGGTGCCGCTCACGCAGCGCCGCCGGGGTGGCGCGCGAGCAGCAGGGTGAACACCGCGTCCTCCTTCAGGACGCCGGCGCCGGCATGGCCTTGGAGCAGGCGGAGAGCGGCGGCCTCGGGCCCAAACAGGGCATTGCCCGAAACCGTCGCTGAGACCGGTCGGTTGGGGCAGATCATCGTGCATCTCCAGTCTCGCCAGGGGAAAGCTGCCAGGTCAGCGCACCGTTCGGGCTGGCGGCCCGCTGGCCGCCGTCGGCGTCGAACTGGAGCCGGAAGACATCCGGTGCACCGGCCGCCCGCCACCGGCCGACGACATCCTGGATCTCCGCCCAGATGTCCCGCGGCCCCGAAGTCGTCACATCCCACCGGCGGTGGCCGACGGAGCGCACGCGCATCCACGACCGGCATTCGGGCGCGCCGATCGTCAGGTCCCCGGCACTGAAGTCGCGCACCAGGCCCGGATACAGGCGGTCCAGGGCCAGCCACATGCCGCGCGCCGTGTCCGCCGGCGGCGCGAGTCGGCTGCGCTGCGTCCACCCGTCGCCCGTGGTGATCTCCGCGCGGAACGCGGCGGACAGGAACAGCCGGTCGAAGCCGGCACCGGCCCGGTGCCCGAACTCGACCGCCCGCAGCTGGGCCTCGACGCTCCCGTCCCGTCGTCTTTCGATCATGGCCAAGCCCGGCCACGACGGCGACGACGTCGCGAGCGTCATCAGCGCCCGCCCGCCCGGCGCCAACTGCTCCACCAGGGCCTGCGGCACGCGACGGACGGCGAAGGAGACGAAGATCCGGTCATACGGGCCACCGGCGGCCCACCCCGTGGTGCCCTCCCCGGTCACCGTGGCCGGCCGGTAGCCCAGAGCGGACAGCCGCTCGCGGGCGGCCGCGGTGACGTGCGGGTCGATGTCAAGGGTGACGACACCCGCGTCACCGCATACGAAGCAGGCTGCCGACGCGGTCACCCCGGCGCCGGTCCCCACATCCAACACCCGCTGGCCAGGCCGCAGGTCCAACTGCTGCAGCAGGTCCGCGGTCAGGCTCATCGTGCTCGACATGGCGGTCACCACGCCCCCGCGACGCAGCCCGGGAACACGGCCGAGGATCGGCTCGCCCTCGTGCTGGATCGCGACACTGTCCCCGCTGTGCAGCCGCTCCAGCAACTCCGCCCGGTCGCCCGGGAGGGAGAAGTCCAGCAGATCCCAGCGCGGCGGCGTCTCGTCGGGGTGGCTGCGCCGCACGTACGCCTGAGGCATCAGGATCTGGCGCGGCAGTGCGAGCAGCGCCTCTCGAACCGGTCCGGGGCCAAGCGCTCCGTCTTCCTCGAGCCGGGCGACCATCCCTGCCCGGGCCGCCACAGCTCCCGGGGTGTCGCCGGTGTTGTGTCGCCAGAGCGAGGCGCCGGAGGCGGAGGGGGGCTCAGGGAGCGTCACAGCCATCTCCTCCTCCGGATGCTCCAGCATCAAGGGCGTGGACTCGCTCCAACCGGTGGGTTTGTTCACCTGCTCACCAACCCAGCTGGGAGTAGGCGCGGCCTTCGGCGATGCTGGTGATGGCCGTCCGGGTATAGGGCACGAGCTGGTCGGGAAGCTCATGCGGCGGCCACCATCGCCACGCCAGGCACTTGCCGGGCTCGCGGACCTCGGGGCTGCCCTTCCAACGGCGAGCCCGGAACACCAGCTGCAGCAACGGCAGACCGCCCAGGCTGTCCACGACGTGTACGGCATGCGCCAGCTCCACATCCGCAGGGTCGATGACCAGACCCGCTTCCTCCCACGCCTCGCGGATCAGGCACGCGATGGCGGACTCCTGCTCACACTTCCCGGCCAGGTAGTGCCACGAGCCGCCCGCGTAACGGACGTCGGGGTGACGCAGACCCAGCAGGATGCGCCCTTGACCGTCTTGGAGGTGGAGGTGGACGCCGATCCCGTTCAGCACGGTCCGACTGCCCCCGTCCCACACCTGCGGTGCCGCGTCCGGGCATACCCGCGGCGGGTGTTCGGCGGCGTGGCGGCGAATCAGGTCCGCGAGTCCGGGGCTCAGGCGCAGCCGCTCCAACTGGTCGGGAGTGAACCAGTGCAGCAAGACCCCTTCCCGCAGATCGAGAAGGTCGGGATTGCCCTTCCACCGGCCGGTGAAAACCTGGATCGGTACGTGGAGCCCGTCGACACTGGTGTCCTCCTCCACGGCATATGCCTCCAGGTCTTTCAGGCGCAGCCCCGGGACCTCCTCCGACAGTTCACGCCGCAGCGTGTCCTCGAGACTGGTGTCGCCGCGCTCGCGGCCGCCGCCGAGCAGGGCCAATGTCCAGGGCTGCCAGATGCCGGGCCGGTCATCGCGCAGATGCAGCAGATAGGAACCGGCGCCATTGTGGATCAATACGGAGGCGTTCACCGGCTCCGGCTGCCCGTCCAGCTGTGCCCCGAGGAGTTTCGCGCGCAGAGACGGTGAGGTGACCTCGGCGAACCCAAGCCACTGAGCACCAGACACCTCTTCGTCCTGCACAGTGACCGGCGGGTGCTGCTCGTCGACGAGGTAGAACGCGTAGCGGAAGTCGTAGTGCTGGTGGGCCGGTTCGCCTTGGGACGAGCGGGCGGCGATGTCGTGGACGTCGATGTCAAGCGGTGCGCCAAGGACTTGAGGCGTCAGACACAAGGCACCCGGTGCGATCCCGGTATCCTCGGACACCTCCCGCAGCGCCGCAGCCAGCAGCGTGCGGTCCCCGGACTCGACGTGGCCGCCCGGCACGCGCATGAGGCCACCGGTGGCCCGATGCCGGAGGTGCAGAACCCGGCCCTGCCGGTCGACGATGACGGCGCTGCACGTGATGTGCCCGGACAGTGTCGTCAGGGCCGTCGCGTCGAGGGGCCGGCTGAGCGCGGCAAGGAGCCCGGTCAGGGCGTCACGCTCGTTGGGGTGCCGGGTGAGGTACGCCTCGACGGTCCTGCGGATCGCGGTGGAACTGGGTGACATGGACGTCGTCTCGCCTTCGATGTCGTGGGGGAGGGCTGCGGGGAGGGGGAGATTGCGCAGCTGGATCAGCTCGCGGTCTCATGGCCGGATGGCTGGGCGCCGCCCCGGGGGCCGGGCACACCGTCGGCTGTCGACGCGATCCCGTACTGCGCGGCCTGGGCGGTGAACATCCCTTGATACAGGCCGCCCTTGATGGCCATCAGGTCCTCGTGGGTGCCGTCCTCGACGACACATCCCTGCTCGAGGACATAGATGTGGTCGGCATGCATGGTCGCGGCGAGCCGGTGGGTGACGAGCACGACCGCGTGCCCCTCCTCGGCCAGGGACCACAGCCCCTCAAACGCGGCGATCTCCGCATGCGGATCGAGGGCACTGGTCGGCTCGTCGACCAGCAGGAACGGCGCCTGCCGGTACCTAGTTCGAGCTGTCCCCAGCTTCTGCCACTGGCCTCCCGAAAGCTGGACACCGCGTTCGTAGCCCTTGAAAACGATCGAGTCCCAGCCGTGCGGCAGTCCCTCGACCAGGTCCAGCACGTCCGCCTCACCGGCCGCCTCGCGGACACGGCCCATGTCCCGGGGACGGTCACCGGCACCGATGGCCACGTTCGCGGCCGCCGTCATCTCCCAGCGCGGGAAGTCCTGCGCCAACACTCCGACTTCGGCGAAGACCCCGGCGCGGGCCGCTGCACGCAGCTCGACCTGCTCGCCCGACTCGCCCACCCACCACACGTCTCCCTGGGCGGGCAGCAGCAGTCCGGCCAGCAACTTCGTCAGAGTGGTCTTCCCCGACCCGTTCGCCCCCACCAAGGCCGTCACCTTCCCCCGCGGCACCCGCACGCTCACCCCCTTCAGCGAGGGCCCGTCGGCACCCGGGTAGGTGAACGAAACCGCCTCCGTCCTCACCTCCCGTACCGGCGCGGGCAGCGGGGCACCGGTGAGCGGGATCGCATTCTCGCCCGCCACCTGGATGGCGTCCTCGGTGTCCGTGAGGAACAGCAGCTCCTCGTAGAGCCGGTTGACCTGCTGCACCAAAGACGTGAGCCGCGCCGTCGACGTGCGGATGGCGATCACCGCGGTCCCACCGACGGCGAGCGGCAGACCGCCGGTCGACAGCAGCCACCACAGCACCCCGTAGCAGGCCAGCGACGCCATACCGGCAAACGCGCCCGCGACCAGGTCCGTGGACGCCTGGGCCCGGGCCAGGCGCCGCTGCTCGGCCTCCGTCTGCCGTGACATCTCCTCGTAGCTGGACAGCAGCTTCGTGCCGGCGGCGTGCACGCGAAGCTCACCGGCGGCATGCGGACGGGTGAGGTAGGCCAGCAAGGAGGCGATCGCCCTGCGGTGGTCGACCCAGTTCATCCGGGAGAGGTAGTCACGGCGAGCGGAGCGCACCGCACCCCACCCCTTGGGCAGGGCGATCGCCAGCAGCATAGGAAGCAGCGCCCAGTGCAGGGCGGCGAGCACGACCGCGGCCGCGGCCATGCCGATCACCACATTGCCGACGCCGACCGACAACCGCAGCATGCTGCGGGCCGACTCCGTGCCGAACCTTCCCGCCTCCAAGATCCGCTGGACCTCCGGCCGTTCGGTCGCCTCCACCTCCACACCGGTGACGGCCGTGTAGTACCGCGCGGAGACGGCCCGCTCCACCTGGGGCTCCAGCCGGCCGGACATGGCCGTCGACCAGGCCGACAGAACGGCGCCGGCCACCGCCGCGACGGCGAGCGCCACCAGGGACGGCAGGGCCTCGCGGAGCTTGTCCACGGTCGGGCCCTCGGCGAACAACTGCGCGAGGACGCCGTTGACCGCCACCAGCCCCCACCCAGCCGTCACACCCTGCCCGAGCTCGGCCGCCACAACCCCCATCAGGGCGCGCCGGTCCGCCCTCCAGCCGGTGCGCAGCACCATGCCCACCATGTGCGGCAGCGCGGCTGCCATGTGCCCGAACTTCAGCCGGGTCAGAGGCCCCTCGTGCCTGACGAAGGACCGGTCGTAACGAAGACGGCCTCCGTACAGCTCCCGCTCGGCGTCGGAGATGTTGTCCGCGGCTCCGGCCTGCGGGCCGCTCGCCATCTTCTCGCTGCCTGGTTCGACTGGCGTCAATGTGTTCCCCTTCGTGGGCGTGGTGATGGCGTCGCCGTGCTCAACGACGCCGCACGATTTCGAGCACCTGTTCCTTTCGGACGGATCGTGCGCCCCGGGATTCAGCGATTTCCGAAGGTGTGCGGTGCACCCACCCTTGCCGCGCAAGGTGCCTCGGCTCGGGGGTGGTTGGCCGAAACGCCGACGGTCGGGCGCAGTGACAATCGACTGTCAGCCACAGCTCGGGGCTGGAGTGTCCTCTTGCCTGCCCGGGGATACCTGCAGTCCCAGGCGCGGCGTCATAACCCGTGCGGTCGGTTAGTCGCGGACGAAGTCGGGTTCGTCGCCGCGACGCAGCAGCACCACGACGGTGGCGTCGTCGCGGTAGCCCTTCTCGTCCGCGGTGGCGGCTACGACCAGCGCGTCGGCCAGGGCCTGCGGGTCCTCGGCGTGCGTCGCGCACAGCTCGCGCCAGGTCTCCGGATCTACCTGGTCGGAGACGCCGTCCGAGCACAGCAGTACGAGGCGGACATCCTCGGGGAGTTCAGCTTCGCGGCACGTCGCTGCGGACGCCTGGGCGAGTCCGAGTCTCGCCCAGGCGTCGTGGTGCTCGACGATGGGCGCCGGCACATCCCCGTGCACGCGGAGGAACTCACCCATGGTCTGGTCCGTGCTGAAGCAGGTGAGCTCGCTGCCGTTCCAGCCGTATGCCCGGCAATCGCCGATCCACAGGATGCCGACGCGTCCGGGTTCGATGCGGGCGTAGACGGCGGAGACGTGCGGTGGACGGTCGTAGGCGTGAGCCATCTGTCCGGCGGTGATGAGTCCGGCCAGGCCGCCGAGCTTCGCACCGATGTGGGTGATGACGGCGGGTGCGATCCCGGCGTACCGGACGGTGTCGGGGTGGTGTCCGGCACCGTCGACGACGGCGGCGGTGACGCGATCGCCGGTGCGCTGGACATCATGTCCGTCCGCGCACGGTGCTTCCGTCCCCGGTCGCTGGGCTGTGCCGATGATCACGGACTGGTTCATTCGTCTCCTCGTAGGCGGCCACGGCCTCGTTCGCCCTCGGGCTGCTCAACTCTCGACTGAGTCTCCTGGCGTGGGGGAGAGCCAGCGGCGCGGGCCCGTGCCGTTAGCTCTGGGGGAGGACTTCTTCACCGGCAGGACCGAGGACCGCTATCCGGACATCTTCCGTCTCGCCCCCGACAAGGCTGCCTCGGTCATCGACCTGGCCGATCGGCTCGCGCTGCTGCTGCGCCGCGCCCTGGTGCTGGCCCCACGACAGCCGCACCCCCGCCGAGCTGTTGCCAAGACCGCGAACGACCTCCCTTTCGCATAGGCAGTCCCTTCCGGTCGCAGATCAGGTGGATCTTCGATCCCAGTTTGCCGCGATCGGTCGGATTCGGTCCGGTCAGCGGCCCCCTTTTGCGGCCCGCAAGCTCACGGAGTCGATCGCGCACCGCGACCAGTCCAGCTCGCCTCGTACTCCGAGTTCGTCGAGGATCGCGCGGTAGAGCCGGGCCCAGACCCGGTCCTGGCTCCACTGGGCGAACCGGCGGTAGACCGTCTGCCAGCTCGGGCCGAACATCGGCGGCAGCTGCCGCCACGTGCAACCCAACGTCGCCACGAAGATGATCGCGGCCAGCGCCTCCCGATCACTCGCTCGACGTCGGCCACCGCCCTGCGGACGTATCACTTCCGTCGGCGGCACCACCCGCCGGAACACCACCCACAACTCGTCCGGCACCAGACGCTCAACCAGATCCGCCATGCACGGCTCAACGAGCGGTCACGCCATAAGAAGCGACGTCTAAAGCCACCGGACGACCTAGCCCCTGGCCGACGTCGTTTCGCAGCAGACTCCGCGACGCTCACCGCCCGGCAGAGGTCAATGCGATGGACTGGAAGCACAGTGACATCACACGGTCTGGTCGCCGTCGCTACCTCGGCATGCCGCATAATGATTTCATGACTTCAATCGTTCCAGTGGACAGAGAGAGCTTGCTTCACTTCCTTAGGGATTGGTACGGAGAGCCGAATCTGCCTGCAGTGCGTACACCCAAGTCGAGCCTAGCGCCAAGTGCGCTAGTAGAGTGGCATGAGATTGCATCCCGATGGGGTTATGTGATCAACTCTCACAATTATGCTATTCCGTTGCCGGAACTCCAGCACGAGGGCGGGAAAGTTCCGTTCTGGGTGGAGAACCAGGGAAATTGGGTTTGGTCCTTCGATCCTCGTAGGCAGGATGGTCCGGTATATGAAAGAGATCCATCTGGTGGGTCGGAGTGGACTCCCACGGGTGAGAATCTTTGGGAATTCTTGATTCATGCGACCGTGCTTGAGGCGGTCTTGGGTGCGCCAGTAAAGAAGACTGCATCCGGAGTAAGTGAAGAATCTATCTCCGCGTGGCCTGATGCCCGCGAGCTGCCCTTCCCTACGTGGAATTGGCCAGCCCCAGGGGCAAGAGTTGTGGTCGGCCAGGAATGGCTGGCGCTGGTGCATCCGGGAGATCGCCCTGGAGCCGGATACGACGTCATGTTGGCGGCCAATCAGCTGCGGAACCTGTCTTGGTCGGAGCGTTCGGAGATTGAGTGGCTCTCGCATCTAGACACTCGTGACGTAACGGAAGAGCCGCTACCCTAGTAGGCAGTACGCGAAGGGGAGGGTCGAATCTGCAAATTCGACCCTCCCCTTCATCTATATTTGTTAGTCTGCGCGACCAACGAATGTTTCAGTCTTTCGAGGAGAAACAACCCACAGCTTAACGCCTTCCGGAAGCATGTCGGGCAGCGTGCTCTTGCACGCGCCGCACGCTCCCGTCGGGTGGTCGATGTACAGCACCGCTTTCTTGATTCCTGCATTAGATCGCAAGAATGCGGCGGCGTGTGTTTCTACGTGATTTGAATTCGCCTTCAATCGACCTCGGAGGTTCTTTAGCAGTTCGGACTGCCCGCCGCGGCCGCTGATCATAGGAAGCCGGTCTCCGCCGACATCAAGGATTCCCACGGTACGCCGCGAGTAGTCCTTAGGCAGGTCCTTGAGGGCTCCCCCGACGACCGCCGTGCTGGTAGCGGACTTGGCCGCAGCTCCAACGAGGCTCCGTGCGAGGCCTCCGGGCCCTACATCGATTGATCCAGTGAGAGGCACGACTTCTTTGCAGTCCGTGCGATCATCTGGGTTGCATAGAGTCCGAGGATCCGGGCCCTTGGTGATCTTGCGGACGACGGCTTTGGCCGCGCTCGCTAGCGTATCCAAGAAGTCGGGGACCGGGGTGTGGTCTTGCGCCTGAGCCTTGAGGAACTTGTCCCCACCGGTACCGTAACCAGACTGCGGGTAGAACCCGCCGCATCGATACTGCTGACGAGCCTGAGAGCCGGCTGCGGTGCCGGAGTTGCTGCCGCCGCCCCAGGTGTGGCCACCACCGCCCCCGCCGCGTCCTCCGCCACCCCTATTACCGCCGCCGCCCGTGCACACCATGATGGAGCAGGTGGAACCGCAGGATTGCTTGACGCCATCCTTGCAGGGAATTTCGCCCGTGGGGTCGGGGAAGGTGAGGGGGTTGTTGTTGCCGTATGTGTAACCGTTGTTCTGCTGGGGATCCGTCAGATCCATTATTGGGTCTACGGAGAGGAAGCGGCCGGTGGATGGGTCATACTCGCGGGCGCCAAGGTGGGTGAAGCCCGCCGACTTGGTGTCGTCGGTGCCGCCAACGAAGCCCTTGGTGCCTGGCCACGACTTCGGTGTCTCGCCGCGCAACCCACCGAAGGGGAGCGTGTGACGCTGGGCCAGCTTCAGATCCGCTGCCCCGATGGAGAGTTGTCCCGTGCCCTGGTGGTCCGCGGTGGTGAAGGTGATGGTGCCGTCGTCGTCCTTGACTGCCTGGTGGCCGCCGCCGAGAGAGGTGTAGCGGGTGGCCTTGGCCTTGGTGGCGCCCTTGGGCAGGGTGACCTCGGTGTGGCCGAGGTAGAGGGTGGTCTCGGTCGGTGTGCGGGCGATCAGGCGGTTGCCTGCCGTGTCGTAGAGGTACTCGGTGACCTTGTCCTTGCCGCCCTCGACCGGCTCGCTGACCTTGGCGAGGTGGCCTTCGGCGTCCCAGGTGAGTGTCTGGGTGCCACCGCGCAGGGCGCGAGCGATTGTGTTACCGGTGGGGTCGTAGTCGTAGGAGTCCTTGGTGGTGGTGCCGCTGGGCTGTTTTGTGGTGACAGAGTCCAGGGCGTGTGGCTGACGGTCGCCGGGCTTGGGGTAGTCGTAGGTTCGTTCGGTGTCCTTGGTGCCGTCTCCGGCAACGTCGTGCAGCGTTTCGGTCAGCCGGTTGCCGGCCTTGTCGTAGGTGTACGAGTGCCAGTACGGGGCTGTCCCACCGGTCTTGCCCGCGGCTGGAGCGGCGGCGCAGGTCTTGTCGTTCTGGGTCCAGGCTTCGGTCAGCCGCCGCAGGTAGTCGTAGGTGAAGCACTGGGTGTCGGTGCCGGTGCGGGAGACGTCCGCGACGGAGAGGATGTTGCCCGCTTCGTCATAGCGGTAGGAGTTGTGCTGGTCCACTCCGCTCTGGTCTTGGCGGTCGACCCTGGAGGTGGCCAGGCGCTGGGTTCCCTGTTCGTAGCTGTAGGTGACCTTGGTCTTCTTGCCGTTGGTGCTGCCGAATTCGTTCCAGTAGGGCTTGCCGGTGTGGGTGTAGCTGGTGTCGGCCTGGAAGCCATCACCCAGTACGGAGACGGGGCGCAGCGTCTGCTTCTCGTAGGTGGTGGAGTACCCGCCGGCGGGCAGGGAGCCCGCCTCCGAGTAGCTCACGCCTTTGACCAGGCCGGAGGGAAAGTAGGTGGTGCCGCTCTGGTAGGTGCCTGCCAGCTCCTTCTCGCTGTCGGGGATGACCACAGCGGTCATGATCGGCCGGTACTGCGAGTCGTATCGGGTGACCTTTGAGGTGTAGGCCTGTCCGTCCACGTAGCGGGTGGACTCGGCCAGCTGCCCCTTGGCCCCGGCGATGGTGTCGTAGACCCACTTGGCGCGCAGATCGCCCGTGGCGCCGTCCTTGCGCAGCTCGGTTCTGCGGCCGAGGTTGTCGTAGATGCTGGCGAGCACGGTGCTGCGCTGGTCAGTTAGTAGCTGTAGGACATGGTGTCGAAGGCCGCGCTCTGGTTGCGGGTGTGGTGCTGGCGCAGTTCGGTCGTCTTGCCGCGGGCGTTGGTGAGGGTGGTGGTAGCGGTGGCGCCTTCGGGCGGGATGACGGTTGTGCGGTCGCCGCGGTAGATGGTCTTGGTGGTGGCCAGGACCTTGCCGCCGTCGCCGGTGCCGGCGATCTGCTGCTCCTCAACGGGGCGTGCGAGTCCGTCATAGGTGGTGCGGGTCTGGCTCTCCACGCTCCAGGCGTTGTCCGGCTTGAACAGGGCTCGACCCGGTGCTTCCTTGGCCTCGAAGTAGGGGGCGAATGTCTTACTGGGCAGGCCGCGTTCGTCGTAGAAGGTGTCGGTGAGAATGCGGCCGCCGTCGGGGCCGGGAGTCTGGGTCTGGCGTTCGCGCAGGAATCCGTCGTAGATCGTGTAGGTGGCGACCTGGCCGCCTTCGTTGTTCAGTGTCTGGCTGCGGACCGCGACTGCCTTGCCCTCGTCCACGAAGTAGCTGAACTGGTAGCTGGGGGTTTGGCTCGTCTTGCGGTCGGCCAGCCAGACTTTCGCGGAACGGCCCAGCGCGTCGTACGTCATCTCGATGCACTTGTCGTTCGTGTCGATCTTGGTGGCGGGCTGGCCGCGCAGAGGCTCCAGTTCGGTGACGGTGGTCTGTGCCGAGGCCGGGTCGGCTGCCTTGGTCGGCGGGCTGGTCTCGGTGATCTTCATGGCTATCCCGGTGGCCGGGCTGTAGGCCGTGGTGGTGGTGCGGCCGTCCTTGCGCACGGCCACGACCGGATCGCCGGTGCCGGTGACGGTGACATCCGCCGTCAGGTCGGTGGCGGCCAGGGTGCGGCCGTAGGAGTCGAAGGTGGCACGGGCTTCGGTAGCCCGGGTCTGACAGCTGCGAGTGATGGCGACGAGCGCCCGCGGCGGCGAAGCCGAAACACGAAGCAGCCCTGTGAACTGGGCGGGTGCTTATGCATTGCGCGTCACAGGCGCCCTGGACCAGCCACAGCGTCGTGCCAAGCCGCAGGACGGCGCCGCAGGCCAGACCGGCCGTACACGTCCCGAGGTCCAGCGCTGGACCGGGCGGGTGTAGTCGGCGCCCGGCGCGCCTGCGCGGCTTACCAGCGACGTGCTGGGGGTCCTGGACGCCGCACCACTCCCTTTCCTGCGGGACATGGTCCTCGACAGGTACGGCGACTACGTCGTCATCCTCGACGCCGACCGCGACCAGGTCCCCGTCTTCACCGCGTACGGAGCGCGGGTTGGCTGGACGGACAACCCCGACGCCACCGCCCACCTCATCGACATCCACGAGCGCGTGAAAGGCGGCGACGCCTGATAGCCGCCACGACGCAGACTCGGACCGTCCTGGAGCGGTTCCCCGCCGAAGCACCCCGTGGCTCGTGGCCGGCCGAAGAGTACGCCGCCGCGCAGCGCGCCCAGGGGCGCCAACGCGCAGGTCGTCATGGACCTGCGCACCGACCATTTCCTCGTGGTCACCGATGCCGCCTCCCAGTAGCACCCCTTCGCAGCGCCGCCCCCGGCCAGCAGAACCGGGCGCGGCGCTCCCCCCTTCCCACCTTCCTCCAGCACACCGAGAGGAACCGCGTGTTACCCACCTTCATCGCCGCCGCCCTCGCCATCGTCGCCACCCTGCTGGGCGCGCTCGTCTCCGGCCGCTTCCAGGGGGGCGCCGCCGGACACTCCGTGCGCGCCAGCCACGGCGAGGCGATCCGCCGTGACCGCCTGGAGGCCATCACCGCGCTCGCCTGCGCCACCAGCGACCACCGCCGCGCGCTCTGGGCGCGCGGCGACGCTGTCCTCACGAACGCTGGCACCGACCGGGTCCAAGCCCTGCGCAGCGAGAGCCACACGACCCGCAGCGCCATCACCCGCCCGCTGGTCGCCCTGCGCGTCCTCATCGAGGACCAGGCCGTGCGCGCCGCCGCCGACCGCATGATCACGCTCACGTACGCGATCCGCAACGCGTACGCCACCACCGAGGACCTCACCGCAGCCCGTGAGGCCGCGAAGAACGCCCACGACGCCTTCGTGAACACCGCCGCCCGCTACCTGCGCCCGGCCACCGACCCCACCATTGAGCAGGAGACCCTCCGATGATCCGTCGCTTCCGCCGCTGCAACCGCGCCCCCGGCGCTCTCTCCCCTGAAGACCAGGCCGTCGTCGACCAGTTCCGTGCGATGCTCACCGCCCTGCGCAACCCGCAGCCCTGGACACCCGGCTGTTCCCAGGACATCGCCGTGCGGATCGGGCCATTCGTGGGAACGCGCACACCCCAGGCCCGGTGACGACCACGGCCCCGACATGATCGCCGTCGCCCTGGTCCACCCCGACACCGGCCACGCCTCCGCCTACCTCCACGGCCGCCAGCTCGGCTACACCGAGCGCGGCTGGCTGCGCTGCGAGACGGCGACGATCCTCGGCATCTGGCAGCCCGGCTACGCGATGCTCACCCACGCCGCCGCGAACCTGTCCCTGCCCGACGACATCGGCACGGAGCTCGCGCACTACGCCCTCTACCTCGAGGCCTGCAAGCGCGACGACAGCCTCAACGGCTTCACCCTGCTGCGCGTCGGCCCGTACACCCAGACCCGGCATGCCCAGCAGGACTACGACCGGCTCACCGCCGCGCTGGAGGGACAGGAGACGACCCTCGTGCCCGGCCACCGCATCACCGCGCGCTACGCGCCGTTCGACGTCAGCGACCACCAGCTGTTCACCGACCCGTACGAGGCCGACGCCGTCGCGCTCCTGAACGCCGCCGTCGCGGCGGTGAGCGCATGACCGCCCCGGCCCGGTACGAGGCCGAGACCAGCGAGGGCGACGACGGCGCGACCGTTCCCGCCGAAGGTATCTTGACGCCCAGCAGCGAGGACGCGGCCGACAACGGGTCGTGAGGCTGCTCCACCTTCTACCGGTACTGCGCTGGAATCGACGAAGGCCTGTCTCGGCCGTCCTGCCTGGGCCTCGGCTGCGTGCCATGGGTCGACACTCCAGCCGTGCTGGTCTTCTCATCGAAGGCAGGGCAGTGCTTGATGCGTTCACGCGTCACCGCGGCCTTCGGACCTGGCGGCACGGGTACCTCGAACAGGTAGCACGAGGGGCCCGGCTCGTAGCCGACCACAATGCGAGATGCGTCCGGGTCGCGTTTCGCGGTCCATTTGCCTCCGGCTGCTTGAGCGATTTCCGCACCGGTCAGCCGGCCGTCTTCAACAGCGAGGCGGAGGCGGTACAGGGTCAGTCCTGACTGCTTGCCGAGCTGTTCCTCCCCGGAAGGCTTGGGTCTCTCGAAGAAGGCCGGCACGGCGATGCTGACGATCAGCCCGATGGCGATGAGTATGAGAGCGGCAGCCAGTACGGTCATGGCTGCGCACCCGGCTGTAGTCGGCCGGGTGCGCCTGGTGGTCTCCTTGGTCACTCCGTCAGGATCCCGTGTATCCGAGCTCTCCGAGCCGTTTGCGCATCACTGCGGCGTATTCGGTGGTGCCGGCGCTCTTCGGGTGAAACGACTCCCGACTGATGCACTTGTTGTTGGCGGCACCCCACAGGCAGGACGCAGGTGCCGCGGCCGGGTCCTCCTCGGGGGCGCATCGGGGCGGTCGCATAGTCGGGCGCGACGAACGCTGGTGTATCCCAGACCTCCCAGCCGAACGAACACTGGCTGCAGGTGAACCCGAAGACTCCCGGCACCCGCTGACATCCTCCATGAGCCCGCGTGAGATCAGGCGGCCGTGCGCCGGGGGAGACCAAGTGCGGTGGCGACCTTTGAGGGCGACGGGGCGATGCAGGACTGCTGACCCCTAGGTCGTGTTTTAGAAGTGGCTGCTGTGCCGTGCCTTGGGCCGTGATGATCTCGGTGTGGGGCGAGGGGATCTTTCGGATGGCCAGTGGGCGGTGCTGGAGCCGTTGTTGCCGGTTGCCGTGCTGGGCCGGCCATCGTGGCATCGACGAAAGCTGATCGATGGGATTCGCAGGCGGGTGCGGACTGGGGCACCGTGGCGGGACGTTCAGCGGAATACGGGCCGTGGCAGACCGTCTATGGGCTTTTCCGACGCTGGCAGCGCGGTGGTGTGTGGGCACAGGTGCTCACAGGTCTGCAGACCCGGGCTGACGCGGCCGGGCTGATCACTTGGGAGGTGAACGTCGACTCCACGATCTGTCGTGCCCATCAGCATGCTGCCGGTGCCCGGCGCGACGGGCAGAGCCAGAAGGAACCGCCGGGCGGAAGCAGTCCCGAGCCCGACGACCATGGTCTGGGACGCTCACGTTGCGGGTGGACCACGAAGATCCATCTCGCCTGCGAGCAGGGACTACGGCCGTTATCGGTGCTGATCACGGCTGGACAACGCGGTGACAGTCCGCAGTTCATCGCCGTACTGGAAGCCATTCGCGTGCCCCGGCTCGGGGCGGGGCGTCCTCGCGTCCGTCCGCTGCGGGTGCGGGGTGACCGGGCCTACTCGTCCCGAGCCAATCGTGCCTATCTGCGACGCCGGGGCATCCGGTGCACCATCCCGGAGCCGACTGATCAGGCAGGACATCGAAGGCGCCGGGGGTCAACAGGCGGACGGCCTCCTGCCTTTGACCGCGAGGACTACAAGGCTCGTCATGCGGTCGAGTGCGGAATCAATCGTCTCAAGCACAACCGGGCTGTGGCCACCAGGTTCGACAAACTGGCTGTGCGTTACCTGGCGGTCGTCCAAGTCGCAGCGATCAACGAGTGGCTGGAGTCCGCCCCATGCGATGCTGACTTGATCGGGTGCCGGGCACAGGGAGAGGACCGTTCCGTTGGGGGCCAGAGGCTATGGCGTCGTCAGCGAGAACGGTGACCACATTGAGGGCGCCTCCGAGGACGCCTTGTTCGAAATGATCAGCGCACTCGACGACACGGACAACACGTTCATCGTCATCGAGCCCGATACGGACGATCCAACCTGGTTCGCGTCCGTGGCCGTCCTGGACGAAGGCGGATACGAGATCGTCCGCCGCGACTCAGCCCCTCACGAGCACAGGGTGCACACGGAAACGGACATCAGCCGCATCGCCCTCGACCTCATCGTCTGGCTGGCCGCACGCAACATTCCAGGGCGGCCAGCCGGATGGACCACCGACTTCTAAAATACGACCTAGGTGACCTGGTTGAGCCAGGCAGCGGCCCGGGGCTCGACGAAGGTGCGATCACGCCTCAGAAGGCTCACCGGTCTCACGCGCCTCCATAGCGGCGTCCGTAAGAGCGTCACATCGGGTTTGCGCTCCACGGCTTCGCACCGCTGAACAGGGCGTACAGCTTGCTGGACACGAGCGAGGCCTCGCAGCGATCATCCTGCCGACCCTGTGTCGCGCAAGATCCCCGACAGAGTCAGCTATTAATAGGAGATGTGCCGGACCGCCCACCGCTGGGAAGGCCCACCCGTGCACGACGACAGTTGAACCCGGTCCTGAGTGTTCCTGGCCAGGCACGTCTTCGTTACCCAGTTGATGATCAGTGCACCGTCCTCCCCGTATTGTGTCACGTCCCAGTACGCTGCCTCATCGTCGGCCAGGCACGGTTTCATCGCGATGAGTCCGTTTCGCGCCGTCAGGCATAATCCCGTGGCCTTCTGCCGTAGGGCTGTGTAATCGATGCTGTCGTCCCAGTACCACGTCTGGTAGCCGCCGAAGTTGCAGTCGGTCACATACACTCCGAATCCCGGATCAGACCGATAGTCCAGACACTTGTCTATGTGCGGCATGCCCTCGAACGCTGACCTCGCGGCCGCCGCACTCGCTGAGGGCACGTTCAGCCCCATCACCATCCCGGCAGCTGCAGCGATCACGGCCAACCTCTTCCACACCATGGGATCCTCCGGAACGCATAGATTGAGCGAGACCATGACAATGGGAGTCTGCTCCAGCTGCGATCCGCGCGCCAGTGCACGGCTGCCGACAACATCCGGTCCACGAAAGGCCGTTGCCACGGCCCGGTCTCAGTGGAGGTGGCGGCCACGGCGCCGAGCCGACGTCACCGCCCCCTGACGAACCCACGACTTTCTGGGCCCAGCCGGAGATCCTCGTGCGGGTGGTCTTGCCGAAGGTGAACGGGCGGGGCCGGTCGGGCAGCAGGGTGGGGACGGTGACCGCGACGGGGTTCTCGGGACGGGAGGCCATCGCCTCGGCGACAGTGCCGGGCAGGCGCAGCTAGTCGGCGTCGACCAGCTGCTGCAGCATCCGCTCGGCATCGTCCTGGAGCCAGCCGGTGAGGTCCTGGCCGGTGACATTCCGGACGCCGGCGGGGCGGCCCGCAGGGTGAGCATGAGCACTGCAGGCGCACCTCGGCCTCCGGGCGCGGGGCATGCGCCTGGACGTGGTCCAGCACGGCCCGGGCGTGCACGGCCTGTTGCCGGCCCAGCAGCCGTTCCACCACCGGACCGTCGTCGTCCGCTGTGCCGCCGGCGGGCGGGCCGCCGCGGTTGGCGTGCATCTCGCGGGTGGTCTGCGCGGCCTTATCGGCTCGTTGTGCCTCGTGCTGCAGGGCGCCGTCGCCGCTGGCGTCGGCCCACAGGCGGAAGGCGCGGGCCTTGCGCTCGTGGAGTTCGGCGAGGAGGGCGAGGTCGGGCTCGGTGCGCTGCTGGTTGGCACGGAAGGCGTCCCCGAGGTCGATGAGCTCCAGGCGCAGGACGTCGGGCTGAAGGTCGTGCGGCACGATCCGCTGGGCGATCTTCCCCCATCTCTTCGCCCGCCGGGGCGTGCTGGCCGGTGAGGCGGCGCGGGCGCAGGGGACCGGTGCGGTGGCGGGGGCGGACGAAGCACCGGTCGCGGGGGAGGGGTGGTGGTCGGAGAAGACCGCCGCTACCTGATCGCCCGCCGTGGCGGCCGGTGTTGTCGCCGGCGGGTTCGTCCCGGCCGGGGGTGGTGCGGGCCGGGGGTGCGGCGGTGTCCAGGACACGGCAGTCAGCGGTGGCGGCCGCGCACCGCGCGCACATCTCCGCGATCCGCCACAGCTGTCCGGTTCGGTCCGCGTACACGGTCAGGACCACCGGGCCGCCGCATCGCACTGCTCCGGACCCGGCCGTCGTCCGTGCGCTGCCGCGTGGTCCAGCGGTCGGATCGGGGGTGTGCCAGGCGCAGTCGTCGGCCCGGCAGGCGCACCACGCGTCGCCGCGCGGCCCGCCGCCTGCGCGGATGTGGGCCAGGTACAGGTTGACGTGTTCGACCGCGCCCTTGCGGCCCGCGGCGGCGTCGGTGAAACGCTAATCGGGGCAGGGCGGGCGGGAGCAGGAGAGCCGGACCGTGCCGGCAGAGGGGCGGCCGTAGGGGTCCAGGCGTACCGTCCACACCCGTCCCGCGACGCGCTCCTGCTGCGTGCTGGCATCCACCGTCATATGCATACCTTCCAGCGTTGTTTGGGCTGCCGCATGGGCGGTCCCATCATCAAGGGATAGCGGCAGAATTACCGGCCAATTGCCGGTCAGCCGCAGACATTTCAGCCTCGTTCCGTACTCACGGGTCAGAAAAGTCAGCCTTTGGCTGATCCAGCCACGCCGGGTGGCTAGCTCGGCTTGGATAGTGCGTCAAGACGAGGCACCGGTCGAAGCCAGCAGATCGCTTTCAGGGAGATCGTGCTCGCGCACACGGTGCCCGGTCAGGTTGGGGATGCCGACGCGCTCGTGCTCATCCGGTTGCCAGCCGTGTGCTTCCAGATCACCGCGCAGTTCAGTCAGCGCCGCCAGGAGCGCGTCGAGGGTCGCCATGCGTCGGACCGTACTCGGTGGGGTGAACGCACCAAGAGGGGAGATCCCCACTGCATCGTGCTGACCAGCGGTGGTCGGGGTTTGGGGTCGGTGCGGCGGGGCCCATGCTCAGCCCCATGGTCGGGGTCGTTTGTGGGGGTTCGCGGCCGCCTTCCAGCGGGCGCGGTCGTAAGGGGCTCCGGCTGCAGCGGTTGGTCAGCTCGTGCGCTCGAAGGGCGTGACCATGTGCGCCACTGCCAGGGAGGTGCGGATCTTGGCAGCCTGCTGGGTAAGCCCGTCGGCGACGTTCTGGGCGTGGCGGACGATGATGTCGTCTGTGTCGTCGCCGCCGATCAGCTGTGCCGAAGCACAGCAGTTGTCACCAGCAGAGCCGGATGACGTGGTGAATGAGACCGGGCGAAGCAGCCTGGTTGTCACCAACAAGGCATTCGACTTGTCACATGCGCTCATTCAGCATTCTTTCTGTCACCAGAAGCGAAGATCGGGAGTCGGCGGCTCTGCGCCGCGCTTCCGTGACGTCATGGTCGCTACACGTGCTGGGTCAGGAAAGGTGGTCGACATCAGTGCAGCTAAGAGAACCTGTTTGTGTCGACGGACGTCGATGCGGGCAGGCCGGGCTGGATTTTGGTGACGAGGCGGTGGGCGGCCTCATGGCGGGCCGGTGGGGACGAGGCGTCTTGCTCGGTGCACGATCTTGTACAGGAGCCGAGGAGCCTGGAGGAGAGCGACGTACGCCCCGAGCCCTTGATCAAGGGGCGGACCGGGAGTCGTTTGCCGCGGCGATTGACGCCGACATCACCGTCCATCTCGCGCGTCGGCTCCACAGGTGCTGAACGAACGTCTGCTGGGCCCGGACCGACAACGACCAGCCCGTCCCGAGACTCCCCGTCTGCTGAGGGCGGCGGGGGCATGACGGGGCGGTGACGGGCCCGTCCCCGGGCAGGCACCGCCCCCCGTCGCGGGCGTCAGAGCGCGCTGAAGCCGCTCTCCCCCGGTCGGCGGCAGCCAGTGAGGGCCGCCAGGGGGATTCCCCCGATGAAATCCATTTCCTGGGTGGGGCCGACGGGACCGATGACGGCCGCGGTCGCGGTCTCCAGGGACGTGCTGTTGGCGTAGACCGTCGGCTTGGTCAGGATCCTGCTCCGCGCAGGCGGCGCGGCGAATTTATGCCAGCCGCTGACCTGGATCTGGTAGAGGTACCGGTCGTTGCTGGCGTACCCGCCGCAGTCCTCGTCCAGCGCCGTGGAGACCAAGGTCGGCTTGGGGCTGCTGACATGGGCCCGGGCGTAGGCGATCGGGTCCTCAAGGAACGCGGCGAGTTCGGTCGCGACGGACGGGTTGTTGCGGGACCTCATCCCGTTCGCCTGCCGGATGACCTCGGGAGAGCGCCCATCGGCTCGGAAGACGACCAGGCTTGCCGATTCGGCGAGCGTGTACCCGTGCGCGGGAATATCGGGCGTCTGCGCGGACTCCGCGGCGGCCGACGTCTGCCCGGCCGAGTTGGTCTGATCGGCGCTGGAGGTCTGCGCGGCCCCCCCGAGCCTCAGGTGGTCGGGCTTGTTCGGTACGGGCGGCGGCTTCCCGTCGGTGGGCGCGGTCTGTACGGCGACCGGGCCGCCGCGACCCTCGTGGGCGGCACCGGCGACGGGGGCAGTCCGTGGCTCCACGGCGCGTTGCACATCGAGCCGGTCGGCGCTGCGGAGCATCTGGACGACCGCGGCGTTGCCCGCAGCGGCCTGTAGGCCGAGCAGGCCATGCTGCGGGGGCGGGGCGGATACGGACCAACGGGCAGGGATACGGCTGTTGCCCGCCCCGGTGTGAGAGCTGGCCTTCTCGTGATCGTGCACGGGAGTCCCTCTTCTGGCGTGAGATCGTCAACTTCCCTGGATACGTGGCGGGGAGACGCTGGCGCAAGGTGCGGGTGGGCAGCATGCGGTGACCGGACGGGCACATCCGATGCCGCGATGATCCGCGTGTGGGCCGGCCTGTTCTCGCCAGGGGGAGAACGGCCCCCGGGGCTCAGGGCGCAGCTGCTCGTAGACGTCATCCGGCACGTTGATGCGCAGATCGTGTCGGGCCGCGCCCGAATCCTGAGCGTTCATGGCGTCTCTCCTCCTGGTTCGGGGAGCTGGCAGGGCAGGTGCGGCGGCGAAGCAGCAGAGGTCTTGGCGGAACAACTGCTCATCCGGCGTCTCCCACGGCGGCCCGTAGCAGGTCGCCGGTTCACACACGCGCTCCCGGCCGGCCCGGCGCCCGACGGCGCTCGTCTTGTCACCAGCAGCCCGCAAAGCAGGACCGGTGTCACCAGCTCCGGCGCTCTAGCCAGTCGCCGGAGCTCCCCGCGCCCCCAGCGGCCGGCTCAGCACGTCCTGTCCGGCGCTCCCGGTGACAACTGGCCTGCCTTGGTGACAGCTATCGTGCTTCGGCTCATCAGCGGGTCGTGTGCGCGGTCGGTGCCGCGCGTGTTGGCGCCCCAGGCGTGGAAGAGGATGTCGTCCATGTCGCTCATCGCGTCGGCGACCGCTTCGAGGATCTCGTTGCGCTGGCGGTACCAGTCATCGGGGAGGTCCGTGAGCGGCCCGTACGCGGCGGCCAGATCCTGCCACGGCAGCGGCCTGCTGTTCTCTTCGAGGGGCAGCCGCGGCTTGTGGCCGCGCAGTTGCCATTCGCCTTTGTGCGGGCCATCGCCGGTGAGGCGGATCCACAGGTCACCTTCGCCGTCTACGACCAACTCCCGCCAGTCCCAGTGGTCATGCGCGGGCGCTGTGTCGTCGGGCCCCCAGGTCGTGCGGTCGGGGTGCTCGGAGTGCCGGGCCTGGGTGACGGCGAGCTGAACCGTGCGGTCGCCCGAACGGTCGGCGGCAAGGGTGGGGAGCTGAATCATGCCCCCATCCTTTCGCGGCCCGGGGAGTCGTTTGCGTTCGTTCCCGAAGTTTGGTGGCGGACTGGAACGTTCTGCCGCGTAGCGACCGGACGGGCGGTGCAGTGGTTCGTGGCAGCCGGGCCCGAGGGTTGACCGCGGCGCGGCGTCGCCCCGGACGGGTGAATTTCTTCCTCGTGTACGCGTGCGCAGCTCCGGCCGCGTGGGCCCAACTTGCCTGTTTTTATGGCAGCTTGCTACTTCTAAGAACGTTCTGCCATGTTATGTTCCACTGTTAATCGAACGAGAGGTGATCTCATGGCACGAGTACGACGGGCTGAGTACGACGCGACCCAGGCCACCAAGCGCCTGAAGGTGTCCGCAGCTGCCTTCCGGTGGGCGCGGCACACCGGCCTCATCCCGGCGCCGGACGCGTCTTCCTGGTAGTGGTCCCGGGCCGCTGTGGAGGCGCTGGACGCCGACGCCATCCGGGCCGCGATGCCCTCCCCGCCGATCAGCGGCGGCGCGGCGGCCGACCGGATCGCCAACGCGCTCGGCACACCCAACCCGACCACGTACGGCGAGCGGGCGAACGTGACCGCGTTCGTGGTGCGCCGGCTCGTCGACCGCGGCCTGCTGGTCGACCTGAGCGCGAACCCGGACGGGACGCTGCACCACCCCGACCAGGTCGACCAGGTCTGCCGCCGCGAGGACTTGGCGGACCTGGTCGCCGCCGACACCCCGCTCGGCCCCGAGCAGGCCGCCGCCCGCCTACGGGTACGCCGTGCCGACTTCGACCACATGGTCCGGCCCGAATGGGTCCGCTCCCCGCAGTCAATCGAGGTCCGCTTCGGCACCAGCCGGGCCGGGGCCGTCGACGTCGCGCTCTACACCACCGCCTGCGTCGACGCGGTCATCCCCGCCCACCCCGAAGTCGACTGGGAGCTGCGCGCGGTGGAGAAAGGCCGGCGCTCCCCACTCGCGGCGCTGCGCCCCGCACCCGCGCCCACACCCGCCTGAGATTGCGTGCGCCCGTACAGCGCTACGTCGGCGCTCCCCGCCCGCCGTGTCCCAGCCATCCAGTAAGGCGGCCAGGCCCGCGCGACAATGCCCGCCCAGAACCTTCCCGACGACCGTGCGGCGCTCACTCGCGAGGAACTGGCAGGCTGTGCCCCGCCCGTCACAGCGCAAACGGCCGGATCTGCGCCCGCACGGCCGGTCACACCCCAGATCTCCACCGGCCGGGCCGAGGACGGCGCGTGGACCGCCTGACCGACGACGGCAGACGCCTGCGTCCACGGACAGGTCGTGGCGAGGGAGTGGGGAGGCGGGGTCGTCGACCCAGATACGGCAACTACCCGTGCGACGGGTCGTGATGCCGAAACGGTTGCGGCCGGGCCGGCCGCGCTCCTCCCACCGCTGCCAGGCCGCGCACACCTCGTCCCACACCCGCCGCGGGCCATGCTGTGTGACGGCTTGCGGTGCCTGCCAGTCGTCCACCGCGACCGAAGCCCAGGATCCGTCGATGCCCCACAGGCGCAGCAGCCGATCGCCGCGGGCGGGCACCGGGTCGTACGTGACGCCGGGAACCTGCAGCCCGACCGCCCATCGGGACGCACCCGTTGCCAACACCCCCCGGGGATCCACTGCGGACGCCGACCGCGCGGCGCACGCGCGGGCCGGGTCGGGCCACCGTGGCCTGGCGACCAACACCCTCCCACGCCGGTCGCCCGACGCCGATGAGGGCGGCGGAGGCGGCGCCGGTCCAGTCACCTAGCCGAGCAGGTGCAGCAGCGGCTCGTCGAGAGCGCGCGTGCCGTCGGTGGGTATGTGCCCGTGCGTATCGCGGAGGTTGCGCGGGGCGAGGTGGGCCAGAGCAGGTCGGAAGCCGGTGCACCAGATCCCCGCTTCCGCGCTGCTCTGGCTGCCGTCGGCCCACTGGACGCCGTGGGCGGTGAGGGCGGAGAACATCGCCTTCGCGTGGAGGAGTCCGACGTCGCGTGTGGTGCGGGCCATGGGTACGGCGACGATGTCGCCGAGTACATCGCGAACCTGGTCGAAACGGGCTTCGTCACCAAGAGCGCGTCGAAGGCCTTTGACGAGAACTTCGATGAGTTCGTCACCGGTGCCAAGAAAACTCAGGATGGTTTGCACGGCATGGGCGATTACCTCACCAATGCCGCCGACAAGTTCGAGCAGATCGACGACGAGCTGGGCAGGGCCGCGAGGAGTAAGTGACTCCAAGAGCGTTGCAACACAGGGCTGGAGTGGCTGTCTGCTGCGCCAGCCCTGTGCACGCCCATGCGGCTTGGAGCGCCACTTGTATCAGTCGTCGCTCTCGTCATCAGGAATCACGTAGTCGTCTGCCCGCAGCGTAATCGTGTGGCACAACGCATCGATGGCATCGAGCGCTCCGAGAATCTGGGCCGGCGCTGGAGAGCTGACGAGGACAACCACATCTTGGTCATGCTCCGTGTCACGCCACGCATACCGCAGGCTTGACAGAACCGCATTGCTCTCAGAGTCGACCGTATATCTCAGCACCCGCAATCCAGACCCCAGGGATGCGGTGAAAAACTCCTCTGCGATTGGTTTCTCAATAGCTTCAGGATCGTCCGCAAGAGTCAGTAGGCGCAGCTCCTCATCCTTGTTGCCCTTGGCCTCGAAGCTGGTCAGAAACACTGGAATGGGCATCGAATCCGGTTCCGGGAGATAGAGATACACCTCGAACCCGGGGAAGATCTTGGGATATCTCTCGACGCACTCCAGAAGAGTTTCTGCGAGGAACCCTACGCTCCCTTCGTCGGGATCCTCGACAACATCCTCCCAGCAGATCTGAGCCGTCTCGTGCGCCCACTGGAGGGGGGTCTGGCTGTCGTCACCTTCAAGAGGCTCCACCCCGATAGTCCACTCCGGGGGGATCTCAACCCATGTCTCCACGTCGTAGTCGACTTCTAGCCAGCTCATTATGTTGCACTCCAACGGAACGTTGTGATTATGGTGTCGAAGAGGGACACCGTGGCGTTTGCCAGTTCATCATTTGGATCGCCGCCTCCCATGGTTGAGGAGGTGATTGTCAGCCATCGGCCGGGATCCTTCGGTACAGCGGCCATATAGTGCACGCGGCACGAGGCCAACCCGATATTTTCGTCGGCATCCGCCTCCATGGCTAATTCGCGTCGCGCTCCGGGCACACCGTCAACCTCGACGGAATCATACCCGCCGTCTTCGGATGTCATGGAGCCGAGAGAATTTCCAGGATCACATTCATGTTGACCTCGCCGGCAACGAACGAGGACGCGATGGGAGTGTCACCAAACTGTGCAATCGGCAGGTAGAAGTCCAGCCTCCCGCTCTGGTGGGCATCCGCGACACCCAACCTCAGGCGGCGCTCAACTTCAATGCCGAGGAAGGACTCACCCAGGCGCACAGCGAGATCCGAGCCCAGCGCAACCGCATCGGTGAGCTCATGGGTCAGCTCCGCGACAGGGAGACGGCCGGCGTCGGTGAACTGACCCACGCTACGGCCACGGAGACCGCCACCTTGAAACGCTAGGTCCGGCAGCTGGTGAGGAGCACCGCGAGTTGCAAGAACGCCTCGAAGGTTGCCGCAGCAGTCTCCGGTTCGCTGAGAACCCATCTCTGAACCCTTGATCACGCCACCGAATGGGTGACTTTGGGTGCTGTGATTCGTTGCCGAGATGTGCCGTACGAACCCCTGAATGCTGCTCTCCAGCAAATGGCGTCCTGCCAAGGCCAGTTGGCGGGCCTCACCTCTGCGCGGGCTCCCGACGAGTTGCTCGGTCTCAGCATGCAAGAGGCTGCCACGGGTGGGGGAACTCGCGGGCGATGCTCTCCAACTCATTGAGGACGCGGAAGCCGCAATTGACGTAGGAGAGCGCCGATCGACGGCGTGACATCCTTGGTCAACGCGATCAACCGGCTCACAGACCAGCTTCGGGACCGTGTGCTGACGAGCCCGGCGTCATGACCCGGCGTGAGCCGCGAACGGACAGTCGGGCGAAGAGGGCCCCCTATTTGACCAGCAAACAGACGGCGGTTCCGGATCAAGCGTGCTATCGGGTGCGGGCGTGGAGATGCATGTCGTGCCAGCCGTCCGCATGGAGCAGCGCGTTGCGACGGACGCCTTCCTGCAAGAAACCCGTCTTGATCGCCACGCGGCATGACGCCTGGTTGTTCGCTGAATGCCCGAGTTCCGGACGGTGGAATCCGGCTACGTTCAAGGCCCAGTCAGTTGCCGTGGCGACAGCTCGGGAACAGACACCAGAACGGCGGGCCCAGGGTGCGGTCCAATACGAGATCTCAGCCTGACCGCCCATGAGGATCACTGATTGCAGAGAAACCCGGCCGAGAGCAGTGTCGCTGTCGGCGTCGACGACAGCCCAGTGGGTGGCAATTTCGTCTTGCCAACCCCGCTGCCCTTGCATGATCCATTCTCGGGCTTCCACTTCTGAGTCGGCCCGCTTCAGATGCCAACGCTGAATGTCCGGGTCCTGAAACACCTTCACAACGGCAGCAGAGTCTTCTACCAGCCAGGGACGCAGCAGCAAACCACCCTCCACCGGTATGGACGGCTGGGGTGCAGTAGCCAAACAACCAACGGGCACCAGCGGGGCAACCAAGGCATGCATGGTCACAGCATCTCAAGCTCGATCACAGCAATGAAGGGGTGCCCCGAGGATCAAAACAGGTACTGAGCGTGATTGACCTGGTGCCGGGCGGTGTCGTCGGTCATGGCGTTGAGTGCCTTTGATGGACGCCGCAGCAGATCAGGTCGCCACCTGCCCGTCGGCGACCAGGTCGTGCACGGCCTCGGTCTTCCCTTGCGCTGTCTCCGGGCCCGGCCCGTGGTAGCCGACGCGCTGCCGGGCGGTCTCCGGCGTCCACCGCCGCTTGCCGGTCCCTTCGTCCAGCGGCGGGTTCTTGACCGCCGCCCACCGTTCCTCGTCGTCAGAGATCGCGGCCAGGGTCTGGTGGGTACTGAACGCCACTCCAGAGAATCGGTGCTGCTCAGGCCACCGGCTGGCCACCCACCGATACGACTTCAGGGTGTTGTAGGGCACGTTGACGTCTTCCGACAGTCGGTGCAGCCATGCTGGCACCCCGAACAGGTCGTCCCGCACCGACCGGCCGCCGTACTCCTGCATCGGGACGACTCCCAGCGCACCGTCGCCGATGATGAACGAGCTCTTCGGTAACTTCTCGACGGCCTCGCGCAGCCTCTCCACGATCTGCCCATAGCGCTCGATGCTGACGCTGCCGATCTGCTCCGTACTGAGCACGGCGCCCACCCCCCTGCCAGGCCGGAGCACGGCCCCATGGCCGTGAAGGGGGACCCCGGCTCGCCCGGTACGGGCAGAGTCCGCCTGCTGCCGCACTTCGGAAAGGCGAGTCCCCACGGCGCGCGAAGCACCCGAAACCTCTCCGCAAAGCCCGCTGCCAGGCCATTGCGAACGGAGAGCCCGGTGGGTACGGAGTCCCCCACTGAGGCGCTTGTGCGAGATCAACAGGGGTAGAAAGTTGGGCTCTGACCGTCCGTCGGTGATCACGCTACGGACAACCAGGTTCATCCGCCTGCGGCAACAGGGGCTGTCGGCGAGGCCGGCCTGGACGGCCGACCACTGGATCGGCGTCGCCAGCCTGGGCACCACCCCGGCCCGGGGGACCTGCTCGACGGCGAGACCACCGGTGCGAACGGCCGCAGCCTTCCTGCCCGTTGGGACGAGAGGTGGCTGGCGGTGATGCGCGCGAACCGGTGGACGGTGCGCTGGCGGCTAACCTCAAGCGACTTCAAGGGCATGTTCGCGCCGTTCCCGGAGGTAAGGTGCGCAGGGATTGTGCTGCTCGGCGCACGGAAGCAGGCCGGGGCCCGCGCGCAGGACTACCTCTGAGGACTGAACACCGTTCTCCCGGTTCTGGCCCCGACCGTCCCGTACATCAACGACAAAGCAGATGCCCACGAGCAGCAGACCGTCGGCGCGGCGTTCGAGCGGATTGCCGAGATGTTGTTCGGATGATGGCTGAGGGCAGCCCAAGCCTCCCGCAGAACACCGCTGCCCACACCAGAGCGTCAAGCCCGCGCGCCCGACACCACCCGTGCTCTGCTGGCCGCTGAAGACGTGCCGACCGCGTTCGTCCAGCTACAACTCGTGGAGCGAGACGCACGGCGCGAGGCTCGCTGCTCCTCGGTATGCGCGCTAACGGCCGACGTCGCCGCGCGCCAGCCAGGGCTGCCCGGTGCCACTGCCTTCGCCCGCCGCACCGCCCCGTGCTCGGAACCCTCTCGGAACCCTCCGAGGGGGTTCCGAGAGGGTTGTTCTGGGGTTGTCGGGGGTGAGAGGGAGAGGAGGGGACGCTTGGGGACTTTGTTACGGACTTCCTCCTCCTCTCGCTCTCGCGGCTCGCCAAACGGCATAGCGTTAGTCAGGGCGGCGTGCGGAGTCACCGATGTTGGTCCCCGGTTTACGCGGGTGCCGGTGTCCACTGATGGCGGCCCAGGCCAGTGTCAGGATCAAGACGGTGGTTCCGGCTGCTGCCATGATGTTGGGGAGGTCGACGACGAGCGTGTCCAGGTGGAGGCGGCCACCGTCCAGCAGCCCGTCCCGGACTGTGTACGCGCCGCCGATACCGGCGGCGTCGGCGCTCAGGACGATGGGCACGAGGAAGCCGTCCCGGGCCCGCAGCCAGAGGACGGCGGTAACACCGATCGCCAGCGCCACGACCGTGCTTGCCAGGCTGGCCAGCTCCACGCCGGAGTCGATGACGAACTTCGAGTCGATCCACGCTCCAGCGGCCACCACCGCACATGCGGCCAGCATCATCACCGCCCCACGCCATAGCGACCCCGGCATGGTTCGACGAGGCCTCTCTGCAAGGGTGGGGGAAACGGACGTGGATGCGGTCATGCAAACATCATGACCCACGCCCCCGACTGTGGTTTGCGAGGGGCGGCGTTCATCGAGTTGCTCGCCTCCCGCAGGTGCACGCCTACCTCGGCAGGCCCCGGCCACGTGACGAGTTCAAGCGCGAGTTGTCCGGGATGCCCGGGTGGTGGCCCGGGAGCTTCGTCGTCGATCTCGACGGGTCGATGATCGGCCAGATCCCGCTCAGGAGGGCAACAGGGCATCGCCACCCGACTGCTGTGGGGAAAGACGATCTCGGCTATCTGTTCCTGCCGCAGGCCTGGGGATCCGGGTACGCCGCCGAGGTGTGCGCGGCGGCCCTCGGCTGGCTCGCCGGCGTGCTTCCCGGCGAGCCGGTGGTACTCACCACCCAGAGCGCCAACGCCGCCTCGATGCGTCTCGCGGTGAAGCTGGGGTTCGCCGAGGTGGAGCGGTTCGAGGCATGGGGCGCCGAGCAGTGGCTCGGCATGCGGTCCCCGGTCACGCCGTCCGCTTGAGCTCACAGAGCATCAATGTGGACTCACGGGCCGCTGCAAGCCGTCACCGTGACGCGCCAGTGAAACGGCAACTCATTCCCGCCGGCACGTGACGACTCTGACCTGTGATCTTGAGGTATCCAGACAGGCACTGAGGAAGGGTAGCGGCGCTTCCGGGGTGAACGGCGCCTGCCCCGGGGCGTACCAGATGAGCTTGAGGACGACCGACGCCAGCTGGTCGTACGGGTGGATGAGACGTCAGAGCCAGGTGAGCCTCCGCTCTCCAGCATTCTCGCGCTGGCGACCCACAGCTGGCGGAGGCGTACCGGGCGTCGGTCAACCGGTTCGGCGGGCAAATCCCCGCACCAGACTGCGAGTTGTTGCGAGACGTGATCGACAGGCTTTGGCTGGCGCGCGACGCCGGACACCGGCTCCTTTCCGCCGCCACAGGCTTGTCTCGGCGTCCTGCCGCTCTCGCTGTTCTACACCGCTGCGGAGCCAGGCTGAGACCCCGTCACGCTGCGCCCGCGCTGTTCCAGCCGCGCCGTCAGGTGCTGGTTGTCCAGGCACGGTACACGGTCTACCTGCTTCCGTAACATCGCGTCGACGGGGGCCACTTCGACGGCTGACGGCACGAGAGAACTGCCGCGGAGGTCGGGTCAGCAGACAACCCACATGTGGAGGATGAGTACGTGATGAGTAGTGGCGCAAGAACCCGGGCTTCCCTGCCGATTCTCGTGACCTTCGCCATCAGTATCGCCGCAGTTGGCTGCTCCAGCCCGCCCGCCGAGTACAGCCCTCCAGACTCGTTGTGCGGCATCGCAGTCCCTGCACATCTGCTGAAAGCCGTACTCCCCGCAGGGCAGCACATCTCCGTTCACCCGACCTCCAGCACCTGGAACAAGCGCTGCCGCCTTCGCGTGGACGGCCATGAGGCCTTCTCGGCGACCGTTGAGTGGTGGGGGCATGACACCACGCTGAGACGTGTCGCTGAGGACGCAGTCGCTGTCGGACCGTTCGACGAAATGACGAAGGACCACCGCTACATCTACTCGAACACGGGAGCAGTGGGGATCGTGAACTGCCCGAACCAGGGCGGACTCAAAGACAAGCTTTTCGCGTCGGTGCGAGTCACTCATGACAACGCAGCCGAATCTGACATGAAGAAGCTCATCACCGCCTTCACCGAATCGGCCGCCTCACCCAAGGAGTGCAAAAAACCGCGGCTATAGACAGGTAGTTCCTGCGCGTAGTGTCTGAAGAGAGCTGCTGGCGCCCAACGCCTCCAGCCGGTCGGATTCGGCCTCCAGAGCTGCGGCCTCTGTTAACCACATGCGTCCGTCGCCGGTACGCGGGCCTGCGGACACCGGCAACATCCGTCCCTCCAGACCGGCGGCGGGTGCACGCAATTCAGCCAGAGTGTTCATGTTGGTCTCTCTGCAGAGGTGACACCCAGCACTGCCCACCACCTGGCCAGCTGGGCGTTGGTCACTAGGCAGGTGTTGAGTTTCCAGGCCGGATGCCCCTGCGGCCGAATGTGACTGAGGATCTCGCGCAAGGTGTTCTCCAACTCCTCGGTGCGATGGGTATCGACCGCCCCGGCGCTCATCGCCTTTGTGAAGTTTACCTCTGGGGGGCAGGGGTGCGGCGACGAAGCTGCCCCGGCCGTGCACGACGTCGATCAGTCCTTCGGCGCGTAGTAGGCGCAGCGCCGCTTGGACGGTGCCGCCGGCGATCACGTACTGCTCCTGGAGGCTTCGTACGGAGGGCAGTTGTTCTCCCGGCTGCAATTGTCCTGACAGGATCTGCCGCCTGAGGGCTGCGGCGGTCCGTTGGTAGGGGGCAGTAGGGTGATGGAGTCCGGTGGGGCGGCAGCCTTATCCGCCATGTTCACCGGCTGCCCCCGGCTGCGCGGAACCTGGCAGGCATGGGGGAGTCAGATGATCACATCAGGTGCGGCAGCAGCACGCGGTTCGGTGGTGGTTACTGTGAGCGGGCCTCCCGGGTGGATCGCCCGGGAGCCAGCGAATCGTGACCCATTGAGTGACGTGGGGAGCGGGGCGTGGGCCGACTGCCCTCAAACAAGTACGCGGCGGTGTGCGCGGCCGGGCACTGCGAGGTGTACGTACAAGCAGGCGCCGGTGTCCGTGTCCGCCGGGGGTACCGGTGGCACGTGTACTGCCCGGCCGATGTTCCGCGCGAAGGCGGGGCCGCGTCTCGGAGCTGAGGCGGTATGGACACGGCGAGTGGACACAGCCGGCACACCCAGGGCCTCGCAGGGCACGTCTGCCGACGGGACCGTGCAGAACGGCCAGCTGATCTGCGCACGCGGACGTGAAGACATCGCACTCCCCGCCGACGAGCTCGGCGATCGCCTCGGTATCCAGCCCCAGCCGGTGCTCCACCATCCTGGGCGGCGACACCGCCCGCCTGCTCCTCCTGGCACCACACTGGTCCGGCAAGTCCCACGCCGCCTACGCCGGGCTGCGCCCCTCTTCTCGCCTCCGGCTACCGCGAGGAGAGCATCACCGTCCACCAGGCCCACGATCTCGGGCGCAGCTACGAGCCCAGCTTGATCGAGAACACCACCGCGGTCACGGTCATCGACGACCTGACCCTCTTGGTCGACCTGGTGCGCGAGGCAAAGGTGCCGCTGAAGCCCGACACACCCGACGTAAGGCCATGATGGCCCTGGAAGCGGGAGCACTCGCAGACGCCGTCGCCCGCCTGAGGCTGCTGCCGCGGCGCTTCTGGCTCCTGATCGCCTCGAACCTCGACTGCCTAGTCGAGGCGGTCGGCCAAGAGGCCGCCGAGCGCCTCGTCGCCGTCGCCGAGCAGGCCGGACTCGCCCCCGCCCCCCGCCCCCGGCCGACCCTGCGCTGGTAGCAGCCGGACAACCAGCACGCCCGCCGCGCCTCAACAAGCTGGACCACGCTGCGCGTTGTCGTCAGAGAGAAAGAAGGGCGGGCCGTGGGCAAGCGGACGAACGGCTCCGAGAAGAACCGCAAGGAGCAGGCGTCCGGCGTCGCGCGCCAGCCAAAACCTGTTGCAGAACGGCGATCTCGCTCAGATCCGGCCACCTGAGCCAAGGTCGACTGCCCGATTGTGCTCCCATTTCCGCTGCTCTGGGAGGCGCCGTGAAACAGTCGCGAAAGATCATTTCCCGGTTCTGCAAGCGGTTCTGCAACAGGCTAGCGAAGGACCTGCTCGATGTGGTGGTCGAGGAGACGTTCGGCGGCTTCTGGGGTGCGGTAGCCGAGGGCGACGTCCACGCCGAGGCTGGTGGCGAGGGACCAGCAGATATCGGCGTCGGTACGTTCCTCGCAGCGTGGCTTGCTGCCCCGTTCCTCCCGGGCTGCCGTGATGAGGCCGGCGGTGAAGGTGAGCAGCTCGTCGTCGCCCGGCGCCAGGACCTTGGCCATCGTCGGATCGGAGACTGCCCGGCCCGCGGCCGCCAGCGCGAAGCGCATCAGCCGGGTACTCTCCTGGGCCGGGCTGATCAGGGCGTAGAGGCAGGCGTGGAGGACAGCCTCCGGGCTGGTCGTGTCGGCGGCGGTGACCGCGTTCTCGATGGTGGCGTTGACGGCCTGTACGGCTCGGTCGAGGGCGTCGCGGATCAGGGCCTGCATCGAGGAGTAGTAGTGCTGGATCTGGCCCATCGAGACGCCTGCCTCCTCGGCGACCTTACGCAGCGACACCTGCTCGATGCCGCCGCGCACGGCCAATGACCAAACGGCCTCGACGAGGCGCGTCCTGCGCGCTTCGTGATCCACGATCTTCGGCACGGTACCGCCGCCTTCCTCTCCACCTTCACCATGCGATCGCATTGT
Source organism: Streptomyces sp. NPDC039462 (assembly GCF_055639375.1). NCBI lineage: Bacteria > Bacillati > Actinomycetota > Actinomycetes > Kitasatosporales > Streptomycetaceae > Streptomyces > Streptomyces sp. NPDC039462. The sequence continues at coordinate 1,077,478 of NZ_JBVKAO010000003.1, forward strand.
AAAACTGGGCATCGCCGGTTTACAGTGCAACTGCATGGTAAAACGCAATCTGACTGAGAGGATCCCATGAAGTACGGCCTCTACCAGGCGCTCGGCATGGCGCTGCTCGTCATCGGAGCCCAGGGCGCAATCCGCCAGCTCGTCGACCACGACAACGCCGGCCTGCTGGGGTGGCTACCAGGAGGCTTCGCCGCGAGCATCACCGTGTATGTACTGGCCGTCGTGATCGGCGCGATCATCGCGGGGCGGGCTCACGAGGTTCGTAAGGCGACTGGCAACTGACTCGGTGCGAGTGGATGAGGGACTGTTCGGGGGATCATGGGCGGAGCCATAAGCGGATTGCTGCCGCGGTGGCGGGGCCGTGGAAGGCGTAGGCCCTCTTGTCGGAGCGGGGCTCGAAGGCGGCGCCGAAGTAGTTCCTGTCGCCGAGCAGAGTCTGGCCGAGCCGTTCGGCTACCAGTTGCGGTTCGGCGCCAAGCATGGCCAGCAGGGTCTCGCGTTCGTCGGCTTCGGCTCGCGTCAGCGCGAATGCGGCAGGCAGGCCGTGCAGTGTGCTTACTAGGTGCGTCCTCGGCGCGTACGAGTGGTATGTCGCGTTGATGTGCTGGTTGTTCGGTTCCGTCGCAGTACCACTGCGCCACTTCGTGTACGGGGCTGGGAGTTCACACGGGAGACTTGGCGGTTGAGCAACCACGGTGTCCTCGTCGAAGGACGGCGGGTGTACGCCGGTGCCTATGAGTTCGCCGACCTGGAGGGCCGGGTCCGCCAGCTCACGGGTACGTCCGAGCACGCGGGGCGAGTGGAGATCCTGTACGACCCGGAAGGCGGGACGGAGGCACAGGTCGGTCGCGGCACTACCGGCACCCTGATTTTCGCCGTCTTCGTTTTCCTCATCAGCCTCGCCAGGGCCACGGCCCTGGCAGTCCTCGCCCTGGCAGGTCCGCTCGGCGCCCAACCGACCAGTTGCCACATTGAAAGAGGTCATTCCTTCAAATTGTAGAAGTGGATGGGTGAGTTCGGCGTGAATCCGATGCGCGGGTATACGGGGGCCCCGGCGACGGTCGCGTGCAGAGTGGCGCGGGTCAGCCCGGTGGCTCGGGCGCCCTCGTGCAGCGCCTTGCGCGTGACTGCCTCGCCGTAGCCCCTGCGCTGCCACTGCGGGTCGGTGGCGACAAAGGCGACGAAGAGACGGCCTTGCGCTTCGATCGTCGCGGCGCACGCCACCGGAACGTCGCCCCGCATGGCCAGGTACGCGTACACCTCGCTCTTCCAGAGGGCGGATCCGACCAGACCGTCGCGGCCTTCCTCCACGGGGAAGCCGTATGCCCGTGATTGGAGGTCCGCGTAGGCGCGCAAGTGTTCGTCGTCGCGTACACGCACGAAAGTCAGGTCGGGGTGGACCGGGTCGGGGACAGGCAGTAGGTCTCCGGCCATGCCCGTGCCGGGGAAGGCGTACTGCAGGCCGGCCTGCTCGGCCGCCGCGGCCAGCGTGGTGCGGGCCTCGTCGGCCAGGAGGTCCTCGAAGAGCCATAGGAAGCCCGGGTGCTTCTTCGCACGCATGATGTCTGCCGCCTGGGTAAGACGTTGCGCGAGGAGATCGGCCCCCGTTCCTGGGTCGGTCAGGGTGATGCAGTTGTAGAACGAGAACCGGCAGTCGGCCCAGCGGACGGCGATGCCGGGGAGGTCGCGTACATCCGCGTCCGCCTCGCGGTCGAGCACCAGGGCGCGCCAGGCGACGGTGAGCTGCTGTGCCGATTCGATGGATTCCGTGAGGCCGGTCACCGTGCTCCAATGGGTTGTTGAGGGGGTTGTAGATGTTGCAGAGGTTGTTGCGGTGGTCGGGGTGTCGTTGAGGGTCTCGGCGTCGTCGTGATCAGATGATGCCCTCGAACTGCTTGTCCTCGGTGGGGGAGCCGGATCGCGGCACGTGGTAGGAGTCGCGTCCGAAGCGCCGCCACAGGGCCGCTATGAGGAAGGCCACCACTACGGCGACGGGGGTGTAGTTGAAGGTGGTGGCAGTGACCGGGCTGCTCTGCGGCAGCAGGAACAGCACCGTGACCGCAGCCGCCCACACCACCGCGATCCAGCCGATCGGCCGGCTCCAGCGGCCCAGGTGCCAGGGCCCCGGGGAGAATCGGTCTTGGTGAATCAGGCGCAGCAGCACCGGGATGGCGTAGGCCGAGGTGAATCCCACGACCGAGATGGCGGTCACCGCCGAGAACGCCGTGCCTGAGTACAAGGAAGGCAGTGCGAGTACGAAGGCCACGGTGACCGCGAGCCAGACCGCGTTGGCGGGGATGGCGGTGCGGCGGCTGATCTTCTTCCAGCGGGCTGATCCGGGCAGGGCACCGTCCCGGGCGAAGGCGTAGATCATCCGGCTTGCGCTGGCGGTCACGGTGTAGCCACACAGGAACTGAGCCACGATGATCACCAGCAGCAAGGCCTTGGCCGCCGCCATGCCCAGCGCGTCAAGAAGGATCTGCGCCACGGGTACGCCGGTCGGGCTGTCCAGGGTCGTGGTGTAGTCCTGGACGGCGAACAGCAGCGTGGCCAAGAGGATGCCGCCGGCGATCCAGGACACGGCCACCGAGCGGAAGACCCCGCGGGCCGCGGCGACGGAGGCGTGGTTGGTCTCCTCGCTCAGATGGGCCGAGGTGTCGTAGCCGGCCAGTGCGAAGACCGGCAGCAGCATGCCCAGCAGGATTACGTATACCGGGGCGCTCCAGCCGGTGTTGTTGGTGAACTCGGAGAAGACGAAGCCGGCCGACTGGTGGTGGGAGGGCACGAGCGCCAGGGAGCCGATGATGACGACGGCCCCCGCGAGATGCCACCACGCGCTCACGGACGTCAGGATGTTCATCAGCCGCGTGCCGAAGAGGTTCAGAACCGCGTGCAGGGCGAGGATGACCGCGTACAGGGCGAGCAGGGAGCCCGGGGTCGGCGTGTAGTCGAATTGCAGGTTCATCCACGCGGCGGTGAAGGTCGCGATGCCGTAGTCCTGGGCGGCGATTCCGCCGAGCAGGCCCAGGAGGTTGAGCCAGCCGGTGTACCAGCTCCACCGCTCGCCTCCGAGCTGGCGGGCCATGTAGTACAGGCCGCCACTGGTGGGGTAGCGGGAGGTGATCTCCGCCAGCGCCGCGGCCAGGCACAACACGAGCGGCCCGACGGCGAGCCACCCCCACGTGATCACCGCGGGGCCTCCCGAGTTCAGGCCGTAGCCGAACAGGAGCAAGGTCCCCGACATGATTGAAATGACGGACAAGGATGCTGAGAAATTGCCGAAAGCCCCCATCCGGCGGTGCAGTTGCTGGGTGTAGCCCAGCGACTCGAGGATGCGCGCGTCTTCTTCCTCATCGTCGTCGATGGGGTTCGGTTGCTGGCGCGGTGTTCTTACCGAAGTCATTGGTTCTCCGCAGAGGAAAGCTGCAAACAAGGGGGTGCAGGCGGGTGGCTGCCGGGCTGTTAGTGGGACGTGGTGGGGGGGGCAGGTCGGAGGTCATGGGTGTTCTCCTGCATGCCGCGGGCGGGAGCTCAGGCGGGATTGCTGGCGGGATCTCCGGCAGGCTTCGCGGTCTTCCTCGAATGCCTTCCGCCACTGCTTTTCGGGGTATCGGACGTCGTAGTGCCACGGGGCAGGAGTGGCAAAGTCCCCGATGGCGTCAAACACTTCGGTGGCCCACTGAACGAAGCCGCCCCTCGCCAAGGCGTATGCGAGGTAGTTCAGGTCGAGCTGGGAACTGGTCGCCGGCTCGCGCTTGCGGAACCAGCCCTCGAATGCCTGCGTGACTGCCCGGGTGGTGTCTTCCCTGGTCCACAGGAGGTTCAGCATGGCCGCGGACCCGTTGACCTGTCGTTCCCGGTGCTCCTGCACGCGGGCATAGAGGGGCAGCAGAAGCAGCGGCGAGTCGGGTGGTGCGAAGGAGACTGTCCAACGGGCGAAATCCGTCGCGACAGCCTGGCGGCCCGCCGGACCTGGGCGGGCCTGGAGCGCCTGGGACATGCGGTGCCATGCTTCGCGGTTGAACGGATCTCGGCGATGCACTTCCGCGAGCAGGCCCCATGGCCCGTCAGGCAGCAGATACTCGTGGGGCGGCGGAGTCACGTGATGCTCCGGGTAGCGGCCGGCCACGTCCGTTTCGGCCAGGGCCAGGCGGCATATCCAGGGCACTGGGTCGTCGGGGTTCTCCTCGCTTGCCCGGTGGCACCCCTCCCGGGCCCGGGTCACCAGTTTCTCCAGGTCACCTGCCTTCCGGTAGTCACGCGTCCACTGCTTCCGGTGGGCTTGCAGCACCCGTTCGGTGGCGACTCTGGCGTACATCACCCGGGCGGCGAGGCTCGACGGTTCCTCTTTCAGCCACAACTCCACGACGTTGGCCTGCGCCGCGACGACCCCCAGCACCTGAGTGCGGGATATCCACTGCGGCCAGTTCTCCGTCCGTGCCAGTACCTGCCGCATCTCCAGCCAGTAACCCGCCTGGATGTCCTGCACTGCCGCATAAAGGTCGGTGTCCCGGCCGGCCGGATTCACCGCGCCAGCTGCGCTGGTTCTCTCCATCAAAGCCTCCCTGGGTCGACCGGACACAGGGTGGGCAGCGGAGAACCGGCATTTGGAGCCGCCGCGGTCATGGGTAGGCCGGGCTTCATGCCGGGTGGCGGCCCGTTGGGCTTCTCTTGTGCTTGCAGTCGTACGCGGTAAGTCTTCGGTCCGTACTTCTGCGCCTGCCGTGTCGGTGGTCTGGTGGTCTTCACGCGGCGACCAGCCGGTGCTGACGGTGCTGCCATGACCGCTGACATGACCGTTGCCCAGACCTGGCGGCGCCGGTCCCGGCGGGCTGCAGGGTCTCGGTGTCCTCGGACTCGAACCGGTGGCGCAGGGCGCGGCACGGCTGCTCGAGGCATCCTCTGCGGCTCGCCGCCTGTCGGCCGCTGTCATGAGCGCTGCGCGTCGCCGGGTGGTGTGAAGACGACACCGACCGGTGTGCACTGGCGGCCATAAGCAGGAGGACTCTCGGGGCAGTTGGGACACGGTGTGGGGCGAGTTGGCGCGGGTTGGCACGGAGTGGCACGGTCATGTGGAGCACAGCGGTGGGGCCGACGAGCAGCGCGGAGGCGGCCGTGGCGCATGGCCCCGACCGGCGGCTTTCGCCCGTGGCCGCTAGCGAGTGCCCGACAGGTACTTAAGTGCCTGGAGTGGCGGATGACTAGTGAAACCAAGATTGTTCGGTGGTTCAGACGCAGGTTTCGGCCATGTGCCAAGAGAGCGTCGCCATCCGTGATCGGATCGTTCAGTCGGGGCCCTGAGACGGCGCGTTGCCGGGGCCCGGTCGTTTGATGAAACGCGCGACCGCTGCCGACGAGCGCGCCCGGTCCACGCGAACCCGCTGAGACTGCCGGACGACGCTTCCTCGCCGCCGGAGGGGAGGCCGGGGACGGGCCACAGCGCCTTGCGTCGGTACCGTCACGTTGCCGGGGTGTCGTGTCACGTTCTTCTTCGTGGACGCTGATGCCGTTCACCGCACAGGGGCCACCGCTACCCGAGGGGAGGGGGCCTGCAATTTGTTGGCAGATGAGCGAGTTGGTTGTAGAGCAGGCAGGCTGTGTGCGGTGCAGGCAAGAGGCAAGCTATTGGGCGCATAGACGCTGTGAGGGGCGCTGCGCTCCGGCGACGGGTGCTCCCAGTGGTGGTCTCCAAGACGCAGACTTATTCGGCTAGTTCGGTGCGGTGGTCACTGAATGTGATCGGATGGTTTCACGAGCGGAGATGCACCGTGCTTGGAGCCGCTACGGTGCCTGATCTCGCCTCATCCATGAGGGTCTGGAACCAGTACGTCTGCCGGTCACCCTCGATCTGTCCAAGTTCCTCGTCACGGAAAGCCCGGGAGTCGCAGCGGGCCCGAGCCGGCCAGTTTGATGGAACGGAAGCCCACGAGTCCGAGTGCTGTGTCCGTACTCGCCGACGCTCTGGACCGTATGTCCAGGCGCTAGCCGGTGACCGCTTCTCGAACTTTCCGGGGTATAGTAGATCTTGAACTGGTCGCCACAACACGTGGTGTCTGGTGATGCGTTGGTGGTCCAAGGAAAGACGCCCCGCTTCCTGCGGGGAGATGCAGGTGCAAGGCCTGCCCGGCGCTCGATCAGGGGCCTGTACGCGCACTGCGCGTACAGGCCCCGTTTTGTCGTTTTGTCGCCGCCCCATCGCTGAGTGCTTGGCGGGGCCCAAAGCGGGCTCAGCCCGGTCGACCGCGCCCGGTCGGGCAGCAAGCACCACCTCATCGTTGACGGACATGCATACCGCTCGCGGTGTCGTTAACAGGCGGAAACCGCAACGATGGCACCCGACTTGAGCCGCTGCTCGACAAGAACGTCCGCCGTCGCAGGCCGGGTCGGCAGCCCCCCGACGCGCTGCTGGCTGACTGCGGCTACGACCACGGCTACGACCACGACCACGACAAGTACCGTCGCCTGCTCTGGCAGCGAAGTATCCGCCCCGTGATCGCGAATGGAGGCGAGCCACACGACGCCGGCCTGGGCATCTTCCGCTAGGTCGTCGAGCACACGAGCACCTGGCTGCACGGCCTGCGCCGCCTACGCATCCGGCGGGAACGACGCGACGACATCCGCGAAGCCTTCCTTGGCCTCGCCGGCTGCTTGATCAGCTACCGCCACGTCCAACGCCTGCGGTGGATTCCCAGGCTTGCCCAGCTGCTGTGGGTCAGCACGGTTTGAATTCGGGGTAGTAGGTTGCGGCGGCGGTCGCCGTGTCGATGTTCCGTGGGAAGAGCGCGGCCTCGTAGGCGCGGATGGCCGCGTCGACGTTCTGGGGCTGTTGGGCGATGGCGTCGCCGAGCTGGCCTGCGTCGAAGAGTGCCCAGTTCGCTCCTTCGCCGTCCGGCGGTGCCAGGTGGGCGGCGTCGCCGATGAGCGTGACCCCGGGTCCATGTTCCCAGCGGTGTCCGATCGGTAGCCCGTACAAGGGGCGGAAGATCGGCGGTATGTCGCTGTCCGCGACCAGGGCGACGAGCTCCGGCGCCCACCCCTCGAACATCGCCGCGACCGTACGGGCGGCCGCAGGGCCGTCATTGAAGTCGATGCCGTCGAACCAGTCGAGCGGCTGGTCGAACATGGCGTAGGAGTGCAAGGTGTCCGCGCGCTCACGCTGCACGCCGAGACCGATGCGAGTGGTTTCGTCGTAGGCGGTCATCGACCCGCCACCGACCAGCGCCAAGGTGGCAGGGTGCCGGGTGTCGCTCTCGTACAGGTACGTCTCGACCATCGAGCGTCCGGCATAGGCGGGCGTGGCATCGGAGAGCAGCGGCCGGACCTTCGACCAGGCGCCGTCGGCACCGACAAGGATGTCTGTCTCGATCGTCGATCCATTGGCGAAGGTCACTTCGTGACGACCGTCAGGGAGGGTCCGAACACTCTGAGTCCTGTGGCCCCAGACGACCGTGCCGGGAGGCAGGGATTCCAGCAGCAACTGCCGAAGCTCGCCACGCTGCACCTCGGGGCGGCCTCCGGCCGGGTCATCGGGCCGGTCCGCCAGGATGGTGCCGTCAGGTGCCACGTCGCGGGACGCCTGGCGGCCTTCGAGGACAAGGGACCGAAAGCCGTTCATCAGGTCGGCGGCACGGATTCCGTGCTGTCCGTTGTAATCGTGGATGTCGAGCATGCCGCCTTGGCCCCGGGCCTGAGCAGACGCCTCCGCTTCGTACACCGTGGACGGGATTCCGTGAACTGCCAGAGTTCGTGCCAGTGTCAGCCCCGCAAGACCGGCACCGATGATCGTTATCTGGGTCATGTCTGTGTTCCTTACTGCTGCTGGAGGAACCGGCGGTCCTGCCCACGAGGCTCCCGGCCGCCGTGAGGGGCGGTAGAGCCGGGTCAGGGAGAGCTGGGTGGCTCGATCCGGGACGCGAGCTGTTCCACCAATTCATGGAGCTGAGCCTGCCCTGCGGTGCCCAGCGGCGCGAGGATCGACTCCTCGACACGGTCCATGGCCTCTTCGAACCCCTGGATCAGCTCGGAGCCCGTTGCGGTGACATGCACCCGGCGGCTGCGCGTGTCGCTCTCCTGTGTCTGGCGCTCCACGAGTCCGCGCCGCTCGAGTCCGGCGAGGAGCCGCGAGACGCTCGGCGCACTGGTGCGCATGGCCCGCGCGACGTCACGCTGAATGGCGTTCGGGTTCTTCGACAGGTACGACAGCACGGCACTCTGCTCGTGCGTGAGGCCGCGTTCCCGTATCCAGTCTTCAGCGATGCGCCGCTGCCCCCACACAACCCACCGCATCAGCTCCAACGTGCTCTCTCGGTTCGATCTATCCATAGTTAACACGCTAACTGTTGTTGGGCTAACTATCAAGCTTCAGGGCTTTGCCTCACCGCATGGGCGCACACGCTGCCGCGCCGGACCTCCGCACGCAGAACCGGAGCCGAGAACCGCAAGGCCGCAGTGCGACTCCTGTCAGAGCCTCCGAGTGGCCTGGACTTCCACCGGGCAGATGCGAGCTCGCGCACTCAGGCCATGGTCAAACTCTTGGAGATGGCCTTGCCGGGCTGCCACTCCTGAAAGCTGAAGGCGACCGTGGCCGAGTCCAGAGACGTGGTGTTTTAGTCTTCGAGGTCGGCGTGATTCGAGCCCGCGACCTCTTCGCCCCGAAGGAAGTGGCGTAGATCGGAGGCAAAGGCGGACATCTGCTCGCCGGCCTCCAACCATGTGGTGACGGAAACCTCCCAGCGGCCGGTCGCGGCCGACCAGGGGCGAAGAGTCCAGGACAACCCGGTCTGCCCGCCTGGCCGAGCAACCGCGCAGAGGGTGAGATCACGGTCGTTGCTCTGCCAGTTTCGCTCGCCGTCCCACCCTCGAAAGTCCCGGGCCAGATCCTCGAGAAAGGGCACCAAATCCGAGCCCCGAGCCCATGCGACCACTTCATCGATGCGGGCAGTCAGTCCTGGCGCGCAGGCTTCGACGGAGTAGTGCACGCAGTCTTCGTCCGGACGGAAACGGTTACAGAACTTCACCGCCACTGCCGAGTTGCCCTGGGAGCGGATGGTCACCTCGGTCAACTCGTCGTGGCCGACGTCGTGCGTGTGAGTGCTCATCGGTTGAACAGTAGGCCGACCTGTCGACCGGCGGCATCGTGATTTCCTGTCAGGCGGGTGGACGGGCGCTCAGGCAGACGGTCGGGATCGGTGGTGTCCATCAGGGGAACTTGGCAGGAATGTACCTGTGCTTGTCTTTCTGGTCTCTCGGCCAGGAGGTCGGATTCGGTCACCGTCGTCCCATGAGTAACAAAAGCGCCGAAGCGAAAGTGCTGCGGACCACCGTTCAGGTCGACGGTGAGAAGGCCAGTTACCTGACCGTGGAGCGGGACGGCCCTGCCGTGTTGTTGTTGCACGGAACGTATTGGAGCCGGGTCTGGCTCCCCGTACTCGGACGCCTTGCGGAGGCAGGGCTGCGGCCCATCGCCGTTGACCTGCCCGGGCTTGGGCGTTCGGGGGGTGAGCTCACCGCGGAGACGGCCACCGTCCCGGCCCTCTCGGAGTGGGTGGCACGATTCGCCACCACGCTGAAACTCTCCGAGCCGATTGCCGTGGCAGGCCATGACATCGGTGGTGCCATCGCGCAGCATCTTGTCGCCCGCGATCGACTGGAGGTATCCCGGCTCGCATTGGTCAACTCGGTCCTCTACGACTCCTGGCCGGCACCCCACGTGGCCCGGTTCCGAGATGCGGGCAAGGGCCCGGACCCGGATACGGACACGGTCGACGGTGTGCTCGAGGCCCGGCGGCAGGCGGTGACGCGTGCGCTCGCCGGTGCCGCCACCGAGGCGTTGATCGCGGACTACGTGGATCCGTGGCACGACGCACGGGTTCGCCGCTCCTGGATGGCCCTGGCGGGTGCGGCCGACAGCCGCTACACCCTCGACCTCGTTCCCGCGCTGAAGCGGTCCACGAAGCCCAAGTTGCTCGTCTGGGGCGAAGACGACCTCCACGAGAAGGTGGAGTACGCCGAACGTTTCGCCGCGGAGATGCCGCACGCCACGCTCATCCGCGTCCCGGACGCGGATCACATCCCCACGGAGAACGCCCCCGGTCAGGTCGCCCGCGCGCTCATCGACTTCTTCGCTGCGTAGAGGCCGCGCAGCGCACGGGTGCGGCTGGAACGGCGCTTGGACGGTCCTCGCCGAGCACATCTCTTGCCGAGCACCGCCTTAGTACTGGCACACTGATCCCATGATCAGGGCCACACGGGAACCACTGCCCGGGGGCGGGCTCGTCCTGACCATTCCGGGCGGAGGGCAGGTCACCCGGCCGCCCTTGCGCTTCGAGCGGGCGACGGAGCGCCGTTGGATCCTTCTCCAGGACGAACAGCCGCTCATCCAGGCCCGGTCCGAGGGTGATGGTTGCTGTCGCGATCTTCACCTGCGCCGTCTGGCTGGCTATCGGTCTCTGCTGCCGCCTCTGACCGCGGCGGCGATGCGGACCGGTGCAAACTGGCCCTACCGAACCAACTGGGCGCACCAATACGCGCGTTGGCTCGAAGGAGCGGAGCATGGCCCCCTCCACGACGGGCGCTGGCGGCTCACCCCGCGTACCACCTTCGCTCCGGGCATCTGGAGCTGTGACCTCGTCCGTGACTGGCCCGAGGTGACTCTCGAACAGCTCTGTGGGGGTGGCTGGCACGGCATCCTGCCGCTGCGCCCGCTCCCGGCACCGGACGCCGCCCGCGTGAAGGCATACCGCAAGCATGTCAGCGAGGGTACCCTCGCCCCCGTCCTGCTGTGGTGGGTGTCCTTCCTGGACGGATGGCTGCTCCTGGACGGTCACGACCGGGCCGCGGCCGCGCTGGCAGAGGGTACGGAACCGGTCTGCGTGGAGCTGGCCCGCGCACCGGACGACGCCGACTGGCGTGCGACTGCCGACCAGATCACCCAGGCCCACGAGGAACATATGGCCCGCCTGGCCGCGCTCCCCGCCGACCCGCGCACCGCACGCCAACGGCAGGCCATGGAACGCGGTTACGCCGACGTCCTCTCCACCCTCCCGTACGACGCGGATGCCACCCCCATGTTCGACGTCCACGTGACTGAGGGGCTCGAGGACTGAGGGTTTGCGTGACGGAGTGACTGGCGTGCTGGCCTGACCTCGAACCGGCGTTTGCCCCAGAACGTCACCGTGTGAGCGCCCGGCGCGTCGGTGGAACCGGTGTCAGCCGATAGGCGTCCCCCTGGAGCACCACGCGACCGGCAGTGGGGTCAGGGAAGTGGGTTCCCAGCACGAGGGCGTCGGTGTCGGCGAGCGAGGTGAGGAGAGCGCGGCGCGAGGCTTCGGCCTGGGCCGGGTCGATGTCGACGCAGCTGCCGATGTGCGGGCGGGGGAGTTGGACAGGGTGGTGGATCAAGTCGCCGGTTATCACGGCCGTTTCGTCGTGATCGCTCACCTGGACCGTGATGTGGCCCGGGGTGTGACCAGGGGTGGGTATCAGGCGTAGGCCGGGGGCGATTTCGGTGCCACCGGCCGGGACGTCGATGAGGTCGAGCAGTCCGGCGTCCTCGATCGGATGCACGGAGTCGCGGAACATCTCCTGTCGCGCCTCGTCCATGTCGTACCCGGCCCAGAACTCCCGCTCGGTGCGGGAAGCGACGTAACGGGCGTTGGGGAAGGTTGGGACCCACGCGCCGTCCACTTCCCGGGTGTTCCAGCCGACGTGGTCGGTGTGCAGATGGGTGAGGACGACCAGGTCGACCGAGTCCGGGGGAAACCCGGCGTCGGTGAGGCGTTGCAGGTAGTCGGTGTGGAGGTTGTGCCACGCCGGGTTGGCTCGTGTTTTGCCGTTGCCGATACCGGCGTCGACGAGCACTCGCAGCGTGCCCACGGCGAACGCGAAGCTGTGGCTGTCGAGATGCAGGACGCCCTGGTGGTCGGCGAAGTCGGGGCGGAGCCAGTGCTGTTGTGCGACCACGTCGGCTGTGGCGTCGGGCAACAGCCAGGGCCCGGTCGCGGGCGGCAGAGGTGTTTCGTCGATGCGGTGGACGGTGATGTCGCCGACGGTCCAGTAGGGGAGCGCGTTGGCGGCAGCGGGCGACGCGGTCGGCCTGGCCCGGTCTGACTGTGCCGATTGGTTGGTCGCGGCGGGCTGGGTCGCCTGGTTTGTTGATGGGGCCTTGTTCATTGATGGTGCCTTCATGTCGGTCCGTCCGTTCCGAGTCGAGCGCTAAAAGCTAACTGTTTGCGTTAAGTGAGCGTAGGTCCTACCGTTGGCCTAACGCAAACGCTTAGCTTTTGGTAGTGGTGGCGGAGTCGACGCCCGCCCTCGGAACGCCTGAGACATGCGACCTCACCCCGACACGGAAGGGATCCCCATGCCCACCCCCATCGAAGAACTCACACCACCTGAGGCCGCCCGATGGGCAGCGCGAGCCGGCCTCCCGCTGGCAACCGATCGGCACCAGGCCGTCGCCGCCACGGCGGACCACATCCACTCCGTCGTCGCCCTCCTCCGCGAACTGGACTTCGCGGACACCCCACCCACCCCGCCGCCCCCGCTTCCACCGTCCTTGCTCCCGCCGACCCCGGTCCCTCCGTCGCCTCAGCCCACCACCCACCACACCCCGGAGGAGAACCACCATGCAGCCGTATGAGCTGTCCCTCGCCGCTGCCGCGGACGAGATACAGGCGCGTCGACTCTCGCCCGTGGAACTCGTCGACTCGGTACTGAACCGGATCGAGCAGACGGAACCCCACCTCCAGGCCTACGTCACAGTGACGGCGGAGCGGGCACGTGTCGCGGCGCGCGATGCCGAACGCGAAGTCGCCGCCGGGCACGTGAGGAGCCCGCTGCACGGAATCCCCGTGGCGCTGAAGGACCTCATCGACGTCGCCGGTGTGGCGACCACGGCCAGCTCCCGGGTCCGGGCGGACCACCGGGCGGACGCCGACAGTGCGGTCGCGGCGCGCCTGGCCGCGGCCGGCACCGCCCTGGTCGGCAAGACCCACACCCACGAGTTCGCCTACGGACTGACCACGCCGCAGACCAACAACGCCTGGGACCTGGAACGGGTGGCCGGCGGCTCCAGCGGCGGTTCGGCCGTCGCCGTGGCGGCGGGTGCGGCGACCTTCGCCCTGGGGACCGACACGGGCGGGTCGATCCGCGTGCCGGCCGCGCTGAACGGCGTCGTCGGCCTCAAGCCCACGTACGGTCTCGTTCCCCGGCACGGCGTGACGTCCCTGTCCTGGACGCTGGACCACGTCGGCCCCCTGACCCGTACCGTCGAGGACGCGGCCCTGGCGATGTCCGTCCTCGCCGGACACGACCCGCGCGACCCCGCCAGCCTCTCCGTGCCTCCCGTGGACTACCGGCCGACCCCGGGCACGGACCTGACAGGCCTGCGGGTCGGCGTCCCCCGGAACTACTACTTCGACCACGTCGACCCCGAGGTCGAGGTCGCCGTGCGAGCCGCCGTCGCCCAACTGGAAACCCTCGGCGCGACTCTCGTCGAGGTCGAGATCCCGATGACCCGGTACGTCCAGGCCACGCAATGGGGCCTCATGGTCCCGGAAGCCACCGCCTACCACGAGCGGACCTTGCGCTCGGCCCCCGGACAGTACGGGGCCGACGTCCGGATCCTCCTGGAAGCCGGCGCACTCATGTCCGCCGGCGACTACCTGCGCGCGCAACGAGCCCGCACGCTCATGCGCCAGGCCTGGCTGCGCATGCTGGACGAGGTCGACGTGGTCGTCGCACCGACCGTTCCCGCGACCGCGGTGCGCTCGGAACAGGAGACGATCACCTGGGCCGACGGCACTTCGGAGAGCGTCTCCGATGCCTATGTACGCCTGTCCGCCCCCGCCGACATCACCGGCGTACCGGCACTGTCCGTGCCGGTCGGCCGCGACCGCGCGGGCATGCCCATCGGCATGCAGCTCCTCGGCCGCCCGCTCGCCGAGGCCGTGCTCCTGCGGGTGGGTCATGCCTACGAGCAGACAGTCCCTGCCCACTCGTTCGCCCCGGCGGCAGTCGCTCTGTGACGGGCACCGGGCGCGGCACCCTGCGTGAGCGTTGTCGCGACGCGCGTGCTGTCACGTCATGCGCGCTGTCACGACGTCTGCACACACGATGTGTGTGCTGTCACGACGTGTGTGCAGACGTGCCCTCGACAGCACACACATCACACATTCAGCCATGTGACGGATTCGCTCTAAGGTGGTGACGTGAGTCGTAAGCCGATGGCGCGCCCGGGCGGGCGCAGCGCCCGAGTACAAGAAGCGGTGCACACCGCCGTGCGCGAGCTCGCGGCCGAGGTGGGCCGTGACGCACTGACGGTTCCACTGATCGCCGCCCGTGCCGAAGTCACCCCCTCGACCATCTATCGCCGCTGGGGCGACCTGCAGGCGCTCCTGTCGGATGTGGCGGTCGAGCGCCTGCGGCCCGAGGCGCCGCCGGACGACCGAGGGGACCTGACCTCCGATCTCGAAGCCTGGGCGGAGCAGTTCCTCGACGAGATGTCGTCCTCCGCAGGCCGGGCCTACATCCGCGACGCGCTGCTCGGCGATCCCGATGGCAGCAACGCGGGGCAGTGCTCTGCCTACGCAGCCGAACAGATCGACATCATCCTGGCGCGTGCGGCCGACCGCGGTGAGGCCGTCCCTGACGTCGAGACGGTCCTGGACCACGTCGTCGCCCCGGTGATGTACCGCATCCTCTTCCGTCCGACCGGCCACGACGCCGCGTACGCCCGCCGCCTGGTGGCCGGAGTGCTCGACACCTCTACGGGATAATCCCTGGCCGCCATCGGCGGAAGATGTTCATACTGCCGCAATGGATCCGGTGACTCTAGAGACCGACCGTCTGGTGCTGCGGGCCTTCACGCCCGGTGACGTGGACGCGGTGTATCACGCCTGCCAGGACGAGGACATTCAGTACTACACGCCGGTTCCGGTGCCGTACCGGCGCGAGCACGCCGAGAAGAGCGTCTGCGAGGAGTGGCCGGCTGGCTGGGCCACGGACAAGGACTACAACCTTGGTGCCTTCCGCAAGGGCAGTGGGGCGTTCGTCGGTACATACTGCCTCACCCGGATGAGTCGGGGCGTCTTCGAACTCGGCTACTGGGCCGTCAAGGAGCAGCGTGGCCACGGCTATTCGGTCGAGGCCGCGCGAGCGCTGTGCGACTGGGGATGGGCCACACTCGATGTCCACCGCATCGAGTGGTGGGCCATGGTCGGCAACACCGGCTCGCGCGCCGTCGCCGAGAAGCTGGGCTTCACCGTGGAAGGAACACTGAGGAACCGCGCAATCGCCAACGACGGCAACCCACACGACTGGTGGGTGGGCGGTCTGCTAAGGCTCTGAGATTTCGAGCAGCTCGAAGCAGCTTCGAGGAGATGCGGCGGCATATTCCTGCTGGTCCGGCCGTCCCCGGGCCACCCGGGCCACCCGGGTCGGGCAGCCGGACCAGCAGCAGCGCGGTCAGGTCCTCAGGCTCTCAGGCCCTTCAGCTTCCGGCTTCCGGCTCCTCAGGCGTCGGGCCCTCGTCCCTCCGGACGCAGGCTCAGGACGAGGTCGCGCGGCAGGCCATGGGTGTCGTGGAGATAGTGCAAGTCCTCCTCGTCGAGGGGCCCTTGGAATCGGGGCTGGGTGAGGATCCGCTGCCCGCGCTCAAGAAGCCGACGGAACCGGCGCTCCTCGTCGAGCAGGATGACGCGTACGTCGACGGGGTCCACGTCCTGGTGGAAGTGGTCCAGAGTGTGCTGGATCAGATCGCCAGGCAGGTCGCCGAGCCCGCGTGTGGGATCGTCGCGCCACAGCACGGTGAGCAGGCGCCGGATCAGACGGCGCACCACGTAGCCGCGACCGGTGTTGCTCGGGCGCACCCCGTCGCCGATCACGACCACGGCCGAACGCAGGTGATCGCAGACGATCCGCAGCGACGGTTCGTCGAGCTGCCACAGCCCCGGCACCAGCAGACGCCAGGGATCGAAGACATCGCACTCGAAGACCGACGACTTGCCCTGCAGCAACGAGACCAGCCGCTCCAAGCCAAGCCCCGTGTCGACATTCTGCTGAGGGAGCGGCACGAGCGAACCGTCGACAAGCCTGCGGTAGCGCATCGTGACGTGGTTCCACACCTCCACCCAGCGGTCGTCATGCGTGGGCGTCGACCGGGGCGGGGTGTCGCCGGTCCACAGGAAGATCTCGGAATCAGGACCGCAGGGGCCGGTCGGCCCGTTGGACCACCAGTTGTCCTCCACGGTCAACTCCACTGGGACCCCGAGCTCTTCCCACACTTCCAGGGAAGAGGTGTCCGGCCCGGTGCGGTCGTCGCCGCCGAAGACCGTGGTGTGCATCATGCGGGGATCGATGCCGAGGCCCTCGGTGAGCAATTCGTATCCCCAGTGGAGACTCTGCGGCCCTTCGTAGTCGCCGAGTGACCAGGTGCCGAGCATCTCGAAGACGGTCAGATGGGTGGGATCCCCGACTTCTTCGAGGTCCGTCGTGCGCAGACAGCGCTGCACATTGACGAGTCGGCTGCCAAGTGGGTGCGGGCGCCCCTCCAGGTAGGGGGTGAGGGGGTGCATGCCCGAAGTGGTGAACAGGACGGAATCCCCGGGCGGCGGCAGCAGAGTCGACCCGGTGATGCGGTGATGGCCGCGCTCCTGGAAGTACTCGACGAACGTGCTGATTACCGAGTCGGTGTTCATGAGGTGGCTCCTTCGCGTGTACGAGCGGGGGAGGCACCGGACAACGGGTCCGCGCGGTCGTCGGATCGTGGCGAGGGAGCCGGCGAGAGAGCCAGGGGCCACGGGAACATCGGCGGGCCGTTTCCGGTCGCCGATGGAAAGAAGGAAAGACGTCAGGCGGCGGCAACCGGCGAGCTGGTCGCTCGCGCGGTCGCGGTGTTGCGTGGGCCGGTGACGTTCATGCAGCCGACGATAACGCGCCCGGCCCGCCGGGTCACACGATTTTCCGCGAGGTGCTCGACACCCGGGCGCTGCGGGGGGGGGTGGGGGGGGTGGGGCTGCACTGTGGTGGGTCCGCTATGCGTGTGTGACACCTGCGGCCTGACCGGTCGGCCGGCGGCCCGGGTCACCACCAGTAGGCGGGGTAGCGCGGCGCGCTGGGGCGGGCGCACGAGGCGGCCCAGCCCACGAGGACGAGGAGAGTGGCGGAGCCCACGAGCAGAGGCACGAAGGTCGTGGGCCGCGGTGTGTTGAGGACGATGACGACGGCGGTCGCGCACGCGGGGGAGTGCGGGGTCCGAGCCACGGTCATCACGGCCAAGCTGATCCCGGCCGCCATGGCCGCCGCCCACGGCGAGCTGCCCGAGGCGGCGACGACCGCATAGCCGACGGCGGCGCACAGCAGATGGCCGACGATCACACTGCGTGGCTGGGCCAGTGGCAGCCTCGGTGCACCGTGAATGATCGCGGCGGACGCGGCGAGCGGGGGTATGAGCACGGGCTCATGAATGAGGGAGCCGATGGCCACCAGGGCCAGGAGCACGGCGGTGGCGACGCTGACGTTGTGCAGCGCGGTACCCGCCGGCGGCGGGGCGGGCGCGCGCCCGGCGAGGCGAGCGCGGATGCGGGACCGGGTGGACGGGGACGGCGCGGGGCACGAGGCGGGGGACGGAGACGGGGACGGCTTTGCGTCTATGACTGTTTCGGTGATTTCTTCGGTGACTGCTTCGGTGCTCAAGACAGTGGTGTTCCGGGGGCTGGTCCGGCGGGAGACCCGGACGGCGGGGCAGGCGGGCAGGAGTCGGCCCGGCTTCCCTCGGGGTCGGCAGGGACGGGGGCACCGGCGGCGGTCCGGGGTCTGGATATCCGCGTACTCGCCCCGAATCCTATGGGGCGATGACTCGTCGCTGCAGGTCAGGGTCGCCGGGGCCGGGCCGGGCCGGGGCCGTCGCCACGCCGGTCTGGTCCGGTCCGGTCGCGTCCGGCCGGGAGGTGCTGGCCGGCGCCGATGGCGTCACTGTGAACCTGGCCGTCCCGCCGCGCGGGCACGTCTGCTCAGTCGCCTCCACTCGCTGACGAGAGGTCAGCCGACTGGCAGCAGGCATGGCCATTTCGGCGCGTGCGTGAGTGCAAGTGATCATCCCTGGTGGGCCTGAGGCGCACTCAGGGTGGGGGCAGGGACGTGCACGGACTGAGCTGGAACGTGGGCGCGCTGAGCACGGACCGGCAATCGCGGTGTAGCCGCCGACAGGGTGGGGCCCGCCGGCGGTCTGTGCTGTGTGGATGGGCCCGCGAAGGGTGGGGGGAAGTGCTGCAACTGCTGGTCTACGTGGGCGTGTGAGTGGTGGTGTGAGTGAGGGTCGTGGTGTGGGTGGCGTGGTTGTTCTGGTGGCTGGTCACGGTCTGCGTGGTGGTGTGACCGGTGGGGGTGATGGTGGTGGTGGGGGGAGTGGTGGTGATGTGGCAGGGGGCGTTGAGCTCGACGTAGTGGTGCCACTCGGTGTGGCTGTGCGTGAGATGGGTGGTCGGAGGGTGGGGGTGTGTGGCTTGCCGCGCCGCCTCGATGAGGACCATGCCGGGAATGTGGTCACCGTCGTGGTCGAAGAGGATGGGGTGGGTGGGGTCGGGGTTGAGGCGGTACCGGTGGGGCTCGTGGGTGGGGGCGAGCACGAGGTCGCGCGTGTGGACGCGGCCGTAAGTGGTGGGGTCTTGGTGAATGGGGGTGTGCTCGAGGGCTTCGAGGGTGTGGTTAGTGGGGTTGGTGGCGTGGGGGTTGGTGGGGTTGGCGGCGCGCAGACGTCGATAGGCAGCCGGGGATATGCAGGTGAAGTGGCCGTAGCAGGTGGCGATGGTGTGGTGGTGCTGATTGACGATGGTGAGACTGATGGTGAAGTTGGGACTGCGGCCAACGCGGGTGATCGTGGTGTTGAGGGTGAGATTGGTGGGGGTGCTGCCGATCACCATGTGTTCCGGATGGGTGGTGACGGTCATGTCCTGCATGACGAAGTTGTGGCCCAGAGGTACGCCGAACTCGGCGTGAGCCAGGTAGATGCCCGTCTGGCGAAAGGTCTCGCAGGCCAGGAGGTGATCGTGGTGGCGTCCGTCCGACGTGGTGAAGAAGGTATGGGCGCGGGGCCACTGTCCGGTGAGGACGAAGGTGCTCTCACCGGTTTTTTCGCAGTCGGTGAGGAAGACTTCGGCGAGGGCGGCGCGGTGGACGTATTCCGCGGGAACGGTCGTGGTGAGCCGGGGTAGTTGGGCCGGCTGACCGTCGATGCGGGCGGTGTGGGTGTTGCGGTTGCCCTGGGCGTCTTTCGACTCGGGCATGGCGAGACTGCTGCTCATGAACCTCTCCCCCGGAGGTGAATGAAAGTGACGCCATAACATACATACCCACCGGTTTCCTTTTCAAGGGTCGGTGGCGATTACACGGGTTGGGCGCAGGGTAAATGGGGCTCCTGGAGATTCGAGTTTCTGTGACGCTGAGTAGTGGTGGCGAGTTGCGTTCCTGGTGGGAGGCGGTTTGCGGTTTTCTGTGAAAGGGGAATTATTCCGTCCGTTTATCCATGGAAAACCGGCAGTCCGGTTCCCTTGTTATGCTTTCGCGTTGATCGGTCTTGCCCGGCCGGCCGTCGCTCCGCCTGCCCGCTGTCTCCTGTCTGCCTGCCGCGCCGCCCGTTGTCTGCTGTATCTCCGGCCCGCCCTTCCTGCTGCCCTTCTCGCTGCCTGTCCGTATAGTCCCCGTTCGGATCGCCCGCTGGTTCGTCTGCTTCGGGAGATTGCGGGACTGTTCAGCTCTGGTTTGCTTGATGCTGGCTGGTCTGCTCCGCCAGGCCTGATCGGCTGCTTGCCGGTTGGGGTGGCGAGGCTGGGGGTCCCTGGCTGGGTGCGGCTGTTGGTTTGCTCCAAGGTCACGTCTGGTCGGGGCGCGTCCAGTTGGGCCTGTTTGAGTTTGTTGTGCATCGATCGTCAGATTGTGGGGGTTGGCGTGGTGGGTCATCAGGGTTCGTCTGAGGTTGGTTCGGTCGGGTCGGATCCGGTCGAGGCTGGAGCGATCGGCTCGGATTCGCGTGTTCATGAGGGAGGACGTCCGAAGGGGTTGGCGCACCTGAGCCTGGTGGCGGTAAATATTGACGGGGTGTTGCTGAATGACAGTTTCGGCCCGGTGATCCGCCGCTTGGTGGAGTCGCGGGGCGGTGAGTACGGGGCGGGGTTGGAGCAGGTGCTGTTGTCGCAGTCGCAGCGAGTTGCAGCGCAGGCGGCGGCGGACGTATTGGGGGGCACCGCGGAGGACTTGCTGACCGCGTATTTCGAGGAGCGGGAGCGCTATCTGCTGGAGCACCCGGTGCGGGTGCTGGAAGGCGCGCATCGTCTGATGGAAAGGCTGCGGTCGTTCGGCGTGCGGACGGTGTGTTACGGCGGTTTGGAGCGTGCGCACTTCGACCGTTATCTGGGTGATTTGGCGGAGTATTTCGACGAGCCGGTGTATGTGTGCACCAATGATTTCCGTCCGGGTATCCGGGAGATCACCGAGGATGTCTTCCGGCTCCGTTTCGACCAGGTGCTTTTCATTGACGATGTGGCACGGGTCGCGCAGACGGCGCGGGAGCTCGGCGTGGCGTTCATCGGGCACCCCAGCGACTACGAGCACGGGTACCAGCGGCCGTTGATGGAGCAGGTCGGCGTGCGTCATGTGGTCCGATCGCTGGACGAGATCGACGAGGAGCTCCTGCGCAGGGTGGACGCGGAGGCAGCGGCCGGACGCAACTGGCCGGACGAGCGTTCGCGGCAGAGCTGACGAGCGCACGCAGGAGGCCTGGGGAGCGTATGCGGCAAGCCTCACGCGTGTACGCTCCCTGGCCTGATGGCCCAACCCGCCCTGAGGGGACGGGTGTGCATCTGGCGCCTCGCCGTGTCGAGCTGAAATGGGGTAAGTGAGAGCGGGGCGCGGGCTCATGGGAGTGCGCCGCGGTGGCCCGCTCGACCTGCCGGACCGCACGCCGTCGTGAACTGGCTGGTCTGCTGGTGCGATATCGGCCATCGGCCAGGCCTGCATGGCGTGGATGGCGTCCATCATCCTCACTGCTATGCGCCCCTTCTCCTTTGTGGAGCCGGTTGCTCAGCGGTCGGCGTCAGCACAGGTCTCGTTCCGGCCTGCGTGCGGTCGTCGACTGGTCAACGGTCCACGATCCGCACCTCCTTGCCGTGTCACTCCCCCCACGTGCCGGGGCCCAGAGAACGGTGTGTGAGTGGGAAGGTGTGTGAGTGGAGACGTTTGGCGTGGGTTGTCCTTGCGGAGAGGGCGCCTTGGTGGGTTGAGTGTCGATTTGTCGGGCGGGTGGAGCCAGGGGGAACGATGGGGAAAGATCCCCGGCCGAGTCCGCAGGTGGGGTTGTGGGTAAGGTACCTCCACGACGGTTTCTTTTTCGGGTCCGCTGCATACCCGATACGGGCACGAGTGCAGGGGAGGTCACGTGGCGCAGCAGGAGCGTGCTGTCAGAACCCGCCGCGCAGTACTGGAGGCGGCTGCGACGGTCTTTGCCGAGCATGGATATTCGGCGGCCACGGTGTCGGACATCCTCCAGGAGGCCGGGGTCACCAAGGGCGCGTTGTACTTCCACTTCGACTCCAAGGAAGCCTTGGCGCGCGGAGTGCTGCAGGCGCAGGTCGCCTACGCGGGGCCGCCGCAGGATCTCAAGGTCCAGGAGTGGGTGGACGCGGGGCTGTTGCTCGCACACCGGCTGCCGCGTGATCCGGTGGTACGAGCCGGTGCGGTGCTCTCTTCCGACCCGCAGGGCCGGGAGCACTATGGCAGTGCCTGGCCGGCCTGGATAGAACTGTCCGCCCAGACGCTCGCCGAGGCCAAGGATCGTGGGGAGATCCTTTCCCACGTGGTGCCCCGGCAGACCGCGGAGCTCATCGTCAGCTCTTTTCACGGGGTTCAGCTCTTCTCCCAGCTCGAGAGTGGGCTGGCGGACGTCGAGCGGCGCATCTCGGTGCTCTACGACCACGTGATACCGGCGATCACGGTGCCCGCGGTCCTGGCCCGTCTCGACCTCGCCCCTGACCGGGGAGCACGCCTGTACGCACAGGCGGTGTCCGTCCCTCAGCCCGTCCTGGTCTCCTCGACCAATCCATCAACTGACGCCGACC
This sequence comes from Streptomyces sp. NPDC039462, assembly GCF_055639375.1. NCBI lineage: Bacteria > Bacillati > Actinomycetota > Actinomycetes > Kitasatosporales > Streptomycetaceae > Streptomyces > Streptomyces sp. NPDC039462. Next base: position 1,099,587 of record NZ_JBVKAO010000003.1, read on the forward strand.
AGCCTGTACTTAACTGAGCTGAGCCTGAGCTTGCTTTGCTCAGGCCAGCCTTGTCTGCGTCTGCGTTACGGCTGCGCTCGCGTCTGTGTCCGCGTCTGCTTCAGCTTCAGGTCTTAGGCTTCAGGTGGAACCCGCACTGTGGTCGCCGGGGCGCTGGCCCACTGAAGTACTTGGTGGTCGGGTCCCCGGCCCGGATGCCCGATCGGTGTGCTACCAGGCGGTGGCGCCGCCGTCGACGGGCATGGTGGCGCCGGTGACGAAGGAGGCGCGGTCGCTGCAGAGCCAGGCGGCGGCCTCCGCGATCTCCTCGGGTTCGGCCATGCGGTTCTGCGGGGAGGAGGCTTTGCTCTTGGCTTCCTGTCCGGGGAAGCGGGCGAACCAGTCCTCGACCATTTCGGAGCGGGCGAGGCCCGGAGCAATGGCGTTGACGCGGATGTTGCTGGGCGCGTACTCGACCGCGGCGACCTTGGTCAGTCCGACCACGGCGTGCTTGGAGGCGATGTAAGGGGCCGCGACCGAGGTCGCGACCAGGCCGGCCACGCTGCTCGTGTTCACGATCGCTCCGCCGCCGCTCTCCAGCATCGCGCCGATCTCAGGACGCAGGCAGTTCCACACTCCGCGGACGTTGGTGTCCATGATGAGGTCGTAGGCCGCGTCGTCCATCAGGTGCAGCGGACTCTTCGCCACGGCTGCTCCCGCGTTGTTGAACGCGACGTCCAGCTGCCCGTAGGTCTCCACCGCGAAGTCGACGGCCCGCCGCATGTCGGCGGCGACCTGCACGTTCGCGACGCAGTAGGAAGCAGCCTCTGCCCCCTCGGCGTGCAACTCCTTGACCAGGGCCTGGAGCCGGTCCTCCCGCCGGGATATGAGCACCACCTGCGCGCCCTCCCGCGTGAACACCCGGGCCGCCGCGGCGCCGATCCCACTGCTCGCCCCGGTGATAAGGGCGACCTTCCCCGCAAGCGAACCCTGACCCTGCGTCATCTGGGGCATCCTCCATGCCTCGGGCGGCACATGCCGCTGCAACGCCGTTCCCGCCGAGGCGTGACGACCTGTCGGTAGCCTAGCGTGCCTGTTCGATAACAGAGGTCGCATTGCTGGATCTTGACTACTTGCTGACCGGGTCGGCGGTTCGGTGAGCGAAGGGGAAGCGCACCGGCGAAAGCGACAGATGACTCCGCACCGCCCGGCCCTCGCCCTTGCCCCCGCCTGCGGCGTCGACAGGCTCCGCTCCTTTCCCGAGCCTGTCCAGCGGTTGGTTGGCATGGGTGCGCCCGTTGCTGTGTGGGGAGGTGGCGCTAGGCGTGCAGGCCGGGGGCGTGATCGTGACTTGCCGAGGAGTGGCTGTGCAGGGCTGCTAGTTGGCGGTCTTGGCGGTGTCGGCGGGTGCGGGGCTGCCGTTGGGGTGCAGGGTGGCAAGCGTGTGGGGGTGGGTGATGGTCGGGAGCAGAAGTTGCCAGAAGTGAGTGAGGGGGGTGGGGGTGAGCATGTGTGGGTTGGTGCGGGTGAGGACTTCGAGGCCGGTCGTGGTGACGGTGATGGTGGTGGTAAGGGCTTCCGGGGTGGTCTGGGGTGTCAGGGTGTGTTCTCGGGCGGCTTGGGTGGTGAGTTGATGGATGCAGGTGTGCCATTGGTGGCGGAGGTCGTGGGTGCGAGGGCCGGGGTCGTGGGTGAGGCGGAATGCGGCGCGGACGGTGATGTCGTGGTGGAGAAGGTGGATCATGCGGTGAGTGAGGTCCATGAGGTGCTGCAGGGCACTCACCTTGGTAGGGGGTGTGGGGTGTGCGGTGTGGTGGAGGGTGCGAGCTGCGGTTTGCTCGATGGCGTCAGCGAGGGCCGCCTTGTTGGGGAAGTGAAAGTGCAGGGCACCGCGGCTGACGCCGGCGCGGGTGCTGATCTCTTCCAAGCTGGTGCGGGTATAGCCGCGTTGGTCGAAGAGGGTGGAGGCGGAGAGGATGAGGGCGTTGCGGGTACGGGTGGCCCGTTCCTGCTTGCTCACTGGTGACTCCCGTCAAGAATGATTTCCCGTCGGCGTATAAAACCAACTTGCCGGTTTGATCTCCAGGGCTGGGGCATGCCGGATCTTGGGGGCGGCTGGGGTATGACGCGTTCCGCTTGTCGGTGGGTGGGAGTGGACGGGTGGCTACCTCGACGGCTTTCCGGGTGTGGTCCGGGTGGAGGGGTTGGGGCTTTGGCCGGAAGGCGGGGTTTGCCGCAGATTCCAGGCCTGGTGTCACCGGGGGAAGTTTTGGGCCGTCCGGGGTGGGTGGACGGCAGCTATCTAAAAACCGTTCATGCGGTTTGTGAGCTGGGTCGGCCGTCCGGTCGCCCGGGTCCGGACCGCCTTGGGGTGTGCCTTCCGGGTCTTGGTATTGGGGAAGAGTTGGGGCGTCACTGGGGGTGGGGCCGGTAGTGGAGTCCGGGCGCCTGCGCGGGGTGGGGCTGTCGTGCCGGCCATCTGTCGCTGGGCCTCGGATTGCCCCGGCGGGCGGTCCGGGTCGGCGAGATGGCAGCACGGTCTGCTGGCGCAGCTTCACCGTTGCAGTAACGGGTGCTGGGGTCTTCGGGGCGGTGCGGCATCCGGCCGGTGCTCGCGCTGCTGGAGCGGTTCGGGTGACCGACGTGTTACCGGGTTTCAGATCTGCTGGGGCTTTGGCGGTGTGCTGGGTCGGTGGGGTGGCTGGGGCTTTTGGAGTTGTGGGTTTCCGTCTGCTGGCCGGGCGGGTCTGGGTGTCGGGTTGGTGCCTTGTGGGCGTCCTGTTGGTGCCTTGTGGGTGTGTGGTGGGGTGGTGGAGGGGTGGTGGAGGGGTGGTGTAGTGGGGGTAGAAACCAGCTGCGCGGTTTTGTATTGACAGGGGTGGGGGTTTGGCTTTGAATCGGGGTGCGGCGGTGGGTGGGTGGCCGTGGGCGG
>NZ_JBVKAO010000004.1:0-741075 GCF_055639375.1 Streptomyces sp. NPDC039462
TTTCCCTTTCCGGCGGTTCCGACTCTATCAGATCCTTTCGGGCCTGACTCCCAGTCAGCGGGAGGTGTCTTCCCGGCTGTTGGGCCGTTCCGACGTCCCAAACTCTAGCGGGTTTTCCCGGCAACTCATAATCGAGCCTTGGAATTGAATTCGGGCACGCCGAATTGCATCCGTTGGGAGGTCGTGCTGAGTTTGGTTTGCCGCTCGATCAGCGGCGGGATGTGCTGTCGCAGAACCGTTACGGCTCCGTGGCAACCCGAAGAACTTTACGGATCCAGCAGGTGACTGTCAACCCCACCCTGTGCCCCGCCGGAGGGCGGTTCAGTCCAGGTCGGTGAGGCGTCCGCCGGCGTCCGGCTGGGCGTGCTCCACGCGACGTAGAAGACGGGTGAGCACCTCGCCCAGCGCGCCGCGCTCGTCCTGGGACAGGTCCTGGAGGAGGTCCTCCTCGAAGACCGTGGCCAGGCGCATCGCCTCCAGCCACTTCTCGCGGCCCTCCGCGGTCAGCTCGACGATGACGCGGACCCGGTTGGTCTCGTCGCGGTCCCGGGTGACCAGGCCCTCCGCCACCATGCGGTCGATCCGGTGGGTCATGGCCGCGGGGGTGAGGCCGAGTCGCTTGGCCAGCTCGCCCGGACCCATTTGGTACGGAGCCCCGGAGAGGACGAGGGCCTTGAGGACCTCCCACTCGGCGTTGCTGATCCCGAGGGTCGCCGTCTGGCGGCCGTAGGCCACGTTCATCCGGCGGTTCAGGCGGCCGAGGGCCGAGACGATCTGCTCGACCTGGGGGTCGAGGTCCTGGAACTCGCGCTGATACGCGGCGATCTGCTCTTCAAGTGTCGGCTCAGTCGGGCCGGGGGTGTCACCCATGGGCCGAGTATGGCACGGCGTCGGTTGGCGTTGAAGTCCTTCGGTGTGTACAGTTTAGTATCGAACTTTAGCTTCGAAGTCTTCACTTCTAACGACTCACTCAAGGCAGGTGAAAGTGACCAGGGCGATGGGCGCAGCGATGCGTCGTATCCAGGCAGGCAGCGCGCTGAGCGCGTTCGGCATCGGTTTCACGGTCCCGTTCCTCTACGTCTATGTGGCGCAGGTGCGGGATCTGGGATCCAGTGCGGCGGGCATCGTGCTCGCCGCCTTCGCCATGGCCGCGCTGATCGTCCTGCCCATCACCGGCCGCGTCATCGACCGTCGCGGCCCCCTCCCCGTCCTCGTGGGCGCGGCGGTCGTCGCCTCCGTGGGCGCGGTCGCGCTCGGCGTCGCGGACAGCGAGACGACGGCGATCCTCTCCGCGGCCCTGCTCGGCGCGGGTACGGCCGTGATGCAGCCCGCGCTGGCGACGATGATCGTGTGGTCCTCGACGCCGGCCACCCGTACGCGGTCCTTCGCGATGCAGTTCTTCCTGCAGAACCTGGGCCTCGGCATCGGTGGTCTCATCGGCGGCCAGATCGTCGACGAGGACCGGCCGAGCAGCTTCACGCTGCTGTTCTCCATCGAGTCCGTGATGTTCCTGGTGCTCGCGGCCATCGCGCTGACCGTGCGGCTGCCGCACGCGCCGTCCATCCAGGACGCGATGCCCAAGGACGCGTCGGCCCCGCGGGGCGGCATGCGCGCGCTCCTGAAGCACAAGGCGATGGTGCAGCTGTGCGTGCTCGGCTTCGTGATCTTCTTCGCCTGCTACGGGCAGTTCGAGTCGGGGCTCTCCGCGTACGGCGTGGAGGCGGCGGGGATCTCGCCGTCGACGCTCGGCATCGCGCTGGCCGCCAACACGGCGATGATCGTGCTCGCGCAGTTCGCCGTCCTGAAGTTCGTCGAGCGGCGCAAGCGGTCACGGGTGATCGCGGCCGTCGGTCTGATCTGGGCCTTCGCGTGGCTCCTCGCCGGGTACGCCGGGCTCGGGCACGGCAGCCAGGCGATGGCGACCGCCGCGTTCGTGTCGACGTACGCCCTCTTCGGGCTCGGTGAGGCGATGCTGTCGCCGACCGTCGCGCCGCTGGTCGCGGATCTCGCGCCGGGCGGCATGGTCGGTCAGTACAACTCGGCGTTCGCCCTGGTGAAGCAGCTCGCTCTCGCGGTCGGTCCGGCCGTGGGCGGGCCGATGGGTGCCGCGCTGCACGTCCCGTACATCGTGACGTTCGTGCTGTTCTCGCTGGGCATCACGGTGCTCGCGGTGCGTCTCGGGCGTGGGCTCACCCCCGTGCAGAACCAGCCTTCGCTGGCGAAGAGCCCGGTGGTGGCGCAGGGCGGCCCTACTACGGCGGCGCCCGCCACGGCCGACGCGTAACGCGCGCTACTTGGGGAGTGCGAACTCGCACCAGACGGCCTTGCCGCCGCCCGGTGTGCGGCGTGAGCCCCAGTTCGACGCGATCGTGGCGACGATGGCGATGCCGCGTCCCGCCTCGTCGGCAGGCTCGGCGCGGCGGCGGCGCGGCAGGTGGTCGTCGCCGTCGGTGACCTCGATGATCAGCCGGCGGTCGGTGCGGCGCAGGCGAAGCCGCATCGGTGGGGTGCCGTGCTGGAGGGAGTTCGCGACCAGTTCGCTGGCGGCGAGGACGCCCAGGTCGTGCAGTTCCGGGGAGAAGCGCCAGCTGGCGAGGACCCCGGTGGCGAAGGCACGCGCGCGTGGAGCCGCTTCCACGCCGCCGAGGAGCTCCAGGGCGGCGTTCCTGAAGAGCTCGGCGTCGGAGCCGGCGCGGGCGGGGTGCTGGAGGACCAGGACGGCGACGTCGTCGTCGTGGTCGGCGGTGACTCCCAGGGCGCGGATCAGGCGGTCGCAGACCACTTGGGGCGTGCCGGTGGCGCCGGCCAGGGCGCGCTCCAGGGAGGCCACGCCTTCGTCGATGTCCTCGCTGCGGCGCTCGACCAGGCCGTCCGTGTAGAGGACGGCGGTCGAGCCGGGGCCGAGCGGCACGGATCCCGAGGTGTGCAGCCAGCCGCCGGTGCCGAGCGGGGGTCCTGTGGGCTCCTCCGCGCGGTGGATGGTGCCGTTCTCGTCGCGGACGAGGATGGGGAGGTGGCCCGCGGATGCGTAGACGAGGCTTCCTTCGTTCGGGTCGTGCACTGCGTAGACACACGTCGCGATCTGGCTGGCGTCGATCTCGGCGGCGAGGCCGTCGAGGAGCTGCAGGACCTCGTGCGGGGGCAGGTCCAGGCGGGCGTACGCGCGGACGGCGGTGCGGAGCTGGCCCATGACGGCCGCCGCGCGGACGCCGCGGCCCATCACGTCGCCGATGACGAGGGCGGTGCGGCCGCCGCCGAGGGTGATCACGTCGTACCAGTCGCCGCCGACGGCGGCCTCGGTGCCGCCCGGTTGGTACGTGGCGGCGATGCGGAGGTCGTCGGGCTGCTCCAGCTCCTGGGGCAGGAGGGACTTCTGGAGGGTGACGGCCGTCTCGCGCTGGGCCCGCTCGCTGGTGCGCAGCCGCTCGGCCGCCTCGGCGTGGTCGGTGACGTCGGCGGCGAACACGAGGACGCCGCCGCCCTCTTCGGGGCCCGCGGCGGAGCCGCCGAGCGGCAGCGTCACGGGGGTGCACGTGAAGGTGTACGAACGGCCGGATGAGGCCTTGCGGGACTTGACGGTGCGCGGCTTCGAGCTGCGCAGGACCTGGTCCAGGAGGGGCAGCAGCCCCAGCTCCTCCAGCTCGGGCAGTGCCACGCGCGCGGTCTCGCCGACGGGGCGGGGGCCGAAGGCGGCCACGTACGCGTCGTTGACGTACGCGATGCGGTGGTCGGTGCCGTGCACCAGGGCGACGAGGGCGGGGATGCGGTCGAGCACCTCGCGGATCGGCAGCTCGTCGATGCCGTCGGGTCCCGGGCCTGCCGCGGTGCCGTCCGGGGGCGGCGGCTCCGCTCCGTCGGTGGGCCGCTCGGCGCGGGCCGCGGGGACGGAGCCGTCCCCGCGCGGTGCCGGGGCGATCGCTTGTTCGGTCCGCGCTGCTGCGCGGCGCTGCGTTCCGGGGAGCCGGGCGCTCCAGCGCGTGAAGTTCACTGCGGTAGGCCTCGTGGTGTCGCTTCTGGATCGGGAACACAGCATGTCGCGATCGGACGTCCCTGGTGTCGGCCTGACGGCCTGCCCATGGTCACACGGACAGTCTGACCGAACGGACTGACAACCGTCAGACGCCGGTCCCGTGCGGGGAGTTCCTGACTCCGGTCAGGAGGACTCCTTCGGGCGTTCGCCACCGGCTGCGAGTTCGAACTCCGCACGGGGGTGTTCGAGCGACCCCAGGGAGACGATCTCGCGTTTGAACAGGCCGGACAGGGTCCATTCGGCGAGCACTCGGGACTTGCGGTTGATGGTCGGCACTCTGCTCAGGTGGTAGACGCGGTGCATGAACCAGGCAGGGTAGCCCTTCAGCTTGCGTCCGTAGACGTGCGCGACACCTTTGTGCAGTCCCAGGGAGGCGACGGAGCCCACGTATTTGTGCGTGTACTCCTGGAGGGGGCGGTCGCGCAGGGACGCGATGATGTTGTCGCCGAGGACCTTGGCCTGGCGCACGGCGTGCTGGGCGTTGGGCGCGCACTCCGTGCCGGGCTTGTCCGCCGTGACGTCGGGGACCGCGGCGGCGTCTCCCGCGCCCCACGCGTGCGTGGTGCCTTCGACCGTCAGCTGTGGGGTGCAGGTGAGGCGGCCGCGTTCGTTCAGCGGCAGGTCCGACGCGGCGAGTACGGGGTGGGGTTTGACGCCCGCGGTCCAGACGACGGTGCGGGTGGGGTGGCGGGCGCCGTCGCTGAGGACGGCCACGCGGTCCTCGCAGGAGTCAAGACGCGTGTCGAGGCGTACGTCGATATTGCGCCTTCGCAGTTCGCGCACCGTGTACTTGCCCATTTCCTCGCCGACTTCGGGCAGGATGCGGCCCGTCGCCTCGACGAGGATCCACTTCATGTCCTCGGGCTTGATGTTGTGGTAGTACCGCGAGGCGTAGCGCGCCATGTCCTCCAGTTCGCCGAGCGCCTCGACGCCCGCGTAGCCGCCGCCCACGAAGACGAAGGTCAGGGCGGCGTCGCGGATCGCGGGGTCGCGGGTGGAGGAGGCGATGTCCATCTGCTCGATGACGTGGTTGCGCAGGCCGATGGCCTCTTCGACGGTCTTGAAACCGATGGCGTACTCGGCGAGGCCGGGCACGGGCAGCGTGCGCGCGATGGAGCCGGGGGCCATGACCAGGTGGTCGTACGCGATCTGGACGGGCCCGGCGCCCTCCTCCTCGGTGGCGAGGGTGGTGAACGTCGCGGTGCGCTTGGCGTGGTCGACGGTCTCGACCTCGCCGATGACGATGCGGCACTTGTCGAGGACGCGGCGGAGCGGCACGACGACGTGGCGCGGCGAGATGGAGCCGGCCGCCGCCTCGGGCAGGAACGGCTGGTACGTCATGTACGGGTCGGGCGTGATCACGACGATCTCGACTTCGTCCCGCTTGAGCTCCCGTTTCAGCTTTCGTTGGAGTCTCAGTGCGGTGTACATGCCGACGTAGCCGCCGCCGACGACGAGAATGCGCACACAGTCCGGAGGTACGGGGGTCATCCCCCGGGAGATCGCAGCCTTCACCATCCCATGACGCACCCGGCTCCGGAGTTTGTCCACAGGCCCGGCAATTTGTGTGACCGGGCGGGGTGTGCGGGAAAGGCCCGGCGGCGTGCCGCGGGGCGGCGGAGGTGCCCAGGTCAGCATGGGCGAGGAGGGGGTTGGACTGGGGTGCGATAAGGCCTGAAAGGGCGCGTACTCCGATCGGGGGGCGCGCTGTGCGGAACCCGCCTCTTCTGAATTGACTCCCGCTCAACTATGTTCGTGGGACGTCGGGGTGTCGGGGGATGCGCTCGTCGGGCCGGATGCACGGCTCGCCGGAAGGGCTCGCTCCTCACACGTCGGTAGTCAATGGCGGGGAGTGTCTCCGGGGGGAGACGTCATTACCGGGGGAACGTGTATGCACATTCAGGAGACTCACTGGACTTCCGCCGCCGTGCCGGCATCAGCCGTCGGCCCGAGCGGGAACGGACGTGACATGGGGGAAGGAGCGCGCACGACACCGCTGCGTGTCGACGCACAGCGCAATCTCGAACATGTGCTCAGGGCGGCACGCGAAGTCTTCGGCGAGCTGGGGTACGGCGCGCCGATGGAGGACGTGGCGCGCCGCGCGCGGGTCGGTGTCGGCACTGTCTACCGACGCTTCCCGAGCAAGGACGTGCTGGTCAGGCGGATAGCCGAGGAGGAGACCTCTCGGCTGACGGACCAGGCGCGTGCGGCGCTCGGGCAGGAGGACGAGCCGTGGTCGGCGCTCTCGCGCTTCCTGCGGACGTCCGTGGCGTCGGGTGCGGGGCGGCTGCTGCCGCCGCAGGTGCTGCGGGTGAGCGTCGAGGACGGCGCCGCCAAGGAGGACGAGGCGCGCGTGCCGCAGCAGCGGCAGCCGGCCCCGGACTCGCCCGACCTGCGTCTGATCGAACAGCGCCAGGCGCCCGTGGAGGAGACGGCCTCCCTGGGCGACGACGCGGGGGCGGCGACTCTGCTCGACGTCGTCGGCCGCCTCGTGGACCGGGCCCGTGCCGCGGGTGAGCTGCGTCCGGACGTGACGGTGTCCGACGTCCTGCTGGTGATAGCGACGGCGGCGCCCTCGCTGCCCGACGCGGCACAGCAGGCGGCGGCCTCTTCGCGGCTCCTCGACATCCTGCTCGAAGGGCTGCGGTCCCGGCCCGCGTAACCGGCCGGATCATCCGGCGGAAGGCTCAACAGCGCGTCAGGCAGCGATCGTTGAGCCTTCCCCGAATGAGTGAAAGTTAGTGCTCCATTGCGGTAAATCGCCCCGGACGGGTGGTTGAACGTCCGTACCGTCGGCCTCGGCACGCCCGTGTGTCACTCTTTCCCGGTGGTCGGGTCTGAGTGTGCAACCGGGGGCGTTCCGCGATGAGTGTTGACGGTCCGGACGAGTCGTCCGCCGGGTCGGGCACCGGTCCGGCAGGTCCGGCCGATGTGGTCGGAGAGGCCGGTCCCAGTGTGCCCCCGCAGCGCGAGGGCGGCACGGGTGCCTCGCTGCCCGGCGACGGTGACGGCGACGCCCCGCTGTCCGACGCCGACCTGATCGCCCGGATGCGCTCCGGCGACGACTCCGCGTACGAGGAGCTGTACCGCCGCCACGCCGAAGCCGTGCGCCGCTATGCGCGCACCTGCTGCCGGGACGCCCACACCGCCGACGACCTCACCGCCGAGGTGTTCGCCCGCATGCTGCAGGCGGTGCGCGGCGGCAGCGGGCCCGAGCACGCCGTGCGCGCCTATCTGCTCACCACCGTGCGGCGGGTCGCCGCCGGGTGGACGAAGTCGGCGAAGCGGGAGCAGCTGGTCGACGACTTCGCGGTGTTCGCCGCGCAGGCGGCGCGCGGCGCCGAGGTCTCCGACGACGACACTCTGGATCTGGGCGCCGACGTCCGCGCGATGCACGAGGCCGAGCAGTCGATGGCCATGCAGGCCTTCCGGAGCCTGCCGGAGCGCTGGCAGGCCGTCCTGTGGCACACGGAGGTCGAGGAGGAGTCCCCGAGCGAGGTCGCCACCCTCTTCGGCCTCGACGCGAACGGCACGCGCGTGCTCGCGAGCCGCGCCCGCGAGGGCCTGAAGCAGGCCTATCTGCAGGCGCACGTCAGCGCCACGCTGACCGAGAGCGAGGAGTGCGCGCGCTACGCCGACCGGCTCGGTGCCTACGCCCGCGGCGGCCTGCGCACCCGCGCCGAGCGAGGGCTGCGCAAGCATCTCGAGGAGTGCGCCAAGTGCCGGCTCGCCGCGGGCCAGATCAAGGACGTCGCCAGCGGCATCCCGGCGGTCGTGCCCATCGCCGTCATCGGCTGGTTCGGCGCCGCCGGGTACGCGAAGGTGGCGGCGCTCGTCGGCGGCGGCACCGCGGGAGCGGGTGCCGCGGGGGCCGCCGGTGCGGCCGCGGCGAGCGGATCGGCCGGTGGTTCGGCCGCGGGCGGAGCCGCCGCGTCCGAAGGCCTCGGCGCCCCGGCGAAGGCGGGTATCGCGGCGAGCGTCGTCGTGGCGGCCGGTGTCGCGGCGGCGATCGCGCTCACCGGAGGCAGCGGCAAGCCCAAGGAGGACCCGCCGCCGAAGGCCAAGGAACCCGCGGTGTCCGAGTCGATCGTGCCGCAGAAGCCGCCGTCGCCGGAGCCGAAGCCCAAGCCGCCCCCGCCGCCCGTGCCGGCGGCGAAACCCAGCCCCGCGCCCACCCCGACCCCCACGCCCACACCGAAGCCTCCCGAGAAGGAGAAGCCCAAGCCGAAGCCGCCCCCGCCGGCCCCGGAGCCCACGCCCACCCCCACCCCGCCGAAGCCGACCCCGAAGCCGCCTCCGCCGCCGCCACCGGCCCCGAAGGTCTACCAGTGGAACGAGCTGGAGTACGGCCTCACCGGCGACGGCACCAAGCCCGAGATGCGGCTCGCCGAGAGCAGCTGGGTGTGGCAGCGCTGGGGTCTCTCGATCGGCAACAAGCGGTACTCCCACGGTGTGACCGTGCACGGCAGGTCCTCCGTCACCATCGACCTGAACCGCAGCTGTTCGACGTACGACGCGGTCGTCGGGGTCGACGACATGACGATGGGGCTCGGCAAGGTGCGCTTCTCCGTGTACGGGGACGGGGCGCGGTTGTGGCAGTCCCCGCTGGTCAGGGGCGGCGACCCGGCAGTGCCCGTGCACGTGAATCTGACGGGCCGCAAGACGGTCCGGCTCGTCGTCGAACCGCACACGCCGTTCGACACGACGGCCCTCGCGGACTGGGCGCAGTCGCGGATGTTCTGCTCGTAGGAATCCAGGACCGTTCGGCCGCGGGCCCTAGGGCCCGTCATGCGGGAGGCAGCGCCTCGGCCGCCTCGGTGATCGCCCCGTCGACCGTCAGCGCGCTGCCCGCGGCGCGCTCCCGCTCGTACCCGTCCGGGCCGAGCGCGGCCAGCGCCTCGCGCTCCACGCGGTCGGCCTCCATGGCTTCCGGCATGGGGCGCGGGTTGCCGTTGCGCAGGGATGTGGCGACGGCGAGCAGCCGGGCCGCGCGCGGATGGTCGCCGAGGTCGCACAGGAGCACGGCGGTGCTGTCCACCAGGGACGCCACGATCACTTCGGAGCACCGGGCCGTCCACGCCGTACGCACCGCTTCGACGGCGAGCGGCAGGCCCGCGGCCGGCCCCGACTCGGCCGCGACGATGCGGGCCTCCACTCCGTCGAGGCCCGCCTCGAACTGCGGGGGCGGCGAGTTGCCGTACGAGGATTCGGCGCGGGCCTCCTGGAACAGCCTGCGGGCCCCGACGACGTCCCCGTCCTCCAGGACCATGACCGAGCGCAGCAGTCGTACGAAGGCGCGGGAGTCCGTCACTCCGTACCGGTCGGCTTCGCGGCTCGCCTCGTCGAGCACCTTCAACGCGACGTTCCGGTCGCCCTCGCGGTAGGAGATCTCGGCGAGCCGGGCGAGCAGGAACGGCGCCTCGGCATAGGCACCCACCTCGTAGGCGAGGCGCAGCGCTTCCTCGTACTCCCCGCGGGCCTCCTCGTGGTGGCTGCGGGCCATGGCGGCCTCGCCCGCGGCGCCGCACACCTGGGCCCGCATCCAGCGGTCGCCCACGCGGCGGCTCAGCTCCCGCAGCTCCGCCAGGTCCTCGTCGACGCCCGAGAGGTTGCCCGGCATGTCGACGGCCATGTGGGTGCGGAACATGAGGATGACGCCGAGGTCCCAGTCCCCACCGTACCTGCGGCAGTTCTCGATCGTCCGGTTCAGCGGGACGAGCGCGTCCTCATGGGTGCCGCCGGTGAAGAAGACGGTGAACGGCCAGAGCAGTCCGGGGAAGCGGGCGGCCTCCGGCACCGGCCTCTCGAAGGCGGCACGCAGCGCGGCGACGCGCTCCGGGTCGGTCCGCTCGTCCTGGTGGGACAGGGAGTCCACGGGGCTGGACTCCGCGATCAGGCACAGGTGCAGCAGGTGGAGGTTCATCCACGGCCAGTAGAGCGGATCGTCCTCCGCCGGGAGGCCGGGCGGAGCGAGTTCCACGACGCGGGCCATCCAGTCGGCGCCCTCCCTGCGGTAGTTCCGCAGCCACCAGAACCAGCCCGTGTGCAGCACCATCGCGATCGCCGACGCCACGTCACCGGACTCGACGGTGCGCTGGAGGGCCGCCCGGATGTTGTCCAGCTCGGTCTCCATGCGGGTGATCCACGGCAGCTGCTCCGCGGAGCGGAGCAGGGGCTCGGCGCGGGCGACCAGTTCCGCGAAGTACGCCGAGTGGCGGGCCTCGGCCGCGGCGAGGAGCTCGGGGGTCTCGGCGGCGCGCTCCGTCGCGTACTCGTGGATGGTCTCCAGGAGGCGGTAGCGCATGCCGCCGTCCGCGGAGCCGGCGTCCGGGACGGCCACGATCAGGGACTTGTCGACCAGGGCGCCGATCAGGTCGGTGGCGGGCGCCGTGCACACGGCCTCCGCCGCGGGCAGGTCCCAGCTGCCCGCGAAGACGGACGCCTCGCGCAGCACGGTCCGCTCGGCGTCGTCGAGGAGGTCCCAGGACCAGTCGACGACGGCCCGCAGCGTCTGCTGGCGGGGCAGGACCGTGCGGGCGCCGCTGGTGAGCAGGCGGAAGCGGTCGTCGAGACGGTCGGCGATCTGGCGCGGGGTGAGCAGCCGCAGGCGGGCGGCGGCCAGCTCGATGGCGAGCGGCAGACCGTCGAGCCTGCGGCAGATCTCGGCGACGGCCGCCGCGTCCTCCTCGGGGTCGAAGCCCGGCCGCACCGCCATGGCCCGCTCGGTGAAGAGCCGGTGGGCCGGGTCGGGCGGGAGCGGCTCCACGGGGCGCACCGACTCGCCCGGCACGCCGAGGGGTTCGCGGCTGGTGGCGAGGATGGTGAGGCCGGGGCAGTGGGTGAGGAGGGCCTCGGCGAGCTCGGCGGCGGTACCGATGACGTGTTCGCAGTTGTCAAGGAGCAGGAGCAGGCTGCGCGGCGCGCAGTACTCGACGAGCAGGGCGATCGGGTCGTCCTGCGGGGCGGACAGCTCGCTGGTCATGAGCACGGTCTCGCGCAGACCGAGCGCGCTGACGACAGCGCCGGGCACCGCCTCCGGGTGGTCGAGCGGGGCGAGCTCGGCCAGCCATGCCTGCGGATGCCCGGCGGCGGCTTCCTCGGCAAGGCGGGTCTTGCCGGAGCCGCCCGGTCCGGTGAGGGTGACGAGGCGGGCCTTGTGCAAGTCCGAACGGATGGCGGCGAGTTCGGGTTCCCGGCCGACGAAAGACGTCAAGCGGGTGCGGATGTTCCCGTTCTGCTCGGTCCTGCCCGGGCGCCGGTGTGCCTGCGACGGCTCGGGGTCCGCCGGTTTCTGCCCCTCCGGCGTGGGGCCCTCCGGCGCGGGGCCCTCCGGCGCTGGTCCGTCCTGCGCTGTTCGCTCCGGCTGCTGCGGCTGCTGCGGCTGCTGCGGTTGGTGATGCTGGTGCGGCTGGCGCGGCCGCCCCACCGGGCGCTCCTGCCCCTGTGGCCCCGACAGCAATTCCGCGTGCAGCGCCCGCAGTTCCGGGCCCGGGTCGGTGCCGAGGCCGTCGGCGAGGGACCGGCGCGCGTCCTCGTAGGCGGCGAGCGCGTCCGCCCCGCGTCCGGCGTCGCGCAGGGCGCGGATCAGCAGGGCGCGCAGTGTCTCGTCGTACGGCTGGGCGGTGGTCAGTTCCCGCAGCTCCGGTACGACGTCGGGGGCGCGGCCGAGGAGCAGGTCCGCCTCGATCCGCGCGCGGACGGCCTCGGCGCGCAGGGCCTCGGGGCGGGCCGCGGCGGTGCGGTCGGGCAGGTCGGCGAGGGCGGGGCCGCGCCACAGGGCGAGGGCGTCGCGCAGGGTGCGGGCGGCGAGGGCCGGGTCGCCGCGGTCCAGGGCCGCCCTGCCCTCGTGCGTGAGCTCCTCGAAGCGGTGCAGGTCGACGTCGGTGGGGGCGGCGGCGAGGCGGTAGCCGCCGGGGGCCGATGCGACGGCGTCCTTGCCGAGTGCGCGGCGCAGGCGGCCGACGAGGGCCTGGAGGGCGGCGGGGGCGTCGGCCGGCGGGTCGTCGGCCCAGACCTCGTCGATGAGGGTGCCGACGGTGGCCGTGCGGTTCGCGTGGAGCGCGAGGACGGCGAGGAGGGCGCGCAGCCGCTGGCCCCCCACGGGCAGGGGGGCGCCTTGGTCGTCGTACGCCTCGGTGGCGCCCAGGATTCGGTACCGCACCACGTCATTCTCCCCGTACGGGTGCTCGGGGGCGCGTGCTTTCTTTTCCGGCGTATGTCGCCGGCGCGCCGGACCAGGGGCGAGTGCCCCCGGCGTACCGCTCTACCGACCCGCTCCTAGTGCGCCCCTCTCCGGAACCACACTCCCCGTAGGAACCGCTCGTTGCCGTGCTGGAGTCCCCGTCCAGCACGTTCCTCTTCGCGACAGCAGTCGGCGCAGCCACAGCTCGGTGGAGACCAGGTCGGCCAGGCCGTCCAGCGGGAGCGGCTCTCCTTCGGCGGCCGCGCGCAGGGCCTTGCGGACCACGCGGGCCTCGACCAGGCCCGCCTGGGCGAGGAGCGGCGTGTCGAAGAGGGCGACGAGGTCGTCCACCGCCACGCGGAGTCCGGTGCGGGCGGCGACCGCGTTCGAGGTGTGGGAGGGGGCGCCCCAGCCGGCCGGCAGGTCCGCGACCCCGGCGCCTTCGAGGACGGTGCGCAGGATGGCCGCCCGCGCGCCGGGCTGGACGCGGAGGGCCTCGGGGAGCGCGCGGCAGGCGCGGACGACCTGGTTGTCGAGGAAGGGCGCGTGCAGGCGCTGGAAGCGCACCTCGGCCGCCTGTTCGAGGACGCGCAGGTCCGCGGCGTGCCGGGCGAGTGCCGCCCGCGCGCGGAACTCGCCGGGGCGTTGGCCCGGGCCGCCGGGACGCATCGTGGTGTCCTGCAGACGAACCGATACTTCAGCGAGGGCCTCTCCGGTGAGCCAGCGTGCGGCGGGGCCCGGCCTGGCCCACGCGAGGGCGGCGAGCGACGCTCCCACCGCTCCGCCCGGCTCGTCGAAGCGGCGGTGCAGCAGCCGGTCGGCGAGGGATTCGACGCCCGCCCGGTGCGGCATGCGGGCGAGCTTGCGGGCGGCGCCGTACACGCGCGCGGGGACGAGCACCGAGCCGTCGGCCTTCGCCAGCGCCGCGACGGGACGCACCATGTGGCGCCGTCTGCGGTCCATGAGGAGGTCGGCGAGGCGGGCGGGGTGGGCGTCGAGGACCTGCCGGGCGCCGTGGCCCGTGAAGTGGTCGGCGCTGCCCGATGAGAGCCGCGCGCGGTGGCGCTGGGCGGTCACCAGGGTGGAGCTCGGCTCGTCCGTCAGCGGTCCGTCGAGGTCGGCGTAGGGCAGGGCTTCCTCGCCCGCGGCGACGACCACGTGGTGCAGGCGGGGGTTGGCGGCGATGGCGCCGGCCCGCTCCAGTTCGGCCTCGCGGCCGTCGACGGCCAGGTCGTTGAAGGTGACGGCGAGGAGGCGCTCGCCCGCGCCCGTGCCGTGCCCGAGGACCGTGCCGGGCATCCCGGGCAGACCGGCCGCAAGGAGAGCGAGGGTTCCCGAAGCGGGCCCTCCGGAGAGGTCGGCTCCGATGCCGGGCACCGGCATGCCCCGCGCCGCGCGGCGTTCCGCGGGCCCCATGCCGGGCACCGGTCCCGGGTCGACGTCCATGCCCGGCACGTGGCGGGGTGCGGTGAGGCGGGCGCGTACCGCCTCGATGAGGGCGTCGCGGACGCCGTCCACGGCGCTGTCGGCGTCGGCCGTGGGTGCCGCGACGGCCAGCGAGGCCACCGGTTCGTACCCGGCGATCTCCCGTGCGCCCGCGCGCAGGATGAGGGCGTGCCCCGGTGGTACGCGCCGCACGCCCTGGTACGGGGTGGAGTCGTGCAGCGCTTCGGGGACGTCGGGGGCGGCCAGCAGCGCCGCGAGGTGGCCGATGTCCAGGTGGGCCTCGATGAGGTCGGCCAGCGGCAGCGCGGCCGTGGCGTAGGCCGTGCCGCCCGCCCAGGCCGTGAAGAAGACGGGCCGGGCGCCCGCGAGGTCGCCGGCGATCATGACGCGGCGGCCGACCTGGACGACCGTCGTGTAACTGCCGGACCAGGCGGTCAGATGGCGCAGGGCGCCGCCGCGGGCGGCGAGGAGGCCGACCCGCAGCTCTTCGTCGGAGGCGCCGCAGACGCCGAGGACCGCGATGCGGGTCTGCTCGTCGGCCGTCACTGTCCGTACTTCGTCGGCCCGCCAGTCGCCGACCGCCCAGAGCGGATCCGGGTCGCCCCACAGGAGTTGGGAGCCGACGGGGTGCACGGTCTCGCCGTCGTCACCGGTGGCTCCGGCCGAGCCCACCACCGAGGGTCTCGCGGTGGTACTGCTCCACCCCACCAACCACCGCATCGCTGCCTCCACAGGCTGTGGACAGATCTGGGGGTCCCATGCTGCCACGAAGGAGGCGTGCGGGAAGGGCTGCGGGGCCGCTCGAGCGGCGGTGAATGCGCCCTTGGGGGGCGGTAGTTGAAGCGTAGAACGAAGGTGCTCTCCTTAGGGATGCGCCGGAGATGCCTTGGAGTTGCCTTCGAAATACCTTGGGCGCGCCGTGGGGATACCTTGCGAGCGACCAGTGCGCAGGGCGTACGCGGTCCTCACGAGTGTGGGCGCACTCCACACTCGTGGGCGAAATGCCCGTTCCTGTACAGGGACGCTTTTCGGCCAAATCGGCCTGTGATGGGCCCACGGCGGAACCGTTCGAAGGCAGCACACAGCCCGGGAGGCGGTGCTCGCCTCCCGGACCGATCCGCCGCCCGCGGGGATGGAGGCGGCGGTGTCCCCCAGCCCACTGACTCCAGCGCAGCGGGCCGACCCACGCATCGCCAATGGAAGCGCTCCCCCCATGGCCGGAGAAGAGCGCACACACGGGCGCACGGCCACACGGCGGGAGCACGCGTCACCGTCGGCGCACTTCCGCACGGACAACAATCTCGCCATCCGGAACTGCGCCTCTTAACGCTTGGGATGCGGCGAACTACGCTGTGTGTGCTGATGTTTTCGCGGGGGCATATACCTGGAGGATCGGCCAAACGCTCTTGCGGCCGCCATTCCGGCCACCGCGCGCGGAGCCCGGGGCGGGACGCCCGGAATCGCGGCGCGTGACGGCTCGGGCAGGGCTGCCCCCGGGGGAACGCAGCACGAATGCCGAGCGGTCCAGCACCGCCCGGCAGCCGTCTGTGTCCGAGGGGTGGCGCATGTCCAGGGAGCAACGCGGGCCGAACGAAAAGCTCGGCACCGTTCTCGCCCTCGCGGGAATCAGCAATGCGGGACTCGCCCGCCGGGTCAACGACCTCGGCGCACAACGCGGGTTGACGCTCCGTTACGACAAGACATCGGTGGCCCGCTGGGTGTCCAAGGGCATGGTGCCGCAAGGCGCCGCCCCGCACCTGATCGCGGCGGCCATCGGACAGAAGCTCGGCCGCCCGGTGCCGCTGCACGAGATCGGCCTGGCGGACGCCGACCCCGCGCCGGAGGTGGGCCTCGCCTTCCCCCGTGA
This sequence comes from Streptomyces sp. NPDC039462, assembly GCF_055639375.1. Classification (NCBI taxonomy): domain Bacteria; kingdom Bacillati; phylum Actinomycetota; class Actinomycetes; order Kitasatosporales; family Streptomycetaceae; genus Streptomyces; species Streptomyces sp. NPDC039462. Next base: position 15,526 of record NZ_JBVKAO010000004.1, read on the forward strand.
CGTGGGCGCGGCGGTGAAGTCCGCGACCGAGCTGTACCGCCTCGATCTGGCGGGCCGGCGCGCGGGCGGCGGGATCTGGCAGTCCCTGGCCGGCTCCTTCGCCGTCAGCGCGTACGCGACGCCCGCGTCGCGCTGGCTCATAACCCCGGCCGACAGCTCCGTCGCACGCGACGTCTCGAGCGAGACGCCCCGCGACGCCGTGCACGCCGACGACAGCGGCGCGCCGATGAAGGTCGGCCACAGCGACGTACTGAAACTGCGGGAGGCCGCCGAGGACGCCCGCCGCTGGGACTCCAAGTACGGGGGCGGCGACTGGCGTTCCTCGATGGTCCCGGAGTGCCTGCGCGTCGAGGCGGCGCCCCTGCTGCTCGGCTCGTACTCCGACGAGGTCGGACGTGCCCTCTTCGGAGCGTCGGCCGAGCTGACCCGCCTCGCCGGGTGGATGGCCTTCGACACCGGCCAGCAGGAAGCCGCCCAGCGCTACTACATCCAGGCGCTGCGGCTCGCGCGCGCGGCGGCCGACGTCCCCCTCGGGGGGTACGTCCTCGCGTCCATGTCCCTCCAGGCGACGTACCGCGGCTTCGGGGACGAGGGGGTCGACCTCGCGCAGGCCGCCCTGGAGCGGAACAGGGGCCTGGCCACCGCCCGCACCATGAGCTTCTTCCGCCTCGTCGAGGCGCGGGCACACGCGCGTGCCAACGACGCGCAGGCCGCGGGGGCGGCGCTGCGGGCCGCCGAGGGGTGGCTGGAGCGGGCCAGGGACGGCGACCACGACCCCACCTGGCTCGGCTTCTACGGATACGACCGCTTCGCCGCCGACGCCGCCGAGTGCTACCGCGACCTGAAGGCGCCGCGCCAGGTGCGGCGCTTCACGGAACAGGCGCTGTCCCGCCCCACGGAGGAATTCGTCCGGTCGCACGGCTTACGCCTCGTGGTGTCGGCGGTCGCCGAGCTGGAGTCCGGGAACCTCGACGCGGCGTGCGAGCAGGGGACGCGGGCGCTGGAGGTCGCCGGACGGATCTCGTCCGCGAGGACCACGGAGTACGTGAAGGACCTGCTGCACCGCCTGGAGCCGTACGGGGACGAGCCGCGGGTGGTCGAGCTCCGCGAGCGGGCCAGGCCCCTGCTGGTGGCCCCGGCGTAGGCCCCGTCCTGCCTCACTCCCCGGTGAACCACCGGCTGAGGCCGGGTTAACCGGCGCGGAGCGGTCGGGGAGGATCCGGCGGCCGAGGTTTGGCGGCGTTGTCAGTGGCGCAGGGCAGTATCTGTGGTGGGAGGTGAGGCGCGGTGAAGAAGGTCGCGTACGACTGCGACGTGCTGGTGATCGGCGGCGGCATCGTCGGGCTCGCGACGGCGTATGCGCTCACGCGCGGCGCTCCCGGCACCACGGTCACGGTCCTCGAGAAGGAGCCGGGCCCCGCCCGCCACCAGACGGGCCGCAACAGCGGAGTGATCCACAGCGGGATCTACTACCGCCCGGGCTCCCTCAAGGCGAGGTACGCGGTCCGAGGCGCCGCCGAGATGGTCAAGTTCTGCGCGGAGTACGGCATCGCGCACGAGGTCACCGGCAAGCTGATCGTCGCCACGGAGCGCGCGGAGCTGCCCCGCCTGCACGCCCTGGTCCAGCGCGGCAGGGAGAACGGCATACCGGTGCGCGAGCTGGGCCCCGCCCAGATAGTCGAGTACGAGCCGGAGGTCCGCGGCCTGGCCGCCATCCACGTCGGCACCACGGGGATCTGTGACTACAGCGCCGTGGCGCGGCACCTGGCCGACGCCTCCGGTGCCGAGATCAGGTACGGCGCGGCCGGTGAGGCCGTCCACATCGACCGCCGCCCCGACCGCGGCGTCGCGGTCCGCACCGCCGACGGCTCCGTCGTCCGCGGCAAGGTCCTGGTCAACTGTGGAGGGCTGCACTGCGACGAGATCGCGCGGCTCACCGGCGACGACCCGGCCATGCGGATTGTTCCGTTCCGCGGGGAGTACTTCGAGCTGGCCCGGCCCGAGCTGGTGCGCGGCCTCGTCTATCCCGTGCCCGACCCGGCCTTCCCCTTCCTCGGCGTCCACCTCACCCGGGGTATCGACGGCGGCGTCCACGTGGGGCCGAACGCGGTCCCCGCGCTCGCCCGCGAGGGGTACGACTGGTCGGTCGTCCGCCCCCGCGAGCTCGCCGGGACCCTCGGCTGGCCCGGCTCCTGGCACCTCGCCCGCCGCCACTGGCGGTACGGCGCGGGTGAGCTGCGCCGCTCCGCCTCCAAGTCAGCCTTCACCGACGCGGTGCGCAGGCTGCTCCCCGCGGTCCGCCCCGCCGACCTGGTACCGGCCCCCGCGGGCGTCCGCGCCCAGGCCGTCCTGCGGGACGGCACACTGGTCGACGACTTCCTGATCCGCGAGGGCCCCCGCACGGTCCACGTCCTGAACGCCCCCTCACCGGCCGCGACGGCATCCCTCCCGGTAGGCAGAGAGGTCGCCCGCCGGGCACTGGGGGTGCTGAGGGGCGAGTGAGGCCCGGCGGGGCTGGGGGCGGGGCTCGCGGCGCGACTGGGGCACGCGGCTCGCGGCGCGGTCAAGAACGGAGCGCTGTGCAGCCGAGCACGGAACTCGCCGCGCGACCGAGCACACGGCCCACGGCGCGCTCAGGCACGGGCTCGCGGCGCGACTGGGGCACGCGGCTCGCGGCGTGGCTAAGCACGGAGCGCTGTGCGGCCGAGCACGCAGCTCGCAGCGCAGTCGAGCCCATAGATCGCCGCGCGCGGCTAAGCGCGCCGCCCCCGGGCCCCTCCCCGGGCGCGAACCCCCACCCCCGCCCGCCCCGTAAAATTGCCGCACTGTGTCTGACTCTTCCCGTATCCCTGATGCCTCCGGCGGTCCCGGCAGCTCCGATGTTTCCCGGGCCGGTGGCCGGGCGCAGGCCGCGCCGCGGTTTCCCGGCGGGCCCTCGCCCGATCCCGCGGGCTCGCACCACGAGCGGCGGATCCGCAGCTTCCAGCCCCGCCGCAGCCGGGTGACCACCAGCCAGGAGGACGCGCTGCGCCGGCTCTGGCCCAAGTGGGGCCTGGACATCGACGGGCTGCGCACGCTGGACCTCGCCGAGCTCTTCGGGGACGGCGGGACACCGTCCGACAAGCCCGTCGTCCTGGAGATCGGCTTCGGCATGGGCGAGGCCACCGCCCAGATGGCCGCCGCCGACCCGGACACCGGCATCCTCGCCGTCGACGTGCACACGCCAGGACAGGGCAACCTCCTCGCCCTCGCCGAGCGCAACGGCCTGACCAACGTCCGCGTGGCCAACGGCGACGCGATCATCCTGCTCCGCGAGATGCTGGCGCCCGCCTCGCTCGACGGCCTCCGCGTCTACTTCCCGGACCCCTGGCCCAAGGCCCGCCACCACAAGCGCCGCCTGATCCAGCCGGAGTTCCTGACGCTGGCCGCGCCTTCCCTCAAGCCCGGCGCGCTGCTGCACTGCGCGACGGACTGGGAGCCGTACGCCGAGCAGATGCTGGAGGTGCTCACCGCGCACCCCGACTTCGAGAACACCCAGCCCGACGGCGGCTACGCGCCACGCCCCGACTTCCGCCCCCGCACCCGCTTCGAGGGCCAGGGCCTGGACAAGGGGCACGTCGTCCACGACCTGCTCTTCCGCCGAGTCGCCCCGCCGCAGAGCCAAGTCGCCCCGCCCCAGGACTGAGACCCAAGACTGAGGCACCGTCGCGGCCGCCCGTCACCCTCGTTAGGGTCGACGACGTGGCCACCAGTCCTCCGTATCCGATACCCCCCGAGGCGCCCGCCCCGGGGGCGCTTTCCCGCGTCCGCTGGTGGCAGCGGCGCGCGATACGCGTGGCCGCGCTCGTCACCCTGCTCGCCCTCTCCGGCCTGGTGATCCTGGCCCTGGTCAGGGAGCAGACCGGCACCGAGGGCTTCCTGGTCGGGCTCGGCCTCGCGACCGTGCCCGTGCCGCTGCTCGTCGCCGCGTTCCGCTGGCTGGACCGGGTGGCGCCGGGCCCCTGGCGGAACCTCCTCTTCTCCTTCTCCTGGGGCGCCTGCGCGGCCGCGCTCATAGCGATCGTCGCGAACAGCTTCGCGATCCGCTGGATAGCCACCGCCACCGCCGACCCCAGCAGCGCCGACACCCTCGGCGCCACCGTCATCGCCCCGATCGTCGAGGAGAGCGCCAAGGCGGCGGCCGTCCTGCTCGTCTTCCTCTTCCGCAGACGCGACTTCACCGGCATCGTCGACGGCATCGTCATAGCCGGGGTGACCGCGACCGGGTTCGCGTTCACCGAGAACATCCTCTATCTGGGCAACGCCTTCGTCACCGACCAGCTGAGCCGCGAGAGCGGCCTCGCGTCGGTGACGGCAGCGACCTTCTTCGTACGCGTCGTCATGTCCCCGTTCGCGCACCCGCTGTTCACGGTCCTGACCGGCATCGGCTTCGGCATCGCCGCGCTCTCGGCCGAGCACCGGCACCTGCGCCGCGTGCTGCTCCCGCTCACCGGACTGCTGCTCGCGATGGGCGTGCACGCGCTGTGGAACGGCTCGGCGGTCTTCGGGCAGTACGGCTTCTTCGCCGTGTACGCCCTCTTCATGCTCCCGGCGTTCGGCCTGCTGACCTGGCTGGCGATCTGGACCCGGCAGCGCGAACTGCGCATGATCCGCGCCGAGCTGCCCGTGTACGCGGCGGCGGGCTGGCTCACGCCGCCCGAGCCGTACGCGCTCGGCTCGATGCGCGCCCGCTCGGTGGCCCGCGACTACGCCTCGTACACCTGGGGAAAGGCCGCGGCCCGCACGGTCGCGGAGTACCAGATGTACGCGACGTCGCTCGCGTTCCTGCGCCACCGGGGCCGCCTCGGGCGGGCCGGTGCCGACTTCGTCGTACGCGAGCGGGAGCTCCTCGAAAAGCTCTGGGAGCGCCGCGAACCGTCCCGCCCCGCGCTGGCGTACGCGGCCGGGGCGACGGCGCCGGCGGTGCCCCCGATGCCGTACACGCCCTACCAGCCGTACCAGCCGTACGGCCACACCCCGCCCCCGTACGGGCAGCCGCAGCCCCACCCGGCGTACGGCTACCCGGCGCACAACCCCTACCGCAACATCTGACCGCCGGGCGTCAGGCGGACGCCGCGGTCAGCGCCGCGACCTCCGCCTCCGTCAGCTCCAGGTCGCCGACCGCGAGCAGGGCGGGCAGCTGCTCCACCGTGCGCGCGGAGGCGATCGGCGCCGCCACGGTGGGCTGTGCCGCGAGCCAGGCGAGCGCCACCGTCGCGACCTGGGCGCCCCGCGCCCCGGCGATCTCGTCGAGCGCGGCGAGGACACGGTCGCCCCGCTCGCTGCCCACGTACTCCTCGACCCGGCCGCTCCGCGCGCTCTCCACCTGGGCGCCCCCGCGATACTTGCCGGTGAGGAAGCCGGACGCGAGCGCGTAGTAGGGGACGGCGGCGAGGCCGGAGCGGGAGGCGACCTCCTGGAGCGGGCCCTCGTAGGTGTCGCGGGAGACGAGGTTGTAGTGCGGCTGGAGCGCGACGTACCGCGCGAGGCCCTCGCGGTCGGAGAGGTCGAGCGACTCCTGGAGCCGCTCGGGGGTGATGTTGGAGGCCGCGATCGCCCGCACCTTGCCGGCCCGCACCAGTTCGTCGAGCACGCCGATGATCTCCTCGACGGGGAGCGACGGGTCGTCGTAGTGGGTGTAGTAGAGGTCGATGTAATCGGTGCCGAGACGGCGCAGGGAGGCGTCGACCGCGCCCTTGACGGTGGTCGCGGAGAGGCCCTTGTACTCGGGGTGCGCGCCGACCTTCGTGGCGATGACGACGTCGGAGCGGTTGCCGCGCTCGGTCAGCCACTCGCCGATGAGGGTCTCGGACTCGCCGCCCCGGTTGCCCTCGACCCATGCCGAGTAGACGTCGGCGGTGTCGATGAAGTTGCCGCCGGCCGCGGTGTAGGCGTCGAGGACGGCGAAGGACGCCGTCCGGTCGGCGGTCCAGCCGAAGACGTTGCCGCCGAGGGAGAGCGGGAAGACCTCGAGGTCGGAAGAGCCAAGCGGGCGTAGAGAAGTCATATGTCCCTCAACACCGGCGCCGGAAACGGAATTCCGTTCGGCCGGACCGGCAGCCCTGGCGTCGGGGGGTTGTCGCCAGGACCGCCGGAGTCTCTCAGAAGGGGGTGGGGGCTGCGTCCCGGAGTCGGGTCAGGGGTTCAGGCCCTTGCTCTGCAGCCAGCCGAGGGGGTCGATCCCGGAGCCGCCGGGCGTGTGGACCTCCAGGTGGAGGTGGGGCCCGGTGACGTTGCCCGTCGCGCCGACGCGGCCGATGACGTCGCCCGTGCTGACTTTCTGGCCGGCGCTGACGTTGAGCGAGGACTGGTGGCAGTACCAGATCTCCGTGCCGTCCTCCAGTTCGAGCACGGTGCGGTAGCCGTACGCGCCCGCCCAGCCGGCCTCCTTGACAGTGCCGGTGTGCACCGCCTTGAGCGGGGTACCGGTGGGAGCAGCGAAGTCCAGACCCGTGTGGTGCCCGGAGGACCACATGGAACCGGCGTCACCGAAGTGCGACGTGAGGGTGTACGAGGAGGTGGGGATGGCGTAGCTCTTGGCGAGCTTGGCGCGGCGCTCGGCCTCGGCCTTCGCCTTCCGGGCCTCCTCTTCCTTCTTCTTCTTGGCCGCGGCCTTGGCGTCCGCCGCCTTCTCGGCCGCCTTCTGCTGTTCGGCGGCCTCTTCGGCGGCCTTCTTGACGGCGGCCTCCTCGGCCGCGGTCCGCACGGCGGTGTCCGCCTGCTCCTGCTGGTTCTCGGCCTGCTGCATGATGCGGGCGCGCAGCGCCTCGCCCGCGTCGGTGGTGCCCTGCTCGGCGTCGGCGGTGCTGACACCGGCGGCGGTGAGCGGAGCGGCGGCCGCGACCGTGGTGGTCTCCGGCGAGTCCTCGGACATCAGGGACCCGACGCCCGGCAGGGACTCGGCCGCCGGCAGCGAGTCGGCGACGGCGCCCACGCCCGGCAGGTCGGGCAAGGATATGGAGACCGGCGGCTTGCCGTCCTGGGCGGTGGCGATGCCGCCGGCGCCGACGGCGGCGATGACGCCCACGCCGAGCACGGTGGAGCTGCGGGCAAGCCCGCCGCCGCCCTTCTTGTGCACGCGGTGCCTGCCGCGGACGGGGCGGATGGACTCCTCGGTGGGGTTCCACTCCTCGAAGGTGTCGAGGGGGCCCTCGTCGTACGAGCCGAAGTCGTCGTCATTCGGCACGTACACGGCTCGGGGGGCAGGCCGGTTGGACGCCACTGGGGCGCGCTCCTTTCCTTCCTTCTCGCCTACCGGGTTAGCTGACGGGTTCGGAGCAGGAAGGTCTCCTACGAACACCTGGCACGGAGGCACAGCTGCCCGATTCACCCCAAGTTGGTGGTTCCCCGGCTCCCTTGCGGGATTAGGCGCGTGCGCGCGGAGCCGCCTCTAGTGACGGCTGGGACGACCGCGCTGCGTTATCGAACGTTAATAGACAGGGGGTCCGTATTCCAAGCCGTTCCGGTTGATCGTTAACGCTGATCGCGTGTACGTACCGGGACACGAGGGTGCGGACCGGGGCGAGTTGACCCCCGGCCTTCAAACACCGGAGCTTCACATTTCCTTGACAGTGTGTCAGTTGTTATGCGGAGGGGTGTACTTCAGTCACCGGCGGTGACCTCCGGATCGCCGGCGGCGGGCCGCCGCACCGCGAGCAGCGCCATGTCGTCCGTCATGGCGCCCCCGGTGTGCCGCCGCACCTCCCCCGCCAGGGCGGCGAGCAGCGCGTGCGGGCCGCCCCGGCCCGGGAAGATCCGCCCGCCGAGCCGCGCCGCGGGATCGTAGAACTCCCCCGCCGCGTCCCGCGCCTCCGACAGGCCGTCCGTGTAGAAGAGCAGCGTCGCGCCGGGCGGGAACTCCGACTCGTCCGCCCGGTCCGGCCAGACCCCCAGGTCCCCCATGCCGAGCGGCAGCGCGGGCTCGCTCGCCGACATGACGCACAGCCGCCCGTCACCGCGCAGCAGCAACGGTGGCGGGTGCCCGCGGTTGATCAGGCGTACGGAACCCTCGCCGTGCCGGATCTCCGCGAGGACGGCGGTGGTGAACCCCTCGAACGCGTCGAGCCCGTCGCGCCGGGTGCCCTCACGCGCCAGCGCCCGCTCCAGGCGCTGTGCCACCGCCTCCAGGGTGGCCTCCTGCTCGGCGGCCTCCCGGAAGGCGCCGATGACGACGGCGACCGCCGCGACCGCGCCCATGCCCTTGCCGCGTACGTCACCGACGATGAGCCGCACGCCGTGCGGGGTGTCCTGCACGGCGTACAGATCGCCCCCGATGAACGCGTCGGCCTGCGCGGCCTCGTACCGTGCCGCGATGTCGAGCCCGCCGATGCGCGGGTCCGGCGCGGGCAGCACGGCGCGCTGGGTGGCCTCGGAGATGGAGCGGGCGATGGCGAGCCGGTCGTTGCCGCGGCGCACGACACGGTTGATCACGATGGCGAGGGCGGCGACGGTCGCCACGGTGACCACTTCGGTGACGGCCTCGACATGGCTGCTGACGCGGTTGCCGTAGTGCAGGAAGTAGTGCAGGAAGAGGACGGCGCCCGTGGCCGCCGCGCCGGTCAGGACAGTGCTGAGCAGCGAGTAGAAGGGAGCGGCGATCAGCGGGGCCGCCGTGAAGAGCGGGGCGGCGGTGAACTCCGGCGGGGTCGACACGTCGTAGGCGACACCGACGATGAGCAGCAGGAGAGGCAGGACCCGCACGAAGGCGCGCTCGGTACCGGTGGCCCCCCTGGCCTCCCTGGCCCCTCTGTCCCCCCTGACCCCTCTGCCGTCGGGTACTCCTCGCTGCCCCACCGCTTGTCTCCCGCCGACTCCGCGCCCATCACCGCGCTCCACCCAGGGTTCCCGCAGCGGGAGGAGGGTGCGACCTGGTGTGGGCCGAGCGGGTTACGGGCCCGGAAAACACCTGAGGCCGGGAAGCTGATGCTTCCCGGCCTCAGGCCTTCAGTAGCGGGGACAGGATTTGAACCTGCGACCTCTGGGTTATGAGCCCAGCGAGCTACCGAGCTGCTCCACCCCGCGTCGGTAAACCCAACAGTACGCCATCCGGAGGGGTGCGTCGAACCACTTGACTCAGGGTGGGCCTGCGCTCGAGCAGCCCGGAGGGGTGCCGACCCCGGCGGTATGTTCGAGCCTCCACGGTCGATCCACGCTCCACGACGCCTTCTCCAGTGACCGGTTGCACCGAACGCTTACTGCCTCTTTCCCACCGGGAGTGACCAAGCAATGTCAACCATCACCAAACTCAGCGAGCTGAGCGGCGAGTACGTCCTCGACACCGCCCGCACCCGCATCGGCTTCGTCGCCCGGCACTCGGTCGGACCCCAGGTCCGTGGGCACTTCGAGGAGTTCGAGGGCAGTGCCCAGCTCGACGGCGACGACCCCTCGAAGTCCGCCATCCGGCTCACGATCCGATCGAAGAGCCTGCAGAGCCACAACAAGTTCCGCGACGACCCGGTGCGCGCCAAGTTCCTGGACGCGGAGAACCACCCCGTCATCACCTTCGCGTCCACCGAGGTGGAGCAGGTAGACGGAACCACCTTCAAGGTGACCGGCAACCTGACCCTGCGCGGCACGACCAGGCCGCTCACCCTGACCGTCGAGACGACCGGCGGCGAGAACGACGCACAGGGCGACCTGCGCGTCGGCTTCAAGGGCAGCGTCCTGATCAACCGCAAGGACTGGGGCGCGACCGCGAACGCCGCAGACGTACTCTTCGTCAGCCCGAAGGTGACGGTCGAATTCGAAATCGCGGCACTCCGCCGCCCCTGACCCCCCACAACACACCGAAAGCCCAGCTCGGAGACGACTCCGAACTGGGCTTTCTCTGTAGACCGTGTGGGACTCGAACCCACAACCAATGGATTAAAAGTCCACTGCTCTGCCAATTGAGCTAACGGTCCTCGTCGGTGCACCCCCGAGCATAGCGGGAGGGGGCCCGTCATCCGATCGGGTATCGCCGTCGAGGACCAGTGCTGTTGCGGAACGGGAGGTTCCGCGGAGCTGTGGAAGCCTCCGCGGCAGCCTCCCGCCGCGTGTCAGATCGACACGCCCAGCCTCACCACATCCTGCTCGCTGAGCACTCCCGCGTAGGCGTGCACGTCGTCCACGGCCCCGTGCAGGTACTCGCCCCGGCCGTCCGCCGTCGTGGCCCGGCCGACCTGCGGCCCGGCCTCGGCCCGCCACGCGTGGTGGAACGGCGCACGGGCCATCGGTGTGCCGTCGACGTACAGCAGCACCTCGTCGGCCCCGTCGTCGTACACCACCGCCAGGTGGTGCGGGTCACCCGGCGAGGCCCAGCTGTTGTCCGCCTTGAGCGTCGTCGTCTCCGCTCCCGCCCGGTCCTCGTGAGCCAGGGTCAGCTCCCATATCTGCCGCTGCGGCGTGTACCGCAGCGTGGCGAGGTCGTTGTGCTCGCCCGGCAGGGACAGGACCGTCATCGTCCGGTCCTCGGCGGCCGGGTCGATCCGCACATGTGCGGCGAGCGAGAAACTGTCGCCGGTGTCCACGACCGGGGCGCCGGTCGCGGCGAAGTCGCCGTCGCCGTCCAGGAGCAGTTCCCCCTCGCCCACCATCGCCGGGTCCCCCGGACCGCACTCGGGGTCCATGGCCGGGTCACAGGACTGGTCGTCGCGGCGGATCTTCGCGTCACCGCCCAGCTTCAACGGCTGTCCGCCGCCCTCCTCGGGGCTCGCTCCCCCGGACGCCTCCTCGAGCTGCCAGCGCCCCGCACGCACGGCCGCGCGCTCCGCGAGGTCCGCCGCTTCCGCCGGGACGACGACCCGGTTCCACGCGCGTACGTCGGCGATCCGGCCGGCCCAGTTCCCGCCCTGCCCGGACTCGCCCAGGGCCCGGCCGATCTGCGCGCCACCGCTTCCCCGCGGCGCCGGAGCGTTCTCCGCCTTGTCGACGAGGCGGCCGTTCACGTACAACCGGGCCGTCTTCACCGCCGGGTCGTACACACCTGTCAGCTGCGCCCACTCCCCGCTCTCCGGAGTGCCGCCCTTCGCCCGTACGGCAGCGCCCTCCGGCCCGCCCAGCGCGAAGGACCACGACCCGTCGCCGTCGGTCCCCAGCCGGTAGGCCGCAGCCCCGTCACCGTCCTGGCTCACCGCGGCCATGCCCCGGCCCACCTCGTCGGGCCGCACCCAGGCGCTCACCGCGAAGGCCCCGCCGGTGTCCACGGCGGGGGCGCCCGGCGACAGATACGCGTCGGCCGAACCGTCCAGCCGCACCGCCGACCCCACCCCCGTACGCGTCGGCCCTTCGGCGCCGAAGGCGACGCCGGAGCCCGCCTTCGCGGACCTGCCGCCCGATTCGGCGGCGCCTTCGGAGGACCCCGCCGGGTCGGCGAGCTTCCAGTGGGCGGCCGGTGCGCTGCCCTTCTTCACGAGGACCTGGTACCTCGTCGGATCGCTCCTGTTCCCCGCACGGTCCTGCGCCTGGACGCTGACCGTCATCGGACCCTCCCGCTCCGGCAGCCAGCTGAACTCGGCCGGTCCACCCGGCCGTACGGGCGCGACGGTCTTCGGCGTCTCCCCCGTGAAGCTGTAGACATAGGCCACCGTGTCGTCGGAGTCCGAGTCGACCGTGAACGTGCCGCGCACGCCGACCCCGTCGTGCCACGCGTCGTCGTCCGGATACTGCGGCGACGCCACCGAAGGCTTCGCGGGCATCTCGTCGTCGTACACGAACTCGCAGCCGCCCGGGCCTCCTTCGGCGCTCCACGCCCCCCACGCCGTACCGTCGAAGGCCCGCACCCGCCAGCTCACCTCGGTGAGCGCCGGCAGGTCTTCCGGAACGGACCAGCTGAACGACGAACCACTCCCCTTGGACGTCGTCCGCGCAGAGCGCACCTGCCGCTCACCGTCCCCGTCCTGCCAGGACACCTCGAACTCCGCGGAGACGGGCTGCGCGTCCGGATCGCGGAGCACCGCCCTCAGCTGCGGCCGCGTACGGACATAGGGTCTCTCGGCGCCGGCGACGCACTCCGTGTCGGCGGTTCTCAGATCGGCTCGGGCCGGCTGCTCCGGCGGCCGGTTCTCCGCCGCCCCGGCCACCCATGGTGTGGCGACGACGGCTGACGAGGCGAGTGCGACAGCGACTGCGCAGCGCACGAAGGCATGACGAACCACGGGGTCCCCTCCCTGTCGGCCCGGCTCCCCACCGGACCGCCCTTCCCAACGTGCTCGAAGGTAACAGTGGGTACTGACATCGGTACGCGGTCCGTGACGGGGCGGCCCGGACACGCCGAAGGGCCCGCACGACGCGTACGTCGTGCGGGCCCCTCGGTTCAGACGGACCTGGTTACAGGTGCTGACCGACGATCAGCCGTTGCGCTTCCAGCGCGGCTTGTCGTCGCGGCGGCCGAACGAACCCGTGCCGGAGCCGGAGCGGTCGTCGCGGCGGTTGTACGACGGGCGGTCGTGGCCGCCGGAGCGGAAGCCGCCCGAGCCGCCGGCGGGGCGGTCGTCGCGACGGTCGCGGTTGAACGGACGGTCGCTGCCGCGGTGGCCGCCGGCCGGACGGTCGTCACGGCGGAAGCTGCCGCCACGGTTGTCGTCACGACGGTCGCGGTTGAAGCCACCGCCACGGTTGTCGTCACGGCGGTCGCGGTTGAAGCCGCCACCGCGGTTGTCGTCGCGGCGCTCGAACGAACGGCCACCACGGTCGCCACCGGAGGGACGGTCGTCGCGACGGAAGCCGCCACCACGGTTGTCATCGCGACGGTCGCGGTTGAAGCCACCGCCACGGTTGTCGTCGCGGCGCTCGAACGAACGGCCACCACGGTCGCCACCGGACGGACGGTCGTCGCGACGGAAGCCGCCACCACGGTTGTCGTCACGACGGTCGCGGCTGAAGCCGCCACCGCGGTTGTCGTCACGACGGTCGCGGCTGAAGCCACCGCTGCGGTTGTCGCGGCGCTCGTAGTTGCCGCGCTCGTCACGCTGCGGACGGCGGTCGTACGAGGAGGAACGCTCCTCGCGGACCGGGCGCTCGGAGGCGACGGGCTGCTCGGGGACCGACACGGCGGCCTCCACGACGGCCTCGGCGGCGGCAGCGGCCTCGGCGATCGCCGTCTCCGGGTCCTCGCCGCGCTCGCGGGCGGCACGGGCGGTGAGGCGGTCGGCCTCCTCGCGCAGCTCGGCGGCGCGGCGCGTGGCGCGCTCCAGCTCCTTGGTGAGCTCCTTGACCTCACGCTCGGCCTGGGTCGCGGCGTTGCCCGCGGAGTCGGCCTGCACCTCGGTCATGGAGCGGGCGCCGGTGATCTCGGCGACCTCCGGGTCGAAGGTGCCGCCGCCGTTGATGATGTGGCGCGTGGCGTCGACGCCCGCGTCCTCCATCAGGCGGAAGATCTGGCGGCGCTGGTGCGGCAGGGAGAGGGAGACGACCGTGCCGCTGCGGCCGGCTCGGGCCGTACGGCCCGAGCGGTGCAGGTAGTCCTTGTGGTCGCCGGCCGGGTCCACGTTCAGGACCAGGTCGATGCCGTCGACGTGGATGCCGCGGGCGGCGACGTCGGTGGCGACGAGGGCGTTGACGTAGCCCTTCTTGAAGTCCTCCAGGACGCGCGTACGAGCGCCCTGCGTCATGCCGCCGTGCAGCGCGTCGGCCTTCACGCCGGAGTCGCAGAGCTGCTCGGCGATGCGGTCGGCGCCCAGCTGGGTGCGGACGAAGATGATCGTGCGGCCCTTGCGGGCGGCGATGGCGGCCGTGACGGGCGCCTTGTCGCGGGGCTTCACGATGAGGATGTGGTGCGTCATGGTCGTGACGTTGCCCTGGGCGCTGTCGACCTCGTGCGTCACCGGGTTGGTCAGGTAGCGCTTGACCAGCGTGGAGATCTCGTTCTCCATCGTGGCCGAGAACAGCATGCGCTGGCCGCCGGACGGAACCTGGTCGAGCAGCTCGGTGACCTCGGGCAGGAAGCCCAGGTCGGACATCTGGTCGGCCTCGTCGAGCACCGCGATCTGGGTGTTCTCCAGCGAGCAGGCGCCGCGGCTGATGATGTCGCGCAGGCGGCCCGGCGTGGCGACGAGGATGTCGACGCCGCGCTCCAGGGCGTAGATCTGGTTGCCCATCGACGTACCGCCGCAGACGACCTTCATCTTGAGGCCGAGCACGTCGCCGTAGGGCTGGAGGGCGTCCGCGACCTGCATCGCGAGCTCGCGGGTCGGGGTGAGGATGACGCCGCGGGGCTTCTTCTTCTCGGTGCGGCCGCCCTCGGCGAGGGTCGCCAGCATCGGCAGGCCGAAGGAGAGGGTCTTGCCGGAGCCGGTACGGCCGCGGCCCAGGATGTCCTTGCCGGCCAGGGCGTCCGGGATGGTCGCGGCCTGGATCGGGAAGGGCGTGGTGACGCCGTTCTGCGCGAGCTTGCGGACGATGCCCTCGGGCAGACCGAGGTCGGCGAAGGTCATCTCGGGCTCGGCGTCGGCGTCGGCCTCGGAGACGTCCGAGACCTCGGAGGCGTCGGCCTGGGGGGCCTCGGGGGTGACCTCGGTGATGTCCTGGGCCTCGGCGGACTCGACGATCTCGGCGGCGGCCACTACGGCCGCGTCGTTCTCGACGATCTCGTTCTCGGGCAGGACGGCGTGGTCAGAACTGAAAATGGACATGCGAAATGCGAAACCTTCCGGAGTCTCGGCACGCGCCCGTCAACTCCGTGATTTCGCAATGGACCGCCTCGATGCGGTCAGCCACGGCAAGGGAGAGTACGCGCCACGCGGCGCTCTTCTGTGTCGGCGCCGGGCAAATGGGATCAAACGATCTACCACCATACGCACCCCCCACCCCATATGGCAAACCGCCCCCGTGAAACCCCCTCTCACCTGCACATTTGTCAGTGAGGACCCGCTTGGGGCGACGGCTCACGCTCCGCGATCTCCACGTTCCGCCGCTGGAGCTGTGCCCCCTGCCCCGACCCCTCCGAGGACGACGGCTCCGGAGTGGTCGGATCCGGCGTCGGGGTGGGCGTGGGCTTCGGCGGGTCCGGTGTCGCGCTGCTGCGCGTCGGGGTCGGTTTCGGCCGGGTCGGGGTCGGCTGCCCCGGCCTGCCCGGCTTGGGCGGCCGCTCGGTGGCCGCCGCCGAGGAGGTCTCCGAGGGCTCCGCGGCCCCCGCCCCGGCCCGGTCCTCGTGCGAGGACCCGCCCTTGCCCTTCTTCTTGCCCTTGTGCCGCCCGCGGCCCGGCCCGTCCTCGTCCCCGGAGGCCGCGTCACCGCCCTTCGTCACGGGGTCGCCGTCGGGCGCGGCCGCCCCACTGCGCTGCCCCGCGGAACGGTCGGGCGCCGGAGCGTTCCCGTCGTCACCGATGCTCATGCAGCCCGCGGTCGCCGCTACGGCCACCGCGACCGCGGCCCAACGGACGGGAACGTACAACTGACGCACGGCCGAGCACCTCCTGAGGCGCGAGAGCCTGTGTCGTAACCCCGGCCGGGCGGCGACCACCCGGCCGGGGTCATGGCACAGGCTCTGGGAATCGAGACGCCCTGCCCAACTCCCGCGGCCCGCAAGAGGACACGGACCGCCACCCCGGACCGCCGGGCTCCGCACACGCACACGCACACCAGGGCGGGTGCCCGGCGCTCACCCGTACCCGAGCGCGTGCAGGCGGGCGTCGTCGATGCCGAAGTGGTGGGCCACCTCGTGCACCACGGTGATCTCCGTCTCCTCGACCACCTCCTCGCGCGACCCGCACATCCGCAGCGTCGGCCCCCGGTAGATCGTGATGCGGTCCGGCAGCACCCCGGCGTACCACTCGCCGCGGTCGGTCAGCGGAGTCCCCTCGTACAACCCGAGCAGCTCGGGGTCGTCGGCCGGCGGCTCGTCCTCGACGAACACCGCCACGTTGTCCATCAGGCGTGTCAACTCCGGTGGAATCCGGTCGAGAGCCTCGCCGACCAGTTCCTCGAACTCCTCGCGCGTCATCTCCAGCACACCCCCATTGTCGGCCACGCCGCCTCCGCCGTCCCGGCATACCCGTGCCCGCACTTGGGCATAGGGGACCAATGGCACGCGGCTTCACAGTCGTTCTCCAGGGCGTACGACGGGCGGGTGGCGCCCTCGTCGGCCACTACCGCGCCCGCCGCACCCACCCCACGACCGAGCTGGTCAGCCCCCCGCATCCCTACGCCCGCGCGCTGGGCCTGATCACCGTCGTCGTCCTCGGCGCGTGGCTCGGCCTGCTCATCGTGGGCAGCGTGCGCGCGCCCGTCGGACCGATGGACACCCGCATGACGCTCCGCCCGTCCGTGTCCGGCGGCACGAAGATCAACGTCTCGCCGCTCGGCGCCCTGGAGCTCCGCTCCCACGTGGCGCCCATCCGCCTGGACGTCGACGTGGACCGCCTGGATCCGGTACGCGCCCAGGCCCTCGTCGACCACCCGGAACGGCTCTCCGGCCTCCAGGACGAGGTCACCGACGACGTCGGCCACGGCACGCTCGACCTCGCCGTACGCTCCTGCGTCGCCGTCGTCTCGGGCGCCACGGCCCTCGGCCTCGCCGTCTACCGCCGCCCGCGCCGGGCGCTCGCCGCGGGCGGTCTGGCCCTCGCGCTGCTCGCCGCGTCGGGAGCGGCCGCGTACGCCACCTGGAACCCGAAATCCGTCCTGGAGCCGAAATTCTCAGGACTGCTCAGCAGCGCCCCCTCCGTCGTCGGCAACGCCCGCAGCATCGTCAGCGAATTCGATGTCTACCAGCAGGAGTTGGCGCGCCTGGTCACCAACGTCACCAAGCTGTACGACGTGACGTCCACGCTTCCCGCGTACCAGCCGGACCCCACCACCATGCGGGTCCTGCACGTCTCGGACATCCACCTGAACCCGGCGAGCTGGAAGATCATTTCCTCCCTGGTGACGCAGTACGACATCGACGTCATCGTCGACTCGGGCGACACCATGGACCACGGCTCGGCCACCGAGAACGGCTTCCTCGACCCCATCGAGGACCTCGGCGCGCCCTACGTGTGGGTACGCGGCAACCACGACTCGCTCACCACCCAGCGCTACCTGGAGCGCTTCAAGAACGTCCACGTCCTCGACGAGGGCCGCGCCGAGACCGTCGCCGGCCTGCGCTTCGCCGGCATCGGCGACCCGCAGTACACCCCCGACCGCTCGGAGAAGCCCGAGGGCGACTCGGTGGAGCACATGGCGGGCATACGGCTCGCCTCCGCCCTGCGCGCCGAACGGGCGGCCGGCACTCCGGTCGACGTGGCCGTCGCGCACAACCCGACGGCGGCGCGCGAGACGGACGGCGAGGTTCCGCTGGTCCTCGCGGGCCACGTCCACCACCAGGAGATGGAGGTCATGGACGGGGGCACGCGGCTGCGCATCGAGGGGTCGACGGGCGGCAGCGGGCTGCGTGCGGTCGAGGGCAAGTACCCCGATCCCGTCGAGGCGTCCGTCCTCTACCTGGACCGTACGACCAAGCGGCTGCAGGCCTGGGACGAGATCAAACTGGGTGGCCTGGGCCTCACGAAGGCCGAGGTCAGCCGCCACCTCCCCAAGGAGAACCGCCCCGGCGCACCCTCCTCGCCGACCGCTCCGAGCCCCTCGGACTAAACCGTTTTGGCGATAGCTCCCCGCATCCCATATGCTTCTCACGTCCCCGACGCGCTGCAAAGCGCCCAGGTGGGCCCTTAGCCCTCATCGTCTAGTGGCCCAGGACGCCGCCCTTTCAAGGCGGTAGCACGGGTTCGAATCCCGTTGGGGGCACGCAACACCTTGTGCGAGACTAGTGCTCGCACAACGCTTGGTCCTGTGGAGCAGTTTGGAGTGCTCGCCACCCTGTCAAGGTGGAGGCCGCGGGTTCAAATCCCGTCAGGACCGCTTGCGATTCCACGCGGATCGCGTGGCTGGGTAGCTCAGTTGGTACGAGCGATCGCCTGAAAAGCGATAGGTCGCCGGTTCGATCCCGGCCCCAGCCACCTCTCCCAGAAGCCCCGCCTCTCCGGCGGGGCTTCTGCCGTTTCCGGGCCCTGCGACGCCCTGCCGGGGCAGGACCCCAAGCCCGCCGCTCCGCGGCGGATGCTTCCCACCCACCCACCCGTTTGCCCCGCAACGTCCTGCGGGGGTAGGGGCGGGTGGGTGGGGGTGCCCCGCGGGTTCCTGCGGGAGTAGGGCGGGTGGGTGGGGATCGCCCCGCGACGGCCCGCGGGGAAGGGGCTCGGCCCCCACCGGGCCGCAGCCGCACACGCGCCCGAGGGGACGTGGGGGTATGTGCGAACGGAGCACCGAGCGTGCTGTGGCGTCTTTGGACTTGAGGCGCGGCGCAGGGATGGCGAGTACGCACATACCCCCGCGGCCCCGCCCCACAGACGGGCAGACAAGATGCGCTAGCCCGCGTGCGCGGGAGTCGAGGTGCGGCCTCCCGGGTGGCGATGGCGCCAGATCCAGAAGACCGCGCTGGAGAGCAGCGCCCACGCCCCCAGAACCAGGAACGGAAACGCATGCTGGTGGCCGCCGAAGTACACCGCCGTGTGCTGCGCGTTGACCGACGCCCCCGGCGGCAGCCACTGCCCGATGTGCCCGAGCACCGAGGGAAGCAGCGGCCAGGACACCGCGCCGCCGGACGACGGATTGCCGAGGAGCACCATCAGGCCCCACGTCGGCAGCATCGCCCACCGCCCGAACATCGTGTTGAACATCGAGAAGACCATCCCCGACGCGAACATCGTCAGCGCCAGGATCAGCCACGACTCCACGAAGGGCAGCCGCACCGCCCCCAGCCACCAGTCCACGACCGCCGCGATGACGAACGCGCCCAGGAGGGCGTACAGCGCCGTGAACCCGATCCGCTCCGCCGGATTCAGCCCGCGCGCGTGCACGCTCAGCTGAATGGCCCCCACGAAGCCGATGATCACGGCCGCCAGCGAGATGTAGAAGATGGCGAGCCCTCGCGGGTCGCCTTCCTGGAGCGGCTTGATGTCCTTCACGGTCACCGGCACCCCGACCTTCTCGCCCACCTTCGGCGCGGTCTCCGCGAGCACCTGTGCGACGGACGCGCCGGACGCCCCGGAGACGTCCAGCGTCACCTTGTCCCCGCCGCGGGCCACGTCGAGGACCGCGAAGACCTTCTGTTCCTCCACGTCCCGCAGCGCCGCCGCCCGGCTGTCGTACCGGCGTACCTCCAGCGAGGCGTTCAGTGCCTTCTCCATGCCGTCGAGGAACGCCTTGCCCCGCGTCGCGTCCCGCGCGTCGACCACCGCGGTGGGGATGTGGTGCGGAGTCGGGTTCGCCATGGAGTACGTGTACGACCCGGCGAAGAGCCCGGCCGCGGCCGCCAGGATGAACACCAGCACGATCGCCGGCAGGAAGGGCGACCGCTTGAACGCGTCCCACCGCTCACTCCGGGTGGGAACACGCCCGTGCGCACCGTGTTGGTGCTGCTCCTGTTGGTTCGGCTCGCGGTCAGGCGTGTAAGGGGTATCAGCCGTATCAGGCGTATCAGGCATACGAACACGCTAAACCCAAAGCCCCATAAGCAGCCTTCTCACCCAGCAGGTCAAGTATCCGGCCAAACGCGCTAAACGGACTTGGCGCGCCTCCGCCACCCCCGCACCGCGAGCACCACACCCACCACCACGACCACACCGGCCAGCAGCACCGCGTCCGGCACCGCGCGGCCGATCCCGCCCGCCCACTGCTCCACGGCGAACGAGTCGTCCACGTCCAGCAGGCCGGGCAGCGCGGTCGTCCCGTCGTAGGCGAGGAACAGCGCCCCGAGCGCGACGAAGAACAGCCCGGACAGCAGCGACGTCGTGTGCAGCTCGAACCGGCCGATGCGGAACGTCCGGCCCCGCAGCCACCTGCGCCGTCCCAGGTCGAACCGCTCCCAGAGCAGCGCGAGCAGGAAGAGCGGCACGGCCATCCCCAGCGCGTACACGGCGAGCAGCAGCCCTCCGTAGACCGGGCTTCCGCTCACCGCCGCCACCGTCAGGACGCTGCCGAGGATCGGCCCGGCGCAGAACCCGGCGAGCCCGTACACCGCCCCCAGCGCGTACACGGAGAACGCGGTGGTCGGCCGGATCCGGCCCGAGAGCTCCGCCATCCTCCGCGACGCGAAGCCCATGCCGAGGATCTGGAGCACGCCGAGCCCGATGATCAGCCATCCCGCGGCGAGCACGAGCTGATCGCGGTGGCCGAAGAAGAACCGTCCGGCGTACGAGCCGGCCGCGCCGAGCGGCACCAGGGTCGTCGCGAGCCCGGCGTAGAAGATGCCGGTCCGCGCGACGAGGCGCGAGGCGGAGTCGATGGAGTAGGCGAAGAAGGCGGGGAGCAGCAGTGCGCTGCACGGGCTGACCAGGGCGAGCAGCCCGCCCAGGAACGCGGCGAAGTACCCGACGTCGGCAGTCACTCGGAGCCACCCTTGCCCGCGGCGGCCCCGCCCTTCGGCTGCTTGGCCGGTGACTTGCCCGCCGATTTGGCCGCCGCCTCGATCGCCTGGTCGAAGACCTGGTCCGGCTGGGCGCCCGAGATGGGCCGCCCGTTGATGAGGAAGGACGGCGTCGAGGCGGCGCCCAGTCCGTACGCCTCCTCCTGGTCCTTCTTCACCGCGGCCGCGGCGGCGTCGCTGTCCACGTCCTTCACGAACCGGTCGACGTCCTTGACCCCGGCCTCCCGCGCCAGTTCCTTCAGCCGCCCTTCGCCGAAGCCCTTCTCCTTGGACCCCTCGGCGTACGCGGCCTCGTGGAACTGCCAGAAGCGGCCCTGGCGCCCCGCCGCCCACGCGCCGCGCGCGGCCCGCTCGGAGTCCTCGCCGAAGATCGGGAAGTTGCGCCATTCGATGCGCAGGGTGCCCTCGTCGACGTACTTCTTCACGAGGCCGGGCTCGGTGTCGCGGGCGAACTTGCCGCAGAAGCCGCACTTGAAGTCGGCGTACTCCACCATCACGACGGGTGCGTCGGCGCGCCCCTGCGCGAGCGGGTCCTCGGCGTCGCGCCGCGCGAGCTTCTCCAGCTCGGGGTAGACACCCTCCTGCGGGTCCGCGGAGACGTCGGCGGCGGCCTCCTCCTTGACGGAGCCGCTGCCGGAGGCGCCGGAGTCCTCCGGCTTGGTCGCGGTGTACGAGGCGACGCCGAGCAGCACGGCGGCCACGGCGACGCCCGCGCCGATGGCGATGTTCCGGCTCTTGCCGCTCTGGCTCTTGCCGCTCTGGGTCTTCTTGCTGCCGTTCTCGGGCATGGGTGTGCTCTCTCTTGTCCTGTTGTGCGTCTCGTACGTACGTCTCGTACGTCGATGTGGGCCCCTGAGTCAGGGGCCTCCTACACGCGCAGGATCGAGAGATCTATCGGTGAGGGCGGGGTGAGCGCGGGCGGCGCGCGGCCCGGCGCCACCAGGAGCACGGTCTGGTCGGCGCCCCAGGAGCCGGACGCCGCGCGGGCGTCGTGCAGCGCGGGCAGCAGTTCGTACGCCGCTCCGGGGCGCTGCGGGGTGCCCGGTGGCTGGTCGGCGTCCCGGTCGGTGCCCTTGCCGCAGCCGGGCGAGCCCTGCGTATCCGCGGCGGAGGGGGACGCAAGCACCTTCACGGCCCCGGCCACCGGCTGCTGCGCGGCAGCCGCGGGCCCGCAGAACATCCCGAGCCCGAGCACGACGAGGAAGACCACCGCGAGGGGGCTCCAGGGCGTGCGCGTACGGGCGGGCATGCCCGGAATCGTACGTGCCGGGGTGCACCGCCGGAGAAATCGGTTCGCCACCGCCGAGTCGCGGGTGAGATCCTGGACGGCGTATGTCTACGCAGCCCGCCCTCGCCCTCGACGCCCTCGCCTCCCGCCTCTCCGAGCTCTCGCTGCGCGACGAGCACCGGATCGGCAGGCGGCTGGAGGGTGCGCGCCGGATCCGCAAGCCCGAGGCCCGTGCCGCCGTCCTCGCCGAGATCGCGGCGGACGTCGACAAGGCCGCGGCACGGATGGCCGAGCGGGGCAGCCGGCTGCCCACGATCACGTATCCGCAAGAGCTGCCGGTCAGCCAGAAGAAGGACGACATCGCCGAGGCGATCCGCGACCACCAGGTCGTGATCGTCGCGGGCGAGACCGGCTCGGGCAAGACCACGCAGATCCCCAAGATCTGCATGGAGCTCGGCCGGGGCGTGCGCGGCATGATCGGGCACACGCAGCCGCGCCGCATCGCGGCCCGCACGGTGGCCGAGCGCGTCGCCGACGAGCTGGACACCCCGCTCGGCGAGGCCGTCGGCTGGAAGGTCCGCTTCACCGACCAGGTCGGCGCGGACACGTTCGTGAAGCTGATGACGGACGGCATCCTGCTGGCCGAGATCCAGACGGACCGCGAGCTGCGCGCGTACGACACGATCATCATCGACGAGGCGCACGAGCGCTCGCTCAACATCGACTTCCTGCTGGGCTATCTCGCCCAGCTCCTGCCGAAGCGCCCGGATCTGAAGGTCGTCATCACGTCGGCGACGATCGACCCCGAGCGGTTCTCGCGGCACTTCGGGGACGCCCCGATCGTGGAGGTCTCCGGCCGTACGTATCCGGTCGAGGTGCGTTATCGCCCCCTCCTCGAAGAGGAGGGGGACGACTCCGACCGCGACCAGATCACCGCGATCACGGACGCCGTCGAGGAGCTCCAGGCCGAGGGCAAGGGCGACATCCTCGTGTTCCTCTCCGGAGAGCGCGAGATCCGGGACACGGCGGACGCGCTGAACAAGAAGAACTACCGGTTCACCGAGGTCCTGCCCCTCTACGCCCGGTTGTCGCACGCCGAGCAGCACCGCGTGTTCCAGCAGCACACCGGCCGAAGAATCGTCCTCGCGACGAACGTCGCCGAGACCTCCCTGACCGTCCCCGGCATCAAGTACGTGATCGACCCGGGCACGGCCCGCATCTCGCGCTACAGCCATCGCACGAAGGTGCAGCGGCTGCCCATCGAGGCGATCAGTCAGGCCAGCGCCAACCAGCGCAAGGGCCGCTGCGGCCGTACGTCGGACGGCATCTGCATCCGCCTCTACAGCGAGGACGACTTCCTCTCCCGCCCCGAGTTCACGGACGCGGAGATCCTCCGTACGAACCTCGCCTCGGTCATCCTGCAGATGACGGCGGCCGGCCTCGGCGACATCGAGAAGTTCCCCTTCATCGACCCGCCGGACCACCGCAACATCCGTGACGGCGTCCAGCTCCTCCAGGAGCTGGGTGCGCTGGACCCCGCCCAGAAGGACCCGAAGAAGCGGCTCACCCCGCAGGGGCGCAAGCTCAGCCAGCTGCCCGTCGACCCGCGGCTCGCCCGGATGGTCCTGGAGGCCGACAAGAACGGCTGTGTGCGCGAGGTCATGGTGATCGCGGCGGCGCTCTCCATCCAGGACCCGCGTGAGCGCCCGGCCGACAAGCAGACGCAGGCCGACCAGCAGCACGCCCGCTTCAAGGACGAGACGAGCGACTTCCTCGCCTTCCTCAACCTGTGGCGGTACGTCAGGGAGCAGCAGAAGACGCTCGGCTCATCGGCCTTCCGCCGTATGTGCAAGCGGGAGTACCTGAACTACCTCCGCATCCGCGAATGGCAGGACATCTATTCGCAGTTGCGTACGGTCGCGAAGCAGATGGGCCTCAGCCTCAACGAGGACGACGCCCCCGAGCAGCACGTCCACATCTCGCTCCTGTCCGGCCTGCTCTCCCACATCGGGATGAAGGACGTGAAGGAGTCGAAGGACAGCAGGTCCGCCAAGGACGGCGACGCCAAGCAGCGCGGCGGGCGCAACGAATACATCGGCGCGCGCAACGCGAAGTTCGCGGTCTTCCCGGGCTCGGCGCTCTTCAAGAAGCCGCCGCGCTTCATCATGTCGGCCGAGCTGGTCGAGACCTCCCGGCTGTGGGCGCGGGTCAACGCGAAGATCGAGCCGGAGTGGGTCGAGCCGCTCGCCCAGCACCTCCTGAAGCGGACGTACAGCGAACCGCACTGGGAGAAGGACCAGGCCGCGGTGATGGCGATCGAGAAGGTCACGCTCTACGGCGTCCCGATCGTCACCGACCGCAAGGTGAACTACGGCCGCATCGACCCCGAGGTCTCCCGCGACCTCTTCATCCGGAACGCGCTGGTGGAGGGCGACTGGCGCACCCACCACAAGTTCTTCGCCGCCAACCGCAAGCTCCTCACCGAGGTCGAGGAGCTGGAGCACCGCGCGCGGCGCCGCGACATCCTCGTCGACGACGAGACGCTCTTCGACTTCTACGACCAGCGGGTGCCGGCGGACGTCGTGTCCGGCGCGCACTTCGACTCCTGGTGGAAGAAGAAGCAGCGGGAAGAGCCCGAACTGCTCGACTTCGAGCGGTCGATGCTGATCAACGAGAAGGCGCAGGGTGTCTCCAAGGACGACTACCCCGACTCGTGGCGCCAGGGGCAGCTCAAGTTCCGGGTGACGTACCAGTTCGAGCCGGGCGCGGACGCGGACGGTGTGACCGTCCACATCCCGCTCCAGGTCCTGAACCAGGTGACGGACGACGGCTTCGACTGGCAGATCCCGGGCCTGCGCGAGGACGTGGTCGTCGAGCTGATCCGCTCCCTGCCGAAGCCCATCCGCCGGAACTACGTCCCCGCGCCGAACTTCGCGAAGGCGTTCCTGGAGCGTGCCGTGCCGTTGCAGGAGCCGCTGCACGTCACGCTGGCGCGCGAGCTCCAGCGGATGGTCGGCGTGCCGGTCACGCCGGACGACTTCGACCTGACGCGCGTGCCCGACCACTTGAAGATCACGTTCCGTATCGTCGACGAGCGGCGCAAGAAGCTCGCCGAGGACAAGGACCTCGAAGCGCTGAAGCTCCGGCTCAAGCCGAAGGCCCGCAAGGCGCTCTCGCAGGCGGCCGCGGCGACGGCGGAGCGCACGGGCGGCTCGGCGGTCGAGCGCTCGGGCCTGACGGACTGGAGCATCGGCACCCTCCAGCGCGTCTTCGAGACGCGCCGCGCCGGCCAGCCGGTGAAGGCGTATCCGGCGCTCGTCGACGACGGCGACACCGTTTCCGTACGCCTCTTCGACACCGAGGCGGAGCAGCAGCAGGCCATGTGGCGCGGCACCCGGCGCCTCATCCTGCGCAACATCCCGGTGAACCCGGCCAAGTTCGCTTCCGACAAGCTGACCAACCAGCAGAAGCTCGCCCTGTCGGCGAACCCGCACGGCTCGATGCAGGCCCTCTTCGACGACTGCGCGACGGCCGCCGCGGACAAGCTGATGGCGGACTTCGGCGGGCCGGTCTGGGACGAGGAGTCGTACCGCAAGCTGTTCGACAAGGTGCGCGCGGAGATCGTCGACACGACCGTGCGGGCGGTCGGCCAGGTCCAGCAGGTCCTCGCCGCCTGGCAGGCCTGTGAGCGCCGTCTGAAGTCGGCGCAGAGCCCGGCCCTGCTCCCCAACCTCGCGGATGTGCGGGAGCAGCTGAACTCCCTCATCAAGCCCGGTTTCGTGACGGAGACGGGGCTGCGCCGCCTGCCGGACCTGATGCGCTACATGGTCGCGGCGGACCGGCGCCTGCAGCAGATGCCGACCAGCGTCCAGCGGGACACCGCGCGCATGGAGAAGGTCCGTGAGATGCGCGACGAGTACCTGTGGCTGCTCGAACAGCTGCCACAGGGCAGGCCCGTGCCGCAGGAGGCCTTGGACATCCGCTGGATGATCGAGGAGCTCCGCGTCAGCTACTTCGCGCACGCGCTGGGCACGGCGTATCCCGTCTCGGACAAGCGGATCGTGAAGGCGATCGACGCGCTGGTCCCGTGATCGCCCGGGCACACAGGGTGAGTTCGACCGCCGGGCCTGCACTGCTGTAGAGTCCTGTCTCGCAGCACA
The DNA here is from genome assembly GCF_055639375.1 of Streptomyces sp. NPDC039462. Classification (NCBI taxonomy): domain Bacteria; kingdom Bacillati; phylum Actinomycetota; class Actinomycetes; order Kitasatosporales; family Streptomycetaceae; genus Streptomyces; species Streptomyces sp. NPDC039462. Next base: position 41,336 of record NZ_JBVKAO010000004.1, read on the forward strand.
ACGCGCAAGCAAGTGCAGCGAGCAAGGTCCTGTGGAGCAGTTTGGAGTGCTCGCCACCCTGTCAAGGTGGAGGCCGCGGGTTCAAATCCCGTCAGGACCGCAGTAGATATGAGGGCCGTACCCATCGGGTGCGGCCCTCAGTCGTGTGCGGGCTCCGTGCCCGGGCGGCTTGACGGAGTCACATTCCGTCGGTACTCCGGAGAGCAGGGGCCGGCGGGAGGCCCCCAGGAGGTGACGCATGTCCGCTTCTTCGGCGTCCGCGCGGCACGAGACGCGCGCCCTGCTGCGCGCCCACCTCGCGGCGGCCACCGGCTACCGCCACGTGACCCGGCACTGCCCGATCTGCCACCGGCTGCTGAGACTCGCCCTGGAGGCCCCTCAGCGCCCACCGGGCGAGCCCGAGGACCCCGAGGAGGGTTTCGTGCGGGAGAGCGCCGCAGACAGCCCTCCCGACGCATGACCCCAGCGCAAGAGCCCCTCTAGCGCAGGGGAGTTGCCCACAACAAGATTCACGACGTGTGACGGGTGTCACCGAAGTAGTTTGCGAAACCCCGGAACTTACACCCTTCCTACAACCAGCCAATTTAATATGTGCAATTGCACCACCCCCTGGGCGCTCCCCCGCTGTTCTCCGATTACTCCCCAGGGCCGCCCACCTGCGCATCCTCCGCGCATCCCCGGCACACAAAAAAGATCGCGCTGGACCCGGCGGAGTCCAGCGCGATCGAACGACGCACCCATGTGTGTCAGGCGTGGGTCCCGTTGGGGCGGGACCCTCGTCGTGTGGAGCCATATGTCGGACGTACGGCCAGGTTGGGGGACCTGACAGCAGTGGTGCTCTTCGCCCGAGTTGTACGAGTTACTGCTGGTTGAGCGGTACTTCTGGCGTACGTCAGGCCTCGCTGCGCTGCTGCGGAATGCCCGCGAGCAGTGCGCGGACCTCAGCCTCGCGGTAACGGCGGTGTCCGCCGAGCGTGCGAATCGACGTGAGCTTGCCAGCCTTGGCCCAGCGCGTCACCGTCTTCGGGTCGACGCGGAACATCGTGGCGACCTCAGCCGGGGTCAGCAGCGGCTCGGCATCAGGGGTGCGAGCGGTCATGAGCGGCCTCCTCGGGAGAACCGAACCTTCTCGGTTCATTCCTCTAAATTCTGCACCTTGACCCGCGTTGCCCGAAATGGCGGACGCGAGTCGAGTCGGTTATAGGACGAACGGCTTGTCCTCGGCACTACAACTACACCATCCGTCCAGCCGCGTCGGCCAAACCGATGGAATTGCCCTCCCAGGTGTTCATCACCGACGGAAGCCGATGGACCATGCCATAGCGGACAGTCACGCCACAGTGACGATCAGTCACAGAGCGATCAGGAGTCAACAGACCCCCCATACAGTGCAATGCTGAGTAATCCGCCCTTACTTGGGCGGAAGGAGCCCTCCCCGGACTCCTTGTCCTATTTTGGCATGAGGAGGGGTGATGGGCGCAAGAGCCCCGAAAGTGCGGTCCATCACGCTTGAGGCAAAGGCCCGTATCGGGACCTACGTCCCGGGACCCTGAAGGGCGGCGACGGAAGGGAGCCGGCCCTCAGTTCGCGAACTGAAGATCCCGGATCGCCCGCCACCGCTCCACGAGCCTCGCATACGCCTCGCCGGCCGCCTCGCCGTCGCCGTCGCGCAGCGCCTCGATCCCCTCGGCCACGTCCGCCGCCGAGTGGTCCTCGCCGAGCTCGTCGGCCGGCACCGCGTGCACGAGGCCTCCGTAGTCGAGCTCGACCAGGGAGCGCGGGTGGAACTCCTCCAGCCAGCGGCCGACGTCCACGAGACCGTCGATGAGCGGCCCCTCGCCCAGCGCCTCCCGCAGCGTCTTCAGACCGCGCGCGACCCGGCGCCGCGCCTGCACCATCGGGGTGCGGTAGCGGAGCACGGGCGGGTCGGCCTTCGCGTGGTCCCGCTCCTCGTCGGAGAAGAGCACGAACCAGTGCAGCGGCACCTGCCACGTGGACGTACGGATCCAGGGGCGCGCGTCGGGGTTCCGGGCCAGCCACTGTTCGTAGTCCGCGGCCGTCTGCCGGCGCAGCACCGGAGGGAGCACCGCGTCGAGGACCGGCGCGGGCAGCTGCCCGGCCAGCTCCCCCATGGCCTGCCAGCCGCGCAGCCGGGTCCGCCAGGGGCAGACGCACAGCACCCCGTCGGCCTCCACGACGAACGCGTCGCCGCTCTCGTGCACCGGCACGGGCACCGGCGGCGTGGGCACCAGGTCGGCGAGCGAGCGGCGGAGCTCGTCCTGGTAGGAGGGAAGGTCCCGGCGGCGGGCGTAGCGCGCCCAGTGCTCGCGCTCCGGTTCCGGGAAGGCGGCCAGCGGCTCGTACACGCGCAGATAGGACGCGTACGGGACCGTCACCGATGACACCTTGGGCACGGCTGCTCTCTCCCCCACGGGTGAACTCGAAAACGTGATCCTCGACTCCGGGCGGTCAAGGTCGGTGGACAGCCTTTAGTCTCATGCCCATCGGGCCCCGCCACCCGCACGGGACCCGCCCAACCGCGCCACTTGACCGGGAGTCACCACAGTGACCGAAGCAGACAACGGCGTCCTGCACACCCTGTTCCACTCGGACCAGGGAGGCCACGAGCAAGTAGTGCTCTGCCAGGACCGTGCCAGCGGCCTCAAGGCCGTCATCGCCATCCACAGCACCGCCCTGGGCCCCGCCCTCGGCGGCACCCGCTTCTATCCGTACGCGACCGAGGAAGAGGCCGTCGCCGACGTCCTGAACCTGTCGCGCGGGATGTCGTACAAGAACGCCATGGCCGGGCTCGACCACGGCGGCGGCAAGGCCGTGATCATCGGCGACCCCGAGCAGATCAAGAGCGAGGACCTGCTCCTCGCCTTCGGCCGCTTCGTCGCCTCGCTCGGCGGCCGCTATGTGACGGCCTGCGACGTCGGTACGTACGTCGCGGACATGGACGTCGTCGCGCGCGAGTGCCGCTGGACCACCGGGCGCTCCCCGGAGAACGGCGGCGCGGGCGACTCCTCCGTGCTCACCGCCTTCGGTGTCTTCCAGGGCATGCGCGCCAGCGCCGAGCACCTGTGGGGCGACCCTTCGCTGCGCGGCCGCAAGGTCGGCGTCGCGGGCGTCGGCAAGGTGGGTCACCACCTCGTCGAGCACCTCCTGGAGGACGGCGCCGACGTCGTGATCACGGACGTCCGCGAGGAGTCGGTGAACCGGATCACCCACAAGCACCCGTCGGTGACGGCGGTGGCGGACACCGAGGCGCTCATCCGGACCGAGGGCCTCGACATCTACGCGCCCTGTGCGCTCGGCGGCGCGCTCGACGACGACTCCGTGCCGGTCCTGACCGCGAAGGTGGTGTGCGGCGCCGCCAACAACCAGCTGGCGCACCCGGGGGTCGAGAAGGACCTCGCCGACCGGTCGATCCTCTACGCGCCGGACTACGTGGTGAACGCAGGCGGCGTCATCCAGGTCGCCGACGAGCTGCGCGGCTTCGACTTCGACCGGTGCAAGGCGAAGGCGTCGAAGATCTTCGACACCACGCTCGCCATATTCGCTCGCGCAAAGGAAGACGGCATTCCGCCGGCCGCCGCGGCCGACAGGATCGCCGAACAGCGGATGTCCGACGCGCGCTGAAATGGCGCGCGGGGACGTGTGACGGGGCCCCGCCGGCGTACTGGGAGAGACAAGACTCACCCCCGTCGGCGGGTCGCCCGACAAGAAGAGGTTAAAATCGCAGTTGACCAGCGAGGACGGGGCTCCTCGAGGGTTGTGCGCCGAGGCGCGTCCTGCGGGCGACGTACCGTATGGCCGCAGGAGCAGGTACCGTGGAAGCCCTACGGACCGGTCTCTCCACGGAGAGTCCGTTCCAGATCATGAACGCGTGTCAAGACTCTGGGGCCGTCGAGCCCCGTATCCGAGGGGGTCGAGCCATGGGGCGCGGCCGGGCAAAGGCCAAGCAGACGAAGGTCGCCCGCCAGCTGAAGTACAGCAGCGGCGGGACAGACCTGTCGCGTCTGGCCAATGAGCTGGGCGCTTCGACTTCGCAACAGCCGCCGAATGGCGAGCCGTTCGAAGACGACGACGAGGAAGACGACCCGTACGCCCAGTACGCGGATCTGTATAACGACGACGAGGACGACGACTCTGCCGAAGAGTCCGGCCCCTCGTCTCAGCGCCGCGGCGCTTGACCTCGTTGCTTACGCACTATTTATTGCCTAGGCAGTATTCGCAGTTCTCATAGCAACTGCACTTCACCCGGTCCGGGGGCACCACCCCGGGCCGGGTTTTGTGCTGCTCGCGCTTCCTACTTCGCGTAGTCGCCGATGAGCTCGGCGCCGGTCGCGTGGTCGCCGCGGTCGGTGATCTCTCCGGCGACCCAGGCCTCCACGCCGCGGTCGGCGAGGGTGGTGAGCGCCGCGTCCGCCGACTCCTCGGGGACGATCGCGATCATGCCGACGCCCATGTTCAGCGTCTTCTCCAGTTCGAGGCGCTCGACCTTCCCCTGCTTGCCGACCACGTCGAAGATCGCGCCCGGCGTCCACGTCTCGCGGTCGACGATCGCGTGCAGGTCGTCCGGGATCACCCGGGCGAGGTTCGCCGCGAGGCCGCCGCCCGTGATGTGGCTGAAGGCGTGGACGTCGGTGGTGCGGGTGAGCGCCAGGCAGTCCAGGGAGTAGATCTTGGTGGGCTCCAGGAGCTCCTCGCCGAGCGTGCGGCCGAACTCCTCGACCTGGCGGTCCAGGGCCCAGCCTGCGCGGTCGAAGACCACATGCCGGACGAGCGAGTACCCGTTCGAGTGAAGACCCGAGGCCGCCATGGCGATGACCGCGTCACCCTTACGGATGCGATCCGGGCCGAGCAGACGGTCGGCCTCGACCGCGCCCGTGCCGGCGCCCGCGACGTCGAAGTCGTCCGGGCCGAGCAGGCCAGGGTGCTCCGCCGTCTCGCCGCCGACGAGCGAGCAGCCCGCGAGGACACAGCCCTCGGCGATGCCCTTCACGATGGCGGCGACGCGCTCGGGGTGGACCTTGCCGACGCAGATGTAGTCGGTCATGAAGAGCGGCTCGGCGCCGCACACGACGATGTCGTCCATGACCATCGCGACGAGGTCGTGGCCGATGGTGTCGTAGACCCCCATCTGGCGGGCGATGTCGACCTTCGTGCCGACGCCGTCGGTCGCGGAGGCGAGCAGGGGGCGCTCGAAGCGCTTGAGCGCGGAGGCGTCGAAGAGCCCGGCGAAGCCGCCGAGGCCGCCGAGGCCCGCGACCTCGGGACGCTGGGTCTTCTTGACCCACTCCTTCATCAGCTCGACGGCGCGATCGCCCGCCTCGATGTCGACGCCCGCGCTTGCGTAGCTGGCACCAGTGGTCTCAGACATGACGGTGAGAACTTTCGTGTCGTACTGCGTGGGGTCTTACGGGCGACGGATCGCGTCGGCGGCGGCAGTGCTCGCCGGGCCCGCGGCCAGTTCCGTCTCCAGGAGCTGCTTGCCGAGCAGCTCGGGGTCGGGCAGGTCCATCGGGTACTCGCCGTCGAAGCAGGCGCGGCAGAGGTTCGGCTTGTCGATGGTCGTGGCCTCGATCATGCCGTCGATGGAGATGTACGAGAGGGAGTCGGCGCCGAGCGACGTGCCGATCTCCTCGATGGTCATGCCGTTGGCGATGAGCTCGGCGCGCGTCGCGAAGTCGATGCCGAAGAAGCACGGCCACTTCACGGGCGGGGACGAGATCCGGATGTGGACCTCGGCTGCGCCGGCCTCGCGGAGCATCTTGACCAGGGCGCGCTGGGTGTTGCCGCGGACGATCGAGTCGTCGACGACCACCAGCTTCTTGCCCTTGATGACTTCCTTGAGGGGGTTCAGCTTGAGACGGATGCCGAGCTGGCGGATCGTCTGCGAGGGCTGGATGAAGGTGCGGCCGACATAGGCGTTCTTCACCAGGCCGGCGCCGAAGGGGATGCCGGAGGCTTCCGCGTACCCGATCGCGGCGGGGGTGCCGGATTCGGGGGTCGCTATGACGAGGTCGGCCTCGACAGGAGCTTCCTTGGCGAGTTTCCGGCCCATCTCGACGCGCGAGAGGTAGACGTTCCGGCCCGCGATGTCCGTGTCGGGGCGCGCGAGGTAGACGTACTCGAAGACACAGCCCTTGGGCTTCGCTTCCGCGAATCGGGACGTTCGCAGTCCGTTCTCGTCGATCGCGATGAACTCGCCGGGCTCGATCTCGCGGACGTAGGAGGCGCCGCAGATGTCGAGGGCGGCGGACTCCGACGCGACGACCCAGCCGCGCTCCAGGCGGCCGAGGACCAGCGGGCGGATGCCCTGCGGGTCACGGGCCGCGTACAGCGTGCCCTCGTCCATGAAGATGAGGGAGAAGGCGCCCTGAACCTGCGGGAGGATCTTCATGGCGGCGTCTTCGATGGTCAGCGGCTTGCCGTCGTCGTCCACCTGACCTGCGAGGAGAGCCGTCACCAGGTCGGTGTCGTTGGTCGCGGCGACCTGGGTCGCGCGGCCGTTCTCCTTCGGCAGTTCGGCGACCAGCTCGGCGAGCTGGGCCGTGTTGACGAGGTTGCCGTTGTGCCCGAGCGCGATGGAGCCGTGCGCGGTGGCACGGAACGTCGGCTGGGCGTTCTCCCAGACGGAGGCACCGGTGGTCGAGTAGCGGGCGTGACCGACCGCGATGTGACCCTGGAGCGAGCCGAGAGAGGTTTCGTCGAAGACCTGGGAAACGAGGCCCATGTCCTTGAAGACGAGGATCTGGGAGCCGTTGCTGACCGCGATTCCCGCGGATTCCTGGCCCCGATGCTGGAGGGCGTAGAGCCCGAAGTACGTGAGCTTTGCGACCTCTTCGCCCGGAGCCCAGACACCGAAGACGCCGCAAGCGTCCTGGGGGCCCTTCTCGCCGGGAAGCAGATCGTGATTGAGTCGACCGTCACCACGTGGCACGCCACCGAGTGTAGGCGAGATCGACCACTGGTCCGAATTGGGGATACGACCCCGGCACGGAGGGTGAGCGCAGCTCGCCGCCGGGGCCTTCGAGGCCTGTTCGCCGCGCTTGTGCGTCAGGCGTACGACAGGGCTGTGAACTGCGACGACGGCTTTGTGAACAGGGGCGGGAGCGCGTTGACGCCCGCTTCGGCACCCCGCGAGGCTCCTGATCCATGCAGCCTCATGGATTGTCACGGTCTTCCCGGTTGTCCCGGCGCTCCTTCGCCGGCGGAGTGGCGGGCGCCGCCGTCGGCGTGGGCGCGGCGGGCGCCGCGACGCGGGCCGACGCCGCGCCCGGCGCCCCCGCCACGGCCTCCTCCACTACCCCCGCCGAGCGGCCCTTCGCCGCCGCCCGCGGGCGGCACTCCCGGCGGCCCAACATCCTCTTCATCCTCGGCGACGACCTCGGCTGGGCCGATCTCTCCTCGTACGGGTCACCGCACATAAAGACCCCCCACCTGGACCGCCTCGCCCGCCAGGGCGTGCGGTTCACCGATGCCTACTCCGGGTCCGCGACCTGCTCGCCGACCCGCTTCAGCCTGTACACGGGACGCTTCCCCGGGCGTACGAAGGGCGGGCTCGCGGAGCCGATCGCCGACAGGTCCGTGGGCCTCGACCCGACCCACCCCACGCTCGCCTCGCTGCTTCGCGACGCCGGATACGCGACCGCGCTGATCGGCAAGTGGCACTGCGGCTATCTGCCCGACTACTCCCCCACCCGGTCGGGCTGGGACGAGTTCTTCGGGAACTTCGGCGGCGCCTTGGAGTACTACTCGAAGCTCGGGCTGGGCGGGGAGTACGACCTCTACGAGGGCGGTGTCCGGGAGGGCGATGCCGAGTACAAGGACCTGCGGTACTACACGCGTGTCCTGACCGAGCGGGCGAGCGCGTACGTCCGGCGGGACCACGGCGAGCGCCCCTGGCTGCTCAACCTCAACTTCACCACCCCGCACTGGCCGTGGATCGCGGACGGGGACGAGGAGCAGAGCGCCGAGATCGTGCGGCGGATCAAGGCGGGCGACAAGGGCGCGCTCCGCCACCAGGACGGCGGCTCCGTGGAGAAGTACGCGGAGATGGTCGAGGACTTGGACCGCTCGGTCGGTGAAGTGCTGCGCGCGCTGCGGAAGTCCGGGCAGGAGCGGGACACGCTGGTGTTCTTCGCCTCCGACAACGGCGGTGAGCGCTTCTCGTACAACTGGCCGCTGTCCGGCAACAAGGGGTCGCTGAAGGAGGGCGGCATCCGCGTGCCGACCATCGTGCGGTGGCCGGCGCGGATCGACGGCGGGCAGGTCAGCGACGAGCCCGTCTACACGCCGGACTGGACGGCGACGCTCCTGGACATCGCGGGCGCCCGGCCGCACCCGGCGTATCCGCTGGACGGGACGAGCCTCGCGCCCTACCTCCTGAAGGGGCAGGCCGTCGCCGAGCGCGAGCTGTTCTGGCGGGTGCGCGGGGAGCGGGCGCTGCGCCGCGGGAAGTGGAAGTACTACCGCGGCAAGGGCGGCGCGGACCAGCTCTTCGACCTCGCGGCCGACCGGCGTGAGCAGGCCGACCGGGCCGCGGGCGAGCCGGAGCTCCTGGCCGAGCTGCGGGCGGCGTGGGAGCGGACGGACGGGGAACTGCTGGCGTACGGCTGACGCTCCGGTGCCGTACCGCTACTTCACCGGCTTCTCGACTCCCTCGCGGTCCGCGTTCGCCCTGATCACGGTGCCGTCGGCGGCGGTGAGCTTCAGGGTGCCCCGCGCCACCTCGTAGCGTGCCGTCCCGTCGAAGAGCTTCAGGAGCTTGCGTTCCGTGGTCATCGCCTCGCCCGGGCACAGCTTCCGGGTGGTGGCGGGGGCGCCGAAGGTGATGCGGCCGTCCTTCGCCTCGGCCTTGGCGGTGACGGAGTTGCAGCCGAGGTTGCCGCGGACCTTGCCGTCCTCGCCGAAGGTCAGGTGGACCTTGTCGGCCACGTCCTTCGGCAGGGACGCGGTGGTCCGGGCGTCGCCGACGGCGTCGACCCGCCACTTGGTGCCGGTGAGCGGGGCGTCGGGCTCGGCGGGCTGCGAGGTGAAGGCCACGCGGTCTCCCTTGGCGGTGGTGAGGGTCATGCGGTCGCCGGCGACCTTCGCGGTGAACTTCTCCTTGCCGAGGGCGCGCAGGAAGTTCTTCTCGAACGTCATGCGGCCGTCGTCCGCGCAGGCCCGCTTCGTCGTCAGGGGCTGCCCGAACTCCACGGTCTCGCCCTTGATCGACACGTCGGCGCCGACCGAGTTGCAGCCGAAGCTGCCGCCGGCCCGCCCGTCCTCTCCGATCTTGAGGTAGGCGTTCCCCGGCGCGTCGTGCTTCTTGCCGCCGAGGGTGAGGCTCTCGACGTTCCAGCGGACGCCGGTGAGAGCCGCCTCGCTCTCCACGGAACGGCCGCCGGAGCCGCCTTCGGAGCCGGCCCCGGACTCGGTGCCGCATGCGGTGAGCAGCAGCCCGGCGGAGGCCAGCGCGGTCACGGTGAGGGTCAGTCGCTGCGTGTGCATGACGATGTGACGGGACAAGTGGGGGAGTCGGTTCCATCACCCCCACCGACCGCGGCTAGCCCATGATCGGCAGCAGGTCCGACAGATCCGCCCGTTCCCCGCTCGCGCTGACCTTCGCCGCGTCCAGGGCGCTCGCCCAGTCGGTGCGGCCGGTCGCGAGGCGGATCCAGGTGAGCGGGTCGGTCTCGACGACGTTGGGCGGGGTGCCGCGGGTGTGCCGGGGGCCCGCCACGCACTGCACGACCGCGTACGGCGGGACGCGCACCTCGGTCGACGCGCCCGGCGCCTTCACCGCGAGGGCGTCCCCGAGCAGCCGGGCACAGGCGGCCAGGGCCTGGCGGTCGTACGGGACATCGAGGCCCGGCACCGCGTCGTTCAAGTCGTCCGTGTGGACGGTGAGTTCGACGGTTCGGGTGACCAGGAAGTCGCCGAGGGTCATGGCGCCGAAGCGGGAGGGCACCAGGCGCTCGTCGGGCGCCGCGGCCAGGGACTCCTCGACGCCGGTGAGCGTGCGCGTGAACAGGTCGTCGAGGTCGGCGCCGGCGCTCTCGGCGACGGCACGGGTGTCCTCGTCGACCTGGGCCGCAGCGGTGACGGTCGCGAACGGCCAGTCCATGAGCGGGACTTCGTGCTTCTCCGGCTCGGGCAGGCCCAGGTAGCGGTGGACGGTGCCGAGGACCATCGCGATGTGGGCCGCCAGTTCGTGCACGGTCCAGTCGCCGAGCCGGGTGGGGCGGGCCAGCTGCTCGGGCGTGAGAGTGCGCACCGCGTCCCGTACGTTGCCCGACTGGGCGAGGACAGCGGTGCGGATCTTGGCGGAGTCGTACGAACGCGTGCGCTTCTTGGCCGGTGGCATGGGGCCGAGCCTAAGCGCTTTCGGGGTACCCCTGAAGTCCCTTTTCCACCAGATCGAAGGCGCGCTCGGCGGCCTCGGCGCAGTCCTTCGCGATCTCGTCGATCGGGTCGCCGGCGAGGGTGCGCTCGTGGTTCTCCATGATGAGCGCGTTCCGGGCGCCGATCAGCTGGGCGGCGGCGACCCGCGCGAGGAGCACGTCGCCGGTCTCCTCGGCGAGGGCGTCCGTGAGGAGCTGGACGCTGCGCATGTGGAAGATCACCATGCGGTGCGCGAGCGTCGGTGTCTCCTTGATGAGCTGGCGCACCTTGAGGGTGCGCGGGTCGCCGCTGAGACCGATCGACGGGTCGTGGCCGGGGATCTGCTCCAGGAACTGGCGGCGCGCCGCGGCGACCGCGGACTCGCCGGGCCGCCGCTCGCGCACCGCGCGGGCCGGGTCTCCCGCGTGCTCCTCCATCGGGCCGACGATCACGCCTTCTTTGGTGCCGAAGTAGTTGAAGACGGTCATCTTCGACACGTCGGCCGCCTCGGCGATCTCCGCCACGGAGACGTGGTCGAAGCCCCGCTCTGAGCAGAGGTCCACGGCGACCTGCCAGATCCGCGCGGCGGTCTGCCGCTTCTTGCGCGCGCGCAGCCCCAGCTCCTCAGTCATGCAGGTCACGGTACCGGGGTGGCTTCTTCCCGCACGGTGAACGTCTCGCGGTTGCGGGGCACCCCGACCCCGCGCCAGCTGAACGGCACGCCCCGCGCGGTCTCCGGGTCGGGTCCGTCCATCAGCTGGAAGTGGACGTGCGGCTCGGTGGAGTTGCCGGAGTTCCCACAGCCGCCGATCCGCTGCCCGACGGCCACCCTGTCGCCCGCCCGGACGGCGAGCGAACCCCGCTGGACGTGCGCGTACAGGGCGTACGTCCCCTCGCCGAGGTCGAGCACGACGTGGTTGCCGATGACGCGGCGGGCCCCGCCGAGCGTCCTGCCGACGCCCTCGACCAGCCAGAAGTACAGCACTCCGAGGAGGGAGCTGCGGCTCAGGTGGTCGCGCTGGCCGTCCTCGGCGTGCACGACGGTCGCGTCGCCCACCGCGTACAGCGGCTCACCGAAGGCGGGGTAGGCACTGCCGTGCCGGGCGACGGGCCAGAACCAGACGGGGGTGGGGCGTGCGGGCCCGTCCTCCGGCTCGGCGGTGATGTCGATGGCGTACGTCTGGGCCAGGTAGTGCGTGCCGTGGCTCGGCACCTTGTCGGCGGGGCTGTTCAGCGCGGACCAGCGGCCGGCGACCGGGGGCGCGACCTCGACGGGGGCCGGGGGATCCGCCTCGATCCGCCGGCGCGCGGAGCGGGACAGCGTGGAGCTGATGGCGATCGCGGCGACCGCGGGCAGCCAGCTCAGCCAGTAGTTGTAGGGCAGGTCCGTGAAGATCCTGACGACGAACTGGCCGAAGAACACGATCCACAGCAGCCGATGGAGCACTGCGGCGGACTTGAGCAGGCCTATGGGCATGACTCCCCCTCGTACGTACGGACATACCTGTTGAAAGCCCGGTCAGATCAGGTCAGGTCACCGGGCGCGCGGCCGTGAGCACCACCAGGAGCGGCACGACCCGGCCTGCCGGGACCTCGTACCGGCCGCGTTCCGTGGTGTGCAGCCAGCCCGCGCCGGTCAGCTGGCGCAGGTGGTGGTAGATCTGGCCGGTCGTGCCGACGTCGTCGAGCGCGGCGAGCTCGGCGGCGGTGCGCAGGCCGCCGAGGATCTCCCTCAGCAGCCGCAGCCGCACGGGATGGCCGAGGGCGGCGAACGACTCGGCGGTCTCCGACCAGTCGCCCTCGAACACGGTCTCGGTGAGCAGGCCGTACTGCCAGTCGTACCGGTGTCCCGTCGGCACCCGCACCGAGCCGGTGAACAGGACGGCGCCGTCCGCGTCCTCCGTGACCGGGTGCCGCGCCTTCAGCGCGTCGAGGGCCCAGAAATCGCCCTCGCCCACGGGAGGTGCGGCCGGTCCCGCGCTCTCCAACTCCGCCATCCGCCGTTCGAGCTCGGCGACACGCTCTTCAAGATCCACCATTACGAGCTTACGTAGTTACGTAATTCCTGGCAACCCCTGACCTGGCAGGGCCGCCTGACCCGGCAGGGCCGCAGGAACGACGAAGCCCCCGTCCGGACCAGGTCCGGACGGGGGCTGTCAGTCGAGGCGGATCAGGCGAAGAGCCCCGGCAGGGTCCCCTCGTGGGCCGCGCGCAGCTCGCTCAGCGGCAGCGAGAACTCGCCCTGCACGTCGACGGAGTCACCGTCGACGACACCGATGCGCCGCACGGGCAGACCCCGCGCCCCGCACATGTCGGTGAACCGCAGCTCCTCGCTCCGCGGCACGGAGACGACCGCGCGCCCCGCCGACTCGGAGAAGAGGAAGGTGAACGCGTCCAGGCCGTCCGGCACGACGAGCCGGGCACCGCGGCCGCCCCGCAGGCAGGACTCGGTGACGGCCTGCACGAGACCGCCGTCCGACAGGTCGTGCGCGGCGTCGATCATGCCGTCGCGCGAGGCGGAGATGAGGATCTCGGCGAGCAGCTTCTCGCGCGCCAGGTCGACCTTGGGCGGCAGGCCGCCGAGGTGTCCGTGGACCACCTGCGACCAGGCCGAGCCGCCGAACTCCTCGTGCGTCTCGCCGAGCAGGTAGAGGAGCTGGCCCTCTTCCTTGAATGCCATCGGCGTACGCCGCGCCACGTCGTCGATCACACCGAGGACGGCGACGACCGGCGTCGGGTGGATCGCCGCCTCGCCGGTCTGGTTGTAGAGCGAGACGTTGCCGCCGGTGACCGGGGTGCCGAGCTCCAGGCAGCCGTCCGCCAGGCCGCGGACGGCCTCGGCGAACTGCCACATGACGTCCGGGTCCTCGGGCGAACCGAAGTTCAGGCAGTCGGAGATGGCGAGGGGCTTGGCGCCGGAGGCGGCCACATTGCGGTACGACTCGGCGAGCGCGAGCTGCGCGCCCGTGTACGGGTCGAGCTTCGCGTACCGGCCGTTGCCGTCGGTGGCGATGGCGACGCCGAGGCCCGTCTCCTCGTTGATCCGGATCATGCCGGAGTCCTCGGGCTGCGCGAGCACGGTGTTGCCCTGCACGAAGCGGTCGTACTGGTCGGTGACCCAGGACTTGGCGGCCTGGTTCGGGGCGGCGACGAGCTTGAGGACCTGCTCGCGCAGTTCGTCCGAGTTCGCCGGGCGGGCCAGCTTGTTCGCGTCGTCGGCCTGGAGGGCGTCCTGCCAGGACGGGCGGGCGTACGGGCGCTCGTAGACCGGGCCGTCGTGCGCGACCGTGCGCGGGTCGACGTCGACGATCTTCTCGCCGTGCCAGAAGATCTCCAGGCGGTCGCCGTCGGTCACCTCACCGACGACGGTGGCGATGACGTCCCACTTGTCGCAGATCTCCAGGAAGCGGTCGACCTTGTCGGGCTCGACCACGGCGCACATGCGTTCCTGCGACTCACTCATGAGGATCTCCTCGGGAGTGAGCGTGGAGTCGCGCAGCGGCACGTCGTCGAGCTCGACGCGCATGCCGCCGGAGCCGTTGGACGCCAACTCGCTGGTGGCGCAGGAGAGTCCGGCCGCGCCGAGGTCCTGGATGCCGACGACGAGCTTCTCGGCGAAGGCCTCCAGGGTGCACTCGATGAGGAGCTTCTCCTGGAAGGGGTCGCCGACCTGGACGGCGGGGCGCTTGCTCGGCTTCGTGTCGTCGAAGGTCTCGCTCGCCAGGATCGAGGCGCCGCCGATGCCGTCGCCGCCGGTGCGGGCGCCGTACAGGATGACCTTGTTGCCGGGCCCGGACGCCTTCGCGAGGTGGATGTCCTCGTGCCGCATGACGCCGATCGCACCGGCGTTGACCAGCGGGTTGCCCTGGTAGCAGGCGTCGAAGACGAGCTCGCCGCCGATGTTTGGCAGGCCGAGGCAGTTGCCGTAGCCGCCGATGCCCGCGACGACTCCGGGGAGCACGCGCTTGGTGTCGGGATGGTGCGCGTCGCCCATGCGCAGCGGGTCCACGACCGCGACCGGGCGGGCGCCCATCGCGATGATGTCGCGGACGATGCCGCCGACACCGGTGGCCGCGCCCTGGTAGGGCTCGACGTACGACGGGTGGTTGTGCGACTCGACCTTGAAGGTGACCGCGTAGCCCTGGCCGACGTCGACGACGCCGGCGTTCTCACCGATGCCGACGAGCATGGCGTCGTTCTCCGGGACCTTCTCGCCGAACTGCCGCAGGTGGACCTTGCTGCTCTTGTACGAGCAGTGCTCGGACCACATGACGGAGTACATGGCGAGCTCGGCGCCGGTCGGGCGGCGGCCGAGGATCTCGCGGACGCGCTCGTACTCGTCCTCCTTCAGGCCCAGCTCGGCCCAGGGCAGCTTGACGTCGGGCGTCTCGGCCGCGTGCTTGACGGTGTCCAGAGTCATGCGTTGACCAGCTTCTTCAGGATCGAGGTGAAGAATCCGAGGCCGTCGGTGCGGCCGGTCCCGACCAGCGGCTCCACGGCGTGCTCGGGGTGCGGCATGAGGCCGACGACGTTGCCCGCCTCGTTGGTGATGCCGGCGATGTCACGGAGCGAGCCGTTCGGATTGCCGTCCAGGTACCGGAAGGCGACGCGGCCCTCGGCCTCCAGCATGTCCAGGGTCCGCTCGTCGGCGGTGTACTGCCCGTCGATGTTCTTGAGCGGGATCCGGATCTCCTGCCCCGCCGTGTAGTCGGCGGTCCAGGCGGTCTCCGCGTTCTCCACGCGCAGCCGCTGCTCGCGGCAGATGAAGTGCAGGTGGTTGTTGCGCAGCATCGCGCCGGGCAGGAGGTGCGTCTCGGTGAGCACCTGGAAGCCGTTGCAGATGCCGAGGACCGGCATCCCTGCCTTCGCCTGCTCGATGACGGACTCCATCACAGGCGAGAAACGGGAGATGGCGCCGGCCCGCAGATAGTCGCCGTAGGAGAACCCGCCGGGCAGCACCACGGCGTCGACCTGCTTGAGGTCCTTGTCCTTGTGCCACAGCGGCACGGCTTCGGCGCCGGCCACGCGGACGGCACGCTGGGTGTCGCGGTCGTCGAGGGTTCCCGGGAAAGTGACGACTCCAATTCGAGCAGTCACTTCGCGGCCTCCTCGGCCTTCTGCGCCTGCTGAGCCTCTTCGACCTTTACGACGAAGTCCTCGATCACGGTGTTGGCGAGGAAGGTTTCCGCCAACTCGTGGATACGGGCGAGGGCCGTCTCGTCGACGGGCCCGTCCACCTCGAGTTCGAAGCGCTTTCCCTGACGTACGTCGGAGATGCCCTGGAAACCGAGGCGCGGCAGTGCACGCTGCACCGCCTGGCCCTGGGGGTCGAGGATCTCCGGCTTGAGCATGACGTCGACTACGACGCGTGCCACTGGCACTCCCGGTGTGTGGTGCTGGCGTGTGCTGCTTGCGATGTGCTGAGCAGGTTCCTTCAGACTACCGGCACAAAATTTCTACTCGCGTAGATTCGTAGCAACCTACGAGATGACGGTCACGTTCCGGGGTACAAGCAGGTTTCGAACCGAGAACCTTCACGATGAATCCATGAAAGATCTGGCCTCGCAATGCGCCAATACAATGCCGGGCACTGTACAAAGGAATTGGCAATAGCCGATACTTTGCCCAAAACATCCGTGCAGTCGGCATCACCGCATGTCAACGCGGTAGAGCCGCGCGAAGGGACCGATATTCGTGGCGCAACGTGTCGTGGTCACTCTCTTTGACGACATCGACGGCGGGGAAGCGGCGGAAACGGTCGCGTTCGGTCTTGACGGCAAGTCGTACGAGATCGACCTCAATCAAACCAATGCCAAGAAACTGCGCACGGCTCTGGCGCCGTACCTGGAGGCCGCGCGCAAGCAGTCGAAGTCCGGGGCGGTCTTCCGGCACACGGCGGTCTCCCCCGACCCGTCGGCGGTCCGCGCCTGGGCGCGCTCGCACCAGATGGACGTCCCGCCCCGCGGCCGCATCCCCAAGAAGGTCTACGAGGCCTTCGAAGCGGCCAACTGAGCACGGGCCGCACGCCGTCCGGAGCCCCTCGCCGGCACCGACTTGCGCTGCACCCCTCCCGGTCGGCTAAAGTCTGGAGCACGCCGAGGGGCGAGGCCGAAGGGCCGGACCTCACGGAGTCTTGCGGGTGTAGTTCAGTAGTAGAACATCCCCCTTCCAGGGGGAAGGCGCAGTGTGCAATTCCTGTCACCCGCTCTGCATCGCTCACCGACCGGTCCTCCGGTTGCGGTAAGCTGGTGCCCGCGCCGGTCGGTGAAAGCCGATCGGAGGCAATGCGAACGTAGCTCAGTTGGTAGAGCGCAACCTTGCCAAGGTTGAGGTCGCGAGTTCGAACCTCGTCGTTCGCTCCATGTGAGAGGCCCCGGTCCTGTGACCGGGGCCTTCTTCGTATCCCCTGCCTTCTGCTGCCTTCTGCCTCGTGGGCGCTTCTGACATTTGTCATGCGGGCCGGTGACAGCACGCACTGCCGACGTCCCCCGGGCCCCGGGACGCTTGAGTCATGACTGACCAAGTGATCGACGTGACCGATCTGCGGCGCGTGTACGGAGGGGGTTTCGAGGCAGTACGGGGGATCTCCTTCGCCGTGGGACGCGGCGAGCTCTTCGCGCTGCTCGGCACCAACGGCGCAGGCAAGACGTCCACCGTCGAACTCCTGGAGGGGCTCGCGGCACCGGCCGGCGGACGGGTGCGGGTGCTCGGGCACGACCCGTACACCGAGCGGAGCGCGGTGCGCCCGCGGACCGGCGTCATGCTCCAGGAGGGCGGCTTCCCCGCGGAGTTGACCGTCGGCGAGACCGCGCGGATGTGGGCGGGGTGCACCAGCGGGGCCCGGCCCGTCGGCGAGGCCCTGGAGATCGTCGGGCTCGCCGGGCGGTCCCGGGTCCGGGTGAAACAGCTCTCCGGCGGCGAGAAGCGGCGCCTCGACCTGGCCATGGCGCTCCTCGGGCGGCCCGAGGTGCTCTTCCTCGACGAACCCACCACCGGGCTCGACGCGGAAGGCCGGCGCGAGACCTGGCAGCTGGTCGGGGAACTGCGCGACAACGGCACGACCGTGCTGCTCACCACGCACTACCTCGAAGAGGCCGAGAGCCTCGCCGACCGGCTCGCGATCCTGCACGAGGGCCGGATCGCCGCCGAGGGAAGCGTCGCCGACGTGGTGGCCGAGCAGCCCTCCCACATCTCCTTCGAACTGCCCGTCGGGTACTTCGTGGGCGACCTGCCGCCGCTCGCCGAACTCGGCGTGACCGGACACGAGACGGACGGCCGCCGCGTCCGGCTGCGCACCGGAGAACTGCAACGGGCCGCCACCGGGCTCCTGTTGTGGGCCCGTGACGCACGGGTCGAGCTGACCGCCCTTGACGTGCGCGCGGCCACGCTGGAGGAGGCGTTCCTGCGGATCGCGCGGGGCGCGCGGAGCGGGACGGACGAGGCCGCCGGGCGGCGCCTCGGCGACAAGGAGATGGCGGTATGAGCACGGCGACCGTGACGACCCCGGCGGGCCGGATGCGGGCGCTGGCACGCGCCGAGCTGACGCTGTTCGGACGGAACAAGGCGATGCTGTTCGCGGCGCTGTTCGTGCCGATGGTGATCCCGCTCAGCATGCGGCAGGCGGCCGAAGGCATGGACCTGAAGGGCACCGGGCTCGACGTCGGCACCGTCGTCCTGCCCAGCGCCCTCGGCTTCTCCCTGCTCTTCGCCGTGTACTCCGCGCTGACCGCCGTCTACGCCGCCCGGCGCGAGGAGCTCGTGCTCAAGCGGCTGCGCACCGGTGAGCTCCGGGACCCCGAGATCATCGCGGGCGCCGCGCTGCCGTCGGTCCTCATCGGGATCGTGCAGTGCCTCGTGCTCTCCGTGGGCTGCGCGGTGCTCCTCGACGCCGGGGCGCCGAGCGCGCCGCACCTCGTCGTGCTCGGCCTCGCCGCGGGGCTCGTGATGTTCTCCGCGCTGGCCGCCGTCACCGGAAGCGTCAGCAGGACCACCGAGTCCGCGCAGGTCATGAGCATGCCCCTGATCTTCGTGTCGATGATCGGCTCCGGGCTCTTCATCCCGCTGGAGGTCATGCCCGACAAGGTCGCCTCGGTCTGCGAGCTGCTTCCGCTCTCACCGGTCATCGAGCTGATCCGCGGCGGCTGGGCCGGCAGCCTCTCGGCCCGGGACGCGCTGGGCGCCACCGCCACCGCGGTGGCCTGGACCGTACTCGCGGTGTTTGCTGTACGGCGATGGTTCCGCTGGGAACCCCGGCACTGAGGGAGGAGCCTCCGTGATCGACCGCATGCGGGCCTGGCAGCGCGACTGGCACGGGCGCAGCAAGATCGAGAGGGTCGAGCTCCAGAGCACCGCCATGTGGCACGCCATGCCGTGGATCTTCTTCCTCAGCTGGCTCTCGGTGCCGCTCGGCCTGAGCCTGCGCCCGGGACTCGCCGCCCAGCTCTTCGGCTGGTCGCTGATCGTCCTCGCGGCCGCGCAGTGCGTGCACGTCAACCGCTCACTGCGCCGGTCGATCGACCACTACCTCCGGCGGGCGCCCCTGCCGCGCCGTGACCTCACCGCGGCCGCCGTCCTCATGGGCGCCACCATGGGACTGGCCGTCGGCCTCCAGGCCGTGGACGGCGTGGACAACGGAATGCTGGGCCTCACGACCCTGTACATGATGATGCCGTTCGCCCAGGCGCTCGCCTTCTCCGTGCCCATCCGTGGCTTCCTGGCCTGCGTGGCGCTGGTCGACGCCGCGGCCGTGGCCGCCTTCGCGGCCGGCGGGGCCCGCGGCGGGCAGCTCGCCGCGGTCGGCGGCCTCATCGCCTTCGCCGGCCTCCTTGCGCTGGTCTCCACGCGCTGCGGCGCCTGGACGCTCTCCGTGATGTGGGAGGGCGACCGGGCCCGCGAGGTCGAGGCGCGGCTCGCGGTCGCCGAGGAGCGGCTGCGGTTCGGCCGGGACCTGCACGACGTGATGGGGCGCAACCTCGCCGTCATCGCGCTCAAGAGCGAGCTGGCGGTGCAGCTCGCCCGCCGGGGCCGGCCCGAGGCGGTGGACCAGATGGTCGAGGTGCAGCGGATCGCGCAGGAGTCGCAGCGGGAGGTGCGCGAAGTCGTACGGGGCTACCGCGAGGTCGACCTCGCGGTGGAACTCGCCGGGGCCCAGGGCGTGTTGGAGGCGGCGGGGATCGTGTGCCGGGTGACCGGGTCCGCGGCGACGCTGCCCGCATCGGTGCAGTCGGCCCTCGGATGGGTCGTGCGGGAGGCGGCGACGAACGTGCTGCGGCACGGTGACGCGGGGCGCTGCGACATCACGCTGGAGGTGGACGAGAGGCGGGCTGCGCTGGTGGTGGAGAACGACGGAGCGCCGGAGGTCGCGCCCGAACGGCAGGGGTCCGGCCTCGCGGGGCTGCGGGAGCGGCTGGCCGCGGTGGACGGGGTGCTGGACTTCGCGTCCGGCGAGGGCCTGTTCCGGCTCACCGTGGAGATACCCCTGCCGCCGCCCGCGGCACACGACCCGGCACCGGCGCCAGAGCGGGACCGGGACGGGGACCGGGAGCGGGAGCGGGACCGCGGCCAGGGGGTGGCCGCGTGAGCCTGCGCGTACTGCTCGCCGATGACGAGCACCTCATCCGAGGGGCGCTCGCCGCGCTGCTCGCCCTCGAGGACGATCTCGTCGTGGTCGCCGAGGCCGCGTCCGGTCCCGAGGCACTCGCCATGGCACG
This sequence comes from Streptomyces sp. NPDC039462, assembly GCF_055639375.1. Classification (NCBI taxonomy): domain Bacteria; kingdom Bacillati; phylum Actinomycetota; class Actinomycetes; order Kitasatosporales; family Streptomycetaceae; genus Streptomyces; species Streptomyces sp. NPDC039462. The sequence goes on from NZ_JBVKAO010000004.1 coordinate 61,423, forward strand.
GGCCCACCGGCCCGATGTCGCCGTGCTCGATCTGCAGATGCCGGGCGCCGACGGTGTGAGTGTGGCCACATCCCTGCGGGAAGAACTCCCGCAGTGCCGCACCATGATCGTGACGAGCCACGGCAGACCGGGACATCTCAAGCGGGCCCTCGCGGTGGGGGTGCGCGGCTTCGTGCCGAAGACCGTGAGCGCCCAGCGGCTCGCCGAGATCATCCGCACCGTGCACGCAGGAAACCGCTACGTGGACCCGGAGTTGGCTGCCGACGCGATCTCCGCCGGGGACTCGCCGCTGACCGCCCGCGAGGCCGAGGTGCTCGAACTCGCCGCCGACGGGGCGCCCGTCGCGGAGATCGCCGAGCGCGCCGCGCTCTCCCAGGGGACCGTCCGCAACTACCTCTCGTCGGCGGCCACCAAGATCGGGGCGGAAAACCGTCATGCCGCGGTGCGTCTCGCACGCGAGCGAGGTTGGGTATAGTTGGTCTCGCGCTTCGGCGCAACGCGGACGTAGCTCAGTTGGTAGAGCGCAACCTTGCCAAGGTTGAGGTCGCCAGTTCGAACCTGGTCGTCCGCTCCAGATGAAAGGCCCCGGTCGTCTCGACCGGGGCCTTCTTCGTGCGCCGGCTACCAGGACGTGCCGGTCAGCCGCTCGTACGCCTCGATGTACTTGGCGCGTGTGGCGTCCACCACATCCTGCGGCAGCGCCGGCGGCGGCTGCTCGCTGTGGCGGTCCCAGCCCGAGGCCGGGGAGGTCAGCCAGTTCCGCACGAACTGCTTGTCGTACGACGGCTGGGCGCGGCCCGGCTCCCACTGGTCCGCGGGCCAGAAGCGCGAGGAGTCCGGCGTCAGGACCTCGTCGCCGAGGATCAGCGCCTCCCCGTCGAAGCCGAACTCGAACTTCGTGTCGGCGAGGATCAGGCCGCGGTCGCGCGCGACGTCCCGCGCCCGGCTGTAGACCGCGAGGGTCGACTGGCGCAGCCGCGCCGCGGTGTCCGCGCCGACCTGGCGGGCCACGTCCTCGTACGACACGTTCTCGTCGTGCTCGCCGACCGCGGCCTTCGCCGCCGGCGTGAAGATCGGCGCGGGCAGCTCCGAGCCGTCGACCAGGCCCTCGGGGAGGGCGAGGCCGCAGACGGTACGGGTCGCGTTGTACTCCAGGAGGCCCGAGCCCGTCAGATAGCCGCGGGCGACGCACTCGACCGGGACCATCTGCAGGGACTTGCAGACGAGGGTGCGGCCCTCCCAGTCGGCGGGCGCGCCCTGCGGCACGTCCGTCGAGATGACGTGGTTCGGGACGAGGTCCGCGAGCTGGTCGAACCACCACAGGGAGAGCTGGGTGAGGACGCGGCCCTTGTCGGGGATCTCCGAGGGCAGCACCCAGTCATAGGCGGAGAGGCGGTCGCTGGCGACCATGACGAGCTCGCCCGCCTCGTTCTGGTACAGCTCGCGCACCTTGCCGGTGTGGAGGTGGACCAGGCCCGGCACCTCAAGGGGCTCGGGCTTTTCTACGAATCCGGACACGGTTCCCTCCCGTGGTTCTGGCCAAGTGAGGTCGATTCTCCCGTATGGGAGGCGTGGTTTTGGCCATGGGTCGAGCGGGGCTGTGCGGTGGCGCGTACCGGTGCGGTGCCCGCCGCGCGCGGCGGCGGGGTCAGTCGCGCCTGGCGGCGGGGCCGGTCACGCCTGCGGCGGGGTCAGTCGCGCTTGCAGATGCGGTCCAGGAGATTGGCGGTGGCGCGCTGGATGCGCGTGTCCACATGGCCCGGGCGGTCCAGCGCAGGGGACCAGGCGAAGGTGCCGGACGCGAAGACCAGGGCGCCGGACGGGGCGCGGTAGAGCGACGACTCCTGGTGGCGGGTGACGCCCTCGGTGTCCTCGTACGGCGAGTGGGCGAGCAGGATGCGGCCCTGGTGCTGGGGGAGCGCGGTGCGCGGGAAGTAGCGGTCGGCCTCGCCGGCGACCAGGCCTTCGATCTCGTCGTTCTCGTGCGCCCCGGTGGCCTCCCACAGCCAGTGGTCGGCGTTGCGGACGACGAGGGGGCGCGGCTCGGGGACGCGGCCCGCGTACTGGATGCCGAGCAGTTGCTGCTCCGCCTTGTCCTGCTCGCGCCACAGGGCGGGGCGGCCGGGGCCGCGGCGCTTGCGGCAGGTGAGGAGGCGGTCCTCGACGCCGGACGCGGACGGGCCGAGCTCCACCTGCCAGTACATGGTGTTGGCGGAGAGGAAGACCAGGGAGGTGCCGTGCTCGCGGGCCAGCTCGGTGGTGCGGCGCATGCTCGGCGACCAGTACTCGTCGTGGCCGGGGAAGACCAGGCCTCGGTACCGGGTGGGGTCGATGCGGCCGGCGTGCAGGTCGCGGGCGTCGGCGTACGCCAGGTCGTAGCCGTACCGCTCGGCCCAGCGGATGAAGTCGTAGGCGTGGCCGACGTGCAGGGGCAGGCCCGCGCCCGCGTACGGCCGGTCGAAGGAGACCGTGACGGCGGCCTCGCTCTCGCCGAGGAGGCTGCCCTCCTCGTCCCACGCGTGGTAGAGGCTGGCGCCCGTGCGGCCGTCCTCGGGGTAGAGGTTGTACGCCTGCCAGGTGATGTCCGGCAGGAGCAGCAGGAGGTCGGCGGGGTGGCTGTCGCGGACCGTGAAGGGGACGTGCGAGCGGTACCCGTCGGCGGTGGTGAGGACCGCGACGTACGCCCCGATGCTCCAGTAGCTCGGGATCTGCAGGCGCCAGGAGAGCCACCAGTGGTGGCAGGAGACCGTGCGGTCCGCGGTCAGCGGGGCGGGCTGGACGATGCCGGAGAGGCGCGGGCTGGTGGTGATCTTCGAGGCTCCGTCGCCTCCGTAGTGCCCGATGCGGTAGATGTCGACGCTGAACTGCTGGGGCGGGTCCACGGTGACGTGGAAGTCGATCGCCTCGCCCGGGGCGGCGGCGCCGGTGGAGGTGAAGCCCTTGATCTGGCGGTGCACGTCGTCGGCGGTGAGCGGGCCGCCGGTGCGCGGCTCAGGGATGTTCGCCGCGCCGGGGGCCGGGGCATGGTCGACGTACCACGGCACGACCCGGCCCGTGTCGTCGAAGTAGTGCTCGGATCCGCGCAGCCAGGGCAGTGGGCCCTGGCCGAAAGGATCCGACACGGCGTGCGCCAGCGCGCCCGATTCCCAGCGGCGGATCGGCTCCGACTTCATGTGTGCCCCTCCCTCGCTCCCCCGAGCCTGCGGCGCCTCATGGTGCGTACGGTCCGGCGCGCCGCTCCCAGCACATCACATTACGCACGCGCCTCGTCACCGTTCGTCGCGAATTGGTGTGAACGGAGCGTGATGCTCCGGGTGGGTCGACGGGCGGGGTGGCGGTGGGGTGGCGCCGGGGTGGCGGGCTGCGGCGGGTGGACGGCGGCGGGTGGACGGGAGGTCGGCGGGTCGGCTGTGCGGGCCCTTGGACCGGGGGCGGAGGACTGTGGCGGGTGCGAGCGGCGCGCGCTGGGGCGCGCGGGCCGGTGGGCGCCGGGTTCCTGGGGGCCGGGTGTGGGGCGGTGGGTGCCGGGGTCAGACGAGGCGGACCGGCTTCTCGGGGCGGATGCCCAGGCGGGTGAGCCAGTCCCGCAGCGGGGACGGGTCGCCGTCCTCGACGAGGCTCAGGACGCGCGGCGTGAGGTCCGCCGCGCGCTCGCCGTCGACCAGCAGGGCGGGCCCGTCGAGCCAGTCGAGACCGGGGGTGGCACCCGCGGTGTCCACCGCCGCACAGCACACCATCGCCGTCACGTGGTCGGCGAGGAGCTCGCGGCCCGTGCGCGGCGGCTGGAGCGGGAAGAGCGGCAGCGCACCGTCGTCCCAGAGGGCCTCGTCCGGGCCCTGGCCGGTGGGGGCGGGGCGGGGCGGGGCCGCGGCCTCCTCGCGGGCGAGCTCGGCGGTGAGGCCCGCGGCGAGCATGCCGCCGATGCTGTGCTCGTCGGCCTCGTCGGTGTCGTCGTCCGCCGGGAAGAGGGATGCGGCGTGCTCCGGGGAGCCGGGGGCGAGGCGGTGCCGTGGGGTCTTCGACGCCGGGCCGACGCCCGCGGAATCGTCACTCTGCGTGCTGTCCGGGCCAGGCGTCGTCAGGTGTTCGAGGACGCGGCCGAGCGTCGGCCCGTCGGGGTCGGGGGCCGTCGGGTCGGCGGAGTGGCCGACGCCGAGGGAGTCCAGGACGCGGTGCAGCCGGGCGGCGTCCATGCGCCATTTCCGGTCGACGACCTCGTCCGGATACTCCTGCCACGCCACCGGCGCCCAGTCCGGCCCCGCCTCCGCGGGCCCGCCGTGGAAGAGCCGGGCGGCAAGCAGCGACGCCGCCTCGTCCACCGAACCGGGCTCCTCCAGAAGGTCGCAGGCGGGACGCTCGCCCAGGCGCGAGGCGAAGCCCTCCGCGAGGCGGTCCCTGCGGGACAGCTCGGTGAGCGCGGAGACCACGCCCGCGTCGAGCCGGGAGGGCCAGCGGCCCATGCGCCAGGCGGGCAGCGCGACCCGGGTGAGGAGGCGGTCCCAGCCCGCGTACGCGAGGCCGACCTGTTCCTGAGCGACGATCCGTACGCCATAGTCCACGGCTTGGGCGCGCTCGGCGGCGGCCGCGGCGACGCCGCGCTCCATCTCGGCGGCGTGCACGCGGCAGTGGCGCAGCAGGAGCCGGGCGATCCGGCCGATCCCGGCGAGCACCACACGCGAGACGGGGTCGCGGCCCGGGGCCGTGGCGACCGCGACCGCCGCGTCGAGCCCGCGCACGAAGCGGCGGGCGGCGGCTATGTCGGGGTGCGCCGAGGGTCCCGTCCCCGCCACGACGGGGGCGAGCACCGCGCGCAGCTCACCGACCCGCATCCACCACAGGAAGGGGGAGCCGATGACGAGCACGGGGGCGACGGACGACGGGCGCTGCGGGGTGCGCGGCTGCTCCCCGCGGCCCTGCGCGGGCGTGCCGCCGTGCGCGGGGTGGGTGCGGTCCTCCAGCCAGCTGTCGCAGTCCGGGGTGAGCGCTATCGCCGAGGGCGCGGGCACGTCCAGGCGGTCGGCGAGGTCCCGCACCAGGCGGTACAGGTCGGGGGCGGACTCCTCGGTGATCGGCACCGTCGGACTCAGGGCGGGCCTGGCCCGTGCGACGACCAGGCCGACGCCTGCCGCGACGAGCAGCGCGAGCACGGCCACGCAGGTCACGACCCAGCGGACGGCATCCCAACGCCCGCCGCCCGCATGGCCCATGGCCCCGGCCGCGAGCAGCACGACGGCGACGGCCGCGGGCAGCAGGGCGACGGCCAGTGCCCTGCTGCGCAGCCGCAGCACGGCGAGGGCCCGGGAGCGCGCGGCCTGCGCGCCCACCTCCACACCCGTACCTGACACGACCGATGGCACCCCCTGCCTGCCTATTGCTCGGCCGTCGGCCGGGGCCGACGGCACACATCAACGGCGTTCGTGTTGCTCACTCCCCCACTGTGGCACCCGCCACCGACATCGCAATGCCGGTGGTCTGTTTGGCTCTGGGCGCCTTGAACGCTTTCGCCGCACCCTAGTTGGGGTGCCCGCCATCGTCAGCCGGATGGGCCACCGGTCACTCGATGGAATGGCTTTGGCTAAAGCTGGCTGCCGAAAAGGCCCCGGATCCAGTGTCAGATCCGGGGCCTGGGGTCGGCGGGAGTGGCCGAAAGTCACGCGGGGGTGGCCGGGAGGAAGCGGGGTGTCCGGGAGGAAGCGGGGGTGTCCGGGGGGGGAGGGGGACGGGTTACGCCTCCGCGGCGGCCTTGGCCGCGATGTCCGTGCGGTGCTGGGAGCCGTCGAGGCGGATGCGGGACAGCGCGGCGTATGCGCGCTCCCGCGCCTCGGTGAGGTCGGCGCCCGTCGCCGTCACGGACAGCACGCGGCCGCCCGCGCTGACGACCGCGCCGCCGTCGTGCTTCGTCCCGGCGTGCAGGACGTACGCATCCGGGGCATCCTGTGCCGCGACCTCGTCCAGGCCCTCGATGGGGTCGCCCGTGCGCGGCATGCCGGGGTAGTTGTGCGAGGCGACGACCACGGTGACCGCGGCGTCGTCGCTCCAGCGCAGCGGGGGCAGGTCGGCGAGGTTGCCGGTCGCCGCGGCCATCAGGAGGCCGGCGAGCGGCGTCTTGAGGCGGGCGAGGACGACCTGCGTCTCGGGGTCGCCGAAGCGGGCGTTGAACTCGATGACGCGCACGCCGCGGCTCGTGATCGCCAGGCCCGCGTACAGCAGCCCCGAGAACGGGGTGCCGCGGCGCCGCAGCTCGTCCACGGTCGGCTGCAGCACGGTCTGCATGACCTCGTCGACCAGCTTCGGGTCGGCCCACGGGAGGGGCGAGTACGCGCCCATGCCGCCGGTGTTCGGGCCCTCGTCGCCGTCGAGTGCGCGCTTGAAGTCCTGGGCGGGCTGGAGCGGGACGACGGTCTCGCCGTCGGTGACCGCGAAGAGGGAGACCTCGGGGCCGTCCAGGAACTCCTCGATGACGACGCGGTCGCAGGCGAGGGCGTGCGCGCGGGCCGCCTCGACGTCGTCCGTGACGACGACGCCCTTGCCGGCGGCGAGTCCGTCGTCCTTGACGACGTACGGCGCTCCGAAAGCGGCGAGTGCCTCGTCGACCTCCGTCGGGGTCGTGCAGACGTACGACCGGGCGGTCGGCACGCTCGCGCCCGCCATCACGTCCTTGGCGAACGCCTTGGAGCCTTCCAGCAGGGCGGCTTCCTTGGACGGCCCGAAGCAGGGGATGCCCGCCGCGCGCACGGCGTCGGCGACGCCCGCGACGAGGGGGGCCTCCGGGCCGACGACGACGAGCGCCGCGTCCAGCTGCTGGGCGAGGGACGCCACGGCGGCGCCGTCGAGGGCGTCGACCCGGTGCAGCTCGGCCACGTCTGCGATGCCGGCGTTGCCGGGGGCGCAGTGCAGCTCGGAGACGGCGGGGTCGAGGGACAGAGAGCGGCACAGGGCGTGTTCGCGGGCACCACTGCCGATGACGAGGACCTTCACGTGGTCAGCCTAGCCCGGAGGGCTGGGCCGCTTTGTACGGGCCGCCCACCTTGGGCCTCGGGGGCTTTTGTAGGTTCCTCCAGCTCGCCGGTCCGTTCGGGCCTGTCCCGCCGCTCCGCGGCGGATGCTTCCCACCCACCCGCCCGTGCGCCCTGCACCGTCCGACGGAGGTAGGGGCCCCGGGGGGGAGCGGAAGGAAGCAGGTAGAAGCAGGGGAAGAATCCGCCGCGAAGCGGCGGGCTGGCTACTCCCGACCCCGGCGGGACGCCGCAGGCAGACCCCACGCGTCCCCCCACCCCAGAGGGACGTCGCGGGGCAGCCCCCGCCCACCCCTCCTCCGCTGTACGGCGCGGGGCAGCCCCCCCACCCCGCCCCTGCTCCCGCAGGACGGCGCAGAGCAGCCCCACCCACCCCGCCCCTACCCCCGCAGGACGTCGCGGGGCAAACGGGTGGGTGGGTGGGAAACATCCGCCGCGAAGCGGCGGACTCGGCGCTCCTACCCCAGCGGGGCGGCGCCGAGGGCGCTACTCGTTCGGGTACTCGTCGACCACCGTCGCGCCCAGTTCCCGCACAATCAGGTCGTGGCCCGACAGGGCCGACTCCACCAGGTCCGGGTCGTCGTCCTCGGGAATGTCGTCCTCGGGGGACACGTGTTCCGGCGCCGGAGCCGGGGCGGGGGCCGACGCGCGGGGAGGCGGGGCCGCCTCCGGGGCGGGCCGGGGCGGCGACTGGGGGGCGGCCGGTGCCGGAGCCGGTGACGGCTGCTGCGGCGGCGCGGCGGGGCGGGAGGCCATCGGGGCACCGCCACCGAAGTTACCGCCACCGAAGTTCCCCGCGGCGGGCGGCGGCGCGGAGCCACCGGACGGGTCGACGATCGCCTCGACCTTCCACTGCACGCCGAACTGCTCGGACAGCGCCTGCCGCAGCACGTCCTCGCTGCCGCTGCTCGCGAAGTTGTCCCGCGCGCCCGCGTTGACGAAGCCGATCTGGAGGGTCGTCCCGTCGAACCCGGCCACCTGCGCGTTCTGGCTGAGCAGGATCCAGGTGAAGCGGCGGCGGTTCTTCACCGCTTCCAGGATGTTCGGCCACAGGGTCCGCGGGTCGGGCCCGCCCGCGGGGGGAGCGGCGGCCGCCATGGGGGCGGGTGCCTGGGCGGACGGAGCCGTGGGCGCGGAGGACTTGGGGGCCGGGGCCTGCGGGGCAGGAGCCGCCGGGGCGCTGCTCCCCGCGGAGGCCGCCGTCGGCCAGCCGCCCGGGCGGGGGGCGGCCCCCTGCGGTGCGGGGGCGGCGGCTGCCGGGCCGCTGCCGGGTGCCGAGGCCGTCGGCCAGCCACCGGGGCGCCGCTCGGCCGCCGGAGCAGCGGGAGCGGCAGCAGGAGCCGGAGCCTGCGGAGCGGGCGCCTGCGCCGCCTCAGGAGCCTGCTGGGCCGGCGCGGACTGGGCGAGGGCCTGCGGCCCGCCGTCCGGCGCCTGCCCACCCCCTCCAGCACCAGCACCACCCTGCGGCGCCGCCGCCCCGGCCCCCCGCACCGCCGCACGCGCGGCCGCCGGACCACCCCCCGGCGGAACGGGCGGCCCGGGCGGGACGGGCGCAGGTCCGCCCACGGGCATGGCGACCCCGGGCTGCTGCACGCCCGCGTGGGCCTCGGGCCCGGGAACGTAACCCATCGCGGGGCCGGGGCCCTGGCCACCGGCGACGAAGTTCCCGCCGCGCTCCAGGCGCTCGAGGCGGGCCATCATCGAGCGCTCGTCGTCATAGGCGGCGGGGAGCAGCACGCGGGCGCAAATGAGCTCCAGCTGGAGCCGCGGCGAGGTGGCGCCGCGCATCTCCGTGAGGCCTTCGTTGACGATGTCGGCGGCGCGGCTGAGCTCGGCGCCGCCGAAGACGCCGGCCTGTGCCTGCATGCGCTCGACGACGTCGGCCGGTGCGTCGATCAGCCCCTTCTCTGCGGCGTCCGGCACGGCGGCGAGGATCACGAGGTCGCGCAGCCGCTCCAGGAGATCGGCGACGAAGCGCCGCGGGTCGTTGCCGCTCTCGATGACGCGGTCGACGACCTCGAAGGCCGCCGCCCCGTCCCCGGAGGCGAAGGCCTCGACGACGGAGTCGAGCAGCGAGCCGTCCGTGTAGCCGAGGAGGGAGGTGGCCATGGCGTATGTCACACCGTCGTCGGCGGCGCTGGCGAGGAGCTGGTCCATGACGGACATGGAGTCACGCACGGAGCCGGCGCCGGCCCGCACGACCAGCGGGAAGACACCGTCCTCGACGGCCATCTCCTCGCGCCCGCAGACCTCGGCGAGGTAGTCCCGGAGGGTGCCGGGGGGCACGAGCCGGAACGGGTAGTGGTGGGTGCGCGAGCGGATCGTGCCGATGACCTTCTCGGGCTCGGTCGTCGCGAAGATGAACTTGAGGTGCTCCGGGGGCTCCTCGACCACCTTCAGCAGGGCGTTGAAACCCGCTGAGGTGACCATGTGGGCCTCGTCGATGATGTAGATCTTGTACCGGCTGGATGCGGGGCCGAAGAAGGCCTTTTCGCGCAGGTCACGCGCATCGTCCACGCCACCGTGCGACGCGGCGTCGATCTCGATGACGTCGATCGATCCCGGGCCGTTCCTCGCCAGGTCGCGGCAGGACTGGCACTCGCCGCAGGGCGTGGGAGTGGGACCTTGCTCACAGTTCAGACAGCGGGCCAGGATGCGCGCGCTCGTCGTCTTGCCGCAGCCGCGCGGGCCACTGAACAGGTACGCGTGATTGACCCGGTTGTTCCGCAGCGCCTGCTGCAGCGGGTCTGTCACATGCTCCTGCCCGATGACCTCGGCGAAAGACTCCGGGCGATAACGGCGGTACAACGCGAGAGACGACACGCATACGAGGTTATAGGCGACCACTGACAACCCGGACCGCCCCAACGCAAAGCGCCCCTCACGCACCCGCCAGAGCCGACCTACCCTTGCTGCCTTCCGGCCCTGGGGGAGTTCAGTCAGATAGCGCCACGTGAGGGGCTGACGCCCACCCTAGCGGATCCGGGCCCGCGGAGGCGACGCCGGGACCCACCCTCCCGACCTCGGGAAGCCGCCGAGTGGATCGTGTTCGCGAGCACTCCCCAACGTCTTGTATTGTTTGCGGCGGAGGATTCGCCTAGTGGCCTAGGGCGCACGCTTGGAAAGCGTGTTGGGGGCAACCCCTCACGAGTTCGAATCTCGTATCCTCCGCACCCGCCCGCAAGGGCAGACGAAGGCCCCGACCGGTTCGCCGGTCGGGGCCTTCGTCGTTCTTCGGGCTCACCGCGTCACCTGCCGCCCGCCTGCCAGAGCGTGACCGCCAGGGCCGTGCAGGAGGTGATGGCCGCCAGGGAGGGCAGCGGCCAGCGGGCGCGTTCCAGGGTGTCCAGGCGGTCCTCGTGGTCCGAGAGGGTCTTGTCGGTCTGGTCGGCCCGTTGCAGGAGGAGGGCCAGGTCGCCCCGGGTGGTGGCGAAACCCACGTCTACGGAGCGGCGCAGTCTCTCCAACTCCAGGGGGATGATGCTGACGCTTCCCGTGTCAGTTCCGGGCATCGTGCGGCCCCTTCCTCCGGAGCCACGGAGGCAGCAGCGCCTCCACCGCCGGGAGGGCCATCAGCCGGCTCAGTGCCGTGGCGAAGGCCACCAGGCCCGCGATCGCCGGGATGTCGGTGATGGCCGGGTCCGCCGCGAGGAGCGGAAGCGCGGCGAGGAGGGTGAAGAGTGTCTGCACGGCGGTGCGCAGGCCTCTGCGTGTGGTGTCGCTCATGGGCGTCCTCCCAGGACTCGGTGGACTCGGTGGACTCGGTGGTCAGGAGCGCGGGACGCGCAGCCGGTCCCAGCTGGTCCGGCCGGGGATGCCGTCCGCGTCCCGGCCCCGGTAGCCGAGCTTGTGCTGCCAGGCGGCGTACGAGGCACGGTCGGCCTCGCTCCAGACCGGGCCCGGGCCGACGGCGTACCGTCCGCAGCCCTCCTTGACCAGTCGGCGCCCGACCGCCGTGCACAGCGCGCTGTGCCGCCCGATCGTGAAGAACGCGGCACCGGGGAACGGTGCGTACGCGGTGTCGTCGTCACCCGGCGCTTCGGAGCCGAGGCGCGTGGCCACCCGGCCGCGCATCACCGGCATCGAGAACGTCGGGTCGATCTTCCGGCGCGTCCACTCCTTGTGGCCGATGACGCTCGCGCCCGACCAGCCGTGCGCCCGGCACAGGGCCGCGGACAGGCGCTCCACCGTGTCGAGCTGGGCGGCCGGGAAGGGGTCGCGGCCGTTGCCGAGGTTCTCGATCTCGAAGCCGTAGAAGCGGGCGTTGCCGTCCACGGCGTCGGGGCCCGGCCTGGACGGCGGCACCTTTGACCTGCGTACCGCGTCAAGCACCGCGGTCGAACCGTGGCCGGCGTGGTTGGTGCGGCCGTAGCCGACCAGGTGGAGCGTGCCGTCCTTGGTGATCAGGCCGATGCAGAGCGGGCCCGGCAGGGCGGACATGCCCGTGCGGCAGAGCGCGAGGCTGTCGGTGCCCGCGGTGTGGTGCAGCATGACGCCGTGGACCGGGCCCCAGGCGCCCTTGTGGTTGCGGTTGTGCGTCCTCCAGTTGCCGTGTTCTCTCATGCGGACGCCCTCGCCGCGCAGGGCGCGGACGAGGGCGTCGGGGGTCAGAGGTGTGGCCATGGGCCCTCCCCGGTACGTCAGTTCATGGGCGTGATCGTGAGGAAGCGGTTGGTGAGGCTCGTCGAGGTGGCGGTGGTGCGGAAGGCGCCCGTGACGGTGTGGGCGGCGCCCGCGGTGAGGCCGGAGACCGGGTACTGGATGCTCGCCGAGACCTGGTTCGTGCCGCCGACGGTGGCCGCGCGGGAGTCGGCGGCGGCGGATACGACCCGCGTGCCCTGCTTCACGGAGGCCGAGAAGTAGGTGAGGCCGGCCGCGCTGTTGTTGAACCGGGCGCCGACCGTGATGAGCGCGATGCCGGACGGCGGGGCGATGAACGAGACGGCCAGCGGGTCCGTGGCGCCGGTGAGCGTCTCGACGTACGCGGCCGAATTCGTCGTACCGGTCAGCGTGCTGAACCAGTGCACCGGGCCGGGGACGAGCGGCGCCCACTGCTTGGCGGCGGTGAAGTGGTAGTAGCGGCCGGGGTTGTTGAGCCAGGCGACCATGCCGGGGATCGGGTCGGTGACCTTCGCGTCGCGGGCCGCGGCGTCGGCGAACCGCAGCACGGTGCGGCCGTCGACGGCCTCGGCGAGGGACTGCAGGTGGACGGGGATGTCGGCATTGTCGGTGGGCTGCGGGTAGGGCAGGCTGCCGAGCGGGGTGAGAGCGACCATGGGTTCGGGTTCCTCCTGGCAACGAGGGGCTGATCGGCGGGGTGGGTCAGCCGTCTAGGGGCGGCGGCAGCGTCTCGCTCGGGTCCATGCCCTCGTCGTCCGCCGCCACGAGGGGGTCGTCGATCTGGACGGGGCCGGGCGGGGGCACGTACGCGTCGGTGGCGTCCGTCAGGCCGTCATAGGAGGCGGCCACATCGCCGACCGGGGTCTCGGACTCGTTCATCCCGTCGCTCCCGGGGTCGTGAGCAGCGTCCGGTAGCTGATCGCCGCCGCGGTGAGCGGGGCGAGCGTCGCGTACTGGGCGGTGAGCCGCTGGTACGTCCGCTGCTTGCCGTAAGCGGGGTCGACCGGGCCGTCGGGGGTGAGGCCGTCGTCGGCGGGGACGCCGTTGTAGGCGGTGCCGCGCAGGGTGAGGGTCTGCTGCGGCGCGCTGCCGGCGGCGTGTGTGGTGCGGATGCCCACCACCCAGGCGAACGTGTCCAGTTCGGCGCCCGCGGAGTCGACCACGCGGACCACGTCGCCGAGCTGGATGCGCGGGTCGTGCAGGACCTCGACCTCGCCGAGGAGCGGCACGGGGTAACGCCCCGCGGTGAGCATGGCGTTCGAGAGCGCGGAGGCGGACGTGGAGGTCTGCACCCACTCGGTGGCGGGGGCCGTGTACTGCTGCTTGCCGTAGTGCTGCTGGCTGGTGGTGTTCCACCGGGCGTACGAGCGCTGCTTGGGGTCGGCCGAGCGTTTGATCGGGACGATGCGCACAGAGGGCTTGCCGTCCTTGGTCGCCGTCCACACGCTGGTCGTACCGCGGTTGGAGAACCGTACGAAGTACGTCGGGCCCTCCCGCCAGCAGCTCACCGACACCTTGCCCTTGACCGCGGTGCCGCCGGTCTTCGCGGTGCCGAAGCGCACCCGGTGGCCGTCGTTGACGACGCTGTCGTCCGTGATCACGAGCGGGCCGATGTCGTTCTCGTCCTCGGCCATGGCGTACTGCACGACGACGGCGGTGTTCGGTTTGATCTCGCGCACCACCGTGTCGTCCACCGCCTCCCCCGCCCGGGCGCTGATGCCGTTCCAGTCCTGGTAGGGCTGCTCGCAGTGGTTGCGGCAGGCGTCGATCTCCTCGGTGACGGTGAGCGAGGCGATGTCCCTGCGCGTGGTGACGGTGAGGTCGGGGGCGGCCGGCACCTTGGTGAAACGCGAGGGGCCGCGCCAGCGGAAGATGCCCTGTTCGTCGAATTCGGCGGTGGACATGCTGGCCCGCGCGATCTCGGTGATCACGTCCCACTGGGAGCCGGACACCTTGGGGATGTCGTAGAGCGGCAGTTCGGGGAGGTCGAGGACGGCGCCCTTCGTCCACCAGCCGGGCGGCTCCCACGCCGTGCCCGTGAAGCTGTCGACGTCGGGCAGGAACCGGTCGGTGACTTGGAGGCACTCCACGGCCATGTCGGTGGTCAGGTCGATCCGGTTCAGCTCCGAGATCGGCTGGAACGCGGCTTCGTTGGTGAAGGTGTACTTGCCGCCCACGCGGAGCGCACCGTCGGGGGCGGTGAGGCGTGGCTGCACGGTCGGGGCGACGGTCGTCCCCGTCGACCTGGTGTCCACCAGGAAGCCGAGGTGCCAGATGCCGCGCAGGGAGCCCAGTTTGTCGATGCCCCAGGTGACCTTGGCCGAGCCGACGTCCTTGGTGCCCGCTTCGATGCCGACGACACCGGTGGAGATGTCGAAGGAGCCCTTGATGAAGCCGGTCTTGGTGCCGCTCTGGTCGAAGACCGTCGAGATCTCGACCAGATTGCCGCGCGTGAGCGCCGTGTTGACCCAGCACTCCACCAGGAACACCTTGCCCGGCATGACGAACCGCGAGCGCGGCATCCAGGAGGCGGTGAGCCCGGCGGCCTTCGGCATCAGGGCGATCTCGTGGGGCGCGCCCTCCTGGATCCAGTCGTACGTGGTGGGGCTCGGCAGGACCTCCGGCTGGCCGTACGTCGAGTTGAAACCGCCGTGCAGCGAGGCGTAGAGCACGGTGAACGGGTTCTCGTCCGCCGTGTCGTCCTTGTCGACGAGCGGGGCACGCGGCGGCGGGCAGGTGTGGATACCGCCCTGGCGGAGGAGCTCGTCGACGCACCAGGTGGCGGTGGCGACCGGCCGGCCGTAGTAGTAGCCGTGGTACGGGCGTGGCAGGGAGGCGGGGCCGCGCAGCCGCTCGGCGCCGTCCAGGGCCTGCACGGTGACGGTGTCGCTGCCGGAGGCGGCGGTGCGTGAGCGGACGGTGCCGCGGAAGGCGGGCAGGGTGCGGCTGCCCGCGCCCGCCGTGTGGACGACGGACTGCCCGGGCCGTACGACGTCGCCCGTCCCGCGGTCGGCCCAGGCGGAGTAGAGGCGCGGGGCGGGGATGTTCTCCGTGCCGCCGAGGAGCAGTTCCAGCTGGGCGGAGGCGCTGCCGGAGAAGGCGCGCATCGCCTCGGGCAGGTCGGTGGCGTAGGCCCGCTCGACCTTCCACGACTGGACCTGGCGGCCGAGCTCCTTGCCGCCGAGGCGGGTGGAGTGGGCGGGGACCCGCTCGGGGGAGGAAAGGGCGTTGTCGAGTGCCTCGTCAGAGGGCTGCACGGCGCACCTCCACGAGATCGATACTGATGTTGCGGTACGGCAGCGGGCGCGCCGGGACGTCGCTGTACGCGGTGACGGTCATGGCCGGGCAGCCGTCGCCGAGGGCGTGTGCGACGGGGGTGTCGCCGAGGGTGAGGCAGGCGCCCGCGAGTCCGAACAGGCCGATGGCGCCGGGCCGTCCGACGGGCGTGGCGAAGGCGGCGCCCGTGGGGGCGGTGGCGGTGAGGGTGGTGCCGTTGGTGTGGCTGGTGCTGAGGTATGTGCCGTCCGCGGCCTTCCAGTCCAGCTGGGCGGTCGCGGTGGCCGGGTCCCAGCCGGCCGGCAGCAGCCAGGAGGCCTGCATGCCCGGCACGACCGGCCACCCCACCCATGTGCCGTGCACCCAGCCGACGGCGGCTGCCGGGTCCTGGCAGTCGGCGGTGGTGACGGCGTCGGCGTTGCGGGTGAGCGCGATGTCGCCGTTCATGGTGAACCAGTGGTCCCAGCCGCCGGAGACGTCCGACTGCCCGGCCGCCTGGTAGGGGTCGAGGAGGTTGACGGAGGCCGGGTCGAGCACGACGAGCGGGCCGCGGCCGGTGCCGACGCGGCGGGCGAGCCGGGCGAGGTGCTGGGCGTCGGCGGGTTCCAGCGCGTCGAAGGAGAGCTTGATGCGGCGGACGGTGCGGGTGGGCGCGAAGGTGGTGACGCGCCCTTCGAGCGCCTTGAACTCGGTGACGTTGAGCTCGGCGGTGCGCTCCCAGCTCTTCGCCGCCTGGTGGATCTCGCGGAGCCGGCCGGGGGCTCCGATCCACAGGTTCCTGGCCATGGAGTCCTCCTGTTCTGTCGTGGGTCGCGGGATGGGAGGCGGCGGCTAGCGGCGGGCGAGGGCGCGCTGTCCGGCGAAGACGGCGCGGGCGATGGTCTGCGAGTCCACGTCGACGTGCACGGGCCGCTCCGCGAGCCGCTCCATGGCCTCGGCGAGGCGGCGCAGGGCGGCGCCGTTGCCGCCGCCGCGGGCGAGCATGCGTTCCAGCTTGGAGAGCGGGATGACGGCCTCGGACTCGCCGGCCTCGCCGATGAGGGCGAGGGTGCCGCCGTTGCGGGCCTGGACGACGCCACCCTGGGCGAGGTGCGGGACGGGCACGTGGAGGCGCGGGAAGCCGAAGGACTTGCCGCCCCACTTGGGCACCCAGCCGGGGATGGAGATCTTGATCCCGGCGAGGACGCCGAACACGCCGTTCAGAGCGGTGGCCAGCCCCTTGATGGGGGTCAGGATCAGATTGCCGAGCCCCTTGACCAGCGGCTTGATGAAGTCGACGGCGGAACGGGTGCCGGACTTGATGCCCCGCCACGCGGCGTCCATGCCGCGCTTGAGGGCGGCGGTGACCTTGTCCATGTTCACGAACTGGGCGATCAGCGGGGCGGCGAGCGTCATGATCAGCCCGAAGGGGCTGGCCGCCATGGCGAGGTTGAGCCCCTTCTGCGCGGTGCTCGCTCCCTTGAGGCCCTTGCCGAGGCCGTTCATGGACTTTCCGCCCTTGTCGGCGTTCTTGCCGGCCTTGCCGACGGACTTCTCCACGGCGTCGGCCTGGCGTTTCACGTCACGCAGGGCGTTCTTGGTGCGGTCGGCCGAGCCGCGCAGCTTGTCGAGGGAGCTCTTGAACTTGTCGGACCCTTTTCGGGCCTTGGAGAGGGAGCTGTCGGCGTTACGGAGACCGGTGTTCAGTTTCCGTACGGCACTGTCGCCGTTGTTGGCGGACGTACGGAGCCTGCCGATGGCGGTGGAGGCGGTGCCCGTCGACTTGCCGAGCTTGCCGACCGCGGTGGAAGCGGTGCCGCTCGCCTTTCCCAGCTTGGCGACCGGATTGTCGGCGGAGCCGGTCGACTTTCCCAACTTGCCGATCTGGGTGGCGGCTTGGCTCGCGGCGCCGCGCATGCGGCCGAGTTGGGCGGCCGCGGTTCCTATGGATTGGTTCAATGCCATGGGGGTCTACTCCTCGGGGTCTCTACTCCTCGTGTGCCGGGTCAGAAGCGGGCATTGAGCCGGTCGATCTCGTCCTCGAGGGCCTGGACCGTGGCTCTGGTCTGGTGGGCCTCGCGGCGCAGGGCGCTGACCTGAGTGCTCCGCAGCCCTTCGAGCCGGCTGTCCTGCCGGTCCGCGGTCTGCCGGAGGTCGGAGAGGTCGGCCTTGCGGGCGATCTTTCGGTTCAGTTCAGTGGAGAGGTCGGTGATGCGCCGGTCGGTCCGACTGCCGAGGCCGGTCAGGTCCGACTTGATACGGGTGATATCGGACTGGGCGGCGTCGAGATCCAGCCGGAGCTTCTCCGGATCCCTTCGCGCATTTTTGTCCTGCCTCTTCTCCCACTCCGCCTTGATATCCAGCTCGGCGCTCCAGAGTTTTACGCCGGTACTGAATCCGGTGAACTCGGCCGAGGCTCCGGTGGCCGCAGCGGTGGCACCGACGAAGTCCGCCTTGGCGCCGCCGTATTCCATCTTGGTCTTGAAGGACTGGACCGACTCCTCGAGACCCTGGACTGAGCCCTCAAGATCTGTAACTCTGTCTTTCATTGGCTTGCCCTCGCTGCCACTCACGGCTCTCATCTCCTTGGAAGGTTCAGTCATGTCTGGGAAAACCGGTACTCAATTTTCCGGTCGCGGAATGTTCGAGTTCGACGTCCCCAAGCACCTGGTCGGGGGAAAATTCGTTATCGAGGCACGATGCAGGATGTTCGGCCCCGGTTTTGCCCTGCACGGCGAGATCCGTGAGGACGACGTCACGAAGCACGAGCACATAGGCTTCGTGCACTGGGGTGCCCCCATTCACCTGATGATCCCCGGGAAGTACGAAAAGCTGGTCGTCAAGGGCGCATCGAGTGATCGAAAAACCGGCCACTGGAGCCTGGAATGCAATAGCTTCTCGGAACTCCCTGAGCTGTCATGGGAGAACTCGGCCGGCGCATCGCGCATGTTCCTCATACGCGAGGGAGCGAGGCGGGCGGATGTGGAATTCGCGGGCGCAGGCGCTGTATGGCACTTCGATCTCGAAGGCGGCAAGGAGCAGGAGATCGTCAGCAACACCGGCAGCTTCCGCGGCACCATCACGATCCCCGGGCCGGGCGTGGTCGCGGTCACCCAACCCTTCGGCGGCTGGGGCCCGATGCAGAAGTGGAAACTCACCCTTCGCCGTCGCTGACCCCGTCGGCTCCTCGTCAGGAGAAGAAGGCGGCCAACTGCTCCGCCGACGGCATGGCGGGTTCGGAGTCAGGGGTCCGCTCCCCGGCGCGGCCCTCCGGGGGACGAGGCGCGCCCGGGCGCGGCAGTGGCTTCGGCGGGTCCAGAGGGTCCGCGTCCTCGTCGCGGTTGACCGTGGCGAACATCCAGTTCGCGTCCGCCAGTTGGTCCACGACATGGGCGAGGAGATAGTCGCCGACCGACCACTCCGCCGCCTCGCCCTCCGTCTCCCGGGCCACCGCCCCGTCCCGTGGGAGGTGGCGGATCAGGACCGCGAGGCGGCGGGAGGAGAGGCTGCCGCGGTGCCAGTCCAGGAGGTCGAGGCCGTAGAAGCGGAGGAGGTCGGCCTCCAGAGCCTCGGCGTGTTCGTCGACGAACACGCCGAGGCTCAGCCTTCCCCCAGGCCGAGCCCGGTCTCCTTGCCGTACGCCTCCAGGATCGCCGCGATGTCCTGCATGGTGACCTCGTGCCGCTCGAAGCGGACGTACTGCTCCTCCCCCAGGAGGAGTTCGAGCAGGCCGTCCACGTCGTTGTCGTCGAGGTCGCGGAGCTTGCGCGCGGTGGCGCGGGTCAGTTCGGTCGGCAGCTCGAAGCTGTCGGAGTCGAGCTCGAAGGTCCAGGCCCGGCCGAGCGCTTCGAGGCGCTGGGCGCGGGCGGCGTTGACGTTGAAGCCGGACACGGGTGTCTCCTTCGGCAGGGCGACGCCCGGCCGTGCTGGGGGCACGGGCCGGGCGTCGCTCGGATCCTAGACGGTCGCGCGCAAGCGCAACCGGCGATTTCGCGCAATCAATCAGGTGGGCAGCAGGGCGGGTCGCCCTTGCCGGTCACGCGTACCGGCTTACGAGTACGACGTGGCCAGTTCCTTGATGCGGAAGCTCGCCAGCGGGGCGTTGTCGTCCTTGGCGAGCGCCGTGAAGGTGACGCCCAGCTTCACCGCACCGGTGCGGGTCAGACCGATCTCCTCGGTCTCGGTGACCTGACCGCGCGGCACCACGAAGCGGTACTTCGACGCGCCGTCCGTGAACTCGATGCCGAGCGCCCGCTCGTCCGGCGCCGGGGTGTTGGCGAGGTCGTACGTGAACTCCTTGAACTCGTCCCCGGCCAGTGCGTCGAGCGTCGCGGGCGGGGTGGTCGCCGCCTTCACCTCGCCGCCGCCCATGAAGAAGGCGAGGTTCGCCTTGTTCAGCTGCAGCAGCTGGAACTTCACGGTGAGGTCGCGGTCGGAGTAGATGAACCGCGCCGGGCTCACGGACTGCCAGGTGTCGACCGGGTCGATCTTGTCCTTCTTGTTGAACTTGATGCCGTCGGTCGTGGTGTAACCGAGGTCGGTCCACTTCGCCTTGTCCCAGTCGGTGGCGATGGTGGCCGGCGCGTCGGTGCCGACGGGCGCGATCAGGACGCGTCCGGTACCGGCGACGCGGATTTCCTTGCCGTTGTTGCCTGCCATGCGTACTCCTCAGAACTCTGAACGGATACGACGAAGGCCCCGCCGGGGTCGGCAGGGCCTGTGGTGCGCGGGCGGACGGGGGTTGCTCACTCGGGGCGGATCGAGACCCGTACCGTCGACAGATAGCGGCTGCCCGCCGGGCGGTTGTAGTCGGGCAGCCAGCGCGGCCCGTCCGCCTCGGCGACGTCGGTGACGACGGCCCCGCCGTACGAAGTGCCGGCCAGTTCGAGCACACAGGCACGGGCGGCGAGGGAGATGCCGTGCGCGGTGGACTTGTCCGGGCCGTACACCTCGAAGTCGAGCAGCGGCTGGTCGAGATGCCGGTCGTCGACCCACGCGCCGCCGACGCGGGAGACGAGGACGGCCTTCTGGGTGCCGTCGAAACCGGCGGGCGGCTTGTTGTCGACGACCGAACCGGCGAGCTCCGCACGGTTCTTGAGGAAGTCGACGACGAGCCGTTCCGCGTCGGGAAAGGTCAGGATGGACACATGGACACTCCCTGTCATCAGAAGGGATCCCTGTCATCCGGAGGGATGAGTGCGGGCAACACAAAGCGGCAGGTCCGCCGCCCCGGTGTGGGGCGCAGCTCTGCCGCTGCTTCAAGTGTGATCCAGGGCCTCGTATCCCGCAACTGAGGTCGCGGCGGGGTGGGTTGAGGCTGGTGGGAGTACGCGGAGAGGGCCCCGCACCACCCGGTGCGGGGCCCTCTTCACTGCGTCTCCGTAGGACTACGTCTGCGGCCGCGTCGCCCGCGCTCCCCGGACGGAGCGCTCGGCGGCGAACACGTCCTCCAGGCGGTACATCGCCCGCCGCCCCTGCCGGCCCGCGGCCTTCAGATGGCCGAGCTGCACCCACTTGCGGATGGTGGCGGGCGAGACGTCGGCCTCGGTGGCGGCGAGGTCTCCCGAGATCAGCGGCGTGTTCATGCCTTCTCCTCCCCGTCCGGGCCGTCCAGTTCGCCCAGCTCATCCAGTACGTGTCGGCACGGCGGATTCACGCACATCGCGACCCCGCGTTCGGGCAAGGCGCGCAGCGACACGGAGTCGCAGGCGGGACAGCGGCCGGGCAGCCGGACCAGCTGTTCGGGGTCGCCGAGGGCGCGGGCGCAGCGACGGGCCATGCGGCGCGTCTCCTCCTCGACGTGGGCCGCCAGCTCGGGGATGTCCCGTACGGCATCGAGGAGTTCGGCGAGCCGGCGCAGGCGGACCGGCACCGGGGCCGCCGTGATGCGGCGCAGGCCGAGCCGGTCCCGTACGGCCTCCTCCAGTTCGACCACGCCGTCGCCGATGTCGCGGAGGGCGTCGGAGACGTAGAGGCGGACCGGCGCGACGGCGGACGCGGCCGGGCCGCCGCCCCGCACCTCGCGGAACGTCCGTCCCGTGCCGGGCGCCAGCTCCTCCAGGAGCAGGGGGTACCGGCGGCGCAGGGAGTCGATCCAGAGGGCCGCGCGTTCGGCGGCGGTGCTCGTGGTGCTCATCACGGCCTCCCCGCGGCGGACTTGCGCGGCTTGACCTCGCGGCCGTTGCGCCAGAGGCGCCCGCCGCTGACCCCGTCGAACCAGGTGTGCGAGGGATCGACGATGGCCTCGCACTCGCGCCGGATCGGACACTGATTGCAGGCGCGCAATACCGGTGCCGCCTCGGCGGGGCTGCGGGTGAAGACGTACTGCTGTGGGAGATCCACGCAGGCGGCGTTTCGGCGCCAGTCGAGAGCTTCGTCCGAACGTTCCCGGGTGTCTCGTGTGTCAGGAAACGCGCTGTTCAGAGCAGGTGCGAGGAGAACAGTCCGATGAGACATGCGCAGCCCCTCCGCGGGTATGCGAACATAAGTTCGAGTCGTGGATGCGTGATCAGAGTTCCACGCTGCGTGCGCATGCGCAACTAAAAACGGAGGGGTGTGGGACAGGAGAGGAAGTCGGAGATGGCTGAAAACGCGTACGCCTGCGCGGGATCTTCACAACAACGTGCGAGCGCGCACATATTTCGGTGCGCGCGCGATCGGTACGCTCGCCCTGCGACGAGGGGAGAGCGACGACATGGTGTCCAGCTCACGGGCCAGCGCCCGCAGCGACCAGGTGTACCGATCCGGACCCGGACCCAGACCCGGTTCCGGCCACGGCCACGGCCCGGGCCAAGGCCGGGAGAGCGGCAGAGAGAGTGGCCGGAACCGGGCGGACGAACTGGACGAGTTCGCCGAGTGGATCGAGGGCGTGATGCGCGAGCGCGGTTACGACATCGACAGCCCGCGCGGCGGCGGCAAGTCGAAGCTGGCGGACGACGCCGGCGTGCACCGGGCCGCGGTCAGCCGCCTCATCCAGCGGCAGAGCATGCCCGACCTGGAGACGATGCGACGCCTGGCGACGGTGCTCGGAGTCCCCTTGCGGGACATGCTGATCCGCTCCGGCCGACTCTCCGAGAACGACCTGCCGATCGCGGGCGTCCGGGGCGGTGACACCGACGCCCCCCGACTGCTCAGCCCCGAGGAAGCGGCCCGGAAGATGGGGATTCCTCCGGAGTTGCAGGCGGTCTTCGTGAGAGTCACGAAGGCGTTTCTGCCGCAGGTCGAGTAGTCGAACAGCAGGGGGCCGACTTACGCAGCCCGGGCGCAGAGGGAGTGCGAACATGCCGACTGACGAAGCGGAGGGGCCGTCCGGCGGCGCACGTCGTCGCGGAGCGGGACACCACGGCACCGGGCACCACGGTGCGGGACACCACGGAGCGGGACACCACGACGTCGTGAGGGAGACGACCGCGGCGGAGGAGGTGGCCTACCTCGTCGGCGGGCTGCTGATCGAACTCGGTTCGAAGATCCAGGAGGCCGGGATCGACGGCGTACGGATCCTCACCGAGGAGGAGGCGCAGCAGACCCAGTTGCGCTGGTTCCGCGAGGGCTGGGCGGAACACGCCCGCGCGACGGAGCACGCACGGGCGGCCGACGCGGAGCACGGGGGCCGGACCGGGGCCTGGGCCGGGGCCGGAGCCGGGGGCGGACCTGGCTCCAGGGACGGAGAGGCGGCCGGCCACGACGACGCCGATACCCGCGCCGACACCGATACGTGCGCCGACACGGACCCCAGCGCCGGCACCGGTACTTGCACCGGCACCCATGTCCGCCCCGCCGCCGACACCCACGCCTGCCCCGACAGCCATGCCTGCCCCGACACCCACACCGCTGCCGACACTCACGCCGACGCCGACGCCCACACCGACGCCGCTATCCACCCCACTACCCACCCCACCGCCGACACGAGGCCGTCTCCCGACTCCTCCGCCCGGCTCCTCCACTTCCCCGCGGGCCCCCGAGGCACCCACCCCCTCCCCATCGTGGGGACGGACGAGGCCCGCGGCACGCGGGACCTGATGGCGCACCGGCCGCGCAGGCGCCGCGACGACGCACCGAGGCGCCCGCGATCCGGGCCGGGCCCCGGCCCCGGTCCCGGTCCCGACCCCGACCCCGACGACCAAGACTGAACACTCGTACAACCTCCGTGCCCCCACGAAGGTCTTCTGTGCGCCGAAGCGCCCCGCTCAAGGGCCGCCAGGCAGAGGCGCCCGAATCGCGGGCGTCCCGATTTCCGCGCAGGAGAACCCGCATGCCCAAGATGTTCCGTACGGTCCTGGCCGGTGCCGCCACGGCCGCCCTGACCGGATCCCTCCTCGCCGCCACGGCGGCCACGGCCGGTGCCGCGCCCGCCGACGGCCCGGACGAGGTACGCGCCGACTTCAACGGCGACGGCTACGGCGACCTCGCGATCTCCGCGCCCCTCGGCACCGTCTCGGGCAAGTCCGGCGCCGGTTACGTGGCCGTCGTCTACGGCACCGCGAGCGGCCTCGACACCACCAAGCGCACCCTCATCAGCCAGGCCACCGCGGGCATACCCGGCACTCCGGAGAGCAGCGACTACTTCGGTGACCGGATGACCACCGGTGACCTCGACGCCGACGGCTACACGGACCTGGTCGTCGGCGTGCACGGCGAGCAGCTCGGCAGCACCGGCGACTCCGGCGCGCTCACCGTGGTCTGGGGCGGATCGGGCGGCCTCAAGACGGCGACCGACATCACCTCGCCGCTGCCCGAGAACCGCAACGAGCTGGGCTGGGCCGTGGCGGCCGGCGACTTCGACGGCGACGGCAAGACCGACCTCGCCGCCGCCAACAACGCCTCTCCGGGGCTGAACATCTTCAAGGGCCCCCTCTCGCGGGACGGCAAGGCCGCGGCCCTCACCGGCATCGACACGTACGACGCGACCGGCATCAACACCGACAAGCTCGTCGCCGGTGACGTCAACGGCGACGCGGCCACCGACCTGCTGGTCATGGGCCAGGAGGAGAACGGCGACGGGTACCGCACCCGCAGCGTCCTCTACAAGGGCGGTACGACGCTGAAGCCGGCCGGCAAGGTCGCGGGCGGCTACGCAGCGACGGTCGCCGACGTGAACAAGGACGGTTACGGCGACATCGTCACCGGAAACTTCATGGAGAAGTCGGCCGACGAGCCGAACGGCGGCCCCGGCGGCGCGGTCACGGTGACGTACGGCAGCGCGACCGGCCTCAGCACCCGTACCCCGGTCCGCATCACCCAGGACACGGCGGGCGTGCCCGGCGCCGCGGAGAAGGGCGACGCGTTCGGCTGGAGCCTGTCCGCGGGCGACACCAACGGCGACGGCTACGCGGACATCGCGGTCGGCGCGTACTCCGAGACGCTGGGCAGCGCGAAGAAGGCCGGTTCGGTCGTCGTCCTGCGCGGCTCCGCGAGCGGCCTGACCGGCACGGGCGCGAAGGCGTTCTCGCAGAGCACGGAGGGTGTGCCCGGCACCGCGGAGTCCCAGGACTTCTTCGGGTCCTCGGTGCGCCTGACGGACGCCGACGGCAACGGCCGCGCCGAGCTCGTGGCGGGCGCGTACGGCGAGAACGACGGCGCCGGTTCCGTCTGGCTCTTCAAGACCACCGCGTCCGGCACCACCGCGACCGGCTCGAAGTCGGTCAGCGGCACGGGACTCGGCGGCCCGGCGGGCCTTTCGTACTTCGGAGACGTACTCGCGGGCTGACAGCAGCCCGCCACACCCCCGCAGCTGCCCCGGCCCCTGTCCCTGTCACGTATCCTCCCCATTCGCCCGCCCGAAGCGCATGAAGAGGATGAACAGCTGGTGTCACGCCTGGTCGTCCGTCTTGCGGCCCGGTGCGGGGACGCGCTGCTCCGGGAGTGGCGGAACGTCGTCGTAGAGCCGTTCCGCGCACTCCGGAAGCGCGGCCCCCTGGGGGTCTCCCTGGCCGCCCTCGCCACCCTCGCCGTGATCGGTCTGCACGAGTTCCAGCAGACCGGCACGGGGGCCGGTGTGGTGCGTGTGCTCAGTGAGGTGCGGGCGGACCAGCCCCTCTGGCTCTCCCTGCTCCGCACGCCCGTCTCGGTGTTCGTGCCCGCGGCGGACCTGCCCGCGTGGGGCGGGCTGCCCCGGCTGTTCCTGGCGTTCGCGCTCGCCGAGCTGCTCTTCGGGCGCGTCCGCACGCTGGTGGTCGCGTACGCCGTCACGCTCGCCGGGACTCTCTCGGCGCGCGTGATGATCGCCCTGGGACCCGACCGGCTCGGGCTTCCCGCCGACGCCGCGCACACGGTGGACACCGGTGCGTCCGCGGCGATCGTCGGCCTCTTCGCCTTCACGGCCGTGGCGCGGCGGGCACCGGTCCTCTTCCTCGCCGCGGTGGTCCCGACGGTGGCGGGTTCGCTGGCCGAGCCGAGCCTCGCGGGACGCGAACACCTGGTCGCGGTGGCCGCGGCGATCCTCCTCGCCGCCCTCTGGCACCGGCCTGGGCGAATCGTTTCGCCGGACGGGGAACGGCCGATGTCAGTGCCCGCTGACACAATCGACGGCAGTCGATCAGGAGGTCGGGCATGGCAGTTCTCGACGCGGAGGACCCACTTCTCGACGCAGAGGACCCGCTGGCCGTCGAGGTGACCGGAGCGATCCGTTCCGGTGACGTGAGCGCCCTGCGGCGCCTCCTCGACGCGCATCCCGGACTCGCCGCCACGGGAATCAGACAGACCGGCGAGGCCGCGGGCACCCGCAGCCTGCTGCACATCGCCACGGACTGGCCCGGGCACTTCCCCTCAGGCCCCGAGGCCATCGCCGTCCTGGTCGCGGCAGGCGCCGACCCCGACGCCCGGTTCGTCGGGGCGCACAGCGAGACACCCCTGCACTGGGCCGCGAGCAACGACGACGTAGCGGCGCTCGACGCCCTCATCGCGGCGGGCGCGGACATCGAGGCGACGGGGGCGGTGATCGCGGGCGGCACCCCGCTGGCCGACGCCCGCGCGTTCGGACAGTGGCGGGCGGCCCGGCGACTCCTGGAGCACGGAGCCCGGACAACCTTGCAGGACGCGGCGACGCTTGGCCTCCTACCTCGCGTGACGGCCCTGATCGAAGGCGGCCCCGAAGAGACAGGGACGAGGACGAGGACAGCGACGGGAGGGGGAGCGGGAGCGGCAACGGGAGCGGGAGCGGCAACGGGAACAGAAACCGAAACAAGACCCGACCCCGCCGCCATCACCAGCGCCTTCTGGGGCGCCTGCCACGGCGGGCACCTGCCCACCGCACGCTATCTGGCGGAGCACGGAGCCGACCTCAACTGGATCGGATACGACGGCATGACACCCCTGGACATCGCCACCGCCCCCGGCGCCGGCCCCGGCGCCGAGGACGTCGCACGGTGGCTGCGCACCCAAGGCGCCCGACACAGCAGCGAGTCGACGCCCGGAGAGACGCCATGACCGGCGGCGCCCGGGCAGACGTGCTCACAACCCAGCACGCGGTGGCTGAGCCGCAGGGCCCCGTCGCCGTCACCCCTTAGGCGAAGGCTCCGGTTCCGGTGGGGCCGCGTAGCAGCGCAGGGTGACTCGTTGGTCCGGGCCCCACTCCTGTTCCACGACGGACAGCAGTTGCCAGCCCATGCGTTCGTAGAGCGCGGCGGCCGCCGTGTCGGTGGAGACGACGTCCAGGACCGGATGCAGTCCGCGCGTCCGCGCCTCCCGCACGGCTCGTCCCATCAGCAGGGCGCCGATGCCGTGCCCGCGTGCGTCCGGGGCGACGAAGAGGCGGCTGACGACCGCCGCGCCGGCGGCCCCCACGCCCGCGCGCTCGCCCCACAGGCCGGGGGCTTCGTCCCCCTCACCCGGGTGGGACAGGCCGACATGGCCGACGACCCGACCGTCGAGCTCGGCCACCCAGGCCCCGAGCGAGCCGGCCCCCTCCAGCCAGTCCGCGGGATGGGCAGGCCAGTTGACGGGGTAGCCGTCCGACTTGTGGACGCCCGCGAGCACACCGACGCACGCCTCCAAGTCGTTCTGGCCCGCACGTTCCCTGACCCGGAGCACCGGATGTCCGTCGGCCGCGTCGGCGGCACGGTCTCGCTTCATCGCAGCATCGAACCACAGCGGCCGGTACGGCGCGTATCGCATTCTCAGGTCGCCTCCTCGCGTCGCCTTCTCAAGTCGCCGTCCGGTTCTCAAGTCGCCGTCCGGCCGCAGTGGTTGGAGGTGTCCCGGTCAGGCGAGCGTGACCAGGTCCTTGTAGTCGGGGCTCCACAGGTCCTCGTCGCCGTCCGGCAGCAGCAGCACCCGGTCCGGGCGCAACGCGTCGATCGCGCCCTCGTCGTGCGTGACCATCACGATGGCCCCCGGGTAGGTGCCGACGGCGCCGAGCACCTCGTCCCGCGACGCCGGATCGAGGTTGTTCGTCGGCTCGTCGAGCAGCAGGACGTTCGCACCCGAGTGGACGAGCCCGGCCAGCGCGAGCCGCGTCTTCTCACCGCCGGAGAGGACCGCGGCGGGCTTGTCCGCGTCGTCCCCGCCGAACAGGAACGATCCCAGCACGCGCCGCACCTCCCCGTCCGTCAGCTGCGGCGCCGCGTCCGCGAGGTTCTCCCGGACGGTCCTCGCCCCGTCCAGCGTGTCGTGCTCCTGCGCGAAGTACCCGAGCCGCAGTCCCGGCCCCGCGACGACCCGCCCCTCGTCCGGGAGTTCACGCCCGGCCAGCAACCGGAGCAGCGTCGTCTTCCCCGCGCCGTTGAGCCCGAGGACGACCAGCCGGCTGCCCCGGTCGACCGCCAGGTCGACGCCCGTGAGGACGCGGTGCGAGCCGTACGCCTTGGTCAGGCCGACCGCGCCGAGCGGCATCCGGCCGCACGGCGCGGGCTCGGGCAGCCGGATCCGCGCCACCTTCTCGCCCCGCCGCACCGGCTCCGTCCCCGCGAGCATCCGCTCGGCCCGCCGGTCCATGTTCTTCGCGGCGGTGGCCGTCGCGACATGGGAGCGCATCTTGTCGGCCTGGGCGCGCAGCGAGGCCGCCTTCCGTTCGGCGTTGGCGCGCTCCCGCACACGCCGCCGCTCGTCCGCAGCGCGCTGCGCGAGATAGGCGTGCCAGCCGGTGTTGTGCACGTCGATGGCCGCGCGCCGGGGGTCCAGGTGGAAGACGCGGTTGACCGTGTCGGCGAGCAGCCCGGTGTCGTGGCTGATGAGCACGAGTCCGCCCGGGTATCCCGCCAGGTAGCCGCGCAGCCAGGCCACCGAGTCGGCGTCGAGGTGGTTGGTCGGCTCGTCGAGGAGCAGGGTGTCGTGCTGCGAGAACAGGATCCGCGCGAGCTCGACGCGGCGCCGCTGGCCGCCCGACAGGTCGCCCACGGGCTGGTGCAGGGTGCGCTCGGGCAGCCCGAGCCCGGCGGCGACCCGCGCGGCCTCCGCCTCCGCGGCATAGCCGCCCCGCGCCTGGAACCGGTCGTCCGCGCGGGCGTACGCGGCCATGGCCCGCTCCTGCGCCGCGGGGCCCTCGGCCGCCGCCATCGCGGCCTCGGCGGTGCGCAGCGCGGTGACCGCCTCGTCCAGGCCGCGCGCGGACAGGATGCGGTCGGTGACGGTGACGGCGGGGTCGGCGGCGCCCGGGTCCTGGGCGAGGTGGCCGACGGAACCCGCGCGGGTGACGGTGCCCTCGGCGGGGGCCGCCCGGCCCGCGAGGATCTTCATCAGGGTGGTCTTGCCGGCGCCGTTGCGACCGACCAGGCCGACGCGGTCGCCCGGGGCGATGTGGAAGGAGACGCCCGACAGCAGCAGGCGGGCACCGGCGCGCACGTCGGCGCCTCGTACGGTGATCATGAGGTAACGCTCCGCAATAGCGAATGGACACACGGGTGGCGTGGAGGCGTGTGTCCTGGCTAGGAAATGCGGGGCGTAGACATGCCTTCTACGGTAACGAACCCCCCGAAGCACCCGCATCCGGATTTCCCGCGCGCTGCGACGGGTCCGCCCGCGAGGGATCATCGAGCCATGGACGTGACCCTTCACCTCGCACAGGAGCCGGACGCCGACGAGCTCCTCGGCCGCAGTCCGCTGGCAGCGCTGGTCGGCATGCTCCTGGACCAGCAGGTCCCCATGGAGTGGGCGTTCGCGGGGCCGCACACGATCGCTGTGCGCCTGGGGGCGGACGACCTGGACGCCCAGGAAATCGCGGCGTACGACCCCGAGGCCTTCGCCGCGCTCCTCGCCACGAAACCGGCCGTGCACCGCTACCCGGGCTCGATGGCCAAGCGGATCCAGCAACTCTGCCAGTACCTCGTCGAACACTACGAAGGCGATCCCACGGCCATCTGGCAGGACGCCGCCACCGGAGACGAACTCCTCAAGCGCCTGAACGACCTCCCCGGCTTCGGGAAGCAGAAGGCCCAGATCTTCCTCGCCCTCCTCGGCAAGCAGCTGGGCGTACGCCCCAAGGGCTGGCGCGAGGCCGCGGGCGACTACGGCGCCCCCAAGGCGTACCGCTCGGTCGCGGACATCACGGGCCCCGAATCGCTCCGGAAG
The DNA here is from genome assembly GCF_055639375.1 of Streptomyces sp. NPDC039462. Classification (NCBI taxonomy): domain Bacteria; kingdom Bacillati; phylum Actinomycetota; class Actinomycetes; order Kitasatosporales; family Streptomycetaceae; genus Streptomyces; species Streptomyces sp. NPDC039462. Next base: position 90,816 of record NZ_JBVKAO010000004.1, read on the forward strand.
GTCCGCGCCCACAAACAGGAACTGAAGGCCGCGGCGAAGGCCGCGTCGACGAAGACGACAAAGGCAACAAAGAAGTAGCGGCTCTCCCCGCCCGCGGCCGTAGTCCAAGCGAGCGGATCTCGGCGTACGGCGGTCCGTGCGCGGCGCGGGCGGGGACATGCCCTGCATGAGCGTTCCGGATCCGCCACGTCTGCGCCCCACGTGGCCCCGCGCACTGCTCACCCTCCTCGCGCTCCTCCTCGCCACGCTCGCCACCGCCCCCGCCGCCCAGGCGGGCCCGCCTCCTCCGGCCGCCCTCGCCGCGGAGATCGGCGGCGAGGTCCAGCAGGACGCCACCGAGACGGCGCTGCGTCTCCCCACCCGGCACGCCACGCGCCTGCCCACCGCGCGCCCGCCCGCCCCGGTCCCGGCCCGGCGCGCCACGCCGCCCGCCCCACGCCCCCAGGGCCTCCACCCTCACGTCCCGACTCCGCGCACAGCGGTCCTGCGCTGCTGACAGGGAGGCGCACGCACGCCCTCCCCCCCCCACCAGCACCAGTACTCCAGCGCAGATCGAAGGACGTTCCCATGCCCATGGACCCCTACGCGGCCCTGCAAGCCCTCCTCCGCGCGGAAGCCGCGCGCACCGCACCCCACGAACCCGCCCGCCGCCCGGCGTCCGCCGAGCAGGACGAGGACCACCACCGGCAGCGGGACCCGCAGCAGCAACACCAGCACCCGCACTCAAGCGACGCCTGACAACCCCGGCCCCGGCGCAGACGCAGACGCAGACGCAGGCGCTCAAGGCGCCCCCGCAGGTCAGCGTCTGCGCCGAGCCGTCCCGAACACCGAGCGCGAGATCTCCCGGCCGATCTGCGTCCCCATGGACCGCAGCAGGGACTTGAACATTCCGCTCTCCATCACCTGCTCCACGACGGAACCGGACCCGGACTTGGACCCGGACTTGGCCCCGGGTCCGGACCCGGGCCCGGACCCCTGAGGTGCCGGCCCCGGGGACGCCTGCCGAGCCGTCAGCTTCTCGTACGCCGACTCGCGGTCGACCGCGTCCGCGTACCGCTCGTACAGCGGCGACGACCGCACCGCTCGGGCGAGCGCGTCCGCCTCCACGGGGGCCATCAGCGACTCGGGGGCCCGCAGCCGCGTCGCCGCGACGGGGGTCGGTGCGCCCTTCTCGCTGAGCACGGTGATCACGGCCTCGCCCGTACCGAGGCCGGTCAGGACCTCCTCCAGGTCGTACGCCGAGTCGGGAAACGTCCGTACCGTCGCCTTCAGCGCCTTCTGGTCATCGGGAGTGAACGCCCGCAGCGCGTGCTGTACGCGGTTGCCGAGCTGTCCGAGCACGTCCGCGGGCACGTCCTTCGGCGTCTGCGTCACGAAGAAGACGCCGACGCCCTTGGACCGGATCAGCCGCACGGTCTGCGTGACGGCTTCGAGGAAGGCCTTCGAGGCGCCGTTGAAGAGGAGGTGCGCCTCGTCGAAGAAGAAGACGAGCTTCGGCTTCTCCACGTCGCCCACCTCGGGCAGGTCGTTGTAGAGGTCGGCGAGCAGCCACATCAGGAACGTCGAGAAGAGGTGCGGCTTGTTCTGGACGTCGGCCAGTTCCAGGACGGACACCAGGCCGCGCCCGTCCGGCGCCAGGCGCAGGAACTCGCCCGTGTCGAACTCCGGCTCCCCGAAGAAGTCGGCCATTCCCTGCGCCTCGAAGGCGGTGAGCGCCCGCAGGATGACGCCGGCCGTGGCGGACGAGAGGCCGCCGATGCCCTTGAGCTCCGGCTTGCCCTCGTCGGAGGTCAGGAAGGTGACGACGGCCCGCAGGTCCTTCAGGTCGACCAGTTCGAGGCCCTTCTGGTCGGCGTAGTGGAAGATCAGGGCGAGGGACTGCTCCTGGGTCCGGTTGAGCTGGAGCACCTTGGAGAGCAGCACGGGGCCGAAGCTGGTGACGGTGGCCCGGACCGGGATCCCGGTGCCGATGCCCCCGAGCGCGTAGAACTCGCTCGGGAATCCGGTCGCCCGCCACTCCTGCCCCACGTCCCGCGCCCGCTCCGCGACCCTGTCGCCCGCCTCGCCGGGGGCCGAGATCCCGGAGATGTCGCCCTTGATGTCGGCGAGGAAGACGGGCACGCCTCGCGCGGCCAGCTGTTCGGCAATGAGCTGCAGGGTCTTCGTCTTGCCGGTGCCGGTGGCGCCGGCGACGAGGCCGTGGCGGTTGAGCATGGGGAGGGGGACGCGGATCTGCGCGTCGGCGTGGCACCGCCCGTCCCACAGCAGCGCGCCCAGTTCGAGGGCGGGGCCCGCGAAGGCGTATCCGGCGGCGATCTCCGAGGCCTCCCGGGGCAGCGAGGCCCCGGCGTCGGCGCTCCCGGCCGCACCCTCGGAATTCTTGCTTCCGCTCGTCACTCCCCCGGCCGGCGGAGACTCGTTCGGGCGGTTCGCATGATCCGGCATGGACGGAATCGGCTGGCTCTCGCTCACTTCGGCCCCTGTTCCGGCTGACGTGTTTCCGTTTTGAGCCGATTTAAGGCGGCATTTCCCAGGCTCGCACTCCGTCGCCATGGCTGCGCCCGGAGAGCCTTGCCCGGTAGGCTTTCCGTGTGATCTTCAAGCGCATCGGAAACGGCCGGCCGTACCCCGACCACGGCCGGGAAAGCACCCGGCAGTGGGCGGACGTCGCGCCGCGCCCGGTCCGCCTCGATCAGCTCGTGACGACCAAGGGCCAGCTCGACCTCGAGACGCTGCTCGCCGAGGACTCCACGTTCTACGGCGACCTCTTCGCGCACGTCGTGAAGTGGCAGGGCGACCTCTATCTGGAGGACGGACTGCACCGCGCGGTCCGCGCCGCGCTCCAGCAGCGCCAGGTCCTCCACGCGCGCGTGCTCGAACTGGGCTGACGCCACCCGCTCTCCCGCCCGAGCACCCTCCTGCCCTCGTCCGGGCGCCCTCCCGGCTCCCGTCCGAGCGCCCTCCCGGCCCGCATTGACCCTTTCGGGTTGCACTGAGCACCGGGCAATGATCATTTAGTAGGCATCGCCGCCCCGCCGCACTACGCTGCGCCCATGAGCATGCTCACTCCCCCCGACATGGGCGGCCCGTACCGCATCACGGGGGACAAGTACCCACGGATGCGCCGCCCGAGCGGTCGCCGCAGGATCGCGCTCGCGGTCGTCGCGGCCACCGTGGTGGTGGGGCTGATCGGCTGGGGCACCCTGCAGCTCATCGACGTCTTCACGGGGGGCGACAAGGCCTCGGCCGCGGCCCGCGCGAGCGGCGACTGCGACCGCGACCGGGACCGCGCGCCGGCCGGCCCCGCCCGGGCCGCGAAGCCGAAACCGCTGCCCCGGCCGGGCCAGATCAAGGTCAACGTCCTCAACGCCACGCCCCGCGCCGGCCTCGCCAAGAAGACCGCCGACGAGCTCAAGAAGCGCGGCTTCGCCATCGGCAAGGTCGGGAACGCGACCAAGGAGTACGACAAGAAGGTCAAGGGCACCGGGCTGCTGCTCGGCGCCAAGACGGCCGCCGACACCGCGCTCCCGGTGCTCGGCACACAGCTCGCGGACGCCGAGCGCAAGGCCGACGGCCGCAAGGGCGGCGAGGTCGACCTGGTCATCGGCGACCGGTTCAAGGAGCTGGCCAAAAAGGAGGACGCCGACAAGGCCCTGGCCGCACTGGCCAAGCCCGAGCCGACGTCCAAGCCGTCAGGCAAGAAGAACTGCTAGCCGGACACCGGCCCGGCCACGAGAACGGCGGAGCCACTCCGCCGTCCCCGCACAACGGAGCCACTCCGCCGTCCCCGCACAACGGAGCCACTCCGCCGTCCCCGCACAACGGAGCCACTCCGCCGTCCCCGTACGGTGGAGCTACTCCGCGGTCCCGTACATCCGGTCGCCCGCGTCGCCGAGGCCCGGCACGATGTAGCCCTGCTCGTTGAGCCGCTCGTCGACCGAGGCCGTCACGACCGTCACCGGCGTCCCCGCCAGCTCGCGCTCCATGATCTCGACGCCCTCGGGGGCGGCGAGGAGCACCACGGCGGTCACGTCGTCGGCGCCGCGCTTGATGAGCTCCCGGATCGCCGCGACGAGCGTGCCGCCGGTGGCGAGCATGGGGTCGAGGACGTACACCTGACGCCCGGAGAGGTCCTCCGGCATGCGCGTCGCGTACGTGGAGGCCTCCAGGGTCTCCTCGTTGCGGATCATGCCGAGGAAGCCGACCTCGGCGGTCGGCAGGAGCCGGACCATGCCGTCGAGCATGCCGAGACCGGCACGCAGGATCGGCACCACCAGCGGGCGCGGGTGCGACAGCTTCACGCCGGTCGTCCCGGTCACCGGGGTCTCGATGTCGACCTGCTCGGTGCGCACATCCCGGGTGGCCTCGTACGCGAGCAGGGTGACCAGCTCGTCGGCGAGGCGCCGGAAGGTCGGGGAGTCGGTGCGCTTGTCGCGCAGCGTGGTGAGTTTGTGCGCCACCAGCGGGTGGTCGACGACGTGGATCCGCATGGCATCAACAGTAACCGGGCGCGGAGCCACTCCCTCCTCGCCGGCACCCCACCAGCACCTCACCAGCGCCCCATCGGCATCTCACCCGCATCCCACCGGCATCAATGCCGCCGACCGAGGGAAGGTGGGGACGTACGGACTGAGGTGGTGTGGCCCATGGTGGAGCGCAAACCGGAAGACGAGACCGACGCCGAGCGTCGTAGGCGCCGCGCCCAGTTCCTGCGCGAACGCGCCGAGGCCATCGAGCTCCGCGACCGGGTGAAGCCGCGCCGCGCCCGGGCGGCACGCATGCGACAGCAGATGCGCATGCGTACGTTCCGCTGGTAGCGGCCCGCCCGGCGACGGGCCCGTGGGAGCCGGGGAAAAACGCGACGCGGAACACAGCGGCCGGAAGACCTCTCCTGACGGCGCTGTTTCTGCCACGATTCCGAATGGGCGGGGCTTGGCATCAGCACTCCCCGCTCCCCGACCTCGCCGGGGGGACCCCAAACCGCCAACCGGCACTGCCTATGACCAGTGGGAGAGTCACGGTGTACTTCGCCGCACTGCTCGCGCGCACCGAAGACGGGTGGGAAGCGAGCGACACGGAGCTCGACGATGTGGAGACCCTGTCGGATCTGGCCGACCTGGCCCGCGAAGCCACAGCCGACTACGAGGACGACACAGTGCTCGTCTTCATCGAACAGGAAGACGCGTGGTTCGGCGTCGTCCGCGTGGACGGGGAGGAAGACCCCCGTATCTACGTCTCGGACGCGGCCGCGGCCGCCCGCAGCTCGTACGGGGAGATCCTGCTCACCGCCGAGATGCTCGGCCGCGACCCCGACGGCGAGGAGGCGGTCGACCTGGACGCCCTCGATCTCGACGGCACGGAGGACGGCGAGCCGGAGGCGTCCGACGCCGAGCCGGACGCCGAGGACGACGCACCCGGTACGTCGGGCGTGCCGTCCGGGCCGCTCGGCGACACGGAGATCCTCGCCGACCTCGGCGTGCCGGAGAAGGATCTGCTCGGTCTGGAGGCCGGCGACGCGCTCAACGACATCGCCGACGTCCTCGGCGCGGCGGAGGTGCTCGAGACCGTCCGCTAGGTTCCCCGTGTGACCGACCCGACCGACCCGACCGACCACATCACCGACCGCATCACCGTTCACAGCACCGAGAACGATCCCGTACGCGACCGCTGGCGGGCGCCCATGCGGCTCGCTCTGGCCGAGGCCGAGCGCGCCGTCGAGGGCGGTGACGTCCCCGTCGGCGCCGTCGTGCTGTCCCCGGACGGCACGACGGTGCTCGCCGTGGGGCACAACGAACGCGAGGCGGCCGGCGACCCCACCGCGCACGCGGAGGTGCTCGCCCTGCGCAGGGCCGCCGCCACGACCGGCGAGTGGCGGCTGACCGGCTGCACGCTCGTCGTGACGCTGGAGCCGTGCACGATGTGCGCGGGCGCGCTCGTGCAGTCCCGCGTGGACCGGGTCGTCTACGGAGCGCGGGACGAGAAGGCCGGCGCGGCGGGCTCCCTCTGGGACGTCGTGCGCGACAGAAGGCTCAACCACCGCCCCGAGGTCATCCACGGTGTCCTCGCGGACGAGTGCGCCGCCCAGCTGACGGACTTCTTCCGCAAGCGCTGATTCAGGGCCTCGCGGGATCCGGCGCCGAACGGATTTCTGTCCGCGGGCCACTTTGGGCTAGAGTTCCTCTCGGTAGCGTGTCCGAGCGGCCGAAGGAGCTCGCCTCGAAAGCGAGTGAAGGGTAACCCCCTTCCGTGGGTTCAAATCCCACCGCTACCGCTCTTGATACGAAAGGGCCCGACCAGCCGAGCTGGTCGGGCCCTTCGTCGTTCCGTGAGCCGTGAGTATGGGCGGGGGAAGCGGCATCGGGGGGACAGCCGCTTCCCCCGACGAGGACCAGGCCCTCAAGTCGACGCCGCCGCCGGGGGAAGCGGACGGCGCGGACCCCGCAGTGGGGCCGGTCCCTCACCCCGCGGACTCCTGCCAGATCCGCCGGGCTCACCCCCATCCTGCGTCCCCGCGCCCCCGTGGAGCGCGGGCAAAGGGCCTCCGCCACCGGGCCGTTGGTCCCTAAAAACCCCGTCAGTACCGTCCGGGTTAGACTCGCCGCCGTCACAGGGGTCACACGGGGCACGGCAAGGGGAGGCCAGATCGTGGCAGTGCAGTGGAAGAAGCTCGGCCTCTTCGCGGTGGTCGTCTTCGTGCTCTACGTGATCATCACCGACCCCGCCAAGGCCGCCGACTACGTGCAGATAGGGTTCGAAGGCATTTCGAGCGCCGCTCAGAGCATCGGTGACTTCATGACGTGGGTCGCCAACGGAGGCAAGGACTGAGCGGCCGCCCAGGCCGCCGGCGCCGCCCGGCCCCAGCCCTCTCCAAGGAGTGCCCGTGATCCGCCATCTGGTCCTCTTCAAGCTCAACGACGGCGTGCGGCGCGACGAGCCGCGCGTGGTCGAGGGCGTCAAGGCCTTCCGCGCCCTCGGCGAGCAGATCCCGGAGCTCACGTTCTGGGAGTGCGACTGGAACATCACCGACCGCCCCATCGCGTACGACTTCGCCATCAACTCGGCGGTCGAGGACACCGATGCGCTGAAGCGGTACATCGAGCACCCGGCCCACCAGGCGGGCGTCGCGCTGTGGCGCGAGTTCGCCACGTGGGTGATCGCGGACTACGAGTTCTGAGTCGGCCACCCCGCCGCCCCGCCCGCCGAACGGCCCCGCACCGCGATGGTGCGGGGCCGTTCCGCGTCGTACGCCCCAACTTGCCTTCAACACGGAGTTATCAGGTGCTTGCACACAGTGCACATGTCTTGTGATGCTATGACCGCTTTTGACGGATGAGTTGACCGAGGTCGACCGAGCGTCGACCGAGCTTGACTGTGCCTGACTGACAGTGCCTGTCTGAGAAGGGGTGGCGTTGACCGTGCCGGCCAGTACTGCGCCCGAAGCGCCGCCCGCGAGGACCGCACAGAGTTCCGAAAGTACGCAGAGTTCCGGAAACACCCCGAGCTCCGGAAGCACCCGGGGTGCCGACACCCGCGCCCTGACCCAGGTGCTCTTCGGCCAGCTCAAGGAGCTGGAGCCGGGCAGCCCCGAGCACGGCCGGGTGCGCGGCGCCCTCATCGAGGCCAACCTGCCGCTCGTGCGGTACGCGGCCGCGCGCTTCCGCAGCCGCAACGAGCCGATGGAGGACGTCGTCCAAGTCGGCACCATCGGGCTCATCAACGCCATCGACCGGTTCGACCCGGAGCGCGGGGTGCAGTTCCCGACCTTCGCGATGCCGACCGTGGTCGGTGAGATCAAGCGGTACTTCCGCGACAACGTCCGCACGGTCCACGTGCCGCGGCGGCTGCACGAGCTGTGGGTGCAGGTGACGGGGGCCACCGAGGACCTCACCACCGCCTTCGGGCGCTCGCCGACGACCTCGGAGATCGCCGAGCGGCTGCGCATCACCGAGGACGAGGTGCTCGCCTGCATCGAGGCCGGGCGCTCGTACCACGCGACGTCGCTGGAGGCGGCCCAGGAGGGCGACGGACTGCCCGGCCTGCTCGACCGGCTCGGCTACGAGGACCCCGCGCTCGACGGCGTCGAACACCGCGATCTCGTCCGCCACCTCCTGGTCCAACTGCCCGAGCGCGAGCAGCGGATCCTTCTCCTCCGCTACTACAGCAATCTGACGCAGTCACAGATCAGCGCCGAATTGGGCGTTTCCCAGATGCATGTGTCGAGACTGCTCGCCAGAAGCTTCGCGCGCCTTCGGTCCGCAAATCGGATCGAGGCGTAACCGTAACGAGTGGAGTGCCGTCGGAGCTCTTCCCGACGGCACTCTTTGCTGAAATGGCGCAGACCCCCTCTTTCCTGCACGGATGTCACCCTTGTTTGTCGACAAGTAACTACAGCGCGTTGCCGACATGTGACATTCTGCTGGAACCGCGTTTGCCGTAGCCCCACCTCCGGTATTCAGGTGGAGGCTGCGTTCCTCCGACGGGAGCGCCCGCCGCGACCGTCCGCGACCTCAAGGGGGTGGCATGTCCGCAGACCAGGGCAGCTCGAAGGTGCTCACGCTCACGCTCACCAAGAGCCCGAGCGAGTCCGCGCCCGACGCGCTTCACAGCTCACCGGCTTCGGAAGCCATCGACACCCGGACCCTGTCCCGCTCCCTCTTCCTGCGGCTCGCCACGCTCGCCCAGGACAGCCCGGAGCGCGTCTATGTACGGGACACGCTCATCGAGCTCAACCTCCCCCTCGTGCGGTACGCCGCGGCCCGCTTCCGCAGCCGCAACGAACCGATGGAGGACATCGTCCAGGTCGGCACCATCGGCCTGATCAAGGCGATCGACCGTTTCGACTGCGAACGGGGCGTGGAATTCCCGACGTTCGCCATGCCGACGGTCGTCGGTGAGATCAAGCGCTTCTTCCGGGACACCAGTTGGTCGGTGCGGGTGCCGCGCCGCCTCCAGGAGCTGCGGCTCGCGCTCACGAAGACCAGCGACGAGCTCGCCCAGCGGCTCGACCGCTCGCCGACCGTGGCCGAACTGGCCATCGCGCTCGGCGTATCGGAGGAAGACGTCGTCGACGGCCTCGCCGTCGGCAACGCGTACACGGCGTCCTCCCTCGACTCCCCGACCCCCGAGGACGACGGCGGCGAGGGCTCCCTCGCGGACCGTCTCGGGTACGAGGACTCGGCCCTGGAGGGCGTGGAGTACCGCGAGTCCCTCAAGCCCCTGCTCGCCAAACTCCCGCCGCGCGAGCGCCGCATCATCATGCTGCGCTTCTTCGCCAACATGACGCAGTCGCAGATCGGCGAGGAGGTCGGCATCTCGCAGATGCACGTGTCCCGCCTCCTGACGCGGACGCTCGCCCAGCTGCGCGAGGGCCTGATCTCGGACTGACGGCGTCCTGACGGCGTCGCCACGCGGCCGTGGCGGGACCGGTGTTGCTGACGGGGTTCCTAATTGACGGACCGTCAGCCACACTGACGCGATGCGACGAGGTGTGCGGAACATACTCGGTGCGGGGTGCGCTGCGCTGTGCCTCGGCGGGCTGCTGTCCGCCTGCGGCGGCGGCAGCGGTGACGGGTACGTGGCGACCGGGGCGGCGGGCTCCTCCCCGGGAGGCGCCCAGGCCCCCGACAGGCCGGTGGGCCCGACTGCGGACGTGCGGCTGATCCCTCTTGAGGGAGGCGACGGGACTGGCGGGGCCAAGGGTGGTCGTGGGGGTGCCTCGGAGGGGAAGTCGTCGTCGGGCGGGGCTTCGAGGGGTACGGGAGGGGGCTCTGCGGATCCGTCGACGGGGCCTTCGGAGGGCCCTGTCAGAAACAGGAACTCCCCGGATACGCCGGGTACGCCGGGTGCGCCGGGTACGCCGAGCTCACCGGGTACGCCTGACAGGCCTGGCACACCGGACAGGCCTGGCACGCCGAGCGCCCCGGGAACCCCGAGTAACTCGCCGAGTGGGCCCGCGAAGCTCAGCTTCGGTGACCCTGAGCGTGAGCCCGGAGCCAAGCGCTGGTGCGACAAGGTGACGGTCACCTTCCGCAACACCGGTGGCTCACCGGTCCGTTCGGGAACGGTCACCTTCGGTACGCACATCATCGGCGCGCTCGGCGTCGACTGGGCCACGATCGAGTCGACCGTGCAGTTGCCGGCGCCGATCGGCCCCGGGCAGAAGAGGGAGAAGTCCTGGCCGGTGTGCGTGGACGCGTGGCGCGTGCCGCTGGGCATGCACGTCGAAACGCGGGACGTCTCGGTCGAGTGGCACTAGCCCGCCCCTCCCGGCGGGGGGGGCGGTTCCGTTTCGCCTGCGGGCGCGTCGTGGTCGCTCGCGCAGTTCCCCGCGCCCCTGACCGTGGTCCCCCCGGCCGGTCCTTCGCCTGCGGGCGCGTCGTGGTCGCTCGCGCAGTTCCTCGCGCCCCTTGGGGGGCCAGCCATTCCGTATGGCTCAGGGTGGACTTCCTCAGGGGCGCGGGGAACTGCGCGAGCAACCACAGCGTGCCCGCAGAGAGACAGTCGCGGTAAGAGGTGGGGCGGTCCGAGTGGGACAGGGTGCCCCCACCCGCGTAGAGACGTCGAGTTCGTTGCCGTTACTTAAGGGCGAGCCACGCCACGCCCGCCACCACCAGGATCGCGAGAACGACGCCCACGATCAGGCCGACGCGCGGCCCCGAAGACGTCGCGGCCTGCTGTCGGCGGCCCTGCGGCGCCTCGTCGACGAAGGCGCGGAACATCTGCGTGCTGCCGGCGGGGTCGGGGTTGCCCGGGTTGCCCTGGGGGTTGTGTGCCATGGGGCAGGACACTAGCGAATCCAGCGCCATCGGCCCAACCCCCTCTGGCCAGGGACTTTACGAGCGGGCCCCCAACGCTTTGCCGACTCTTTAGTCCGATGGGCCCCTTTTAGTTTGCCTGCAGCAACCAACTGCTCTTATCGTTGCCCTAAGCAACAAATATTCAGGAGGTGCCGTGGCCGCGCAGCGTCAGTACGAGGAGCTGGCCCGACAGCTCAGCGCCATCGGTGCCGTGAAGCGTGGCCTCGGCCGGGGGCTCCCCCACGACTGCCCGGCCGGATCCGCCGCCGTGCTCATCCTGCTCGACCGCCACGGCGCGATGCGGATGAGCAGGCTCGCGGAGCTGCTCGCCGTCGACATGTCGGTCACCAGCCGGCACGTCGCCCACGTCGCGGAGAAGGAGTGGATCGTCCGCGATCCCGACCCCGCGGACAAGCGGTCCCGGATCCTGCGGCTCACCACCGAGGGCAAGGCCAAGGTGGACGAGCTCTCCGAGCTCTCCATCCGCACGCTCACCCACTACCTGCACGACTGGACCGACGACGAGGTCGTCCAGCTCAGCACGCTGCTCGCGCGACTGCGCGACAGCTTCGGGGACTGCCGCGCGGCTTCGGCCCGGCTGTCCCCTTCCCCCCACGACGTACAGACCACGTCGGAGACCACCCGTACACCCGCGTAAGAAAAGGAATTCCATGGCAACAACCACACCAGCCGGTGTGCGGGGCAGCCATGCCAAGCACGGAGCTCACCACGGTCACCACGGTGAGAACGCTCCGATGACGCACCGGCAGATCATGGAAGCGCTGTCGGGGCTGCTGCTCGGCATGTTCGTGGCGATCCTCTCGTCGACGATCGTCTCCAACGCCCTGCCCGAAATCATCGGCGACCTCGGCGGCGGCCAGTCCGCCTACACCTGGGTCGTCACCGCGTCGCTGCTCGCGATGACCGCGACGACGCCCCTGTGGGGCAAGCTGTCCGACCTCTTCAGCAAGAAGGCGCTCGTACAGATAGCCCTGATCATCTACGTCGGCGGATCGGTCGTCGCCGGTCTCTCGCAGAGCGCAGGGATGCTGATCGCCTGCCGCGTTGTGCAGGGCATCGGCGTGGGTGGCCTCTCCGCCCTCGCGCAGATCGTGATGGCCGCGATGATCTCCCCGCGCGAGCGCGGCCGGTACTCCGGCTACCTCGGCGCGACCTTCGCCGTCGCCACCGTCGGCGGTCCGCTGCTCGGCGGCGTCATCACCGACACCTCGTGGCTCGGCTGGCGCTGGTGCTTCTACGTCGGCGTGCCCTTCGCGATCATCGCGCTGATCGTCCTCCAGAAGACCCTGAAGCTCCCCGTCGTCAAGCGCGACGTCAAGGTCGACTGGGCCGGCGCCTTCTTCATCAGCGCCGCCGTCTGCCTGCTCCTCGTCTGGGTCACCTTCGCCGGTGACAAGTACGACTGGATGTCGTGGCAGACCGGCGCCATGGTCGGCGGCTCGGTGCTGCTCGCACTGATCTTCGTGTTCGTCGAGTCCAGGGCGAGCGAGCCGATCATCCCGCTGCGGCTCTTCCGCAACCGCACCATCACCCTCGCCTCGCTCGCCTCGCTCTTCGTGGGTGTCGCGATGTTCGCGGGCACGGTGTTCTTCAGCCAGTACTTCCAGCTGGCGCGGGGCGAGTCCCCGACGATGTCCGGCGTCATGACCATCCCGATGATCGGTGGTCTGTTCATCTCGTCCACCGTGTCCGGCCAGGTCATCACCAAGACGGGCAAGTGGAAGGCGTGGCTGGTCAGCGGTGGTGTGCTGGTGACGGCGGGCCTCGGTCTGCTCGGCACCATCCGGTACGACACCGAGTACTGGCACATCGCGATCTTCATGGCCCTGATGGGCCTCGGCATCGGCATGATGATGCAGAACCTGGTCCTCTGCACGCAGAACCAGGTCGCCCCCGAGGACCTCGGCTCCGCCAGCTCCACCGTCACCTTCTTCCGCTCCCTGGGCGGTGCGATGGGTGTCTCGGCGCTCGGCGCCATCATGTCCACGCGCATCACCGACTACGTCAAGGACGGCATCACCGACCTCGGCCCCAAGGCCGCGGCGCAGTTCGGCCACGGCGGCACGGGCGGCGGCGGCATCCCCGACCTGGACAAGATCCCGGAGCCGTTCCGCACGGTGATGGAGAGCGCGTACGGGCACGGCATCGCCGATGTCTTCCTGATCGCCGCGCCGATGGCGCTGATCGCCTTCCTGATCACGCTGTTCATCAAGGAGGTTCCGCTGCGGACGTCGGGTGGGCTCGCCCAGGCCGCGGAGAACACGGAGGGTGCGGCCCCGACCGCTGCCACGGCCCCCGCAGACACTGCCGCCACCACCGCCGAGCAGCCCGTGCTCGCCTCCGTCACCTCGACGACCGAGACCGGGCCCGAGGGCACGCAGCGGCTCGCCGCCACGGCGTCCGCCGCGCAGCCCGGCGCGGGATCCGGTGAGCTTCCGCAGATCACCGGCGGCATTCCGGTACGCGGCTTCGTCCGCGGCGCCGAGGGCGCGCCCGTGCCGCAGGCCGCCGTCACGCTGATCTCCCTCGGGGGACGGCAGCTCGGCCGCTCGGTCGCGCAGGGCGACGGCGCCTACACCGTCGACGCCCCGGGCGCGGGTTCGTATGTGCTCATCGCCTCCGCCGACGGCTTCCAGCCGCAGGCCTCGACTGTGGTCGTGGGCGAGGAAGCGCTGTCGTACGACATCCTCCTCAGCGGCACCAGCGGGCTGAGCGGCCTCGTGCGCGACGCCGACAGCAAGCTGCCCGTCAGCGGTGCGATGGTCATCGTGACCGATGTACGCGGTGACGTCCTCGCCACCGGACTCTCCGGCGAGCAGGGCGAGTTCACCTTCGCCGAGCTGGTCCCCGGCACCGTCACCATCGCGGTGAACGCCGCCGGACACCGGCCGCTGGCCCTGCCCGTCGAGGTGGGCGGCACCGGGGTCACCCGGGTCGAGGTCGAGCTCAGCTCCGGTGCGCGGGTGCTCGGCACGGTGCGCGCGGGCGGCGGCCTGCTGAACGACGCGCGGGTCACGCTGGTCGACGCCGCGGGCAACGTCGTCGCCACCGCCACCACCGGGACGGACGGGGCGTACGCCTTCACCGATCTGGACAGCGGGGAGTACACGGTCATCGCGACCGGGTACCCGCCGGTGGCCACGGGCCTGACGGTCGCCGGCAGCGGCGTCGAGGGCCACGACATCGAACTCGCCCACCCGGGCGAGTGACCGACCCCGGCCCGTGGCCGCGGACGCGCTTCGAGCGGAGGCGCGGCGGCCCCGGGCCGGTCGTGGGGAAGGCCCCCGGGCCGGCGGTGGCATTCATGGCAGGGGACGGCCGGCCACCGCCGCCGGGGGCCGCCCGCGTTCTGTGGGCCTGTTGGGGCTTGTGCGGCCTGTGCGGCCCGCACGGCCTCCATGAAGCGTGAACGAACGTGAGCTGGACTGTGAGGCTTCCGATCGGATCGGAAGCCCGGCAAGGAGTAAAACGGGATGGGACTCAACGCTCGGATCCGTACGCGTGACGGGTGGGCCGTGCCCCACGCCGTCGTCACGGTGACCGACATGACCGGGGCGCAGGTGCTGCGGGCGGACGCGGACGCGGAGGGCGTCGTACGGGACGGGACGGCGCTCGCGGCCGGGCCGTACACCGTCATCGTCACCGCCGTCGGCTACGCGCCGGTCGCCTCCACCGCGCTCGTCACCGCCAGCGGGCGGGCCGAGGTCGGCAACGTCGTCCTCGCCCGGCAGGGCGGCACGGAGCTGCCCCCGCCCGGGGCGTGGACCGTCGACCCCGCGCACTCGACCGTGGGCGCCGTCGCCCAGCACCTCGGGATCACCAGCGTGCACGGGCGGTTCCTGGAGTTCGGCGGCCGCATCGAGATCGCCGAGGACGTCGAGAAGTCGCGGGTCGAGGCGGTCATCCGGGCGGCCTCGATCGACACGGGGAACGGTATGCGGGACGGTCACCTGAAGTCGGCCGACTTCCTGGACGTCGAGCAGTACCCGGAGATCACGTACCGGTCGAGCGGGCTGAGCCCCGTGGGGCCCGACCGGTGGACGGTCCACGGTGAGCTGGGCATGCACGGGGTCGTGCGCCCCGTCGACCTGGACCTCAGCTACCTCGGCACCGGGGCGGACCCGTGGGGCGGCACACGCGCCGCCTTCCGCGCCACGGCGGAACTGCGCCGCGAGGACTTCGCCATGAACTACAACCAGGTGGTCCAGGCGGGCATCTCGGCGATCGGCACGACGCTGCGGGTGGAGCTGGACATCCAGGCCGTGCAGGGGGAGAGCTTGCCGCAGGCGGGCTGAGGGCTGCGAGCTGCGGGTTGCGGGCTGTCGGCGGGCTGACGGCTTAAGGCGGGCGCCCGAAGGTGAAGCCCCTTCGGGCAGTTGGGGCAGCGCGGGGGCAACAAGGGCAACGCCTGTGACAGAACGAAGACAGCGCGGAGGACCGGCCGTAACTCGGTGCGGGCTACAAATAGTTACGACCACACGCACGGCACCCGCACACCCGCCGCACTTCTTCTGGGGGAAACCATGAAGAACACCCGCATCACCGCTCTCGCCGCCGTCAGCCTCGCCGCCGCCCTCTCGCTCACCGCCTGCGGCGGTGACGACGACGGGCCGGACGCGTCGTCCAAGGGCTCGAACTCCTCGTCTTCATCCTCATCCGCGGGGAGCTCCGAGGCGGGCAACGCGGGCAACAAGGAGTCGGGGTCCGGCGAGGACACCAAGACCGAGGCAGCCGCGGGCGGCGCGAAGCCCGGCGCCAAGGCCACGTTCTGCAAGACGGCGGACCTCACCATCGACGCCCGGGACGCCGCCCCCGACGAGAACACCGGCAGCATCGACATCACCATGACCAACCGGGGTTCGACCACCTGCTCGGCGACGGGCTTCGCGGGCGTCGACATCAAGGACGTCGACCACACCTCCAGCTCGATCGAGCGCGGCCGGGCGCAGCCGCGGGTCACCACCCTCAAGCCGGGTGACGCCGCCGTCTTCAACATCGCCTACGACATCGACACCAGCGGCAAGAGCCTCGCGTCGCCGACCCACATCATGGTGACGCCCCCGAACGAGACCCACACCGTCACCCTGAAGTGGCCCGCAGGCGCCGGCGCCATCAAGGGCGCCTACACCGACATGCAGGTCTACCCCACCCACACAAAAAACTAGCCCCGCTCCCCCCGCCCGACCCCGACAACACGTAGCGGAGCCACCCCACCCACCCGCCCTGCTCCAGCGGGGACATCACAAGGGCACCCCACCGCCACCCGCCCGACCCCTCAGCAGGTCACAGGGCCAACCCCACCCACCCGCCCTACTCCCGCAGGAACATCACAAGGGCACCCCACCCCCGCGCCCCCGCAGGACGTCGCGAGGAACACCCCCACCCACCCGCCCCTACCCCGGCAGGACGACACAGGCAGACCCCACCCACCCGCCCCTACCCCCGCAGGACGTCGCGGGGCAAACGGGTGGGTGGGTGGGAAACATCCGCCGCGAAGCGGCGGGCTAGGTGCTCCTACCCCAGCGGTACAGCGCAGGCCAAGCCCACCCCACCCCACCCACCCACCCGCCCCGCGCCGGCTCACGCCTCCCGGGAAAGGAGGGACTCGATCCCCGCGACCATCAGGTCGAGGGCGATCGTGAAGTCCCGTTCCCACATCTCCTCAACCGTGTCCCCCTCCCGAGCCGCCATCAATTCATCCGCACTCTCCAACAGCCCGTGCGACGCCAGCTCGTCGCGAACCGTACCGGCCGCCTCCCGGTAGTACTCCTCCTGCGTCATCCCCACCTCCGCGCACCGCGAGATGTAGTGGCCCTCGATGGTGCCGAAGCCGTACACGAACTGGAAGACCGCCGAGATCGCCCCGTTCTGCGTGTAGGCGGGAAGCCCGGTGTTGCGCACCGCGTTCTGGATGGCGAGGGCGAAGGCCAGCCAGTTGGGTCCGATGTTGAGGAAGCGGCCGACCAGCGGTGACACCCAGGGGTGCCGGATCAGCGCCGCCCGGTACTCGCCGGCCAGCGCGCGGAGTTGTTCACGCCAGTTCTCGGGCGACGCCTCCGTCTCGGGGAGCCGCATCTCGCCGCACACCGAGTCGAGGGCGAGCTCCAGGAGGTCGTCCTTGGTGTCGACGTACCAATAGACGGACATCGCCGTGACGTTCAGTTCCCCGGCGAGCCTGCGCATGGAGAACTTGTCGAGCCCTTCCGCGTCCAGGAGCCGGACCGTGGCCTGGGTGATGCGTTCCCGGTCGAGGCCGTTCGGCTGATCGCCCTTGCGGCCGCCGCCGCGGGGTGTCCTGGCCTGCAGCCAGACACTGGTCCGCGCCGTGTTCTTCGTGCGGCCGGCTGCCTTCGCCATGGCGCACCTTCCTCGTTGGTCCTCGGGCCCCGGAGCCGTTGTCTCCGGGGAGGGGAATGCTATGCCGCTGTCTTACCCACGGAGTCTGCCCTCTCCGCCCTGCGCAGCAACGCCGCCGCCAGCATGCCGCCGACGAGCACCGCAGCCGCGCCGACCAGCTGGCTGGTCTCAAGCCCCGAGGAGAACGCGTCAGCGATCCGCTCCCGTTCACCCGTCGACTTCGCCGCGGCCATGGCCGCCGGGAACGACGCGGCGGAGACCGCGACGAGCGACGCGAAACGGGAGTTGAGGACCGCGCCGAGCACGGCGACGCCCAGACCGTTGCCGAACTCCGCGAGTGTGCCGTTGATGCCCGCGCCCACGCCGGCCTTCTCCGGCGGGATGGCGCTCATGATGGCGTTGGCCATGGCCGGCATGGCGAGCGCGATGCCGGCGCCCATCACGATCAGGCCGAACAGCAGGCCGTTGTAGTTGTCGCCGCCGAGCACCGCTATGGCCGCGAGGCCCGCGGCGAGCAGGCTCATGCCGGACATGATCGTGACGGGCGTGCCCATCTTGGCGTGCAGCTTCGCGCCGATGCCCGCCAGGTTCAGGGCCACGATGGTCACCGCGAGCGGCGCCGTGCGCAGGCCCGCCTCCAACGGCTCGTACCCGAGCACGAACTGCAGGTGCTGGGTGAGGAGGAAGAGCGAGCCGCTCAGGCCGAAG
The DNA here is from genome assembly GCF_055639375.1 of Streptomyces sp. NPDC039462. Lineage (NCBI taxonomy): Bacteria > Bacillati > Actinomycetota > Actinomycetes > Kitasatosporales > Streptomycetaceae > Streptomyces > Streptomyces sp. NPDC039462. The sequence continues at coordinate 108,698 of NZ_JBVKAO010000004.1, forward strand.
GCGACGAGGATGGCGCCCGCCACGGCACCGACGAAGCGCTGGTTGCGGAAGAAGTGCATGTCCAGCATCGGATACGGGATGCGCAGCTCCCAGAGCGCGAACGCGCCGAGCACCAGTACGCCGACGGTGGCGGAGACCAGGACCTGCGCCGACGTCCAGCCGTGCTCGGGGCCGGAGATGATCGCGTAGACCACCGCGGCCATGCCGATGGTCGAGAGCAGGGCGCCCAGCAGGTCGGGGCGGTCGCCCTGGGGGTTCTTGGACTCCGGGACCAGCTTCAGGACCGCGGCGAGGCCGAGCAGCGCCACGGGGATGTTGATCAGGAAGATCGAACCCCACCAGAAGTGGTCGAGCATGAAGCCGCCGAGCAGCGGACCGGCGGCGAACCCGAGGGAGTTGATGGTGGCCCAGAGGCCGATCGCCTTCACGCGCTCGGTGTCGTCGAAGATCTGCACGACCACGGCCAGGGTGGTGGTCATCAGGAGCGCGCCGCCGATACCCATGCCCGCGCGGGCGGCGATGAGCTGTGAGGAGCTCTGGGCGAGGCCGGCCGCCAGCGAGCCGATGCCGAACAGGGCGAGGCCCGCGGCCAGCATCTTCTTGCGGCCGTAGCGGTCGGCGGCGCTGCCCGCGGTGAGCAGCAGACCGGACTGGACCAGCGAGTACGCGTTGATCATCCACTGGATGTCGGACGTGGACGCGTCCAGCTCCCGGGTGAGGGAGGGGATCGCGACGCTCAGGACGGTGTTGTCCAGCAGCACGGTGAGCTGCGCCAGGCAGATGACGCCGAGGATCAGCCAGCGCTGCGGGTGCCTCTGCGAGGCGGTGGGGGTCTCGGCAGTCGTCGCCGTCATGCAGCCCTCCCTTTCCGGGGACCGGTTCTTCTACGGTGTACGGGGTTCTGACGATGTACACCGTAGAACCACCCTCGTACGCCGTACAAGAGATTTTCCGGAAAGGGAGTCGCGCGCCGCGCCGCGCATGCCGCCCGCGCGGCTTGTCGCCGTCCGGCGCGACGGCGGAGAGGACGAGCCGTGTCCGTAGGGTCCCCGGGCCGGGACCTCTCACGCGGAGACGGGGACGGCGGCCTTGATCAGATAGCCCGCCCCGCGCCGGGTGTGGATCATCGGCTCCCGGCCTGCGTCGATCTTCCTGCGCAGATACGAGATGTAGAGCTCGACGACGTTGGCCTGGCCCCCGAAGTCGTAGTTCCACACCCGGTCGAGGATCTGCGCCTTGCTGAGCACGCGCCGCGGATTGCGCATGAGGTATCGCAACAGCTCGAACTCGGTGGCGGTGAGGTGGATGCTGTCGCCGCCCCGCGTCACCTCGTGGCTGTCCTCGTCGAGGGTCAGGTCCCCCACGACCAGCGTCGACTCGCTGCGCCTGTCGGCGGCACCGGCCCGCCGGATGAGGCCGCGCAGCCGCGCCACGACCTCCTCCAGGCTGAACGGCTTGGTGACGTAGTCGTCGCCGCCCGCCGTGAGCCCGGCGATGCGGTCCTCCACCGCGTCCTTCGCGGTGAGGAACAGCACGGGCACGCTCGGCATCTCGCGGCGCAGCCTGCCGAGCAGCGAGAGCCCGTCCATGTCGGGCAGCATCATGTCGAGCACTACAGCGTCGGGGCGGAACGCGCGCGCGGCCCGCACCGCGCCCGCGCCGTCGGCCGCGCTGCGGATCTGCCAGCCCTCGTAGCGCAGGGCCATGGACAACAGCTCGGTGAGCGACACCTCGTCGTCCACGACGAGCACGCGGACGGGGCTCCCGTCCGGCCTGAGCAGTTCGGTACGCGCCTGAGGCGTGGTCGTGGTCATGTCCCACACCCTGCGACCCGCCCCTGAGAGCACTCTTGCGTCAACCTGTGAATTCCCTGAGAAACGGCGCGGGGAGCGCCTTCGGGCGTCGGCCCCGACCGAGAGGAGCGCCCTCAGGCGTCGAGCCCGACCGAGAAGAGCGCCTCAGGCGTCGAGCCCGAACAACCGGACGCCGTTCCCGTGCAGCACTCCTCGCAGCCACGCGTCCCCGAGCCCGAGCCGCTCCAGGGACTCCAGCTGATGGACGTACGCGTACGGGATGTTGGGGAAGTCGCTGCCCAGAAGCACCTTCCCGCCCAGGTCCGCCAGGCGCGCCGTCTCCTCCTTCGGGAACGGCATGAGCCGCTCGCTGAAGTCCGTGAACGCCATGGTCGTGTCGAGGCGCACCTCCTCGTACCGCTCCGCGAGCGTGAGGAACTCCGCGTACTCGGGCATCCCCATGTGCGCGACGACGACCGGCAGCCGCGGATGGCGCGCGAGGAGCCGGGCGACCGGCTCGGGCCCGGTGTGCTCGCCGGGCGCCGGGCCGGAGCCGCAGTGCATGACCACCGGCACCCCGGCCTCGGCGAGCAGGCCCCACACCGGGTCGAGCAGCGTGTCGCCGGGATCGTAGCCGCCCACCTGGACATGCGACTTGAAGACCCGCGCGCCCGCCTCGACGGCCTCCCGCACATACCGGTCCACGCCCGGCTCGGGGAAGAACGTCGCGGTGTGCAGACAGCCGGGCGTACGCCGCGCGAAGTCGGCGGCCCATCCGTTCAGCCACTCCGCCATGCCCGCCTTGTGCGGATAGACCATCGAGGTGAAGGCCCGCACCCCGAACTCCCGGAGGAGCTCGACGCGCCGCTCCTCCTCGTGCCGGTAGGTGATGGGCCACCGCACCACGCCGGTCGCGTCGTACGAGTCGAAGTACGCCCAGACCTTCCTCAGCACCCGCTCCGGCATGAAGTGCGTGTGTACGTCGACGAGACCGGGAACCCCGACCCGCTCCAGGAACCGCCGTACGGCAACACCGTCCCCACCACTGCCACTTCCACGGCTACTCCCGCACAAAGCCATGACTTCGCTCGACCTTGGCGACGTGGAGGACGTACGACTCGTACCAGTCCTCGCGCCCGCGCCGCTGGGCCGCACGGTGCTCCAGATCGCTCCGCCAGGCCTTGATGGCCTCCTCGTCGCGGAAGTACGCGACGGTGATGCCGAGGCCTTCCGGGTCGCGGGCCCCGTCGACGCCGAGGAACCCCGGCACCTCGGCGACCAGCTCGTCCATGCGGTCGGCGGTCTTCCCGTAGCCGTTGTCGCCCGCGGTGCGCACGGAGGAGAAGACGACGGCGTAGTACGGCGGTTCGAAAGGCCCGGCGGGACCTCTGTCGTGATCACTCATGGCGTCACATTCGGGCCCGCGCCCCGTGCCCGTCCACCCCTTTCCCCCATCTCTTGCCCAACGGTCAGCAGGAATTGACCATTCGGTCAGCGAGAACGCAGCGGTCGCGGCTCTCAGAAGAGCCCGTCCTGCTCGACGCCACCGCCACCGCCGCCACCACCACCCGCGACCTCCACCGCATGCACCGGGACCGTGACGCCCGCGCCCGCGCCGGCCGCCACCAGCTCCCACCCCACGAGCACCCGCGTGTCGACCACCAGCGCGCCGCCGCCCGCGATCTCCAGGTGCAGGTCGGGCCCCGCCGCGGCGACGAGCCGCCCCGCGACCGTCCCGCCGTCGACCAGCTCCCGCACGACCCCGCCCCCCGGCGCGGGCCCACCGCGCGCGCCGAGCCCGAACTCCTCCGCGTGATCGACGGCCTCGAAGGCCACCCGTTCCAATGCCTCGGCCCACCCGTCGAGCGCCACGGCCCGCCGGTACAGCTCGTCCAGCTCCCGCGCACGCTCCGGCCGGGCGGGGAGCTCCGCCCGTACTCCGCGCTTGCGGGCGTACGCCACCCGGTCCGGCACCCCGAGCGCCGCCCGCAGCAACTCCTCCGTACGCCGCGCCGCCATCAGCGGCCCGCGCCCCAGCCAGCAGAACGCCACCGCGCCCTGCTCCAGGAGCCGCCGGGAACCCCGCTCCTCCGCGGTGATCCCGACCTTCACCAGACCGGCCCCGAACCACGCGAGATACACCCGGTACGTCCGCGGATCGTCGGGCACGCCGTCCGCCGCCACCGAGAACGCCCGGTCGAGCCGCGCACACTCCGCGCAGCGCGCCTGCGTGGCCCGGCCCGGCACGACGGCCCGCAGCGGACACGGATTCCCCCGCGCCCCCACGCACCGCCGCTCACCCACGGCCCGGAACCCGATGTCCGTCCCGTACGCGAGGGCGCTGCGCCGGCCGCCTTCCCACCGCAGCACGGGTCTCCCATCCGGCCACCCGAGCCCCGCGCACCGCCACGCCATCCGCGACTCCCTCATCAACCCCATCAACGCAAAAGGCCCCCGGATCATCTCCGGGGGCCTTTCGACTGTGTGCACTCGGCAGGATTCGAACCTGCAACCTTCTGATCCGTAGGATCGGGCAGGCCGCTGGGCGGGGGCTCCGCTCTGCTCCCGCCTGATCGCTGATCGTCGTGGTCAATCGCCTCTGTGTGCCGTCGTTGCCGTCAGCTCGGACCAGTGGCACCAGCTCGCAGCGTAGGCGATCGCCGCGACGCCGAGCCTAGGCCGCCAAGGTCGTGGGCTTGGCTGTCCGCTCCAGTTCCTTGAAGATGACGTTGAGGACTTCGAGTTCCTCACCGGTGAACAGGTCGTCGGGGCCGCCCGGGGCAAGATCGACAAACGAATCCTCGTAGAGGTCGCCCAAGCCCAGGATTCCGCGCTTCGCCACTGTATCGATGATCAACGTCAGGAAGTCGATCTGGCGGGAGCTGAGCTGCTTACCCGTGCAGAAGACCTCGAACGCCCTCTGTGCGGCCTGTCGATCCAGCCCACACAGCCCGCGCACGAACAGGCCGAGGCCGCCGGAGGACCGCACCTCGTCGAGATCCTCCGGGGAGGCGATGGCCTCTGCCAGGAAAATCTCCTCCAGCTCCGCGAGATCGAGTTCGGTGATCTGCTCATTGAGACGCAGTTTGCGAACCACCGGCTGGTCCTCGTGGCGCAGGAGGTAGGCGCGGGCCTTCTGCTTGAAGCGCTGCTCGTCCGTGCCCTGAGGCATTCCTTGGATCTCGGCCTCGGTGATGTCACCAAACTGGTCGACGAAGTCGGTGTAGACGACGTTCCGCTTGACCTTGGGGTCGGTGAGCCGGGCGAGCCGACGCATACGGCGGCGCATGTCCTCCAGCATCGGGAGTGTCACGTCGTTCCACCACTCGTCGCCCGCCACCGCTTCCAGCAGCTCGGCCTGTTCACCGACCGCCGGGATGTTGGTCTTGGTGAGCAGGTTGGACGCGATGTCTCGGATCTTCGTGCGCAGCTTGGCGAAGTCCTTGCCGCCTTCCAGTGCGGCGAGCTGGAGACCATACGCCATCAGGTCGAACCGCTTGGCCTCCTCGCCCGTCTCCTCGTCGTCCGGGCGGAACTCGCTGGGCAGTCCGAGCAGGTGGTCGCGGATCGCGGTGTCCGCGTCGTCGTCCACTCGGTGCCAGCTGCCGAAGTCGCTGAAGACCTCGACCTCCCGGCGGTGCGGGCGCACCAGGAAGTTGTCCAGGTTCATGCCGGTGACGGTGTGGTGCAGCCGGTGGGCCAGCGACCAGCGGATCTCCGCCTCGGTACCGATCGCGTCGGGGCCGGCGTCACGTGCCGGGTCGGGCTGCTGCCGCTTGTCCAGGACCCGGACCAGGTCGAGCTGGCGCTGGAGGAGCTTTTCGGTGAGGGTGACGGCCCTGCGCCCCTCCGACCGGTCGAGCTGGCTGTTGAAGAAGTCGATGTTGCCGCAGAAATCAAAGACGTAGAAGTTCTGCTTGTTGTGATCGGGGTTGTCGGGGTCGGGGCCGTAGAGGGCGGGGCGCAGGCGGGTGCCGCGGCCGATCATCTGCCAGAACTTGGTCTTGGAGAAGACCGGCTTGGCGAAGACCAGGTTCACCACCTCCGGTACGTCGATGCCGGTGTCGAGCATGTCGACGGAGATGGCGATGTCGGGGGCGTTCGGCGGGTTCTTCGGGTTGGAGAAGTCGTCGATGAGGGACTGGGCGTACGTCTCCTTATACGTGATCACGCGCGCGGTGTGGCCAGCACCCTGCGGGTAGTTCGCGTTGTAGCGCTCCTCTATGTACCGGGCGTGGTCGTTGTTCTTGGCGAAGATGATCGTCTTGCCGAGCCGGTCGCCGCCTTCGACGCGGTGGCCGCGCGTCATCAGCGTCTCCAGCATCTTGTCCACGGTGTCCTCGTTGAAGAGGATCTTGTTCATGTCGTGGCGGCCCACCGCGTCCGGGATGTCACCGTCCTCGGTCCACTCCTTGGCGTCCCACTCGGCCTTCTCCTCCTCCGAGAGATCGGCGTAGCGGATGCCCTGCTCCATGAACTTCAGCGGTACCTTCACCGCCTTAGGGAGGACGAGGTAGCCCTCGGCGGCGGCTTCATGGAGATCGTAGGAGTCGGTCGGGACTCCGTCCTCCATGGCGAACAGCTTGTACGTGTTGTGGTCGATCTCGTCCTTGGGCGTGGCGGTCAGGCCGAGCAGCAGCGAGTCGAAGTACCGGAACAGCTCGCCGTACTTCGCGTACACGGAGCGGTGCGCCTCGTCGATGACGATCAGGTCGAAGTGGCCGGGCCCGAAGCGGCGGCGGCCCGCTCCGTCGATGACGTCGATCTGCTTCATCATCGTCTGGTACGTGGAGAGATAGACGCGGGCCGCGGCGGCCTTGTCGTCGAGGAGGCTGGCCGCGGGGGTGTTCGGCAGGTTCTCCTTGAACGCCTTCATGGCCTGGGTGACCAGCGCCTGCCGGTCGGCGAGGAAGAGCACCCGCTGTGCCCAGCCCGCCTTCATCAGCTGGTCCACGAGGGCCACGGTGGTACGGGTCTTGCCGGTGCCAGTCGCCATGACAAGCAGCGCCTGGCGGCCCCGGTCCCGCTCGAAGGTCTCGCCCACCCGCTTGATCGCGCGGAGCTGGTAGGGGCGGCCGGCGATCTTCTCGTTCACCGGTGTGGACGTGAGGGAGAGGCGTCCGGCGCGCTGGCGGATGTGCCAGTGCAATTCGTCCTTGGTGAAGAAGCCCTGCACCTGGCGGGGCGGGTAGCCGAGGCTGTCGTCCCAGAGATAGGTCTGGTACCCGTTGGTGTAGAAGATCACCGGGCGGCGGTTGAACTGTGCTTCGAGCGCGTCGGCGTACAGCTTCGCCTGCTGCTGCCCGTCACGGGCGTCCCGCTGGGTCTTCTTGGCCTCAACGACGGCGAGGGGCTTGCCGTCATCGCCCCAGAGCACGTAGTCGACGTACCCCTTGCCCGTCTTGGTGGGCATCCCGGTCGCTATCGGGTACTCGGTGTCCTTGCCCGGGATGAGGAGGTCCCAGCCCGCTTCCTTGAGGAGCAGGTCGATGAAGGCGTCGCGGGTCGCCTTCTCGTCGTAGTCGTGGGTGTCCTGTACGGCCTGGTTGGCGGCCTTGGCGGCGGCGATCTGCTTCTTGAGCTCTTCGAGCTGTCGGGCGAGGTCCGCGTTCTGGGCGCGCTCGGCGGCCAGCTCCTCCGCCTGCTGCTTGAAGCGTGCCTCGTCCTCCGCCTCCTTGGCCTTGAGTTCGGCCTGCTTCAGCGCGCGGGCCTGCGGGGAGAGGGGGCGCGGTACGGCGCTGGTGTCGAACTCCAGCCCGGCGGGCGGCAGAGCCGAAGCCTGGCGGGTGTAGGTACGGGCGAACCAGTACAGGGAGTGGAATAGCTCCTTGACGCTGGCCTCGGCGACGGCCTTCGGGACAGGGGCGGCCTTGTGCACGGCGTTGTTGCCATGCCGGCGGATGAGGTCCATCTTGGCGTTGACCGTCGGCCCGACGAGCTGCCGGAAGCTCGGCTCGTGGAGCATCGCCGCGAGATCTTTTTTGTAGGGCTCGCTGAGGCTGCTGTCCTTGTCGTACATCCAGCGGGCGGTGATCTCGATGGCGCGGCGGGCGTAGAAGCAGGCGGCACGGGGGTCGTGGTGGATCAGCCGTTCGGCGTGGATCGCCTCATCGTAGAGGGACGGCCACTCCGCGCGGAGGAAGGTGAAGTTGCCGCCGGTGGTGCGGCTGATGCTTTCAGCGGCGGCGCGGTCTCGGGCCTGCTTGTCCTGCCGGGTCTGCTCCTGGTTGTCGCGGTTCCGCTCGTTCCCCATGGCAGTGTCCCTCCCCTGTTGCACGGCCCCTGTCGTACGGGTCCGGGACGCCCCGGACCCGTACAAGGCCAACGTTTCTTGTCCGTCTCCTACGGCAGAGCCGCCCCTCGGTCGGACTCCCCTGCCCGGCCCAGGGGCGGCGTGTGACGCGGTCGGTACCGCGTGCCGTGTGCGACGAGAGCGGCCTACGCCCCTCCGCCGGTCGCTTCATGATCCCAGAGGGTGCCGGAGAAGGCACGGTGCTGAAGAGAGTGGAAGAGCTCACCGAGGGCGGCGAGGTGCCTCCGATTAATCTCCCGCACCTTGTCCACACGCTCAAGCGCAGATCGGAAGCTCTTTTGCTTACCGATCGGCGGCAGGGGGATCTCCAACGCTGAAATTTCCTTGGAGTTAATGTTGTATTGAACTGCCGAGCGACGGGTCGCCTTAAGGAAAATCGATCGACCGCCTGGACTCCCTAGCAATGCCTGAACAAACCGCGGATCCGCCTTTTGGGGATTGAATCTGAGACGCATGATATGAGAGTCGAATGCCCATTTCTCATCTCCCGGGTCGGCCACGATCGCCTTCCCGAGGTGCTCCTGTGTGGCGATAGCCCTTGCCATCAAAAGATCGCCGGCCGCCACTCCATGACGATCAATGTCCGACGGAGGCAGATTGACGTACTTCCGGCTGGAGAGATCCAGGGACCAATCTTGGATATTCGCAACGCGAATACAGAGACAACCGACCGTTTCATCCGTGGCTGGAATCATTGTTCCGTAGCTCGGCTTAATCGAGAGGAGCGAGCCAATTTTCTCCGCGCCCCAATTGTGCGGGTTGCGCAACGGGTCACCAAACATGTCAAGGAAGATGGATTGGGCGAGGTCGTCGAGGAGAGCGATGGCTTCGCGGCGTTTGGCGCAAAGGGTGTCCACCTGGTCAAGCACGGCTGCGATGCGCTTCTGCTCGGCTACGGAAGGTGCCGAGATGCGCAGTCGAGATCGGAAACGATCAAGGCTGACCTTTTTCTGCGCCGCCCCCGTGGTGATTGCATCAATCTGTCGGCGGGCGTTCGGCGTCCGCAAGGAGTGGACCAGATACTTTCGATCGAATCCGGATGTAGGCCTCAAGCGAATACAGTCAGCTGTAATAATTGCGGGCACATCACCGTCGTACAGAGCTACATCCCCGGGCGGGTCTCCCATCTTCGTGATCAAGATGTCACCTGGGAGAACCTGATGCGCTTCAAGCGCAGCAGCTTTAGCAGTCGAGACATAAGCCCGCGGGCGAGAGAAATTTTGAGCACGGATGTCCTTGACGAAGACAAGAGGAACACCTTCGTCACGGTAATCACTGGTTTTGAGGTCACTGCCGAAGGGGCCGATAACCAAGGCGTCCTTCGCGAGACCAGCAATATCATGCGGCGTGTAAAGCGTCCACGTAACTGGCATTGCGGTCACGCCAGCATCCCCTTCAGCTCATCCATACCCTTAGCAATCTCCTCGTTCAACTGCTCCAGATCTGCCAGGATCTCCTTCGGCGCCCGAGTGGCGATCTCCTCGTGAACGACCTCCTTGTAGCGATTGTGAGAGAGGTCGTAGCCCTGGGCCGCGATGTCCGCCTTGGGTACGCAGAAGCTCTGCTCGGTCCTCGCCCGCTCTCTCTCCGTGCCGTCTCGTTCCTGCCAGCGGGCCAGGACGTCCGGGAGGTTGTTCTTCAAGAGTTCGTCCGGCGTCAGCGGGTCGCCCTGCGGGCAGACACCCAGACGCCCTACCGGAAGCAGCGCGTTGCGCTTGTCGTCCAGGCTCAGGCCGTCCGCCTGAACGTCGTAGAACCAGACGTGGTCTGTACCGCCCGAGTCCGTCTTCGTGAAGAACAGGATCGCCGTCGAGACACCGGCGTACGGCTTGAAGACCCCGCTCGGGAGCTTGACCACCGCTTGCAGTTGCTGTTCCTCCACCAGGATGCGGCGCAGTTCCTTGTGCGCCTTAGTCGAACCGAACAGCACCCCTTCGGGAACGATGACGGCCGCCCGACCACCGGGCTTCAGGAGCCGCAGGAACAGGGCCAGGAACAGCAGTTCCGTCTTCTTCGTCTTGACGATGCGCTGGAGGTCCACCGCTGTGGACTCGTAGTCCAGGCTCCCCGCGAAGGGTGGATTCGCGAGGATCAGGGAGTAACGCTCGGCCTCGCCGGCCGCGCTCTCCGCGAGCGAGTCGCGGTAACGAATGTCCGGGTTCTCGATGCCGTGCAGCAGCATGTTCATCGAGCCGATGCGGAGCATCGTGGAGTCGAAGTCGAAGCCGTGGAACATTGACTCGTTGAAGTGCTTGCGCTGCTCCGCCCCGAGCAGCGCGTCACGGTGCACCCGCTGTACGTACGCCGCCGCCTGCACCAGGAAGCCGGCCGTGCCGCACGCCGGGTCACAGATCTCGTCGCGCGGCCCCGGCTGGGTCATCTCGACCATCAGGTCGATGATGTGGCGCGGCGTGCGGAACTGACCGTTCTGGCCGGATGTGGCGATCTTCGCGAGCAGGTACTCGTAGATGTCGCCCTTGGTGTCGCTGCTGTCCATGGAAATGTCGTCGAGGAGGTCGACGACCTTCGCCAAGAGGTTGGGGCCCGGAATCGTGAACCGGGCGTCCTTCATGTGGTGGGAGTACGTCGACTCGTCCCCGCCCATGCGGCGCAGGTACGGGAAGACGCCGTCGGCGACGAGCCCGTACATGATCTCGGGGTCCTTGACCTTGAAGTTCTGCCAGCGCAGATCCTGCTGATCGTCCGAGAAGAAGGGGTCCGGGTCGGGCTTGCCCGTTGCAGCCGCCTTGCGGTCCTTGCGGGTCTGGATTTCGTCTAGCCGCTTGATGAAGAGCAGGTACGTGATCTGCTCCATCACCTCCAACGGATTGGAGATGCCACCCGACCAGAACGCGTCCCAGACGCGCCCCACCTTGCTCTTCAGCTCGCCCGTAATCACACAGAGGATCCTACGGCCCCCGGACCTCACGCCATCCAGACTTGACGATCCCGAGGCTCCGCCACATTGCGGCTCAGACGTCGACCTCCGCGCACACCGCCTCGCCGTCGCGCCAGCCGCCTGGGGGGCGTTCCTCGGCTTCACCCGTCAAGGTTGACCGAAACTCGTACCACCTAACGTGCTCTCAACTTGACCGACCGTAGTCGCTCTCGGCAGGATCGGCCTCAGCAAGCAAAACATCGCGCATATGGCTGCGCAGACCCTGTGGCCGTCCCTTCGGGGGCGGCCACAGACGTGTTTCGGGAGGATCGGTGCATCTGTGCTACATCGACGAGGCGGGCAACGGGCAGACGCTCGATCCCATGAGGCCGGACGCCCCTCCGGTCCTCGTCGTGGGCGGATTCACCGTGCCCCGGGCCCAGGTCAAGTCCCTCACCTGGGCCTTCCTCGACGTCAAGAAGCACTACCGGCCGCAGTTGCGGAACGCGACCCAACTCTCCGACGTGATCCAGCATGAGATCAAGGGCTCGGACGTCCGCAAGAACCTCCGTGCCGGCAACCACGGCTGGCGACGTGCGGCCATGGAGCTGGTGGCTTCGCTGCTCGGAATATTGGAATCCCACGAAGCCCGCATCCTCGCCCGCGTGTGGATCAAAGAGGAAGGGCTGGCGTTCGACGAGTCCGGGGTGTACCCGGCCTCCGTTGCCGCGCTGAACGAGACCTTCCAGGCTCAGCTCGCCCATGAGCACTCGCGCGGCATGATGGTCCTCGATAGCCGCACGAAGGTGAAGAACGCTCCCAATGTGCACTGCGTGACCACCCGCAAGTACCGCACGGGCGGTGACAGCCTCCGCGGGGTCATCGAGTCGCCGGTCTTCGGCCACAGCGACACCCACACGCTCCTCCAGCTCGCCGATCTCGTGGTGTCCTCCCTGCTGTTCCCGATCGCGTGCCACGCCTACCTCGGCGACGTGACGTGGAACGTGCACTGTGACGACGCTTACCGGCCATTGCGGGAGCAGTACGGGCAACGGCTGAAGAAGCTGCAGTTCCGGTACCAGGACCCCACGGGGAAGTGGCGCGGCGGGATCGTCGTATCCGACCGGCGGACGCAGCAGCCGTCCAGCCTGATGTTCGGGCCTAAGGAGCCGGTCACCGTACCGACTACTGCGATCCCGGGACAGCCGGGAGCTCCGGCCCCCGAGCGGCGCGAGGCCGAGCCGGACGGCGGTTTGCCGCCTCTCCCGTAACGGGACGACCTACGACAGGGTCGCGGGTGCGATCAGCCAAGATAGGGTCGCTCGCGGTGTTCCAGGAAGTGACGGACCCGGAGCCGCTGCGTGTGGTGCATCGGCAGTTGATCTATCTCTTCCGGCTGGACGAACCGCAGCTCCGTGGACTCGTCCGAGATTGCGAGCCGGCCCCCGACCACGCGGGCGGTGAAGCAGACGTTGAACTGCCTGCGCACCTCACCGTCCGAGTAGGCGATGATGTGGCGAGGGTCGGTGTACGTGCCCACGAGCCCGGTGATCTCTACGTCCAGCCCGGTTTCTTCCTTCACCTCGCGGACAGCCGTCCCTGGAAGTGAATCGGTCATCTCCATGCCGCCGCCAGGTAGCGCCCATAGATCGTTATCCCGGCGGCGCTGAAGGAGTACGCGCCCTTCGTCGTCGGTGACCACGGCGGACGCGGCGACCACCAAGCTGTTCGGCTCTGGGGCCGCTGGGTCGTCGTAGTACTCGGTCCGTGCCATGGTCACCCTTCTCGTACCGGCGTCGCGGTTTCCCACACCGCGCCGAAGCTGCTGGCGTAGGTGTCGAACATGCCGCCCTTCCCGCTGCGCCGGAGATGCCACACGGGAGCACCGTAGGCGTTCACGCCCCAGACATGGGCATTGACCAGTGCCTGGTCATCCGCACGATAGATCGAGTTGTAGAGCGTGGTGGCATGGGTTCGAACCTCGATGCCAGGTACCCCGGCAAGCGGGCGGTAGTGCATGAGGGCGAGTCGGCAACGGGACTCGATCCCGTGGCCGAACCTCTCCTCCGCACCGCGCTGTTGGACATTCGTACTGTCCGGGTCGCCGATCGCGATACGGACCGCACACCCGTCGTCCGCTCGCTCTCGCAACAAGTCGTTGAGCCGCGGGTACGTCTCGTGCAGGAAGACGGCGGCGTACACCAGCACGTCGATGTGCTCGCGCGCCTGGGTCAGCATGTCCACGAAGGTGGACACGGGGATGTCCGCCCGCTGGTCGTAGAGAGCCACAAGTTCCGGACTGACAGCGCGGGCAGGGCGTGCCTGCCGGAGCGCGGGCCATAGAGCGTGCACGTCTTCTCCTAGTATTTCCGCTGCCAGCATGGCCGTGGCCCGGCGCGGCGTACGCCCCAGATTGGCCCATCGTTCAACGGACTTGGGGTCGACTTCGGCCTTGTCCGCAAGGGCGGCGTAAGTCCAGCCGCCGGCCGCCATGGCAGCACGTAACCTCTCGTTCGGCATCCCAATCTCTCCTAACAACCGGGGACGGCACTAGGGACGTTCTACCCGACGCGGGACGTCCCGAAGTGGGGTTTGTCGGAGGTTCCGACGTCCTGATGAGCGGCAGGATGCTCGTCCGCATGGCGAGCAATCAGCAGACCAGACCAGGCATCGGTGAACTGGCGAAGGACACTGCCAGTGGACGTGTCGGCGTCGTCATGGGCGAGATCGGCGCCCGGGTGCAGATAAGGCCCGTCGGCGGCGGCGTCGAGTGGGATGCCCTGCCGGACAACGTGGTGGCCCCGACCGCGCGGGAAGAACTGAGCGCCCGCCTGGCCATCAAAAACGGCAACAGCCGGGACGGCCTGTGATGCGCGCCATCGGCCGGTATGCCGGGGTCCTGTTCATCATCATGATCAGCGGGTCGTGTGGCCTGGTGATCGGTATGGCCCTCGGAACCAGCCAGTAGACCGGCCGCCCCGAACGGGGTGCCACCTTCCCTGGCTTCCCCTTCCCCGTTCGGGGTCGGCCTTCCATCCCCCGGTCGCCGTAGGCCGTGCCTCGGCGACCGATGCGGGCGCAAGTGCCAGAGCACAGCGACACTCAAGGAGTATTCGCATGACGGCAACGGCCAACGACCAGAAAACCGGTCGCGCGGTGGCTGGTGAGGAACTGTTCGACAGACTCACCCACTTCGTGATCGTCCACAACGGGCAGTCCCGCGAACGGGCCGAGCGGATCGCGGACCAGGCGGTGGCCTTCGTGGTCACCGCCGCGACCGCGACCGTCCCCATGGTCCCGTCCGACGATGTGGACCTCGGTCTGCACGCCCTCATCCTGCACACGAAGGAGTACGCCACGCTCTGCGACCGGTACGCGGGCCGCTTCCTCCACCACAACCCCATGCCGGGCGGAGGGCCCCGTGACCCGAAGAAGGTCGCCGGGTCCGCACACGCGATGAAGGCGGCCGGGTTCATGGTCTTCGACGACCTCTGGACCGTGGACGGCACGAACCTCGCGCAGTGCGACGCGGACTGCGGCCGTCCGTACGGTCAGGCGTAGCGACACGACACCAGCGGCGCGGCCGGCCTCGATGCGGGGTCGGCCGCGCCGCCCGGAAGGAGAACAGACGTTGTCCGGGACAGCCCCTGAACTGCCGATCGTCGTGCTCGACGCACTCATGCCCAAGACTCAGCGCCTCGTCGTCAACCGCCGGGGCTCGATGGTCTGGGAGGTCGAAAGCCATCGGGGGCGGTACGCCGTGAAGGTCGGCTACCCGATCGAGGCTACGGCCGACTGGCCCGCTCAGCCCTGGACGGCACTCGCCCCCGCACGGGAAGGGGCCGTGCTGTACCGACTCGGCCTCGATGACTTCGCGTACGGCGAATGGGAGCTGGGCACCTGGAACTTCCAGCCGTGGCACGAAGGGCCCGACCTGTACGAGCTGTGGAAGCCCTGTCGTGAGCCGGACTCTCGTACGGAACCTGATACCAGCGCGGCCCTCGGCTGCGTAGAGGCGCTGGCCGAGCTACATGGCAAGGGCTGGGCCCACGGCGACGTGCAGCCCGCACACTTCATCATCGGCCCGGATCGCACGCACCTCATCGACCTGGCCTTGGCACGCGGCGGACACGTCCCCGAGGGGTACGACTTCCCGTTCCGCGGCTGCCTCGTCCACTACGAGGCGCCGGAGATCGCGCGCAGCGTGCTTGCGACCGGAGAGGCGCAGCCTACGCAGGAAGCGGACATCTATGCGCTCGGCGCGTCCCTGCTCATTTCCGCCACGGGTTGGCGGGCCGTCGAGTACTCGGACGACGCACCGCGCCCCGAGCAGAGACAAGCCGTCGCGAGTGGCAAGCGCCGGCCTGTGAAGGTGCATGGCGAGCTGGGCGAATTGATCGACGCCATGCTCAGTCCGGCGCCCGAGGACAGGCCCACGATCTACGAGGTCGGTAAGGCCGTGAGCTGAGCCGTAGACCCACAAACAGAAGACCGGACCACCCCTCCGCCTGGACAGCATTCAGGGTGGCCCGGTCGCGGAATCCCTGGTCAGGACCCCGGTGTCGATGGTACCGGGGCGGTTGGCGTGCTCGTATGCGGGTGCTGCTGGAATCCCGATTCCCCGTTGTCGAGTTGGAGAGGAGTTCTGACCTGAGCCACCGAAAGTCAGCCACGACGGCGGGTGCGCCGAACGAGCACCCGTCACGTGTGTTTCCAGCAACCACCCGCCGGCCTCGACCACGCTTCTTCAATGCGTCACGGTCCTCGGTCCCATTCCGGCCGGAGCGTTGTCAGCGCTGCATGACGCATGGGCACCGCATGCGGCTCTGCGGCCCATCCGACTTGAAGCAGTGGCCGGTTGGGCAGTGTGGTCACGCAGGGTCGGCGTCGGCCTGGTCCTGGTGCTCGGGGAGGTCGGGTTTCCTCCTGCCCTGGTCGACAGCCTTGGCGGTGCTGCGCGCTGAGCGGCGGGGGGCCGCCGGAGGGGCGGCGGAGACAGGGAGCGGCGGCGGCCACGGGCCGCCAGCGCGCGCGGCCCGCCGCAGGCGGGCCGCCTTGATCCAGTAAAGAAACTCTGAACAGCTCCGCCATACCGGGCCCTCGCCGATCGCGTGGCCATGCCGGATCTCGACTTCTCGACTGCTGACGGCTTACTGCGCCGCTTTGGACCCGGTACATCCGCATTCGAGTCTGTTTGTTCTGATGGTCGCCGAACTTTATCCACAGCGCTGGGATTGCAGGATGCCGTTGCGGGGTTGGTCGGGGCCACCGAGCCACTCCGTGGCCGTTTCGTGACCTTGGTCGGGCGCTGATGGTCGGTGTCGTGGTCGGTGGTGGATGGTGGGCTGATCTCTGGTCTACCACTGTCACACCGACTGACTTTTCGACACCTGTAGCAGATGAGCCGGGGCTTCAGGCCGCCCCGGAACCCGCGCGAAGGAGCGACGTGGATCACAGGAATGAGTGTCACACCACTGCGGATTTCGACACCTCTATAGGCGTCCCTCGGTACACCGAGCGCCGCAACATAGACGACGATCGCCGGTTTCCCAAACCGGCGATTCTCCGGACCATTGATGCCTGGCCAGCGACAGCAAGGAAGAGCGGCGTGAGCACACGAACGCACGGCCCCGCCCGGCGGGACGCGACGAAAGGTCTCCTCCCGGCCGACGGGAGTGCCGCACCGCTCGCCTCGAACGTGTCCGGTCCGGCATGTAGACCTGGCTCACCGGCCGCGATCACGGCTTGCCGATTGATGCGGGCAAGTCCTGGTCCGGCAACGCATGGTCGCTGGGCAAGCCTTCGGGCAAGCCCTCAGCGGTTGGCTGAACGCAACAAGGAACACCAGCACGACAGCGAACGGGGAAAGATGTCCGAGCAGATACGCAATCCCGAGAGGAAGACGGTCAGCACTCACGGCCAGGACACGGCACAGGCGGTCGCGCTGGTCCGGGAGATGACAGTCATGGTTGCAAGGCTCGGTCGCGAAGTGAGGGAGATGCGGGAAGAGGTCGCCCGACTCAGGGCTTCGACTCCTGCTGCGCTCTCTTCAGGGCCTCGACTTCCCGACGCAATTCCTGGTGCTCCGCACTGAGCGCTCGAATCTCGTCGCGCAGGGCCGTGAGTACATCGGTGAGGGAAGCCCCGGCGGGTTCTCCGTCGGGCTCCCCTTCCCCGCCTACTTCTTCCGCTTCCACTTCGGCCTTCTTCGCGAGATACCAGGCCGGCGGGTTGTAGTCGATGGTGAATTCGCCCGTGCCATCGCTGATGTCCGCGACGAAGCTGCCCCTGCCGTGGATCGTGTAGATCAGCCCTTCGTCCCGGAGCACGTTCAGGGCACTTCTGGCTGTCATGTTGGCAATGCCGAAGCGTTCTTGCAGCTCGCGGACGGATGGCATCTGCTCACCCGGCTTGATGCGGCCCCGCTTGATGTCGCGCCGAAGCTCGTCGGCGGCGTGCTGGTACGGCGGCCGGCGGTCGGGCTTCTTGTCGGGCGCGGGCGTCATGCCCCTCAGAGTAGCCACTTCCATCTCCCCTAGCACACCCCGCTGACGTAGCTGATCTGCGTCAGTTGCCATCTAGCTCACCGGTCTCACTTGATAGCGCTAGGTCACCTAGGTTCTATAGATCACGCCCCGCCTCCTTCTGGCGGGACTCGTACCGAAAGGACGTACTGCCATGGCCCGTATCCGAGTTGGCCTTCTGCCCTCCGCGTCGTTCATCGTCGGCACCCCGCCCGTGCCGAAGTACGCGGACGCCGAGAAGACGCAGTTCGCGGTGGACCGGGAGACCGGCGCCAAGCTCTGCACCCTCACCCTCTTCTTCATGGAGGAGGACCGCGCGGAAGCCATGAAGATCACCATTCCGGAGACCGGTCTTCCCAACGGCCTCAAGCCCGGTGTGCCGGTCATGCCGGTGGAGCTGTTCGCCACGCCGTGGGCGCGTACGGCTCGACTCCCAGCGCTCCGCCTTCGACCGCGTCGGCGACGCGCTGAGGGGTGACGGCGACGGGCCGGACGATGACGACGGCACGGCCGGCGCCCTCGTAGCCCTCTGACCGACCCCTTCCGCCCCGCTGAGGCGGTTGCCGTCAAACACTGCCGTCAAGGCAAAAGCCAGAGGCCCTGTGGATCACTCCACAGGGCCTCTGGTCTGCTGTGCACTCGGCAGGATTCGAACCTGCAACCTTCTGATCCGTAGTCAGATGCTCTATCCGTTAAGCTACGAGTGCTTGTTTTTTCTTTTGTTTCCGTCTCCGCTTCCCGGCCCTTCGGCCCGCTCGCGGCGACAGGAAGAACATTACATGACTGCCGCCGCCATGTGAAATCCGTTCTCCGGACCCCTTGTGAGCTGCGGAAACACCCTTCAGCGCGGCGGCGGGGCCACGACGCGCCGAAGCCCCGGTCCTCAGGGACCGGGGCTTCGGATCATGCTGCGGAGGCGGAGGGATTTGAACCCTCGATGGGCTTTAAGGCCCAAACCGCATTAGCAGTGCGGCGCCATAGACCGGACTAGGCGACGCCTCCAGCTTGCACACCTGCGCGAGCGCGGGGGGTGCGTGCAGATGATGACACAGCCGAGCGGTCTGTCACCAATCGCGGACTCCACGGTACTAGTCGCGCGGCCCACAGGGCAAAGCGTTTCGCCGCGCCGCGAGACACCGCAACGAAGCGCGGCGTACGGCGTTAGAGCGGTAGAGCCACCCGTCCCGTCGGACTCCGACCGTCCCGCGTCTGACTCCGGCCGCCCTATGCAGAGGAGCCCGCCATGCTGCGTCGTCTCGCCCTCACCGCCGCCGCCTCCGCCGCCGCGCTGTCCGCCCTGCCCGCCACGGCCCACGCCTCGACACCCCCCACGACCCCGATCGACCGGCTCACCGTGACGGTCACCGGCATGGGGGCCGAAGGCGACGGGACGTACCGGCTGAACTGCCACCCGGCCGGCGGCACGCACCCGCAGGCGAAGGAAGCGTGCGCGCGGCTCGACGAGATCAGCGTCTACGGAAGGGACCTTTTCGCCCCGGTACCGCCCGGCACGATGTGCACGATGCAGTACGGCGGGCCCGCCACCGCACGCATCACGGGCACCTGGCACGGGCGGCCCGTCAACGCCACGTACGACCGCAGCAACGGCTGCGAGATCGGGCGGTGGAACGCTCTCGTACCGGTGCTGCCCGCGACCTCCGCGTGACCAGGCAGTACCGAAAACTCACATGTTCTGCGTGCGACCTCCCTCTCATCCGGCGTCGCGCGCACAACCACTCCCCGTAGACTCACTCCCGTGACACGCCACGGGCCGAGGGGCAAAATGGCCTGAGCGAGTCGGCAAGCAGCGGTAACCAGGGAGGAAGCGTCGTCGTGAGCAGCAGGCCATCCCGAGGCGCTGCTCGCCTCGCAGCCATACTCGACGCGCTCCCTGACGCGCTCGTCCTCGTCAACGCCAACGGCACCGTGGTGAACGCCAACGCCATCGCGCTGGAGGCGTTCGAGACACCCGGCACCGCGCTCGTGGGGCGCGGTCTGCTCGATCTGCTGCCGGAGTTCGACTCCCGGCTCATCCCCGGGTCCATGCGGCGCCCGGACACGATCGACGAGCGCGGGCGCACCAAGCCGACGCGGATGACCGCCCGGCGCACGGACGGCAGCGAGTTCCCCGTCGAGGTCACCAGCTCCCCGCTGGAGGACGGCAGGGACGCGTACGACCAGTACGGGTACACCGGCGACGAGCTGCTGATGCTCGTCGTGCGGGACCTGTCGGGCACCGTGGACACCGAGGCCGAGCTGGCGCGTTCGCAGCGGCAGACCGAGATGATCCTGCGGGCCGCGGCCGAGGGCGTCGTCGGCACGGACACCGACGGCCGGGTCGTCCTCGTCAACCCGGCCGCCGCCCAGATACTGGGCTTCCGGGCGAGCGACCTCGGCGGGCGGGAGCTGCACCCGCTGGTTCTGCACTCGCGCGCCGACGGCGAGCCCTTCCCGTACGAGGAGTCCCCGCTCGCCGACACCCTGCGCTCCGGACGCAAGCACCGGGTGCGCGGGCAGGTCCTGTGGTCCAAGAGCGGCGCCAAGGTGCCGGTCGACCTCACGACGTCGCCGGTGCGCGACGGGGACCAACTGGTCGGCGCGGTGATGACGTTCACCGACCGCAGGCCCTACGACGAGCTCAACGAGAAGTACGAGGCCGCCCTCGCCCGGCACGCGGAGGAACTCACCGCCGCCGCGGAGGAACGCGCCGCCGAGATCAAGGCCGCCGAGGAGCAGCGCGCCGAGGCCCTCGCCGCCGAACAGGAGCGGTACGCGGCGCTCGCCGAGCGCGAGAAGGACCGCTTCGAAGAGCTGGCCGAACGCGAGAAGGCGCGGTACGACGCGCTGGCCGCACGCCACGAGCAGCTGCTCGCCGTGCTCGGCTCCGCCCTGCGCGGGCCCCTCGACGAACTGCGCCGCGAGCTCGCCGCGCTCGCCTCGGACGACGCGGGACAGCTGTGGCCCGAGGCCAACCAGGTCCTGCACCACCTGTCGGCCGGGTACGCCCGGATGACCACCCTCGTCGACAACGTCCTCGGCTACCAGCGGCTCGACGCGGGCGCCGAACAGCTGTCCCGTACGAGGGTCATGCTCGACGCGGTCGTCGCCGCCGGCGTGGAGGGCGCGGTCGAACTGATCGGTCCCGGGCGCGCCCAGTTCGCGGTGCACGCGCCGCCGATCGAGCTGGTGGCCGACGCGGAACGGCTCGCCACGGCGGTCGCCCACCTCGTCGCGGACGTGGTCGGGATCGACGCGACCGGCAACACGCGCGCGGGTGGCTATCCGGGCGGCTACGCGGACTCGACCGTCGTCGTGGCCGCGGCCCAGCGCGGCGAGGTCGTCCGCATCGAGGTGCGGGGCCCGTACAGCGGTGGAGACCCGGTGCACGAGCCGATCGTGCGGGGCATCGTGCGGGCCCACGGAGGCGTCCTCCAGACGCACGAGGTGCCGGGCATGGGCGGCAGTGCGTATGTCCTTGAGGTGCCGATCGGGGCGGGGTCTACGGAGGGTGCGTCTTCTTCGGGTGCCCCGGGTTCCTCGGGCTCTGCGGTGTCCGCGGGGTCTGCGGGGGCCGCAGGGTCTGCGGGATCTGCGGGGTCTTTGAGTTCGGTGCCTTCTGGGGGTGCCGCTCCGGGTAGGGCGGTGGTGGTGCCCGAGCAGGCGTCGGCCACTTCCGGCGGCGGGCGCCGACGGGCTCGGCGCCCCTCGGTGGACTCCTTCCTGGAGAGTGCGAGTTCGAGTTCGAGTGCTGTGCCGGGGGCCGCGGGCTCTTCTGGTGGGGCCGGGGCGGAATCCGACACTGACGGCTCCGGCTCCGGTGTCGCTGGTGCGCAGGGTGCCGCGCCGAGCGGCGGTACGGGGCGTCGCAGGGGCAGGCGTGCGGCGGAGGCCTCTTCTCCGGAGACGCTCGGCGGAGCGGTGGCCACGGAGCTGGTGAGCGGCCCCGGCACGGGGACGCAGGCTGCGGAGGCGGCCAGTGGCGGTACCGGACGGCGCCGCGGTCGGCCGAGTGCCGCCGAGGGCACTGAAGGCACCGAAGGTGCCGTGATGACGGCCGCCGAGCACGCTGCGGGGTCCGCCGCGCTGGGCGAGACGGTGCCGCCGCAGGGCGTACCCGTGCCCAACGGGCCGACGGGGCGCCGCGCCCGGCGCACCGGCGAGCAGCACGCGCTGCCCGCGCTGGCCTCGGGGCCCGCTGAGACTTCCGGGGCCGCCGGAGCCGTCCCGGGCACCGAGCTCGCCGCGGTGGAGGCCGGCCACGGTGACGCCGCGCGGCCCACGGGGCGGCGGGCGCGGCGTGCGCTGGCCGCCGCCAGGGAGCGTGCCGCCGCCGAGGAGGCGAACAACGGCCGCGTCTTCGCGCTGCCGCCCGCCACGGCCGACCGCGCGCCGGGCCAGG
Organism: Streptomyces sp. NPDC039462; assembly: GCF_055639375.1. Lineage (NCBI taxonomy): Bacteria > Bacillati > Actinomycetota > Actinomycetes > Kitasatosporales > Streptomycetaceae > Streptomyces > Streptomyces sp. NPDC039462. The sequence continues at coordinate 130,605 of NZ_JBVKAO010000004.1, forward strand.
ACACCGCGGGACAGGAGTACGCGGCTGTCCAGGGCGACACCGGGCATCATGCCGCGGCCGTACGTGGGGGCGATGACCACACGCCGCCGCAGCCTCATCCGGTGCAGGCCCCGCCGCATGCCTCGACGCAGGCCCCGTCGCAGGCCGCGTCGCAGGCCCCGACGGGGCGCCGTGCCCGACAGGCGCCTGCGGGGGGTCCTGCGGCTCCGGCTGCTTCGGGGACGCCCGCGCAGGGAACGCCCGCGCAGGGCGTGCCCTCTCAAGGGGTGCCCTCTCAGGGTGGCCAGGTCCCGAGGGGTCCGCAGCAGGGCGGTCGGGGCGCCGCCGCCGAGCCCGGCCCGCTGCCCGCGCCGCAGCCGTGGCCGGACGGCACCACTCCGGCGCAGGGCATTCCGACGCCGGCCCATGGAGCCGCACTGCCGCCCGAGCGCGGCGCGCAGGCCAGGGCCGCCCAGCCGCTGCCCGCCGAGGCCGCGCCCGGTGCGCCCGGTGCGCCCGGTGACCCCAACTCGACGCAGGGGCGTGCGATCAGCGTGCGTACCCTCGGGCAGGGCGTGCCGTTCAGCCGGCAGATCGTGGAGCAGCAGCGCGGTCCGCAGGGTGGAGCGCAAGGTGGACCGCAGGGGGGTGGCGGCCCGGCCGTACCCGGCCAGGGCCAGCAGCCGCCGCGGAACGCCCGCATCCCCGAGTCGCCTCAGCCCCCGCTGCCGCCCCAGACACCTCACACACCTCAGACGCCTCCGTCCGGTCAGACGGCAGCGGCAGCGGGCGCGGGTCCGATGCCCGCACCCCAGGCCCCGGCTCCGGCTCCGGCTCCGGAGGCCTCGCCCACCGACCCGCAGCAGCAGGCCCGGACACCGGGACAGACACCGGCTCACGCACCGGGGCAGACGCCTGCTCAGCCGCAGGCTGCCGCCGCGCAGTCGCACACCCTCGGCGGCTCCGGGCGCAGGCGCAGGCTGGCCACGCCGCCCGAGCCTGCTGCCGAAGGGCGCCCCGACGCCTCGGCGCGCCCGCACCCGCTGCCCCAGCCTCAGCCCCACACCCCGTCTCACCCGCAGCCGTCGGCACCAGTGCACCCCCAGTCCCGTATCGGGTCCACCACCGAAGGGGCCGGTCGTTCGTACGCGATCGGCGCCCCGGACGAGGACGCCGACGAGGGACCGGAGCCGTTGGACGGGCCCGGCGGTGCCGTCGAGGTCGCGAACCGGCCCCAGCCGCAGCCGATGGACGACGAGCTGCCCCCGGAGCCGCTGGACAACCCCCGCCGTCTCCTGGTGTGGCCCGCGCCCGACGCCACCACCCAGCAGGCGCTCAGCGACCGCGGCTACCGTCCCGTGATCGTGCACTCGCGCGAGGAGGTCGACGCGCAGATCGCGGCGTTCCCCGCGGCTCTCTTCGTGGATCCGCTGACCGGCCCGATCACGCGCACGGCGCTGCAGTCGCTGCGTCAGGCCGCCGTGGCCGCCGAGGTGCCCGTGCTCGTGACGGCGGGCCTCGGCCAGGCGACGCGCGAGGCGGCGTACGGCGCCGACCCCGCCGTACTCCTGAAGGCCCTCGCTCCGCGCGACAGCGAGCAGCACCCGTCACGCGTCCTGCTCATCGAGGAGCACGAGGAGATCGCGCTCGCCCTGACGGCCACTCTGGAGCGGCGCGGCATGCAGGTCGCGCGGGCCGAGAGCGACGCCGACGCGGTGACGCTCGCGGCACAGATGCGGCCGAACCTCGTGGTGATGGACCTGTTCCAGGTACGTCGCCGCAGGGCGGGGATCGTCGACTGGCTGCGCGCGAACGGCCAGTTGAACCGCACTCCGCTGGTCGTCTACACCGCGGCCGTCGACGAGACGGAGCTGCCGAAGCTCGCGGCGGGCGAGTCCGTGCTGTTCCTGGCGGAGCGCTCCACCAGCACCGAGGTGCAGAGCCGGATCGTGGACCTGCTGGCGAAGATCGGCACGAACTAGCGGACCGGCCGGGGCGCGAACCAGCGAACCGGCCGGGGCGTGAATCCGCGAACCGGCCGGGGCAGTAACCGGCGAACCGGCCGAGGCACAGGCGGCGTCAGGCGGCCGTCAGACGGCGTCAGACGGCCGTGATGCTTCGTACCGCCGCCTTGATGGAGGCGCGCAGCCGCTCGCGGTCGGCGTCCTCGTCACCGACGAGAATCCGCCGCATCTGCGGCACGGCCGTCGACCAGCCGGCCAGCGCGACCACCATGAAGAGCAGGTGGGACGCGGGGATCTCGTCACTGATGACGCCCCGGGCCTGGGCGTCGGCGAGGACGGCGACCTTGCGGTCGTAGTGGTCCCGGCGCTCCCGCTCGTCGGGCAGCTCCTCCGTGCCGTACTCGATGCCTTCCCAGAAGAGCAGGCGCAGCAGCTCGGGATGGGCGGCGTGGTAGTCCATCAGCCGGTCCAGCCAGCCGTCCATGTCGTCCGCCTCGACCGGGTTGGCGACGGCCATGTCCAGCATGCGCTTCTCCAGGACCTGCGCGAACAGCTCCGCCTTGTTGCCGAAATAGGCGTAGATGAGCTGCTTGTTGGCCTTCGCCTCGCTCGCGATGCGGTCGATGCGGGCGCCCGCGATGCCGTACCGGGCGAACTCGGCGACCGCCGCCTCGAAGATCCGCGCCTTGGTGGCCTCGGGGTCTCTCACTGCCATGAGCACAGGTTAGGCGAACCCGTTCGGGTAACCAACTGTTTGGTTGCTTGACAGCCCGATCTCGACGGGCGCAGACTTTTCCCAGCAGCCAACCAACTAGTTAGTTACTACGGCCTGATCCCTGCCCCGTGCCCGTCCTCGTCCCCGGAGGAGCCCCCGCCCATGCCCTCATCAGCGACCTCCAACTCCGCCTCCGCCTCCACCTCCCCACCAACATCCCCCCTCACCCCCGCACCCCCTGCTCCCCTCCCCGTCCCGCCCACCGTGTTCCTCGTCCTGATCGCCGTCTGCACCGCGGTGACGGCCGCCAACATCTACATAGCCGCACCGCTGCTCCCCTTGATGGCCCGGGACTTCGGGTCGACCCCGTCGGCCGTCGCGTGGATCGCCTCGGTGGCCCAGTTCGGGTACGCGGCGGGGCTGCTGTTCTTCGCCCCGCTCGGCGACCGGGTCGACCGCCGCAGGCTCGTCGCGGCGCTCTCCGTGGTCACGGCGCTGGCGCTCGGCCTGGGCGCGGCCGCCTCGGGGGCCACCGCGCTCGCAGCCGCCGTCCTGGTGGCCTCCGCCGCGACGGTCGTGCCGCAGCTGCTCGTGCCGCTGGTCGCCGAGCGGGCGCCCGCGCACCGGCGGGCCAGCCACGTCGCGGCGCTCATAGCCGGCCTCTTCACGGGCATCGTCGCGGCCCGCGCCCTCGGCGGCCTCGTCGGCCAGGCCTTCGGGTGGCGTTACGTCTTCGTGGGCGCCGCCGCCCTCACGGCCCTGCTCGGCCTGGCCTCCGCCGCAGTACTGCCCGCCGAACACCGCCGGCGGACCGGACCGCTCTTCGCCGGTCTCGCCCAACTGCCCGCCGTGGTGCGGAGCTCCGCCGAGCTGCGGCGCGCCTGCATACGCCAGGGCGGGATGTACGGCGCGTGGAGCGCGCTGTGGACCTCGCTGGCCCTGCTGCTCACCGGCAGCGGCGGCGACGGGTACGGCATGTCGACCGCCACGGCGGGCCTCTTCGGCCTCTTCGGCCTCGCCGCGGCTGTCGTGGCACCGCTCGCTGGCGGCCTGGTCGACCGCTTCGGCGCGGCCAAGGTGGTCTCGTCCGCGTACGGCACGGCCGCTGTGTCGGTGCCGCTGTTCTGGCTGGGCGGCGGGGCGCTCTGGGCCCTGTGCGCGGCGGCGGTCGTCCTCCACATGGCGCTGGTCGCCAACCACATCGCCAACCAGACGCTCGCGCTGACGACCACCTCCACCCCCGCGGTCGCCAACACCGCCTATGTGGTGGCTGGTTTCGCGGGCGGCGCGATCGCCTCCGCCCTCGCGGGTACCGCGTTCACCCACTGGGGGTGGACCGGCGTGTGCGCGGTCGCCGCCCTCTGGCTCGCGCTCGGCTGGGCGACGACCGCGATACCGGGCCGCCGCCCCGGACGACCCGTCAGAGCCGCGTGACGTCCAGCTCGCCGTCCGCGTACTGCCTGCGCAACACCTTCTTGTCGAACTTGCCGACGCTCGTCTTCGGGACCGCGGGGATCACCGCCCAGCGCTCCGGCAGTTGCCACTTGGCGACGTGCTCCGCGAGGAAGTCGCGGAGGGCGGCGTAGTCGGCGGTCGCGTGTTCCTTCAACACGACGGTGGCGAGCGGGCGTTCGCCCCACTTCTCGTCGGGGACGGCCACGACCGCGGCCTCGGCGACTTCCGGGTGGGACATGAGGGCGTTCTCCAGCTCGACCGACGAGATCCACTCGCCGCCCGACTTGATGACGTCCTTCGCACGGTCGGTGAGGGTCAGGAAGCCGTCCGCGGTGATCACGCCGACATCGCCGGTCTTCAGCCAGCCGTCCTCGCTGAACTTGTCCTCGGGCCGGAGCATCTCGCCGCCCGCGCCGCCGTAGTAGGCGCCCGCGATCCAGGGGCCGCGCACCTCCAGCTCACCGGCGGACTCGCCGTCCCACGGCAGGTGTTCCCCGCCGGGGCCGATCAGCCGGCCCTCGACGCCGGCGGGGAAGCGGCCCTGCGTGAGCCGGTAGCCGAATTCCTCGTCGGTGCCGATGGCGTGGGCCGGCGGGCGGGCGACCGTACCGAGCGGGGATGTCTCCGTCATGCCCCAGGCGTGACAGACCCGCATCCCGAACTGGTCGAAGGCCTCCATCAGGGCGGGCGGACAGGCCGAGCCGCCGATGGTGACCTGGGCCAGCGAGCTGACGTCACGCGGCTTCGCGGTGAGCTCGGCGAGGAGGCCCTGCCAGATGGTGGGGACGGCGGCCGCGTGCGTGGGCCGCTCCGACTCGATCATCTCGGCGAGCGGGGCGGGCTGCAGGAAGCGGTCCGGCATCAGCATGTTCACGCCGGTCATGAGGGTGGCATGCGGCAGTCCCCACGCGTTGACGTGGAACTGCGGGACGACGACCAGCGACGTGTCCGCGTCCGTCAGGCCCATCGACTGCGCCATGTTGACCTGCATCGAGTGCAGGTAGATGGAGCGGTGGGAGTAGACGACGCCCTTGGGGTCGCCGGTGGTGCCGGAGGTGTAACACATGGCGGCGGCCGCACGCTCGTCGAGCTCCGGCCAGTCGTAGGCGGTGGGCTTGCCCGCGATCAGCTCCTCGTACTCGTGCACCTGCGCGTGCGAGCCCGCGAGCAGGGAGCGGTCGCCCGGGCCCGACACCACCAGGTGCTCGACGCTCGTCAGCTGCGGGAGGAGCGGCGCGAGCAGGCCGAGGAGGGAGCCGTTGACGATGATGACGCGGTCGGCGGCGTGGTTGACGATCCACACCAGCTGGTCGGCGGGCAGCCGCAGGTTGAGGGTGTGCAGGACGGCGCCCATGCAGGGCACCGCGAAGTAGGCCTCGACGTGCTCCGCGTTGTTCCACATGAAGGTGGCGACGCGCTCGTCGTCCGTGACGCCGAGGTCCTCGCGCAGGGCGTGGGCGAGCTGAGCCGTGCGCTCGCCGATCTCGCGGTAGCTGCGGCGCTGCGGGTCGCCCTCGCCGGTCCAGGTCGTGACCTGTGATGTCCCGTGCACGGTCATGCCGTGCCGGAGGATGCGGGTGACAGTCAGCGGTACGTCCTGCATCGTGCTCAGCACGGCGTCCTCCTGGGGCGACATCGCCTGCGCGGCGCTAAGGGCTGCGCGGCAGTAAGGGTTGGCGCTGATTCTGCGCGCATACCACTTGGTATGTCACTACTCCAGGGGATGATCGATCATCCGCCCCCGGCGCGCCCGCTCAGCGGACCGGCGTGAGTTCCGGGTCTTCGCGGAGCTTGCCGAGCGCGCGGGACACCGCGCTCTTGACGGTGCCGACGGACACCCCGAGCACCTCGGCGGTCTGCACCTCGCTCAGGTCCTCGTAGTACCTGAGGACGACCATCGCCCGCTGCCGCGCCGGCAGCTTCAGGATCGCGCGCCACATCGCGTCGCGGAGTACCTGCTGCTCGGCCGGGTCCCCGCCCGGCGTCACGTCCGGCTCCGGCAGCTCGTCGCACGCGAACTCGTCGACCTTCCGCTTGCGCCACTGCGACGTACGCGTGTTCAGCAGGGCCCGGCGCACATAACCGTCGAGGGCGCGGTGGTCCTCGATCCGGTCCCACGCCACATACGTCTTGGTCAGCGCGGTCTGCAGCAGGTCCTCGGCATCGCTCGGATTCGCGGTCAGCGAGCGGGCGGTGCGCAGCAGTACGGGCTGGCGGGCCCGTACGTAGGACGCGAACGACGGGTACGTGGAGGGCCCTATGGCCCGCGTCGGACCCGTGCCCCGCGTCGCGGCCGTGGAAGCGCTGGTGCACACGGACACCATGGATGCGGTCATGGCTCCACGCTAGAAGCGCCCCCTACTTCAGCGGATCGGCCGGAGGTCCCGAAGCCGTGTCCGCCTCAGGTTGTACGAGGGGTGTTGTCTACACCTCCTACAGGTGGAGGAGACGGAGCACGTCTCTGAGGGTTCGCCCCCGAGAGCCGCCCGGGCGCACGGTCCGCCCGGGCGGCCGTCCGGCTAGCCGATGCGCGCCACCGGAGCGTGCACGAGGTTGCGGTCGATCACCAGCGTGCGCCCGCCGTGCCGCTCCTTCACGTTCCCCGCGTACTGGTGGATGCGCCGCGCCGGGCGCCACGCGTTGTCGCTCAGCGAGGGCTCCCCGTACAGGTGCGGCTTGGTGCGCCAGCGCGCGAACCACATCACCGACGGCAGGTCACCCACGCCCGCCCGCCGTGCCGCCTCCATGTGCCGCACGCCGGAGTCGGCACTGCTGTAGAAGCCGGGGACGTAGCCCTGCCTGCGCACTTCGCGGTCCCAGGAGCGGACGAAGGAGAGCGTGGTGTTCGCGCAGCTCTTGTTGCGGTAGGCGTACGCCTCCATGTCCAGGTAGAGCGGGCTGTCCTGCTGGATCCCGACCGCCTTCGCCGCGCGTACCGCGTCACGCCCCTCCTGCTTCCCCTGGCTCCAGGGCTGCCGCCCGATGCGTACGTTCTTCTTGTTCTTAGCGACGACACACGGCGACTGCGACCCCACGTACAGCGGGAGGACGCGCCAGCCCATTCCCTTCACCGCGCGCATCCAGGCGTGGCTGAGGTGCGGCTGCCGCTTGCAGGCCCGGCCGCGGCCTCCGAAGTACACGCCGACGGCGCCGTACTTGGACTGCCGCCAGCGCCGCATGGTGTCCGTGGACCGGGTGAGGCAGGTGTCGAAGGCCCAGCCGCGGAAGGTCGACACCTTCGCGGCTGCCCCGCGGGCGGTGTGGTCGGAGGCGACGCCCGGTGGTGAGGCGGTCATGTCCGCGGCCAGGGCCGTCAGGACGAGGACGAATCCAATGATCATCGTTCGAAGACGCATACGCCGAGTGAAAGCGTCCGGGCCCGATCCGCGGCCGGGACACGCGCCGCGTTCAGCCGTCCGACCGCAGAATCAACCCCGATGTGGGAACGCCCGTGCCCGCCGTGACCAGAGTGCGCGCCGCGCCCGGTATCTGATTCACGGAGGTGCCGCGCACCTGCCGGACGGCCTCCGCTATGCCGTTCATGCCGTGGAGATACGCCTCTCCCAACTGTCCGCCGTGCGTGTTCAGGGGCAGCCGCTCCTCCGCGACGAAGCCCGCGGCCTCGCCTGGCGGGCAGAATCCGAACTCCTCCAACTGCATCAGCACGAACGGGGTGAAGTGGTCGTAGAGCACCCCGACGTCGATGTCCCCCGGCGCCAGCCCCGAGGTGCGCCACAGCTGCTTCGCCACCACGCCCATCTCGGGCAGCCCCCTCAGGTCGTCGCGGTAGAAGCTGGTCATCTGCTCCTGCGCCCGGCCCGCGCCCTGGGCCGCCGCCGCGATCACGGCCGGCGGACGCGGGAGGTCGCGGGCCCGCTCCACGCTCGTGACGACGATCGCCTGCCCGCCGTCCGTCTCCTGGCAGCAGTCCAGGAGACGCAGGGGCTCGACGATCCAGCGCGACGCCGCATGGTCCGCGAGCGTGATCGGCTTCCCGTGGAAGTACGCCGCGGGGTTGGTGGCCGCGTACTTCCGGTCCATGACGGCCACATGACCGAAGGCCTCCGGCGTCAGACCGTACGCATGGAGATAGCGCTGGGCCGCCATCGCCACCCAGGAGGCGGGCGTCAGCAGTCCGAACGGCAGGGCCCAGCCGAGCGCCGCGCCCTCGGCGGACGGCTCGCGCCGCTGCACCCCGGAGCCGAATCTGCGCCCCGACCGTTCGTTGAACGCGCGGTAGCAGACGACGACCTCCGCCACCCCGGACGCCACCGCGAGAGCTGCCTGCTGGACGGTGGCGCAGGCCGCCCCGCCGCCGTAGTGGACGCGGGAGAAGAAGGACAGCTCGCCGATGCCGGCCGCCTGGGCGACCGTGATCTCCGGGCTGGTGTCCATGGTGAAGGTGACCATGCCGTCCACGTCGGCCGGGGTGAGCCCGGCGTCGTCGAGCGCGGCGCCCACCGCCTCCACGGCCAGCTTGAGCTCGCTGCGCCCCGAGTCCTTGGAGAACTCCGTCGCCCCGATCCCGACGATCGCGGCCTTTCCACCGAGGCTGTCGCGCGTACGGATGCTCATGCGGCACCTCCCGCGGGGACGGTGACCGTGACCGTGCCGGTCACGTGCTTGCCGATGCCGTTGGTGCCGACGACCGTGACGACGGCCGTGTCGCCCCCGGGCGCGGCCTCGACGTCCTCGACCGTTCCGGTCAGCACCATGGTGTCCCCCGGGTAGTTGGGCGCCCCGAGGCGTATCGCCACCTTGCGCAGCACGGCGGTGGGGCCGAAGTGGTCGGTGATGTACCGCCCGACGAGGCCGTTGGTCGTGAGGATGTTCATGAAGATGTCGGGGGAGCCCTTCGCCCGCGCGAGCTCCGCGTCGTGGTGCACGTCCTGGTAGTCGCGGGACGCGATGGCCCCGGCGACGATGAGTGTCCGGGTGATGGGGATCTCCAGCGGCGGCAGCTCCTCACCCTTCGTCACACCGGCCCCCCTCTTCACGACACCGGTCCCGCCCTTCACGACACCGGACCCGCCCTTCGTGACATCGGTCCCGCCCTTCATGACATCGGCCGCGCTCTGCGTCACACCGGTCTCCCCCTTCATGACGGCTCCCCCTTTGCGATCAGGTCACCCAGCTCTTGGAGCACTTCGCTGCCGCACCCCAGATACGCGTCCAGCTGCCGCCCCCACAGGAAGTGCCGGTGCACGGGGTGGTCGAGGTCGGCGCCCATGCCGCCGTGCAGATGCTGGCCCGCGTGCACGACGCGCTTGCCCGCCTCCGAGGCCCACCAGGTGGCGGTGAGGGCGTGCGTGTCGTACGGCAGGCCGGTGTCACGTCGCCAGGCCGCCTCGTAGGTCGTGACTCTGATCGCCTCGGTGTCCATGTAGGCGTCGGCGGCGCGGAGTTGGACGCCTTGCTTCGCGGCGAGGGGGCGGCCGAACTGCTCGCGTGTGTTCGTGTGGGCGACCGCGCGGGCCAGCGACCCCGCGCACACCCCGGCCTGCAGCCCTGCGAAGGCCGTCCGTGCGCACGCCTGCACGTCCTCGTATGCGGCGGGGCCGCCCAGCCGCTCCCCCGGCGTCCGGTCGAGGACGAGCCGGCCCGCCGCCCAGGGCGCCGTCAGCTCGACCGGCTCCACGCGCGCGTCGGCGACCCGCACCAGCCACAGGCTCCGGTCGGCCGCCGCCACCAGGACCCGCGTCGCGTCCCGCAGCCACGGCACCCATGTCACCGTGCCGCTCAGCACCCCGTCCGCGGACGCCTCCACCCCGCCGCGGGCGGGCAATGCTCCCGTGACGACCGCGCTCCCCTGCCTGAGCGCCGGCAGCAGCCGGTCCCGCTGCTCGGCCGTGCCGTGCGCGGCCACCGCGAGCAGGCCGTAGACACAGCTCGCCGCGAACGGCACCTGTGCCGTCACCCGCCCCTGCTCCTCCAGGAGCAGCACCAGCCCGAGCAGCCCGATGTCCTCGACCGCGCCCGGCAGCCCCGCCGCGCACAGGGCCTTCCAGAGCTCGGCGTCCGAACCCGTCCCCACCGCCGCGAGCCGCTCCGGCGTGGCGAGGTCGGTGAAGATCTCCCGGGCGAGGTCGCGCGCGGCCGCCTGCTCCTCCGTAGGCGTGAAGTCCACGTCAGCCACCGCCTTCCGTCGTGCCCCCGGAGGCCGCCACGCCCCCGGAGGCCGCCGCACCCCCAGAAGCCGCCACGCCTTCGACGGCCTCCCCGCCCTCGACGGCCCGGAACACCGGCAGCTCCAGCTCCGCGTCCACCCGCTCGAACGCGAGCCGCACCGGCATCCCGATCCGCACCTTGTCGTACGGCACGCCGGTCACGTTGCTGATGATGCGCACGCCCTCCGCCAGTTCGACGAGCGCCACGGCGTAGGGAGGGTCGAAGGCGGGGAAGGGCGGGTGGTGCATGACGACGTACGAAAAGACGGTGCCCTCGCCGCTCGCCTCGACTGTGTCCCAGTCGGGCGAACCGCAGGCGTTGCAGCCGGGGAGCCAGGGGAAGCGGAGTGTGTCGCAGCCGCCGCAGCGCTGGATCAGCAGGCGGTGCGCGGAGACGCCCTCCCAGAAGCCGGCGTTGTCCCGATTGATGACCGGGCGGGGGCGCTCGCCCTTCGTTTTCCGCTTCGCCGGGGCGTATTTGAGGATGCGGAAGCGGTGGGTGCCCGCGAGCCGGCCGCCCGCGCGGACGTCCATCCGTGTCGTGACGAAGTGCCCCGTGCCCAGCTTGGTCGTCTTGCGCTCCGACACCGACTCGATCACCGCGTCGAAGGTGATCTCGTCACCGGGCCGCAGCGCCCGCAGATACTCCTGCTCGCAGTCGGTGGCGACCACCGAGGTGTACCCGGCGCCGTCGAGCAGAGCGAACAACGCGTCGTACGCCTCCGAACGGCCGTCGTGGCCGGAGAGTCCTCCCATCGTCCAGACCTGGAGCATCGTCGGGGGCGCCACCGGGTCCGCGCCCCTGTACGCGGGGTGTGTGTCGCCCATCGCCTCGCACCAGTGCCGGATCATGGGTTCGTTGACCGGGTCCTTGCCCAGGCCCGCCTCCACCGCCGGCCTGCCTTCGAACGCCCGCAACTCCTCGTACGCGATCTCCTTCACCGCTGCCCCCGCCGTCGCCGCCCCCTGGGCCGCCTCCGTCACCGCCCCCTGGGCACCCGCCGCCACCGTCACCTGGGCCGCCTCTGTCTCCGACACCTGGGCCGCCTCCGCCCTCGTCACCCCCCACAGTCACCGTCGTCCCCTCCGCATGCCGAGCCGCATCGTCGCGACGATCTCTCGTTGCACCTCGCTCACCCCGCCCCCGAACGTGTTGATCTGCGCGGCCCTGTTCAGCCGCTCCAGCTCGCCGTCGTCCCCGAGACCGCCCGGCGAACCGGCTCGCACGAGCCCCGCTTCGCCCGCGATCTCCTGACACATTCGGTACACCTCCACGGCCGACTCGGTTCCCGCGAACTTCACGCCGCTCGCGTCGCCCGGCGCCGGACCCCCGGTCCCCACATCACCCACCAAACGCCAGTTGAGCAGGCGTGTTGCCGCAAGCCGGGCATGCGCTTCGGCCAGCCTCGACCGCACCCACGGAGCGTCAATCCGGCGCTCACCCGTCACCGGATCGGGTGTACGCGCACGGTCCAGCGCCGCCGCGTAGAAGTCCTCGGCCTGCATGCCGATCGCGGCGAGCGCGACCCGCTCATGGTTGAGCTGGTTGGTGATGAGCCCCCAGCCGCCGTTCTCCTCGCCGACGAGGTTCGCGGCCGGCACCCGGACTCCGTCGTAGTACGTCGCCGTCGTCGTCAGTCCGCCCACCGTCTCGATCGGTGTCCAGGAGAAGCCGGGGTCGTCGGTCGGCACGAGGAGGATCGAGATGCCCTGGTGCTTGGGGGCTACGGGGTCGGTGCGGCAGGCCAGCCAGATCCAGTCGGCGTTCTGCGCGTTCGAGGTGAAGATCTTCTGTCCGTCGACCAGCCAGGTGTCGCCGTCGCGCACGGCCCGGGTCCGCAGCGCCGCCAGGTCCGTCCCGGCGGAGGGCTCGCTGTAGCCGATCGCGAAGACGACGTCGCCGCTGAGGATGCGGGGCAGGAAGGTGGCCTTCTGCTGCTCGGTGCCGTATTTCATGAGGGTCGGCCCCACGGTGTTCAGGGTGACCATCGAGACCGGGGCGCCCGCGCGGTGCGCCTCGTCGAAGAAGACGAACTGCTCGTCGGCGCCGCGCCCCTGGCCGCCGTACTCGACGGGCCAGCCGAGGCCCAGCATGCCGTCGGCGCCGATGCGGCGCAGCAGGCGCCGCTGTCCCTCCGCGTCCGTCCCGTCGGGCGGCCCTTCGGGCATCACCTCGCGGAAGTACGCGCGCAGTTCGGCACGGAGTCGGCGCTGGCGTTCGGTGGGGGCGAGGTGCACGGGGGCGGCCTCTCCGTCTCGTACCGGCAGGGTTTCTGACTGTCCGTCAGGCAGGGTTCGGTGTCAAGGGATCACCCGCCGCCGGCCCCACGGAGGAGCCACCCCCCGGACCCGTCACCCCCCCGGACCCGTCACCACCCCCCAGCCCCGTCACCCCCCCCGGACACGCCTGTGCGGCGGCACCGAAGCGCCGCCGCACAAGAGCGTCACACCCCACAGCTCACGCCCCTTGGAGCCGTCCCGAGCGGCTCCAGAGGGCACCGGCTCACCAGAGCTCGGCGAAGTTGACCGCGACGTTGTCGTTCGACTGGTCGATCGCCGTGAAGCCGGATCCGTTCACCTGGGCGGTGTTGTTCTGGTTGGAGGCTCCGTTGCCGATGGCCTGCTGCTGCGTCGTGGTCGAGTTGCCCCCGTTGTCATCACCCACGCCACTGCCGTTCACAGTCGCCACACCGGCGTTGGATCCGTTGTTCGCGAAGGCTCCGTTGTCGGCCATCGCGACGCCCGAGAAGAGCGCGGCGGCCAGCGGCACGGCTGCGGCGGCGGCGATGATGCGGGCGCTACGGATACTTGCCATGTCTGTTCCTCCAGAGCAGGAGGCACGCGTCGGCCGAGGCCTGGCGCACCTGAAGTACGGCTTGTTCCAAGGCAGTTGGCCGACCGCCCCGGCGTGTGCTGCACGACGTCGCGGGTCCAGAGTTGCCCACCGAATCCCCGGCGAACCACCCCGGAAGCCGTGATTCCCCCGCAAGCGTGAGGACATATCGATAAACGCTCCGTGCGCCCCACCGGTCTGCTCCGAGGCCCATGGACCCCCAGCCGCATCGCACCCCGGGCCGGGCATCGCACGAGGTGAAGCGTTACGGCAGCCTTCCTCCCGAAGGCCGCGCAGGGGGGCGGCGCCCCCTCCCGGATCACCCCGTCCGGCCCAATCCCGGCCCGCTCCCTCTTCCCTTCTTCGAACGTGCGTACGAAAATGAGGTCATGGCCACCACCGACCGCCATGCCACCACCCTCGCGCTCGCCCACGCCCTGTCGGCCGCCGAACGCGGCCTCGCGGTGATCCCGCTGTCCCGCACCAAGCTCCCCGCCCTGCGCTCCCCCCACCACGGAGACCCCCGGCCCGCCCTCTGCCACGGCGAATGCGGACGCCTCGGGCACGGCGTGTACGACGCGACGACCGACCCCCGGCGCATCCGCGAACTCTTCGCCGCCGCCCCCTGGGCCACCGGCTACGGCATCGCCTGCGGGCTGCCGCCACACCACCTGATCGGCATCGACCTGGACACCAAGTCCGGTACGGACGCCTCGGCGGCCCTGCGCGAACTGGCGCTGCGCCACCTCTTCACGATCCCCGACACCGTCGTCGTGATCACGCCCAGCGGCGGCCGCCACATCTGGCTCACCGGACCACCGCACACCGTGATCCCCAATTCGGCGGGGCGGCTCGCCCCCGGCATCGACGTCCGAGGCGCCGGCGGCTACCTCGTCGGCCCCGGCTCCCGCACCGAGCACGGCCTCTACAGCACCGCGCCCGGCACCGCCCACCTGCCCCCAGCGCACTGCCCCCCGGCCCTGCTGCGCCTGCTCACGCCCCCGCCCCGCACCCACCAGCACGCACCCCGCGCGGCCGACAGCGCGCCGGCCGGACACCCTGACGCGTTACCCCAACGCGGCCAGGGGCTGGTGCAGTTCGTTCTCGCGGCGCACGAGGGCCAGCGCAACACCCGCCTCTTCTGGGCCGCCTGCCGGGCCTACGAGAACGGCATCGGCGAGACCCTGGCGCCCCAACTCGTCGACGCCGCCCTCCGCGTCGGCCTCACCGAACGCGAGGCCCTCTCGACGATCGCCTCGGCAGCCCGCCTCACGGGTAACACGTGACCCCACCCGGCCCGCCAGGGGCATGCCTAAAGGGCGCCCAAGCGCCCAACGGGACCCCAAGCGCCCAACGCGACAGGCCACTGCAACCTTCTGCTCCGTGCGTCGGCCGGGGCCCCTCGTAATCCGCTGTACGAAGGGCCCGGAGATGTCGTAGCGTGGTAAGGCTTCTGCTCCGGAGGTCTCGGCAGCAGTGGCTGAAGTTCCTGTTCCTCCTGCTTCCTGTTCCTTCTGCGTCGATCTTGAGGTGACGTCCTATTAACCAGGCCATGTAGCCGTCCGCGTTCCCCACGTGCTGTTTTGTCGCACGTGTCCGGGGGCGGACGTCGCGCTGGCCTGAGTTGCGTCACCCCCGTGTGTCCCCCCGCAGTTTTCTGTCTTTCCTCGGGTGCAGCTCTGCCGTCTGCCCCGGGTTTCGTGTTTCCGCCCCGGTGCGGCTGTCGGCAGGGCTCCCCGATCCCCTTGGATCAGGAGTTTCCGTCGTGTCTTCCTCCGCGCTCGACAACGAGCCGCAGCACACCACCCAGTCCCCGCCCCGCCCAGCACCCGGACCGTCGAAGTTGGGCCTGGCTGCCTGGATCGCTCTCTTGGTGCTCCTCGGCGCCGAGCTGATGGACATGATCGACCAGTCGGTCGTCCTCACCGCCCTGCCCGCCATCCAGGAGTCCACCGGCGCCGGACCGGACGCGGTGCAGTGGGTGACCACCGGCTATTCACTGCCCATCGCCGTCGGGCTGATCACCGGCGGACGCCTCGGCGACCTCTACGGCCGGCGCAGGATCCTGCTCATCGGCACCGTCGTGTTCACCGCGGCCTCACTGCTGTGCGGCCTCGCTGCCGGGCCGGGTCTGCTGATCGCCGCCCGCGCGCTCCAGGGCGTGGGAGTGGCCGTGATGATCCCGCAGATCCTGGCCACCCTTCACGTCACCTTCGAGGGACAGAACCGCAGCAAGGTGTTCGGCCTGTACGGGGCCGTCATGTCGCTCGCCAATGTCCTGGGCCCGGTGATGGGCGGTCTGCTGACCGAGGCGGACCTGTTCGGGCTGTCCTGGCGGCCGATCTTCCTGGTCAACGTGCCCGTCGGCCTCGCCGTACTCCTCCTGGGCCGCAGGTTCATCCCCGAGTCGACCGTGCAGAAGGCCGACCGGCTCGACCTCACCGGCATGCTGCTGTCCGCGCTGGCCATCGTCCTGATCGTCTTCCCGCTCACCGAGGGGCACCTGCATCACTGGCCACTGTGGTGCTTCGCCCTGCTCGCCGCGGGCGTTCTCGTCCTCGGCGTCTTCCTCCGCCACCAGCGGCGCAAGCAGGGCGACGCACCCCTCGTGGCCCTGTCCCTCTTCCGGAGTCGGCAGTTCTCCGGCGGCATGGCCGCGCAGCTGATGCACGGCCTGCTGTGCGGGCTGTTCTTCATGACCTGGACGCTCTACCTCCAGCGCGGACTGGGCATGAGCCCCCTCCAGGCGGCCCTGGCCTTCGTGCTGCTCTCCCTCGGAGAGCTGGCCGGCGCGACGATCGTCGCGAAGAGCGGCGGGCGCTTCGCCCGTCGGCTGCCGCAGACGGGAGCTCTTGTCGCGCTCGCCTCGATGGCTGCCTACGGACTCCAGGTCGACGCGGGCCAGGCGGGTCTGACCCTGCCGGCGATGACCGCTCCGGTGGTACTGATCGGGTTCGGACTCGGCATGGTCGGCGGCCCGCTCGCCGACATGTCGCTGGCGCGGGTGCCGCATGAGGACGCCGGGTCGGCCTCGGGCCTGTTCAACACCGTCATGCACCTGGGCATCGCCCTCGGCACCGCGCTGACCGCCCTGGTGTTCTTCACCACCACTGGCGGCTCGCTCGACGCCGGGCTCAACCGCGACGCGTTCCTCACCGTGCTGTGGTGGGCCGGCAGTCTCCTCGCCCTCCTGTGGGCCCTGATGTTCTGCCTGCCCAAGCGGCCGAACGGCCGGGCCGATTGCTGAAAAAGGGTGTCTCCCCATGGGAGACACCCTTCTGCACTGCTACTGCTCTGACCTGCAAGCGGTGGGTGTGGGATTTGAACCCACGGTGGCGTGAACCACGACGGTTTTCAAGACCGTTCCCTTAGGCCGCTCGGGCAACCCACCCCGCGCCGTCCGACGGAAACCGCATCAGGACCGCGCGGGGACAAGACTAGCGGGTCAGCTGTCGCCCTTGCGCTGGCCCAGGGTGACGTCGACCGTGCGCTCCTTGCCGTCGCGCTCGTATGTGATCTTGACGGTGTCGCCCGGCTTGTGGGTCCAGATCTGGCCGATCAGGGTCGGGCCGCTGTCGATCACCGTGTCGTCCAGCTTCGTGATGACGTCGCCGGGCTTGAGGCCCGCCTTGTCCGCCGGGCCGTTCGGGGTGATCGGTTCCGCGCCGCCCGTGGCCTCCTGGGAGATCGTCGCGCCGTTCGTGCCCTCCTGCTGGAGGGAGACCGAGGCGCCGATCACGGGGTAGACCGGCTGACCGGTCTTGATCAGCTGCTGGGCGACCTGCTTCGCCTGGTTGACCGGGATCGCGAAGCCCAGGCCGATGGAGCCGGACTGGCCCGATCCGCCGAGGCCGCCGCCGCTCTCGGCCGGCTTGATCGCGGAGTTGATGCCGATGACCGCGCCGCGCGAGTCGAGCAGCGGGCCGCCGGAGTTGCCCGGGTTGATGGAGGCGTCGGTCTGCAGGGCGCTCATGTACGAGCTCTTGCCGCTCTGCCCGCCGTCGCTGGAGGTCACCGGGCGGTTCTTGGCGCTGATGATTCCCGTGGTGACGGTGTTCGACAGGCCGAAGGGGGCGCCGATCGCGATGGTCGAGTCGCCGACGGCCACGCGGTCGGAGTTGCCGAGCTTGAGCGG
Source organism: Streptomyces sp. NPDC039462 (assembly GCF_055639375.1). Taxonomy (NCBI): domain Bacteria; kingdom Bacillati; phylum Actinomycetota; class Actinomycetes; order Kitasatosporales; family Streptomycetaceae; genus Streptomyces; species Streptomyces sp. NPDC039462. The sequence goes on from NZ_JBVKAO010000004.1 coordinate 147,853, forward strand.
CCGCAGACCGTCGGGGGCGTTCTTGAGCTTGATGACCGCCACGTCGTAGCCCTCGGCGCGGCCGACGACCTCGGCGGCGTACTTCTTGCCGTTCGAGAACGTCACCTGGAGCTTGCCGCCCTCGGCCGCCGACGCCACCACGTGGTTGTTGGTGAGGATGTGGCCCTGCGTGTCGTAGACGAAGCCGGTGCCCGTGCCGCCCTCGCCGCCGCCGCTCTGCGCCTCGATGGTGACGACGCTCGGCAGTGCCTTGTTGGCGATGTCGGCGACCGAACCGGGCTCGCGCTTGAGGTCGGCGGGGGTGTCGGGGGCGGACACCGTGGTCGAGCTGGTGTCGCTGTCGTTCCGCTCGGCCGCCCAGTAGCCGACGCCGCCGCCGATGCCGCCCGCGATCAGGGCGGCCGCGAGCACCGCGGCGACCAGGCCGCCGCGCCGGCCGCCGGGCTTGGGCTCCTGCGGGTGGTACGAAGCGCCCCAGCCGGACCCGGAGCCGCCGCCCGTGGCGTATGACGGCATGGCGGGCGGCTGCGGGGGCGGCCAGTCGGCACCGGCAGCGCTCGGAGCGGCGCCTTGCGGGGCGCCTTGCGGGCTGCCCGGTACAGCACCTTCCGGGGCACCTTGCGGGGCGCCCGGCACAGCACCTTCCGGGGCACCCGCGGAGGCCGGTGCGGGAGCATGCCCGGGGGCGTGTGCGGGCGCGGCGTGCGAGGGGGCAGCGTGCGCGGGAGCAGAGTGCGCCCCCTCATGCCCCGACTGCCCGCCCGGCGCACCGGACCCGGCTGCACTGGAGTCGGCGGGAACAGCGGGAGCGTCCACCGGCGCGGGGGGCGCGGACGGGGCCTGGGGTACCTCGTTGCCCTCGTTCTCGGTGCTCACAGCTCTTCTCCTCGGTCCATGCTGTCGTTACGTACGTTCTCGGTCACGGCCAGGGGTGTGCCGACTGTGCAGTTGTCAGCGGGTGCCGGCGGGTGCCGGCGGGCGACAGCGGGGGCCGGCGACTGTCGGCTGTCGTCCGCCCGTCATCTGCCCCGTCATCTGCCATCCGTCATTTTTGTCTGCTGTCAGCTTTTCCCATGGGCTGTCAGGGCACCATAAGCCGATCCTGTGTGTTCGGCGTCCCGGTGGGGTGTCGTCGGGCGGGGTGTCGTCCGGTGGGGTGTCGTCGGCGGAGTGTCGTCCGGCGAGCCGACGGGTACCCCGTGATGGCACCATGACGCGGTGACCCTCGCACGACAGCACCAGATTCAGGTCATCGCCCACCGCGGAGCCTCCGAGGACGCCCCCGAGCACACGCTGGCCGCCTACAAGAAGGCGGTCGAGGACGGTGCCGACGCCCTCGAATGCGATGTGCGGCTGACCGCCGACGGCCATCTCGTGTGCGTCCACGACCGCCGCGTGAACCGCACGTCGAACGGCCGCGGGGCCGTCTCCGCCCTTGAACTCGCCGACCTCGCCGCCTTGGACTTCGGCTCCTGGAAGAGACATCACGGCGAGGCCGAGGAGGACCCGGACTGGGAGGGCTCAGCCGAGGACACCTCCGTGCTGACCCTGGAGCGCCTGCTGGAGCTGGTGGCCGAAAGTAATGCCTCGGGACGACAGGTGCGGCTGGCCATCGAGACCAAGCACCCCACCCGCTGGGCGGGCCAGGTGGAGGAGCGCCTGCTGCTTCTGCTCAAGCGCTTCGGCCTGGACGCGCCGCCCGCCGACGGTCCTTCGCCGGTACGGGTCATGAGCTTCTCGGCGCGTTCACTGCACCGCGTCCGGGCCGCTTCGCCGACGCTGCCGACCGTCTACCTGATGCAGTTCGTCTCGCCGCGCCACCGCGACGGCCGCCTTCCGCAAGGGGTGCGCATCGCAGGTCCCGCCATGCGGATCGTGCGCAACCACCCGTCGTACGTGGCGAAGCTGAAACGCGCGGGGCACGAGGTGCACGTGTGGACCGTGAACGAGCCGGCGGATGTCGAACTCTGTGCCGAACTGGGCGTCGACGCGATCATCACCAACCGCCCCAAACAAGTTCTGACCCAACTGGACCGGCTGGGACTCCGGTAACTCCCGTTACAGGGAGTGCACCGGCGCGTTCGGTGCGTATTCGATCGTTACGAGTGCGTCACCGGGCGTGGGTTGGCCGGTTTCCGGTCCAGTCCATTGGGGCATCCACACCGTGGCGTGGGGCGAAGGAGGTCTCGGGGGTGGCGTTGGTGGTGGCACGGGAGGTGCCCACGTCGTCGAGCATGGCCGTACCCCATGGCCCTGCGGGCGTGGGGGAAGCAAGACACCGTATGCGTGATCAGCTGCGCATGAGCGGGGTCTCGGAGTCGGTCGTCGACGATGCCGTACTGATCCTGTCGGAGTTGCTCAGCAATGCCTGTCGGCACGGCAGGCCGCTGGGCCGCGGGATGGTCGGGGACGGGGACGTGCGCGCGGCCTGGCACGTCGACAAGGCGGGCCGGCTGACGGTCGAGGTGACGGACGGCGGCGGTCCGACCCGTCCGGCCCCGGCCACCCCGTCGGTCACGGCGCACGGCGGCCGCGGGCTCAACATCATCACGGCGCTCGCCGACGCCTGGGGAGTCCGTGACGACGTGCACGGCGAGGTCACCGTGTGGGCCGTCGTCCAAGCCGCCCACCACCGCGAGGATTTCGCTACGCGCGTCGCCGCCCCGTCGGCGGCCGCGATATCCGACCTCGCCTTCGTGGACCCCTTCGACGAGTCGGACTGAATCCGCGAACGGCTAGGCTCGCGCCCGTACGCAAGAGAGCCGTAGCCGGGAGACACCCAAGATGGCCAAGAAGCGCCCCCAGCCCAAGGGCAAGCAGCAGCCGCAGCTCAAGGGCGGCCCCGGCGACGGGGAGATTCCCGTCGTCGGCGCCCGTGAACCCTGCCCCTGCGGCTCGGGCCGCCGCTACAAGGCCTGTCACGGCCGGGCCGCCGCGCACGCGGTGACCGAGCTGGTGCAGCGCCCCTTCGAAGGCCTGCCCGGCGAGTGCGACTGGGTCGCGCTGCGCGAGCTGGTCCCCGCCGCCACGGTCGAGCTGACGCTCAAGGGTGGCCTCCCCGAGGGCATCCCCTCGGTCTCCCTCGCCACCGTGCTGCCGATGGCCTGGCCCGCGCTGCGCCGCGACGACGGCTCGGTCCTGATCGGCCTGCAGAACGACACCTCGTCCGGTGACATCAGCCGCGACCTCGCCGACACCCTGCAGCGCGCCCTGGAGGCCGACCCCGGCACGCCGGTGAAGGGCCGCCGCGCGCCGGCCGACGGTCCTCGGCTGCAGGACCTGCTCGACCCGGAGGGGGCGTTCGAGCCGGTCGTGCACCCGGGCTTCGAGTTCTGGGTGCCGGACGCGGACAACGCCACGGCGGAGGTGGCCGCGTCCCTCGAGCGGGCGAACGACGCCGCCATCCCGACGGCGAAGCTGACCGGTGTCGACGCCGCGTACTGGTGCGAGGCCCCGGAGAAGAATCACCTCCGCTGGGTCATGCCGCACCCCGAGGAGAAGCTTCTGGACGCGCTGGCCCGGCTGCACGCGGCCGGCACGTCGAGCCTCGGCGAGGGCACGCGCCTGGTCGGCTCCTTCCGGGCGCACGGCCTGACCGTGCCGGTGTGGGACCTGCCGACCGGGGTCTCCGCCGCGGACGTCGAGAAGCCCGCCGCGGAGTTCGCTGAGCGGCTGGCGGCGGCGCTCGCCTCGGACGCCCCGCTGACCGCGGACGAGCGCCGGGCGCGCGGCGGTCTCACCAACCGTCAGGTGACGCTCAGCTGAAGCGCGCTGCCCGACTGACCGTGCCGTACCGACTGACCCACCAGTCAGTCGGTACGGCACGAAGTGGAATGCGTGGCTCCTGTCACGGCTCCCGGTAGTCACGGATAAATCGCTGTCCGGATAACTGGGATCGAATTTGCCAGGAGCCGATCTCTTGTTACCGTTCAGGTAGCCCGGTTGCTGGTGCATCCCCCGTCGCCAGCAACCGGGCCCTTTTGCGCCCGGAGACCGGTTCAGGACTCAACTGTCCTGCGGTGATGCCGAGTTGCTGCCCGCCCGCAGCAGCAGCCCTTCCGCTTCGCCCGCCGCGTACTCCGCCACCGCCGAGTACTCCGTCGCATCGCCCGCCGACCGCTCGCGCGGGGTCTCACACGCTGCCGGTTCGTCCCCCGCCGCCACCTCGCAGTACATCTGCACGGTGCGCGCGTCCGGGCCCATCAGGGTCAGGACCGCGGTCAGCTCCTCGCCGGTGGCATTGCGGTAATAGGTACGCGCCCACGTGTCGCGGCCCAGCGTGAGGACACAGGCCTGCGCTTCGAGGCCGTCGGGCGAGGAGAGTTCGGGGCCGCACCGGGCGGCGGTGGCCGCTCCGAGGCCCGTGAGCAACGAGGACTCCGGGCCCGTCTCCGCCGCCCGGCGCTCCCCCGAAGAGGCGTTCGAGGGAGGGGGCGACGGGGAGGGGAGGGGCGACTTCGCGTCACGGTCGCCGACCGGTCCCGCGGACGCGCCCGCGAGCGGCAGGAGGGCCGTGACGGCCACGACGCCCAGGAGCACGATCAGGCGGGGTTGCATGAGCCGAAGATAACGACCGCGGGCGCGCGGCCTGCTCGCCGCGCGCCCGAATCCCCTACAACTCGGGGGCGCTCACACCCGTACGAGTGAGCGCGTCCACCACGGCGTCCACCACCGCTTCGACGTCCGGCACCCAGGGGGCGGCGGAGCCGGGCAGCGGGGCGCGCTCCCAGCGCACCCGGCCCTGTCCCGTGTCGGAGGGCGGCAGGGCGATATAGCCGCCCTCGCCGTGGAAGCGGAGCGAGCCCGGGACGTAGTCCTTGGCATAGAGGAGCTCGCCCAACTGGGCCATGGAGTACGGCGCGACGAGCAGATGGAGTCTGGCCTCGGTGGCGACCACCGGGCCGAGCCTGATGCCGGCCTCGTCGAGTGCGGCGAGGGCGCGTGCGCCCGCTTCTGCGGGGAGGCTCACGGCGCACGGGGCGCGGCCTCCGGTGGCGAGTACGACGGGTGCGCCGGGTCGGTTGGTCCACCACCAGCGGACCATCCGCTCGTCGGTGGTGGCGGCGAGGAGGCCGGGGTCGAGGGGGTGCGCGCCCGGTACCGCGCAGTCGGGGTCGGGGCAGGAGCACCGGCTGCCGTCGCGCCGGTCGAGACCGACTCCCGGCAGTACGGGCCACCGCCATGCGGTCGCGAAGGTCAGAGCCGCGCCGAGCTGTCCGGCACTCCGGCCGGGCTTCCTTCCGATTCGCCAGGACAGGAGCCTGCGTCGCCTTCCGAGGATCTCGCGCATGAGCGCTCGTTCCTTTCCGTTGCACGCCGGCGTTAGCCGGGGAGACTGCGGGCCACATCACACCATGTGTGGATCACTTCGCTGTACGTACGAACTGGCACATCCGACCCCAGCCTGCGGCATGGGGAACCACTCTGAACCGAGCGTTGACGTGGCGTGGGGTGGCGGCGCCTGGCGTTTGCCGTCCCGCGATATTGCTTGCCGCCTCCGCCACGGGAGGATGGGGCACGGTCGTCGTGAATGAGGACGCCCGGGTCCTTGGTCAGGTTCCGGACGGACCCCAACTGCCCCTGGCCATCACTGAGTACGTACCCAGCGCGACCACTGCAACGCTCTACCGAACAACGTCAGTCGACCCTAATATGCCCTAACCCGGCGCTGTTTTCAGCCAACTTCACAAGATCTTTTACGGCTCTCGCAAATACCTCGGACACCAGGAATCCCAGCAGGACAATGCTGGACATCCCCTCACCAGGGCGTGTACATCTGGAGACATTGCTAGCGGCGCATAATGACATGGGGGTTTGCGATGCTATCGAGCATTACGCACCGGCCGGAAAGCCGTCAGCCATGAACGCCCCGCACCTCCCGAAAGTGGCCGGAATCGATTCAACAGTTCCGCCACCGGCCCACACTGTCGCGCCCACCGCGCAGACCCCGCCCGCCGCAGCACCCCCGGAGGGCCCTTCCGTACCGAGCGCGCCCTGCGCCGTGCTCCAGGACCGGCTCGCCGGCTGGGTCTCCGACCTCACCACGCTGCACGAACTCACCGAGCGGCTCGCCCGCACGGGCACCCTCGACGAGGCGCTGCGGGAGCTCCTGCGCGCCGGTGCCGCCCTGGTGGGAGCGCGGCGCGGACTCGCCGTCGTCGAACCCGCCGACGGCCTCGGGCCCGACACCACCGTCGGCCTCGGCCTGGCCCGCGCCGACCTCGGGCACATCGAGACGGTGCCGCGCGCCGCCACCTCGTACGGCAGGATCCTGGACGCCCCCGAGGGCCGGCCGGGTGCCGTGCCGGTGGAGATCGCGCAGCCCGACCTGCTCGCCGAGGAGGGCCTCGACCCGCTCCACCGCGAGGTCGCCCACCGCATCGGCTACGCCGCCAGTTACGCCCTCCCCCTCGCCACCGAGACGGCGGGCCGGATCGGCGCCGCCGCCTGGCTGTACGACGAGCCCGCCGAACCGGACGAGCGCAGACGCCACCTCGTCGGGCTCTACGCCCGGCAGGCCGGCGAGCACGTGGCGCGGCTGCTCGAACTGGACCGCGCCCGCACGACCGACGCCACCCTGCGCGAGGAGCTCATGCCGTCGCGGCTGCCCCGGGTCGCCGGGGTGCAGCTCGCCGCCCGGCACCGCACGGGACCGCGCGGCGGCGGCGACTGGCACGACGCGCTGCCGCTGCCCGACGCGGCGCTGGGCCTCGCGGTGGGCTCCGTGACCGGGTCGGGGCCGAGCGCGGTGGCCGCGATGGGGCGGCTGCGGGCGTCCCTGCGGGCGTACGCCGTGATGGAGGGCGAGGACCCCGTCGCCGTGCTCTCCGATCTGGAGCTGCTGCTGCGGCTCACCGAGCCCGCGCGGTCGGCGACCGCGCTCTTCGCGTACTGCGAGCCCGCCCTGCGCAAGGTGGTGCTCGCCGGGGCCGGACACAGCCCGCCGCTGATCATCGGGGAGCGCCGCACGGAGTTCGTGGAGACCTCCCTGTCCGCGCCGCTCGGCATGCTCGCCTGCTGGGAGGCGCCGAGCGTGGAGCTCAGCCCCGAGCCGGGAGAAACGGTGCTTCTCTACACCGACGGGCTCCTGCACCGCACCGGCGACCCGATGGACCGGGCCTTCGCGCGGCTGCACGCGGCGGCGGCGAGCGTGCCGAGGGCCATCAGGGACGACCCCGGTGCGATCGCCGACCACGTGCTGCACGCCGTCCTGCCCGACGGGCTCGACGCCGTGGACAGCGAGGAGGACGTGGTGCTGCTCGCCGCCCGCTTCGAGTGAGGCTGCGGGCACTATCGGTAAGTGGCCTTCTGGCCCTGGGCCCCCTTCCGTACGCCCGTACGATGGAGGACGGCCCAGTGTCGTACATAGGAGGCAGATCGTGTCGGAGGCGCTCAACCCGGCGAACCCGGAAGAGACCGAAGAAGAGCCGATCAAGCAGCGCAAGAACGGCCTGTACCCGGGCGTTTCCGATGAGCTCGCCGAGAACATGAAGTCCGGCTGGGCCGACACCGAGCTGCACGACCTGCAGCCGATCGCCCAGGCCGAGCACACCGCCGCCCGTCGCGCCGCGCTCTCCGCGCGCTTCCCGGGCGAGCGCCTGGTGATCCCCGCGGGCAACCTGAAGACCCGTTCGAACGACACCGAGTACGCCTTCCGCGCCTCCGTCGAGTACGCGTACCTGTCGGGCAACCAGACCGAGGACGGCGTCCTCGTCATGGAGCCGAGGAGCGGCGGCGGCCACGACGCGACCATCTACCTCCTGCCGCGCTCCAACCGCGAGAACGGCGAGTTCTGGCTGGACGGGCAGGGCGAGCTCTGGGTCGGCCGCCGGCACTCCCTCACCGAGGCCGAGAAGCTGTACGGCATCCCCGCCTCCGACGTGCGCGAGCTGGCCGGCAAGCTGCGCGAGGCGACCGGCCCGGTCCGCGTCGTGCGCGGTTACGACGCCGGCATCGAGGCGGCCCTGACCGACAAGGTCACCGCCGAGCGCGACGAGGAGCTGCGCGTCTTCCTCTCCGAGGCCCGCCTGGTCAAGGACGAGTTCGAGATCGGCGAGCTGCAGAAGGCCTGCGACTCGACCGCCCGCGGCTTCGAGGACGTCGTGAAGGTCCTCGACAAGGCCGAGGCCACCAGCGAGCGCTACATCGAGGGCACGTTCTTCCTGCGCGCCCGCGTCGAGGGCAACGACATCGGCTACGGCTCCATCTGTGCCGCGGGTCCGCACGCGACCACGCTGCACTGGGTGCGCAACGACGGCCCCGTCCGCTCGGGCGACCTGCTCCTGCTCGACGCCGGTGTGGAGACCCACACGTACTACACGGCGGACATCACGCGGACCCTGCCGATCAACGGCCGCTACACCGAGCTCCAGAAGAAGATCTACGACGCCGTGTACGAGGCCCAGGAGGCCGGCATCGCGGCGGTGAAGCCGGGCGCCAAGTACCGCGACTTCCACGACGCGGCGCAGCGCGTGCTCGCCGAGAAGCTCGTCGAGTGGGGCCTCGTCGAGGGTCCCGTCGAGCGCGTCCTGGAGCTGGGTCTGCAGCGCCGCTGGACGCTGCACGGCACCGGTCACATGCTCGGCATGGACGTCCACGACTGCGCCGCCGCGCGCACCGAGACGTACGTGGACGGCACGCTGGAGCCCGGCATGTGCCTGACGGTCGAGCCCGGTCTGTACTTCCAGGCGGACGACCTGACCGTGCCGGAGGAGTACCGCGGCATCGGTGTCCGGATCGAGGACGACATCCTCGTCACGGAGGACGGCAACAAGAACCTGTCGGCCGCTCTGCCGCGTACGTCCGACGAGGTCGAGGCGTGGATGGCGCGGCTCAAGGGCTGACCCGCACACGTGTGACGAAGGGCCGGTTCCCCGCGGGGGCCGGCCCTTCGGCGTGCCTCGGTGGGCCACGGCGTGGCTCAGTGGGCCGCCCGCTCGTCCTCGCCCGCGACCTTGGCGGTGCTCAGGGCGATGCGGTTCCAGGTGTTGATGGTGAAGATCAGGGCGAGGACGCGGGCCAGTTCGGACTCGTCGAAGTGCCGAGTGGCCTCTACGTAGACGTCGTCCGGGACGCCGCCTTGGGAGACGAGCGTGACCGACTCGGTCAGGGCGAGGGCCGCCTGCTCCTTCGCGGTGAAGAAGTTACGGGCCTCGCGCCACACGCCGATCATGTGCAGGCGTGCCTCGTCCTCGCCGGCCTTGCGGGCGTCGGAGGTGTGCATGTGGAGGCAGTAGGCGCAGCCGTTGAGGAGCGAGGCGCGGATCTGGATCAGTTCGACCAGGGCCGGGTCGAGGCCGTCGCGGGCGGCGGCGTCGAAGCCGATGAGGGCCTTGAATGCCTTGGGTGCGGCCTGGGCGAAGTTGAGGCGGGGGGTGGCGGCGGGGCCGGCGGAGGTGCTGGTGGCGGGGGCGGGCGCGGTCTGCGTGATGGTGGCGGTGGGGGTCGTGGTCTGCGTGATGGTCGCGTTGTTCGTCATGACCACGAATCTAGGGGCGGGAAAGACCTCGCGTAGGGTGCATTCCCATGCCGGAATCATGGGTCAATTTGGCGGAGCGCATCGGCAGTGACCTGCACCTGGACCTCTCCGGTCCCGGCAGTCGCCGCGGCGTTCTCATCCGTGCGCTGCGGGACGCCGTGCGCGAGGGGCGGCTCCCCCCTGGCACCCGGCTGCCGCCCTACCGTTCGCTCGCCGCCGACCTCGGTCTGGCCCGGAACACGGTCGCCGACGCCTATGCGGAGCTGGTCGCGGAGGGCTGGCTGACGGCGCGGCAGGGGTCGGGGACGCGGGTGGCCGAGCGGGCCGCGCCGCCCAAGCGCCCCCGCAAGCCGAAGCCCGCTCCGGCACGCCCCGCCGCACCCGCGTACAACCTGCGCCAGGGCACGCCCGATACGGCCTCCTTCCCGCGCACGGCCTGGCTCGCGGCCGCCCGGCGCGCCCTGGCCGCCGCGCCCAACGAGGCCTTCGGGCCCGGCGATCCGCGCGGCCGCGTCGAGCTGCGCCGGGCGCTCGCCGACTATCTGACGCGGGCCCGCGGGGTGCGCGCCGACCCCGAACGGATCGTGGTCTGCTCCGGTTTCGCGCACGCCCTTCGGCTGCTGTTCGCGGGGTCGCGCGGGGCGGGCGGCGCGGTGCTGCGGGGGCCCTTCGCCATGGAGTCGTACGGGCTCGGGTTCCACCGGGAGATCCTGGCGGACGCGGGCGTGCGGACCGTACCGCTGGGCCTGGACGAACAGGGTGCCAGGGTCGAGGAGTTGGCGGAGGGTCCGCGGGTCCGCGGCGTACTGCTCACGCCCGCACACCAGTTCCCGACCGGCGGCCCGCTCCACCCCGCCCGGCGCGCGGCGGTCGTCGACTGGGCCCGTAGCAGCGGCGGTCTCATCCTTGAGGACGACTACGACGGCGAGTTCCGCTACGACCGTGAGCCGGTCGGCGCCGTACAGGGTTTGGATTCCGAACGGGTCGTCTACCTCGGCTCGGTCAGCAAGAGCCTCTCCCCGGCGGTGCGCATCGGTTGGATGGTGCTGCCCGAGCAGCTCGTCGACGGCGTGCTCGCCACCAAGGGGGAGCGGGAGGCGTGGGCGAGCGTCCTCGACCAGCTCACGCTCGCCGAGTTCATCGCCTCCGGTCAGTACGACCGGCACATCCGCCGGATGCGGCAGCGCTACCGGCACCGTCGGGACCGGCTCGTCACCGCTCTCGCCGAGCGCGCCCCGCACATCACGGCCACCGGCATCGCGGCGGGCCTGCACGCGGTGCTGCGGCTGCCGCCCGGGACGGAGGCGTCCGCGGTCAAGGCGGCGGCCTGGCAGGGGATCGCGCTGGACGGGCTCGCCGCGTTCCGTCACCCGGGGGCGACGATGCCGGCCGGGGACGGTCTCGTCGTCGGGTACTCGACGCCGACGGAGCACGCGTACGGGGCCGCGCTGGAGGCGTTGCTGCGGGCGCTGCCACCGGCCGACGGGGAAGCCGGTGAATAAGCCGGTCCGGTGCAGAAGCCGGCCCGGTGCAGAAGCCGGTCAAGAGGTCGGCGCTTCCTCACGCCGTCATCAACGGCGCGTCCTCCCGCCACTTGAGGATCTTGTCGAAGCTGATCACCGCACCGCTCCTGCCCGGCTTGTTGCCGAGGTGGACGTGGTCGGCGAGTTCTCTGATCAGGCACAGGCCCCGGCCGTGCTCGTCCGTCTCCGCGGCGGGCGGCCGGGGCGCGGGACAGCCGCGCGCCGTGCCGGGAAAACCGGGCCCGGAGTCGTCCACCTCGATGCGGCACTTCTCGCCGTCCAGGTAGGCCGTGACGCGGTATCCACCCGGTGCGGATCCGGGCGCGCCGGCGCCGCCGTGCTCGACGGCGTTGGCACACGCTTCGCTGAGGGCGACCGACAGATCGTAGGAGACGTCGGGGTCCACGCCCGCCGTCTCCATCGTGCCGATCAGCAGCCGGCGGGCGAGCGGAACGCTCGCGGCCTCGCGCCGCAAATGGAGAGACCACCAGATGCTCATGCTCCAGCCTCCTGGCTGCGGCTCGACATACCGATACGTATTGCCGCGCGCGCCCCCGAATAAGCGCCCGAAGGACGTGAGACCGCCCATACGGCGGACGCGCGCCCCCCGTCAGCCGGTGTAGGACGGCGGGACGGAACGCGGCGCTCGCACCGCCGCAGGCCCACCAGAGCCGCACCCATCACCTGGAACAGGACCTTCCGGACCTGCCGTACGCATGGGGCGGGCCCAGTGCGATGATGGCCCGGCCATGACTGCCCCCCACCAGCGCCTGCCGCGCGACGGAGCCGACCTCCGGCTGCTGAGGGCCGCGACGTTCGCCGCGGTCTGCGTCGTGCTGTCCGCCGGGGGCCATGTGCTCGCTTCCTGCGTCGCCGTCCCTCTGTGGACGCTGGGCGCGGGCTTCCTCGTCGTCCTCGCGGTCGCGCTGCCGCTCGCCGGGCGGGCCCGCTCGCTGCCCGGTATCGCCGCGCTGCTCGCGGTGGGACAGCTCGCTCTGCACGCCCTGTTCGGCCTCGGCCAGCACGGCATGGGAGCGGCGACCCCCATGAACGGTGACGCGTCCCTCGTGGAGCGGGCGGCACGCCTTGTCTGCGGGGCGGGCGCGGCGACGATCACGCCCGCGCAGGCCCACCGGATCCTCACCACCGCCGGGCTCGGACCCGGCGGCGCGGGCGCTTCCGGAGCGGGTCAGTCCGCCGGGCATCAGCACGGCCGGTCCGCCGCCGCGGCCGCGGACACCGCGCTGGACTCGGTCGCGGCCGGCGCGTCGCACACCGGTGGCATGGGGTCGACGGGCGCGATGGCGCTCGTGCCGTCCCTGCCCATGCTCGTCGCCCACATCCTCGCGGCCCTCGCCGCCGGCTGGCTGCTCCGCAGCGGCGATCTCGCGCTGCTCCGCCTCGTCCGGCTCGCCAACGGAGCGCATGGTGTCGCGGAAGGGGCGCTCGTACGCTCCCTGCGCTCGGCTCTCACTCTCGTACGCGCCCTGCGGGCGGGTCTGCCCGGCGCGCCCGAGACAACCGGCCCGCGCCCTCCGCGCACCACGCTGCTCGTGACGCCGAAGCCGCGCACCGTCGCGCTGGAGGACGCGGTGATCAGGCGCGGTCCCCCGGCCGGGGCCCACGACGTCGAACTCGCCGCCTGACGCGACACGCTCCACACCGCTGCACGGAGAACACTCCACACCGCAGTACGGAGGGGTCGCTCGGCGCGCACGCGCGCGTGCCCGACGCGGCCGCGCCCACCCCTCGTACTGATCACCACTGACGAAAGTGGAGTGTCCCTGTCATGAAGATGTCCCGTATCGCCGCTGCCGGCACCGTCGCCGCCTCCGCCGTCCTCGTTCTCTCGGCGCCCGCCTTCGCGCACGTCAGCGTCTCGCCCGAGGGCCAGGCCGCCAAGGGCGGGTACGCCACGGTCAACTTCAAGGTGCCGAACGAGATGGACGACGCCTCGACCAACAAGCTCGAGGTCTCCTTCCCGGCCGACCACCCGCTCGCCTCCGTGATGACGCAGCCCGTCCCCGGCTGGACCGCGAAGGTCACCAAGAGCAAGCTCGACAAGCCGCTGGAGATCCACGGCGAGAAGATCGACGAGGCCGTCACCAAGGTGACCTGGACCGCCGACGGCAAGGGCATCCAGCCCGGCACCTTCCAGAAGTTCCCGGTCTCGATGGGCCAGTTGCCCGAGGACACCGACGAACTCGTCTTCAAGGCCGTCCAGACGTACGACAACAAGGAAGTCGTCCGCTGGATCGAGCCGCAGCAGAAGGGCCAGGAGGAGCCGGAGCACCCGGCGCCCGCCCTCCCGCTGACCGCCGCGTCCGACGGCCACGGCGGTGGCGCCGACACCGCGAAGTCGGACGACAAGTCGCACGACACGGAGAGCGCGTCGTCCGACTCCGACAGCAGCGACACCACCGCCCGCGTCCTCGGCATCGTCGGCATCGTCATCGGTGCCGCGGGCCTCGCCTTCGGCGTGGTCGCGGGCCGCCGTCGCGTCACCGGCTGAGCCGCCGGCCGAGCCACCCGCGGGGCGCACCGGCGCGGCGTACAGCCGCCCCGGTGCGCCCCGGCCCCCCTCACATCTGGGACATTTTCGTATGCGCACCAAGAGCTCGAAGAGCTATGCGAAGAGCACCGACAAGAAGCTCGCCGCCGCTGCCCTGCTGGCCGTGGCCGCCCTCACCCTGACCGCCTGCGGCGGTGGTGACGACAACAAGAAGCCGGTCGCCGAGGTCTCCGTGGAGACCGACTCGGGCAAGGCCGCCACGGTCCTGGACAAGCCGTACAAGAAGCCGGACCTCGTCCTCACCGACACGCACGGCAAGAAGTACGACCTGCGCGAGGAGACCAAGGGCAAGCCGACGCTCATCTACTTCGGCTACACGCACTGCCCCGACGTCTGCCCGCTGACGATGAACAACATCGCGGTCGCCAAGAAGGCCCTGCCCAAGGCCGACCAGGACAAGCTGAAGGTCGTCTTCGTGACCACCGACCCCGAGCGTGACACCCCCGCCGAGCTCGGCAAGTGGCTCAAGGGCGTGGACGCCGACTTCATCGGCCTGACGGGAGACTTCGACACCATCCAGGCCGGTGCCCGCCAGCTCTCCATCAGCATCGAGCCGTCCAAGAAGGACAAGAAGGGCAAGATCGTCTCGATGCACGGCACGCAGGTCTTCGCCTTCTCCCCGAAGAACGACGCGGGATACGTCCTGTACAGCGACAAGGCCACCGCAGGCGACTACACCAAGGACCTGCCCAAGATCGTCAAGGGACAGACCCCGTGAACCACCGCACCACCAAGCACCGCACGCTCGCCGCAGGGGCCATGGCGCTGACCGCCGCGCTGGCCCTCGCGGGCTGCGGTGACGACTCGGGCTCCGGCTCCGGGGACACCCCGAAGAAGCCCGAGCTGAAGGTCAGCGGGGCCTATGTCCCCGAGCCCACCATGGACGACATGGCGGCGGGCTTCTTCACGCTGACGAACAAGGGCAGCGCCGACCGGCTCACCTCCGCCACCAGCGACATCGCGGGCGCCGTCACGCTGCACAGCACCAAGGGCGGCGCGATGAAGGAGGAGAAGTCCTTCGACGTGCCGGCGAACGGCGAGCTCGACTTCGCCAGCGGCGGCAACCACCTGATGCTCGAAAAGCTCAAGCGCAAGCCGAAGCAGGGCGAGAAGATCGCCATGACCCTGCACTTCCAGAAGTCGGACCCGATCACCGTCGAGGTTCCGGTCAAGGAAGCGACGTACAGCCCCAAGCAGCACAAGTCGCACTGAGGGACGGATCGTTGATGCAGACCATCGCTCCCCGCTCCAGGGTCGTTTCCCGGGCCGGTACAGCTCCCCGCCTCTGGCGGCTCCTTCTGGTGCTTCTCGCCGCGACCGGCGTCTTCCTCGCCGGTGCCGGGCCCACGTCCGCGCACGCCGCGCTGACCGGCAGCGACCCGAAGCAGGGAGCGGTGGTCGACAAGGCCCCCGACCAGGTCAAGCTCACCTTCTCGGAGAAGGTCGCCATGTCGGACGGCTCGGTGCGGGTGCTCGACCCGTCCGGGAAGCGGGCCGACACCAAGAAGACGACGGACCTGGGCGCCAACACGTACGGCGTGAAGCTGCGTCCGGGCCTGCCCGACGGCACCTTCACCGTCGCCTACCAAGTGGTCTCAGCCGACAGCCACCCCGTCGCCGGTGCCTTCACCTTCTCCATCGGCGCGCCCTCCGACACCACGGTCGCGCTGCCCGACCAGGAGGCCGGCGGCGGCCTGGTCGGCACGCTCTACGACATCGTGCGCTACTTCTCGTACGCCGGGTTCATCCTGCTCGTCGGCGGCGCAGCCTTCGTCCTCGGCTGCTGGCCGCGGGGCGCCGGGGTGCGGCCGGTGCAGCGGCTGGTGACGGCCGGCTGGGTCGCGCTCACCGCCTCCACTCTCGTCCAGCTGCTCCTGCGCGCCCCCTACACCGGCTCAGGGAAGCTCGCCGACGCCTTCGACATGGGCAAGCTCGGCGACGTGCTCAACACCAAGACGGGCGCCGCCCTGGTCTCCCGGCTGCTGTTGCTCGCCGCCGCCGCGCTGTTCATCGCGGTGCTCTTCGGCGCGTACGAGAAGCGTGAGGACCCGAAGGAGAAGAAGGACCTCACCTTCGGGCTCGCCATCGGCGGCACCGTCGTCGCCATCGGCATCGCGGCGACCTGGGCGATGGCCGAGCACGCCTCGACCGGCATCCAGGCGGGCATCGCGATGCCCGTCGACGTCCTGCACCTGCTGGCCGTCTCCGCCTGGCTCGGCGGACTCGCGTCGCTGCTCGTCGCGCTCTTCCGCACGACCTCGGTGGAGGCGTCGGCCGTGCAGCGGTTCTCGACCGTGGCGTTCACCAGCGTCGTCGTGCTGGCGGCGACCGGCACCTATCAGTCGTGGCGGCAGGTCGGCTCGTGGTCGGCGCTGACCGGCACGTCGTACGGACAGCTGCTCCTCGTCAAGATCGGTCTGGTCGTCGTCCTGGTGGGCGTCGCCTCCGTCTCGCGGCGGTGGACCGGACGGATCGCCGCCGAGGCGGGCGGCATGGCTCCGGAGAGCGCCGCCGCCGTGGTCGTCGAGCAGCGCGCGAAGCAGTCGGCCAAGCAGGCTTCGAAGCAGGCCCAGAAGAAGCCGGTCACGGTACCGGCCTCCTCCGGAGACGCGGGCGACGACCCCAAGCGCTCCGCCCAGCTGGCGCGCCAGCAGGCCGCCATGGACAGCGCCCGCGAGAAGCGCCTCCGCGACGCCGACCCGCACCGCTCGGGCCTGCGCCGCTCGGTGCTCACCGAGGCCGGCATCGCCGTCGTCCTGCTGGCCGTGACGACCCTCCTCACCACCACCGAGCCGGGCCGCACCGAGGAGGAGGCCGCCAACGCCACCGCCGCGGCGGCGACGCAGCGCTCCGGACCGCTCAAGCTCAAGGTGCCCTTCGACACGGGCGGCACCGACGGCAAGGGCGCCGTCCAGCTGGACCTCGACCCCGGCCGCGGCGGCAGCAACACCCTGCACCTGTATGTGAAGCGTCCCAACGGCAGCGCCTTCGACGTCCCCGAGGTGAAGGTCTCCTTCACCCTCGAGTCGAAGGACGTCGGCCCGCTGCCCGTCGCCCCGGACCGCATCGCCACCGGGCACTGGACCGCGAACGGCGTGCAGATCCCGATGGCAGGCAAGTGGAAGATCGCGGTGACGGTGCGGACCTCCGACATCGACCAGGTCACCGTGAAGAAGAACGCGCAGATCGGCTGAACGGAACAACCATGGCGGACAACGGGATTTCCAGGCGGCGGCTGCTCGGCACCGCCGGCGCGACGGGCCTCGCGCTCGGCGCGGCGGGCGGCGCCGTCGGATACGCGGCGGCCCCGGACGCCTCGGCGGACTCCGCCGACGCGTCGCGGACGGAGCTCGCCTCCGTGGGCGCCGAACAGGTGATGTTTCACGGGAAACATCAGCCCGGCATCACCACGCCCCTCCAGGCCCGTGGCCACCTGGTCGCGTTCGACCTGACGGCGGGCGCGGGCCGCAAGGAGGCGGCGGCTCTGCTGCGCCGCTGGTCGGCGACGGCCGAGCGGCTGATGGCGGGTGAGCCGACCGGCGGGGCGGACACGGCGGTCGCCCGGGACGCCGGCCCGTCCTCGCTGTCCGTCACGTTCGGCTTCGGTGCCTCCTTCTTCTCCCGCACGGGCCTGGAGAAGCGGCGCCCTGCCGCCCTCGCCCCGCTGCCGGACTTCTCCTCGGACCACCTCGACAAGGCGCGCAGCAACGGCGACCTCTGGGTGCAGATCGGCGCCAACGACTCGCTCGTCGCCTTCCACGCGCTGCGCGCGATCCAGCGGGAGGCGGCCGGTACCGCGCGCGTGCGCTGGCAGATGAACGGCTTCAACCGCTCGCCGGGCGCCACCGCGCGGCCGATGACGACCCGCAACCTGATGGGTCAGGTCGACGGCACGAACAACCCCAAGCCGACGGAGAAGGACTTCGACGAGCGGATCTTCGTGCCGCGCGACGGCGACCCCTCCTGGATGGCGGGCGGCTCCTACGTAGTCGTACGCCGTATCCGGATGCTCCTCGACGACTGGGAGAAGCTGGACCTGAAGGCCCAGGAGGCGGTGATAGGGCGGCACAAGTCGGACGGCTCACCGCTGACCGGCGGTACGGAGACGACCGAGCCGAAGCTCGACGCGACCGGCCCGGGCGGCAAGGTCGTCATCCCGCTCGACGCGCACGCCCGCATCACCCGGCCCGACCAGAACGGCGGCGCCGCGATGCTGCGCCGCCCGTTCTCGTACCACGACGGCTTCGACGCCAAGGGGGAGCCCGACGCGGGGCTGCTCTTCGTCTGCTGGCAGGCGGACCCGATGCGCGGCTTCGTCCCGGTGCAGCGCAAGCTCGACCGGGGCGACGCCCTGTCGGAGTTCATTCGGCACGAGGCGAGCGGCCTGTACGCGGTGCCGGGCGGGGCGGCGAAGGGCGAGTACGTGGGGCAGCGGCTCCTGGAGGCGTAGGGCGGCGCGCGCTGTTGGCGGTCTACGTAGAGGGCCGGGCCTTGTCGGTGGTCTACGTAGAGGGCGGGGCCTTGTCGGTGGTCTACGTAGAGGGCGGGCGCTGTCCGTGGTCTACGTAGAGGGCCTTCGTACGCGTGTACGTGAGGCGGGCGCCGCTCTGTGAGACGCGTGAGCCGGGCCACGTCGGGCCCATTAGGGTGACGGTATGTCGGCGACGCGCTATACGTACCTGGGCCCCGAAGGCACTTTCACCGAGGCGGCTCTCCGCACACTGCCCGAGGCGGCCGCCCGGGAACTCGTCCCGATGGTCTCCGTGCCCGCCGCGCTGGACGCGGTCCGCGGCGGCGAGGCGGCGGCGGCGCTGGTGCCGATCGAGAACTCGGTCGAGGGCGGCGTCACCACCACCGTCGACGAGCTCGCCAAGGGCGACCCCTTGATGATCTACCGCGAGGTCGTGCTGCCGATCGCCTTCGCGCTGCTCGTGCGGCCCGGCACGAAGCTCAAGGACATCAAGACGGTGACGGGCCACCCCGTGGCCCAGCCGCAGGTCCGCAACTGGCTGGCCGCGCACCTGCCCGACGCCCTGTGGGAGTCGGCGGCGTCGAACGCGGACGGCGCCCGGCTGGTCCAGGAGGGCCGCTTCGACGCGGCCTTCGCGGGTGAGTTCGCGGCGGCGACGTACGGCCTCGAACCGCTGGTCAGCGAGATCCACGACGCGGCGAACGCCGAGACCCGCTTCGTGCTGGTCGGCCGCCCGGCCCGCCCCGCCGCGCCGACGGGGGCCGACAAGACCTCCGTCGTCATCTGGCTGGGCGACGACCACCCCGGTGCCCTGCTCGAACTCCTCCAGGAATTCGCCGTGCGGGGCGTCAACCTCATGCGCATCGAGTCACGACCGACGGGCCAGGGCATCGGCAACTACTGCTTCTCGGTGGACGCCGAGGGACACATCACGGACCGCCGCGTCGGCGAGGCCCTGATGGGACTCAAGCGGATCTGTCCGCAGGTGCGCTTCCTCGGCTCGTATCCGCGGGCCGGAGTGTCGACAGAGGACGTCAGGCCGCTGCGACCCGGCACGACGGACAGCGAGTTCATCGCGGCGTCGGACTGGCTGGCGCACTGCCAGGACGGCCGTTTCTAGCCAGCCCCGCGCCACCTTCTGGTGGCGTCCCCGCGGCCATTCCTGCGGTCCTACCTGCAGATTTACGTTGTCCACAGAAGTTATCCACAGGCGCGCGTCTCGACCTGGGGACAAGTCGACAACGAAGCGCGACATGGTCGACAAATCGGCCCACAGCCCCCAAGTCCGTCCACAGGCCCGCACGTCACCCCTCGTCCACTCTTTTCTATTGATCAACTCTTTAGAGCGAGGCATTTCCACTCGAAAGAGGGTGTGCGGGTGGTTTGGGAAGGGATTCCCCGTGCGTGTGAGGAGCTTTGGAAACGGCCCGTTCCGACATCCACAGATCTTTCGCACACCCTGTGGATAACCGTCCGGAGGCGCTGGTTCCTGTGGACAACCGCGGTGGACGGACCGCCCAAGTCCCGCCTCCCGCAAGGGGTTCCGGTCAAGGCCGCAGACACGCTCTGCCCCCTTTCGGGGAATAGTGCCCTTTTTATTGACCGCAGGTCGGACTGCCCGGGACGGAGCTTTTCCGGCCGACCCGAAGCGGGAATTCACATTCCGGCAAACCGGGCATAACGTACACAATGGAATATGGAGTCGTGGGCCGGAAGCGCGCACCGGTAGCCTTGAGGGGTGATTGACCTTCGCCTGCTCCGTGAGGACCCCGACCGTGTTCGCGCCTCCCAGCGCGCCCGTGGAGAGGACGTCGCACTTGTCGACGCCCTGCTCTCCGCCGACGAGCGTCGCAGGTCGTCCGGCCTCCGCTTCGACGAGCTCCGCTCCGAGCAGAAGGCGCTCGGCAAGCTGATCCCCAAGGCCGCGCCCGAGGAGAAGCAGGAGCTCCTGAAGAAGGCGGGCGAGCTCTCCGCCGCGGTCAAGGCCGCCGACGCCGCCCAGAACGAGGCCGACGAGGAGACCCAGCGCCTCCTCAAGCAGCTGGGCAATCTCGTCCACCCGGACGTCCCCGTAGGCGGCGAAGAGGACTTCGTCGTCCTCGACACGATCGGCACCCCCCGCGACTTCGCGGCCGAGGGCTTCGAGCCGAAGGACCACCTGGAGCTCGGCGAGGCGCTCGGTGCCATCGACGTCGAGCGCGGCGCGAAGGTCTCCGGCTCGCGCTTCTACTACCTCACCGGTGTCGGCGCCCTGCTGGAGCTCGCCCTGGTGAATGCCGCGATCGCGCAGGCCACCGAGGCCGGCTTCATCCCGATGCTGACGCCCGCCCTGGTCCGCCCGCGCGCCATGGAGGGCACCGGCTTCCTCGGCCAGGCCGCGGAGAACGTGTACCACTTGGAGAAGGACGACTACTACCTGGTCGGCACCTCCGAGGTCGCGCTCGCCGGTTACCACATGGACGAGATCATCGACGCCGACAAACTGCCCCTGCGGTACGCGGGCTTCTCGCCCTGCTTCCGCCGCGAGGCCGGCACGTACGGCAAGGACACCCGCGGCATCTTCCGCGTCCACCAGTTCGACAAGGTCGAGATGTTCTCGTACGTCGACCCGGACGACGCGGAGAACGAGCACAAGCGTCTCCTGGAGTGGGAGAAGCAGTGGCTGACCGGCCTCGGCCTGCCCTTCCAGGTGATCGACGTGGCGACGGGCGACCTCGGCGCGTCGGCCTCCCGCAAGTTCGACTGCGAGGCCTGGATCCCCACCCAGGGGAAGTACCGCGAGCTGACCTCGGCCTCCAATTGCGACGGCTTCCAGGCGCGCCGCCTCTCGGTGCGCATGCGTGACGGCAAGAAGATCCAGCCGCTCGCGACACTGAACGGCACGCTGTGCGCCGTCCCGCGCACGATCGTGGCCCTCCTGGAGAACCACCAGCAGGCCGACGGCTCCGTAGTGGTGCCCGAGGTGCTCCGTCCGTACCTCGGAGGCCGAGAGATCCTGGAGCCCATCGCCAAGTGAGCCACCCTGCTCCGGTCACGCCCTCCTTCCCGTACAAGCTGGTCGCGACCGACCTCGACGGGACGCTGCTGCGCCCCGACGACACGGTTTCGGAACGGACGCGCCAGGCGCTCACCGCGGCCACCGCGGCGGGCGCCGCGCACATCATCGTCACCGGCCGTGCGGTGCCCTGGACCCGCCACATCCTCGACGACCTCGGCTACGACGGCCTCGCGGTGTGCGGCCAGGGCGCGCAGGTCTACCACGCGGGAGAGCACCGCCTGCTCACCTCCGTGACGCTCGACCGGCAGCTGGCGGGCCTGGCGCTCGCCAAGATCGAGGCGGAGATCGGGCCGCTCGCCCTCGCGGCGAGCCGTGACGGCCTCGAGGGCGAGGTCCTGGTCGGCCCGGGATACGCGGTCCAGGACGGCCCGCTTCCGGCCGTCCCCTTCACGGACGTCGCCGACCTGTGGGCCGCTCCGCTGAACAAGGTCTACATCCAGCACCCCGGTCTGAGCGACGACGCCCTCGCCGAGGTGGCGCGCAAGGTCGCGGGCGACCTGGTCGGCGTGACCATGGCGGGCGAGGGCATAGTCGAGCTCCTGCCCCTCGGCCTCTCCAAGGCCACGGGCCTCTCCCTGGCAGCACGCCGACTGGGTGCGAAGGCCGTGGACACGATCGCCTTCGGCGACATGCCGAACGACATCCCGATGTTCGCCTGGTCCGCGCACGGCGTCGCCATGGCCAACGCCCATGACGAGCTCAAGGCCGTGGCGGACGAGGTGACGACGTCGAACGAGGCGGACGGCATCGCTGTGGTGCTGGAGCGCCTCCTCGGCTGACCCGAGGCGCGCGGCCGCGCCCCGGATCCGCTCCGGGGCGCGTGCCACTCCTCCGTGCCACTCCGCTGGGCCTACTCCTCCCCGGCCAGCTTCAGCGTCCTGAGCTTCTGCCCCGCGTACCAGGTGGCGAGCGCGGTGACCGCGACCAGCAGAACCGTCGCGGCCGGCAGACCGACGTCCGAGGTGATCAGGTCGCCCTCGCCGACCTTCTGGGCCACGGCGAGGGACCACTGCTGCACGCTGAGCGTGCGGGCCCCGGAGACCAGCGACCCGAAGAGGGCCTCCCACACCAGGGCGTAGACGAGCCCGAAGACCACGGCGTGCCGGGTGACCGTGCCGAGCAGCAGGAAGATCGCGGCGTACGTGATCGAGGCGACCAGCGCCGCGATGGTGTAGGCGATGGCGATCTGCTGGCCGTTGCCGTTCAGGATCATCCCCGAGATGAAGGTGGGGATGGCGGAGAAGGCCATGGTCACGGCAATGGCGACGATCAGCTTGGTGAAGATGATCGTGGGGCGCTTGACCGGCTTGGACAGCAGATAGACGACCGATCCGTCGTCGATCTCCGGGCCGATGGCGCCCGTGCCCGCGATGACGCCGATGATCGGCACCATGGTGGCGAGCGCGAAGCCGCCAAGGACGTCGACGGCCACTTGGTCGTCGGCGCCGCTGAAGCCGCGTACGGCGGCGGAGATGGCGATCAGCAGGACGGGCAGGGCGAAGAGGATCAGAGCCCGGCGGCGGCCGAGCAGGGCCCGGTAGGTGAGCCGGGCGACTGTGGGGTTGTACACGATGGCTCCCTTTCAGGCCGCGACGAGGTAGGAGAAGACCGACTCGAGGGACTCGTCCGAGGGCGAGACCGTCAGGAGCCGGATGCCGTGCTCGCGGGCGACCCGGGGCAGCAGCGTCGTGAACCGGCCGAAGTCGACCGCCTGGATGCGCAACGCGCCCTCCTTGAGGTCGACTTCGATGCCGGCCGTCGAGGGGTCGGCGATCAGCGCGGCGGCCAGCGCACGGTCGTCGCTGGAGCGGACCAGATAGCGGTGGGGCCGGTCGGTCATCAGGCGGCGGATCCTGCGGAAGTCGCCGCTCGCCGCGTGCCGTCCGGCGACGATCACCTCGATGTGCGAGGCCAGTTGCTCGACCTCTTCGAGGATGTGCGAGGAGAACAGGACCGTGCGGCCCTGGTCCCCCATGGTCCGCAGGAGCTCCATCAGCTGCATGCGCTGGCGCGGGTCCATGCCGTTGAAGGGCTCGTCGAGCAGCAGTACGGCCGGGTCGTGGACCAGGGCGGAGGCCATCTTCACGCGCTGCCGCATGCCCTTGGAGTACGTGGAGATCTTCCGGTCCTGCGCGTACTCCATCTCGACCGTGGCCAGCGCCTTCTTGGCGGCCCGCTCGTCGAGGCCGTGCAGTTCGGCGTTGGCGACGACGAACTCGCGGCCCGTGAGGAAGTCGTACATGGCCTCGCGCTCGGGGACGATGCCGATGTTCTTGTAGATCTGCTCGTTCCGCCAGATCGGCTGGTCGTCGAGTGTGACGCTGCCCGTGGAGGGGGCAAGGAAACCGCCCATCATGTTGATGAGGGTCGACTTGCCCGCGCCGTTCGGGCCCAGGAGCCCGGTGACGCCGGGGCCGATGTTCATGGTGATGTCGTTGACCGCCACCACGTTCCCGAACCAGCGGGAGGTGTGGTCGATGTTGATCGTGCTCACAGCCCGACCTTTCGGTAGCGGCGCGACAGTGCGCCGTAGCAGCCCGCGATGAGGCCGAGGACGACCAGGACGTAGACGACGCCGACACCGGACGAAGGGCCTTCCCCTCCGGGGAAGGCGGAGGTCGCGCCGAGGAAGGCGGTCTGCACGCCGTCGATGAGCGTGATCGGCGAGAAGAGTCCGAGCCAGGCGATGGCGTCGGTGCTGCCCTGTTCGTAGGCGATCGCCTGGACGGTGGACACCGCTCCGTAGGTGATGGTCAGGACGGCGATGACGGCGGCGATGCCGAAGCCGCGGCGGGGAGTGATCGCCGAGATGACGAGTGCGATGCCGGAGAAGAGCAGGGAGAGCAGCGCCACGGAGACGAGCCCCTGGGAGAACCCCTTCGTCTGGTCGGCGAAGTCGAGCTTGGCGAGCAGCGCCCCTACGTAGAGCACGAGGAGGGGGGCGGCCGTGAGGACGAAGAGGGCCGAGGTCATCGCGGCGAACTTCGCCACTACGTAGTCACCGCGCTCGATGGGCCGGGAGAAGTAGAGCGGCACTGTCTTGAAGCGCAGGTCGCGGGAGACGGTCTGCGGGGCCTGCGCGGCGAGGAAGAGGCTGATGACGGCCTGCAGCACGATCGCGTAGCGCGTGTAGTCGAGGGGCAGGTCCTTGGCCTTGGTGGCCACGGCGACCGCCACCATGATCGCGGCGGGCAGGCACATCACCGCGAAGAGGATCATCGGCAGGACCTTGGACTTGGCGGAGCGTCCGAGGCCGTACGCGCCGCGCAGGCTCTGGGAGAAGAGCGAGCGGCGGGCGTAGGCACGGCCGAGACGCGGTCCGTCGTAGTTCCGGTAGCCGATGTTGTGGATCCGGGTGGACTCGGGGGTCCGGGTGGGATCGGGGACGCGGGTGGACTCAGTGCTCATCGCGCCGGCCTCCTGTCTGCTGTGCGGCCGCGGCGACGGGCTCCGGCCTGGACGCGTCCTGGTCCTTGAAGACCTCCGCGATGTGGTGCCTGCGCTGTTCCATCCGGATCAGGCCGAGGCCGAGGTCGGCGACGAGGTCGCGCACGACGTCGTACGTCTCCTCGCCCTCCGCGGTGAGCAGGATCGTGTGTCCCGCGCCGGGCAGTTCGCCGCCGGTCTCCGTGGCGATGTCGCGCGCTCGCAGCGCTTCGCGCAACGCCCGGGTGCCGTCGGGATGTTGGTCGCTGTCCGTGACCTCGACGGCGAGCGTCGTGGTGGTCTGGGTGAAGTCGGTGGTGGAGCTGGACCGCAGGAGCTTGCCGCCGTCGATGACGACGACGTGGTCGCAGGTGCGCTCCAGCTCGCCGAGCAGGTGCGAGGTCACCAGGACAGAGATGCCGAAGTCGGTGTGGACGCGGCGGATCAGGCCGAGCATCTCGTCGCGGCCGACCGGGTCGAGGCCGTTCGTCGGCTCGTCCAGGAAGACCAGTCGGGGGTCGTGGACGAGGGCCTGGGCGAGCTTCACCCGCTGCTTCATGCCGGTCGAGTAGCCGCCCATGGGGCGGTACCGCTCTTCGTAGAGACCGACGTGGCGCAGAGTGTCCGCGGTGCGCTCGCGGGCCGCGGACGGCGGGAGGCCCGACATGCGCGCCATGTGGACGACGAACTCGGTGGCCGAGACGTCGGGCGGCAGGCAGTCGTGCTCCGGCATGTACCCGACGCGCTCGCGGATCTCGCCGCCGCGGGTGGCGACGTCGAGGCCGAGCACGGCGGCCCGGCCCTCCGTGGCGGGGGACAGACCCAGCAGGATCTTGATCAATGTGGACTTGCCGGCTCCATTGGCTCCGACGAGTCCGGTCACACCGGGCCCGATATCCATGGAGAGCCGGTCAAGCGCGGTCACCCTCGGGAACCGCTTGCTCAGGCTTTCGGTCGCGATCACAGTCACGTTTCGACGGTAGTGGCGCAGACCACACCGGCGCGTCAGACCAAGGGCCTGCCCTGCCCTCACTCTGGAGTATTACGGGCCCGTAGGGGTCGTCCGGAAGTCGCCCCCTGGGGGATCTCCCGGACCTGTCCCGCAGGGTCGGACGGAACTATTGACGTAGCCGCCGGGCATTGTCACATTCATCAGTGTCAAGTTACGACCGCGTACGGCGATGGACCGGACACGGGTGGACCGGACTCGGGACGGACGGTGGCATGACCTCAGCAGTGGCAGGTGAACTCTCCGCGGAACTGCGGGGGTTCAGAGAAGTGCAGACCCTCGCGTATGCCTGCGCGGAGGCGGTCGCGGCACAGCTCAAGCCGGGTGTGACGGAGCGCGAGGCCGCGCGGATGCAGCGCGAGTGGCTGCGCGAGCGAGGTGTGCGGGACTGGTTCCACCTGCCGTTCGCCTGGTTCGGGGACCGCACGGCGTTCGTGAACTTCCGGGTGCCGCTGCAGTTCTTCCCGACCAACCGCAAGCTTGAGCCGGGGATGCCCTTCATCCTCGACATGGCCCCGGTGTACAAGGGATTCACGGCCGACATCGGCTATTCCGGCTGCCTCGGTCTCAACCCCGTGCACGACAAGCTCCTCGCCGATCTGGAGGCGCACCGCGAGCTGATCCTGCGCGAGGTGCGCGAGCGCCGCCCGCTCCGGGAGATCTATGAGGCCGTGGACCGGCTCATGGTCCGCCAGGGCTATGCCAACCGCCATCGCGCCTATCCCTTCGGCGTCATCGCGCACAAGGTCGACCGGGTCAAGGAGCGCCGGCTGACCCCGCACCTCTTCGGGTTCGGCACCCAGTCGCTGAAGGGACTGGCGAGCGACGCCCTGCGCGGCCACCGGGACGGCTGGTCCCCGCTGTGGTCGCCCTACAAATTCTCCGACCACCCGCCCCGGGAGGGGCTCTGGGCGGTCGAACCCCATCTCGGTTTCCGGGGTACGGGCGCGAAATTCGAGGAGATCCTGGTCGTCACCGACTCCAAGGACCCCGAACAGAGCGCGTTCTGGCTGGACGACGACCTGCCGCATGTGCGGCGCTGGGCTGAGGAGAGGGCCGCCGCATGACGACCGGAGCAGTCCCCGCGA
Source organism: Streptomyces sp. NPDC039462 (assembly GCF_055639375.1). Lineage (NCBI taxonomy): Bacteria > Bacillati > Actinomycetota > Actinomycetes > Kitasatosporales > Streptomycetaceae > Streptomyces > Streptomyces sp. NPDC039462. The sequence continues at coordinate 174,478 of NZ_JBVKAO010000004.1, forward strand.
AGATGAAGGACGCGCGCGAGCGCTGGGTGCGCACGGGCGGAGTGGAGCTGTGCGTCGCCGAGCTCGGCGACCCCGACCGGCCCACGGTCCTGCTGGTGCACGGATATCCGGACTCCAAGGAGGTGTGGTCCGAGGTCGCCGAGCGCCTCGCGGACCGCTTCCACGTCGTTCTGTACGACGTCCGCGGACACGGCAGGTCGACCGCGCCTCGGCCGCTGCGCGGCGGCTTCACCCTGGAGAAGCTGACCGACGACTTCGTGGCGGTCATCGACGCGGTCAGCCCGGACAAGCCGGTGCACGTGGTCGGGCACGACTGGGGCTCGGTGCAGTCCTGGGAGTTCGTCACGGTCAAGCGGACGGAGGGCCGCATCGCGTCCTTCACGTCGATGTCGGGCCCGTCGCTCGACCACTTCGGCCACTGGATCAAGAACCGCATCTCCAGGCCCACGCCCCGCAAGGTCGGCCAGCTGCTCGGCCAGGGCGCCAAGTCCTGGTACGTGTACATGCTGCACACCCCCGCGCTCCCCGAGCTCGCCTGGCGCGGCCCGCTCGGCAAGCAGTGGCCGAAGATCCTCCAGCGCGTCGAGAAGGTCCCGGCGGGCGACTATCCGACGCCGTCGCTGCCCCAGGACGCCGCGCACGGCGCCTGGCTCTACCGCGACAACATCCGCGCGAGGCTCCGCAGGCCCCGCTCCGACGCGTACGCGCACGCGCCCGTGCAGCTCATCACGCCCTCCGAAGACGCCTTCCTCTCCGAGCGGCTCTACGACGATCTCGAGCTGTGGGCCCCCCAGCTGGTCCGCCGCACCCTGACGGCCAAGCACTGGGTGCCGCGCACTCGCCCCGACCAACTGTCGGCCTGGATCAGCGACTTCGTCACGGCGAACGAAGACGGCCTGCCCGCGCAGAGCAGCGCGGCCACCGGGAAGTACGCCGACCGGTTCGCCGGCCGGCTCGTCCTGGTCACCGGAGCGGGCAGCGGCATCGGGCGGGCCACCGCCTTCGCGTTCGCCGAGGCGGGCGCGCGCGTGGTGGCCGTCGACCGGGACGCGGAGAGCGCCGCCCGCACGGCGGAGATGTCCCGCCTGATCGGCGCCCCGGACGCCTGGGGAGAGACGGTCGACGTCTCCGACGAGCAGTCCATGGAGAAGCTCGCCGAGCGCGTCGCCACGGAGTACGGCGTGGTGGACGTCCTGGTGAACAACGCCGGCATAGGCCTCGCCGGCTCCTTCCTCGACACCACCGGCGAGGACTGGAAGAAGGTCCTCGACGTCAACCTGTGGGGCGTGATCCACGGCTGCCGGCTCTTCGGCAAGCAGATGGCCGAGCGCGGCCAGGGCGGCCACATCGTCAACACGGCGTCGGCGGCCGCCTATCAGCCCTCGAAGACCCTCCCCGCCTACAGCACCTCCAAGGCGGCCGTCCTGATGCTCAGCGAGTGCCTGCGCGCGGAGCTCGCGGACCAGGGCATCGGCGTCTCCGCGATCTGCCCGGGCTTCGTGAACACGAACATCACGACGACGTCCCGTTTCGTCGGTGTCGGGGCCGACGAGGAGAAGCGCCGCCAGAAGAAGTCCGCCCGGCTGTACGGCCTGCGCAACTACCCGCCGGAGAAGGTCGCCGACGCGATCCTGCACGCCGTGGTCAAGAACCAGGCGGTGGTTCCGGTCACTCCCGAGGCCCGCGGCGCTCGCTTCATGTCCCGCCTCAGCCCCAAGGCCCTGCGCGCGATAGCCCGATTGGAGCCGCCGTTGTGAGCACGGAGGAGCATTACGCGATCGTTCCGCGTCGGGTCTCGTTCGACTGGGACAGGACACCGCTGCACTGGATACCGGACGAGCCGACGGCCACCCACGTCATCAACGTCCTGCATCTGCTTCTCCCCGCGGGGGAGCGGTGGTTCGTGAAGGTCTTCAAGGAAGGCCTGCCACTGATCACCGATCCGGTGCTGCGGGGCGACGTCAAGGGGTTCATGGGCCAAGAGGCCACGCACAGCGTGCAGCACGCGCATGTGCTCGACCACTTGGCGGCGCAGCACCTCGACACCGCCGACTTCACCCGGTACGTGGACTTCCTCTTCGAGAAACTCCTCGGTGAGAAGCCGCCGTTGGGGCTGCCGGTGTCGACGCGGGAGTGGCTGCGTTTCCGGTTGTCGATCATCGCCGCGATCGAGCAGTTCACGGCGGTCCTGGGAAACTGGGTCCTGCACGCGGAGGGCCTCGACCGCGCCGGGTCCGACGAGGTGATGCTCGACCTGCTGCGCTGGCACGGCGCGGAGGAGGTCGAGCACCGCGCGGTCGCCTTCGACATGTTCCAGCACTGCGGTGGACAGGGCCTGCCCCGGTACGCCCGCCGGGTCGCGGGCATGACGGTCACGGCGCCCGTGATGCTGTACCTGTGGATCTGGGGCACGGCCTATCTGATCCGCCACGACCCCCGACTCGCGGGCCGCCTGCGGTACTCACTGGCCGAGCACAACAGGGCGGTCCGCAAGGGGCTGCTGCCCACCTGGCGCGAGCTCGGCACGGCCATACCCCGCTATCTGCGGCGGTCGTACCATCCCTCGCAGGAGGGCTCGTTGCGCAGGGCCGTCGAGTATCTGGCGCAGTCGCCCGCGGCACGGGCGGCGGCGGGCGCGATCGGCCGGGCAGCCACTGCCTAGGGACCCCGGCGCGGGCCCCGGCAAGTCATCACGGAGGACGGGCAGCGTGGAGTACCGCATCGAGGACCTGGCGCACCACAGCGGCGCCACGGTCCGCACGATCCGCGCCTATCAGGACCGGGGGCTGCTTCCCCGCCCGGAGCGGCGCGGCCGGTCCAATGTGTACGGGGACGCGCACCTGGCACGGCTGCGGCAGATCGCGGACCTGCTCGACCGCGGGTACACCCTGGCCTCCATCAAGGAGCTACTGGAGGCCTGGGACGCGGGCAGGGGCCTCGGCGGGGTGCTCGGCCTCGCCGCGGAGGTCGACGGTCCGTGGACGGACGAGAAGGCCGACCGGATCACCCGTGCGGAGCTCGACGCGGCCTTCGGCGGTACGTCGGACGAGGCGGCGGTGGCCGACGCGGTCGCCCTCGGCGTGCTCGAACCGATGCCGGGGCGCGAGGACGAGTTCCTGGTGCCGAGCCCCCAAGAGCTTGCGGTGGCAGTCGAGTTGCATGCCGCGGGCGTTCCGCTGTCGGCGATATCCGGCCATTTGCGGGAGTTGAGGGGGCAGGTCGAGCACATAGCGTCCCGTTTCCTGGAGTTCACGACGGAGCACGTCTTCGCCCGCTATCTCGGCCATCGCCCGCCGACCGAGGCGGACGCGGCCGAGGCCGCGGAGCTCGTGCGCAGGCTCAGGCCGCTTGCCCAGCAGTCGGTCGACGCCGAACTCGCGCGTGCCATGCGGCTGTTCGCCACCCGGCACCTTCGGCAGCACCTTGACACCGGTGAACCGCCGCCGCGGGCAGATGAGCCCCAGGCGGTGGCGGTGCCCGGCTCCACAATGCGGGCCGTGCAGGCCCTGGTTGGCGTGGAGAACGCGGCGGCGTTCATCGCGGCGGCCGCCGAAAGGGAGGTGCAGAAGCGGACGTTGGACGCCTTGGCCTCAACTAGTGGCGATACTGGGCATATTGGTCAAATGCCGCCTATCGCTTAGAAGTTGTCCACAGAATCGCCAACTACCCTGTGGATAACTTGACTTGGCTGTGGATCAAACCTTCGGACCGAAATCCGTCGATGAAAAGCTGATGGCCGGAGCTGGAGTGCGCGGGAAACTGATCGCCAAGTGCGCGGAAAGCTGACCGCCGAGATTGCGTGCCCCCGACGGCTGTCAGCCGAGCTGGCGGACAGCCTCCGTGGCGATCTGCTCGAACACGGCCTGGTCCGCGGCGAAGTCGGAGCCGGGGATCGGCCAGTGGATCGCGAGCTCGGTGAAGCCGAGCTCCTGGTGGCGGCCGGCGAAGTCCACGAAGGCGTCGAGGGACTCCAGCGGACGGTTCCGGTCAGGGGTGAAGCCGGTCAGCAGGATCTTGTCCAGCTCGGCCACGTCCCGGCCGATGTCCGCGCAGGCCTTGCCGAGCTTGTCGACCTGGTTCCGGATCGCCTCCCGGGACTGCTCGGGAGTGCCGGCCTCGAAGAGCTTCGGGTCCCCCGTGGTCACCCACGCTTGCCCGTGCCGGGCCGCGAGCTTCAGACCGCGCGGACCGGTGGCCGCGACGGCGAAGGGCAGCCTCGGCCGCTGTACGCAGCCCGGAATGTTGCGGGCCTCCAGTGCCGAGTAGAAGGTCCCCTCGTACGTCACCGAGTCCTCGGTCAGCAGCCGGTCGAGCAGCGGCACGAACTCGCCGAACCTGTCGGCGCGCTCCCGCGGCGTCCAGGGCTCCTCGCCGCTCTTCAGCAGCGTCGTGGCGTCGAAACCGTTGCCACCGGCGCCGATGCCGAGGGTGATCCGGCCGCCGGAGATGTCGTCGAGCGATATGAGTTCCTTGGCGAGCGTCACCGGGTGCCGGAAGTTGGGCGACGTGACGAGCGTCCCCAGGCGCAGCCGCTCGGTGGCCGACGCGGCGGCGGTCAGCGTGGGCACCGCGCCGAACCACGGGCCGTCGCGGAAGGTGCGCCAGGCCAGGTGGTCGTACGTGTACGCGGTGTGGAAGCCGAGCTCCTCGGCCCGCAGCCACTGGTCGCGGCCGCCCTCCTGCCAGCGTCGTACGGGAAGAATCACGGTGCTCAGGCGCAAACTCATGTATCAGAGCTTACGGTGGGGCTGACGGGGCGGGACGTGGGATGAGCTGCGCTCGGACGTGAGTGGGCCGCACTCAAATGTGCGCCCCACCGCACGGCCGTGCACGCATATGCGGGACAATCGACGGCGTGACCTCAGCTACCCCGGGCCCCCGTACCCCGGCCTCCACCGCACCGGCAGCCAGCGGCCCGGCCGCGCCGCGACCACGGCCCCGGCTGATCGCGACGGACCTGGACGGCACCCTGCTGCGCGACGACAAGACGGTCTCGGACCGTACGGTCGCCGCGCTCGCGGCCGCCGAGGAGGCGGGCATCGAGGTCTTCTTCGTGACCGGCCGCCCGGCCCGCTGGATGGACGTCGTCAGCGCCCACGTCCACGGTCACGGCCTCGCCATCTGCGGCAACGGCGCCGCGGTGGTCGACCTGCACGGCGGCCCAGGCACCCACAGCTTCGTCAAGATCCGCGAGCTGGCACGGGAGTGCGCCCTCGACGTCGTCCGCAGGCTGCGCGCCGCGGCCCCGGGCACGTCCTTCGCGATCGAGCGGACCGGGGGCCTCCACCACGAGGAGACGTATCCACCGCTGCACATGGAGCCGGGTGAAAGCGTCGCGCCGGCCGAGAAGCTGCTGGCGGAGACCCTGGCGGACTCCGCTGTCGCCGTGCAGCCCGTCCTGAAGGTCCTCGCCTTCCACCCGGGGCTCGCCCCCGACGAGTTCCTGGTGCTCGCCCGCGCGGCCATCGGCGACCGGGCCACCGTCACCCGTTCCAGCCCCAGCGCTCTCCTGGAGATCAGTGGCCCCGGCGTCTCCAAGGCCAGCACCCTGGAGCTGTGCTGTGCCGAGCGCGGCATCACCCCAGCGGAAGTCGTCGCCTTCGGAGACATGCCCAACGACATCGAGATGCTCGCCTGGGCGGGTACGTCGTACGCGATGGGCAACGCCCACCCGGACGTCATCGCCGCGGCCTCCGGACGCACGGTCGCCAACAACGACGACGGCGTCGCGGTCGTGATCGAGCAGATCCTGGCGGAGCGCTAGAGCTTGACGCCCCTCCTGGCCAGCCACTTCCGCGGGTCCACCCCAGAGCCCAGGTGCGGCGTGAGCCGCGTCTCGAAGTGCAGGTGCGGCCCCGTCGAGTTGCCGGTCGTGCCGGCCTGACCGACCCACTGACCGGTGCGCACGCGGTCCCCCTGGTCGACGGTGACGGCCGCGAGGTGCGCGTACTGCGTGAAGTACCCGCCCTTGTGCCGCACCACGACCTCGATGCCGAAGCCCCCACCGCACGACACGCTCTCCACCCGGCCCGCCCCCACCGACCGCACGGGCGCCCCGATATCGACCGCGAAGTCCTGCCCGGTGTGCCGGCCGGACCAGCGGCCACCGACGCTGTCGAAGCCCGCGGAGAGTTCGTACGTCTCCACGGGTGTGACCCACGCGCGCGTGACGGGCTTTCTCCGCTGGTGCAGGCGTACGGCACCGCGGCACTTCCCCGCCGCGACCGACCGGTCGGCCTCGCCCTGGAGACTCCACCGCGCCGTCTCCAGCTTCCGCTCGATGCCGCGCTTCAGCTTCGCCAGGCGTGCGGTGCGACGAACCAGCGAGCGCCTGGCACGGTCCGCCCTGTCCTTGGCGGCGGCGAGACCGGCCACCGCACGGCGGGTCTTGGTGACGGCACTGTTGACGGCCAGGTCGGCGTGCCACAAGGCGCGTCTGCCGCGCATCACGGCGTCGGGGCTGTCGGCGAGGAGCAGCTGCGCCGTGTAGGGGAGACCTCCGCCGGTGCGGTACTGGGCGCTGGCCATCCTGCCGAGGTCGTCATGGAGCACCGCCACGTGGCGCCGCTCCTTGGCGAGGAGTCGGTCCAGTTTCCGGACCTTCTTCTTCTGGATGCCGGCTGCCCGGCGGCCCTCTTCGTAGCGGGCGGTCGCGGCGGAGGCCTCTTCGTAGAGCCGTGCCACGTCGGCGCTCGCGCTCGGCCCCTCGGAGCCCACGGCGGGCGGCACGGGTCCGAGCAGCGCGCACAGCAGCACCGGCACCAGCGCCCGCAGAAGCGGATGTGGCAGGCGGCGACGGCGCACGCGACGGCGATGGCGACGGCTCGAACACATGTCACGGATCGTTGCCCGCCGCGACGGCACGGATCCTGCGCGACTCGGGCACTCGGGGTGCGCGATGCCCCGTAAGGACCAGCCGTATACCGCCGAACAGACCCCTCCCACCACCGTCGAACAGACCCCTCCCGCGCGGTCAGTACGGTGCCTCCCACACCACCGTCGTACCGCCCCCGTCCTCACCGATCCCGGGCCCGTACCAACTGTCGCCGCCGAGCGACTCCGCGCGCCGCTTGAGGTTCTTCAGGCCGCTGCGCCGACCGCCCTCCGCGATGCCCACGCCGTCGTCGGCGACAGTCAGGCGTACGCCCTGCTGCCCGTCCGGGAGGACCACCGTCGAGTCGACCACGACGTCGATGCGGGCCGCGTGCGCGTGCCGGAACGCGTTGGACAGGGCCTCCCGCAGCGCGGCGATGAGGTTCTTTCCGGTCAGTTCGCCGACCACCGTGTCGACCGGCCCCACGAAGTGGTGCGAGGGCTTGAAGCCGAGGGGGACGGCGGCCATGTTGATCTCGCGCAGGACGCGGGTGCGCAGCCCCGACGGGGCTTCGGCGGGGCCCTGCTGGAGCGCGAAGATCGCCGTGCGGATCTCCTGGATCGTCACGTCCAGTTCGTCGACCGCCCTGCCGACACCGACCTGCACCTCCGGGACGACCGACCTGCGCTGGGCGCTCTCCAGCATCATCCCGGTGGCGAACAGGCGCTGGATGACGAGATCGTGCAGGTCCCTGGCGATCCGGTCGCGGTCCTCGTACACCGCGAGCCGCTCCCGGTCCCGCTGGGCCTCGGCCATCATCAGCGCGAGCGCGGCCTGCGAGGCGAACTGGGTGGCGAGGGTCCGCTCGGCCTCGCTGAAAGGGCGTGCCCCGCGCGCGCGGGGCGTCACGAGCGTGCCGAGGACCCGGCCGTCGCTCTGCAGCGGCAGCATCATGACGGGGCCGTAGGCGCGGGCGAGCTCGGTCATGACGCGCGGGTCGCTCGCCGCGTCGTCGATGAACACGGACTGTCCTTCGAGGAGTTCGGCGACGATGCGGCTCTCCGGAGGGACGATCATGCCGAGCGCCCCGGTCGGTTCGTCCGAGGAGACCGCGACGATCTCCATGCCGCCCTCCTCGTCGGGCAGCAGCACGATGCCCGCGGCGGAGTCCGCGAGGTGCCTGGCCTGCTCCGCGACGACCGTGAGCGCCTCCTCCGCGTCGCTGCCAGCCAGCAGGGCGGTGGTGACCGCCACGGAGCCGTCGATCCAGCGTTCGCGCTGCTTGGCGGCTTCGTAGAGGCGTGCGTTCCCGATGGCGATGCCGGCCTCCGTCGCGAGGACGCGGACCATGTGCACGTCGTAGTCGTTGAACTCGGCCCCGTCCCGCTTCTCCGTCAGATAGAGGTTGCCGAAGATCTCGCCCTGGACGCGGATGGGGACGCCGAGGAAGGTCCGCATCGGCGGGTGGTGGCGCGGGAAGCCGCAGGAGCGCGGGTCCACGGAGAGGTCGGGCAGGCGCAGCGTCCTCGGCTGGTGGATGAGCGCGCCCAGGAGCCCTTTGTGGCCGTCGGGCAGGTGCCCGATCCTCTCGGCGGTCTCCTCGTCGATGCCGTGGTAGACGAAGTCGGAGAGTCCCTTGCCGTCCTCGGCGACGACACCGATCGCGGCGTAGCGGGCGTCCGCGAGCTCGGCGGCGGTCTCGCAGATGCGGTCCAGAGTGGTGTGCAGTTCGAGTCCGGTGCCGACCGACCGCATGGCCTCGAGCAGTTGCGGCACCCGGGACGTCAGCTCGGGCGAGAGCCCTTGGAGGGTGCGGCTCGCCCGCGCCGCCGCCCGCACCGAGTCCGGTGTGCCGTCGGGGGGCGGGGAGTCGGCGGAGGCCGAGGGTGCTGACATGCCTTTGAGCCTAGTAAGTCCGATTTACAGGGGAAAGTCGAGGCCACCCGGCCACCGCCGAGGTCGTCTGCGCCCGGGGCACCACGGAATGCGCCGCCACCAGCGGGCTCGCGCCCTCAACCCCGCCGCCACCAGCGGGCCCGCCGCTCTCACCCCGCCACCAACAGATCCGCCGCCCGCTCCACCTCCAGCATCCGCCGCAGCAGCCCCTCCTCCGCCGCGAGCTCCGCGTACGTGCCGCGCTGCGCCACCCTCCCGCCGTCCAGCACGAGCACCTCGTCCACGGCGTCGAGCCCGGCAAGCCGGTGCGTGATGAGCAGCGTCGTCCGCCCCTCGGTCGCGGTCAGCAGGTCGGCGGTCAGGGCGTCGGCGGTCGGAAGGTCCAGGTGTTCGGCGGGCTCGTCCAGGACGAGGACGGGGAAGTTGGCGAGCAGTGCGCGGGCCAGCGCCAGGCGCTGTCGCTGTCCTCCGGAGAGGCGGGCCCCGTGCTCGCCGACGAGCGTGTCGAGCCCGTCGGGCAGGGAGGCGACCCAGCCGTCGAGCCGCGCGCGCTCCAGGGCGTCACGCAACTCCGCGTCGGTGGCGTCCTTCTTGGCGAGCAGCAGGTTCTCGCGCACCGAGCTGTCGAAGATGTGGGCGTCCTGGGCGCACAGCCCGACCATGCCGCGCACCGTGTCGCCGTCCAGCGCGGTCGCGTCTGTGCCGCCGAGCGTGTACGTCCCTTCGGACGCCCCGAGGAACCGCAGCAGTACCTGCGCGAGCGTCGTCTTGCCGGACCCGGACGGGCCGACCACGGCGATCCGCCGCCCCCGGTCCAGCGTCAGGTCGACGCCGGCGAGCGCGGGCGCGTCGGCGGACTGCCCTTCGTAGCGGGCGCCCAGCCCTTCGACGCGCAGCGGGAAAGGCGTACGGGGGGCCTCTGCGGGCACGGCGGGCTCGGGGACCGGCACGGGTGCGTCGAGGACCTCGTAGACCCGCTCGGCGCTCTTCCTGACCCGCTGGCGGTACTGCACGGCGAGCGGCAGTCCCATCACGGCCTCGAAGGCGGCGAGCGGGGTGAGGACGACCGCGGCGAGGGCCACGCCGCTCAGCCGCCCGTCGTGGACCGCCTGCACGCCGACGAGCGCCGCGGCCGCCACGGTGAGCCCGGTGACGAGGGCCCCGAGGCCGTCGCCGAGCGCGGTGGCGGTGGCGCCCCGGGAGGCGATCCGGGTCAGCTCGGCGTCGGCCTCCGCGGCCTTGGCCGTACGACGCTTCAGCGCGCCGGCGACGGTCAACTCGGCGGTCCCCGTGAGGAGATCGGCCACGCGGGTGGCGAGCACCCCGCGCGCGGGAGCCAGCTTCCGCTCCGCGCGCCGGGCCACGGCGCCGCTCACGAGCGGCACGCCGACCCCCGCCGCGAGCAGCCCCACGGCGAGCACGGCGCCCGCCTCGGGCAGCAGCCACGCGGTGAAGCCGACGGCTCCGGCGCCGACGACGGCCGCGGCGGACGCGGGGAGCAGCCAGCGCAGCCAGTAGTCCTGCAAGGCGTCGACGTCGGCGACGAGACGGGAGAGGAGGTCGCCGCGCCGGGCCCCGCGCAGACCGGCCGGGGAGAGCCGTTCCAGGCGCCGGTAGACGGCGACCCGGGTGCCGGCGAGCATCCGCAGCACGGCGTCGTGCGAGACGAGCCGCTCGGCGTACCGGAAGACGGCGCGGCCGATGCCGAAGGCGCGGGTCGCCGTCACGGCGATCATCAGGTACATCACCGGGGGCTGCTCCGAGGCCCGCGATATCAGCCACCCGGAGGTCGCCATCAACCCCACGGCGCTCGCGAGCGCGAGGCTGCCCAGGAGCAGCGCCAACGCCAACTGCCCTCGCCGGGCCTGCGCCGCGTCCCGGACCCGGCCCAGCACTCCGCCCGCACGCCGGAGCCCCGGGCGGACACTCTCTTCCCGGGACCTCGGCACCACCGCACCACCGGCCACACCGCTGTCACTTACGGCAGGGGCAGCCGTGCCCCCCTCCCTGTGAGCAACGGCCGGATACGCGCCCCGGGACCGGGAAGCCTCGGCGGCGTCCAGCCGTACGACGCGGTCGGCGACGGACAGCAACGCCGGCCGATGCACCACCAGCAGCACGGTCCGGCCGACGGCGAGCCGGCGAACCGCCTCGACGACCTCCGCCTCGGTGCCGCCGTCCAGCGCCGCCGTCGGCTCGTCGAGCAGGACCACGGGCCGGTCGGCGAGGAACGCCCGCGCAAGCGCGAGGCGTTGCCGCTGCCCGGCGGAGAGCCCGGCGCCGTCCTCCCCCAGCACGGTCCGCACCCCGGCGGGCAGCGCGTCCACGAACTCCAGGGCACCCGCCTCGCGCAGGGCCTCCCGCAGCTGCGCGTCGTCCGCATCCGGCCGCGCGAGCCGTACGTTCTCCGCGATGGTCCCGGCGAAGAGGTGCGGCCGCTGCGGCACCCACGCGATCCGCTCGCGCCAGCGTTCCGGCGAGACGTCCGCCAGGTCGACGCCCCCTACCCGCACCCGCCCCTCGGTGGGCGGGACGAACCCGAGCACCACGTTGAGCAGCGTCGACTTGCCGGCCCCGCTCGGCCCGACGAGCGCAACGGTCTCCCCGGGCGCCACCTCGAAGGACGCCCCGGAGACGGCGTCCGACGCGCGCCCCGGGTACCGGACCGTCACACCTTCCACGCTCAGGACGCCCGAAGGCGCCGCCCCCGTCCCGGCGGCCGGCACCGGGGTCTCCAGGACCTCGAAGATCTCCTCGGCGGCCGAGAGCCCCTCCGCCGCCGCGTGGTACTGCGCGCCGACCTGACGCAGCGGAAGGTAGGCCTCGGGTGCGAGGACGAGGACGACGAGACCGTCGTACAACTCCATCTCGCCGTGGACGAGCCGCATGCCGATGGTCACCGCGACCAGCGCGACCGAGATCGTCGCGAGCAGCTCCAGAGCGAACGACGACAGGAAGGCGATGCGCAGCGTCCGCATCGTGGCCTGCCGGTACTCGCCGGTGATCTTGCGTATCGACTCGGCCTGCGCCTTGGCACGGCCGAACACCTTCAGCGTCGGGAGGCCCGCCACCACGTCGAGGAAGTGGCCCGAGAGGCGCGAGAGGAGGCGCCATTGGCGGTCCATGCGGTTCTGTGTGGCCCAGCCGATCAGGATCATGAAGATCGGTATCAGGGGGAGCGTCACGACGATGATCGCCGCCGACACCCAGTCCTCGGTGACGATGCGGGCCAGCACCGCCACCGGCACCACCACCGCGAGCCCCAGCTGCGGCAGATAGCGCGAGAAGTAGTCGTCGAGCGCGTCCACGCCGCGGGTGGCGAGAGAGATCAGCGACCCGGTGCGCTGGCCTCCGAGCCACCCGGGCCCGAGCGCGCCCGCTTGCTCCAGCAGCCGCCCCCGCAGCTCGGACTTGACCGCCGCGCTCGCCCGGTGCGCGGCGAGCTCGGTCAGCCAGGAGACCAGCCCACGCCCCGCCGCGACCACGGCGAGCAACACCAGGGGAGTGCCCAGATCGCCTACGGAGAGGCCTTCCTGGAAGGCACCCACCACGATCTCGGCGATGAGCATCGCCTGGCCGACGACCAGGCCCGCCCCGGCCAGCCCCAGCACCACGACCGCGACGAGGAAGAAGCGCGTGGCGCGGGCGTACCGAAGCAGGCGCGGGTCTATCGGTTTCACGTGAAACACACCCTCCGACGGACTCTGGAGAACGGGCACTGGAGCACGAGCACTCGAGAACGGCAGCTGAAGAACGGACTCAGTGCGCGGCATCCGCGATGTGCTGCGTCCCGATCCGCTTGCGGAACACCCAGTACGTCCAGGACTGGTAGAGCAGCACGACAGGCGTCGCGATGCCCGCGCACCACGTCATGATCTTCAGGGTGTACGGACTCGACGAGGCGTTGGTGACCGTGAGGCTCCACTCCTCGTTCAGCGACGACGGCATGACGTTCGGGAAGAGCGTCAGGAAGAGCATCGCGACGGCCGCCGCGATCGTGATCCCGGACAGCGCGAACGACCATCCCTCACGCCCGATCTTGATGGCCACGATGGCGCCGACCAGGGCGACCACGGCCACGACCATCGCGACCAGGCTCTTGCCGTCACCCTTGTCGGCCTGCGTCCAGAGCAGGAACCCGAGCGCGAGCACGGCCGTGACGAGCCCCAGACCCAGCGCCGTCTTCCGCGCCCGCACCCGGATGTCACCCACCGTCTTGAGCGAGGCGAACACCGCGCCGTGGAAGGTGAACAGCGTCAGGGTGACCAGACCGCCGAGAAGCGCGTACGGATTGAGCAGATCCACGAAGCCGCCCACGTACTCCTTGTGGGCGTCGATCTTCACGCCGCGCACGATGTTGCCGAAGGCGACGCCCCACAGCAGCGCCGGGATCAGCGAGGTCCAGAAGATCGCGTGCTCCCAGTTGGTCTGCCAGCGCTCCTCGGGCCGCTTGGCGCGGTACTCGAAGGCGACACCGCGGACGATCAGGCAGATCAGGATGATCAGGAGCGGCAGGTAGAAGCCGGAGAAGAGCGTCGCGTACCACTCGGGGAAGGCGGCGAAGGTCGCACCGCCCGCCGTGAGCAGCCACACTTCGTTGCCGTCCCAGACGGGGCCGATGGTGTTGATGAGGACCCGCTTCTCGACCCGGTCCCGGGCAAGCAGCTTGGTCAGGATGCCTATCCCGAAGTCGAAGCCCTCCAGGAAGAAGTAGCCGATCCACAGGACCGCGATCAGTACGAACCAGACGTCGTGAAGTTCCATGTCCGCTGTACTCCTTCCTTCAGTACGAGAAGGCCATGGGCCGGTCGGAATCGTCGGAGTCGGAGTCGGAGTCGGAATCGGTGCCCTTGCCCGATCCGGGTCCGCTGATCTTGGTGGGCGGGTTGAGGTCCGCCTCGGTCAGCTCGGGCGGGCCCGACCTGACGTACTTGAGCAGCAGCTTCACCTCGATCACGGCGAGGATCGCGTAGATGAGCGTGAATCCGATCAGTGAGGTGAGCACCTCGCCCTGGGAGACCCCGGGCGAGACCGCGTCCTTCGTGCGGAGGACTCCGTAGACCACCCAGGGCTGTCGCCCGGTCTCGGTGAAGATCCAGCCCCAGGCGGTGCCGATGAGGGGGAAGATCAGCGTCCACTGCGAGAGCCGCCACCACCACGTGCCGAGCTTCGGCGCGAGCTCCTTGTTCTTGGTGAGCATCAGCTTGGGGATCTCGTCCGCGCCGGTGCGGTGCTCCGGGGCGAGCCAGAACTTCTTCCGCGTCAGCCAGAGGCCCGCGGTGCAGAGCGCCATCGAGACCCCGCCGAAGCCGATCATCCAGCGGTACGACCAGTAGGCGGTGGGGATGTTGGGCCGGTAGTCGCCGGGCCCGTACTTCGCCTGCGCTTCCTTGTTGAGGTCATTGATGCCGGGGATCTCGGCGCTGAAGTTGTTCTTCGCGAGGAAGGACAGCACGCCGGGGACCTCGATGGCGACCTTGTTGTGGCCCTCGGCGACATCGCCGTACGCGAAGAGCGAGAACGGTGCCGGCTTCTCGGTCTCCCACAGCGCCTCGGCCGCCGACATCTTCATCGGCTGCTGCTCGTACATGACCTTGCCGAGTGTGTCGGCGCTGACGACGGTGAGCAGCGTGCCGACGAACGCGGTGACCAGGCCGAGCCGCATCGACATCCGCATGGTGCGGATGTGCTGCTTCTTGCGCAGGTGGAAGATGGCGATGCCGGTCATGAAGGCGCCGCCGACCAGGATGGCCGCCGAGATGACGTGGAAGAAGTTGACGAGCGTCGTCTCCTGGAAGAGCACCTTCGAGAAGTCGGTGAGCTCCGCGCGCTTGGTGCCGTCCCGCTCCACGATCTTGTAGCCGACCGGGTGCTGCATAAAGGCGTTGGCGGCGATGATGAAGTACGCCGACAGGACGGTGCCGATGGAGACGATCCAGATCGTGGCGCAGTGCAGCTTCTTCGGCAGCTTGTCCCAGCCGAAGATCCACAGGCCGATGAAGGTCGACTCGAAGAAGAAGGCGATCAGCGCCTCGAAGGCGAGCGGCGCCCCGAAGACGTCACCGACGAAGCGGGAGTAGTCAGACCAGTTCATGCCGAACTGGAACTCCTGCACGATGCCGGTGACGACACCCATCGCAATGTTGATCAGGAACAGCTTTCCCCAGAACTTGGTCGCCCTGAGGTAGTGCTCCTTGCCCGTCCGCACCCATGCCGTCTCAAGGATCGCCGTGAGGGCGGCGAGGGAGATCGTCAGGGGGACGAACAGGAAGTGGTAGACGGTCGTGATGCCGAACTGCCATCGCGCCAGGGTTTCCGGCGCCAGAGCCAGGTCCACTGCGTCTCTCCTCACTCACCGTGCCCACAGCGATCCGGTCACCCCTTTTGTCCCACCCATCCCGGGACGAACGGGGCACGCTTGTGAACGCGTTCACATTCACAAGCAATTATGTCGTACTGGTGGCCGGAACCCCAAAGGGGGGTCCCACTTACCGAGGGAAACGCCGCAGGCACGAGAAAAGGCCTCGGGCGCAGCGCCCGAGGCCTTCCCAAGAACTTCAACATATTGTTGAATCCGCGCCATGCAGATACGGATCTCATGGCCCACGGGCCACCTCACCGCGACCCTCGCCGAGACCCCGACCAGCCAGGCTCTCGGCAAGGTCCTGCCGCTCTCCGCCACCGCCCGCACCTGGGGCGAAGAGGTCTACTTCGACACAGGCGTCAGCGTGCCGCGCGAGGCCGACGCCCAGCAGGTCGTCGAACCCGGCACGGTCGCCTTCTGGACCGACGGCGACGCCCTCGCGCTCCCCTACGGGCCGACGCCGATCTCACAAGGCGACGAGTGCCGCCTCGCGAGCCCGTGCAACCTCCTCGGCCGGCTCGACGGCGACCCGCGCCTGCTGGCCACCGTCCGCTCCGGAGACCCCATCCGCGTCGAACTCGCGACCGACTGACGGCAGCCGCGCCCACCCACGGACGCCCATGGGCACCCCCGCGCGTCTGCGGGGGCTAGAGCTCCTTGCGGAAAGCCTCCGCCGCCTGCAAGAAGATGTCGTTGGCCTCGGTCTCGCCGATCGTGGCCCGCATCCCCTCACCCGCGAACGGCCGCACGACCACGCCGGCCTTCTCGCACGCCTCCGCGAAGTCCGTCGTACGGTCGCCGAGCCGCAGCCACACGAAGTTCGCCTGCGTCTCGGGCACCGTCCAGCCCTGGCCCCGCAGCGCCTCGACCACACGCGTGCGCTCGGCGACCAGCGAGCCGACCCGGCCCATCAGCTCGTCCTCGGCACGCAGCGACGCCACCGCCGCGTCCTGAGCGAGCTGGCTCACACCGAACGGCACCGCCGTCTTGCGCAGCGCGGCGGCAACCGGCTCGTGGGCGACCGCGAAACCGACGCGCAGGCCCGCGAGGCCATACGCCTTGGAGAACGTACGGAGCACACAGACGTTCGGACGGTCGCGGTAGATCTCGATGCCGTCCGGCACCTCGGGGTCACGGATGAACTCGCGGTACGCCTCGTCGAGCACGACCAGGACATCGCCCGGCACCCGGTCGAGGAACCGCTCCAGCTCGGCCCTGCGGACGACGGTGCCCGTGGGGTTGTTGGGGTTGCAGACAAAGATGAGGCGAGTGCGGTCGGTGATGGCGTCGGCCATCGCGTCAAGGTCGTGCACCTCGCCGTCCGTCAACGGCACCCGCACCGACGTGGCGCCACTGACCTGCGTGATGATCGGGTACGCCTCGAAGGACCGCCACGCGTAGATGACCTCGTCGCCCGGGCCCGACGTGGACTGCAGCAGCTGCTGGGCGACGCCGACGGAACCGGTGCCGGTGGCGATGTGCGAGGCGGGCACCCCGAAGCGGTCGGCCAGCTCGCTCATCAGGGCCGTGCACGTCATGTCGGGGTAGCGGTTGAAGGACCCGGCGGCGGCGAGCGCGCTCTCCATGACGCCGGGGAGGGGCGGGTAGGGGTTCTCGTTCGAGGACAGCTTGTAGGCCGCGGGACCGTCGGCCGCCGCCGCGGGCTTGCCCGGCTTGTAGGTGGGGATCCCCTCCAGCTCGGCGCGCAGCCTCGGGTTCGTCTCGCTCACCGCAGTCCTCCTCTTGGCCAGTCAAGCTCTTGGTCGGTCACGCTCTTGGTTCGGTCACGCTCTTGGTCGGTCACACCAGTTCGAATACTGCTTACCTTATGAGGATTCGGCGCCGCTGCGAATGGCCTTCCGGCATCGGTATACGGAGGGTCCCGCACCGCACCGCGCAGGCGCGCGAAGCAGGGGGAGCGCCCCCTGCTTCGCCTCGCGCCGGTGGCTCGCTCCGTGGCGCGCATCCCCCGTGAAGGTGAGTTGAGACCTCTTCGAGACCTGACTCATTCGGCAGGCCCGCACGCGACGATCAGGTGCAGCTACCTGTGGATCTCTCCAACTACCTTTGGTTCCAAGGTCATTGGGAGTACAACGCCATGCAGAAACGTGCCTGTCAACGCGTGCATATGCGCCCCTGCTACCCACCCCCATGAGCCCTACTATCGGCTCGCCATGACAGCAGCAGGGAAGCACCAGGTGAGCCGAGCGGAGACCGCGCGCCGGGGCAACCGGCAGAGTCGAGCGGGGATCAGAGACGTCGCCGCCGCCGCCGGTGTCTCCATCACGACTGTCTCCGACGCCCTCAACGGCAAGGGTCGGCTCCCCGACGCCACCCGACGCCACGTCCGCGAGGTCGCAGAGCGGTTGGGCTATCGCCCCTCCGCGGCGGCCCGCACCCTCCGTACCGGCAAGTCGGGCCTCATTGGCCTGACCGTGACGACATACGGGGATGAACCTTTCACCTTCACCGAATTCGCCTACTTCGCCGAGATGGCCAGAGCCGCCACATCGGCCGCACTCGCCCGGGGCTACGCCCTGGTGATCCTGCCCGCCACCTCGCGCCGCAGCCCCGTCGACGTGTGGTCGAACGTCGCGCTCGACGGCACCGTCGTCGTCGACCCCTCCGACCACGACCCGGTGGTCAGCGAGCTGGTCCGGCAGGGCCTGCCGGTCGTCTCCGACGGGCGCCCGGCAGGATCGCTCCCGGTCACCGCCTGGGTCGACAACGACCACGAGGCCGCGGTCCTGGAGATCCTCGACCACCTCGCGGCCGCCGGCGCCCGCCGGATCGGCCTCCTCACCGGCACCACCACGGACACGTACACCCATCTGTCCACGACCGCCTACCTGCGCTGGTGCGAACGCGTCGGGCAGGACCCCGTCTACGAGTCCTATCCCGCCCACGACCCGTGTGCGGGCGCCGTCGCCGCCGACCGGCTGCTCGCCCGGCCCGACCGGCCCGACGCCGTGTACGGCCTCTTCGACCCCAACGGCACCGACCTCCTCGCCGCCGCCCGGCGGTACGGCCTGCGCGTCCCCGACGACCTGCTCCTCGTCTGCTGCAGCGAGTCCACGGTGTACGCCACCACGGAACCGCCCATCACCACGCTCTCCCTCAAACCGCGCCGCATCGGCACGGCCGTCGTGCAGCTCCTCATCGACGCCATCGAGGGCCTCGACACGGGCCGGCCCGTCGAGCAGGTGATACCGACCGAACTGATCGTGCGCACCTCGTCCGAGCGACGTCCGCCACGCACGACGGTCAGTCCGCCACGCTCGTCCGGCTCCGGCTGATCGCTCCCGTTCTCGTACGCGGGCCTGGGCAGAGGTCGGCTTCCTCCCCGCCACCAGCGGGGAAACCTCTGCCCAATTCGGGAGAAATCCGCAATGAACGACGGTCCGGCACCGATTCACCACCCCTGGTGCACCACACAGCGGGAGCCGCATTCCTATGATGGGCGGACGACACCGCGGGCCGCAGCGACCAAGCAGTCCGATCTCGGTGCAGATGCGGCGCAATGGTGGTGGAGGGGTCGATGACTCAGGGGGCCGGTCAGGGACCCGATGTGCGGACGGCGACGCTGCGCGACTTCCGCGTACCCGCGTACATCCATGAGACGACTGGCCCCGCCGCGGGAGGTCCAGGATCGCCGGGCGAGACGCCGGACGAGGGGTACACCCCCACCCAGCGCGACCTGCCGGTCATCAACCGCGGCGACACCGTCCAGGTACAGGTCATGCCGGAGCCCCCGCAGCCGCGGCCGAGCGACGAGCACGGCCCGCTGTACGTCGTCGGCGATGTGCACGGCTATCTGGACGAGCTCGTCGCGGCCCTCCAGGAGCAGGGCCTCGTCGACGCCGAGGGCAACTGGTCCGCGGGGAACGCGCGGCTGTGGTTCCTCGGTGACTTCACCGACCGGGGGCCCGACGGCATCGGCGTCATCGACCTCGTGATGCGGCTGTCCGCCGAGGCCGCCGCCGCCGGCGGCTACTGCAAGGCGCTCATGGGCAACCACGAGCTGCTCCTGCTCGGCGCCAAGCGCTTCGGCGACACCCCCGTGAACTCCGGCGCGGGCACCGCCACCTTCCAGGCCGCCTGGCTGCTGAACGGCGGGCAGAAGACCGACATGGAGCGCCTGGAGGACCACCACCTCCAGTGGATGGCCCGTCTCGACGCGATGGAGGAGGCCGACGGCCACCTGCTCGTGCACTCCGACACAACCGCCTATCTGGATTACGGCGACTCGATCGAGGCGGTGAACGACACGATCCGGGAGACCCTCACGCGCAACGACGCGGACGAATGCTGGGACCTCTTCCGCAAATTCACCAAGCGCTTCGCCTTCCGCGACGAGTCGGGCCCCTCGGCCGTACGGGAACTCCTCGACATGTACGGCGGCACACGCATCGTCCATGGCCACAGCCCCATCCCCTACCTCCTGGGTGACGTCGGCTCCGAGGACGAGTCGGACGGCGGCGGTCCGGTCATCGAGGGCCCGCACGTCTACGCCGACGGCCTCGCCATCGCCATGGACGGCGGAGTGACCATGGCCGGAAAGCTACTGGTCCAGCAACTCCCCCTGGGTATCTGAGCGTTCTCCGGGCAGGCGCCCCTCTACAGGATCACGCTGGCCAGGGGGGCAATTTCCGGAAACCCCCTGTCACCGCGTGCCGTCACGGCTCTACCATCGGCTTATCCGTAGCAGGCTCCCCTCCGTTTCTGCCCAACGGCTCGTAGCCATGCGAGCCTCAGCCCTACGGAGCATCGGGGGATGCACATGAACAGCGCTCCACACCTGCTCAATGAGGACCGCCCCGAGTACGAGCGGATCCTCGACGAGGCGCTGCGCACCGCACCTGACCGTCCCGAACTCGCCGCAGTGGGCCAGCGGCTCAACACCGAACAACTGCGCACCATGGCCCTGAACGCGACAGCACTGATCACGGCCGCGGCCGCGGCCGAGTACGCGCACTACGTGAAGGTTCGCGAGGAGTTGCGCGAACCTCGACCGTCGTCCACGTCGATCCGCGAAGGGAATGGACAGAGCGCCGCGGAGTCGGGCTCCGGCGGCGTCAGCCTCGCCACCACGATGGGCGAGGTCGCCGAACCAGCGGCAGCGGGAGCCGGGGCGATCGCCGTCGTCGCGGTCCTCGCACCCGTCCTCGCGGGGGCGGCCGCCGCGATATTCCTGCTCGTCGGCTACATCCTGAAGATGCTCACCCCCGAGCCCGCCTTCGCGGACACCCTGCTCACCGCGGGATGGCTGTTCGGCGCGCTCACCGCGGGGGGCATCCTGGTCGCCGCGGTCGGTCTCCTGCTGACCGCCCTGCGCAACGGCTCCACCTCGCTCCAGGCCGGACTGCACGGCGAGCGGAACGAGGAGTTGACCCGCGCCAGGGAGGACTGGAGCCGGGCGCTCCTCGAGCGGGGCGTCGTGCCGTTCCTGCGGGAGGCCCTGACGGAACCGGGCGGGGCCTCCGCGGCCCGCACGCCGTCGACGAACTCAGGGGTCTCCGGGGCGAGCGGCCGCATGCCTCAACTCGGCTATCACCGGCCGGGGTTCAGCAGCCCGGACGGCGGCCCGACCGCGGGGCCGCGTCCGAGCTTCTCGAGCCCCGACTTCTCCAGCCCCGACTTTGGCGGGCCCGACCACAAGCCGGAGTAACGGGGCCGGGGCTGGGCCGGGCCGGGCCATGAGGCTCGACACCGCCCTCGGCGCGCCGCTGTCGGCGAGCGGCGGCGCACGCCGGAGGCGTACTGACAGGTGGGTGGGACCGGCACGTCCGCGACCACCCCGCCCGCGCGGGAGCAGGGCAGTTGACCGGCTGGATGCCGGTCCGCTGCCTTGCTCCCGCGCGACGGCGCCGAGGCGCCCGGAGCGCGACGGTGTGAGAGGGCTCGGAGCGCGACGGTGTGAGAGGGCTCGGGCGAAACCGGCTCTCAGTCGGCGATCGGCAGATAGACCCGGTTGCCCGCTGCCGCGAATTCCTTGGACTTCTGCTCCATGCCCGCCGCGATGTCGTCCGAGTCCAGATCACCGCCGTGCTGGCGACGGATGTCCTGGGAGATCTTCATCGAGCAGAACTTCGGCCCGCACATCGAGCAGAAGTGTGCCGTCTTCGCGGGCTCGGCCGGCAGCGTCTCGTCGTGGAACTCCCGTGCCGTGACCGGGTCGAGGGCGAGATTGAACTGGTCCTCCCAGCGGAACTCGAAGCGCGCGTCCGAGAGCGCGTCGTCCCAGTCCTGGGCGCCCGGGTGCCCCTTGGCCAGGTCCGCCGCGTGCGCCGCGATCTTGTACGTGATGACGCCGGTCTTCACGTCGTCGCGGTTGGGCAGGCCCAGGTGCTCCTTGGGCGTGACGTAGCAGAGCATGGCCGTGCCCCACCAGCCGATCATCGCGGCGCCGATGCCGGAGGTGATGTGGTCGTAGGCGGGTGCGATGTCGGTGGTCAGCGGGCCGAGCGTGTAGAACGGCGCCTCCTCGCAGATCTCCTGCTGGAGGTCGATGTTCTCCTTGATCTTGTGCATCGGGACGTGACCGGGGCCCTCGATCATCGTCTGTACGTTATGACGCTTGGCGATCGTGTTGAGTTCCCCGAGGGTCCGCAGCTCGGCGAACTGCGCCTCGTCGTTGGCGTCCGCGATCGAACCGGGCCGCAGGCCGTCGCCGAGCGAGTACGTCACGTCGTACGCCGCGAGGATCTCGCAGAGCTCCTCGAAGTGCTCGTAGAGGAAGCTCTCCTTGTGGTGCGCGAGGCACCAGGCGGCCATGATCGAGCCGCCGCGCGAGACGATGCCGGTCTTGCGGCGCGCGGTGAGCGGGACGTACGGCAGTCGTACGCCCGCGTGCACCGTCATGTAGTCCACACCCTGCTCGGCCTGTTCGATGACCGTGTCCTTGTAGATCTCCCAGGACAGCTCCTCGGCCTTGCCGTCGACCTTCTCCAGGGCCTGGTAGAGCGGCACGGTGCCGATCGGCACGGGGGAGTTGCGCAGGACCCACTCGCGGGTCGTGTGGATGTTGCGGCCGGTGGACAGGTCCATGACCGTGTCGGCGCCCCACTGGGTGGCCCAGGTCATCTTGTCCACCTCCTCCTCGATGGAGGAAGTGACCGCGGAGTTGCCGATGTTGGCGTTCACCTTCACCAGGAACTTCTTGCCGATGATCATCGGCTCGATCTCCGGGTGGTTGACGTTGGCGGGGATCACCGCGCGCCCCGCGGCGACCTCCTCCCGGACGATCTCGGGGTCCATGTTCTCGCGGATCCCGATGAACTCCATCTCGGGCGTGATCTCCCCGCGGCGGGCGTACGCCAGCTGCGTCACCGCCTGGCCCTGGCGGCCGCGGCGCGGCTGGCGGGGGCGGCCGGGGAAGACCGCGTCGAGGTTCTTGAGCCCGCCGCGGGGCGAGGTGTGCTTGATGCCGTCGTCCTCGGGACGGGGCGGCCGGCCCACGTACTCCTCGGTGTCGCCGCGGGCGATGATCCAGTTCTCCCGCAGCGGCGGCAGGCCGCGGCGGACGTCGGTCTCGGCCGACGGGTCGGTGTACGGGCCCGAAGTGTCGTACAGGGTCACGGCCTTGCCGTTGGTGAGGTGCACCTGGCGGACCGGCACCCGCAGGTCGGGGCGCGAACCCTCGACATACGCCTTGTGCCAGCCGATGGACTTCCCGGCCCCGTCAGCCGCGACGTTCTCAGCGTTCTCAGCGTTCCCGGCGTTCTCGTCGCTGCTGGAGGCAGGCGTGCGTGTGTCCGATGTGGTCATGAGACCTACTCCCTACGCCGGCATTACCCGGTAACAGGTTCGGCGGTCGACGCAGCGAATCCCGTACGTTTCGTGCACTCTTCGTGCCGTTTCGTACGGAGGTCAGCGCCCTCTCAGCCCGGTGCTCCGAGCTCCCGCGATTGCAAAGGTGGCTCCACGCTAGCGTCATGTCGGCCGCGCTGAACAGAGGGCCCCCTCCGTTCTTGCGATGATCGGTCAGTGACCACCACAGAGCCGCCTCCTCCGCCGCCCCCGCAGCCGCCCGCATCCGGGATGCCTCCGGAGGGGCCTGGGCATGGGTCCGGGCATGGAAATGGGTCCGGGCATGGAAATGGGTCCGGGCACGGGCACGGCAATGGGCCCGGGCACGGGTCCGGACACGGGCATTCCCACAGCCACGGCCCGGCCGCACCCGTCTCCAAGCATCTGCGCAAGGTCATCGCCGCGGTCCTGATCCCCTTCGCCACCGCGGTCGTCGTGGGGCTCATGGTGCTCTGGCCCGGCGGCACGCCCTCGCACGAGCGGACCGGCGTCGGTTTCGACCGGCAGACGCAGTCGGCGAAGGTGACGAAGGTGCAGGAGCTGCCCTGCAAGGAGCTCAGCCCCTCGCAGCCCCCACCGACCGGCGACACCTCTACCCCGGAGGGCCAGTCGGCGCAGTCCCGGGCCACGGGCACCTGCAAGAAGGCGACGATCGAGGTGAGCAGCGGCAAGGACAAGGGCCGCACCTTCACCGAGATCATCCAGCCGGACTCGCCCCGGCAACTGCGCCAAGGCCAGGAGGTGGTGGTCGCCTACGAGCCCAAGGCACCCGAAGGGCTGCAGTACTCGGTCACCGACGTGAACCGCAAGATCCCGATGGCGCTGCTCGCCGGCATCTTCGCGCTCGCCGTCGTCGTGGTGGGACGGCT
The DNA here is from genome assembly GCF_055639375.1 of Streptomyces sp. NPDC039462. Classification (NCBI taxonomy): domain Bacteria; kingdom Bacillati; phylum Actinomycetota; class Actinomycetes; order Kitasatosporales; family Streptomycetaceae; genus Streptomyces; species Streptomyces sp. NPDC039462. Next base: position 198,230 of record NZ_JBVKAO010000004.1, read on the forward strand.
GCGCGGCGTGATGGCCCTGGTCGCGCTCGCCATCAGCTTCATGGTGCTCACGTTCTTCATCCTGCCGGCGATCCTGCAGGGCTCGAATCCCCTGGTGGTGGCGGTGATCGGGGCGAGCGCCATCATGCTGATCGCGCTCTATCTCTGCCACGGCCTGACGGCCCGCACATCGGTCGCGGTACTCGGCACGCTCATCTCCCTCCTGCTGATCGGGCTGCTCGGCTCACTCTTCATCGGCTGGGCCGCCCTCACCGGCAACACGGACGACAACACCGGCCTCATTCACGGCCTGTACCCGTCCATCGACATGAGCGGCCTCCTGCTCGCGGGCGTCATCATCGGCTCGCTCGGTGTACTCGACGACGTCACGGTCACCCAGACCTCCGCGGTCTGGGAGCTGCATCAGGCCAACCCGACGATGGGCTGGCGCGGTCTGTACCGCGCGGGCATCCGCATCGGCCGCGACCACATCGCCTCGGTCGTCAACACCCTCGTCCTCGCCTACGCGGGCGCCGCGCTGCCCCTGCTGCTGCTCTTCTCGATCGCGCAGTCCAGCGTGGGCACGGTGGCCAACAGCGAGTTGGTCGCCGAGGAGATCGTGCGCACCCTGATCGGCTCGATCGGCCTGGTCGCCTCGGTGCCGGTGACGACCGCGCTGGCCGCCCTGGTCGTCTCGGCGGACCGCACGTCCGGGGGCGGGCCGGGTGCTGCTGGTGCCGGTGCCGGTATGGGTTCCGGCGGCGGTGCTGGTGCTGGTATCGGTGCTGGTGCCAGTGCCGAGGGCCGTGGGAGTGGGGCTCGGCCGTCCCGCGGCGGGAAGGGGCGCCGCCGCAAGCGGTGACCTGACCGCGGTGCCGACGGGGCCGAAGCCCCGACGGTCCCGACGGCGCCGGCTGCCGTCGATACGGCGGGCTCCCCTGAAATGCACCAAAATGCCTGCGGCCTGCCTCCGTCCTTTCCCGACGCCGAGTCAGCCCGCGTTCTGCTCCTCCGCGAGGATCCGGTCGAGCGCCTCGTCGAGATGCGTCTCGAAGTCGGCGAGCGCCCGCTCCTGCCCGAGCGGCACCAGCCTGTCCGTGCGGTCGAGGAAGGCGAGCAGCGGTGGAATCCGCACCCGGAACAGCGCCCGGTCCGCGCCGACCTGAAGCCTGATCAGGGCTTCGTCGAGCATGTCCGCGTCGGTGGGCTCGACACGGACGTCTCCGTCCCCGCACGGCCTCCCCACCCCGTCGATCAACAGCTCCCGCCCGAAGGTCCAGGTCACCGGTACGTCCCCCGGCAGGTGGAACGTCAGCCGCACGGCATAGGGATCGTCGATCTCGTAGCGCAGCTCCACCGGGATACGGAACGACAGCTCCTCGGAAACGAGGAAGCTCATCATGACCTCTGCCTGCACCGTCTCGCCCATCGCGCGCTACCCCGTCGCTTCTCCATCAACTGGCCAGAGACCAACTCCCTGACACCACTGGCATCTTGCTCAACGTGCGCATCAGATCACAAGGAGTGAGTTTTCAGATGCTGATAGAGAAGGCGAGTGTCCCTAGTAGCTTTCCGATCTCCCGTTGCAATTTCTGGGCTGCGGGCAGCAACCGGTCGGCCTGGTTGGACGGGACAGAAATGGCCATGGTCGCCGCGGTGTCACCCGCCGTGATCGGAATCGCCGCGCAGACCGTCCCGAGGGCGTACTCCTGACGCTCCACGACGGGCCGCATCCGCTCCCTCGATTCGAGCCGCCGCATGAACGTGCGGTCGTCCCGCACCGAGTAAGGCGTGATCGACCGGACCGGGTAGCGGTCGAGGTGGTCCTGGCGCGCCTCGTCGTCGAGCTGACCGAGGAGGCACTGCCCGATCGCGTGGGCATGCCCTGTCTCCCGGAAGTCCGCCCACTCCTCCACAGCGGGATTGCCCGGTGTGTCCGCGACGGCCACGACTTCGATCTCTCCCTCCCGGTAGACGGCGAAGTACACGGGGACGCCGATGGTGTCGCGCCAGTGCGCCAGGGAATCGTCGATCCTTCCGCGCCGGTTCTGCTGGGCTCCGCTGCCGCTCAGCCGCTCGGCGGCCTCGCCCAGGACGAACAACCCCTTCTCCCGGCGCAGATAGCCCTCGTGGGTCAGGGTGCGCAGCAGGTGATACGCGGTGGGAAGTGCGAGGCCGGCCTCGCGCGCCAACTGCTTTGCGGGGGCGCCGTTCTGATGCGAGGCAGCGGCTTCGAGCAACCGCATCGCCCGCTGCACGGAGCCGATGAGGGTCGGCCCGGCGGCTCCGGGGGCCGCCTCTGTCGCGTCTGCTGTTTCTCTTTCGTCCATGGAGGCCGGCGATGCTTCGGGGTCGGTGCAGGCTGATGGTTCTGCGGGGTCGGTGCAGGCTGACTGTTCTGCGGGGTCGGTGGAGTCGTCAACCAGCGGAGTGGTGGGGTCGACCGCGGCCAAGGTTCGCTCCCTAAGCGTGCGCCCGTTCCGCGGAGATCGACCCCCGCGTCGGATTCCGGACTCTAATCCGCGGCCATCGCCCTATGCCGTCCCACCGGGAAACTTCCTCCGGCCGGGGGAACCGTTGCGAAATGTCACCAGTCGGTGCGCGATGACGAGGAGCCGGATATGAACTTCCGTACGACGTAGATGAGTCCACCGACCAGTGCTACGAATAGCAGCGCCTTGAAGAGCAGTCCGACCACGAATCCGACAACGGTCGCTATCACGCTGCCGAACACGACGAGTGCGATGACCGGCACGGCCACCCACTTCACCCACCACGGCATTCCCGCAAAGATCTCCTTCGCTGCCATCGTCCTTACCTCTCTCCGCTGTGTCCGCACTTCCACGCTCTTCGCATCGGTGCGGTTCCTGAAAACTCTGCAGGTTCCTGGCTTCTCGCATTCGATGCTAGGGCGCCGAAGCGCTCCACGGGGGCCTCGGAGCCCTTGTCCTCCCCTGATCCGACCCTGAGGGAACCCCGAGGTCGCAGCCCTGAGGAAGTCAGGCCTCCGGAGGAGAGAAGACGACGAGCACGCGCAGGTCCTCGCTGATGTGGTGGAACTTGTGGGCGACACCGGCCGGCACATAGACGACGCTGCCCCGCGCCACCTGCGTGGTTTCCATGCCGACGGTGATCGAGGCCCGGCCGCTGACGACCATGTAGACCTCGTCCTGCCCGTGCGGCTGCTGCGGGTCGGCCTCCCCGGCATTGAGCGCGTACAGCCCGACCGACATGTTCCGCTCACGCAGGAACTGCAGGTAGGCGCCGTCGTTGGCGGCACGCTCCGCCTCCAGCTCGTCCAGTCGGAATGCCTTCATGACCCTCGTACACCCCTCGCTTGTGAGCCGACGTTTTCCGGCCCCTGTCTGCCACGATCAGACACATGAAGAATTTCGTAGTCAAGACGATCGCCAACGCCGCGGCCTTGGCCGTCGCCGTGTGGGTGCTCGACAAGATCACCCTGACCGGCGACAGCACGGGCAAGAAGGTGGGCACGCTCATCGTCGTCGCCCTGCTCTTCGGGCTGGTGAACTTCCTGGTCAAGCCGGTGGTGAAGGTCCTCACCTTCCCGCTGTTCATCCTGACGCTCGGCCTGATCACCCTCGTGGTCAACGCCCTGATGCTGCTGCTCACCTCGTGGCTGGCCGACAAGTTCGACGTCAGCTTCCACGTCGAGGGCTTCTGGACCGCGGTCCTGGGTGGCCTGATCATCTCGATCGTGTCCTGGGCCTTGAACGTCGTGCTCCCCGACGACAAGGACTGACCGGGGGACCGCGGCCTATGCCCCTCCGGGCCTTCGGCCCAGGGCCGGCCGAGGGTTTCCGGGCGTGGCCGAGAATGGTGGAGGCGGCGGGCGAAGGCCTGCTCGGCGCTGTACGCGCAGCAGTGGAAAGGCGGGCGGCATGACGGAATCAGGACCTATAGACAGGCCTGCAGCAGGACCTGCGGACGGAACGGCGGACCGCCCTCTGGGCGACGGCACCCGCGCGGTCCGGGTCGGATTGCCCGAGCCGGTGAAGCACGAGCCGACGCTGCCCGGCCCGGTGTTCGCCGCGCACTTCCACCTGCCGGGCGACCCCACGGGCGGCTACGCCTACGGCCGCGACGAGAACCCCACCTGGACGCATCTGGAGCGCGCGATCGGCGGGCTCGAGGCGCCGGACTCCGACTCGGACGTCGAAACGCTGGTCTTCGCCTCCGGCATGGCCGCGATCTCGGCGGTGTTGTTCTCGCAGCTGCGTGCCGGCGACGCGGTCGTCCTGCCGGATGACGGCTACCAGGTCCTCCCCCTCGTCCGCGAACAGCTCACGGCGTACGGCATCGAGGTGCGCACCGCTCCGACCGGCGAAGACGCCCAGCTCGACGTCCTGGACGGGGCGAAGCTGCTGTGGATCGAGACGCCGTCCAACCCCGGGCTCGACGTGTGCGACGTTCGGCGGCTCGCCGACGCGGCCCACGCGCGTGGCGTGCTGGTGGCGGTCGACAACACCCTGGCGACACCGCTCGGCCAGCGACCCCTCGAACTCGGCGCCGACTTCGCGGTGGCCAGCGGCACCAAGATGCTCACGGGCCACGGCGACATCCTCCTCGGGTACGTGGCCTGCCGCGACGCGGAGTTGATCGCTTCCGTACGGCGTTGGCGCAAGATCGTCGGGGCGATCCCGGGGCCGATGGAGGCATGGCTCGCGCACCGCTCGCTGGCCACGCTGCAGCTGCGCGCCGACCGGCAGAACGCGAACGCCCTGGCTCTCGCCGAAGCGCTGCGGGGCCGTGCCGAAGTGTCGGGGCTGCGCTATCCCGGGCTGGCCGACGACCCGTCGTACAAGATCGCCTCGCGGCAGATGCGGCGCTTCGGGTGCGTGGTCTCCTTCACGCTGCCCACGCGCGCGCGTGCCGAGCGTTTCCTCGAAGCGCTGCGCCTTGTCGACGACGCGACGAGCTTCGGCGGTGTGCGGTCCACCGCGGAGCGCCGCGGACGGTGGGGCGGGGACGTCGTTCCGGAGGGTTTCATTCGCTTCTCCGCGGGCGCCGAGGACACCGACGACCTTGTGGCGGATGTGCTGCGCGCGCTGGACGAGTCGGCCGGTTCGACGGGCTGACCGCGCCCGACACGGACGCCGCGACGCGCCTCGCGTACGGCAGGCCGCACCCCGGCTACGTACAACGAACGGTCCGAGCCTCCCCCCTCGTGGCTCGGACCGTTCCGGTTCCGCGCGCGTGGAACCGCGTCAACAAGGCTAGTTGACTCTGTGTCAGTGTCCAATCACAGTAGCGACAGAGTCCTATCGACATATTTATAGTTGGGCGGGCCCTGGGGGTACGAAGGGGAGGAACGTCACCATGGACCTGGCCCTGCTGCGCACCTTCGTGACGGTGCACCGGGCCGGGTCCTTCACGCGGGCGGCGGCGTTGCTCGGGCTCTCCCAGCCCGCCGTCACCTCCCAGATCCGCACCCTGGAACGACAGTTGGGGCGGCCGCTCTTCCTGCGCCAGGCCCGCGGGGTGACCCCCACGACCATCGGCGACGAGCTCGCCCACAAGGCCGCACCCCATCTGGACGCCCTCATGGAGATCACCGAGGCCGGCCTGGACGAAGAGTCGCTCGTCCGCACCCTGCACCTAGCCGGACCACCGGAGTTCACCGCGGAACGCGCTCTGCCCGCACTCACCGCCCTGAGCGACCAGGAGGGCCGGAGCCATGCACTGCGCGTCTCGTTCGGCACCGCCGACGAGGTGCTGGAGGGGCTCTCCGCCGGGCACCACGACCTGGCCATCACCACGGCCCGGCCACGCGGCCCGCTGCTCATCGCGACGCCACTCTGCGACGAGGAGCACGTCCTGGTCGCGGGGGAGCGCTGGGCGGCCCGTCTCGGCCCCGGCAGGCCGCGGCGCCGGGCGGCGCTGCCGCTGGAAGATCTTCCGGTGGTCGAGGTCCACGAGTCGCTGCCGTTCGTCTCCCGCTACTGGGCCGCTGTCTTCGACGGCCGCCCTGTGGCGTCGGGGGCCGTGATCGTGCCGGACCTGCGCGCTGTCCTCTCCTGCGTGGTCTCGGGCGCGGGCCTCGCGGTGCTGCCCCGCTACCTGTGCGCCTCGGCCCTGGAACGCGGCGACATCGTGGCGCTCCTGGACCCCGCAGTGCCCCCTTTACGCACGTACTTCTTGGCGGTGCGCAGCGGAACACTCGCCATGCCGCACATCGCGCGGGCGCACGAGTGGCTGTTGCGCGCTGCCGCTGACTGGGCTTGATGGGGGGCGCGGCTGGTTCACGATGTTTCACGTGGAACAGTCCGGGCCACATTTCCCCCATGACCGTCCGACCCGTGGTCAAGCGCACCGCACGCGCCGTCCTGCTGGACGGCGACGACCTGATCCTGATCAAGCGCACCAAACCCGGTGTCGACCCGTACTGGCTCACCCCGGGCGGCGGTGTGGAGGCGGAGGACGCCTCCGTCGTCGACGCGCTCCACCGTGAGGTCCATGAGGAGCTCGGCGCCAAGATCACCGATGTCGTGCCCTGTTTCGTCGACACCGTGGAGCACATCGCCGAGGACGGCGCGGCCGGTGTGAAGGTGCAGCACTTCTTCGTCTGCCGCCTGGAGTCCATGGACCCGGGGCTGCGGCACGGGCCCGAGATCGAGGAGCCGTGCGGCGAGTACGAGATCGTGCACGTGCCCTTCACCAGGGTCGGCATCGCCTCGGTCCACCTCGTACCGCTGTCGCTGCGGCACTACCTGGACGGCAACATCGAGGGCGTGCGCGCGATGCACGCCCCTGATCTGGGCTAGCGCCCCCTATTCCGGCGCCACCAGCTCCTCTATTCCGACGCCACCAACTCCTCCACGGAGTCGTGGCGGATCCGACCCTCCGGGATGCCGATGTCCCGCAGGGCGTCCACTCCGTTGCGGATCATGCCGGGCGGGCCCGAGAGATACGCGTCGTACTCGTTCCACGGACCGTATTCGCGAACGGCGTCCGGCAGTTGCGCCCGCTGGTCGACGACCGGGCGGACGGCCAGCCAGGGGTGGGACTGCTGGAGCCGCAGCATCGTGTCGATGTCGTACAGATCGTGATCGGTGCGTGCGCCGTAGAAGACCTCGACGGGGCGCCGTCTGCCGTGCTCGGCGACGTCCTCGACGAGTGCCTTGATCGGCGCGATGCCCGTGCCCCCGCCCAGACAGAGCAGACCGCTGTCGGTGGTGTGGTCGACGGTCATCGAGCCGGTGGGCGGGCCGAGCCGCAGGATGTCGCCGGGGCGGGCGTGGTGCACGAGGGCGTTGGACACCCAGCCGGCCGGGACGGCCTTGACGTGGAAGGAGAGCAGCCCGTCGGAGCGGGGGGCCGACGCGAAGGAGTAGTGCCGCCAGACCCGTGGCCACCAGGGAGTCTCCAGGCTGGCGTACTGCCCGGCGAGGAAGGGGTACGGCTTGTCGGGCCGGACGGTGACGACCGCGATGTCCGTGGTTCTGAGGTCGTGCGAAACGACCTCGCCGAACCACCAGGCCGGAGCACGCAGTTCGTCCTCCGCGGCCGCGTCGATCATGACCTGGGAGATCGTCGTGTACGTACGGACCCAGGCGGCCTCGGTCTCGTCGTCCCAGATGGCGCTCGCGTACCGGCTCAGCGCACCGATCAGGCACTCGCCGACGGCCGGATAGTGCTCGGGCCGGGTGCCGTACTTGCGGTGTCCGCGCCCGAGATTCTTCAGATACGAGACGAGGACGTCGGTGTGGTCGATGTGCTCGGCCGCGGTCAGCAGTGCCTTGAGGATCCGGTCCCGCTGGGCGTCCATCGCCGCGGGGAAGAGAGCGCGGAGGTCGGGGTGGCGGGTGAAGAGGAGCGCGTAGAAGTACGAGGTGACCTTGTCGGCGACAGGGCCTATCTCGGCCATCGTGCGCTGCACCAGGACGGCGTCGGGAGACGCGGCCTGCGGCGACTTCGACTTCGCGGCGGAGATCGGGGGTGAGGTGTTCTGGGCCTGGGGGGCCGAGGTCCCCGGAGGTGGGGCCTGGGCGGCCAAGGCCTCCGGAGTTGGAGCCTCCGGGGTCGGAGCCTGGGGAGCCGGGGCCTGTTGCGCCGGAGTCTGTTGCGTCGGCAGGGCGGCGGAGACCGCAGAGGCGCCTGATACGGCCTGAGCTGCGGATATTCGCTCGTCCGCAGGTTCTGTGACGGGCGACGCGGAGGTGCCGGACGGCTGCCTGTCCCCCTCCTCCGGCCGCTTCGACGGCCTGCGCGGGGTGAACCAGTCCCCCTCGCCGCCGGAAGTACCGTCATCCGCCGACGCGGTGGTCGGAGCGTCCATGCTGTGCCTCGCCTCGAACATCTCTCGGTCGGTCTGCGCACTTCCTGCCGGAAGCTGCCTGTTTCCCCGCTCTGCCTCGATGGCCGATACGGCCACATTGAACCCCGTACACCCGGACCCTACGGACAAGTAGGTCGAGAATGTGACATTGCCCGCAGCCGCCTCACCGCAGCACCCGGCAGCATCCCATTCCCCGTCACCGCGCCGGCCGCATAACAAGAAGTACGGGCTCTCGATCTCTCTGCCCCGTTAGGCTTCATTTACCTGCGCGCGTACCCCCCTGAGTGCGCAGAGACGCACCGGCACGAACCTTGATCGACCATACCGGCAGCGGCCGAAGGCACAAGTCCCTCTCCCCTTGGCCTCGGAATTCAACGGCTCTGCCTGCCAATTGCCTCAATTACCGGCCGTGCCGGACCAATTCGTACGCCTTACGCAGATCCCGCCCGACATAGGAGTGGGTGGCGAGGCTCACCAGCCGTTGATCCGCATTGATCGCCACAGAAACAGGCACCACGCCGAACAACTCCAGGTCGGAAAGCGAGTCGCCGTACGCGACGCAATCGCTCCGGCCCACCCCGAACTCTTCACAGAGCCGGTCCGCGATCTTCACCTTGGCCGCCGCGTTGAGAATGCCCGTCGGATCGACGGGCTGGGTGAACGGAACGGCGGGAAAACGCGAACCGTGCGCGGCATGCGCGCCCCACCCGATGAGCCGCTCCACGAAGAACGACGGCGAGAGGGAGACCACCGCGCAGTAGTCACCGCTCTGCCTGATCTCGGCCCAGGTCTCCTGGATGCCGGAGAGCCAGGGTGCCGCGTCGAAGGCCGCCGACACCTGCGCCTCCGTGAGCTCCGCCCACAACGCGTGCACGCGCACCGCGTACTCCGGCGAGCCGATGTGCCCCGCCACGAACTCCCGCTCCAGCTCGGCGATCTCGGCGTCCAGGCCGAGCTGCCGCGATATCTCCACAGGGGCCGCCGTGCCGTGCAGCAGCGTCCCGTCCAGGTCGAAGAGGTGTAGGCGTGCCATGTGGGCCGAGGCTAGTACCCATGGCTGGTTCTGCCCTCGGGCGCCCCTCGACGCTCTGCGCAGCACCATGTTTCACGTGAAACCTCGCCGCCTTCCTGCCGTTTCCTTCGGGACCTACCCACCGTGGTCTACGACGAGGTGTCCAAATGCAACGTGCTTCTGCCCACAAACGGGTGGACGCCGAGGTTGTACGTCAGACAGCCTGACCCGCGTGTCGACACCTTCCCTCTCCGCACTGCCCATCCGCCGACTGACCCCCCGCGACCTCAAGGCCTGCGCCGATCTGTCCGAGGACCGGGGCTGGCCCCGTGAAGAACACAAGTGGGGTCTGCTGCTGTCGGCCGGAACGGGTTACGGCATCGACGACCCCGACGGCGACAGCCTCATCGGTGCCTATGTAGTGACCCAGTACGGCCCTCTCCACCGCCCCTCCCTCGCGGCGATCGGCATGGTTCTCGTCGCCGAGCGGTACGCCCGCCGGGGCATCGGCCGTCGACTGATGCAGTACGCCATCGAGGAAGCGGCCACCACCCCGCTCACCCTCCACGCGACACCGACCGGACGCCCGCTCTACGAGCAGCTCGGCTTCAAGGTCATCGGCCGGGCCGAGATGGTCATGGGACGCTTCACCGCGGTGGGCTCCGAGCCCGGCATCGCCACCAGGCCGGCCACCGCGGAGGACCTCAGCGCCATCCTCCGGCTCGACACCGAGGTGTTCGGCCATGACCGCATGCATGTGATCACCCGCCTCCCCGCCTTCACGGACCAGCTGCGGGTCGCGGAGGCCGGCGGCGAGATCATCGGCTACGCGGGGGCCTGGCCCAACATGGACACCCATGTCGTGGGCCCGCTCGTCGCGCGGGATACCGAGACCGCGAAGGCCCTCATCACCTCGCTCGGCGCCGGTACCGATCGCCCTCTGCGCACCGACATCGACGTGCGGCACACCGAACTGCTGGCATGGGTGAAGGAGAACGGCCTCGAGCCCATCGCCTTCAACGCCGTGATGGCGTACGGCACGCCGGAACTGCCCGGCGACTGGACGCGCCGCTTCGCACCGCTGACGGTCGCGGCGGGCTGATTCGCAAGCAACGCGGAAAGGCCCGCCCCGGCGTTGCCCAGGCGGGCCTTTCGGCACACACATGCACGTAAGCGCGTCGCGCGCCTTACGCGCCTGACCCGCTTTACGCGAGGGCCTCGACGGCCGCCGTAGCGAAGCCGTGGTCCTGCTGCGGGGCTCCGCCGCCCACGCCGATCGCACCGATCAGGCGACCGTCACGGTGGACCGGCACCCCGCCCGCGATGAAGAGCAGCGGGCGGTCGAGGGCGGTGGGCAGGGTGTGGAAGAGGCCGCCCGGCTGCACCGCGTCGACGAGGTCGGCGGTGGGGGCGTCCAGCTGAAGCGCGGTGTACGCCTTGCGGGTGCTGGTCTCGCCGGAGATCAGCACAGCCCGGTCGTCACGCCGGAAGGCGAGGAGGTGGCCTCCCGCGTCCAGGACGGTGACGCTGACCGTGACACCGGCCTCCTCGGCCGCGCGGCGAGCCGTAGAGACGAGCGCCTCGGCGTCCTCGATGGTGAGCGGAGCGACAGCGGCGGTGGTCTTGGTGGTGCTCATGAGGGGTCTTTGTCCTTGCAGATGGTGCGGGTGGTGGGGGGGAGGGAGGAGTGGCTGAGGGTGACGAGTGGCACCCGGGAGCCGGGGCCGGTCAGTGGTGGACGGGCGTGCGCTGCTCTGTCGGCGCCGCACCCGTCACGACCAGGCTCGGGCCGCCGGAGCGGCGCTCCAAGGCGGCCGAGACGAGGGCCAGGACGAGGGCGGAAGCGGCGAGCACCGCGCCGACCCAGTTCGGAGCGGTGTAGCCGAAGCCTGCGGAGATGACGAGACCACCGAGCCAGGCCGACAGTGCGTTGCCCAGGTTGAAGGCGCCGATGTTGACCGCGGAGGCGAGCGTCGGGGCGCCCGACGCGTAGTCCAGGACCCGCTTCTGCAGGGGCGGCACGGTCGCGAAGCCCAGCGCGCCGATCAGCAGGACGGTCACGGCGGCCGCGATCTTGTTGTGGGCGGTGAGCGTGAACAGGCCGAGCACGACGGCGAGGGCGCCCAGTGCCACGTACAGCATCGGCATCAGCGCACGGTCCGCGAACCGCCCCCCGACGAGGTTGCCGCCGACCATGCCGAGTCCGAAGAGGACGAGCAGCCAGGTGACGGAGGAGTCCGCGTAACCGGCGACGTCCGTCATCATCGGCGTGATGTAGGTGATGGCCGCGAAGACACCGCCGAAGCCCAGGACCGTCATCGCCATGGCGAGCAGCACCTGTACGTTGCGGAAGGCACCCAATTCGTCGCGCAGCCGCACGCCTTCGGGCTTGGGCAGGTCCGGTACGAGCTTGGCGATGCCGAAGAGGCCGAGGACGCCGAGGGCGGCGACGATCACGAAGGTGACGCGCCAGCCGATGGCCTGGCCGACGAGCGTGCCGAGCGGAACACCGACCACGTTGGCCACGGTGAGGCCCGAGAACATCATGGCGATCGCGCCGGCCTTCTTCTCGGGGGCGACCAGTTCGGCCGCGACGACCGAGCCGATGCCGAAGAAGGCACCGTGGGCGAGTGAGGCGACGACGCGGCCGGCCAGCATCACGCCGAAGACGGGGGCCACGGCGGAGAGCAGGTTGCCGACGACGAAGAGGCCCATGAGCAACATCAGCATCCGCTTGCGCGGGATGCGGGTACCGAGGGCGGTCATCAGGGGAGCGCCGAGCACGACGCCGAGGGCGTAGCCGGTCACGAGGAAGCCGGCGGTGGGAATGGAGACACCGAAGTCACCCGCGACCTCGGGAAGCAGCCCCATGATCACGAACTCGGTGGTCCCGATTCCGAAGGCCCCGATCGCGAGGGCCAGAAGCGCGAGAGGCATGGATCTACCTTCCAAACGATTGCAGATGCGCTTAACGTGCGTCCACAATAGTTGCACACGCGGGCTACTCGCAACCGCTGGATATTGCATCGGTGGACTACCCTGGGTGCAGCCGCTCCGGGACGGAGGAACAAGAGCCATGACAGCGACCGACCCCGCACTCACCGCGCTCGCTCAGAGCTGGTGCGCCCTCTCCTTGCTCCACGGGAAGATCGAGGCTCACGTCGAGCGCGCCCTCCAGACCAAGCACGGCCTCAGCGTGCGGGAGTACAGCCTTCTCGACGTCCTCAACCGTCAGCACGACGGCGAAGGCGGCCATCTGCAGATGAAGCAGGTCGCCGACGCCGTGGTGCTCAGCCAGAGCGCGACCACCCGCCTGGTGACCCGGCTCGAGGAGCGCGGCCTGCTGGCCCGCTACCTGTGCCCCACCGACCGCCGCGGCATCTACACGGACGTCAGCGAAGCCGGCGCCGCGCTGCTCGCCGAAGCGCGTCCCACCAACGACGCCGCCCTGCGAGAGGCGCTCGACGAGGCCGCCCGGAATCCCGAGCTCGCTCCGCTGGTCAAGGCCGTCGAGACACTGCGCGTACCGGCGTGAGGCCGCGGACCGTGGCCTCCGCACAGCCTCCGCAGGGGCTGCGCCCGTAGGAATTGGCTGCGGCCATGGGAATTGCCGCGGCCGCGGGAATAGGCTGCGCCCATGGGAGATCTTGAAATACGCCCTGCTGTCGCCGCGGATCTGCCCGCCATCGTAGGCATGCTCGCCGATGACCCGCTGGGCGCCTCGCGCGAATCGCCGGACGACCTCGCTCCATACGTGACGGCGTTCGAGCGGCTGGCGAGCGACCCGAACCAGCACCTGGTCGTCGCCGAGCGCCAAGGGCGCGTCGTCGGCACACTCCAGCTCACGATCGTTCCGGGGCTCTCCCGGAAGGGCGCCACCCGCTCGATCATCGAGGGAGTGCGGGTCCACGCCGACGAGCGCGGCAGCGGCCTCGGCACGCAGTTCATCGAGTGGGCCGTCGACGAATCCCGGCGTCAGGGCTGCCAGTTGGTGCAGCTGACCTCAGACGCCACGCGCACCGACGCCCACCGTTTCTACGAGCGGCTCGGCTTCACGGCGTCGCACGTGGGCTTCAAGCTGCAGCTCTGAGGCCGTTCCTGCTGGGCTGTCGTGAGCGGTCGCACTGTTTCACGTGAAACGTTCGCAGGTCTGTTTCACGTGAAACAGACCTGCGCACCGCCCAGAATTAGAAGCCGCGCCACCCCTGCGGGTCCACACCGCCCGGCACCGGCGCCTCCTCGTCGTACGGCTTACGTGTGAAGACGAACGAACCCAGGTCGAGGTGGCTCACCGAGCCGTCCGGTCGCCGTACCGCCCGCAGCACCTCTCCGGCGTAATACCCGTTGAGCCCCGTCCACGTGCCGTCGCCGTTGGGCCGGAACCGGGCCTGGCGCCCCCACCCGGACAGCGGTCCGATCTCCACCCCGCCGTCGGCCGTCAGGCGAAGCGCGAGCACCTGAGTCCCCCAGTACCAGGGGCCCGCCAACTCCAGTACCTTCTCGTCTACTTCGGGGAGCGGCCGCCACGGCTCCGGGATGCGCGGCTCCGCATCGGCCACGATCTTCACCAGGTCCACGGCCAGCGCCGCCACCGGCGGCCCCGATGTGCAGTTGGCGAGCGCGACCGCGGCGATGCCGTCTGCCTCGCTCACCCACAGGGCGGCGAGGAAGCCGGGCAGCGACCCTCCGTGCCCGGCCAGAGTGCCCTTCTCCCCCCGCAGCAGGTCCACGCCCAGGCCATACGCCCGGTCCCATTCCCCCGTCGGCAGCGGGGCCGACGGCGTCCGCATTTCCCGTACGGAATCCGCGCTGAGGACCCGGTCGTCGCCCTTCACCAGGAAGGATCCGAAGCGCACCAGATCCGCCGTCGTGGACCACAGCTGACCGGCCGGAGCCATCAGCCCCAGGTCCTCGACGGGCTCCGGCATCATCACGTCCGCCCAGGGATGCACGGCCCAGCCGCCGGCGTGCGGGTCCTGCGGCTGAGCACTCGTGCGGCTCAGCCCGAGCGGCTCCAGTACTTCGCGGCGGAGCACTTCCTCCCATGGGGCGCCCCGCAAGGCCTCCACGAGAGAACCGAGCAACGTATAGCCGGGGTTGGAGTAGTGGAAACGTCGGCCGACAGGGTGCTTGAAGGGCTCGTCCCCCAGGACGTCCGTGAGCTCCGGACGGGTCGATCCCGGGGTGCGCTCCCACCACTCGCCGGGAGTCTCGGCGGCCAGCCCTCCGGTGTGCGCGAGGAGTTCGGCGATCGTGGCCTCCCCCGCGCCGGTGCCCGGCAGGTGCTTCTCCAGCGGGTCGCCCAAGTCCAGCACACCCTCGTCGCGCAGCCGCATGACCAGGACGGCGGTGAAGGTCTTGGTGATCGAACCGATGCGGTACTGGACGTTCTCATCCGGCTCGTGCCCGTCCACCATGCTGCGGCCGCCGCTCCACACCAACGCGCCGTCCCGGGCCACCGCGGCGACCAGTGACGGGGTCCGGCCCTCCGCCTGCGCGGTGGCGACGCGGTGCAGCAGGGCTCGACGGGTGGAGGGGAGCAGCTCTTCATGGGGTGTTGTCATGGGACCAGTTCACCTGGGAGACGCGCGTGCGTCGAGCGAATTCGAAGGTGCCGGCGCCACGGCTCCGAAGTTCCGGCCCCAAGGCCCTGAAGGCGCCGGCCCGTCAGATCTCCCATGGCTGTGATCCGGCGACCCGGCGCGTCGCGATGTTGATCCGGTTGAACATGTTGGCCGCTCCGATGGCGAGGACGAGCGCCGCCAACTCCTGCTCGTCGAAGTGCTTCGCGGCCTCGTCCCAGATCGCTGCCGGCACCGGGTCTGGCCGGTCGGCGAGGCGGGTGGCGGCCTCCGCGAGGGCGAGGGCGGAGCGTTCCGCATCGGTGAAACAGGGAGTGTTCCGCCAGGCGGCCACTGCTGAGCGCTGCTCGACGGTGGCACCCGCCGCGGCGGCACTGCGTGCGTTCCCGGCCACGCAGACGCTGCTTCCGTTGATCTGGCTCACGCGCAGTTGCACCAGCTCGATGATCGCCTGGGGCAGACCTTGCTTCCTGATGACCTTCGACAGGATCAGCAAGGCCTTCATGGCCTCAGGGACGAGCGTGGCGGGGTTCTGCATACGAGCCTGCATGAGATTTCTCCTCAAGCGTCTGCCCGACGCCGCTGCCGGCCGCAGCGGCGTCGTGGTGGTCCGTCACTGCATCGACGAATCGCGACGCGGGAGTGTGAGCGGCGTGGGCGCCCAGAGCCCGGCGGCCGTCCCGTCACGCAGGTGCTGCTCGTAGGTGACGACCTTGCCGTGGATGACCTCCAGACAGGCGTCCAGGTCGTCGATCTTCGCGCGTACGGCGCGCTCGTGCTCCTGGAGCAGCGCGAGGCGGTCCGGCTCGTTGCCCGGTCCCGAACGCACGAGCGCCGCGAACCTCCTGATCGTGGCGATCGGCATGCCCGAGTCCCGCAGCCGCCCACACAGCTGGAGCCAGTCCACGTCCGCCTGTTCATAGACGCGTCGGCCGCTGCCGGAACGCGGGATCTCGCGCAGGAAGAGCCCTTCACGCTCGAAGAACCGCAGCGCGTGCACGCTCAGGCCGGTCGCCTCTGCGACTTTCCCGATGGACAGCCCGTTCGTCTCCCGGTCCGGCAGGCGGGCCGCCGGCTCGTCGAGCTCCGCACGGTCAACTGCGTCGGTTCTCTCATCAGGCCATTCACCGGGCGAATTACCCGCATCCCCACTCATGCCCCGACCGTACTCGGCCCCTGCCCCATGGCCTTGACCTAGCTCGCGCTCTAGGTTTTAGCGTCGCCGACATGATCACCGAACAGCAGAAGATCGGCTCCGCATTCAGTGCCCGCAGCACGGCCGACGATGTCCTCGCGGGCAGGGACCTGGCAGGAGCCACGGCTCTGGTGACCGGCGGGTACTCCGGTCTCGGTCTCGCGACGACTCACGCGCTGGTCCGCGCGGGTGCGCACGTCGTCGTCCCCGCCCGACGCCCCGAGACCGCCGAGGACGCTCTGCGCGGTACTCCCCGGACAGAGGTGCACGCCCTCGACCTCGCGGATCTGGAGAGCGTCCGCGTCTTCGCCGAACGCTTCCTGGAGACCGGCCGCTCCCTCGACCTCCTCGTCAACGGCGCGGGCGTGATGGCCTGCCCCGAGACACGCGTCGGCCCCGGCTGGGAAGCGCACTTCGCCGTCAACCACCTCGGGCACTTCGCGCTGGCCCACCACCTGCGCCCGGCCTTCGCGCCTGCCGGGGCCCGTGTCGTGGCCGTCGCCTCCTCCGGTCACTTCCTGTCCGACATCCGCTGGGCGGACCCGCACTTCCGCACGGGCTACGACCGATGGCTGGCCTACGCCCAGTCCAAGACCGCCAACGCCCTCTTCGCCCTGCACCTCGACCGCCTCGGCTCCGATCTCGGCCTGCATGCCTTCGCCGTGCACCCCGGCAGCATCCTCACCCCGCTGCAACGCCACATCCCCCGCGAGGAGTGGCTCGCGCAGGGCTGGGTGACTCCGGACGGCACACCGGCCGCCGGCTTCAAGACACCCGAGCAGGGCGCCGCGACAAGCCTGTGGGCGGCGACCTCGCCTCTGCTGGAGGGCCATGGCGGGGCGTACTGCCAGGACTGCGACATCGCCGAGCCGGCCACCAGCGACGACATGCTGATCGGGGGCGTCAAGCCCTGGGCCGTCGACCCGGACGCGGCCGCCCGGCTCTGGGACCTGTCCTGCGAACTCACCGGACTCAACGCCTTCTGACCGGTGGGGGCCTCGCATCAGAGCCCTCCATAGTGCCCGCCCCAGGGTCGATACCCCCACGCTGTTCTGCCGACAGGAGATATCGGCCCGACCGGACGTCGACGATCACTACAGTCCCGACTCATGACGACGACCCCAACGCCCATAACGGCCACAAAGGTCACCACACGCACGGTCGAGTACCCGGCCGACGGTCTGACGATGGTCGGGCACCTCGCCCTCCCCGCCGGAGACGACCGCCGGCCGGCAGTCCTGATCGGCCCCGAAGGGACGGGTCTGAACGACTTCCAGCGCCGCCGGGCCGACGCCCTCGCCGAGCTGGGGTATGTCGCGCTGGCCTTCGACATCAACGGCGGGCGCTGGTTCGCCGACCCACAGGAGATGCTGGCGCACGCGATGCCCCTGCTCGCCGACCCGGACCGGATGCGGGAGATCGGCCACGCGGCACTCGATGTGCTGCGTGCCGAACCCCGGACGGACCCCGACCGGATCGCCGCCATCGGCTACGGCACCGGGGGCGCGATCGCCCTGGAACTCGGCCGCGACGGCGTCGATCTGCGGGCGATCGGGACGATCAACGCCCTGACCACGGGACGTCCGGGCGAGGCGGCACACATCCGTTGCCCCGTGTGGGCCGGGGTCGGGTCGGAGGACCCGATCATGCCCGCCGAGCAACGGGACGCCTTCACCGCCGAGATGCAGGCCGCGGGCGTCGACTGGCGTGTCGTGGTCTACGGCGGGGCTCTGCACGCCTTCCACCACCCACCGGTCGATCACGCCGTGCGCCCCGGCGTCGGCCACCACCCGCTGCACGCGCAACGGGCTTGGCGCGACATCGTCGGCCTGCTCGCCGAGTGCCTTCCCCTGACGGAGTGAGCCAGGAGCAGGATCCGGGTCAGGGAGAGGTCAGGGGCAGGCGGAGGTGTGGAGGGCCTTCCGCAGGCATTCGGCGAACTCGGCGGGGCGCGTGGTCAGACCGGTGTGCCCACCCGGGAAGTGCTGAAGTTCGGTGCCGAAACGCTCGGCCAGCAGTGCGGCTGGGCGGTACGGCAACTCGCCGCGTGAGTCCTGACCGCAGGCGAGCACAAGGCGGCCCGAAAGCGCCTCAAGCCGGTGGAGGTCCGGAGCGTAGGACATGAAGCTCGGCACGATGCGGCCGACGAAGTACGGCAGGTTGGCCATCGTCTGCTCGGCCCGCGCCGCTGCTTGCGGCGGAAGTTCCACCTCGGCCTGCATCCCGGCCTTCGCCTCGGCCTCCATCCCAGCCTTCGCCTCGGCCTCCATCCCGGCCTTCGCCTCGGCCTCCGTCCCAGCCAGCGGCCCGGCCTCCGGTTCGGCCCCCTGCTCACCCTTCGCGTCGGCCTTCGGCTCGCTGGTGTCGTCGTCCTTCTTCAGCCCCGCAGCGAACACGGCCATCGCCGGCATGGGCCCTTGCGTACGGAACGTCTCCCGCACACGTGCGAGAAGCATGCGTTGTTCGAGAGCGTCCGGCAGGACCTCCACCACCGGTGGCTCGTGTGCCACGACCTGTTCGACGCGTTCGGGATGAGCCGTGAGCAGGTGCAGGGCGACGATCGCGCCCGAGCTGATGCCGAGCACCCGAGCGGGCTCGGTGGGCGACAGCAGCTCCAGCACCCGGAGCGCGTCATCGGCGTGGTCCGCCACGTGCTGCTCGGCCTCGGGGTCATCCAGCGCGCTGCGGGACATGCCGCGCGGGTCATAGGTCGCGACGGTGTACTCCGTGGCCAGGTCGTCGACGATGCCGTCGAAGGAAGCCGCGCCGCCCGCCCCGCCGGGGATCAGGAGCAGGAGTGGGCCCTGACCGCGCACTTCGTAGTGGAGGGTCGCGCCCTTCACGCGCAGGCTGCCGATGGTCGGCGTGGTCATCAGGAGTCTCCTTCTCCGGACGCAGGTTCTTGGGACGGAGGCCAGTGCTCCAGGAGGGTGTGCAGGGCGTCGAGCGCTCGGACCCACGACCGCTGCGGCGCACGCTCGTGCCCGAACCCGCCCGCCGCCTCCAAGGCGACGAACCCGTGGAACGTGCTGCGCAGCAACCGGACCGCATCGGTCAGATCGGGCTCGGCGAGGCCGTAACCGCGCAGCATGCCGTAGGTCAGCTCGACCGCGCGCCGCGGCCCGGGCGCCTTCGCGGCCAGTTGGGGATCGATTTGGATCGAGGTCTGCGTCGCCGCGTAGCGGCCCGGGTGCTCACGGGCGTACTCCCGCCAGGCGTCGGCGAACGCGACCAGCGCGTCCCGCCCCGCAAGACCGGCGGTCGCCTCAGCGATGCGAATGGTCTTCTCATCCGCCGCCAGCAGCGCGATCCGGCCGCGCAGATCCTCCAGACCGCGGACGTGCGTGTAGAGGCTCGCGTCCTTCACGCCCAGCCGCCGCGCCACCTGCGCCATGGTCACCTGATCGAGCCCGACGTCGTCCGCCAACTCGGCGCCCGCGATCGTCACCCGCTCCGCCGTCAGCCCGGCCCGCACCATGCACACCCTCCCCAAATCCTTGAGCCCCTAGTTCTACCCTAGGGCTCCTAGGAAAGCCAGACATGCCAGAAGAGGGACAGGCAGGAGAGGAGAGGACCAGAAGGGAGTGGCCCGAGAGGGCAACTCAGTGCGGGGATCAGGTCTGTGCCATGTCCACAAAACGCGAGTAGTGACCCTGGAAGGCGACGGTGATCGTCGCCGTGGGGCCGTTACGGTGCTTGCCGACGATGATGTCCGCCTCGCCCGCGCGAGGCGATTCCTTCTCGTACGCGTCTTCGCGGTGGAGCAGGATCACCATGTCCGCGTCCTGCTCGATCGAGCCGGATTCACGCAGGTCGGAGACCATGGGCTTCTTGTCGGTGCGCTGCTCGGGGCCACGGTTCAGCTGCGAGAGCGCGATCACCGGCAGCTCCAGCTCCTTGGCCAGGAGCTTCAGGTTTCGCGACATGTCCGAGACTTCCTGCTGGCGGCTCTCGGCCCGCTTGGAACCGCCGGACTGCATCAGCTGCAGATAGTCGATGACGACGAGCTTCAGGTCATTGCGCTGCTTGAGGCGTCGGCACTTGGCGCGGATCTCCATCATCGACAGGTTCGGGGAGTCGTCGATGTAGAGGGGGGCGGCCGAGACGTCGGGCATGCGCCGGGCGAGGCGCGTCCAGTCCTCGTCCGTCATGGTGCCGGAGCGCATGTGGTGCAGGGCCACGCGGGCCTCGGCGGACAGCAGGCGCATCGCGATCTCGTTGCGCCCCATTTCGAGCGAGAAGATCACGCTCGGCATGTTGTGCTTGATCGAACAGGCGCGTGCGAAGTCCAGGGCCAGCGTCGACTTACCCATGGCGGGACGGGCCGCGATGATGATCATCTGGCCGGGGTGCAGGCCGTTGGTGAGCTGGTCGAGGTCGGTGAAGCCGGTGGGCACACCGGTCATCTCCCCCGAACGCGAGCCGATGGCCTCGATCTCGTCGAGAGCGCCCTCCATGATGTCGCCGAGCGGCAGATAGTCCTCGGTGGTGCGCTGCTCGGTGACCGCGTAGATCTCGGCCTGGGCGCTGTTGACGATCTCGTCGACGTCACCGTCGGCCGCGTACCCCATCTGGGTGATGCGCGTGCCGGCCTCGACGAGTCGGCGCAGCACTGCGCGCTCGTGGACGATCTCCGCGTAGTACTCGGCGTTGGCCGCCGTCGGGACCGTCTGGACCAGGGTGTGCAGATACGATGCGCCGCCGACCTTGGTGATCTCACCGCGCTTGGTGAGCTCGGCCGCCACGGTGATCGGGTCGGCCGGCTCGCCCTTCGCGTAGAGGTCGAGGATCGAGGCGTAGATCGTCTCGTGCGCGGGGCGGTAGAAGTCGTGGCCCTTGAGCACCTCGACGACATCGGCGATGGCGTCCTTGGAGAGCAGCATGCCGCCGAGCACCGACTGCTCCGCGTCGAGATCCTGCGGGGGGACGCGCTCGAACGACGAACCTCCGCCGTCCCAGCCGCCCTCACGACCGCGCTCGTGCTGCTCGTCGCGGCCCCGGCCTCCGTCGCGGCGCTGGCGGGAGACGGGCAGACGATCACTGGGACCGCTGTCGGCCCAGGGGTCGTCCAAAGGCTCGGAGATACTCACCGGGCCACCTCCTCCCGTCCGCCGCGCGGACCTCGCCGTGCCCCTCTTTCCTAAGGCACGACACTGACAAATAAGGGGGCCCAACTCCGGTTCTGACGCGTCGGTTTTCCGGGGTTTCCGAGGTCGTACGACGAGGCGGGCGCCGGACCACGGTAGGCCTGTGGGCACCGTCAGCCAATCTGGTTATCCACAGGCGGTGTGGATGACGGGCCCTACGCTGTGGAGAACTCCGCGAAACCTGTGCACGGCCCGGTGGACAGCCCTGTGAACAAGCACTCAGCCAGTTTGCGAAACCGCTTCTGACCTGCGACTTTCCCATCCACCGGCTGTGCAGAAGAAAAACTTTCCCACTCGGACCAAGATCGTTGCAAAACCCGCCCGACGGGGCGTCGAGTCACGGCTCAGGTAAGGGTCTAAAGAACATTGCATCTCTTACCTGTGGAAGATTACATTGGTGTCCATGACACAGGCTCCCGCGGCGCCCAAGGCCGCTCGGCGACGGCATGACCGAGAGATCATCGCGCTCGCCGTACCCGCCTTCGGCGCGCTCGTCGCCGAGCCCCTCTTCGTCCTGGCCGACAGCGCCATCGTCGGACACCTCGGCACCGCCCAGCTCGCCGGTCTCGGCGTCGCCTCGGCGCTCCTCACCACCGCGGTGAGCATCTTCGTCTTCCTCGCGTACGCCACTACGGGCGCCGTCGCCCGCCGGGTCGGTGCGGGCGACCTCCAGGCCGCCATCCGGCAGGGCATGGACGGCATCTGGCTCGCCCTACTCCTCGGAGCCGCGGTCATCGCCGTGGTCCTGCCCACCGCCCCCGCCCTGGTGGACCTGTTCGGCGCGTCCGACACCGCGGCTCCCTACGCCATCACGTATCTGCGGATCTCCTCGCTCGGCATCCCGGCCATGCTCGTCGTGCTCGCCGCCACCGGTGTGCTGCGCGGCCTGCAGGACACCAAGACCCCGCTGTACGTCGCGATCGGCGGCTTCGTCGCCAACGCCGTCCTCAACGTCGGTCTGGTCTACGGCGCCGATCTCGGCATCGCCGGCTCCGCCTGGGGCACCGTCATCGCCCAGTGCGGCATGGCCGCCGTCTACCTCTTCGTCGTCGTCCGCGGCGCCAAGCGGCACGGCGCCTCGCTGCGGCCGGACGCCGCCGGGATAAGGGCCTGTGCCCAAGCCGGTGTGCCGCTCCTGGTCCGCACGCTCTCGCTGCGGGCCATCCTGATGATCGCGACCGCGGTGGCAGCCCGCCTCGGCGACTCCGACATCGCCGCCCACCAGATCGTTCTGTCCCTGTGGAGTTTGCTGGCCTTCGCACTGGACGCCATCGCCATCGCCGGCCAGGCCATCATCGGACGCTATCTGGGAGCTGACGATCCGGACGGCGCACGCGCCGTCTGCCGTCGGATGGTGCAGTGGGGCATCGCCTCAGGTGTCGTGCTCGGCCTGCTCGTCGTCCTCGCCCGGCCGTTGTTCATCCCGCTGTTCACCAGCGATGCCACCGTCCAAGACGCGGCGCTGCCCGCCCTCGTCGTGGTCGCCCTCGCTCAACCGGTCTGCGGCATCGTCTTCGTCCTCGACGGCGTCCTGATGGGTGCGGGCGACGGACCGTACCTCGCCTGGGCGATGATCGTCACGCTGGCGGTCTTCACCCCGGTCGCCCTGCTCGTCCCCACCTTCGGCGGCGGTCTGACCGCGCTGTGGGGAGCGATGACCCTGATGATGGCGGTCCGCATGGTGACCTTGTGGCTGCGCTCCCGCTCGGGCCGCTGGATCGTCACGGGCGCCACGCGCTGAGTCCTGTTTCACGTGAAGTCCTGTTTCACGTGAAGTCCTGTTTCACGTGAAACAGCACCCTTCGAGAAACACGTTGGGCCGCACCCCGAGGGGTACGGCCCAACGATTGCTTCAACTCTGCCAAGCGCAGTGCTTAGGCGGAGACGACCTCGACGTTGACCTTCGCGGCAACCTCGGGGTGCAGACGCACGGACGTCGCGTGGGCGCCCAGGGTCTTGATCGGCGCGCCCAGCTCGACACGGCGCTTGTCGACCTTCGGACCACCGGCAGCCTCGATCGCCGAAGCGATGTCGGCCGGGGTGACGGAACCGAAGAGACGACCGGCGTCGCCGGAGCGAACGGCCAGGCGGACCTTGACGCCCTCGAGCTGGGCCTTGACCTCGTTGGCCTGCTCGATGGTCGCGATCTCGTGGATCTTGCGAGCACGACGGATCTGCTCGACGTCCTTCTCGCCACCCTTGGTCCAGCGGATCGCGAAGTTCCGCGGGATCAGGTAGTTGCGGGCGTAGCCGTCCTTGACGTCTACGACCTCGCCGGCGGCGCCGAGGCCGGAGACCTCGTGGGTGAGGATGATCTTCATTAGTCGGTCACCCTTCCCTTATCGCGCGGTGGACGTGTAGGGCAGCAGCGCCATCTCACGGCTGTTCTTCACGGCCGTGGCGACGTCACGCTGGTGCTGCGTGCAGTTGCCGGTCACGCGGCGGGCACGGATCTTGCCGCGGTCGGAAATGAACTTCCGCAGCATGTTCGTGTCCTTGTAGTCCACGTACGTGACCTTGTCCTTGCAGAAAGCGCAGACCTTCTTCTTAGGCTTGCGCACAGGCGGCTTCGCCATGGTGTATCTCCTGTGTGATCAAGAAGTGGGGTTACGGCCCACCCTCGGCCCGGAGGCCTGAAAGCCCTGGGGCTCAGGCCCTGAGGCCTAGAAGGGGGGCTCGTCCGAGTAGCCGCCACCGGAGCCGCCGGAGCTTCCGCCCCAGCCGCCACCGCCGCCGCCCTGCTGCTGGCCGCCGCCGGCCGGCGCACCGGTCGCCCAGGGGTCGTCGGCGGGAGCACCGCCGCCACCCTGCTGCTGACCGCCGCCGGAGCCACCGCCCCAGCCGCCGCCCTGCTGGCCGCCGCCACCGCCGCCGTAACCGCCCTGGCCGCCTCGACCGGTGGTCTTGGTGACCTTGGCCGTGGCGTTCTTCAGGCTGGCGCCGACTTCCTCGACGTCCAGCTCGTAGACCGTGCGCTTGATGCCCTCACGGTCCTCGTAGGACCGCTGCTTCAGCCGGCCCTGCACGATGACGCGCATGCCTCGCTGGAGCGACTCCGCGACGTTCTCCGCCGCCTGACGCCAGACCGAGCAGGTGAGGAAGAGGCTCTCGCCGTCCTTCCACTCGTTCGTCTGGCGGTCGAAGGTGCGGGGGGTGGACGCGACACGGAACTTCGCGACCGCCGCACCGGAGGGGGTGAAGCGCAGCTCGGGGTCGTCGACAAGATTGCCGACGACCGTGATGACGGTCTCGCCTGCCATGGGGGAACCTCTCGGCGGGTTTGCTGCTGGCTGCTTGTTGCTGCTACTCGATTCCCGGGTGCTGCTGAGCTAGAAAGCTCAGTGCATCTCGGGACGGAGGACCTTGGTCCGGAGGACCGACTCGTTCAGGTTCATCTGTCGGTCGAGCTCCTTGACGACCGCAGGCTCGGCCTGCAGGTCGATGACCGAGTAGATGCCCTCGGGCTTCTTCTTGATCTCGTAGGACAGACGACGACGGCCCCAGGTGTCGACCTTCTCGACCTTTCCGTTGCCCTCACGGACGACGGAGAGGAAGTTCTCGATCAGCGGGGAGACAGCGCGCTCCTCGAGATCGGGGTCGAGGATGACCATCACTTCGTAGTGACGCATGTGGAACCCACCTCCTTTGGACTCAGCGGCCACGGTCGTTCCGTGGCAGGAGGGTCGTGATGCGTACGCAACGGTATCGGCCGCCACTGACAATCGGCTCCCGCGAGCGGGGGCTCTTGCTGTGGCCAGGGCAGACACCGGTGCAGACGGTACAGAGTACCCGCACCGAGGCTTCCGGTTGAAATCCGGCGGGGGACGGGCAGAATCTGTACACATCGGGTGTGTATGGCGCTACGATGCGCCGCTTCCGCAGGAGGTGCCTCACATGGCACAAGTAATGCGACCGAACACCGCCACTTCCCTCTTCGCCACGGACGGCAAGTCCCATCCGCTCCAGGACGCGCTGCTCGGCGTGACCCTGGTGCTCGGGGCGATCGCCTTCGTGACGGCGATGTTCCACAACCTCCATCTGATCAGCTCGTGGGCCGGCCTGATCGGGATCACCACGGGTGCGTACGGCCAGCTCATCTCGGCGACGACCCGCGAACGCTTCGGTCTGATCCTGGGCCTCGGCGCTTCGGCGATCGGCTTCTTCCTGGGCATGGCACACGGCGGACTCTTCGGCGGAATCATCGGCTGACGGCCTCGCGGCACCCCGGCCGCACGCGCGGCCGGGGGCCCGAGTTCCGTACGCCCAGACGGGGCGCTCGCGGGGCGCAGTAGGCTTCGGCGCGAGAGCCGGAGCCCCTGTACCCATGGGGACACACCAGCCCGAGGAGCGCCCCGAATGAGTCTGACCCTGAGGACCATCAGTCGCGAGCAGCATCTGGCGTATATCCAGACACTGCCGTCGGCGAGTCATTGCCAGGTCCCCGCATGGGCTGACGTGAAGAGCGAATGGCGCTCGGAGAACCTGGGCTGGTTCGACGACAGGACCGGCCAGCTGGTCGGTGCCGGCCTGGTGCTCTACCGGCAGTTGCCCAAGCTGAAGCGCTATCTCGCGTACCTGCCCGAGGGGCCGGTGATCAACTGGTACGCCCCGAACCTCGACGAGTGGCTGCAGCCGATGCTGGCGCATCTGAAGCAGCAGGGCGCCTTCTCCGTGAAGATGGGTCCGCCGGTCGTGATCCGCCGCTGGGACGCTCCGGCGATCAAGGCCGGAATCCAGAACCCGGACGTGAAGCGGCTGCGGGACGTCGAGGCGACGTACATCGAGCCGCGGGCCTTCGAGGTCTCCGACCGGCTGCGCCGGATGGGGTGGCAGCAGGGTGAGGACGGCGGCGCCGGCTTCGGTGACGTGCAGCCCCGCTTCGTCTTCCAGGTGCCGCTGGCCAACCGCTCCCTGGACGAGGTCCAGAAGGGCTTCAACCAGCTGTGGCGGCGCAACATCAAGAAGGCCGAGAAGGCCGGTGTCGAGGTCGTCCAGGGCGGTTACTACGACCTTCCCGAGTGGCAGCGGCTCTATGAGATCACCGCGGTGCGCGACAAGTTCCGCCCGCGGCCGCTCGGCTACTTCCAGCAGATGTGGCAGGCCCTCAACTCCGAGGACCCCAACCGCATGCGGCTGTATTTCGCGCGGCACAACGGCGTGAACCTGTCGGCCGCGACGATGCTGGTCGTCGGCGGGCACGTCTGGTACTCCTACGGCGCGTCGGACAACATCGGGCGTGAGGTCAGGCCCTCGAACGCGATGCAGTGGCGGATGCTCCGCGATGCGTACGCCATGGGTGCCACCGTCTATGACCTGCGCGGCATCTCCGACTCGCTGGACGAGACCGACCACCTCTTCGGTCTGATCCAGTTCAAGGTCGGCACCGGCGGTGAGGCCGCCGAGTACATCGGCGAGTGGGACTTCCCGCTCAACAAGCTGCTACACAAGGCGCTCGACATCTACATGTCGCGCCGCTGATCCCGCACAATTTCCTTCCATAACTCTGATACACCGCAGATACGAGAAAGGTTCCGGGATCCAGCCATGGCGCTCACGCTCTATGTCGACACCGCGCGCTGGCGGGCACACCAGAAGCACCTGCTGGAGCAGTTCCCGGGCATCGTCCCGGTCTGCAAGGGCAACGGCTACGGCTTCGGTCACGAGCGCCTCGCCGAGGAAGCAACGCGTTTCGGCTCCGACATCCTCGCCGTGGGCACCACCTACGAGGCCGCCCGGATCAAGGACTGGTTCAGCGGTGACCTGCTGGTCCTGACGCCGTTCCGGCGGGGCGAGGAGCCGGTGCCGCTGCCCGACCGCGTCATCCGGTCGGTGTCGTCCCTCGACGGCGTACACGGCCTCGTGGGCGCCCGCGTCGTCATCGAGGTCATGTCCTCGATGAAGCGCCATGGCGTGAGCGAGCAGGAGCTCCCACAGCTGCACGCCGCCATCGAGGACGTACGCCTCGAGGGTTTCGCGATCCACCTGCCGCTGGACCGCACCGACGGCTCGGACGCCGTCGAGGAGGTCATCGGCTGGATGGACCGCCTGCGTGCGGCCCGGCTGCCGCTGCACACGATGTTCGTCAGCCACCTCAAGGCTCATGAACTCGCCCGTTTGCAGCAGCAGTTCCCGCAGACCCGCTTCCGTGCCCGCATCGGCACGAACCTCTGGCTGGGCGACCACGAGGCCACCGAGTACCGCGGTGCCGTCCTCGACGTCACCGCCGTCGCGAAGGGCGACCGCTTCGGATACCGCCAGCAGAAGGCCGCGTCCGACGGCTGGCTGGTCGTGGTCGCCGGCGGCACCTCGCACGGTGTCGGCCTGGAGGCCCCGAAGGCGCTGCACGGCATGATGCCGCGCGCCAAGGGTGTGGCCCGCGCGGGTCTCGCGACGGTCAACCGCAACCTGTCGCCGTTCGTCTGGGCGGGCAAGCAGCGCTGGTTCGCGGAGCCGCCGCACATGCAGGTCTCGATCCTCTTCGTTCCCTCCGACGCCCCGGAGCCGAAGGTCGGCGAGGAACTGGTGGCCCACCTGCGGCACACCACCACGCAGTTCGACCGGATGGTCGACCGCTGAGACGGAACGTAGGCCGCTGAGACGGACTGTGGGCGGCTGAGACAAACCGCTCCAGCACGCGGAAGGGCCGGCACGACGACGAGTCGTACCGGCCCTTCCGCATGCCGAGCCCGCACGTGTTCGCTCAGGGCGAACGCGCGGGCAGAGTGCCCTTTCAGAGCCTCAGCGTGAGAGATCGGCCGAGGAACCCCACCGCACGGCGGGAGCCTCGGCGGAGCGCATCTCGGTCCGCGCCGCACGGCCCTCGATCCCCAGGACGAAGACGTCCCGAGCCCCGTCCAGAGCACCCCCCGAGGGGTCGTCGTCACCGGCCCGCCGCACCACGTCCCGCTCCGGCAACAGGATGTCGCGTACGACCACGGCACACAGGTACAGCGTCCCCAACAAGTGGATGCCGATGGCCAGTTGGTAGCCCTCGGTCGGCAGGCCCTTGTGGGCGTCTCCGCTCGTCGTGTACGCCAAGTACATCCAGATCCCGAGGAAGTACGCGACCTCGCACGCCTGCCAGACCAGGAAGTCGCGCCAGCGCGGCCGGGCGAGCGCGGCGAGGGGGATCAGCCACAGGACGTACTGCGGTGAGTAGACCTTGTTGGTGAGGATGAAGGCCGCGACCACCAGGAAGGCGAGCTGCGCGAAGCGCGGGCGCCGCGGTGCCATGAGGCCGAGCGCGCCGATGCCCAGGCAGGCGAGGAGCATCATCACCGCCGCCAGGGTGTTCACCGTGTCGGTGGTCAGCGGAGAGTCCATGCGCTGGGAGAGGATCAGCCAGAAGGACCCGAAGTCGACGCCACGCTCCTGGCTGAACGTGTAGAACTTCGACCAGCCGTCGCTCGCGAGCAGCATCACCGGCAGGTTGACGAGCAGCCAGGCGCCCGCCGTGCCGAGCAGCGCGGTCCCGAACTGCCGCCATCTGCCCGCGCGCCAGCACAGGATCAGCAGCGGTCCGAGGATGAGCACGGGATAGAGCTTGGCGGCCGTCGCGAGCCCGAGGAGCACACCGAAAGCCAGCGCACGCGCGCGTGCCCACATCAGCATCGCGGCGGCCGTGAGAGCCACCGCGAGGAGGTCCCAGTTGATGGTGGCCGTCAGCGCGAAGGCCGGGGCGAGAGCGACGAGCAGCGCGTCCCAGGGGCGGCGCCGGTGGGTGCGCGCGACGCACACGGCGATGACCGCGGTGCAGGCCATCAGTATCCCGGCGTTGACCATCCAGTAGATCTTTTCCTGGTGCTGGATGGAGCCGCTGCCAGGAGTGACCCAGGAGGCCACTTCCATGAACACCCCGGTGAGGACCGGATACTCGAGGTACTCCATGTCGCCGGGGAGCTTGTCGAAGTACGGCACGAGACCGTCGGCGAAGCCACGTCCCTGGTAGAGGTGCGGGATGTCGGAGTAACACGCGTGCGTGTACTGCGAGCTCGCTCCGAAGAACCAGGCGCCGTTGTAGCACGGCATTTTCTGGATCATTCCGAGTGCGAACATCCCGAGCGCAACGAGCGTGATGACGCGCACGGGAGTCCACCACGTCGCCGCGAACAGCACTCTCCGGCCGACCGGGCCTCCGATCAGCTCGCTGCCGGCCCGGGCGACCTCGTCCTCCTTGGTGGGCCGTACCGGCTCCGGCTCCTGGCTCACGGGCTCGTACGTGCTCGTGCGCGGCGTCTCTGCGCTGGGATCTGCACTGGGCATGCCCGCCATCCTGCCGTACGCGCCTGAGAACACGGAGAGGGCCGCCGCACCCATCGGTGCGACGGCCCTCGTTTCACGTGAAACATCCGCGGCGGACGTGGGGGGACGCGGGGGAGACCTCAGCGGCCCGCCGGATCACCCCGGCGGGACCGGCTCAGCCCCTCGGGCCGGCGATGAAGCCGCCACCGCCCCCGTTCTCGTTGCCGTGGTTTGCTCCGCCACCGGCTGGGTCATCCGTCGGCGGTGGCGACTCGCCGCCGGGACCGCCGCCGACGCCGCCGTCGGCGGCACCACCACCGTTCTCCTGACCGCCGTCGTCGTTGCAGTCCCAGTCCAGCGGATCACAGGACTCCTCGGGGTCCGGCGACTTCGTCGGAGGCTTCGAGGACTCGGTCTCCGTGGGCGTCGGTGACGTGGTCTTCTCCGGCTCCTCCTCGGTCTCCGTCGGGGACGGCGGCGGGGGCGGAGTCTCGCCGACCACCTTGCCGATCGGCCCGGGCACCGGGAAGTTCTTCACGGGCTGGCCCTTGAGCGCCTGCTCCATGTAGTCCTGCCAGATCTGCGCGGGGAACGAGGCTCCGTGGATCTTCTTCTCGCCTCCCGTGCCGAACATCTCCAGGAACTTGCGCTTCTTGTTGGTCTCGTCGTCGTCGAGCCGGTACATGCTCACCGCCGTCGACAGCTGCGGGGTGTAGCCGACGAACCAGGCCGACTTGTTGCCGTCGGTCGTACCGGTCTTGCCGGCGACCTGACGGCCGGAGAGCTGGGCCGAGGTACCCGTGCCCTTGTCCACGACGGTGCGCAGCACGTCGGTGACGTTGTCGGCGACCTCCGCGTCGAAGGCCTGCTTGGTCTCCTTCTCGTGCCGGTAGACCGTGTCGCCCTCGTGCTCGACCTCCGTGACCGAGTAGGGCTCGTTCTGCTTGCCGCTCGCCGCGAAGGTGGAGTACGCCCCGGCCATCCGGATGGCGCTCGGCGACGAGGTGCCGAGCGAGAAGGACGGGTAGGTGGCACCGGCCATGGAGCTGTCGTCCTTGAGGCCGGCATCCATGGCCGCCTCCTTGACCTTCTCCAGGCCGACGTCCATGCCGAGCTGCACATACGCCGAGTTGACCGACTCCCTCATCGCCTCACGGAGATCGATCTGGTAGCTGGGCGGGTTGTACGACTGGTTTCCGTCGTTCTTCTGGTTCCACTGCTTGCCGTCGCGGTCCGTCCAGACCTGCCCGTTGTACTTCTGGATCTTGAGCTCGTTCTTGCCGCTGTACAGGCTCTTCGGGTTGACGATGGTGCGCTCGACCGCGGTCTGCTGTTCCGGGCCGTCCGGGTCACGCACGCCGTACTTGAACGCGGCGGCCAGCACGAAGGGCTTGTACGTCGAACCGACCTGGGCACCGGTCTGGTCCGCGTTGTTGGTGAAGTGCTTGGTCGCGTCCTCACCGCCGTAGATGGCCTTGATCGCGCCGTCCTTCGGGTCCACGGAGGCGCCGCCGAACTGGACGTGCGTGTCCTTCTCCGGACGCAGCTTCGGCTTGATCTTCTCCTTGCGGACCTTGTTCACCGCCTTCTCGAGCTCCTTGACCTTCTTCCTGTCGAAGGTCGTGTGGATCTCGTAGCCACCCTGCTGGAGCTGCTCGGCGGTGATGTTGGTGTTCCTGATGACGTACGCCTTGGCCAGGTCCACGAGGTAACCGGTCTGGCCCGCCAGGTCCACGTTCGAGCGCGGGTTCTGCAGCTTGGGGAAGTCGGTGTACTTGGCCCGCCGCTCCTCGGTCAGGTGGCCGTCCTTGACCTCCTCGTCGAGGATCCACTTCCAGCGCTTCTTGGCGCGAGTGGTGTTGTCCTCCTTGTTGGCGGCGGGGTCGATCTCGGGATAGCCGGCGGGGTCGTAGTACGTGGCGCCCTTGAGCACCGTCGCGAGGAGAGCGCACTGGCTGGGATCCAGCTCGCTGGCTTCCTTGCCGAAGTACGCCCGCGCGGCGGCCTGGATGCCATAGGCCCCACGCCCGTAATAGGCGGTGTTGAGGTACCCCGCCATGATGTCTTCCTTGGAGACCTGGCGGCCGACCTTTATGGAGATGAAGAGCTCTTTGAACTTCCTGGAGAACGTCTGCGACTGATCACCGAGGCGCGCGTTCTTCACGTACTGCTGGGTGATGGTCGAGCCACCCTGGGTCTGCCCGCCCTTGGCCATGTTGACCAGGGCACGCGCGATGCCCATCGGGTCGACGCCCTTGTCCTTCTCGAACGTCTTGTTCTCCGCCGACATGACGGCGAAGCGCATCTCTGCCGGGATGTCGTCGTAGTCGATGATCTGGCGGTTGCGCTCACCACCGGTCGCGACCATCTGCTTGCCGTCGGCCCAGTAGTAGACGTTGTTCTGGGCCTTGGCCGCCTTGTCGACCTCCGGCACCTCCACCAGGGCGTACGCGATGCCTGCGACGGCCATCAAGCTGCCGAGGAAGCCGATGAACATGCCGGTGACCAGGCGCCACGACGGGACCCAGCGGCGGGCACCGCTCTTGCCTGCGCGCGGATAGTCGATGAACCGCTTCTTGCGCGGAGGCTCGGCGCCACGGCCCCTGCCGCGGCCTGCCCCGCCCGGGCCACCGGCCCCGCCACCGCCACGACGGCCACCACCGGCACCGCGCCCACCCCCGTCGGGCGCCCTGCGACGGCTGCCGCCCGTACCGACAGATCCGCTGCGCTGCGCGGCGCGCCGGGCCTCGGCACGGCCGCCGTACGGTCGGCCCCCCTCGTCAGGAGCCCCGGGACCGGACGCCCCATAAGAAGGACCGGACGCCCCATAAGAAGAAGAGGGCGATCCTGTATCGCCCCGCGGGGCCGCGCGGCGGCCCGACGGCGCTCCTGGGGCGCCTCGCCTGGCCGCGGCGCGTCCGCCGCCCTGCGGCTGCGGCGGTTTGCGACGGTGCTCGCTCATCGAACGATTACTCCTCGGGCAGGCGCAGCTGTCCACGCCTGGAAACGGCGGCTGGTTTCCGGTCCCCCCGAAATGCGGATGCGTCCGTTCCGGAACCCACCCGCACTACACCGGGGACGACGACGCTCTCATGCGTCACTTGGTTCCCGGCGGCATGCATGGCGCACAGACTACGCACCGTCAAAACCCTCGTAGAGCCGAAGTTCACCCCAAAACAGGCAAGTTACTTCCTACGAATCGGTGATGTGACGCCGTTCACCGTGCCCCCTCTTGTCTCAACCGGATCGCCGTTCTATCGTCTCGATGTATCGAGTCGATACATCAGCTCGGCATAAAGGCCGTACTGAGGGACCGTGGCAGACGGGAGGCGACGATGAGCAGGCGCTCCGGCATCCTGGAATTCGCCGTGCTCGGGCTGCTCAGAGAGTCCCCGATGCACGGCTATGAGCTGCGTAAACGCCTCAATACATCGCTGGGAGTGTTCCGCGCCTTCAGCTACGGGACGCTCTACCCCTGCCTCAAGACGCTGGTCGCCAACGGCTGGTTGATCGAGGAGTCGGGTGGCAGCTCCGAAGACACCCTGGCGGCTCCGCTCGCGGGGCGTCGCGCCAAGATCGTCTATCGGTTGACGGCGGAAGGTAAGGAGCACTTCGAGGACCTGCTCTCGCAGACCGGCCCCGACGCGTACGAGGACGAGCACTTCGCCGCCCGCTTCGCCTTCTTCGGGCAGACCTCGCGAGATGTGCGGATGCGGGTGCTCGAGGGCCGCCGCAGCCGCCTCGAAGAGCGCTTGGAGAAGATGCGCGCCTCCCTGGCCCGTACCCGGGAGCGCCTGGACGACTACACGCTCGAACTTCAGCGGCACGGCATGGAGTCCGTGGAGCGCGAAGTGCGCTGGCTGAACGAGCTCATCGAGAGCGAGCGGGCGGGGCGGGACCAGCAACGGTCCGCCCCCGGAAGCTCCGCTCAGCAGAACAGCACATCTGGGGAGTCGACGGGCCTGCCCCGGCGGCGGGAGACCAACCCGCCGCCGGATCCGTCCGATGACCCCAATAAGTGAGACCCAGCGTTCCGCGGGGTTTCATCCCGAATACCGAGATCACACAGGGAGCAACCGGAATGGGTTCGGTTCGCGTAGCCATCGTCGGCGTGGGCAACTGCGCCGCCTCGCTGGTCCAGGGCGTCGAGTACTACAAGGACGCCGACCCGGACACGAAGGTCCCGGGCCTGATGCACGTCCAGTTCGGCGAGTATCACGTCGGTGACGTCGAGTTCGTCGCCGCCTTCGACGTCGACGCGAAGAAGGTCGGCCTCGACCTCTCGGACGCCATCGGTGCCAGCGAGAACAACACCATCAAGATCTGCGACGTGCCGAACAAGGGCGTCACGGTTCAGCGCGGCCACACCCTCGACGGCCTGGGCAAGTACTACCGCCAGACCATCGAGGAGTCCGACGAGGCCCCGGTCGACGTCGTCCAGATCCTCAAGGACCGCAAGGTCGACGTCCTCGTCTGCTACCTGCCCGTCGGTTCCGAGGACGCCGCGAAGTTCTACGCGCAGTGCGCCATCGACGCCAAGGTCGCGTTCGTCAACGCGCTGCCGGTCTTCATCGCCGGCACCAAGGAGTGGGCGGACAAGTTCACCGAGGCCGGTGTCCCGATCGTCGGCGACGACATCAAGTCCCAGGTCGGCGCCACCATCACGCACCGTGTGATGGCGAAGCTGTTCGAGGACCGCGGTGTCCGTCTCGAGCGCACCATGCAGCTGAACGTCGGCGGCAACATGGACTTCAAGAACATGTTGGAGCGCGACCGCCTCGAGTCGAAGAAGATCTCGAAGACGCAGGCCGTCACCTCGCAGATCCCCGACCGCGAGATGGGCGAGAAGAACGTCCACATCGGCCCGTCGGACTACGTCGCGTGGCTCGACGACCGCAAGTGGGCGTACGTCCGCCTCGAGGGCCGCGCCTTCGGTGACGTCCCGCTGAACCTGGAGTACAAGCTCGAGGTCTGGGACTCCCCGAACTCCGCGGGTGTCATCATCGACGCTCTCCGCGCCGCGAAGATCGCCAAGGACCGCGGTGTCGGCGGCCCGATTCTCTCCGCGTCGTCGTACTTCATGAAGTCCCCGCCGGTCCAGTACTTCGACGACGAGGCCTACGACAACGTCGAGAAGTTCATCAAGGGCGAGGTCGAGCGCTAAACAGCTCTCTCCTTGTCGCTCGTCGAGGGTCCCCGGGCATTCCGCCCGGGGACCCTCCTCGTATGTGAGGCTTGGCCCCATGGCTGTCGTCGGTGACCTGCGGATACTGCTGCGGCTGCGGGACTTCCGACGGCTCCTCGCCGTACGGCTGATCTCCCAGGGGGCGGACGGCGTCTATCAGGTCGCGCTCGCCACCTACGTCGTCTTCTCCCCGGAGAAGCAGGCCTCGCCCGGAGCGATCGCCTCCGCCATGGCGGTGCTGCTCCTTCCGTACTCGCTGATCGGCCCGTTCGCAGGCGTCCTCCTCGACCGCTGGCAGCGCCGCCAGGTCTTCCTGTACGGCAATCTCCTGCGGGCCGCCCTGGCGTCCGTGACCGCCGTGCTGATGCTGAGCGACGTCGCCGACTGGCTCTTCTACGTCTCCGCCCTCTGCGTCACCGCCGTCAACCGCTTCGTCCTGGCCGGGCTCTCGGCCGCGCTGCCCCGGGTGGTCGACGCCGACCGCCTGGTCATCGCGAACTCCCTCTCCCCGACCGCGGGGACGCTCGCCGCGACCCTGGGCGGCGGGCTCGCCTTCGTCGTACGCCTGGTGGGGCCGGACTCGGACGCGGCGGTGGTGCTCCTCGGAGCCGTCCTGTACCTCTGCGCGGCCCTCGCCTCGCTGCGCATGGCCCGTGCGCTGCTCGGCCCGGACCCCGACCTGGTGCAGCCCCGGCTCGCGGCGGCTCTCGCGGGCACGGCGCGCGGGTTGCAGGCAGGAGTACGGCACTTGCTGCAGCGTCCCGCGGCCGCCCGCGCGCTGGCCGCGATGACGGTGATGCGGTTCTGCTACGGCGCGCTGACGGTCATGGTCCTGATGCTCTGCCGGTACGCCTGGTCGTCGACGGAGTCCGACGGGCTGGCGCTGCTCGGCCTGGCCGTGGGGTTCTCCGGCGCGGGGTTCTTCGTGGCGGCCCTGGTGACGCCCGCGGCGGTGGGGCGGCTGGGGGCGGGCGGCTGGATCGTGGCCTGTGCGGGAGCGGCGGCGGTGCTCGAACCGGCGCTCGGCCTCTCCTTCGCGCCCGTCCCGCTCCTCGTCGCCGCCTTCGTCCTCGGCCTGACGACCCAGGGTGCGAAGATCGCCACGGACACGGTGGTGCAGTCCGCGGTGGCCGACGGCTTCCGAGGCCGAATCTTCTCCCTCTACGACGTCCTCTTCAACGTCGCCTTTGTCGGCGCGGCGGGAGTGGCCGCGCTGGTGCTGCCGCCTGACGGACGGTCGGTCCCACTGGTCATCGGTGTGGCCCTGCTCTACGCAGCAATTGCTGGGGCTATGGCCCGTTTTGGCGCGCAATAAGTGTCACATCAATGCCACAGAGTCCCTCTGGGCTTCAGAGTTGCCACCTCACCCGGATAACTTACGGGCGTCGTATTCGCGCCATCGCGCTCTCGTTCGAGGGGGACCCCCAAAAGTGACCACTCCGCCGCCCCAGGGCCAGATTCCGTACCCGCCGCAGGGCCAGAACCCCTATGGCCAGCAGGCCCCGGCGGCGCCCTACCCGCCGCAGCAGGGTCAGCCCGGCGCGACGCAGCCGTACCCGCCGTACAACCAGGGTGGGCCCGTCCCCCCGGCGCCGGCTGCTCCCCGGGGTCGCGGCAAGAAGCTGCTCCTGCGCATCGGTGGCTTCATCCTGGTCGCGATCCTCATAGCCGTCGGCAAGTGGTACCTCGGCAAGAGTGACGCCGAGTCCACCTCGGTCGGCAGCTGCATGCACAACGAGGGCACGCAGATCTCGCCGGACCTCAAGGAAGTCGACTGCTCTTCGAGCGACGCCGAGTTCGAGGTCGTCGAGAAGTTCGACGGCACGAGCGACAGCAACAAGTGCAAGGCCGTCAAGACCTCCGAGATCGCCTACTACCAGCAGGGCAAGGGGCACAACGTCGTGCTCTGCCTGAAGGAGACCAAGTAGGAGAACGCCGAGGGGCGTTGTTTCACGGTTTCACGTGAAACAACGCCCCTCGGCGTATGCGGGGACGTGGGGGCGCGGATGTTTCACGTGAAACCGTGAGGCACCCGCGTGAGGCACCCGCCACCCCGTCTCAGTCCTGCGCGGCCCACCACTCCTTGAGCGCCGCAGCCGCTGCTTCCCGCTCCATCGGCCCGTTCTCCAGGCGCAGCTCCAGCAGGAACTTGTAGGCCTTGCCGATCACCGGGCCCGGGCCCACGTCCAAGATCTCCATGATGGCGTTGCCGTCGAGGTCGGGGCGGATCGAGTCCAGCTCCTCCTGCTCCTGGAGGCGGGCGATGCGCTCCTCCAGGCCGTCGTACGCGCGCGACAGGGCGTTCGCCTTGCGCTTGTTACGTGTCGTGCAGTCCGAGCGGGTCAGCTTGTGCAGGCGGTCCAGGAGCGGCCCCGCGTCGCGTACGTAGCGGCGTACGGCCGAATCCGTCCACTCTCCTGTGCCGTAGCCGTGGAAGCGCAGGTGGAGCTCGACCAGGCGCGAGACGTCCTTCACGAGCTCGTTGGAGTACTTGAGCGCCGTCATCCGCTTCTTGACCATCTTGGCGCCGACCACCTCGTGGTGGTGGAAGGAGACGCGGCCGTCGCTCTCGAAGCGCCGTGTCCGCGGCTTGCCGATGTCGTGCAGCAGCGCCGCGAGCCGCAGCGTCAGGTCGGGACCGTCCGTCTCCAGGGCCATCGCCTGCTCCAGGACGATCAGCGAGTGGTCGTACACGTCCTTGTGGCGGTGGTGCTCGTCCCGCTCCAGGCGCAGGGCCGGCAGCTCGGGCAGGATCCGCTCGGCAAGGCCCGTCTCCACGAGGAGGGCGAGACCCTTGCGCGGGTGTGCGGAGAGGAGCAGTTTGTTCAATTCGTCCCGGACCCGCTCCGCCGAGACGATGTCGATGCGCTCGGCCATCGCCTTCATCGCGGCGACCACGTCCGGGGCCACCTCGAAGTCCAGCTGAGCGGCGAAGCGCGCGGCCCGCAGCATGCGCAGCGGGTCGTCGGAGAAGGACTCCTCGGGGGTGCCGGGGGTGCGCAGGACACGCTCCGCCAGGTCCTCGAGACCACCGTGCGGGTCGACGAACTCCTTCTCGGGGAGCGCCACGGCCATCGCGTTCACCGTGAAGTCACGGCGCACGAGGTCTTCCTCGATGGAGTCGCCGTAGGACACCTCGGGCTTGCGCGAGGTCCTGTCGTACGCCTCCGAGCGGTACGTCGTGACCTCGACCTGGAAGCTCAGGTCGGCGTCTCCGACGCGGGCGTCCTTCTGGCTGCCGACCGTGCCGAAGGCGATCCCGACCTCCCACACCGCGTCGGCCCACGGCCGGACGATCTTCAGTACGTCCTCGGGGCGGGCGTCGGTCGTGAAGTCCAGGTCGTTGCCGAGCCGGCCCAGAAGGGCGTCCCTGACCGAGCCGCCGACCAGGGCGAGGGAGAACCCGGCCTCCTGGAAACGGCGGGCGAGGTCATCCGCGACAGGGGACACACGGAGCAGTTCACTGACCGCGCGGCGCTGCACCTGGCTCAGGGCGCTGGGGTTGTCTTCATTGGCGTTCGGCACAACAGAAAAGGGTACGTGCCCCGGGCGCCCGTGGCCGACCCGATTACCGCCCGGCCCCGCGGGGCTCGCGCCGCCGCTTCCGCCCGCCTTCTGATCACGTGGAGCGATCCGCTTCCGATCCCGTGGAGCGAGCCGCTTGTGATCACGTGGAGCAGTCCGCGGCACTTCGCCACAGCGCGCATCGTTACCATGCGTGGACGCACAACCGACGACCACTGACGACGAGGGACGGGCGAACGCGTGGCCGAGGCGGCAGACTTCCCGGGGACGAGCCCCTCACCTGCCCGCCGGTGGCTGCGGCGCACCGCAGCACTGCTGGTGGGTACCCCCTTGCTGGCCGGCCT
Organism: Streptomyces sp. NPDC039462; assembly: GCF_055639375.1. Classification (NCBI taxonomy): domain Bacteria; kingdom Bacillati; phylum Actinomycetota; class Actinomycetes; order Kitasatosporales; family Streptomycetaceae; genus Streptomyces; species Streptomyces sp. NPDC039462. The sequence goes on from NZ_JBVKAO010000004.1 coordinate 236,739, forward strand.
CCTGCAGGCCCCGGCAGGGCCCGTGGCGCAGGCCGCTGCGCCGAGCACTCAGGCCGGCACGGCCGTGGCGAGCGCGAAGGCCGACGCCACCGGCTCTCGCACCGTCGACGTGTCCCTGGACTCGCTCACCCCCACCGCTCCCGGCGAGGGTGACACCCTCACCGTTTCGGGCACGGTCACCAACAACGGCAAGCAGACGGTGACCGGGGCCCAGGTCGGACTGCGCGTCGGCACGCCTCTCAACAGCCGCAGCGCCATCGACAGCGCGGCGAAGCGCACGGGCTTCCAGCCGGGGGCCGAGGGCCGGGAGATCGGCGGGAAGTACGTCGAGAAGATCTCCAGGCTCGCACCGGGAGTGCGGCAGGACTTCAGCATCTCCGTACCGGTGAAGGCACTGTCCCTCGGCACCCACGGCGTCTACCAGCTGGGTGTCGCTCTCACCGGGCAGAGCGCCGCCCAGCCCTACCCCCAGGTGCTCGGCATCGAGCGCACTTTCCTGCCGTGGCAGCCCGACGCCGCCGGCACGAAGACGAAGACCACGTATCTGTGGCCGCTCACCACCTCCACCCACCTCACGGCGAAGACGGGGTCCGACGACCAGCAGACGCCCGTCTTCAAGAACGACGACCTGGCCGACGAGCTCGCACCGGGCGGTCGCCTGGAGCAACTCCTGTCCCTCGGCAGCCGCCATGACGTCACGTGGGTCATCGATCCGGACCTGCTCGCCTCGGTCGAGGCGATGACGAAGAGCTACCGGATCGAGAATCCCGACGGAAAGACGAGCAGGGCGGGCAAGCACCAGTCCGTCGCCAATCAGTGGCTCAACGACCTCCAGGCCGCCGTCAAGGGCAAGAAGGTCGTCGCGCTGCCCTTCGCCGACCCCGACCTCGCGTCCCTCGCCCACACCGGCAAGGCGGTCGGTGGCTCTCTCGGGCATCTCAAGGAAGCCACCGAGGTCGGCGCCAGCACGGTGAAGACGATCCTTCAGGTGAAGCCCACCACGGACTTCGCGTGGCCCGCCGACGGGGCGGTCGATCCGTCGATCGTCGACGTCGCCACCTCCGCGGGCGCCCATACGGTGATCGCCCGCAGCGACAGCCTCCGTGAGACCGGCGGCCTGTCGTACTCGCCGACCGCGGCCCGGCCCATCGGCGGCGGTACGACCGCAGTGGTGGCCGACTCCCGCCTCTCCACGGCTTTCCAGGGCGACATGTCGGAGGCGGGGAACTCCACGCTCGCCGTCCAGGAGTTCCTCGCCCAGAGCCTCATGATCAACCTGCAGGACCCGGACAACCAGCGGAGCATCGTCGTCGCGCCGCAGCGCATGCCCTCCGTCAGCCAGGCGCAGGCCATGGAGAAGGCACTGAGCGCCCTCTCCGACGGGAAGTGGTCGCAGCCCGAGAGCCTGACCGCCGCCGCCAAGGCCAAGCCGGACCCGCAGGCGACCACCCAGGTGCCGTCGGCCGGGTCGTACCCCGCCTCGCTGCGCAAGCAGGAGCTGCCGCGGAAGTCCTTCGTGACCATCCAGGCCACCCAGGACCAGCTCGAGAGCTTCCAGGTGATCCTCACCGAGAAGGACCGCGTGGTCACCCCCTTCGGGCGAGCCATAGACCGGGGGATGTCGACGTCCTGGCGCGGTCGCGCGGCGGAGGCGACGGCCTACCAGGACAGCGTCAAGAACTACCTGCGGAATCTCACCAAGCAGGTGGCCCTGATCCAGAGGTCCGACGCGAAGCTGTCCGGCCGCAGCGCCACCATCCCCGTGTCGGTGCAGAACAACCTCGTGCAGGGCGTCGACCATCTCGTCCTGCGGCTGTACTCGCAGAACCCCACGCGTCTGAAGATCGGCGACGGGCAGTTCGAAGAGAAGCAGATCAAGATCGCGGGCGGCCACTCCCAGTCCGTGAAGTTCACGACCACCGCCAACGCCAACGGCCCCGTTCCGGTGTACGCGCGGCTCTACACGGAGGACGGCAAGCCCTACGGAGACGTCGTGCGCTTCGACGTCAACGTCACCGAGGTCACCCTCACCGTGATGCTCGTCATCGCGGGCGGCCTCCTGCTGCTCGTGCTCGCCGGATTCCGGATGTACACCCAGCGCAAGCGGGCGGCCCGCAAGCAGGCCCAGGAAGGCCCGGGCCAGGATCCCGGGCAGGACTCGGACGAGGGCCCGGCGGCGGGCCCCGACGGCGAGTCCGGCAGCGGGCCCGGGACGGACGACCCCGAGCAGCCGAGTGACCCGACACCGGACACCGCTCCCGAAAGCACCGACCCGTCGGACACGGGTGAGAGAGTGGACCGTTGAGCGATGTCGTGGCCGGTGGGCCCGGGGACGATGAGGTGGGGTAACCATGAACGCGCCGTACGACGGTGACCGTGGCCAGGGCGCGGGCGGCTCCGCCTCGCCCGGGGGCCCGCCGCCCGGCTCCCCCGAGCACGGGCAGGTGCCGCCGCAGCCGGCGCCGGACGTGTATCTCCAGGACGCCTACGACCAGGACCCCTACCGGGCGCAGGACCTCTCGGCCCAGGACCCGGTGACCGAGGCGCTCTACGACCGCGCGGCCCATCCCCCGCCACCGCCCGGCACCTATCAGCAGCAGCCTCTCTACGCCCAGCCGCCCGCCCCGGAGCACGCCCCCGACCCGCGCGTGTGGGCCCAGCCCCCGGCCCCCGAGCCGGAGGGTCCGACCCGGCATCTCCCCTACGGAGACGATGCCCGCACGACGCAGTTCGTGGGCGTCGACGACCTGGTCACCCAGGCCGGCGAGGAGTACCACGAGCCGGACGCCTTCGCTCACCTCTTCCGCGACCAGCAGGCCGGTGGCTACCACGGCCAGCAGGGCGCCTACCAGCAGGACGAGTACCAGCAGGGCGGCTACCAACAAGGCCAGTACCCGCAGGGCCAGCACCCGCAGGGCGAGTACCAGCAGGGCAGCTACCCCCAGGGCACCGGCTACCCCCAGGGAAACGCCTACCAGCAGGGCCATGGCTATCAGCAGGGGGACGACTACCAGCAGGGCAACGGCTACCAGCAGCCCGCCGACGGCGGCTACCCGCCCGCCGCCGAGCAGCCGCTCGTACCGGGCCCGGCGGCCGCCCCGGCCCCCTCGCCCGCCCAGGCGGCCGCACCTGCGCCCGCACCCGCCGCCAAGTCCGGCGGCCGCGCGGCGAGCCTGCTGAAGTCGAGCGCGGTCATGGCGGCCGGCACGCTGGTCTCACGGCTCACCGGCTTCATCCGATCCGCCCTGATCGTCTCGGCGCTCGGCGTCGGTCTGCTCGGCGACACGTTCCAGGTCGTCTACCAGATCCCCACGATGATCTACATCCTCACCGTGGGCGGCGGTCTGAACTCGGTGTTCGTGCCGCAGCTGGTGCGCTCCATGAAGGAGGACGAGGACGGCGGCGAGGCGTACGCCAACCGTCTGCTGACCCTCGTCACGGTGGCGCTCGCCGCGCTCACCGTCCTCGGCATCGTGCTGGCCCCGCAACTCGTGCGGGTGATGTCGGTGCCCGTCGCCAACGATGCGGCGGCGACCGATGTCGGCACCACCCTGCTGCGTTACTTCCTGCCCTCGATCTTCTTCATGGGCATCCACGTGGTCATGGGCCAGATCCTCAACGTCCGCGGCAAATTCGGCGCGATGATGTGGACGCCGGTCCTCAACAACATCGTCATCATCGCCACGCTCGGCATGTTCATCTGGGTCTACGGGACGGCGGAGACGTCCGGCATGACCGTGAAGAGCATCCCGCCGGAGGCGGAGCGCCTCCTCGGCGTCGGTGTCCTGCTCGGTCTCGTCGTGCAGGCCCTGGCGATGATCCCGTACCTGCGCGAGACCGGTTTCAAGCTGCGTCCGCGCTTCGACTGGAAGGGCCACGGCCTGGGCAAGGCCGCCAAGCTCGCCAAGTGGACGATCCTGTTCGTGCTGGCGAACCAGGCGGGCGCCCTCGTCGTCACCCAGCTGGCCACCGCCGCCACGGTCGACCTGCCCTCGACGAGCGGCATCGGTTTCTCCGCCTACGCCAACGCCCAGCTCATCTGGGGGCTCCCCCAGGCCATCATCACGGTCTCCCTGATGGCAGCCCTGCTGCCGAGGCTGTCCCGCTCCGCGAACGACGGCGACACCGGCTCCGTCCGTGACGACATCTCCCAGGGACTGCGCACGACGGCCGTCGCGATCGTGCCGATCGCCTTCGGCTTCGTCGCGCTCGGCGTCCCGATGTGCACCCTGATCTTCGGTTCCTCGGGCAGCCCGCAGGCCACGAACATGGGCTTCATGCTGATGGCCTTCGGCCTCGGCCTGATCCCCTACTCCGTGCAGTACGTCGTGCTCCGTGCCTTCTACGCCTACGAGGACACGCGGACGCCGTTCTACAACACGGTCATCGTCGCCGCCGTGAACGCCGCCGCCTCCGCGGCCTGCTACTTCGTTCTGCCGACCCGCTGGGCCGTCACCGGCATGGCGGCCGTCTACGGCCTCGCGTACGCCATCGGCGTGGGCGTCGCCTGGCGGCGGCTGCGGAAGCGGCTCGGCGGCGACCTGGACGGCTCTCACGTCCTGCGTACGTACGCCAGGCTCGGTATCGCCTCGCTGCCCGCGGCACTTCTCGGCGGCGGCGCCGCGTACGCGGTCACGCAAGGGCTCGGACAGGGCGTGGTCGGTTCGCTGGCCGCTCTGATCGCGGGCGGTGCCGTACTGCTCGGTGTCTACTTCATCGCCGCGAAGCGCATGCGTATCGAGGAGCTCAACTCCATGGTCGGCATGGTCCGCGGCCGTCTCGGTCGGTGAGATCAGCAGGCTCGCACAACCATCGTCGGCCACCGTGTGTCGTGCATAGCGCCGGACTGTGGGCACAATTGGCTTTGGCGTCTGACGAAGCGCAATGGATGGGGAGGCAGGAACGACGGTGGCAGAACGGAGCACGGCTGCCGTCGACGTGGCAGACAACAGCGGTGACGAGCCGCTGACCGCCAAGGCGGAGCAGCCCACGGCCGACGGGGAGGCCCAGACCCGGGAGCGGGATACGGCAGCAGACGAAGAGGCGGCGAAGACAGACAGGTCCACGAGCCCCAGGGCGTCCTCACCCCCAGAACTGCACAGCGGCCACAAGCTCGCCAGACGCTATCGGCTCGAAGAGTGCGTCACCCGTCTGGACGGTTTCAGCAGTTGGCGTGCGGTCGACGAGAAGCTGCGCCGGGCCGTCGGCGTGCACCTCCTGCCCGCCGACCATCCGCGCGCCCGCTCGGTCCTCGCGGCGGCCCGCTCGTCGGCGCTGCTCGGCGACCCGCGCTTCGTACAGGTACTGGACGCCGTCGAGGAGAACGAACTCGTCTACGTCGTCCACGAGTGGCTCCCGGACGCCACGGAGCTCACCACGGTCCTCGCCGCGAGCCCGCTCGAGGCACACGACGCCTACCAGCTCGTCAGCCAGGTCTCCCAGGCCATGGCCGCCGCGCACCGCGAGGGCCTCGCGCACCTGCGGCTCACCCCGAGCGCCGTGCTGCGCACCTCCACGGGCCAGTACCGCATCCGCGGCCTCGCCGTGAACGCCGCGCTGCGCGGCATCAGCTCCGAGACCCCGCAGCGCACGGACACGGAGGCGATCGGCGCTCTCCTGTACGCCGCCCTGACCCAGCGCTGGCCGTACGAGAACGACGCGTACGGCCTCTCCGGGCTGCCCAAGGGCGTCGGGCTCATCGCACCCGACCAGGTGCGCGCCGGCGTCCACCGGGGCCTGTCGGAGCTCGCCATGCGGGCGCTCGTCAACGACGGCGCCACCGCTTCCCGCCAGGACCCTCCGTGCACGACGCCGGAGGAGCTGGTGAAGGCCATCGGGGAGATGCCCCGCATCCGCCCGCCGGAGCCCGCGTTCACCGCGCCGCCCGAGTACCAGCGCACCACGTATCAGCAGGGCACCTACGGCCGCCCCGCGGCCCACCCCGGGGTCACTCAGCCCGTGCCCACCCCGCCGCCCCCGTTGCAGAGCCGTACCGGCAGGGTCCTCAAGTGGGGCGTCTCCGCGCTGCTCATCGCCGCGCTCGGCCTCGGCAGCTGGCAGTTGGCGGACGCCTTGGTGGAACGCGAGAACGCCAGTGACCCGGGCAAGACGAACACCAGGACGGGTGGCGACAAGGGGCAGCCCAAGCCCAAGAAGCCGATCACCATCAAGAACGGCCAAGAGCTCGTCCTTGAGGGCTATGCCCAAGACCCGGAGAACGTCCCCCACACCTTCGACAAGGACCGTGCCTCTCTCTGGCGCACGAAGACCTTCAAGGAGGGGCCGCCGCTCGCCCCGTACAAGCCAGGTGTCGGTATCGTCTACGACCTCGGCTCGGAGCAAGAGGTCTCCGAGGCGTCCGTATCCCTCCTGTACGGCGGCGACCGCACCACGGTCTCGCTGTACGCCACGGATTCGCTGTCGCCCTCCACGGACATCGCGTCCATGAAGAAGATCGGCAACGCCACCACGTCGAGCACCACCGCGAAGATCAAGGCCAAGAAGGCCGTGAAGTCGCAGTACGTGCTCCTCTGGGTGACCGAGGTCCCGAACTCCGGCGTCGACGGGTACATCGGGGCGGGGTACAAGCAAGCCATCAAGGACGTGCAGCTCAAGGGCTGAGGGATCGGCCCGCCACGGCTCACTGGGGGAGGGGGTTCGACGGTGGACAGCACCGCGCACGGTGACCTCAACGATCAGGACCTCCTCGCCGCTCATGTCGCCGGCGACAAGGACGCCTTCGGCGAGCTGGTGCGGCGCCACCGCGACCGCCTGTGGGCTGTCGCGCTGCGCACGCTCGGAGACCGCGAGGAGGCCGCTGACGCGGTGCAGGACGCCTTGGTCTCCGCCTACCGCGCGGCGCACACGTTCCGGGGTCAGTCCGCCGTGACGACGTGGCTGCACCGCATCACCGTGAACGCCTGCCTCGACAGAGCGCGCAAGTCAGCCTCCCGCAAGACCTCACCGATCGACGACACCGAACGCCTCGAGCAGCTCCTGGAGCCGGAGGAGTCGGCCGCGGCTCCCGTCGAGCGGGGCGACCTCCACCGGGAGCTCCTGGAGGCCCTCGGCACCCTTCCTCACGACCAGCGCGCCGCTCTCGTGCTGGTCGACATGCAGGGCTACCCCGTGGCCGAGGCCGCCCGCGTCCTCGACATCCCCACGGGCACGGTCAAGAGCCGCTGCGCGCGCGGCAGAGCCAGACTGTTGCCGCTGCTCACTCATCTGCGTACGGGGCCGCCTCCGCGCGACGAGGACCGTGGTGCCGCAGACGGAAGCAAGAAGCCCGGCTCGGCGAGGAACCGGACGCAGGGGACATCCGTCCCACCGGCAGCAGGGCCACGGGACACAGGACCAAGCGATTCAGCTGCCGTGAAGGGCGGAGGTGGGCGAGCGTGACAACCGCGACCGACTCGGCGGGCGGGCACCCGGACGTCGCCGAGATCTCCGACCTGACCGAAGGCCTGCTTCCCCCCTCACGCACGAGCGACGTGCGACGGCACCTGGACAGCTGCGAGCTCTGTGCCGACGTCTACGCCTCTTTGGAGGAGATCCGGAGCATGCTCGGCACGCTGCCGGGCCCTCCCCGCATGCCGGACGACATCGCTGGACGCATCGACGCGGCACTGGCCGCCGAAGCGCTGCTGGACTCCACCAGCCCCGAAGGCCTTCCTTCTGAGAACACGGCGTCCGAGCCGGTGGCTGTCGCTGCGCCTTCTGCTTCCGAGCCGGCGCCCGCCGCCGCGCGTGTTTCACGTGAAACAACGCCCGCCTCCACCCCGTCCGGCGCCGGAGACCGTCCCGCAGGACATTCCCGTGCGTCCACCGGTCCGGGACGTGGGAGCCGCCTGCGTCCCACACGCCGACGCACCGCGGTGCTCGGCGCCGTCTTCACCGCGGCCGCCATCGGCCTCGGCACGCTGCTGATCCAGACCATGGGCGGCGACTCCGGAGGGACGGCCGGAACGCCTCCGGACCGGCGGGACACGGCGAACTCCTTCTCCGAAGAAAAGCTCGAGGGCCGCGTCGCGGATCTCCTCAAGAAGAACTCCGTCAAGGAGCCCGGGAAGATCGACACCCGCTCCAGCCCGCAGTCCCCCAAGAAGACCTCCCCGCTGCGAACGGTCCAGGTGCCGGACTGCATCCAGCGCGGTATCGGGACCAAAACGCCACTCGCTGCCGAAGAGGGCTCGTACGAGGGCAAGCGCGCCTACCTCGTCGTGGTGCCCCATGACTCGGACAGCACCAAGGTGTCCGCGTACATCGTCGACGCCGCCTGTGTGGGCAAGTCCTCGCCCACCGCGGGCAAGGTCCTCGCGACGCACGCCTACCCGCAGAGCTGACGGCCACGACCGTCCGTCTCGTGGCCCATGACACCCTCGTCCTGACACACTTCCGTGCGCTCGGACACGTCCGGGAATGCAAGCCCCGTAGGATCCGTTGGGTGGGGTGAGAGTCCTGAGACAGGCACCCGCCAGCAGTACGCAGCAGTCCCCAGAGACGAGGAATCAAGCCGTGACCGACGTCCGTAACGTGATCATCATCGGCTCCGGGCCCGCCGGCTACACGGCGGCGCTCTACACCGCGCGCGCGTCGCTGAAGCCGCTGGTGTTCGAGGGCGCCGTCACCGCCGGCGGTGCGCTGATGAACACCACCGAGGTGGAGAACTTCCCCGGCTTCCAGGACGGCGTCATGGGCCCCGAGCTCATGGACAACATGCGGGCCCAGGCCGAGCGCTTCGGTGCCGAGCTCGTGCCCGACGACATCGTCGCCGTCGACCTCACCGGTGAGATCAAGACCGTGACGGACACCGCCGGCACCGTGCACCGCGCCAAGACCGTCATCGTCACCACCGGCTCCCAGCACCGCAAGCTCGGCCTGCCGAACGAGGACGCCCTCTCCGGACGCGGCGTCTCCTGGTGCGCCACCTGCGACGGGTTCTTCTTCAAGGACCAGGACATCGCCGTGATCGGCGGCGGTGACACCGCGATGGAGGAAGCCACCTTCCTCTCGCGCTTCGCCAAGTCCGTGACGATCGTGCACCGCCGCGACACCCTGCGCGCCTCCAAGGCGATGCAGGAGCGGGCCTTCGCCGACCCGAAGATCAAGTTCATCTGGGACAGCGAGATCGCCGAGATCAAGGGCGAGCAGAAGCTCTCCGGCCTGACGCTGCGCAACCTGAAGACGGGCGAGACGTCCGAGCTCCCGGTGACGGGCCTGTTCATCGCGATCGGCCACGACCCGCGCACTGAGCTCTTCAAGGGGCAGCTGGAGCTGGACGACGAGGGTTACCTGAAGGTCGACGCGCCCTCGACCCGGACGAACCTGACCGGTGTCTTCGGCGCCGGCGACGTCGTCGACCACACCTACCGTCAGGCGATCACGGCGGCCGGTACCGGCTGCTCCGCCGCTCTCGACGCGGAGCGTTTCCTCGCGGCGCTGTCCGACGCCGAGGCCCCCGAGCCCGAGAAGACGCCGACCGCCAGCGTCTGATCCTTACTCCACCCCGCACCACCCCGAGAAAAGAGGAGCCCGCAGTGGCCGGCAACCTGAAGAACGTGACGGACGCCTCCTTCGAGGAAGACGTCCTCAAGAGCGACAAGCCCGTGCTGGTGGACTTCTGGGCCGCCTGGTGCGGCCCGTGCCGTCAGATCGCCCCCTCGCTGGAAGCGATCGCGGCTGAGCACGGCGACAAGATCGAGGTCGTCAAGCTCAACATCGACGAGAACCCCGGCACGGCCGCCAAGTACGGCGTCATGTCGATCCCGACCCTGAACGTCTACCAGGGCGGCGAGGTCGCCAAGACCATCGTCGGCGCCAAGCCGAAGGCGGCCATCGAGAAGGACCTGGCGGACTTCATCGCCGAGTAGTCGGTGGCGATGTTTCACGTGAAACACGAATGGACCAGTCCCTGCGGGGCTGGTCCATTCGCCTTTCAGCAGCTGGATCCTCGGCGATGTCACATCACGCGACGGCTGTCCCCTCAAGCTCGACCAGCTGGCCCGGGATCGCCAGCCGCGTCACCCCGAGCATCGTGGTGGTCGGTGCCACCGCGGCGGCTCCCAGTCGCGCCGCGAGCACGCCGTAGTGCTGGAAGAGCAGATCGACGTCGGTCGTGTAGACGTTGAGCCGGACGACGTTCGCGAGAGACATGCCGGCCTCCTCGAGCACCGCCTCCAGGTTGTCGACGCTCAGCGCCAACTGCGCCGCCATGTCGCCCTCATGCTGGGGCTTGCCTTCGCCGCTCATCGCGGTCTGCCCCGAGATGAACAGCGTCCGGGTGTGCCCGGAGACGACCTCCCCCTGGTTGAACCCCATCTCGACCGACCACGACACCGGGTTGATCGCCGTTCGTTCCATTGCCACGTCAGCTCCATCCGCATCACGGGAGTACGTACGGCCGTCGGCTCGTCAGCCATCGGCTTCGACGTCGTGCCACAGAGCCTCGCAACAATTCACGACATCCTTGGTCACGTATTTCGATAACGTTCCCGCATGCGCGCCGACCGGTTGGTCTCGCTGGTGTTGCTGCTGCGTCAGCGAGGACGGCTGACCGCGGACACGCTCGCCCGCGAGCTGGAGGTATCCACCCGCACCGTGCTGCGCGACATCGAGGCACTGTCCACAGCCGGCGTCCCGGTCTACGCCGAGCGCGGTCGGCACGGCGGTTTCACGTTGGCGCCCGGCTTCCGGACCGAGCTCACCGGTCTCAACCACGACGAGGCCCTTGCCTTGCTGACGGCCGGTTCAGGGCGCGGCGAGCAGGTATTCGGCCTCGGCTCGGCGCTCGCCTCGGCCATGCGGAAGGTGGTCGACGCACTGCCCGAAAACCACCGGACCGCTGCGAGTGACGCGGCCCAGCGCTTCCTCGTGGACCCCGAGGTCGATCTGCTCTCCCGTCGGCTGGTCTCCGAGGAGGTGGCCGACAGCACGATGATCGAGGTTCGGCGGGCCGTGCTCGCCGGGTGCAAGTTGCGTATCCAGTACACGGCCACCGGCCAGACGCCACAGTGGCGCACCGTGGACCCGATCGGCCTGGTCACCGTTCGCGACCGGGCCTACCTGCTGGCCACGAGATCCGGCGCGGACCGCACCTACCGGCTGTCGCGGATCTCGGCCGCCGAGGAGCTCCCCGAGCCCGCGCAGCGACCGGCGCGGGTCGACCTGGACCGGATCTGGCGGGACCGTTCCGCGCAGTTCCTCTCCGACAGCGACCACGTCACCGTGCTGCTACGGGTGAATCCTGCGCGGCACGACGAGCTGGTGGACACCGCACTGGCCGTCCGCGCGGAAGAACCCGAAGCGGACGGCTGGCTGCGGCTGAAGGTGACCTATCAGGACGCACGTCATGCCGAATGGGCGCTGTGGCAGGCCGGCACGGACGCGGAAGCCCTGTCCCCCGAGTCGTTGCGTACGACCTTGCGCGACCGGGCCGCCGCGATGGCCAAGCGCTACGGGACGCCTGCCTGACGTCCTCGGTTCACAGCGGCCGGAGCACGGGCTCCTTCTGCACCGCTCCCAGCAGCCGATCGAGCGCCAACTCGACGTCTTCCTTCCAGGAGAGCGTCGTACGCAGTTCGAGCCTCAGCCGGGGATAGGAGGGGTGTGGGCGGACCGTCTTGAAGCCCACGGCCAGGAGGTGCTCCGCGGGCAGCACGCACGCCGGCTTCTCCCACCGCGCGTCCCCGAAGGCCTCGATGGCCTTGAACCCTCTGCGCAGCAGATCCTTGGCGACGGTCTGCACGATCACCCGGCCGAGCCCCTGCCCTTGGTAGCCGGGCATGATCCACGCTGTCATCAGCTGAACGGCATCCGGGGAAACGGGGCTCGTGGGGAACGCCGTGGAGCGCGGGACGTAGGCCGGGGGTGCGTAGAGCACGAAGCCCACCGGTACGTCGTCCACGTAGACGACCCGGCCGCAGGAGCCCCACTCCAGGAGGACGGCGGAGATCCACGCCTCCTTCTCCAGGTCCGGAGTTCCTGCCTTTACCGCCGCTTCGCCACTGACCGGGTCCAGCTCCCAGAAGACGCAGGTCCTGCAACGCTTGGGAAGGTCCGGGAGGTTGTCCAGTGTGAGCGGTACGAGCCGACGCCCCATGAAGGCGGTTCCTCACTTCCATCGGCCGCCGCACTGCGGGCGGCTGTCAGCGCGCTGCGTTCCTTGAGCAGGCTGCCGACGAAGCCGCCGACCGCTCCCAGCCCGAGGCCCGCTGTCATCAGTCCGGTGCGGCTCATCGATCGCATGGCCCCCGCCTCCCCAATGAGGTGCCGTCAGGTGGATGCGCCATACCTGAACGCATCGTATCCACGATGAGATTGCATCGAAACCGCCAGAAAGCAAAGAGCGGGCCGTGTTCCGGTACAGACCGGACACGGCCCGCTTTCGCGGCGCTGCTGCCTCTGTGGGTCAGGCCTTGTCGCCCTCGGCGGCCTCGTCCGAATCGTCTTCGGCCAGCCCGTTCTTCAGGACCGGGCCCTCGCCCGGAGCCAGCGTGCTGAGGATGCGCTCCAGGTCCTCGAGGGAGGCGAAGTCAACGACGATCTTCCCCTTCTTCTGGCCCAGGTCCACCCTCACCCGGGTCTCGAACCGGTCGGAGAGCCGGGTGGCGAGGGTGCTCAGCGCCGGCGACAGCCGGGCACCGGCACGCGGTCCCTTCGCCTTCGGAGCGCGCTGCGGCCGCGACCCCATGAGGGTCACGATCTCCTCGACGGCACGCACCGAGAGTCCCTCGGCCACGATGCGGTGGGCGAGCCTGTCCTGCTCCTCCGAGTCCTCGACGGAGAGCAGCGCTCGGGCGTGCCCCGCGGAGAGAATCCCGGCCGCGACCCTGTTCTGCACTGTCGGCGAGAGCTTCAGCAGACGCAGGGTGTTGGAGACCTGCGGGCGGGACCGGCCGATGCGGTCCGCCAGCTGGTCGTGCGTGCAGTTGAAGTCCTTGAGCAGCTGGTCGTAGGCGGCGGCTTCTTCCAGCGGGTTCAGCTGGGCGCGGTGCAGGTTCTCCAGCAGCGCGTCCAGGAGGAGCTTCTCGTCATCGGTGGCCCGCACGATGGCGGGGATGCGCTCCAGGCCCGCCTCCCGGCAGGCCCGCCAGCGCCGCTCGCCCATGATGAGCTCGTAGCGTGCGGGGCCCAGCTGCCGTACGACGACCGGCTGGAGAAGGCCGACCTCCTTGATGGAGGTCACCAGCTCGGCGAGAGCGTCCTCGTCGAAGACCACTCGCGGCTGCTGCGGGTTGGGGGAGATGGAGTCGAGCGGCAGCTCGGCGAAGTACGCGCCGGCCACTGACTGGCTCTCCGGCGCCTCCGCGGCTTGCTGCGGCGGCTCCACCGTTTCACGTGAAACAGGGCTCTGCGGGAGTGCCGTCACCTTCGCGGCCGCCACACCTCGCTCGGCGGTCAGCACCGGCACCGCCGAGGGAGACGTGGAGGCTCCGCTCGCACTCTGCGGGGCCTGCTTCTCCGTCGGGGCTGCAGGGATCAAGGCACCGAGGCCTCGCCCCAGTCCTCTGCGTCGCTCACTCACTGCATCCCCTCCGTCATGCTGTGCTGGTCGTTCTGAGCGCCCGTGTGGGCGTGCTGGACGTCGTAGCGCACTCCGACTCCGCGCAGCGCGATCTCGCGTGCTGCTTCGAAGTACGAAAGGGCGCCGCTCGATCCTGGATCGTAGGTGAGCACCGTCTGGCCGTAGCTCGGGGCCTCGGAGATACGGACCGACCGCGGGATGCTCGTCCGCAGGACCTCGTCGCCGAAGTGGTTGCGCACCTCGTCCGCCACCTGGGAGGCGAGCCGGGTCCTGCCGTCGTACATGGTGAGCAGGATCGTCGACACATGCAGGTTCGGGTTGAGGTGACCCCGCACCAGGTCGACGTTGCGCAGGAGCTGGCCGAGCCCCTCCAGTGCGTAGTACTCGCACTGAATGGGGATCAGCACCTCCGCGCCCGCCACCATGGCGTTGACCGTCAGCAGGCCCAGCGACGGCGGGCAGTCGATGAGGATGTAGTCCAGCGGCTGCTCGTACGCCTGGATGGCCCGCTGCAGCCGGCTCTCCCGCGCCACCAGTGACACGAGCTCGATCTCCGCACCGGCGAGATCGATGGTGGCCGGGGCGCAGAAGAGACCCTCGACATCAGGCACCGGCTGAACGACCCCGGCGAGCGGCTTGCTCTCGACCAGTACGTCGTAGATGGACGGGACCTCGGCGTGGTGGTCGATACCGAGAGCTGTAGAGGCGTTGCCCTGCGGGTCGAGGTCGATCACCAGGACGCGTGCGCCGTGCAGGGCGAGCGAGGCGGCGAGATTGACGGTGGTCGTCGTCTTGCCCACCCCGCCCTTCTGGTTGGCGACCACCATGACGCGGGTCTGCTCGGGGCGGGGCAGGCCCTCGCCTGCGCGGCCGAGTGCTTCCACCGCCAGTTGGGCAGCACGACCGATGGGTGTGTCGTCCATCGGGGTCGGTGTTTCACGTGAAACATCCTCCCCCGCCGATTCGGTTCGGGGACCGGGGACCGGATCGGTCATCGGTCCCGCGATGTTGGCGTCGGACCGCAACGATTCACTCTCCTCGACATCAGGCTCGCAATGAACAGAGCCTCCCATGCTTTGAGGGTCATGAACCAGCGAGGCCCGGTCTTCTGTGGATGAATCCACCTCTGTGGACAACTCCGTGCCCTTATCGAGGGAACCGAGTGGCCGACGGTCGCGAGGTTCCGCAGCGCGGCCGCGATTGATGATGCCATGCAGCAGTGAGCGACGTTTCACGTGAAACACGATGCACGGAAGCCGGGGTGCCGCTGGTGCGACACCCCGGTATGCGTACGTTTGACAGCTTTTGTGGAGTACGGCTCGTCGTCAGGACGGATCAATGACGGTTGACCGCAGAGGCTCAGCGGCGACGGCGCGTGCGTCCGGTGCGAGCGGCCTTGGCCCGCTTCGCCGCGAAGCGCACACCACCGGGGCTCTCGCCGACCTCGACCCGTACGACGGTGGACAGCGGGTCCACCACTCCCTCACCAACATGCAGCACGGAGGTGTCCACGGCGCCGAGCTTGCTCAGGGCGGCGCCTGCCGCCTTGACCTCTTCCTCGGCGGTATCTCCCTTGAGGAGCAGCATCTCCCCGTACGGACGCAGCAGCGGGACACCCCAGGCCGCCAGGCGGTCCAGCGGAGCCACGGCCCGCGCGGTCACCACATGGACGGGAGGGAGCTTGCCGAGCACTTCCTCGGCCCGGCCCCGCACGACCGTCACATGGTCGAGACCGAGCAGCTCGACGACTTCGGTGAGGAAGTTCGTGCGTCGCAGCAACGGCTCAAGGAGCGTGATCTTCAAGTCCGGCCGGACAAGGGCCAGCGGGATGCCCGGCAGTCCGGCACCGGAGCCGACGTCGCACACCGTGACGCCCTCGGGCACGACCTCGGAGAGCACGGCGCAGTTCAGCAGGTGTCGCTCCCACAGCCGCGGTACTTCGCGAGGGCCGATCAGGCCGCGCTGGACCCCCGCGTCGGCCAGCAGTTCCGCGTAGCGGACCGCGTCCGAGAAGCGATCACCGAATACCGTCCGGGCTTCTTCCGGCGCCGGGGGGAGCTCCGCTGCCTCCGTCACGGGGACCGTCCTTCCGTACCGCACTGGGGTTGCTGTCTGTCGGTGGCTGTCTATCAGGCTGACAAAGACCGGCCCCGCCTGCGAACAGACGGGGCCGGAAAACGCTGGGGCGCGATCAGGCGGGGAGTACGACGACGAAGCGCTGCGGCTCCTCGCCCTCGGACTCGCTGCGCAGGCCGGCGGCCTTGACCGCGTCGTGCACGACCTTGCGCTCGAACGGCGTCATCGGCTCGAGCCTGGCCGGTTCACCGCTGCTCTTCACCTCGGCCGCGGCCTTGGCACCCAGCTCCGAGAGCTCCTCGCGCTTCTTGGCGCGGTAGCCCCCGATGTCCAGCATCAGGCGGCTGCGGTCACCGGTCTCACGGTGCACGGCGAGACGCGTGAGCTCCTGGAGGGCCTCCAGAACCTCACCGTCACGGCCGACCAGCTTCTGCAGGTCACGGCTGTCGCTGTCGCTGATGATCGACACAGCGGCACGGTCGGCCTCGACATCCATGTCGATGTCACCGTCGAGGTCGGCGATGTCCAGCAGACCTTCGAGGTAGTCCGCCGCGATCTCCCCCTCCTGCTCGAGGCGGGTGAGGGTGTCGCCGGCCTCAGCTGCGGCGGAGGTGGTGGTGCCTTCCGTCACGGGATGGGCTCCTTCTACTTCTTGGAGGACGGGTGCTTGGGCCGCTGCTGGCCCTTGCGCTGCTGTCCCGACTTGGCACGGCTGCGCTGACCGGAGCCGGGCTTGTTGCCCTGCTTGTTGTTGCCACCGGCCTGCTTGGTCTGGGGGGAGGCGTCGGAGTCGCCCGCGGGCTCGGCCGTGGTCTTCTCCAGCGACGTCTTCGCGTCGGCGGATTCCTCCGCCTTGGTGGCACCGCCCGCGGCCTGCGTGGGAGCGGCCTGGCGCTTGGACTTGCTCTGGCGCTTGGGCTGCTGGCGCTTCGGGGCACCGCCGACGGGAGTGCCGTCCTCGGTCTCGGTGACGACGGAGTTGTCGCTCTCCACCACGGTGCCGTCGGCCTGGGCCGCGAGACCCGCCTTGGTCAGACCGTTGATGAACTTCCGCTCGAACTCGTTGCGGTCCCGGCCCTTGGCGACGATCGCCTTGATCACGTTCGTGTTGCCGCGCCCGCGCACCTTCTTGTTGTGCGTGACCTGCTTCTGCAGGCGCTCCAGGAAGGCGGCCTGGGCCTTGGAGCCCGGGGTGGGGTTCCGGCGGATCACGAACATCTGCTGGCCCATGGTCCACACGTTGGTGGTCAGCCAGTAGACGAGGACACCGACGGGGAAGTTGATGCCGAAGATGGCGAACATGATCGGGAAGACGTACATCAGCATCTTCTGCTGCTGCATGAACGGCGTCTTGACCGTGGTGTCGACGTTCTTCGTCATCAGCTGGCGCTGGGTGAAGAACTGCGAGGCCGACATCAGGACGATCATGAGGGCGGTGATCACGCGGACGTCGGTCAGCGTGGCACCGAGCGAGGCGACCTTGTCGGCGCTGTCCATGAACTTCGCGGCCAGCGGGGCCCCGAAGATGTGCGCCTTACGCGCGCTCTCCAGGAGATCGCCGTCGATGACGCCGATCTCCTTGCCCGTCGCGATGCCGTTGAGCACGTGGTACAGGGCGAAGAAGAACGGCGACTGCGCCAGGATGGGAAGGCACGAGGAGAGCGGGTTGGTGCCCGACTCCTTGTACAGCTTCATCATCTCTTCGGACTGGCGCTGCTTGTCGCTCTTGTAGCGCTCCTGGATCTTCTTCATCTCGGGCTGCAGCGTCTGCATCGCCCGAGTGGCCTTGATCTGCTTCACGAAGAGCGGGATCAGGCAGATCCGGATCAGGATCACCAGGGACACGATGGACAGGCCCCAGGCCCAGCCCGTGTCGGGGCCGAAGAGCTTCCCGTACACCGAGTGGAACTGGACGATGACCCACGAAACTGGTGTCGTGATAAAGCTGAAGAGACTGGCAATCGTGTCCACTAATCAGGCTCCTTGAGCATGGGACGGGGTCTCGGTCTCGGCGGCCGTCCCCGGGGAGATCTCCCCGGTCGGCGCGCCTGCGGCGGAGGGCCCGCCCTTGCGTTCGCGCCAGGCGGCGCGCAGCATCTCGTGCCACCGCGGACGCTTGCGCGGCGGAACATGGTCGACACCACCGAGCGACCACGGATTGCACCGCAGGATGCGCCAGCCGGTGAGCGCCGTGCCCTTGATCGCACCGTGCCGGTCGATGGCCAGGTAGCCGTAACGGGAACACGATGGGTAGTACTTGCACACCGGGCCCAGAAGCGGACTGATCGTCCACTGGTACAGCTTGATCAGAGCCAGCAGCGGGTACTTCATCGCGCGCCCCCTCCCAGCAGCCGCTGCAAGGCGGCGTCCAGGTCTCGGGCCAGCTGTGCATGGTCGGCGTCACCCGCTCCGGGCAGCGCTCGTACTACTACCAGGCTACCGGGGGGCATCAGGGCCAACCGGTCGCGCATGAGGTGACGGAGTCTGCGCTTCACGGTGTTGCGCACGACCGCTCCACCCACGGCCTTGCTCACGACGAAACCCGCACGTGTCGGGGGAAGGTTCTCCCCTGGCACGTGCGGGTCCGTTGCACCGCTACGTAGATGGACGACGAGAAGCGGGCGTCCGGCCCGGCGTCCTCGGCGTACCGCGGTCGCGAAGTCTTCGCGCCGCCTCAGCCGATGCTCGGTAGGCAGCACGACGTCATGACCTGATCGAGATCAGGCGGACAGGCGGGCGCGACCCTTGCCACGGCGGGACGCGAGAATCGCGCGGCCGGCACGGGTGCGCATGCGCAGCCGGAAGCCGTGGGTCTTGGCGCGACGACGGTTGTTCGGCTGGAAGGTGCGCTTGCTCACTCGGGGGCTCCAGAAATGATTCGTTGGTGGCGGGACATCGCCTGGCTGTCACCGTGCGCCCACGAGAAGCTCGCGAATACGCACCGAGTGCACCGCTTCACAATCACAGATCGTGATCTTTGCCCATCGGAGGCAGGCGGCAGCAGCCATCGACAACTCGACCTGGTCACGGTACGCGGGGCTACGCCATCCGGTCAAACCGGCCGTCGAGGGGAGACACTGTGCACAGCCTGTGGACAACAACTTGAACCGCAGCCGTCGCCCTGACTACCGTGACGGAACTCCGATTCGTTCCCTTCCCCCTCCCCATCCCGATTTCCGTCCCGCGAACCACACGTTCGTGGGACCCCGTGAGAGAGCGTGCCCTGTGGCTGACGTACCTGCCGATCTTGCCGCAGTGTGGCCACGAGTTCTGGAACATCTGCTGGGTGAGGGCCGCGGGCAGGGAGTCGAGGCGAAGGACGAGCGGTGGCTCCGGAGCTGCCAGCCCCTGGCCCTCGTCGCCGACACCGCCCTGCTCGCCGTTCCGAACGAATTCGCCAAAGGCGTACTGGAAGGCCGGCTGGCCCCGGTGGTCAGCGAGACGCTGAGCCGCGAATGCGGGCGTCCGATCCGCATCGCCATCACCGTCGACGACTCCGTCGGTGAACCGTCGGGCCCGCCGGCGCCGCCCATGCAGCACCAGCACACACAGCAGCAACAGCACAATCACCAGCAGCAGCGCTACGAAGAGCAGGAGCTGCCGCCCGCTTCCGGGCAGGGGCGTGAGACGTACGAGAACTACGGACGGCGCCCCGGGGACGAGCACCAGGGCGACTCCCGGTCGGACCAGCTGCCGACCGCGCGCCCGGCCTACCCGGAGTACCAGCGCCCGAGCCCCGGCGCCTGGCCGCAGCAGCAGCCGCAGGACGACTACGGCTGGCAGCAGCCGCGGCTCGGCTTCCCCGACCGTGATCCGTACGCGAACCCGGTCCAGCAGCCGCAGCACGACTACCGCTCGCAGCCCCCGCAGGACCGTTCGCCGTACGAGCAGCGGCGTCCCGAGCCGCAGGACCGGCGCGAGCGTCACGACATGTCCGAGTCGCACGGCGGGCCGCGTGGCGGCGGCGTCCACCGGGGCGGGCCGGTCGGCCCCACCTCGTCGAGCGGCGCCCCCGGGCCGCTGGCCGCGCAGCCGGCGCCCGCTACGGGCCCCGGTGAGCCCACCGCGCGCCTCAACCCGAAGTACCTCTTCGACACCTTCGTCATCGGTGCGTCGAACCGTTTCGCGCACGCGGCCGCGGTGGCTGTCGCCGAGGCACCCGCGAAGGCGTACAACCCCCTCTTCATCTACGGAGAGTCGGGGCTCGGCAAAACGCATCTGCTGCACGCGATCGGGCACTACGCCCGCAGCCTGTACCCCGGCACGCGCGTGCGCTACGTGAGCTCGGAGGAGTTCACCAACGAGTTCATCAACTCCATCCGCGACGGCAAGGGCGACAGCTTCCGCAAGCGCTACCGTGAGATGGACATCCTGCTCGTCGACGACATCCAGTTCCTCGCGGACAAGGAGTCGACGCAGGAGGAGTTCTTCCACACCTTCAACACGCTCCACAACGCGAACAAGCAGATCGTGCTCTCCAGTGACCGGCCGCCCAAGCAGCTGGTCACCCTCGAGGACCGGCTGCGCAACCGCTTCGAGTGGGGACTGATCACCGACGTCCAGCCGCCGGAGCTGGAGACGCGTATCGCGATCCTCCGTAAGAAGGCGGTGCAGGAGCAGCTCAACGCCCCGCCGGAGGTCCTGGAGTTCATCGCGTCGCGCATCTCTCGGAACATCCGTGAGCTGGAGGGCGCGCTGATCCGGGTCACCGCGTTCGCGTCGCTCAACCGGCAGCCCGTGGACCTGGGTCTCACCGAGATCGTCCTCAAGGACCTCATCCCGGGCGGTGAGGACGCGGCTCCGGAGATCACCGCGCCGGCCATCATGGCGGCGACGGCCGACTACTTCGGGCTGACGGTGGACGACCTGTGCGGATCCTCGCGCAGCCGCGTGCTGGTGACGGCGCGCCAGATCGCCATGTACCTGTGCCGGGAGCTGACCGACCTCTCGTTGCCGAAGATCGGCGCGCAGTTCGGCGGCCGCGACCACACGACGGTCATGCACGCGGACCGCAAGATTCGCGCGCTGATGGCTGAGCGGCGCTCCATCTACAACCAGGTCACCGAGCTCACCAACCGCATCAAGAACGGCTGACAGCCTCCGTAGAACGCCACTGAAGGCGCTCCAGGACTCCTCCTGGGGCGCCTTTTTGATGTCGGCACGCGCGTGTGCGGGTCTTCGTACGGGCGTGTTCGGGGCTTCGGAGGCGGGCGGTCGGGTCTTCGCACGCGCACGTTCGGGTCTTCGCTGTTCGATTTCCCCTGCTCAGACGGCTGTTCTCCACAGATCTGCCGACTTTTTCCCTTCCACACCCTGGGGAGGGGGAAGTTGTCCAGACGCTGTCCACAGGGGACGCTGCTGAGAGATCATCAGGCCAGGTCAGGGGTCTGTGGATTCGTGGACGGAGACTCTCCACAGGCTGTGGAGAAAAATCTCGTCCACAGGCTGTGCATGAAGTTGTCCACCGGCGGCCCACAGGCTCGGGCTCGTTGTCCCCAGCTTTCCCCAGCTTCTCCACACGCCTGTCCACTGTTCGGCAACGCGACGCGCCTTCTCACCGGGTCGAGTGAAAGGCGTCACACCAAGGTGGTCGGTTGGCCTGTGGGGAAGCTGGGTAAAGCTGGGGACAGCGCTGGGGAGAAGTGGCCCCTGCCTGTGCACCGGGTGTGCAGAACTTTCGCCCGTCCACAGAAACACCTGGTTGTCCACCGGCACCGCCCACAGGCTCAGTGGATAAAAAACCGGGCCTGACCAGCGCTTTCGCGGTTATCCACGGTTTCCACAGCCCCTACTACTACTCCCGACTAGAGAGACCGGGGAAATGGTTTCGAAGCTGGGGCTGTGCACAACTCTCGCTCCGGAGCTCCGACACCGCTCGGCACGACTTGACCCCGACAGGCACCGACTGTCAGTGCAGTGCGTCAGACTGGTCCCCGGTGTCCTTCCCACGGCATGGCTGAGAGACACCGAGTCAGACGACGAGGGCCACAGGCCCAGCGGGCGAGAGCAGCCAGCAACAGCAGGAGGGCGGCTTAGGTGAAGATCCGGGTTGAACGCGACGTACTCGCGGAGGCGGTGGCCTGGGCGGCGCGCAGCCTCCCGGCCCGGCCGCCTGCGCCCGTCCTCGCAGGCCTGCTGCTGAAGGCCGAGGAAGGCGCACTGAGCCTGTCGAGCTTCGACTACGAGGTCTCGGCACGCGTCTCGGTGGACGCCGAGATCGACGAGGAAGGCACCGTCCTCGTGTCGGGCCGCCTGCTCGCGGACATCTGCCGCGCCCTCCCCAACCGCCCGGTGGAGATCTCCACAGACGGTGTACGGGCGACGGTCGTCTGCGGCTCCTCGCGATTCACACTCCACACGCTTCCTGTGGAGGAGTACCCCGCGCTGCCGCAGATGCCGACCGCCACGGGCACCGTCCCCGGTGAGGTCTTCGCCTCCGCCGCCTCCCAGGTGGCCATCGCCGCGGGCCGTGACGACACGCTGCCGGTGCTGACCGGTGTGCGCATCGAGATCGAGGGCGACACGGTCACCCTGGCCTCCACCGACCGCTACCGCTTCGCGGTCCGTGAGTTCCTGTGGAAGCCGGAGAACCCCGAGGCGTCCGCGGTGGCCCTGGTGCCCGCCAAGACGCTCCTGGACACCGCCAAGGCCCTCACGAGCGGCGACACGGTCACCCTGGCCCTGTCGGGCTCCGGTGCCGGCGAGGGCCTCATCGGCTTCGAGGGCGCCGGTCGGCGTACGACCACGCGTCTCCTCGAGGGCGACCTGCCGAAGTACCGCACGCTGTTCCCCACCGAGTTCAACTCGGTCGCTGTGATCGAAACCGCTCCCTTCGTAGAGGCCGTCAAGCGTGTGGCCCTGGTGGCCGAGCGCAACACTCCGGTGCGGCTCAGCTTCGAGCAGGGCGTGCTGATCCTGGAGGCGGGCTCCAGCGACGACGCACAGGCTGTGGAAAGGGTCGACGCCCAGCTGGACGGCGACGACATCTCCATCGCCTTCAACCCGACGTTCCTGCTCGACGGCCTCAGCGCCATCGACTCGCCGGTCGCCCAGCTCTCCTTCACCACGTCGACGAAGCCCGCGCTGCTGAGCGGCAAGCCGGCCGTGGACGCCGAGGCGGACGAGGCCTACAAGTACCTGATCATGCCTGTACGTCTGAGCGGCTGAGCCCACAGGTGTGTGCGTGCGTCCGGGCGTAGGCTCGGACGCAGGTACGAAAGTGCCGTAACGCCACCTCGCTAGTGAAGGAACCTCTGATGGAGCTCGGTCTCGTCGGCCTCGGCAAGATGGGCGGCAACATGCGCGAGCGCATCCGCCGCGCAGGTCACACCGTCATCGGATACGACCGCAACCCGGACCTCGCGGATGTCCCCAGCCTCGAAGAGCTTGTGGGCAAACTCAAGGGCCCGCGGGTGGTGTGGGTGATGGTCCCGGCAGGGGCCGCGACCCAGTCCACCATCGACGAACTCTCCGAGCTGCTGCAGCCCGGCGACGTCGTCGTGGACGGCGGAAACTCCCGCTGGACCGACGACGAGAAGCACGCCGAGGAGCTGAAGGCCAAGGGCATCGGCTTCGTCGACTGCGGCGTCTCCGGCGGCGTCTGGGGCCTCAAGAACGGCTACGCCTTGATGTACGGCGGCGACGCGGACGACGTCGCCAAGGTGCAGCCCATCTTCGACGCCCTGAAGCCGGAGGGCGACTTCGGCTCCGTGCACGCGGGCAAGGTCGGCGCGGGCCACTTCGCGAAGATGGTCCACAACGGCATCGAGTACGCCATGATGCAGGCCTACGCCGAGGGCTGGGAGCTCCTGGAGAAGGTCGACTCGGTCACGGACGTCCGTGAGGTCTTCCGCTCCTGGCAGGAGGGTACGGTCATCCGTTCCTGGCTGCTCGACCTCGCGGTCAACGCCCTGGACGACGACGAGCACCTGGAGAAGCTGCGCGGCTTCGCGCAGGACTCCGGAGAGGGCCGGTGGACGGTGGAGGCCGCCATCGACAACGCCGTGCCGCTGCCCGCGATCACGGCCTCGCTCTTCGCCCGGTTCGCCTCGCGCCAGGACGACTCCCCGCAGATGAAGATGATCGCCGCGCTGCGCAACCAGTTCGGTGGCCACGCGGTGGAGTCCAAGAGCGAGCACTGATCCACAGCCTGTGCGCAACCGCAGCCGTTGTGCACAGGCCTCTCAGCAAGTGAAGTAGGCCGGGGGAGGTCGGCGCACACCATGCACGTCACGCATCTCTCGCTGGCCGACTTCCGCTCGTACGCCCGGGTCGAGGTCCCTCTCGACCCGGGCGTCACCGCGTTCGTGGGCCCGAACGGACAGGGCAAGACCAACCTCGTCGAGGCCGTCGGCTATCTCGCCACGCTCGGCAGCCACCGGGTCTCCTCGGACGCGCCCCTCGTCCGCATGGGCGCGGAGCGGGCCGTCATCCGGGCCGCCGTCACCCAGGGCGAGCGGTCCCAGATGATCGAGCTCGAACTCAATCCCGGCCGCGCCAACCGCGCCCGTATCAACCGGTCCTCGCAGGTCAGACCGCGCGACGTGCTGGGCATCGTCCGCACGGTGCTGTTCGCGCCCGAGGACCTCGCGTTGATCAAGGGCGACCCCGGTGAGCGCCGGCGCTTTCTCGACGAGCTGATCACCGCGCGCTCCCCACGCATGGCCGGGGTCCGCTCCGACTACGACCGGGTCCTGAAGCAGCGCAACACCCTCCTGAAGTCCGCCGCGCTCGCCCGCCGGCACGGCGGCCGCTCCATGGACCTGTCCACGCTCGACGTCTGGGACCAGCACCTCGCGCGCGCGGGAGCCGAGCTGCTCGCCCAGCGGCTCGACCTGATCTCCGCGCTGCAGCCGCTGGCCGACAAGGTGTACGAACAGCTGGCACCCGGCGGCGGTCCCGTCTCTCTGGAGTACAAGCCCTCGGCACCCGGCGACGGGGACACCCGAGAGGCGCTCTACGAGCAGCTGATCGCCGCCCTGGAAGAGGCCCGCAAGCAGGAGATCGAGCGGGGCGTCACGCTGATCGGCCCGCACCGCGACGACCTGCTGCTCAAGCTGGGCCAGCTCCCCGCGAAGGGGTACGCGAGCCACGGCGAGTCCTGGTCGTACGCCCTGTCGCTGCGCCTGGCCTCGTACGACCTGCTCAGGGCCGAGGGCAACGAGCCGGTGCTCGTCCTCGACGACGTCTTCGCGGAGCTGGACGCGCGCCGCAGGGAGCGGCTCGCGGAGCTGGTGGCCCCCGGCGAGCAGGTGTTGGTCACGGCCGCGGTCGACGACGACGTCCCGGGAGTGCTCACCGGCACGCGGTACACGGTGGCGGACGGCGCGGTGGACCGCGTATGAGCTCCCAAGAGCCTGCCGAGGGCGCCTCCAAGGACACCGCCGCGGGGACCCCGAAGAAACCCGAGCCCTCCGGTGTCGATCTCGCCAGGGTCGCCCTGCGTGCCGCCAAGGAACAGGCACGCGCGCGTGGGGACGCCGCGCAGCAGAAGAAGCAGGCCCGGCGCGGCGGACTGCGGTCCGGCGCGCGTGCGGACGGGCGCGATCCGCTGCCGCTCGGTTCCGCGATCAACCGTCTGATCACCGAGCGCGGCTGGGAGACGCCGGCCGCGGTGGGCGGCGTGATGGGCCGCTGGCCGCAGATCGTCGGCGACGACCTGGCCAACCACTGCGTACCGCAGCGGTACGACGAGGACGAGCGTGTCCTGACCGTGCAGTGCGACTCCACGGCGTGGGCCACCCAGCTGCGTCTCATGGCCCCCCAGCTGGTCGCACGCCTCAACGAGGACCTGGGCCACGGCACCGTGCGCCTCATCAAGGTCCTCGGTCCCGGAGGCCCCCCGCGCCGCTTCGGACCCTTGCGCGCACCCGGTAGCACGGGCCCCGGCGACACCTACGGCTGAGCCCGTCGGTGACGGTTGCTGGCGGTTGACGGCTCGAAGCGCTGAGTGCCGCTGTGAGCGTTCTGGAGCCCTGGGCCGCATATGGGGAGTCGGCCGAGCCCGGTTCAGGGCGGCACGTGAGGACTCAGGTACCGGCAAACCCCCATCACTGTCAGCGCTACCGGTAGACTGGAAGCTAATCCCGCCCCACTTGTGGGACGCACCGAGCAACGCTGACTATCGCTGAACGACGCAGCCGCTCCGGCCACCGCCGGGAGCTTGGCTTGTGCTGTGCCAGAAAGGGCGCTTCGTGGCCGATTCCGGCAACCCCAACGAGAACATCCCGTCCACCGCCGCCGGCGAGAACGTCGAGGCACCGCCCTCGTACGACGCCAGCGCGATCACCGTCCTCGAGGGTCTGGACGCGGTCCGCAAGCGACCCGGCATGTACATCGGTTCGACCGGTGAGCGCGGCCTGCACCACTTGGTGCAGGAAGTCGTGGACAACTCCGTGGACGAGGCCCTCGCCGGCCACGCGGACACGATCGACGTCACGATCCTCGCGGACGGCGGCGTGCGCGTGGTCGACAACGGCCGAGGCATCCCGGTCGACATGCACCCCGTGGAGAAGAAGCCCGCCGTCGAGGTCGTCCTGACCGTGCTGCACGCGGGCGGCAAGTTCGGCGGCGGTGGCTACGCCGTCTCCGGTGGTCTGCACGGCGTCGGCGTCTCCGTGGTGAACGCCCTGTCGACCAAGCTCGCCGTCGACATCAAGCGCGACGGCTACCGCTGGACCCAGGACTACAAGCTGGGTGTGCCGACGGCCCCGCTCGCCAAGCACGAGCGGGTCGAGGAGTCGGGTACCACGGTCACCTTCTGGGCCGACCCGGACGTCTTCGAGACGACCGAGTACTCCTTCGAGACGCTGGCACGGCGTTTCCAGGAGATGGCGTTCCTCAACAAGGGTTTGACGATCAAACTCACTGATGAGCGCGACTCGGCGAAGGCCACGGCGGGTGCCGACTCGGCCGAGGCGACCGACGACGAGGCCGCCGAGGCCCGCACGGTCACGTACCACTACGAAGGCGGCATCGTCGACTTCGTGAAGTACCTCAACTCCCGCAAGGGCGAGGTCGTCCACCCGACCGTCATCGACGTCGAGGCCGAGGACAAGGAGCGCTTGCTCTCGGTCGAGATCGCGATGCAGTGGAACTCGCAGTACACCGAAGGCGTGTACTCCTTCGCGAACACGATCCACACGCACGAGGGCGGTACGCACGAAGAGGGCTTCAGGGCCGCTCTGACGGGCCTGGTGAACCGCTACGCGCGCGAGAAGAAGCTCCTCCGCGAGAAGGACGACAACCTCACCGGTGAGGACATTCGCGAGGGTCTGACCGCGATCATCTCGGTCAAGCTCGGTGAGCCGCAGTTCGAGGGCCAGACGAAGACCAAGCTGGGCAATACGGAGGCGAAGACCTTCGTCCAGAAGGTCGTGCACGAGCACCTCACGGACTGGTTCGACCGGAACCCCAACGAGGCCGCGGACATCATCCGCAAGGGCATCCAGGCCGCCACCGCGCGCGTGGCCGCCCGCAAGGCGCGCGACCTGACCCGCCGCAAGGGCCTGCTGGAGACGGCGTCGCTGCCCGGCAAGCTCAGCGACTGCCAGTCGAACGACCCCACCAAGTGCGAGATCTTCATCGTCGAGGGTGACTCCGCCGGTGGTTCGGCGAAGTCCGGCCGCGACCCGATGTACCAGGCGATCCTGCCCATCCGGGGCAAGATCCTGAACGTCGAGAAGGCGCGCGTCGACAAGATCCTGCACAACCAGGAAGTCCAGGCCCTCATCTCGGCCTTCGGCACCGGTGTGCACGAGGACTTCGACATCGAGAAGCTCCGCTATCACAAGATCATCCTGATGGCGGACGCCGACGTCGACGGCCAGCACATCAACACGCTGCTCCTGACGTTCCTCTTCCGCTTCATGCGGCCGCTGGTCGAGCACGGGCACATCTACCTGTCGCGCCCGCCGCTCTACAAGATCAAGTGGTCGCGGGACGACTTCCAGTACGCGTACTCCGACCGAGAGCGCGACGCCCTGGTGGAGCTCGGCCGCCAGGCCGGCAAGCGCATCAGGGACGACTCGGTCCAGCGCTTCAAGGGTCTCGGCGAGATGAACGCCGAGGAGCTCCGCATCACCACGATGGACCAGGAGCACCGCGTGCTCGGCCAGGTGACCCTGGACGACGCGGCACAGGCCGACGACCTCTTCTCGGTGCTGATGGGAGAGGACGTCGAGGCACGGCGCTCGTTCATCCAGCGCAATGC
The DNA here is from genome assembly GCF_055639375.1 of Streptomyces sp. NPDC039462. NCBI lineage: Bacteria > Bacillati > Actinomycetota > Actinomycetes > Kitasatosporales > Streptomycetaceae > Streptomyces > Streptomyces sp. NPDC039462. The sequence goes on from NZ_JBVKAO010000004.1 coordinate 264,548, forward strand.
CAAGGACGTCCGTTTCCTCGACATCTGAGTCGGCCCGTACAAGCCGCACCTCGAAAGGACTTTGACCAGCAATGGCCGACGAGAACACCCCTGTGACGCCCGAAGAGGAACCCGCCGTTCCTGGTGTGGGCATGCGTGTCGAGCCCGTCGGGCTCGAGACGGAGATGCAGCGCTCGTACCTCGATTACGCGATGTCCGTCATCGTGTCCCGCGCGCTGCCCGACGTACGCGACGGTCTGAAGCCCGTCCACCGCCGCGTCCTGTACGCGATGTACGACGGCGGCTACCGCCCCGAGAAGGGCTTCTATAAGTGCGCCCGCGTCGTCGGCGACGTCATGGGCACGTACCACCCGCACGGCGACTCCTCCATCTACGACGCCCTGGTGCGCCTCGCCCAGCCGTGGTCGATGCGGATGCCGCTGGTGGACTCCAACGGCAACTTCGGCTCCCCGGGCAACGACCCGGCGGCCGCCATGCGGTACACCGAGTGCAAGATGGCGCCGCTGGCCATGGAGATGGTCCGTGACATCGACGAGGAGACCGTCGACTTCACGGACAACTACGACGGCCGCAACCAGGAGCCGACGGTCCTGCCCGCGCGCTTCCCGAACCTGCTGATCAACGGTTCGGCGGGCATCGCGGTCGGCATGGCCACCAACATCCCGCCGCACAACCTCCGCGAGGTCGCGGCGGGCGCGCAGTGGGCCCTGGAGCACCCCGACGCCTCGCACGAGGAGCTGCTCGACGCCCTCATCGAGCGCATCAAGGGCCCCGACTTCCCGACCGGTGCCCTGGTAGTGGGCCGCAAGGGCATCGAGGAGGCGTACCGCACGGGCCGTGGCTCCATCACGATGCGCGCGGTCGTCGCGGTCGAGGAGATCCAGAACCGCCAGTGCCTGGTCGTCACCGAGCTGCCGTACCAGACCAACCCCGACAACCTCGCGCAGAAGATCGCCGACCTGGTCAAGGACGGCAAGGTCGGCGGCATCGCCGACGTCCGCGACGAGTCGTCCTCGCGCACCGGCCAGCGCCTCGTCATCGTCCTGAAGCGTGACGCGGTCGCCAAGGTCGTCCTGAACAACCTCTACAAGCACACCGACCTGCAGTCGAACTTCAGCGCCAACATGCTGGCCCTGGTCGACGGTGTGCCGCGCACCCTCTCCCTGGACGCGTTCATCCGCCACTGGGTGACGCACCAGGTCGAGGTCATCGTCCGGCGCACGAAGTTCCGGCTGCGCAAGGCCGAGGAGCGGGCGCACATCCTGCGCGGCCTCCTCAAGGCCCTGGACGCCATCGACGAGGTCATCGCGCTCATCCGCGGCAGCCAGACCGTCGACATCGCGCGCGAGGGCCTCATGGGCCTCCTCTCGATCGACGAGATCCAGGCCAACGCCATCCTCGAGATGCAGCTGCGCCGGCTCGCCGCCCTGGAGCGCCAGAAGATCGTCGCCGAGCACGACGAGCTCCAGGCGAAGATCAACGAGTACAACTCGATCCTGGCCTCTCCCCAGAAGCAGCGCCAGATCATCAGCGACGAGCTCGCGGCGATCGTCGACAAGTTCGGCGAGGACCGTCGCTCCGCCCTGGTGCCCTTCGACGGCGACATGTCCATGGAGGACCTGATCGCCGAAGAGGACATCGTCGTCACCATCACGCGCGGCGGCTACATCAAGCGCACCAAGACGGAGGACTACCGCTCGCAGAAGCGCGGCGGCAAGGGCGTGCGCGGCACGAAGCTGAAGCAGGACGACATCGTCGACCACTTCTTCGTGTCGACGACGCACCACTGGCTGCTGTTCTTCACGAACAAGGGCCGCGTCTACCGCGCTAAGGCGTACGAGCTGCCCGACGCCGGCCGCGAGGCCCGCGGCCAGCACGTCGCCAACCTCCTCGCCTTCCAGCCGGACGAGCAGATCGCCGAGATCCTCGCGATCCGTGACTACGAAGCGGTGCCCTACCTGGTGCTCGCCACCAAGGGCGGCCTGGTCAAGAAGACCTCTCTGAAGGACTACGACTCGCCGCGGTCGGGTGGCGTCATCGCCATCAACCTCCGCGAGACGGAGGACGGTTCGGACGACGAACTGATCGGTGCCGAGCTCGTATCGGCCGAGGACGACCTGCTGCTCATCAGCAAGAAGGCCCAGTCGATCCGGTTCACCGCAACGGACGACGCGCTGCGCCCGATGGGCCGCGCCACTTCGGGCGTCAAGGGAATGAGTTTCCGCGACGGCGACGAGCTGCTCTCGATGAATGTCGTTCGTCCAGGTACGTTCGTGTTCACCGCCACCGACGGTGGGTACGCGAAGCGGACCAACGTCGACGAGTACCGCGTCCAGGGTCGCGGTGGCCTCGGCATCAAGGCCGCCAAGATCGTGGAGGACCGCGGCTCGCTCGTCGGCGCCCTGGTGGTCGAGGAGACCGACGAGATCCTCGCCATCACGCTGTCCGGCGGTGTGATTCGTACGCGAGTCAACGAGATCAGGGAGACGGGCCGTGACACCATGGGCGTCCAACTGATCAACCTGGGCAAGCGCGATGCCGTGGTCGGTATCGCTCGTAACGCCGAGGCCGGGCGCGAGGCCGAAGAAGTCGACGGGGACATCGTCGTCGACGAATCGGACGGTGCCGAGCCGGCCGCCGGTACGGACGAGGGCATGGACTCCTCGGCCGAGTAGCGCGAGGAGTGAGTCATCGTGAGTGGAGCCACGGGCGCCGGGGCGAATCGGACCGGCACTACCGGCACGGAAGGTGCCCGTGGCTCCGCCACTGATGCACACGACTCAGACGAGTCTCATGGATCCCAGGGGGGGACTGTGACGGACACCCGAGGGCCAGAGACCGCTGGTCAGGCCGCAGACCAGTACGACGCCTCGTACACGGCGGGCAAGGGCAAGAACAAGAAGAAGGCGAGTGGGGCGCTGCCGGGGGAGCGACAGCCCCAGCAGCAGTCGTCCCAGCCGTACCATCCGCCCCAGGCGTATCAGCAGGGCGCTCAGGCCGGTGGTGCGCGCCTGCCGCGCACCGGGGCGCGCACCACGCCGCGCACGCGCAAGGCGCGGCTCCGGGTGGCCAAGGCCGACCCCTGGTCGGTGATGAAGGTCAGCTTCCTGCTCTCCATCGCGCTCGGCATCTGCACGATCGTCGCGGCGGCCGTCCTGTGGATGGTCATGGACGCGATGGGCGTCTTCTCCACGGTCGGCGGCACGATCTCCGAGGCGACAGGATCGAACGAGTCCAACGGCTTCGACCTGCAGTCCTTCCTGTCGCTGCCGCGCGTCCTGATGTTCACGACGATCATCGCGGTCATCGACGTCGTCCTGGCGACGGCTCTGGCGACGCTGGGCGCCTTCATCTACAACCTCTCCGCGGGCTTCGTGGGCGGCGTCGAGCTGACCCTGGCCGAGGACGAGTAGCTCTCTCGTAGCTGTGCCTTCGTGGCCGCCCTCCCCGCGCGCGGGTATCGATTTTGGGACTGGCGCCCAGGTGCGCTAATCTTCAGAGGTCAGCGCGCGGGACATACACCGCAGCGCGGCGGGGCTATAGCTCAGTTGGTTAGAGCGCATCCCTGATAAGGATGAGGCCACAGGTTCAAATCCTGTTAGCCCCACCAGCGCAAAGACCCCCAACCGATCATGGTTGGGGGTCTTTGACATCTACGGGTGACATCAGCCGATCAGTGGATCTTCCAGCAGTTCGGCCAGGAGATCGGTGGCCTCACGCTGCTCGTCGCCGACCAGGTGGGTGTACACGTCCATGGTCATGCTGATCTGGCTATGCCGAAGGATCACTTGCGCGACCTTGGGGTGCACCTTCAGGTAGGCGAGCAAGCTGCCGCAGGTGTGCCGGGCGAGCCGGACCGTGATCCGCCGGACCCTGGAGCGCTTCACCAGGGCGCCGAAGGTACGGGAGAAGCCGCGGGGTTCGATCATCCCGCCGTGCCGCTCCGAGAAGATCAGGTCTGCATCCGGCGCCTGTTCCCAGTGGTCACCGGCAATCTGTCGTTCCAGGTCTTGCAGATAGCGGCGTTCCTCCAGGACCCGAGCGCAGAACCCGGGCAGCGGCAGAGCAGCATGGGAGGACTCTGTCTTGAGATCCTTGAGGACCAGCTCCCCACGCACCCGCTGAACCTGCTTGACCGGTGTGAACTGGCGGTACTCGAAATCGACGTCCTGCCAGCGCAGCCCCAGCACCTCACTTCGCCGCAGACCCAAGACCAGCACCAGGACGAACGCGGCGAACAGCCGATGGGCGCGAGAGGACCGCAGGAAGGTGACCGCTTCCTGGGGATTCCACGGCTTGGCCCTCTCCTTGCCGACCTTCGGCATGTCCACCAGCAGCGCCACATTACGGGTCAGGATCTCTTCCTTGATCGCGCGGTTCAGCGCGTTCCGCAACGTGCGCAGCACCTCGAACCGTGTCGCGGCCGGGATCTCGTCGGCTGCGAGCGCCGCCATGAAGACCCGCACCTGTGCGGCCGAAAGGCGGATGAGCGGCCTTTTCCCCAGGTGTGGACAGAGGTAGAGCCGGACCTTGGACTCGTACTTGGAGTAGGTGTTGAACTCCAGGTTCGGTTCGACGATGTGCTTGATCCAGTACGCGAGCCATTCGCCGACCGTCCAAGCACGTGAAGGCACCGGAATGCCGTTCCGCTCCTGATCCTGAAGCTTGCCGAGCTTTTCGTTGGTCTCGTCCCAGGTCCGGCCGTAGACGTACTTGCGGACCCGGTGGCCGTCCGTGTTGGTCACGTAGGCAGCACCCTGGTAGCGCCCGTCCGATCGCTTGGTGATCGTGCCGCCGCCGTTGGGCCGACGCTTCGCCATCAGGCAGCCTCCCCGATCTGGCCGGTGATGAAGTCGCGGATCGCATGGTCCGGGATGCGGCGGCACCCGTCGACCTTGATGGACACCAGGCGGTGCGTGCGGATCAGGTCGTACACCTTGGTTCGGCCTACCTTCAGTCGCGCCATGACCTCCGGCACGGTCAGCAGCTCGGGGACGGCGGTGGTCACGGGGTCTCTCCTTCCAGGTCGAGGAGAGCGGCTTTCTCCTCGCGGGCAAGTTCGCGGTTCTGCTCGATGTCGCGTCGGATGTTGGCTGCCAGCCAGGATTCGCCGGGGGTGTGTCCGTGGCCGGCATAGGTCCAGTGCGCGAGGGTGAGCGAGGTCCCCTTGGGGATGTCGGCCGGGTCGGGCAGGTCGAGGGCGGCGCGGTGCTGGGCGGCGCGGTAGTCGGCGCGGACCTGACGGAGGGCGCCGAGGGTGGTGGAGTAGCGGCGGGACTTCGAGCTGAAGTGGCCACGGAAGCCGAGCATGTGCGCCCAGTCGCGGAGCTTGCGGTCCGGGTAGGCGTGGTGCAGGTCAAGGCATGCCTCGATGAGCCGCCGGGGGTGGTCGGGCACGCCGAGCAGGTCGAGAGCTTCCTTGTTACCGATGCGGCGGTCCACCGTGCCGGTGGTCTCAGCGGCTTTGGTCGCGTACTTCGCGACGTAGGAGGCCACAGCCTGTTCCGTGATCTCCGAGCCGTCCCCGAAAGCTTTGATCGGCTGCACGTCGAGCCGGTCGCCCCAGCACAGGACGCGGGCCGAGTGGTCGCCGACAGCGTCCAGGTCAACGCGGACGCGAGCAGCCGCAGCGCGGACGGCATCGGTCAGCAGCGCGAGGGTCGCCCAGTGCGGGGGCGGGGTGTCGGGTCCTTCCGGGCCGTCAAAGCGGATCACGGCATGGAAGTGGATAGCGCCGCGCTTCTGGTACTCGGCGACCTTGCCGAAGGAGAGCCGGGACTGTTCCTTGGCTGCCTTCTGGGTCAGGCCAGCGCGAGCGGCGATCTCACGGCGCAGGTAGATGGTGAAGAAGCGCCACAGCTCGGTGGCGTGGTTGTTCCACAGCACCGAGCCCGCGTAGTCATACGTCTCGGGGTCAAGCGGCGTGCCCAACTCGGGAGCGTCCTCGGGGTGACGGGCGCCGCAGCGGCAGGGGCGATTGCCGGGCCGGTTGTGGACGGGGCCGAAGCTGGGGGCGGTGAGGGTGGCGAAGACGCGGGGGTGTTCGCGGATGGTGGGCGGGGTGCCCTTGGCCGGGTCACCGATCAGTCCGGCGCGGATCAGGTGGTAGGTGTCGCCCGCATAGGTCCAGGCACAAGAGGGGCAGCGCGAGGCGCGGCGGTTGCCGCAGGCCACTCGGAGCTTGCCGCCGGGTTCGGTGTCGGTGGAGTAGGCATACAGCACTTGGCCTGTGGTCCGGTCACGGATAACGGTGGTGCCGTGCAGGTGGATCGGGTCAGAGCAGCCACCGGTGCGGCGGATCTGGTCCTGAACGCGGTCGAAGCCCGGGGAACCGGCCACCCTCAACACATCGGCGAGGGTGGCCGGGTCCAGGCCCGCCATCGTGGCGGAGTCGGTCATCGCTCGGTCACCGTCCGGTGCGGGTGAGCGTGGCGACCGGAGCGGTGTGGCCGGTGCCGTTGCAGGCGCGGCAGGTGGCGCGGACGGTCACGCGGGAGCCGTCGCGGTGCCGGGCGCCGGTGGTGATAGCCACCGTGGAGAAGCCGTCGCAGTCACGGCAGACCGGACAGTTCGGGGCGTGCTGGGGCATGATGGTTCTTCCCTTTCGGGTCCGTTGGATCTGGAAGAGGTGCAGGCGCCCGGAGCGGCGGAAACTTGGCGGTTGAGGCCGCTCCGGGAGCCGTTAACGGCGCTTGGTCTCGTTCTTCATGAGCGAGCGCACGACCAAGGCGACGATGGCGAGCGAGCCCGCGGTGATGGCGACGGCCAGGAGCATGGAGACGAGCACGGCACCGACGACCAGGACCACGGCCGCTCCGGTGAGCACGGTGGCGGGGGTGACCTGTACAGCCGGGCGCGAGGGCCGGGTGGGGACGGGCGCCGGGTGGTGGCAGTGGCAGGCAGCCGGGGTCTGCGGGTGGCCGTGCACGGCGGTGGTGATGACCGGGATGATCTCGCCGGTCGGCATCTCGTTGGCCGGGATCTTGGGCGTGAACATCGGTGATCTCTTCTCTGCAGAGTCAGTTGATGAGGGAGTCGACGGTGGGGCTCAGGAAGCTGTCGGCGATGAGGTAACCGCCGAGCAGGAGCAGGGCGACGAGCCACCACGGCGGGCGGACGAGCTTGATGCCGAGGACTCCGACGGCGAGCAGGGCGAGCCAGAGCGGGACGTCCACGAGGTCTCCTAGGCGTTGCAGCGGTGGGTGCGGGCGGCGAGTTCGGCGGCGGAGCGGTTGTCGTACTCCGCGGAGAAGTCACAGCGGGGCGCGGTGCAAGCGGCGGTGTGGCGGTCACGCCCACGGCCGTCGTAGAAGGTGGCGACCTGCACCGGGCCGAACTGGCGGGCGTCGCGGAAGCGGCGGTAAGAGGTCACGAGCGGGAAATCCTTTCTGCTCAGGCGAGTTGGAGTTGCGCAGCGATGGAGTCGACGACTGGTGCCGGAAGCCCGAGTTGAGCCCGCAGGTCTGCGACCGGGAGCGAGCTACCGGTGGCTGTGCGGTGGCGTTCGGCGAGTTGACGGGCGTGGTCGAGAAGTGCCGGCGGGACTGTCACCGGGGCCGGAACCGGCGGTGGAGCCGGAGCAGCGGTAGGAGGTTCCACCGCCGGTTCCAGCTGCTCCGCGACGTCGAGTTGAGGCACGGTGTCGGTTCGGTGCAGGTCGACTGCGGGCGATCCCTCACCGGGCTCGTGGAGGTCGGGCGTCGGGGCCGGGGCCGTTTCGGCGGGGGCGTGGACCAGGAGCGTGCCGCCGAGGAAGGCCAGCGCAGGCCATCCGGCGACCAAGATGCGCAGCCAGGCCGGAACGGCATCCAGGTCGAGGAGTCCGGCGGTGGCGATGTTGGCGCCGAGCGAGGCGAACAGGGCGATCACGAACCAGGTCCAGGCCGCGCGGTCCTTGCGGACGGTCCGCAGACGTCGCCAGGACGCGACCAAGAGCAGGTCGACACTGACCGGATAGGCCCAGGCTTGCCAGCCGGTCTGACCGGCAGCCTCAGCCAGGTCATGCAGGTGGGAGAAGGACAGTGCCCCGGCGATCACGGCTTGGATGAGCACGGCGTCCGGACGGAACGAACGCTTCATGATTCGTCACCTCCTTCCGTGTTCAGGCATGGGAGGGGTAAGGACGTGGCGCGAGGCGGTCACGCCGACCGGTGGTGCAGGGGTGTCAAGGAATGGCCGGGGCCGTGGTCGGCATGGGCGGCACTGCCGACGCCGGGACCGGGACCGCCGGGCGGAAGGGCTCCAGGGCCGGAAGGTCCGGGATCAGGTGAGCGGACGCCCGGCAGACCGCCACGGTGTCCTCCACCGAGATCAGCGGGGTGCGGATGCGACCCCAGCCGCCGGAGGAGTCAGCAACGACGGCCTGCCCGGGTCGGTCAGCGGGAATCGTGCACGCGGCCGGGACGGATTCGGGGGCCACATCGTTCAGGCCCATCTCGGCGGTCTGCTTGTCGTTGACCCGATGGACCACGCGGCCGGTGAGCTGGGCGCGGAGCATGGTGGCCCCCTTTCCCAGCTCGGAGCCGAACCGCTGGCCGCAGATCTCCAGGTAGATGCCGACCGCGCGAGAGAGCTGGGCAAGGCGGATCAGCCCGGTGACGATGCGCTCGCGCCGTTCCTCATCCTTCTTGGAGGAGATCAGGAACAGTTCCGCGATTTCGTCGACCAGAACCACCACCGGTGCCGGAAGCGCATCCCCGGGCAATTCCCACACATCCGAGACGCCGTGCTTTGCCAGCAGATCGAAGCGGTCTTCCATCTCCGCTACCAGCACATCGATCAGGGAAGCGGCATCATCGGGGTTTGTCGCGAGAGCGGAGAGGCGCGGGGCGTAGCGGGACTGCTCCACACCGCGCTTGCAGTCGATCCCCACCAGCGCGATGGGCAGTTCCGCCAGGCCCTTGATCAGGTTGCGCTGATACATCGACTTGCCGGACTGGTTCGCCCCCAGCGTGAGCGCGTGCGGGATCTTGCGATAGTCCCGTTCGTACGCGGTCCCGTCGTCCCGAAGCGCAACGGGCACCACCAGCCCGCGCGGTATGGCCTTACGGGGCATCCGCACCCGATTCAGCACGTCGAAGCCGGTCATCCGCAGCTCAACGTAGCCAGGCTTGGTGGCGATCACGTGGACCGCGTGGACGCCCCAGGCATGCCGCAACCGTTCCGAGGCCGCCGCCAGGTCTGCGGGCTCCATACCGGCGGGCAGCCGCAGCGTCACTCGAAGACCGGTCGAGGTGACCCGCACACGGCGGATCCTCGGAGCGACCGGCCGCACCTCACGAGCGATCCGGCGCGACATGAACGCCCGGAAGCCGGACGGCTGGACCGTCAGCCCACAGACATCCATCGTGTTCCGGTACGAGAAGGCGAACCGGCCCCAGGTCATCGGCAGACCCACCGTTGCCCAGTACAGACGCGGTGCGCGGACCCGGGCGTAGGCGGTGCCACCGGCAACCGCTGTCGCGCCGCCCGCTTCTAACCAGGTGATCACGTCAGCCATGACTCAGGCCGCCATGATCGCGGTCGCGCGGAACGAGATGCCGTGGCGCTTCTGGCCGTTGAACTCGTTCTCCCAGTCACGGGCCTTGAGGCCGACCACCTTCACCGGTGTCCCCGGCGTCAGGCCCTCTTCCGGGATGCCCGTCTCCAGGACGGTGACCTGGTAGAGGTTCCCGTCTCCCTCGTCCGAGACCAGCAGGCCCACCGTCGACAGCGGCGCGTTCGTCTCACGGTCAACGGCACGCTCACCGGTCTTCTTGTTAGCCATCTTCGGTTCCGGCGCGGTCGCCACGAACACCACGGCGGTCGAAAGGTCGATCTTGAAGGAAGGCATAACTGTCCCCTTGGATTCAGACTCAGGCCCTTTGGACCCCTTGCTCAACTTGTGGGTACAAGCTGATACGTAGAGAGTGATCCACCGAGGGTGAGACGTCAAGCACTTCACGCAAACATGTACCGACAAGTTGACCGAGTGCGTCATGATGGAGGCATGAGCAAGCAGCCGAAGTACCAGCAGGTGGCCGACGCGCTGCGTCGGGAGATCGACAACGGCACCTACGGGCCTGGTTCTCGGCTGCCCTCCGAGGCCGAGTTGTCGGCAAGGTTCGACGCCTCGCGCAACACCGTGCGGTCGGGTCTGAACTTGCTAGTCGGGCAAGGCCTTATCGCGTCTAGCCAGGGCCTTGGCTACGAGGTACGCAAGCACGAAGTCTTCGAGCTGAACGCATCGCGCTTCGAGAACCTGACGTTCCCGCAGAACGGAGACGCGTTCTCCACCGATGTAACCAACGCGGGGCGACACCCCCACCAGACTTTCCGCGTCGAGCTCACCACGACACCTGAGTACGTCGCGACGCGCTTGAAGATCGAGACCGGTTCGCGTTCGGTGCTGCGGTTCTGCCACCGGTTCGTGGACAACGTCCCTTGGTCGACCCAGGCCACGCACTACCCGGACTGGCTCCTGGCCGAGGCCCCGCGCCTAGGAGAGCCGGGCGATATCGCCGAGGGCACGACGCGCTACCTCAAGAGCTTGGGCATCGAGCAGATCGGCTATCGCGACGAGCTGTCGACCCGCATGCCCACGCCCGACGAGGCACGGCTCTTGGAGATGGGGGCAGGTGTACCCGTGATGCTCTGGACTCGGACGGGCTACTCACACGACCGCCCGATCCGGTGCACGATCACGACGTTGCGCGGGGATCTGAACCGGATGAACTACGAGATCGGCGATCTGTCCGGCTGGGACGGGGACGGATCCGAGTGAAGATCACCAGCGCTACCCCTGAGGATCTGCAACATCTGCTCGCCTTTCGGCAGGAGGCCGCAGCCTGGATAAGCCGTCTCGGCATTGACCAGTGGAGCCGTCCCTATCCTGCCGATCGGCTGCTGAAGACCATCGAGCAGGGCACCGTGTTCATGCTCAGGGACGGTGCAAGGACTGCCGGAACCATCACCCTCACCCCCGAAGCGGAAGAGGGGTTGTGGACGGTGGAGGAGTTGGCCGAGCCGTCGTTGTTCGTCAACAAGCTGACGGTGTCACGGGACTACGCAGGCGAGAACTGGGGCGGTCGGTTGCTGGATTGGGCGAGCAGCCGCGGGTACCGAGCAGGCGCCAAGTGGATTCGCCTCGACGCGTGGACGACGAACGAGCCGCTCCAGCGCTACTACTTGGCCCAGGGCTTTCAGCATGTGCGCACTGTTCTACAAGGCAACGCCGTCAACGGCGGACCACGTGTCTCAGGCTGGCTAGCCCAACGTGCCACCTCGGAGACCGAGCACGGCCTCACCGACGAGACACCTAGCCCCGAGCCCCTGAACGCCTGAGCTGTTACAAGTTTCTCTACCTCATCAAGCCCCGGCTGCGCTCCGCTCCGCCGGGCGGGCTCCTGGCTCCGCTCGGGGCGCCGCTCCTGCCTCCGGCCCGCTCCGCCCCGGCTGCGCCAACGCCCGCCCACACATGGATAGGGCCCAGGGCCATAAGGCGAGCACCGCAGCCACGGCGGTTCCGGTCAAGGACATGCCTCCGGCGGGGGCGCTCTGACTCTGGGATGGCGGGGGCGCCGCTTGCGAGTGCCGGCCTGATGGGGTTGGCGTGGGGAGCTCCCATCCCGTCCGCCATCGACCCAGGCAGAGCCGAGCGGACGCGGCCCAGGGCGTCAAGGTCGTTCGTACAGTGGCGCGCTCCACCTTGACGCCCTGAACCACGCCCGCTCCACGGTGTGTGGGTCGACGGCGGACGGGATGGGAGCTAGGAAGGTGGTGGGTTGAGGCAGGGACTTAGCGACGTGGCCGTTGTATGTCCGGAGGGTGGTAGTCCCCCTCAACTCGCAAGCTATGTCGAGCCGCTTCAGCGAACCAGTCTCTGGCCGTACGGCACTCTTCAACCAGGTCCGCAGCCACGTCGAATGGTGCGAACGCCTCAAGGTGGATGATCACCATGCCGAGGCCGTCATGGACCTCGGATGCGGCGGATGCTTCCTGGGCGGTCCCAATAAGTGTGATCTCAGCCGTGAGTTGTTCGAGTTCATCGTGTTTCTCAGCTGCCGCTTCGAGGTCCTCGATCAAAATGCGACGCGTCAGCGAGTCAAGTACGCCGGGGATGCCCTCTTCGGGCGTGAGAAGAAGACTCGTGTGGCCGGGGAGCCTCTCTGCGCGCGTTTCCCTGTCCAGGTGTGCACAGCTCGACCAGAGTGCCCGCTCCAGCGAGAGAGCTCCAGATAGGAACTTCGCGGCTACTCGTTGCCGTTCGGCTAGCCAACGTGACCGGTCTTCCCGCTGATAGCGCTCTCGTTCTGTTCGTCTGGTGAAGACTTGAGTTAAGAGCGCTGCAGCCAGGGTCCCTCCCACGCCAGTGGCAGTGGTCAGGACTTGCACGAGGTGGGCGTCCTGCATCGGTCCATCATGCCCACCGAATGTGCACCAGTCTGTGTCTTCAAGGATGAGGATGTGTGCTGCAGGCGTCCCCTCCGGTTTGCAACGGGCGCTTCGGGCAGTGCGGGCCGCACTCGTACACCTCGATGGACAAGTCGTGCGCACCGCAGTGCCCTTCGGCGCGGCCAGCCGATCTGGCCCCTTCCCAGATCGGCTCATCACACCAGCAGCAGTGCCAGCCGAGGTACTGCCAGCCGTTGAGCTTGTTGACGTGCGGCGGCTTCGGCCGCCAGGTCTCGGTCATGGCCGGTCGGCGAACGGGACCAGGCCGTGCTCGTCGAGACAGGGGCGGCAAGCGAACTGCACACCCCCGGGGCCAGAGCCCTGTTCCACCACGTTGATGACGCGGACGCCTGCGCTATAGCCGCGGTGCCATGAGCAGTAGCCGTAGCTGCCAGGCTCCATAGCGGCCGCGCTCGGGCTGTTCCGAGCGTTCTTACCCTGCGTACCCTCGTCCACGTCGACTCCTTGTCAGTCGTCCATGCCCCTGGGTCGTTCGCGCGGCCGCAGGGGCGATGCGTTCCCGCAGCGTAGAGCTAGGTAGCTAGGGTAGCTAGGCCAGACAGGCAATCTCGTCTCGCCGATCAGGCTTGTACTGCCTAGCTTCGGATCATGGACTGGAAGCCGGATATCCCGCGCTGGAAGCAGGTGTACGCGATTCTTGAGCAGCGGATTGCCGACGGCGAGTACCCGCCTGGAAGCCAGCTGCCGGGCGTTCTCGCGATCCAGGGTGAGTTCGGTATCGCGCAGATGACCGCCCGGCGCGTCCTCACCGAGCTGCGAGACGCTGGGCTGGCGCAGATGCAGCCGGGCATCGGAACCTTCGTCACCGAGTTGCCCAAGCCCTAGCTGTCAAGCGGACGCTGATGTCTGACATCAACGTCTGACACCAACAACGGCGTACCCGGGCGGACCGAGCCGCACCACGGCGACCAGTGCCAGGCTGCTAAGCAGCCGAGAGCCAAGCCCATCGGTGCCCCATGATCGACCTGATAAGGATGAGGCCACAGGTTCAAATCCTGTTAGCCCCACCAGCACGGAACCCCCAACCGGTCACGGTTGGGGGTTCTGGCGTTTCCGGGGGGGGCTTCTGAGCTCCTCCTGTGCTCCTTCTGTCTGTGCTCTTCCTGTGCCTGCCCTTCCTCTGCTCTTCAGGGGAGCTGGCCGGGCTCCCCTTGTGGCTCTCGTCGGGGACAGGCGAGGCGGCGGCCAATAGCCAGTGATGCGGCAGCCAGTGAAGCGGCAGCTAATGAAGAAGACCCCCGGCCTGTGGCGGCCGGGGGTCTTCTGAGGTTTACGAGGGCGTGTGCCCTGGGCGCGGGGCCGGGGTTACGGCTCCGAGGCGAGGACCGGCTCATGCGCGGGGGACTCGGTCTCGGTGTCCGCGTCCATGTCCGTGGGCGGCAGGTGCCGGCAACTCGGGGACGAGCCGTGGGCCTCGGCGCGGATGCGCTGCTTCATCGTCGGCGGCAAGGACCGTTCGTACGCTGCAGCCCAGAGGGCCGTCATCGGCGCGGTCACGCACGCCGTGGCGTTGCGTGCGTTCGTGGTCTCCTGTACCGCCGTGGCCGCGGTGGCCGTCGTGGTGAGTCCCAGCGCGGCGAAGAGCGCGAGGAAGGCGGTGACGATCGTGGTCCACAGCTTCACGGCCTTGTTGCCGGTCATGGCCCCTCAATTCGGGTTGGGCGATTTGCGTACTTTCCTCATGATGTGTATGTGGGGCTGAGAGTGGTGGACCGACGCTCGTGGCGCGTGGATGTTCAGATGAACACCACCCGGATGGCCGCAAGAGCGCCGAGAAAGCCGAGAAAGGGGCAAAGCGGCGAAAGTCACAGTCGGGGCGGGGTCCGGGCGGAGTGTCGAGGTCCGTTTCGACTGCGCCGCGCAGGGCGGGAGTTGGGGCGGATCCAGGTCACCGATCGATATCGCTCGGTGTGTATAGTCGGGCGCCAGAAGTCCCCTACGTCAAGGAAAGACGAGGTCGCGCGGTGAAGAAGCTTCTCCTGGTCGCACTGGCCGCCATCGGCGGGCTCCTCGTGTACCGCCAGATCCAGGCGGATCGCGCCGAGCAGGATCTGTGGACGGAGGCGACTGACTCCGTGCCCACGGGTTCGTGAGTACCGACAACAGTCACTTACAGGCCCCGGTCGCTTTTGCGGCCGGGGCTTTGTGCTGTTCGCGTTTGTTAATTGAGTGCTTGCGTACGCAAACGCGCGGGTGGCGCAGTTGCGTCGGTGGTGGGCTCGTGGTGGTGTCCGCGCGTCGGTCGGCGGGCAGGACGGTCGGGATGGGTGGGACGGCTGGGTTCGCGGCGAGGGGTGACGCGTGATGGGGCGGCGGAGGTGGAGGCTGAGCGGGGGCTCGGCTGTGGCTGTGGTCGCGGCGTTGTGCGTGGTGGCGGTGGGTTCAGGGCAGGCCGGGGCCATGCGGCAGGCCGGGGCCATGGGCCTGGCTGGTGCCACGGGTCAGGGCGTGACTGCGGGGCCGTCTCCCGGCCCGTACGCCTTTGCCGAGGGCGTCGAGACAGTCGAGGGCGCGACGAGCAATGTCGAAGGGCCTCGGCTCAGCCCCGGTAAGACGTACAAAAGCTCCCTCCCGCGCGTGGGGCAGCGTTTTTACCGCCTGGAGCTCAGGGCGGAGGACAGCGTGTACGTCTCGGTCACGGCTGTCCCGAAGCTCGGTACGAGGGTCTCCTACGCCGACGGGGTCAAGGTGTCCGTACAGGATCCCGACGGCAACAACTGCAGCCCTCTGGAGGCGGAAGAGGCGCGGTTCGGCTCTTCGGAGAGCCCGCGCCCGATCACGGCCACCGCAGTGCGCAGGGTCGGCCCCGACGAGAAGAGCTGCAGAGGCGCGGGTACGTATTACGTGCTTGTCGAGCGGGCCAGAGCCTCCAGTGCCGCTCTGGAGACCTGGGATCTGGAACTGCACGTGGCGTCAGAGCCCAGGCTGCGGAAGGGAAGCGCGACCGCTGCGCCGGAGTCTTGGAACTCCGCGGCTCCTGTGCTCCCGTCGGGAGAGCGGAAGCATCGCGGGGGCGGCACGAGCTTCAACACGGCCCGGGGGCTAGAGAAAGGGGTGTGGGGGGCCGACATCGCGCCCGGGGAGACCCTCTTCTACCGCGTCCCGGTCGACTGGGGTCAGCAACTGTCGGTTGCGGCGGAGCTCGGCAGTTCGGGTGGAGCCGGTCGCGGGGTGGCTCGGGACTCGGGGTACGTCTCATCCGCGTTGGTCGTGTCACTGTCCAACCCGGTGCGTGCGCAGGTCGACGACGCTGACACGGCGTACGACGGCAGGCAGAAGTCCACGGTCCTGGACCCGCTGCCGCCGGTCGCGTACGAGAACCGCTTCGCCCTCACCGACGAAGTCGCCGCCATGCGCTTCGCCGGCTGGTACTACCTGGCGGTCCACCTCAGCCCGGACGTTGCGGAGAAGTTCGGCGCCGCCCCGCTGGAACTGACGCTACGGGTGGACGTCGACGGGTCGCCGCGGCCCGGGCCCTCGTACGCGGGAACGCCCGAGCCCGCCGAGAATTTCGGCGTCACGGAGCGGGACACGGCGGCGGCGGAGCGCGGGGAGACGGCGACCGGGCCCGGTGCGAGTTCTGGTGGGGACGACGACGGGCTGATGGTGGTCATCGCCGCCGGGGGCGTCGGGACCGGGGTGGTCCTGCTCGCGGTCCTCGGCTTGTGGACGCTGATCGCGCGGCGTAGGGCGTCGAGTGCATCCGAAGCGGAATCGGCATCGGCGGCAGCATCGGCGCCCGTGGCCGCGCAGTCCGGGCAGTTCGGGCCGCCACGGGGCTGGTGAGGGCGGGTCGCCGGGCCTCGCCTCGTTCGTCAAAGCTGCGTGAGTGCCCAGACGCCGACCGTGAGGCAGGCCAGCGCTATGAGCAGCATCGGCACCGCTACCTTCGCGGGCGGCCCAGGGCGCCTCGGCAGAGTGGAGGAAGCCGCGGATTGGGGCTGGGGAATTGGGTGGTTCGGGGGTGGAACCTGGGCGGCGTGAGCGGTGTATGGATAAGTAGAGGCGTGAGCGTGAGCGCGCGGCGCCGAGGACGTGACGGTGAGATCGGGTGCAGGTGTCGGTGCCTGTAGGGGCATCGGAGTGGGGGGAGTGGACGGCAAGGGAGGTTGCAGCCGACCTGGCGTTGGCTCGGGGGCCGAGGCGGGAGGCGGGCCCGGAGCCGGAGTGGGGGTCGGAGTCGGAGTGGAGGTCGGAATCGGTGGCGGGGTCCGCGTCGGAGGCGCTGGTGCAGGTGCAGGCGGAGGCGGCGACGGCGGTGTCGAGGCCGTGCCAGGTGCCCGGGTCCCGGGCGTGGGGCGCGCATGGCGAGGTGCGGAGCCCGGGCGCGGTGTGGCAGTGAGAGGACCCTCGGGGCCGAAACCCGTGGGCAGAGGAGGGAGTTGATCGAAGATCTCGATGAGTTCGTCGTCCGGGCCCGGCTCGGGCAGCATCTCCACGGCCGATGCCAGCGCCTTGCGCGCCCCCGTGGCGGTCCGGAAGCGCGCCTGGGGATTCGGTTGGAGAAGGGTGGCGATGACCTGCCAGAGGGGCTCGGGCACGCCCTGCGGGGCCTGCGGCGTGCCGTGTTCGGCGAAGTACTCGATCAGCGTTTTGGCGTCCGGCTTGGCGCCTTCCAGGAGGTACAGGGCGACCAGGCCGACGGCGAAGAGGTCGGCGGTGAAGTCCGGTTCGGCGCCCAGCATCTGCTCGGGGGCGAAGTAGCCGGGCGTCCCCACCACGTAGTCGGTCTCGGTCAGCCGTGGCTCGCCCTTGCGCATCGAGATGCCGAAGTCGGACAGGCGCAGATGCGGGCGTCCGGCGCCGGTGGCTTCCAGCAGGATGTTGGCGGGCTTGATGTCGCGGTGGACGACGCCTTCGGCGTGGACGGCCGCGAGGCCGGAGAGGAGTTGGTCGAGGAGGGCGCAGACGAAGCGGGGCGGCAGTGGGCCGTAGTCCCCGATCACGTGCGCCAGTGAGCCGCCGCCGATCAGGTCCATGGTGAACAGGACCTTGTCGTCGTCGGCGGCCCAGCTGGCGGGCGCGAGCACATGCGGGTGGTCGATCCGCAGGGCCTGCTCCCGTACGAATCTCAACAGGGAGTGTGCGTCGCTCTGTTGCAGGACCTTGGCGGCCACGTACCGGTGTCGCCGGTGGTCCCAGGCGCGCCAGACCGCTCCGACTCCCCCGCGTCCGATCGGGTCGACCAGTTCGTACCGGCCGGCGAAGACCTCACCCATGGTCGCGCTCCGCTCCCCTTCCGGGCCGCGCGCGGCGGCCCGGTCGACGGCTCAGCTCTGGTGCGCCTCGTAGTGGGCGACCGCGTCCGCGGTGCGCCCGGCGCCGTACACCCGGAGGAACTCTGCCAGTTCCGGGTGGGTCGGGGCGAGGGAGTCGGCGGCATCGATGATGTCGCCGGCCGCGGCGACGGAGCGCAGCAGTGACTGGATCTCGCGCACCACGCGCTTCACCGTGGGGGCGCCCGAACTGGTCGCCGTCTGCGCGGTGTTGGTGAGGACGGAGCCGCCCTGGGACTTCTTGATCTCGTCCATGCGGTCGGTGGCCTCGGCGGCGCTGACGCTGCCGTCCGCGACCTGGCCCGCCAGTTCCTGGAGGAGCTGGACGCGCTGGACGACGGCGGGGTTGCCGATCTTGGCGCGCTGGCCGCTCATCAGCTGGGACAGCATGGGCGCGGACAGGCCGAGGACTCCGGCGAGGCGTGCCTGGTTCAGTCCCAGATCGTCGATGAGGCGGCGGAAGAGCGCTCCCAGCGGCTCCCCGTACCAGTTCCGCTGGAGCTCTCGTGCTCTCGCGGTGGTGTCCTGCTGTGCGGCGTCCATGTGCGTCTCCCCATCGCTTCCCCTAAGACCGCGGTTCGCTGCCGCGAACCACGTCGTGCATCTTACGGAGCGTGGTCGTGGACCGGGAGTCCCAATCCTTTTGCGAGATCGGGGGGGTGACCCGGTACTCTGGTCTGCGATGCACGCCGGGACGTGGTTCCTCCGGTTCGATGCATCTCTCGCGGGGCCTTAGCTCAGTTGGTAGAGCGCTGTCTTTGCATGGCAGATGTCAGGGGTTCGACTCCCCTAGGCTCCACAGCCGTAAAGCCCCTCTGACCTGTGGAAACACCGGTCAGAGGGGCTTTTTGCGTACGGGGTGCGGGGCGGGGCGGGTGGGCGTCAGGCCGGGTGGCCGGCGGTGATGTCGCTCGCGTCGTTCAGGACGAACGGGGGCGGCAGCTGTTCGTCGGTGCCGGTCGTGGCGTGGGCGGCGATCGGGTCGAGCACGAAAGCTACGTGGTCGCCGCCGTCGAACCGGTCGTGGACGCGTCCGACGAACCAGGCGAGGGCATCGGAGAGGATCACGGTTCCGTCCGGTCCCTCGTGCCAGTCCACGTCGGAGAACTTGTCCGTCCGGTCGCTGCAGAGGGACCCGAACCGCTCCGCGAGGTCGTGCCGGTGCCGGGGCAGCAGGTGGACCGCGAGGGTGCGTGCCGACCGGGCGAGACGGTAGGTGTGGTTGGCCTTGGAGAGCCACACGGCGAAACGGGCCGGCTGAAGGGAGCACTGGCTCGCGAAGCCGACCAGGCAGCCCGCGCGCTGCCCGTCCGCCACCGCGGTGACCACGTACATGGCAGGGTTCGTGAGCCCGGTGAACGCCGAGATGTCCTGGTCCGTGCCCATGGTCAGGCGGTGACGCGGACGGTGGTCAGCGAGCTGTCGGCGGCGTCCGGGAGGTTCATGCCCGCTCGTACGCCCGAGCGCAGGTAGTTCAGGACGGGTTCCGTCAGGCGCTCGCCGGGCAGGACCACGGGAATCCCGGGCGGGTACGGCGTGATCATCTCTGCGGCGATGCGTCCCGTCGCCTCCTCCACGGGCACGTCCTCGAGGTCGGCGAAGTATGCGTCGCGCGGCAGCGAGGCCTGCTTCATCCGCAGCTCGTCGGGGTCGGGGACGTCGACCCCTGGTGCGTCGGTCAGGTCGGCGGCGTGCCGGGAGAGGTCGCGCAGCGCGTCCAGGAGGCGCGCGACGGAGGACGCGTCATCGGCGTAGGTCAGCTGGGCGCTGATCCTGCGGTGGTCGAAGAGGTGCATGTCGATGTGGTGCCGGGTGCGCAGCCAGTCGGCGGCGCGGTAACCGGTGGTCCCCAGCGCGGAGAGGTCGATCACGATGGGCAGGGGGTCGAGATCGGCCGCCCGACCGGGACCGCAGTAGTCCTGGGCTCCGTCGACGTGCAGACCGTCGATGTCACTGATCGCCGCACGAGTGTCGGCGGCCAGGCGCAGGGCGTCGTCGAGGAGCTGCTTGCCCTGCTGGACCATCTGGCGGCGCCAGCCGTCGAGCCCCGCGTAGAGCAGGACGGAGGGGCTGGTGGTGCCCAGCAGGTCGGCCCGGGAGGCGAGGACGGCGGGGTCGATGAGGTCGCCCTGGAGGTGGAAGACCGAGCCCTGTTCCAGGCCGCTGCCCATCTTGTGGACGCTGGTGACGCAGATGTCCGCGCCCGCGTCCATCGCCCAGGTCGGCAGTTCGTCGTGGAAGGGCAGGTGGGCGCCCCAGGCCTCGTCGACGATGAGGGGCTTGCCGCGCCGGTGGCACACCTCGGCGATGCCGTTCAGGTCGGCGGTCGAGCCGTAGGGCGTGGGGCTGGTGACCAGGGCGCCGTCGGCGTCGGGGTGGGCCTCGAAGGCTTCCTCGAACGACTCGGCCGTCGGCGGGTGGGCGAGGTGCCGCTCCGGGTCCCAGGCGGGGCTCACCCAGACGGGCTCGACGCCCGACAGGATCAGGCCCGCGATGACGGACTTGTGGGCGTCACGGCCGACCAGGAGACGGCGGTGCGGAGCAGTCACCGTCAGCATGGCCGCCTTGACCGACAGGGAGCTGCCGCACGTGGAGAAGTAGGTGTGCTCGGCGTGCACGGCGTCGGCCATCAACCGTTGGGCGCGTTCCAGGATCTGCTGGCGGGTCAGTCGGTCGTCGAGCCCGCCACTGGCGAGCACGTCGCCGAGGAACACCGCTTCTCCGAGCACCTTGGTGACCCGTGGGTCCGCGCCGCGGGCCTGCTTGTGGCCGGGCGGCGTGAAGGCGAGCTCGTCGGCTTCGTGGTACCGCTCCAGGGCCTCCAGTACGGGGGCCTCGTCGTGGTTCAAGCTTTCGTTCGCAGCCATGCCAGGTGCAGTTCCCGTTTCGGCGGGCACCAACCCGCGTCTGCGCGGGTGGCGCGGGGCGGAGTGGGCCGGAGTGCGGCCCCGGGGCGTTGTTTCACGTGAAACACCGGCGGGGCGGGAGACCGGACGGCCCCCGCCCCACGGCGTCCTACCGCGTACGGGACCGCGGCGTCAGCTCCGCTTGTCCCCGTCCGTGCTGTCGGCCTCCGCCTCGGCCTGCTTGGCCTGCACCTCCGGGTCCAGGGCCGCCTGACCGCTGCCGTCGACGGAGGTCAGCGGCGTGCTGTCAGGGACCTCGGTGGCCGCGGGCGGCTCGACCAGCCAGTCCGGGTTGGCCTGCTTGTCCCACCACTTCCAGGCGGCCACCGCGCCGCCCGCGAGGATGCCGACCACGGCGAGCCTCTTGGCGAGACGGCCCGCCTTGGCGCGGCGCTGGTGCTTGCGGGCCAGGCGCTGGATCTCCTTCGCCGAGACCTGCCCGCGCAGCGCGGCGAGTGCCGCCGTGCCACGGGACGCGGCCTCTTCGCGCACGGGCTGTGCGACGGCGACCGCCTGCTCGATGCGGGGCCTGGAGTAGTCGGCGGCCTGACGGGCAGCCTTGCGGGTGCGGACGGCGGCTTCGTGCGCTGCGTGGTCGACCTTCGGCGGCACATGCGTGCGGGCCTGCTCGACACGGGGTGCGACGTGGGCGCTGTACTGGACACGGGCTTGCTCGGCGGCCACACGGGCTTGCTCAGCGGCCTGCTGGGCGGCGAGCGACACCTTGGGTGCGAGCCGTACGCGCGCTTCGTGGGCGTAGTGGGTGGCCCGGTCCTTGGCCGTGTCGGCGTAAGGCGCCACCGCGTCCGCGGCGTGACGCACGCTGTCCTTGGCAGAGCCGGTGGCGGCGCGCACGCTGTCGATGCGGGTCACGGGATCCTCCTCCTCGGTGGCGTATAGGTATGTCACCTTTCCACCCTTTCAGCGATCATGCCTTCCGGATCGTTCCAAGGCATGCGAGGGCGGGCATCCGGGTCACGGGAGCTGACGCCGGCCAATCTCTGAAGCGGTTCCCATCCGGCTCCGATCCAGTCTCTGCACAGGGAAAGGATCTCTGTTCAGGTGATCAGTCGGCCCGTTCCGTTCAATTCGATCCAATTGGTGCAAGAAGAGCTCCCGGCCGACAATGCCATGGATCGCTTCGGCGCGCGCCCAGTCGGTGGCTACTCGTCCCAATCCGGTCCGTGCGAGGATCGGGGTGTCACAGAAGACAACGGAAGGCAGATCGTGGCTGAGCAGCTTTACGCCACCCTGAAGACCAACCAGGGCGACATCGAGGTCCGGCTTCTGCCGAATCACGCGCCCAAGACGGTCAAGAACTTTGTTGAGCTCGCTCAGGGCGAGCGCGAGTGGGTTCACCCGCAGACCGGCAAGAAGACGAAGGACCGTCTGTACGACGGCACGGTCTTCCACCGCGTGATCAGCGGCTTCATGATCCAGGGCGGTGACCCGCTGGGCAACGGCACGGGCGGCCCGGGCTACGAGTTCGAGGACGAGTTCCACCCCGACCTCGCCTTCGACAAGCCCTACCTGCTGGCGATGGCCAACGCCGGTCCGGGCACCAACGGCTCGCAGTTCTTCGTGACTGTCGCGCCGACGGCGTGGCTGACCCGCAAGCACACCATCTTCGGCGAGGTCGCCAACGACGCTGGCAAGAAGGTCGTGGACGCCATCGCGGCCACCCAGACCAACCCGCGCACCGACCGCCCGGTCAACGACGTGGTCATCGAGTCCGTGGTCATCGAGACCCGCGACGCCTGACCCACGACGCCTGACCCGCGCGTACGCGTATACGCGAGGGAACCAAACCGCCCCGCCCATCCGTAAGGAAGGGCGGGGCGGCGCGTTGCCACGTGTGCCGTCACAGTGCCTTCGTACGGAGATTGAGGGGACCCCATGGACCAGGCGCCAGGCAGCCCGCAGGAGCCACAGGGCGCGTCGGGCCTCCCCGGCTGCTACCGGCATCCGGACCGTGAGACCGGTATCACCTGCACGCGCTGCGAGCGCCCCATCTGCCCCGAGTGCATGATCAGTGCCTCGGTCGGCTTCCAGTGCCCCGAATGCGTCCGCACCGGCTCCGGCACCGGTCACGCGCCCACGGCCACCCAGCCGCGTACGGTCGCGGGCGGCGCCGTCACCGCCGACCCGCGCCTGGTCACCAAGATCCTGGTCGGGCTGAATCTCGCCCTGTTCCTGGTGCAGTTCGTGGTCGGGGATCGCTTCACCGACCGGTTCGATCTGCTGGGACGGGCCTTCGTGCCGGAGTTCGGCACGGTCGAGGGTGTCGCCGAAGGGCAGTGGTACCGCCTGGTGACGGCGATGTTCCTGCACAGCAGCGTCATGCACATCGCCTTCAACATGCTCAGCCTGTGGTGGATCGGGGGCCCGCTCGAAGCCGCCCTCGGCCGCGTTCGCTACCTCGCGCTCTACGTGGTCTCGGGCCTCGCGGGCAGCGCGCTGACGTATCTCCTGGAAGAGCCGTTCCGCCCCTCGGTGGGGGCCTCCGGAGCGATCTTCGGCCTGTTCGGCGCGACCGCCATCCTGATGCGGCGCCTGAACTACGACATGCGGCCGGTCCTCGCCCTCCTTGCGATCAACATGGTGATCACCTTCTGGTGGCCCAACATCGCCTGGCAGGCCCACGTCGGCGGGCTCGTCGGCGGCGTCATCGTCGGGTACGCGATGGTCCACGCGCCCCGCGAGCGGCGGAACCTCATCCAGTACGGCAGCTGTGCGCTGGTGCTCGTCGCGACGGTGGTCATGGTCCTCGTTCGGACCGCGGAGCTCACCTGACGTACCGGGTTGTCCACAGCGTGTGCCGGATCTTGTGCATGCTGTGGGGAACAACCGTGCCCCTTGTCGCTGACCTGGGTTTTCCCAGGAAGGACAAGGGGCGGGCGAGGAGAGAGACCCGGTGGGTCAGTCACACCGGCGTCAACCGGCTGAGGGTTATCCACAGATCTTCAGCCTTTTTCCACTCATGTGGATAGCGCTGTGGATAACTCAGGGCAGGGCTTGCTTCTGGCGAGCTGCTTCCGCCGTCCGGCGGGCTGCTTCCACCGACCGGCGGGCCGCTTCCACCGACCGGCGAGCTACTTCCACTGAGTGGAGACGCCGAATCCGGCCGCGATGAAGCCGAAGCCGACCACGATGTTCCAGTTGCCCAGCGGGTCGATCGGCAGCTTGCCGTCCGTGACGTAGAAGACGACGATCCAGGCGAGCCCGATGAGGAACATCGCCAGCATCACCGGAGCCACCCAGCTGCGATTCGTCAGCTTGATGTTCGTCGCCTTCTTGGCGGGCGGCGGAGTGTAGTCGTCTGCCTTCTTGCGGATACGTGACTTCGGCACGAGGGTCTCTCCTGTCGATGCGCTGCGTGGCCGCGCAGGTAACTGTGGTCTGGCGCCTGGCGGGGCACTACTAAGGAGCTGAAGCCTCCCCCGGGCGTCCGTTAGCGTAGTGCTTCCAAGGCGCTGAAGGAGATAAGGGTACGTTGAGCAATTCTGCCGACCCTCACAAAGGTGCCGGTCGTCGCCCCCGATGGCGTCCGGTTCGGGTGCTTACGGGTGCTGTTTTCGCACTCGCCGGGCTGATCTTCTTCACCAGTTTCAACACGGCCAAGGGCACCAACATCCGTACCGACGCGTCCCTGCTGAAACTCTCCGACCTCATTCAGGAGCGCAGCCACAAGAACGGCAAGCTCGACGAGTCCAACGGCGCCCTCCGCGACGACGTCGAATCGCTCGCCGAGCGCGACGGTGGCGGCACCAAGGCGGACGGCGCCCGGCTCAAGGCGCTCGAGAAGAACGCCGGCACCAAGAAGCTCAGCGGCAAGGCGATCACCGTCACCCTCGCCGACGCCCCGCCCGACGCCACCGCCAAGCTCCCCGGCTACCCCGAGCCCCAGCCCAACGACCTGGTCATCCACCAGCAGGACCTCCAGGCCGTGGTCAACGCGCTCTGGCAGGGCGGCGCCGAGGGCATCAAGGTCATGGACCAGCGCCTGATCTCCACGAGCGCCGTGCGCTGCGTCGGCAACACCCTGATCCTCCAGGGCCGCGTCTACTCCCCGCCGTACAAGGTGACGGCTGTCGGCGACCCCGACAAGCTCAGGACCGCCCTCTCGGCGTCCCCCGAGATCCAGAACTACATGCTGTACGTCAACGCGTACGGACTCGGCTGGAAAGTGGACGACGACGGGGCGGTGACTCTTCCCGGCTATTCGGGCACAGTGGATCTCCACCACGCGAAGCCGGTGGAATGACCGCGGGATGACCGCGGGACAACTGCGGATCGACTGTGGAGTAGCCGCCTCTGGGGGGTCCTGTGTCCGTGCGTGTGCTGGTCAGGACGTTCAGCGAACTGTGCATCACCGTCGGCACGTTGATCGTGCTCTTCGTCGCGTACGTCCTGTTCTGGACCGGCGTGAAGGCCGACAACGCGATGGACAGCCAGATCGACGAGCTGCAGGACCGATGGGCCCAGGGCGCGGTCTCGGCGGGGACGGACTCGGCGGGAACGGACGAGAAGCCGACCGAGACATCGCCGCAGCCGCCCGGCCCCTACAAGAACGGCAAAGCCTTCGCCGTCATGTACATCCCGCGCTTCGGTTTCACGTGGAACAAGCCCGTGCTCCACGGCACCGGCACCGACGTCCTCAAGAAGGGCCTCGGCCACTACGCCTCCACCGCCCGGCTCGGCCAGAAGGGCAACTTCGCCGTCGCGGGCCACCGCCGCACCTACGGCGACCCCTTCAAGGACTTCCCGAAACTGCGCCCCGGTGACGCCGTCGTCCTGACCGACGGCGCGACGTGGTTCACGTACCGCATCGACAAGAAGCCCTACAAGACGCTCCCCGGCGACATCGACGTGATCGACCCCGTGCCGCGCAAGTCCGGCTACGACGGCCCGGGCCGTTACCTCACGCTTACGACCTGTGAACCAGAGTGGGGCCACAGCCACCGGCTGATCGCCTGGGCGCATCTGGACGCGACCCAGCCCGTGGAGGCAGGGAAACCGGAGGCACTGCGCCGTTAGTCTGGTGCGGTACGACGCGGGAGGCCGGGTCGTACGCGACGGAAGGGACGGCATGTACGGCTGGATCTGGCGGCATCTGCCGGGAAACGCATGGGTGAGAGCACTGATTTCCCTGGTGCTCGTCCTCGCGGTGGTCTATGTCCTGTTCCAGTACGTCTTCCCGTGGGCGGAGCCGCTGCTGCCCTTCAACGACGTCACCGTGGACGGCCAGTGAGCACCGCCGGCGGCGCCCGCAGCCGCAGCCGCATCCTCGTGGTCGACAACTACGACAGCTTCGTCTTCAACCTCGTCCAGTACCTCTACCAGCTGGGTGCCGAGTGCGAGGTGCTGCGCAACGACGAGGTCGAGCTGCGGCACGCGCAGGACGGTTTCGACGGCGTGCTGCTGTCGCCGGGCCCCGGCACCCCGGAACAGGCGGGCGTCTGCGTCGAGATGGTGCGGCACTGCGCCGCCACAGGCGTGCCCGTCTTCGGGGTCTGCCTCGGCATGCAGTCCATGGCGGTGGCGTACGGCGGCGTGGTGGACCGCGCCCCGGAGCTCCTGCACGGCAAGACCTCGTCCGTCCGTCACGAGGGCAAGGGAGTCTTCGCGGGCCTGCCGTCCCCGTTCACGGCGACCCGCTACCACTCGCTGGCCGCCGAGCCCGCCACCGTACCGGCGGAGCTCGAGGTCACCGCGCGTACGGAGGACGGCATCATCATGGGGCTGCGCCACCGTGAACACGCCGTCGAAGGCGTGCAGTTCCATCCCGAGTCGGTCCTCACCGAGCACGGCCACCTCATGCTCGCCAACTGGCTGGCGGAGTGCGGCGACACCGGCGCCGTCGCCCGATCGAGCGGGCTCGCCCCGGTGGTGGGCAGGGCCACGGCGTGACGGCGCCGGGCCCCGAGCGCGGCTCCTCCGGAGGCTCGTATCAGCCCCCGGGGGAGCACCCGTCTCCGTGGTTCCGCAGCGCGCCGCCGGAGCCCACGCCGCCCCCGTACGAGCCGGTCCGGGACGACGAGACGATCGGGCTGCGGACCGCCGACACGCGGCGAATAGCGGAACCACCGGGCCCCGGCCTCCCCACAGAGGGCAGGGCCGCGCGCCGCAAGGCCGCCAAGAAGGGGGCCACGCGCCCCGTGGAGCCCCGCCCGGGCGTACCCCTCACGCGGGTCGAGGCCCGGCGCGCGGAGCGTGCCCGCAGGCCGTCGCCGGGAGCGGTGATCAGCCGGGGGCTCGGCGAGGTCTTCATCACCGTCGGCGTCCTGATGCTCCTGTTCGTCACGTACCAGCTGTGGTGGACGAACATCCGTGCCCAACAGCAGGCGGACGGCGCCAAGCACGACCTCCAGGAGAGCTGGGCCAAGGGCGAGGGCAAGCCCGGGACCTTCGAGCCGGGGCAGGGCTTCGCGCTGCTGCACATTCCGCGTCTCGACGTCGTCGTGCCGGTCGCCGAGGGCATCGACAAGCAGAAGGTCCTCGACCGCGGCATGGTCGGGCACTACAACGAGGGCGCGACCAAGACCGCGATGCCGGACGCCAAGACGGGCAACTTCGCGGTGGCGGGCCACCGCAACACGCACGGTGAGCCGTTCCGCTACATCAACCGGCTGGAGCCGGGCGACCCCATCGTCGTGGAGACGCAGGACAAGTACTTCGTCTACAAGATGGCGAGCATCCTGCCGCAGACCATGCCCAGCAACACGAGCGTGATCGGGCCCGTTCCGCCGGGTTCGGGCTTCACCAAACCCGGTCGGTACATCACACTGACCACCTGTACCCCGGAATTCACGAGTAAGTATCGAATGATCGTCTGGGGCAAGATGGTCGAGGAACGACCGCGCGACAAGGGAAAACCGAGCGCGCTCGTGAACTAGAACGGTGAGAACGGGGCAGATCCAGTGGCAGCCACGACCGACGACGAGAAGCAGGCCGAGGCGCCGGCCTCCTCTCCCGCTCCCGCACCCCGGCGGCGCGGCCGCGGCCCGATCGCCACGGCGGTCAGCATCTTCGGCGAACTCCTCATCACCGCGGGCCTCGTACTCGGCCTGTTCGTCGCCTACTCGCTCTGGTGGACGAACGTCATAGCGGACCGCGAGGCGCACCGGCAGGGCGATCAGGTACGCGACCACTGGGCGGAGGGCCGCGGCCCTGGCGGCCTCGACACCAAGGACGGCATCGGCTTCCTCCACGTACCCGCGATGGGCGACGGCGAGATCCTCGTCAAGGCGGGCACCAGCAGCGAGCTCCTCAACGACGGCATCGCGGGCTACTACAAGAAGCCGGTCAAGTCGGCCCTCCCCCAGGACAAGAAGGGCAACTTCTCGCTGGCCGCGCACCGCGACGGCCACGGCGCGAAGTTCCACAAGATCGACAAGATCAAGAAGGGCGACGCGATCGTCTTCGAGTCCCGGGACAAGTGGTACGTCTACAAGGTGTACGCGACGCTGCCCGAGACCTCGAAGTACAACGTGAAGGTCCTCGACCCGATCCCGAAGGAGTCGGGCGCGAAGAAGGCGGGCCGCTACATCACGCTGACGACCTGCACGCCGGTGTACACGTCGCGCCACCGGTACGTCGTGTGGGGCGAGTTGGAGCGGGTCGAGAAGGTCGACAGCAAGCGGACGCCGCCGGCGGAGCTGAAGTAGTCCCGCCCCGCGCACACAAAAGAGCCCCGGTACCGCTGAACGGTACCGGGGCTCCTGCGTGTTGCTGCTCAGCCGGGGTCAGTCCCTGAAGGGGTCGCCCCAGTCGTCCCGGTGGCCGCGGTGATCGCGGTTGTCCCGGTCCGACATGCCGCCGATGATGTCGCCGAATCCACCGTCCCCGCCGCCGTTGTCGCCGTTTCCGTTGCCTCCGCCGCCGCCCGCGGTGGTCAGGTTGACCGCGGTGCCCGGCTCCGCCTTCTCACCGGCGTTCGGCGTGGAGAGGACCACGAGGGCGTCGTCGTCCTGCGGCCCCGAGATGGAGCCGACCGTCAGCCCCGCGTCCTCGATGGCCTTGCGGGCGTCCTTCAGCTTCTGGCCGGTCAGAGGCGGCACGGTGGCCTCCTCGGCCTCCTTGGCGACCTGGACGTTGACCGTGGAGCCGGGCTCGGCCTGCGTGCCGGCGGCGGGCGTGGTCTTGATGACCTTGCCCGCGTCGACGTCCTCGCTGGCGACGTCCTGGCGGGCGGCCGTGAAGCCGTTCGCCTTGATCTGCTTCTCGGCGGCCGCGTAGTCGAGGCCGGTCACGTCGGGGACGCTGACCAGCTTCTTCTCCTGGGCGACGGTGAGCGTGATGGTCTCGCTCTTCTCCGCCTTGCTGTCGCCCTTCGGGTCCTGGCCGATGACCGTGCCGGCGGACCGCTCGGACTCCTGCAGTTCCTTCTTGATGTTCGTGAAGCCCTTGCCCTCGAGCTGGCTCTTGGCTTCTTCGAAGCTCAGGCCCTGGACGTCCGGAACGGCGATCTTCGGCGTGCCCGTCGAGACGGTCACCGTGATGGTGTCGCCCTTCTTGACGTCGGCGTTCACCCCCGGGTCCTGCGAGCAGACCTCACCCTTCGGGTACTTCGCGCACGCCTTGCGGTCGCCGACCTCCAACTCGAGGCCGACGTTCTTCGCGGACCGCTTCGCCTCGGCCTCGGTCTCGCCGATGAGCTTCGGGGCCTTGATGGTCCCGTCGCCCCCGCCGTCCCCGCCGAACGTGTACTTGCCGATGAGGATCGCGCCGACCAGGACCAGGATGCCGGCGATGACGAGCAGCCACGTCGACGTGTTGCTCTTCTTCTGGCGGCGGCCGCGGCCCTCGTCGTAGCCGTAGCCCCCGTCGTCCGGGTTGACCGGCGGCATCATCGACGTCTGGCCGCCGCCGTTCTGCGGGCGGAGCATCGCGGTCTGCTGGTCGGCCCCATAGCCGTCGGCCCCGCCGTAGCCGACCGCGCCCATGGCGGCGGTGGCCGCGACGGGCTGGCCGTCGAGGCAGGCCTCGATGTCGGCGCGCATCTCGTCGGCCGACTGGTAGCGGTAGTCCGGGTCCTTCGTGAGCGCCTTGAGGACGATCGCGTCCATCTCGGGCGTGATCTCGTTGTCGAAGACGCTCGGGGCCTGCGGCTCTTCCCGCACGTGCTGATAGGCCACGGCGACCGGGGAGTCGCCCACGAAGGGCGGCCGGACCGTGAGCAGCTCGTAGAGGAGACAGCCGGTGGAGTAGAGGTCCGAGCGGGCGTCGACCTGCTCGCCCTTGGCCTGCTCCGGCGAGAGATACTGCGCCGTGCCGATGACCGCGGCGGTCTGCGTCATCGTCATGCCGGACTCGCCCATGGCGCGGGCGATGCCGAAGTCCATGACCTTGACCTGGCCGTTGCGCGTCAGCATGACGTTCGCCGGCTTGATGTCGCGGTGCACGATGCCGTTGCGGTGCGAGTACTCCAGGGCCTGGAGGATGCCGATCGTCATCTCCATGGCACGCTCGGGCAGCAGCTTGCGGCCGGAGTGCAGGAGCTCGCGCAGGGTGGAACCGTCGACGTACTCCATCACGATGTACGGGATGGAGACCCCGTCGACGTAGTCCTCGCCGGTGTCGTAGACCGCGACGATCGCCGGGTGGTTGAGCGAGGCGGCAGACTGGGCCTCACGGCGGAACCGGGCCTGGAACGACGGGTCGCGGGCGAGGTCGACTCGCAGCGTCTTCACCGCCACGGTGCGACCGAGGCGGGTGTCGTGCGCGAGGTAGACCTCCGCCATCCCACCACGGCCGAGCACCTGGCCCAGCTCGTACCGGCCGCCGAGGCGACGCGGCTCTTCCATAGCTATTCCAGCCCTCTCCGTCGGTCCCGACCGCACCGTTGTGTGGTCCGGCGGTGTGCTGTCCGGGCATACGGTACCCGGCTCCACTTGCGTGACCCGGCCGCGACCGTCACCCGATACCGGACCGGTACCGCAACGTGCACCGATGTGGAGGGGCCGTGACGGGGGTCACTTCTTGCTTTCGATGACTGCCTTCATCACGTCCTTGGCGATGGGCGCCGCGAGGCCACCACCGGAGATGTCTCCGCGGTCGGCGTCGCTGTCCTCGACCACCACGGCGACGGCGACCGGCGAACCGGAGTCCGTCTTCGCGTACGAGATGAACCAGGCGTACGGGTTCTCGCTGTTCGCGACGCCGTGCTGCGCCGTACCCGTCTTGCCTCCGACGGTGACGCCGGGGATCTGCGCCTTGGTTCCGGTGCCCGTCTTGACGACCGTCTCCATCATTTCCTGGAGCTTCTGGGCGTTCTCCTTCGAGAGGGGCTCGCTCATCTCCTTGGGCGAGTGCTTCTCGATGACGTCGAGGTTGCGCGCCTGCAGCTCGCTGACCATGTACGGCTCCATGAGCGTGCCGTCGTTGGCGATCGCCGCGGTGACCATGGCCATCTGCAGGGGCGTCGTGGCGGTCTCGAACTGGCCGATGGAGGACAGCGCGGTCTGCGGCTTGTCCATCTCCTCGGGGAAGTTGGAGGCGTTCGACCGGACGGGGACGAACTGCTGGGAGTTGAAGCCGAACTTCTTGGCCGTCTCCAGCATCTTGTCCTTGCCGAGATCGGAACCGATCTTGCCGAAGACGGTGTTGCAGGAGATGCGCAGCGCCTCACGCAGCGAGACGTTCTTGCAGGGGATGTTGTTCTCGTTCTTCAGCGGGGTCGTGGTGTTCGGCATGGTCCACGGCAGCGGCGAGTCCGTCTTCTCGTCGATGCTGTTGTACAGGCCGTGCTCCAGGGCTGCCGCCGCCGTGACCACCTTGAAGGTGGAGCCGGGCGGGTAGGTCTCGCGCAGCGCGCGGTTGACCAGCGGCTTGTCCTTGTCCTTGTCGAGGTCGATGAACTTCTGGGCCTCTTCGTTGGTGTTGCCCGCGAAGTCACCCGGGTCGTACGACGGCGTGGAGGCGAGGGCCAGGATCGCGCCCGTCGACGGGTCGATCGCGGCGACGGCGCCCTTGCCGCGGCCCTTCAGGCCGTCGTACGCGGCCTTCTGCGCGGCGGAGTTGAGGGTCGTGACGACATTGCCGCCCTCCTTCTTCTCGCCGGTCAGCATGTCGAGCGTGCGGCGGAAGAAGAGCCGGTCGTCGTTGCCGGTGAGGATGCCGTCGTCGATGCTCTCCAGCTGGCTGGCGCCGATGCGCTGCGAGGAGTAACCGGTGACGGGCGCCCACATGGGCCCGTCCTTCCAGGTGCGCTTGTACTTCAGGTCACTGTCGGGAGTGGCCTTGGAGCCGGTGATGGGCTTGCCGTCGACGATGATGTCGCCGCGCGGCTGGGAGTAGCGCTCGATGGTGACGCGGCGGTTCTTCTCATGCTTGGCCAGCGAATCGGCCTGGACGTACTGGAGCCAGTTGTCCCGGGCGAGCAGGGCGAGGATGAGCAGCCCGCAGAAGATCGCGATCCGGCGCAGGGGCTTGTTCACGGTCGGACCACCTGGGTCATCTCGGCGTCGGGGTTCGGGGCGGGGGACGGGGCCGGGCGGCGCGCGGTGTCGCTGATCCGGATGAGGATGCCGATCAGGGCCCAGTTGGCGATCACGGACGAACCGCCGTTCGCGAGGAACGGCATGGTCATACCGGTCAGCGGGATGAGACCCATGACACCGCCGGAGACGACGAAGACCTGGATGGCGAAGGCTCCGGAGAGGCCGATCGCGAGGAGCTTGCCGAACGGGTCGCGGGCGGCGAGCGCCGTGCGGACGCCGCGCTCCACGATCAGGCCGTAGATCAGCAGGATGGCCATGACGCCGGCCAGACCGAGCTCCTCGCCGAAGGTGGCGAGGATGAAGTCGGAGTTGGCGGCGAAGCCGATGAGGTCGGAGTTGCCCTGGCCGAGGCCGGTGCCGAGGACCCCACCGGAGCCGAACGCCATCAGGGACTGGGCGATCTGATCGGTCTGCGCCAGGGTCTCGGGGGCGAACGGGTTCAGCCAGGCGTCCACACGCTGCTGCACGTGCGGCTCGAAGGTGGCCACACCGACCGCGCCGACCGCGGACATCAGCAGACCGAACACGATCCAGCTGGTGCGCTCCGTGGCGACGTAGAGCATCACGACGAACATGCCGAAGAACAGCAGCGACGTACCGAGGTCGGTCTCGAAGACCAGGATCAGGATGGACATCGCCCAGACGACGACGATCGGGCCAAGGTCGCGTCCGCGCGGCAGGTACAGGCCCATGAAGCGGCGGCTGGCCAGGGCGAGCGCGTCGCGCTTCACCATGAGATAGCCGGCGAAGAAGATGGCGATGACGATCTTCGCGAACTCACCGGGCTGAATGGAGAAGCCGGCGACGCTGATCCAGATCTTGGCGCCGAACACGTTCCGGCCGAGGCCGGGGACGAGCGGCAGGAGCAGCAGGAAGAGCGCGGCGACCATGGAGATGTACGTGTACCGCTGCAGGACGCGGTGGTCCTTGAGCAGCATCAGCACGGCCACGAAGAGCGCGATGCCGATGGCCGAGTACATCAGCTGCCTCGGCGCCGACGGGCTGAACGAACCCGTGGCGAGCTTGCCGAGGCGCTGCAGCTTCTCGGACTGGTCCAGGCGCCAGATGACGACCAGGCCGAGGCCGTTGAGCAGCGTGCCGAGCGGCAGCAGCAGCGGGTCGGCGTAGGCCGCGAAACGGCGGACCACGATGTGGCCCACCGCGGCGAGGAGCCCGAGCCCGAGGCCGTAGCCGAGCATGCCGGACGGCAGCTTGCCGTCGAGCGCCAGGCCTACGTTGATGTAGGCGAACAGCGGGATGACGACCGCGAACGCGAGCAGCGCGAGCTCGGTGTTGCGCCTGCTCGGCGCTCCGATCGCGCCGATCGTCGACGTGTGTGTAGTACTGCTCATGGCGTGCAGAGGCCCCCAACGGCTGCTTACTGCTTACCGCACAGCGGGACCAGCTTCTGCTCATCCTCGGAGAGGCTGGGGCCGGGTGTGGGAGTCGGTGCGGTCTTGGACTTGTTCTTTTCGGTGGTGCTGTTCTGGTCGTTCCGGTCGGTCTCGGTGGGCTGGCCGGGCGTGGTCGGGTCCGGGGTCGGCGCCTTGCGCAGCCCGGTCGTGCCACCGGCTTCACCTTCGCCGGTCTTGGCGTTGTTCTCGCGCTCGACCTCGCGGCGCTCGGCGTCCTTCTTGCAGGCGGAGGCCTGCACGCCGAGCTCCTCGATCTTGCTCTTGGCGGCGTCGAGGTTGTCCTCGGGGATCGTCCCCTCGACCTGCTTGCGCTGGTACGGCGGCAGGTACTTGAGTTCGATCTCGGGGTGGTCCTTCTCGACCTTCGACAGGCTGACCCAGGCCAGGTCCTGGTCGATGCCGCGGTACAGGGCGATGTGCTCGTCCTTCGTGCCCACGTAGTACTGGGTCTGCGTCCAGCGGTAGCCGCCGTAGAGACCGCCGCCGATGACGGCGAGCGCAAGCACTCCGTAGAGGGATCTCTTGAGCCACTTGCGGCCGCCGCCGGGCTTCACGAAGTCATCGTCGTCGTACGCCCCGAAGCTGCCCTCGGGGACGTACCCCGTGGTGTCGCCGCTGCCGGGCGGGCCGAAGCCGCCACCCTGCCCGTGGGGGGCCTGCGGCGGGACGGGGCGGCCGAGCCCGGAGGCCCGGCCCGCGGGGGTCTGCATGGCGCCGTCGTCCTGCGCCTGGAGCTGGTTCTCGGCGACCGCGCCGACGACCACGGGGGTGTCGGACAGCTGGCCCGCGAGGGTGTCACCGCTGTCGATGTCCAGGACGTCGGCGATGATCACGGTGATGTTGTCGGGGCCGCCGCCGCGCAGCGCGAGCTGGATGAGCTCCTGCACGGTCTCCTGCGGGCCCTGGTAGGACGCGAGGGTGTCCTCCATGGTCTGGTGCGAGACGACTCCGGAGAGGCCGTCCGAGCAGATCAGATACCGGTCACCGGCGCGGACTTCCCGGATCGACAGGTCGGGCTCGACGTGGTCGCCGCTGCCCAGCGCGCGCATGAGGAGGGACCTCTGCGGGTGGGTGGTGGCCTCTTCCTCGGTGATGCGGCCCTCGTCGACGAGGCGCTGCACCCAGGTGTGGTCCTGGGTGATCTGCGTGAGGACGCCGTCCCGGAGGAGGTACGCGCGCGAGTCGCCGACGTGGACGAGGCCGAGGCGCTGGCCCGTCCACAGGAGGGCGGTCAGGGTGGTCCCCATGCCCTCGAGCTGGGGGTCCTCCTCGACCATCAGGCGCAGCTGGTCGTTGGCCCGCTGCACGGCGGTGCCCAGGGACGTCAGGATGTCCGAGCCCGGCACGTCGTCGTCGAGGGTGACGAGCGTCGAGATGACCTCGGAGCTCGCCACCTCGCCCGCGGCCTGGCCCCCCATGCCGTCGGCGATCGCGAGGAGACGCGGGCCGGCGTAACCGGAGTCCTCGTTCCCCTCCCGGATCATGCCCTTGTGCGATCCGGCGGCGAAGCGCAAAGACAGACTCATGCGCACCTCGCCCGTCGGCTCCGGGTACATCCGCACGGTGCCCACCCTCCGGTCGGGAGCGCGCCGGCGTCCAGTGCCTGGACAGCCGTTCCGGCTCGCTCGCTCCGCTCGCGCTCTGTCATGACGTAGTACTACTTCCGCAGCTCGATGACGGTCTTGCCGATGCGGATCGGCGCGCCCAGCGGAACGGGCGTCGGGGTGGTGAGTCGGGTCCGGTCGAGATACGTGCCGTTGGTGGACCCGAGATCCTCGACGATCCACTGGCCGTCACGGTCCGGGTAGATCCTGGCATGCCTGCTGGAGGCGTAGTCGTCGTCCAGGACGATGGTGGAGTCGTGCGCCCGGCCGAGCGTGATGGTCTGCCCCTGCAGCGCGACCGTCGTCCCGGCGAGGATGCCCTCGGAGACGACGAGCTTGCTGGGGGCGCCGCGCCGCTGGCGGCCTCCACCGCTCTGCTGCTGGCGCTGCTGAGGAGGTGCGGCCTGTTGCTGGCGGGCGGCCTGCTGGGGCCGCTCCCGCCGCGAACCGCGCTGTGTGACGCGCGTTCCGAACAGGTCGCTGCGGATGACCTGGACGGCCACGATCACGAACAGCCACAGAACAGCTAGAAAACCTAGCCGCATGACCGTCAGGGTCAGCTCTGACATTGCCCCCGCTTCACCCTTCGGCTTGCCGGTAAACGATGGTGGTTTGACCCACGACGATCCGCGAGCCGTCGCGGAGCGTAGCGCGGGTGGTGTGCTGCCCGTCTACCACGATGCCGTTGGTAGACCCGAGATCCTGGATCGTCGAGGGCGTTCCGGTCCGGATCTCACAGTGCCGACGGGATACGCCGGGGTCGTCGATCCGCACATCGGCGTCGGTGCTGCGTCCCAGCACCAGCGTCGGGCGGGAGATCTGATGGCGATTGCCGTTGATCTCGATCCAGCGCCGCACCTGGGCGCCCGGAAGTGGTCCGGCACCGGGGCCCGGAGGCCTGCTCGGAGCCGGGGACTGCCCACCGGGGCGACCCGCGCCCGGCGGTGGGGCGGCAGGCATGGGAGGTGCGCCGCCGGGAGCTCCGGAGGGGGGCTGCGGGTAGCCGTAACCGCCTGCGCCGCCCGCGCCCACACCGCGGCCGGGAGCCGTCGGGCCACCGGGGCCCGCCGAGGCGGGCTCGGGCGCCTGGGAGCTGCTGGAGGCGAGGGTGCGGCTGCGCACGCGGTAGAGGCCGGTGTCGAGGTCCTCGGCCTTCTCCAGGTGGACCTTGATGGGGCCCATGAAGCTGTAGCGCTGCTGCTTCGCGTAGTCGCGCACCATGCCGGAGAGCTCGTCGCCGAGCTGGCCCGAGTACGGACTCAGCCGCTCGAAGTCGGGGGCGCTGAGCTCCACGATGAAGTCATTGGGGACGACGGTCCGCTCGCGGTTCCAGATCGTCGCGTTGTTGTCGCACTCCCGCTGGAGTGCGCCGGCGATCTCGACAGGCTGGACCTCGGACTTGAACACCTTGGCGAAGGTGCCGTTGACCAGACCTTCGAGTCGCTGCTCGAACTTCTTCAGGACTCCCATGGGGCACCTCCTCCGTCGTAGTCATCCTGGTACTGCTTACTGATCGTATCCACGCGCCGGGAAATCGGCTGGTTCCCCCTGTCCGCCCAGTCGACGAGTGTCGCCTCTCACAAGACATGCCCGCGCCGGCGTCCAAGGATCCTCGCAGGGCCCCTGACGGGACCCTGATCTGTGGCCCCGGGAACCCCGTACGGGCAGCTGCTCGGGACGTCTGCTCGAGCCTCCTTTTACAACGGATCGTAGAGGGGGCCCAAAGCCAGTGTCCCGCACCTGGCTGTGGACCTCGGCGAGCGCGGCCGGGGCGGGTGAAGACGTGGCCTGGGTGCGGGGCGCGACTGATGCGGCCCGAGGGACGGGTGGGACCCGGCCGGGGCCGGGGGCGAAGCTTCTGAGGCCAGGTGCCCGCCCCGAACGGATGTGAATCCACCCGCTGCAGCGTGCTAATCTTCTGGATGTCGGCAGGCGCTCGCACCACACAGTGAGAGACCCAAAGACAACACCCATGCGCGGGTGGCGGAATAGGCAGACGCGCTGGATTCAGGTTCCAGTGCCCGCAAGGGCGTGGGGGTTCAACTCCCCCCTCGCGCACCACGAGGAAGCGGTCCTCCTCCGGACGAAAGTCCGGAAGGGGCCGCTTCTTTTTTGTGCCTTTGAGGCGCATGTCGCCGGCGGGGCGTGGTGCGGTGATGTATGTCACCGAAGTTATCCACAGGTCCTCACGGCGTTCGGCGAGCGGCGGTACGGTCGAGGCCGGATCTGGGACGGGCCGACAGCCGGCGGGGGCGATGGGCATGGTGGAGCTCGACGGGAAGGTTCCCGGGCAGCGGGAGCGACAGGGGCAGGGGCCTTCGGGGAAGCGCGGGCGGTCGGGGCAGGGGAGCGAGCGGCTGCCGCGGGTGCCGGGGTTCGCCGAGTGGCCCGCGCAGGGGTCGCCGAAGAGGGAAGGCAAGGCGCTCCGCCGGCAGGTGCCGCGCTCCGCGCACGCGGAGTTCGTGGTGGACGGCGGGCGGCCGGATCCCGTGGCGGCCGTGGAGGAGTCCAGCCGCAGCAGGCTCCCCGAGCTCATGCCGATCCGGGTCGGCAGGATGGCCGCCTCACCCTTCGCGTTCCTGCGGGGCTCCGCGGGACTCATGGCGTACGACCTCGCGCGTACCCCGCTGTCCGGTATCGGCGCGCAGATATGCGGCGACGCGCACGCGGCGAACTTCGGGCTCTACGGGGACGCGCGGGGCGGCCTCGTCATCGACCTGAACGACTTCGACGAGACGGTGCACGGCCCCTGGGAGTGGGACCTCAAGCGGCTGGCCGCCTCCCTGGTGCTCGCGGGGCGCGAAGCAGGCGCGGGCGAGGACGTCTGTGAGGAGGCGGCGCTGGACGCCGTCGGGGCCTACCGCCGCACGATGCGGCTCCTCGCCAAGCTCCCCGTCCTCGACGCGTGGAACGCCATCGCGGACGAGGAGCTGGTCTCGCACACGGACGCGCGTGATCTCCTCGGCACCCTGGACCGGGTCTCCGAGAAGGCACGGCAGAACACGAGCGCCCGCTTCGCGGCGAAGGCGACGGAGCCCGTCGAGGGCAGTGACGGTTCCGAGGGACGGCGCTTCGTCGACGCTCCGCCCGTACTGCGGCGCGTGCCGGACGCGGAGGCCGCCTCAGTGGCGGCCTCACTCGAGGAGTATCTGGGCACGCTGACCGAGGACAGGCTGCCGCTGCTCGCGCGGTATGCGATCCAGGACGTGGCGTTCCGCGTCGTCGGCACGGGCAGCGTCGGGCTCCGCTCGTACGTGGTGCTGCTGCTCGACCACCGGGGCGAGCCGCTGGTGCTGCAGGTCAAGGAGGCGAGGCCGTCCGCGCTGCTGCCGCATCTGCCGGTGGCCGGTTTCAAGACCCCGGAGACCCTGCACGAAGGACACCGGGTGGTGCTCGGACAGAAGCGGATGCAAGTGGTCAGCGACTTCCTGCTCGGGTGGACGACGATCGGCGGACGGCCTTTCCAGGTACGGCAGTTCAGGAATCGCAAGGGCAGCGTGGACCCGGCCGCGCTGGCCGCCGACCAGCTGGACGACTACGGCCGCATGACCGGCGCCCTGCTGGCCCGCGCGCACGCGCACAGCGCGGACCCGCGCCTCATAGCGGGGTACTGCGGCAAGAACGACGAGCTGGACGAGGCGATGGCGCGGTTCGCGACGGCGTACGCGGACCGCACGGAGGCGGATCACGCACTGCTGGTGCAGGCGGTCAAGGAGGGGCGGCTGGCGGCGGAGGCGGGGGTGTGAGGCGGGCGCGCTCAGGGCTGGGCGGTGCGGGCTTCATGGGCGGGGCGCGCCGTGGCCTACGCTGGACGAGTGACGATCCCGGAAGCCGAGCCGACGCAGCCCGAGACTCCTGATGCTCCCCGAGAGGGAGTGCGGCAGGCGGGCCCTGAAGGGCGGCTCAAGGACCAGCTGAAGGCGCGGCTCAAGGAGCGGGCCGACGCGGCTTCCCGGGAGGGGTCCGCCGGGGAGCAGTCCGCCGCCGGGGCGGAGCCTGCCGCTGAGGAGCGTCCTTCTGTGGAGCGTCCCGAGGAGCGGCTCGAAAGGGCCGTGCGCGCTGCCGAGCAGGCGTTGATCGAGTACGAGATCGCGCTGGAGACCTTCCGCGTGGAGGTGGAGAACTTCTCCCGCCTGCACCATCAGAAGCTCGGCCCGATGTACGCCCGCCTCGACGAGCTCGACGCGCAGATCGCCGAGGCCACCGCTGCCCGCACCGGCGACCCCGAGGACCGGCGCAAGGCGGAGGAGGCGCGGGCCCGGGTGATGCCGATGCCCGGCGTCGAGGAGCTGTTCCACGGCTGGATGGACGGCGAGGGGCTCTATCCCGAGGCCGCTGCGATGCTCACCGATCAGTCGGTGCGGCCGCCGCAGCGGGTGCGTCCCGGCGAGGAGGCCCGCAAGCTCTACCGCGAGCTGGCCCGCAAGGCGCATCCGGACCTGGCGCAGGAGGAGGGCGAGCGGCAGCGGCGCGAGGAGTTCATCACGCGCGTCAACGCTGCCTATGCCCGCGGTGACGAGGCGATGCTGCGGGAGCTGTCCGAGGAGTGGGCCGCGGGGCCTGTGCCCGAGGAGCAGCGGCTCACCCGCAGCGAGGAGCTGTACGCCAGGCTCGAATGGCTGGCCCAGCGCAAGGAACTCCTCTCGGTCCTCGCCAAGGAGCTGGAGGAGAGCGCGATCGGTGGGATGCTGCGGCTCGCTCCCGACGACCCGGACACCCTGCTCGACGAGATCGCCGAGCAGCTGCTCGCCCAGGTCGCCGAGCGTGAGGCGGAGCTGGCGCGACTGCGCGACTGACGGCGCTGCCCGTCGGGTAGCGTCGGGGCATGGTTTTCGGATCTCAGGTGCCCACGGTCGGCGTCGACGACCTCGCGAGTGATGACTTTCTGCTGGACGTCCGGGAGGACGAGGAATGGCAGGCAGGTCACGCCGCGGGCGCGCTGCACATTCCGATGAGTGAATTCGTGTCCCGGTACGGCGAGTTGACCGAGGCGGCCCCGCAGGACGGCAGGGTCAACGTCATCTGCCGGTCGGGCGGGCGCTCCGCCCAGGTCACCATGTACCTCGGGCAGCAGGGCATCGACGCGGTGAACGTCGCGGGCGGCATGGAGGCGTGGCAGGCCGCCGGGCGGCCCGTCGTCGACGACAAGGGCCAGCCGGGCACCGTGATCTGAGGTACTTCGAGGTACTTCGGAGGTACTTCGGCGAGCTGAGCCGAGTGGGCACGAGATTGGCCCGAGTGGCAGCTCAACCGAGTGGTAGGCGGTCAGCCCAGTGCGTGGGTGGCCAGTAGGTCGCCGAGTGCCTCCTCGTGTGCCGCTGCCGGGCCGAGGGAGAGCTCCAGCTGCTTGGCCCAGGCGTGATAGCGGTGCAGGGGGTAGTCCGTGTCGGCGCCGAAGCCGCCGTGCAGGTGCTGGGCCGTCTGCACGACCCTTCGTACGCCTTCCGACGCCCAGATCTTGGCGACGGCCACGTCTCCCGCCGTGGGTAGTGCGCTGTCCGCGCCTGTGCTGACGCGCCAGGCGGCCTGCCAGAGGGTGACCTCCATCGCGCGCAGGTCGATGTAGCGGTCGGCGGCCTGCACGGCCACCGCCTGGAACGTGGCCACGGGGTGGCCGAACTGCTCACGCTTGCTGGTGTATTCGCTGGTCATACGGAGGACGGCCTCGCCGAGGCCGAGAGCGAGCGCGCAGGTCCCGGTGGCGAGCAGGTCGCGCAGCCGGTCCCAGGCGCCGTCGGCCTCGATGACGTCGGAGGCGGTGACGCGGACGGCTTCCAGGTGGAGTTCACCGAGGTGCTCGCCGCTGGTGGAGATCTGCTCCGCGACGGTCAGACCCTCGTGGCCGCGGGGGACGAGCGCGAGGACGGTGTGGCCCTCGGCTGTGTGGGCGGGGACGACGACGAGGTCGGCGTTGTGCATCCAGGGCACGCCTGTCTGGAGTCCGTCCAGGACCCAGCTGTCGCCGTCGCGCTGTGCGGTGACGGCCGACTCGGCCGGGTCGTGCCCGGTGCGGCCGTTGGCGGCGACCGTCAGGACGAGGTCACCACGGGCGGCCGCCGGGAGGACCTTTTTCCTCAACTCCGCTCCGCCATGGGCCTGTACGGCGGACGCGGCGGCGCTGCTCTCCAGGAGCGGGACCCGCGCGAGTACCTTCGCGGACTCGCGCAGGCCCAGGCACAGGGTGA
Source organism: Streptomyces sp. NPDC039462 (assembly GCF_055639375.1). Taxonomy (NCBI): domain Bacteria; kingdom Bacillati; phylum Actinomycetota; class Actinomycetes; order Kitasatosporales; family Streptomycetaceae; genus Streptomyces; species Streptomyces sp. NPDC039462. Next base: position 305,888 of record NZ_JBVKAO010000004.1, read on the forward strand.
TGGGGTCCAGGCCCACGCCGCCGTACTCGGAGTCGATGAGCACGCCCAGGAGGTCGGCATCGGCGAGCCGGGACCACAGGGCGCGGTCGAAGTCCTCCGCGACGGCGCCGGGCGTCAGGGCGGGGCTCGGCACTCCGTCCGGCACGACGTCGGCGAAGAGGGCCTTCGCCGCCTCGACCACGGCCTGCTGTTCCTCGGTGAAGGTGAAGTCCACTGTCCGTCCTCCCGTGCCCGGCTGACCATGATGTAGCTGACGGCCCGTCAAGATAGAACAGGTTCTAGTGGAAGGGAACAGGCGCGGCATGGCGCTGCGCGGCATGGCGCTGCGCGGTACGGCACGGCGGTGTGCGGCACCGGGGGGCGGGCCGGGGCGGGTCGGCCCGGGCAGGGCAGGGCGGGACGGGTGCGGGGTCAGGTCAGCGGTCGAAGTCCAGCTCCACGGTGTCCGTCGCCGGACGGGACTGGCAGGCCAGCACATATCCGGCCTCCGTCTCTTCCGGCTCCAACGCGAAGTTGCGGTCCATCCGCACCTCGCCGGAGACGCAGAACGCCCGGCACGTGCCGCAGACCCCGCCCTTGCAGGCGTAGGGAGCGTCGGCGCGGTTGCGCAGCACCGTTTCGAGGAGGGTTTCGCCTTCCAGCACGGGCCAGGTGCCCGAGCGGCCGTCGAGGGTCGCCGTCACCGTGCTGTGCGCGGGCGCCGGAGCCGAGGGCGTGGTGGGCACGCCCGCGTCGTCCACGTGGAAGATCTCTTCGTGTATGCGGCTGCGGGGGACGCCGAGGCCGCGCAGTGTCCGCCCCGCCCCCTGCACCAGTCCGAACGGCCCGCACAGGAACCAGCCCTCGATGTCCGCCACCGGCAACAGCGCGGGAAGGAGCGTCGAGAGCCGCTCCTCGTCGAGCCGTCCGGAACCGAGACCTGCCTGCTGCTCCTCCCGGGAGAGCACGGTCACCAGCTGGAACCGGTCGGGCCAGCGGTCCTTCAGGTCGGCTACCTCTTCGAGGAACATCGTCGAGGCGGCGGTGCGGTCGCTGCGTATCAGGCAGAAGTCGGCCTTCGGCTCGCGCTCCAGGAGCGTCGTGACGATCGAGAGCACCGGGGTGATCCCGCTGCCGCCGACGACCGCCGCATAGCGTCCGGGGGCGGGGTCCAGCGTGAAGCGGCCGGCCGGAGTCATGACCTCCAACTCGTCACCTATGGCGACTTCTTTGAAGGCATACGTGGAGAAGGCGCCGTCCTCGACGAGACGCACTCCGACGCGCAGGGCAGCGGGGCCCTCCGGGGACTCGGGGGGCGGGGCGGCGGAGCAGATCGAGTACGTGCGCCGGATCTCCGTGCCGTCGACGAAGCGGCGGATGGCGAGGTGCTGGCCCGGGGCGAAGCGGTACTCCTCGCGGAGCGGCGGCGGCACGTCGAACGTCAGCGTCACGGAGTCGTCGGTGAGCCGGTCGACCGCCGCAACCCGGAGCGGGTGGAAGCGGGCCATCACAACTCCTTGAAGTGGTCGAAGGGTTCGCGGCAGGAGGCGCAGCGGCGCAGTGCCTTGCAGGCCGTGGAGGAGAAGCGGCTGAGCAGTTCGGTGTCGGTCGAGCCGCAGTGCGGGCAGCGGATCGACAGGCTCAGGGGGACGGGGCCGTCCGCCGCGTGGGAGCGCGGGGGCGCTATGCCGAACTCGGCGAGCTTGCGGCGGCCTTCGGCGCTGATGTCGTCCGTCGACCAGGCGGGGGAGAGAACCGTCCGCACCGCGACCTCGACCATGCCCCGGTCGCGCAACACCTGCTCGATGTCGGCGGACATGGCCTCTATCGCCGGGCAGCCCGTGTACGTCGGGGTCAGCTCGACGTCGACCTTGCCGGGGGCGAGGATCCGGACGCCGCGCACCACACCGAGCTCGCCCAGCGTCAGCACGGGCAGCTCGGGGTCGGGCACCGAGCCCGCGAGGGCCAGGAGCTCCGCCTCCAGCGCGGTGGGCGCGGTCGTCACCATGACGCCCCCGGGTGGCTGCGGTGCAGGTGCTGCATCTCGGCGAGCATCCGGCCGAACGGCTCGGTGTGCAGACCCTGACGGCCGGCGCCCGCCGTCCACGCGCCGGACTGCGGTCCCTCGGGCACGGTCAGGGTCGCCCGCTCGATGACCGCCGTCACCGAGGAGGTCCAGCGCTCCCGCATGGCCTGCCAGTCGGCGTCCAGGCCGGGGACCGGCTGGAACATCTCGCCGGTGAACCGCCACAGCGCGTCGAGACCACGCTGCATGCGCTCGTGGCTCTCCTGCGTGCCGTCGCCGAGCCGCAGGGTCCACTGCTCGGCGTGGTCCTGGTGGTAGGCCACCTCCTTGACGGCCTTCGCGGCCAAGGGGGCGAACTCGCCGCCCCCTGCCGCCAACTGGCCGTACAGGAGGGTTTGGTAGGTGGAGAAGAAGAGCTGGCGGGCGATGGTGTGCGCGAAGTCGCCGTTCGGCTGCTCGACCAGCTGGAGGTTGCGGAAGGCGCGCTCCTCGCGGAGGTACGCCAACTCGTCCTCGTCGCCGACCGTGGAGAGCAGGATGCGGGCCTGGCCGAGCAGGTCGAGGGCGATGTTCGCCAGGGCGACCTCCTCTTCGAGGACCGGGGCGTGGCCCGCCCACTCCCCCAGACGGTGGGAGAGCACCAGCGCGTCGTCGCCGAGGGCCAGGGCGGGGAGGGCCGAGGCGTCGGCGTCGGCTGCGGTGGGGGCCGTGGCCGGGGCCGGGGTGGCGGTCACAGGTGCTTCACCCCTTCCGGGATCTCGTAGAACGTCGGGTGGCGGTAGGGCTTGTCGCCGGCCGGCTCGAAGAAGGAGTCCTTCTCGTCCGGCGAGGAGGCGGTGATCTCGGTGGACGGCACGACCCAGATGGAGACGCCTTCGCTCCTGCGCGTGTACAGGTCGCGGGCGTTGCGCAGGGCCATCTCGGCGTCCGGCGCGTGCAGGCTGCCCGCGTGGGTGTGGGAGAGACCGCGACGGGAGCGGACGAACACCTCCCACAGCGGCCAGTCGGTCGAGCTGCTCATGCTGTCGCCTCTCCGTGCTGTGCGGGGTCGCCGGGGGTGCCGGGAGTGGGGTGGGGGCCCTGTGCGTCGGTCGCGGTGTGCGGCCGGGGCTTTCCGGCCGCTTGCTTGTCGGCCGTCTGCTTTCCGGCTGCCTGCTTTTCGGCGTACGCCGCGGCGGCTTCCCTGACCCAGGCGCCTTCTTCATGCGCGCGGCGGCGCTGGGTGATGCGCTGGTCGTTGCAGGGGCCGTTGCCCTTGAGGACGTCCCAGAACTCGGTCCAGTCGATGGGGCCGAAGTCGTAGTGCCCCCGGGATTCGTTCCACATGAGGTCCGGGTCGGGGAGGGTCAGGCCGAGCGATGCGGCCTGGGGGACGCAGATGTCCACGAAGCGCTGGCGCAGCTCGTCGTTCGAGTGGCGCTTGATCTTCCACGTCATGGACTGCTCGGAGTGCGAGGACTCGTCGTCGGGCGGGCCGAACATCATCAGGGAGGGCCACCACCAGCGGTTCACCGCGTCCTGCGCCATGTCGTGCTGGGCCTGGGTGCCGCGGCTGAGGGCGAGCAACGACTCGTAACCCTGGCGCTGGTGGAAGGACTCCTCCTTGCATACGCGGACCATCGCGCGTGCATACGGGCCGTACGAACAGCGGCACAGGGGGACCTGGTTGGTGATCGCGGCGCCGTCCACGAGCCAGCCGATCGCGCCGACGTCCGCCCAGGTCAGCGTGGGGTAGTTGAAGATCGACGAGTACTTCTGGCGGCCGGAGTGCAGTTTGTCGAGCAGCTCGTCGCGGCTGGTGCCGAGGGTCTCGGCCGCGCTGTACAGATACAGGCCGTGGCCGGCCTCGTCCTGCACCTTGGCCATGAGGATCGCCTTGCGCCGCAGGGAGGGGGCGCGCGTGATCCAGTTGGCCTCCGGCTGCATACCGATGATCTCGGAGTGCGCGTGCTGGGCGATCTGGCGGACCAGGGACGCGCGATAGGCGTCCGGCATCCAGTCGCGTGGCTCGATGCGCTCGTCGGCGGCGACCGCCGCGTCGAAGACGGCCTGGTGCTCTGCCGTGCGCGCGGCGTCCGCGGCGGGCGCGGTCTCGTGCGGCTCCGTCCCCGCCGCCTGGTGTGCGGCTGCTGTCACCATCTCTCGGCCCCCTCGACCCTGTGCGAACCGCCCGACCGATCGTTCGGTTCGTTGGATTCAATGGTGCGGTCCTCCGCCATAAGGTGTCAACCCTGTGGATAACTTCACGGACGCTGTGCGTGACGGTCGGGCCTGAGTACCGTTCCGGCGGCAGGGTTCGGTGCGGGAACGGGGAACGGGGCGGAATGGACGGGTACGACAAGGGTCCGGGCGGCGGGGCCGCCGGGCCTGGCGAGCCCGGGCCGATGGAACCGACGGAGCCGACTGAACCGGTGGGGCCAGTGGGGCCAGTGGAGCCGGTGGGGCCGGAGGAAGTAGCGGGGCCGGAGAAAGCGGCGGGGCCAGCGGGGGCGGTGGAGTCGGCCGGGGCCGGGGCAGCGCCGGAAACGGCCGAACCCGGGATCGCCGGACTCCGGCTCGGGTATCAGATCGCCGCCGCGTGTGCTCTGGTGATCGTCGCGGTGGCCGCCTGCGTCCACATAGGGATGCTCTTCCTCCACGTCGCACCGTCGAACACGCTGACCAAGCAGCACGGGGACGTGATCGACGAGTGGATCTACCCCGAGTTCGAGCAGAACTGGAAGCTGTTCGCGCCCAACCCGTTGCAGCAGAACGTCGCGGTGCAGGCCCGCGCGGAGCTTCGTACGGCCGAAGGGGGCGTACGGACCACGGACTGGTACGGACTCTCCGCCGAGGACGGCGCCGGCATCGACGGAAGCCTGCTGCCCAGTCACACGCAGCAGAACGAACTCCGCCGCGCCTGGGACTTCTACGTGGGCTCGCACGACTCGCAGAATCGTCCCGTCGGCCTGCGCGGCCAGCTCTCCGAGCGCTACATCCGCCGCATCGCGTACATGCGGCTCGACCGGGAAGAGTCGGGCGGCAAGGGCGACGAGATAGCGCGCGTGCAACTGCGCTCGAAGACCACCAACGTGCGACCGCCGAAGTGGAGCGACGAGAAGGTCTCCCTCAAACCGGCCTACCGGGTGCTTCCCTGGTGGTCGGTGAAGCCCGACGATCTGCCGCTCGCCGACGACCCGCCGCTCGCCGGTGAGCCGGACCGCGCGCGTGCGCATGCGGAGGGGATGAACCGGTGATCCGCTTCGAACGCCCGCCGACGCTGGGCCGCGGCAGGACGCAGGGCCACGTCAAGACGCTGGGCATCGACAAGGTGACAGGGTTCGCCCTCGGCCCGTACCAGACCGCGGTGATCCGCATCGGGTTCGCCGCCACCTGGCTGTTCTTCCTGCTGCGCGAACTCCCCCACCGTCACGAGCTGTACGGGCCCGACGGCCCATGGAACTGGGACATGGCGCAGCAGCTCATCGCGAGCAACGGCGCCTTCACCGCTCTGATGTGGTCGGACGGGCAGATCTGGTTCGAGATCGTCTACGCGCTGGCGATCGTCAGCAGCGCCCTGCTGCTGCTCGGCTGGCACACGCGCGCGATGTCCGTGCTCTTCATGGTCGGTGTCCTGTCGCTGCAGAACCGCAGCATCTTCATGGGGGACGGCGGCGACAACGTCATCCACCTGATGGCGACCTACTTGGTCTTCACCCGATGTGGCCAGGTCTGGTCGCTGGACGCGCGGCGTGCGGCACGCGTACGTGCACGCGCGTGCGTGGCGGCTGCGGAGGACGCGACCGACGCGAAAGCCGAGGAGGCCGGGGAGGCCGGGGAGGGCGTGCAGGCCGGGGAGGGCGTGGAAGCCCGGGAGGCCGTGGAAGCGACCGTGCCGGTCGACCGGGTGGGGGCCGCTCTGTGGTGGGTCCTCGGGCTCGGTCTGTCGACCGTGACGTTCATGGGGGAGCTCAGCGGCGGGTGGCTGCTGTTCTTCTGGGGACTGTGGCTGGTGCACGGCCTGTGGTGGGCCGTGGGGCGGCGGGCTCCGCGGAGAGAGCTGCACAAGCTCCTCGACGTCGTGGCGAATCTGGCCCACAACGCGGGGCTGCTGGTGATCATGGTCGAGGCCTGTCTGATCTACGCGACGGCCGGCTGGTACAAGATCCAGGGCAGCCGCTGGCAGGACGGCACGGCCGTCTACTACCCGCTCAACCTCGACTACTTCTCCCCGTGGCCCGCCCTCTCCGAACTGCTCTCCTCCAGCGGCACCATGGTGCTGCTGGTGACGTACGGAACGGTCGCCGTGCAGGTGGCCTTCCCCTTCACCCTCTTCAACCGCCGGGTCAAGAACGTCCTGCTGGCGGTCATGATCGTCGAGCACGCCGTGATCGCGGTCGTCCTGGGGCTGCCGTTCTTCTCGCTCGCGATGATCGCGGCCGACGCGGTGTTCCTGCCGACGTCGTTCCTGCGACGGCTGGGCGGTTGGGCGGCACGCGCGCGTGGAGGGGTGGTTTCCCGTCTGCGGTCTGTCAGGTCAGTCGGATCTGTCAGCTCAGTCGGATCTGCAAGATCTGCAAAATCTGGCATGGGTGCCGTGCCGGATCCGCGCCTCCGGGGTGGGAAGCGGGGCGAGGAGCCCACCGAGCACGCGCGCGTAGGCTTCACTCCATGAACAGGACGGATGAGGCGGACCCCGACGGCGCCGTACGCGCCTGGCGCGGGCTTGCCGACACCTCCGTGCTGCTCGACGGTTTCCACGCGATCAAGCATGCGCTGCGCTTCGGCGCGCGAGTACCGGTCGCGCTGACCAGTGACCGGGCCGCTGTCCTGGCGCTCGCCGACGAGCTGGCGCCGGACGTGAAGGACGCGCTCGACGCACTGCTTGCGCAGGTCCCGGACGAGCGGCTGCGCGCCCTCGTGCCGCGGCTGCATCCCACGGCGGTGGCCGCCCTGGCGGTGCGCCCCTCCCGGGCCGACAACCTCGAAGCACTGGGGCACATGCCCAGGCCGGCGCCGGTCGTCGTGCTCGACGACCCTCGCAATCTGGGCAACGCGGGCGCCGTGATCCGGCTCGCCGCGGGGTTCGGGGCGACCGGTGTCGTCACGACCGGCACGCTCGACCCCTGGCACCCCACGGTCGTGCGGGGTGGTGCGGGGCTGCACTTCGCGACCGCCGTGGAGCGCGTGGACGTGGCCGAGCTGCCGCCGGGCCCGGTGTTCGCGCTCGACGCGGAGGGCGAGGACATCAGGGGGCTGAAGCTCCCGGACGACGCCGTGCTCGCCTTCGGATCCGAGCGCAGTGGCCTGTCGGCCGCGCTGCGGGAGCGGGCGGATCACCTGGTGTCCCTGCCGATGCGCCCCCAGGTCTCCAGCTACAACCTGGCGACGAGCGTCGGCATGGCGCTCTTCCACTGGTCGGCGGGCAGGCCTCCTGGGCCGGAGGCCTGAACCCGCCGCGCGTCAGAGCTCACGCGTCACACACAGCACGCGTCGCACGCGTCACGCGTCCTTGCGGATCTCCACCACCCGGAAGCGGTTGGCCACGAACGCGCCGTCGCACAGCGCGGCGTTCGCAGCGGGGTTGCCGCCTGAGCCGTGGAAGTCCGAGAACGCCGCTGTCTGGTTCACATAGACGCCGCCCGTGAGGTTCAGGGACAGCTGGGCGCACTCTTCGAGGCAGGTCTCTTCCACTGCGGCGGAGAACTCCTCCGACGTCGTGTACGCCCCGACGGTCATCGCTCCCTTGTCGCGCACCGTGCGGCGCAGCAGCTCCACCGCGTCCGTCGCGGAGTCGACGGCGACCGCAAAGGAGACCGGCCCGAAGCACTCGCTCAGGTAGGCCGCCTCGGCGTCCGGCTTGGCGCCGTCCAGCTTGACGATCACCGGGGTGCGGACCACGGCGTCCGGGAATTCGGGGTTGGCGATCTCCCGTGAGGGGAGGGCGACCTCGCCGAGACCTGCGGCTGCTTCCAGGCGCGCCTTCACGTCGGGGTTGACCAGCGCGCCGAGGATGCCGTTCGCCCGGGCGTCGTCGCCGAGGAGGCCGCTCACCGAGGAGGCGAGGTCCGCCACCACGTCGTCATACGACTTGGGGCCGGCGTCCGTCTCGATGCCGTCGCGCGGGATGAGCAGGTTCTGCGGGGTGGTGCACATCTGGCCGCTGTACAGGGACAGGGAGAAGGCGAGGTTGGCCAGCATTCCCTTGTAGTTGTCGGTCGACTCGACGACGACCGTGTTGACCCCGGCCTTTTCCGTGTAGACCTGCGCCTGGCGGGCGTTGGTCTCCAGCCAGTCGCCGAACGACGTCGATCCCGTGTAGTCGATGATCTTGATTTCGGGGCGCACGGCGAGCGTCTTGGCGATGCCCTCGTCGGGCCGCTCGGCGGCCAGGCAGACGAGGTTCGGGTCGAAGCCCGTCTCGGCGAGGACCTCGCGGGCGATCCGCACGGTGAGCGCCAGGGGCAGCACCGCGCGCGGGTGGGGCTTGACCAGGACGGGGTTGCCGGTGGCGAGCGAGGCGAAGAGGCCCGGATAGCCGTTCCACGTCGGGAAGGTGTTGCAGCCGATCAGGAGCGAGATGCCGCGGGCGACGGGTGTGAACCGCTTGTTCAGCGCGATCGGGTCGCGCTTGCCCTGGGGCTTGGTCCACTCGGCGGCGTCGGGGGTGCGGGCCTGCTCCACGTACGCATAAGCGACTGCTTCCAGGCCGCGGTCCTGGGCGTGCGGGCCGCCCGCCTGGAAGGCCATCATGAAGGCCTGGCCGCTGGTGTGCATGACCGCGTGCGCGAACTCGTGCGTACGGGCGCTGATCCGCGACAGGATCTCCAGGCAGACCATCGCGCGCACTTCCGCGCCCGCGTCGCGCCAGGCGCGCATTCCGGCGCGCATGGCGGGGAGCAGGGTGTCGATGTCCGGGTGGGGATACGTGATCCCCAACTCCGGGCCGTACGGCGAGACTTCGCCGCCCACCCAATCGTCCGTGCCGGGCTGGTCGAGGTCGAAGCGGGTGCCCTGGAGGGCGTCGAAGGCGGCCTTTCCTTCGGGGAGGCTCAGGCTTCCGTCCCCGTACGCCTTCGGGTGCTCGGGGTGGGGGGACCAGTACGCGCGCGTGCGGATGGTCTCCAGCGCCTGGTCGAGGGTGGGCCGGTGCTTGGCGATCAGCTGGTGCGCGGTGAGTTCGGCGGCCATGACGGGACCAACTCCTCCTCGGGCAGCTCTTCATCGAGCTGGCGAGCTGGGCAGGGACGGTGGGCAGGAACGCTCTGACAGAGCTAGAGTAACCGAACGATCGGTCGGGACAAGGGGGTCCGCCGAACCTGTGGACAACTTCTTCGCGGCCACCCCCGAACCCTGCGGCCGACGGGCCGTGCGGGAGGATCGCGAGCATGACAGCACTCGAGCTCAGCAGCGCCGTTGCCGTGGTCGGTACCGGAACCATGGGGCAGGGCATCGCCCAGGTCGCCCTGGTCGCGGGCCACCCCGTGCGGCTGTACGACGCCGTGCCCGACCGCGCACAGGCGGCCGCCGACGCGATCGGTGCGCGCCTGGACCGGCTCGTCGAGAAGGGCCGGCTCACGGCCGAGAGCCGCGCCGCGGCCGGCGCCAGGCTCACCCCCGCCGAGAGCCTCGCGGAGCTCGCCGACTGCGGCCTCGTCGTCGAGGCGGTCCTGGAACAACTGGACGTCAAGCAGCGGCTGTTCCAGGACCTCGAAGATGTCGTCGCCGAGGACTGTCTGCTGGCCACCAACACCTCGTCCCTCTCCGTGACCGCCATCGCGGGCGCCCTGCGCGCACCGGGCCGCTTCGTCGGCCTGCACTTCTTCAACCCGGCGCCCCTGCTCCCCCTCGTCGAGGTCGTCAGCGGCTTCGCGACGGACGACTCGGCGGCCACGCGCGCGTACGAGACCGCGAAGGCCTGGGGCAAGACCCCGGTGCGCTGCGCGGACACCCCCGGCTTCATCGTCAACCGCATCGCGCGGCCCTTCTACGCCGAGGCGCTGCGCCTGTACGAGGAGCGGGTCGCCGACCCGGCCACGATCGACGCCGTCCTGCGTGAGTCCGGCGGCTTCAAGATGGGGCCCTTCGAGCTCACCGACCTCATCGGCCAGGACGTCAACGAAGCCGTCACGCGCTCCGTGTGGGAGGCCTTCTACCAGGACCCCAAGTTCACGCCCTCGCTGGCGCAGCGCCGCCTCGTCGAGTCGGGCCGTCTCGGGCGGAAGTCGGGACAGGGCTGGTACGCGTACGGAGACGACGCCCCGCGCGCGGAACCGCACACCGCGCCACCCGAGAAGGCCCCGGCGTCCGTCACCGTGCACGGTGATCTGTTCCCGGCGGACGCGCTGATCGACCTGATGGGGACGGCAGGCGTACGGGTCGACCGCGGGAAGGGGGTGCCGAGCTACCCAGGCTCCATTGAGCTCCCTGGTGGCGCGCGGCTCGCCCTCGCCGACGGTACGGCCGCCGGCGCCGCGGCGGAGCCCACGATCCACTTCGACCTCGCACTGGACTACCGCACCGCGACGAGGATCGCCCTCGCCCCGTCGAGCAGGGTGAGCGAGCGGTCCCTGAAGGAGGCGATCGGCCTCTTTCAGGCGCTCGGCAAGAAGGTCAGCGTCATCGGGCACACCCCGGGGATGATCGTGGCCCGCACGGTGTGGATGCTCGTCGACTTCGCCCTCGACGCCGTCGGGCGCGAGGTGGCGGACGCCGAGGACATCGACACCGCCATACGCCTCGGCGTCAACTACCCGCTCGGGCCCGTCGAATGGGGCCGCCGTCTCACCACGTACCGCGTGGCCGAGGCGCTCGACGTCCTGCACGACGAGTACCCCACCGGGCGTTACGCGCCCTCCCAGGCACTGCGGCGCCAGGCCGTGCGAGAGGAGTACTCATGACCACCGCCCGGCGGGACACGTACACCCCGGAGACGCTGCTGAGCGTGGCCGTCCGGGTCTTCAACGAACGCGGCTACGACGGCACGTCCATGGAGCACCTCTCCAAGGCGGCCGGCATCTCCAAGTCGTCGATCTACCACCACGTGGCGGGCAAGGAGGAGCTGCTGCGCCGTGCGGTGAGCCGAGCCCTCGACGGGCTCTTCGGCATCCTCGCCGAGGAGCACGCGCGCGTGGGCAGTGCGGTGGAGCGCCTGGAGTACGTCACGCGCCGCACCGTGGAGGTGCTGGTCGCCGAGCTGCCCTATGTGACGCTGCTGCTGCGGGTGCGCGGCAACACGGACACCGAGCGGTGGGCCATGGAGCGGCGCAGGGAGTTCGACCAGCAGGTGGCCGAGCTGCTCAAGGAGGCCGCCGCGGACGGTGACCTGCGCTCCGACGGTGACCTGCGGCTGGCCACCAGGCTGCTCTTCGGAATGATCAACTCCATTGTGGAGTGGTACCGGCCGGAGAGCCGGGGCGCCGCCAACGGCGAGCAGATCGCCGACGCGGTGGTGCAGTTGGCGTTCGCGGGACTGCGCACCGACCGCTGAGCCCCGGCCGCTCCCGGGGTCAGCTGTCCGGCTCCATGTCGTCCTCCTCGAAGACCAGCAACGTACGGGTGCTGAGCACTTCGGGGATGGACTGCAGCCGGGTGAGCACCAGCTCCCGCAGCGCACGGTTGTCCGGCGTGTGCACCAGGAGCAGGACGTCGAAGTCGCCGCTGACGAGCGCGATGTGGGAGGCGCCGGGGAGCGCGCGCAGATGTTCGCGCACCGTGCGCCAGGTGTTCTGCACGATCTTGAGTGTGATGTACGCGGACGCGCCCTGTCCGGCGCGCTCGTGGTTGATCCGCGCGCCGAAGCCCCGGATGACGCCGTCGTCGATGAGGCGGTTGATGCGCGCGTAGGCGTTGGCCCGGGACACGTGGACGCGCTCGGCCACGGAACGTATCGACGCGCGACCGTCCGTGTGCAGGATCTGCAAAATGTCGCGGTCTATGGCGTCCAGAGGGCGGGGGTCCGGGACCGCGGGCTCGGGGACGCGGGGCTCGGGGACGCGCGTCCCGGAGGGGCGCTCGGAGGGGCGCGGTTCAGGAATCCGGGGCTCCGGGAGGTCGCCGTCGTGCCCGTCGGCCATTCGTTCAGATGCCATGTCCCCCCGCCTCCCTACCATGGACGTACTGCGTCCATCCCAGGCTGTGGAGAACCGTTTGTCCACAGCCTGGAGGTGCCTGTAGCCAAAATGTGCCGTCGACCGAACAATCGGTAGGTGAGGCGCATCACGTCGGCGCGCCTCGTTTGCCCACTCCCACGAGGAGACCGCTTCCCCAGGAGGTGCCGTCATGACGGTCATGGAGCAGCGGGGTGCCTACCGGCCCGCCCCGCCCCCCGCTTGGCAGCCCAGGACCGACCCCGCGCCGCTGCTGCCGGACGCGGAGCCGTACCGCGCCCTCGGCACCCAGGCCGCCGAGAAGGCCGACCCGGGGCTGCTGCGCCGTCTCTACGCGGAACTGGTGCGCGGTCGTCGCTACAACACCCAGGCGACCGCCCTGACGAAGCAGGGCAGGCTGGCGGTCTACCCCTCAAGCACCGGTCAGGAGGCGTGCGAGGTCGCCGCGGCGCTCGTCCTGGAAGAGCGGGACTGGCTCTTCCCCAGTTACCGGGACACGCTCGCCGTCGTCGCCCGCGGCCTCGACCCCGCGGACGCGCTGACGCTGTTGCGCGGCGACTGGCACACCGGGTACGACCCGCGCGAGCACCGCATAGCGCCCCTGAGCACGCCTCTCGCGACGCAGCTCCCGCACGCCGTGGGTCTCGCGCACGCCGCCCGGCTCAAGGGCGACGACGTGGTGGCGCTCGCCATGGTCGGCGACGGCGGCACCAGCGAGGGCGACTTCCACGAGGCGCTGAACTTCGCGGCGGTGTGGCAGGCCCCCGTGGTCTTCCTCGTGCAGAACAACGGCTTCGCGATCTCCGTGCCGCTCGCCAAGCAGACCGCCGCCCCCTCTCTCGCCCACAAGGCCGTGGGGTACGGCATGCCGGGACGCCTGGTGGACGGCAACGACGCGGCGGCGATGCACGAAGTCCTGAGCGAAGCGGTCTCCCGCGCGCGGCGGGGCGGTGGTCCGACGCTCGTCGAGGCCGTCACGTACCGCATGGAAGCCCATACGAACGCCGACGACGCCACGCGATACCGCCAGGACACCGACGTCGACGCCTGGCGCGACCACGATCCGATCCTGCTCCTGGAGCGGGAGTTGACGGAGCGCGGACTCCTGGACGACGAGACGAAGCGGCAGACGAGCGACGAGGCCGAGGCCATGGCGGCCGACCTGCGCGACCGCATGAACCAGGACCCCACGCTCGACCCGATGGACCTCTTCACGCACGTCTACGCCGAGCAGACCACCCAACTGCGGGAGCAGGCGGCACAGTTGCGGGCCGAGCTGGAAGTGGCCTCGGAAGACGCCGAGGAGGAGACGCGATGACCACGGTCGCGGCGAAGCCCGCCGCCAAACCGGCCACCATGGCGCAGGCGCTCGGGCGCGCGCTGCGGGACTCCATGGCCGAGGACCCGTCCGTGCACGTCCTCGGAGAGGACGTGGGAGCGCTCGGCGGTGTCTTCAGGGTCACCGACGGGCTCGCCAAGGAGTTCGGCGAGGACCGCTGCACGGACACGCCGCTGGCCGAGGCGGGCATTCTCGGCACGGCGGTCGGCATGGCGATGTACGGCCTGCGGCCCGTCGTCGAGATGCAGTTCGACGCCTTCGCCTATCCCGCCTTCGAGCAGTTGATCTCGCACGTGGCGCGGATGCGGAACCGCACGCGCGGCGCGATGCCGCTGCCCATCACCGTCCGCGTGCCCTACGGAGGCGGCATCGGCGGCGTCGAGCACCACAGCGACTCCTCCGAGGCGTACTACATCGCGACGCCGGGCCTCCATGTCGTCACGCCCGCCACGGTCTCCGACGCCTACGGCCTGCTGCGCGCCTCCATCGCCTCCGACGACCCCGTCGTCTTCCTGGAGCCGAAGCGCCTGTACTGGTCCAAGGCCGACTGGAACCCGGAGGCACCGCAGAGCGTTGAACCGATAGGCCGCGCGGTCGTGCGGCGCACCGGGCGCAGCGCCACGCTCATCACGTACGGCCCGTCCGTGCCCGTCTGCCTGGAGGCGGCCGAGGCGGCCCGCGCCGAGGGCTGGGACCTCGAAGTGGTCGACCTGCGTTCCCTCGTGCCCTTTGACGACGAGACGGTCGCCGCGTCCGTGCGGCGTACGGGGCGGGCGGTCGTCGTGCACGAGTCCGGGGGCTTCGGCGGCCCCGGCGGTGAGATCGCCGCGCGGGTCACCGAGCGGTGCTTCCACCACCTGGAGGCGCCGGTCCTGCGGGTCGCGGGCTTCGACATCCCGTATCCGCCGCCCATGCTGGAGAAGCACCATCTGCCCGGTGTCGACCGGATCCTGGACGCGGTCGCGCGGCTCCAGTGGGAGGCGGAGAGCTGATGGCCCCTGCTCTTGATGTGAACAGTATGGAATTCAAACTGCCCGACCTCGGGGAGGGGCTGACCGAGGCGGAAATCGTCCGTTGGCTCGTCGAGGTCGGTGACGTCGTCGCCGTGGACCAGCCGGTCGTCGAGGTCGAGACGGCCAAGGCGATGGTCGAGGTGCCGTGTCCCTACGGAGGCGTGGTCACGGCCCGCTTCGGCGAGGAGGGCACGGAACTGCCGGTGGGAGCACCTCTGTTGACGGTGGCGGTGGGTGCCCCGGCGGAGACGGCCGGGTCCCGGGCCCCTGAGGAGCCCGCCGAGCGGGCACTGCAGACGGCCGCCGAGGAGTCCTCGGGGAACGTGCTGGTCGGGTACGGCACGGGGGCGGCGCCGGCGCGCCGCAGGAGGGTGCGGCCGGTACAGCCCGTACAGCCGGTGCAGTCGGTGCACTCCGCTTCGCCGGAGCCGTCCCCTGTTTCCTCGGACGGGCCCGTTCCGGTGATCTCCCCTCTCGTACGGAAGTTGGCGCGGGAGAACGGAGTCGAGCTGCGGAGCCTGGTGGGTTCGGGGCCGGACGGGCTGATCACGCGGGCCGATGTCGAGTCGGCCATCGCCGCCGGCAGGAACCCGATGATCAAGGCGGCGGTCCGCGCGGACGACGAGCAGATCCGCGCGGGGCGGGCCGAGGCGCGCCACCAGGTGGCGGCGGGCGAGGAGCCGCGGAAGGCGGGCCTCGAATCCCGGCACCCGCTGACCGGCATCCGGGGCCTGGTCGCGGACAAGATGGCCCGCAGCCGACGCGAGATACCGGAGGCGACCTGCTGGGTCGACGCCGACGCGACGGAGCTGCTGGCGGCCCGCAAGGCGATGAACGCGGCGATGACGGAGCGCGACGGCAGCCAGAAGGTGTCGCTGCTCGCGCTGCTCGCCCGTATCAGCGTCGCCGCGCTGACCCGGTTCCCCCAGCTCAACTCCTCCGTCGACATGGAGGCGCGGGAGGTGCGGCAGTTCGCCGACATCCACCTCGGCTTCGCCGCGCAGACCCAGCGGGGGCTGGTCGTCCCCGTGGTGCGGCACTCACAGTCACGGTCGACGGAATCGATCAACGCGGAGCTGATCCGGCTCACGGAGTGCGCGCGGGCGGGCACGCTGACCCCGGGCGAGCTCACCGGAGGGACCTTCACGCTCAACAACTACGGGGTGTTCGGGGTCGACGGTTCCACGCCGATCATCAACCACCCCGAGGCGGCCATGCTCGGTGTCGGCCGCATCGTGCCCAAGCCGTGGGTGCACCAAGGGGAGTTGGCGGTGCGGCACGTGGTGCAGCTGTCGCTCACCTTCGACCACCGGGTGTGCGACGGCGGTACGGCGGGAGGGTTCCTGCGCTATGTGGCGGACTGCGTCGAGCAGCCGGCGGTGTTGTTGCGGTCGGTGTGAGCAGGCCGCGCGCCTGAGTGACGCAAGAGCCTTTCCCCTAGGGCATTTTTCAGGGGTGTCAATGATCCTTCGGGCGCCCATACTCGGAGGGTGACCAGAAACGAGGCCGTACCGTACGCCGAGTCCGGGCCGTACGCCCAGGCCCGGCCGTACGCCGAGGCCCGGCCGTACGACGCCGTCGTGCTCGCCGGGGGCGGCGCCGCGCGGCTCGGCGGTGCGGACAAGCCGGGGGTGCGGGTCGGGGGCCGGACGTTGATCGACCGTGTCCTGGCAGCCTGTTCCGGTGCCGGGACCACCGTCGTCGTCGCCGCGCCGAGGCCGACCGCGCGCCCCGTGGTGTGGGCGCGCGAGGAGCCCGCGGGCGGTGGCCCCTTGGCCGCGCTCGACGCGGGGCTCCGGCACGCCGTGGCGGAGCGCGTGGTGGTGCTCTCCGCCGACCTGCCGTTCCTGGGCGCGGAGACCGTACGAAGCCTCCTCGCCGCCCTCGACGAGAGTGGCGCGGACGGGGCGGTCCTCACCGACCCCGACGGCCGTGACCAGCCGCTCGTCGCGGCCTATCGGCGGGACGCCCTGCGGCGGGAGATCGCGGCGATCGCTCATGATGCCGCTGACGCCCGGGACGT
This sequence comes from Streptomyces sp. NPDC039462, assembly GCF_055639375.1. NCBI lineage: Bacteria > Bacillati > Actinomycetota > Actinomycetes > Kitasatosporales > Streptomycetaceae > Streptomyces > Streptomyces sp. NPDC039462. The sequence continues at coordinate 322,356 of NZ_JBVKAO010000004.1, forward strand.
CGCTGACCCTCACAGGGTGAGCGGTGGGCTCGCCGGGATGCCGTTGCGGCGGCTCACCGCGCGGCTCGACCTCACGTGGGTCGCCGACCCCGTCGCCGCTTTCGACTGCGACACCTGGGACGACATTGCCACCGCCCGGGCGCGTATCAGGGAGCATGGCAACGTGTTGGATGAATGGATTTCCGCAGTCAAGGACGAGCTGGGCATCGAACTGGACGTCGACACCGGCGCCCTCCTCGACCTCGCTCGCGACGCCGCGCACGGCGTGGCCAGGCCGGCGGCACCGCTGACCACGTTCCTCGTCGGGTACGCGGCGGCGCAGGCGGCCGCGCGCGCCTCCGCCACGGGTGGCACGGCCGGCGGTGCGGAGGCGGTGGCCGAGGCGACGCGCAAGGCCGCGGCGCTCGCGGCCCGCTGGGCGGACGAGGACCGGCAGGACGCGGAGCCCGACGCCTCCCGTACGCCTCCGGACGCCGGATGACCGGGCAGCCCGCGCCGGACGCCGAGCTCGAAGAGGCGCTTGCCCTCGTGAACGGGGCTCGCGCCGACCACGCCGACGCCGCCCAACCGGCCCACGCTTCCCGGCCGACCTCCGCATCGGCATCCGCCTCGGCATCAGCATCGGCCTCCGCATCGGCATCAGCAGCCTCGCCCTCGGGGCCGGGACCGGGCCCGGGCTCCGAGCCCGCGTCAGGGCCACGGGCGGCGGCACCCACCCCCGCCGCCGCCACCAACCGGCCCGCCGCCACCAACCGGCCCGCCCCCGCCACCCGGCCCGCCGTCCCCGCCACCCAGTCCGTCGCCCCCGCCGCCCCCGGCGACGACAAACACCGCGACATCACCCCGTGGCCCGCCGCACGCGCCCGTGCCGAGCGGGCCGCACCGCGCCCCGGGAGCGATCCCGTCACGGCCCCCCTGCACCGGGCCCTCGGCCTGATCCTCGCCGCGCCGCTCACCGCCCTGACGGACCTGCCGTCCTTCGACACCTCCGCCATGGACGGCTGGGTCGTCGCGGGCCCTGGCCCCTGGCACGTACGGGCCGACGGGCGCGCCGACGGCATCCTCGCCGGACATGGCCGCCCCGAGGCGCTCACCGACGGAGAGGCCGTACGCATCGCCACGGGCGCCCACATCCCGCAGGACGCCACCGCGGTGCTGCGCAGCGAGCACGGCCGGATCGACGACAAGGGCAGGCTCCACGCCCTGCGCGAGGTCGTCCCCGGCCAGGACATCCGTCCGCGCGGCCAGGAGTGCCGCTCCGGAGACCGCCTTCTGCCGGCCGGCGCCCTGGTGACGCCCGCCGTGCTCGGTCTGGCCGCCGCCGCCGGGTACGACACGCTGCCGGTGGTCCGCAGGCCCCGCGCCGAAGTCCTCATCCTCGGCGACGAGTTGTTGACGGAGGGCCTCCCGCACGGCGGCCTCATCCGTGACGCGCTCGGCCCCATGCTGCCGCCCTGGCTGCTCTCTCTCGGTGCCGAAGTGACCGCTGTCCGGCGCCTCGGGGACGACGCCGAGGCGCTCCACCGGGCGATCACCGAGTCCACCGCCGACCTGATCGTCACGACGGGCGGCACCGCGTCGGGACCCGTCGACCACGTGCACCCGACCCTGCGCCGGATCGGCGCAGACCTGCTGGTGGACGGGGTCGCGGTGCGGCCCGGGCACCCCATGCTGCTGGCCCGCACCCGGCAGGGACAGCACCTCGTCGGTCTGCCCGGCAACCCGCTCGCCGCCGTGTCCGGGCTGCTGACCCTCGCCGAGCCCCTGCTCCGCACGCTCTCCGGACGCCCGGCCGGCTGCGGCGGCCCCTCGACGTACACCGCGCCCGTGCGCGACGACGTTCAAGGGCACCCGTACGACACCCGCCTCGTCCCCGTCGCCCTGCGCGGTGACCTGGCCGTGCCGCTGCACTTCAACGGCCCGGCGATGCTGCGCGGCATCGCGGCGGCCGACGGACTCGCGGTCGTGCCGCCCGGCGGGGCGCGCAGGGGACAGGAGTTGGAGGTCCTGGACCTGCCGTGGGCGGTACCGGACGTGGGCACGGGCGGGGACACCGATTTGTACGGTGGGCTGTTCGAAGTGGGCGGGCCCGGCACCACAACAGGCACCACCACCGGACCCGAAGCAGCCGTAGACGATGGCAAGGAGCGTTTCACGTGAAACTGCCCGGGCATGACGCCATCGCGCGTCACCCCGACGAGCACCACGCGACATACCGGATCAAGCTGCCCCAGCGCGCGGTCGTGCGGCCGCTGCGGCAGGTCACCCGGCGTCTCGCGATGGCGCTGTTGGTGCTCGCCCTGACGACGTGTCTCGTCTGGATGGACCGCAGCGGGTACCACGACAACTCGGACCAGCACGTCGACTTCCTCGACTCGGCGTACTACGCGACGGTCACGCTCTCCACCACCGGTTACGGCGACATCGTCCCGTACAGCGACAGCGCCCGGCTCACCAACATCCTCCTGGTCACGCCGCTGCGCGTGCTCTTCCTGATCATCCTGGTCGGCACCACCCTCGAAGTGCTCACGGAACGGACGCGCGAGGAATGGCGTCTGTCCCGCTGGAGGTCCAACTTGCGTGAACACACTGTTGTCGTCGGCTTCGGTACGAAGGGTCGTTCCGCGATCCAGACCGTCTGCGCCACCGGCCTGAAGCCGGACCAGATCGTGGTCGTCGACCCCAGCGCGAAGGTCGTCGACGCGGCCACGGCGGAGGGGTACGCGGGCGTCATCGGCGACGCGACGCGCAGCGACGTGCTGCTCCGCGCCGAGGTGCAGCGGGCCCGCCAGATCATCATCGCGACACAGCGCGACGACACGGCGGTGCTGGTCGCCCTCACCGCCCGCCAGCTGAACCGCGGGGCGAAGATCGTGGCGGCGGTCCGCGAGGAGGAGAACGCGCCGCTGCTCCGCCAGTCCGGCGCGGACGCCGTGATCACCAGCGCCAGTGCGGCGGGCCGGCTCCTCGGGCTCTCCGTGCTCAGCCCGAGCGCGGGCATGGTCATGGAGGACCTGATCCAGCAGGGCAGCGGGCTCGATCTCGTCGAGCGGCCGGTGATAAAGGCCGAGGTGGGGCGCAGCGTGCGGGAGACGGACGACCTGGTGGTGAGCGTCGTACGCGGGCATCGTGTCCTCGGATACGACGATCCGGCGGTCGGCAAGCTGCAGTTGACGGACCGTCTGATCACCATCGTCCGTGCCTCCCCCGGCACGACGGTCGCCCCGGACCTCAAGCCCCTGCCACCGAACTGACATGGCCTGAACCGGCGTGACCCGGCGTGACCCGGCGTGACCCGGCGTGACCCGGCCTGACCCGGCGTGACACGTGCCTGACGCGACCACGCCGGTCGCCCCGAACCTGAAGCGCCTGCCAGGGCCTGCCAGAACCCGCCACGACCTGCCACCGCCTGCGCGCACCGGCGCAGGCGGGTGCGTGCCGGATGCGGGGTGGGACGACGCGAGTAGCCTCGGCCGTATGTATGCGATCACGATTCCCGAACCCGGTGGTCCTGAAGCGCTCGTGTGGGCCGAGGTGTCCGACCCCGTGCCCGGTGAGGGCGAGGTGCTCGTCGACGTCGTGGCGAGCGCCGTGAACCGCGCCGATCTGCTGCAGCGGCAGGGGTTCTACAACCCGCCGCCCGGCGCCTCCCCGTATCCCGGCCTGGAGTGCTCGGGCCGGATCGCCGCGCTCGGCCCCGGTGTCTCCGGCTGGGCGGTCGGCGACGAGGTGTGCGCGCTGCTCTCGGGCGGCGGATACGCGGAGCGGGTCGTCGTGCCGGCCGGTCAGCTGATGCCCGTGCCCGACGGCGTCGACCTCGTCACGGCGGCCGCGCTGCCCGAGGTGACCTCGACGGTCTGGTCCAACGTCTTCATGATCGCCCACCTGCGGCCGGGCGAGACGCTGCTCGCGCACGGCGGTTCCAGCGGCATCGGCACCATGGCGATCCAGCTGGCCAAGGCCGTCGGTGCGAAGGTCGCCGTGACGGCGGGCAGCAAGGAGAAGCTCGCGTTCTGCGGTGACCTCGGGGCGGACGTCCTGATCAACTACCGCGAGCAGGACTTCGTCGAGGAGATCGAGCGGGCCACGGGCGGCGCGGGCGCGGACGTCATCCTCGACAACATGGGCGCGAAGTACCTGGACCGGAACGTCAAGGCCCTCGCCGTCAACGGCAGGCTCGCCATCATCGGCATGCAGGGCGGCGCCAAGGGCGAGCTGAACATCGGCGCGCTCCTCAACAAGCGGGGCGCCGTCACCGCGACCTCCCTGCGCGGTCGTCCGGCCGCCGAGAAGGCCTCCATCGTCGCGGCGGTGCGGGAGCACGTGTGGCCGCTGATCGGCGGGGGACACGTGCGGCCCATCGTCGACCGGACGGTGCCGATGAGCGACGCGGCGGCGGCACACCGGGTCCTGGAGGAGAGCAGCCACATCGGCAAGGTGCTCCTCACCCGGTAGCCCCTCGGCCGCAAGGCCAAGTGCCCCAGGCCGCCTGGCCGAGATGCCGGGTCGCCGGGCCGAGATACCGGACTCGTAGCGCCCAGATACCGGACTCGTAGCGCCGAGATGCCGGATTCGTAGCGCCATGTGACGCTTGATGCTGGTGCAGTGATCCTTCTTGATCTCGGCGGCCCGGCCTTGATCTCGGCGACCCGGCAGCGGGAGGGGGTCAGCTCGGTGCAGGCTTCCTGGGCGATCCGTCGCCCCGTCCTCCTCGTCGTGGCGCTGTGCGCGGTCCTGGCGGCGGCGTTTCCCGGCCTCGTCTCGTACGCGGCCGACGCCCCGCCCAGGCATCCCGTCACCAGCGTCGACGAGACGTCCCGCGCCGGTAGCCGTCCCGGCGAGGGCCGCGAGCGGCCCGGGCGGGCCCAGCCGCTGCCCCCCGACCTGCCGCCCCGGCCCTACAGCCCGCCCCGGATCCCCCCGCCCCCGCAGCAGCCGATGCCGACTCCGGCGGCGCACCGGGACTCCGCGTTCGAGCCCGCGGGGCAGCCGCCCGTCGGGCCCGTCCTGCCGAACCTCCGCGTCCTGCCCCTCGGCGCGGGCCTGGTCCTCATCGGCCTCGGCCTCGGCTTCCTCGGTCTGCGGCTGCGCCGCGGCTGAGGGTGGATCAGTCCCGTACGGGGGCACCACCGATGTGTGATGTACGCGTGCGAGAGAATGGCGGCATGGAGATGCCGAGGAACGAACGGTCGCCGGAGAGCCCCCAGGTCCTGGTCGTGGGCCAGGACGGAATGGCTCTCGGTGGTGGCGGAGACGACGAATCCCGCGAGGTCCCGGTGACGGAGATGGTCGAACAGCCGGCCAAGGTGATGCGCATCGGCAGCATGATCAAGCAGCTGCTCGAGGAGGTGCGGGCGGCTCCTCTCGACGAGGCGAGCCGGGTCCGCCTCAAGGAGATCCACGCGAGCTCGGTCAAGGAGCTCGAGGACGGCCTCGCCCCCGAGCTGGTCGAGGAGCTGGAGCGGCTGTCCCTGCCCTTCACCGAGGAGGCGACGCCGAGCGACGCGGAGCTGCGGATCGCGCAGGCGCAGCTGGTCGGCTGGCTGGAAGGCCTCTTCCACGGGATCCAGACGACGCTGTTCGCGCAGCAGATGGCGGCGCGGGCGCAGCTGGAGTCGATGCGCAGGGCGCTGCCGCCCGGCATGGGCGGTGGCGACGAGGAGGACGAGAGCGGCGGCATCGCGGGTCGTACGGGAGGCCCGTACCTGTAGTCGGCCCACACGCCACACGGCACACGCCACACGCCCGCACCACGCCTGCCCGCACGCCCGGACAGTTACGCCGAGGGGCTCGGTACGCATCCCGCGTACCGAGCCCCTCGGCGTAGAAGAGTGAGCGGAACCCGTTACGCGGGGTTGCCCGTCGAGACGTCGAACTGGATCTCCAGGCCCTTCGGGTCGACCTCCGTGCCTTCCTTCGGGGTCTGCCGCATGACCGTGTCCTCGCCGTAGGCGTTCTCATTGACCTTGCGCTTGTCGAAGCTCCAGCCGGCCGCCTGGAGGCAGGAGAGGACGGACTTCCAGTCCCTGAACGTGAAGTCCGGGACCTTGATCTTGTCCTCGTCGTTGTAGCCCACGTCGGGCTCGGTGCACTCGTCGGTGTCAATCGTCATGTTCCGGTTGGGGCCCTTGTGCCCCGCAACCGGCTGCTTCGACTTGTCGTCGGAGGCTTCCTTGCCGCCGTCGTCACCGCCGCTGAGCGAGACGGCGGTGATCAGGCCGCCGATGGCGAGGAGCGCGACGACGATCGAGCCGACGATCACCGGCATGTTCTTGCGCTTGCCGCCGCCCCGGCCGCCCGAGGACGGGGACGTCGCCGTGGCCGGCTGCGGCGAGAGGTTGTACGGGGGCGGGGTGTGCGCGGCCTGCTGCGGGGCGTACGCGTTGGCGGGAGTCGGCGTCTGGTAGCCGCCCTGCTGCGGGTAGCCGTAACCGGGCGTCGGGGTCGGCGCCGGCGTCGACGGACCGTACTGCCCCGACTGCCCCTGCTGTCCCAGCTGACCCGGCTGACCCGGCTGGTACGGCGTCTGGACGCCGCCACTCTGCTGCGGCATCGAGGTGTCGACCGGCGGGAAGACCGCGGAACCGACGCCCGCGCCGCTCGACGTCTGCACGCCCGGCACGATGCTGGGGGCCGCCGCCTGGAGGGACTGGGCGACGCGCAGGCACTCGTCGCGCATGGCCTCGGCGGTCGGGAAACGCTCATTCGGGTTCTTCTTGAGCGCGCGGGCGACGATCGCGTCCACCGCGGGCGGCAGGGCACGGTTGATCGAGGAGGGGGCGACCGGCTCCTCCTGGACGTGCGCGTACGCGATGGCCAGCGGCGAGTCCGCCTCGAACGGCAGCCGGCCGGTGGTCAGCTGGAACAGCATGATGCCGACGGAGTACAGGTCGGAGCGGGCGTCGACGCCGCGGCCGAGGGCCTGCTCCGGGGAGAGGTACTGCGGGGTGCCGACGACCATGCCGGTCTGCGTCATGGAGGTGACGCCGGACTGCATGGCGCGGGCGATGCCGAAGTCCATGACCTTCACGACGTTGCGCTTGGTCATCATGACGTTGCCCGGCTTGATGTCGCGGTGGACCAGGCCCATCTCGTGGCTGATCTCCAGCGCGGCGAGCACATCGGCGGTGATCTTCAGCGCCTGGTCGGTGGGCATCGCGCCGAACTGCGTGACGGACGCGTCGAGCACGGAGCCGAGCGGCTTGCCCTCGACGTACTCCATGACGATGTACGGCATGGTCGTGCCGTCGAGGTCGTCCTCGCCGGTGTCGAAGACCGACACGATGTTCGTGTGAGTGAGCTTCGCCACCGACTGGGCCTCGCGGCGGAAGCGCTCGCGGAAGGACTGTTCACGACCGAGCTCGGTGTGCAGCGTCTTGATCGCGACCTGGCGGTCGAGCACGGTGTCGTAGGCGAGGTGCACCGACGCCATGCCGCCCTCGCCGAGCAGATCGCGCAGTTGGTAGCGGCCACCGGCCAGCGAACGCCCCGCGTACCGCCCCTGTGCGCCGTCCTGGCTGCTCATCTCGTGCGTCCCCCATTGGCGCGGCCGCCGGACGGCTCCGCGGCTGGTGATCGATAACCGCTATTCCAGGCCAAGTCTGCCCGAGGACGATGACGCGTCAAGCTCGGTGCCCGTTCCGTGACCGTACGCGCAAGAAGCGTCTCGGAAGCGTTACAAGTTTGCGCGCGGGACCCCCGGACGGCTTTGATGTCCGGTCCACCTCGAACCGGCGGGTGGCGCGAAGGCTGTAGCGTGGCCCGTCGGAGTACCCCGTACCGCGACGTACTCAGTACCAAGTACCACGACCAGAAACGACGGCGAGGACTGATGGCACAGACGCAGCGCGCTCAGGGCCCGTCCGACCCCGAGGCGACTGGCGGCGGTATGTCAGACGCGCCTGAATTGTGGGGCAACGGCGGGCTTGTGGGTGACGGCCGGTACCGGCTGACGCACAGACTCGGCCGGGGCGGCATGGCCGAGGTCTTCGCTGCCGAGGACGTACGTCTCGGGCGTACGGTCGCGGTCAAGCTGCTCCGCTCCGACCTCGCCGAGGACCCGGTCTCCAAGGCCCGTTTCACGCGTGAGGCGCAGTCCGTCGCCGGTCTGAACCACCACGCCGTGGTCGCGGTGTACGACTCCGGTGAAGACGTCGTCGGGCCGAGCGTCGTCCCGTACATCGTCATGGAGATCGTCGAGGGCCGGACGATCCGCGATCTGCTGCTGAATGCGGAGGCGCCGGGTCCGGAACAGGCCCTGATCATCGTGTCGGGTGTGCTCGAAGCGCTGGCGTATTCGCACCAGCACGGCATCGTGCACCGCGACATCAAGCCCGCGAACGTGATCATCACCAACACCGGCGCGGTGAAGGTGATGGACTTCGGTATCGCGCGCGCCCTGCACGGCGCGCAGTCGACGATGACGCAGACCGGCATGGTCATGGGCACGCCCCAGTACCTGTCGCCCGAGCAGGCGCTCGGCAAGGCCGTCGACCACCGGTCCGACCTGTACGCGACCGGCTGTCTCCTCTACGAGCTGCTCGCGCTGCGGCCCCCGTTCACCGGTGAGACGCCGCTCTCCGTGGTCTACCAGCACGTCCAGGACCAGGCCGTGCCGCCGTCCCAGGTCTCGGACGCGGCGCCTCCGGAGCTGGACGGGCTCGTCATGCGCTCCCTCGCGAAGGACCCGGACGACCGGTTCCAGACCGCCGAGGAGATGCGCGGCCTCGTCCAGTACGGGCTGCAGATGCTGAACGAGCAGGGCAGCCACACGGGCACCTGGAACACCGGACCCGTCGAGATGCACGAGGGCGGCCACACCTCCGCCATGGGCGTCGCGGGCACCACCGCGATGGCGCACCCGGACTCCGGGACCGCGCAGATCCCGAGCCCCATGCTGCGTCCGCCGGGCGACGACGGCGGCTTCGACGGCGGGCCGCGCGGCGGCAAGGGCGGCCGCGGCAAGATGTTGCTCTTCGCCGTGCTCGCGATCATCGCGATCGCGGTGGGTGTCGCCTTCGCGCTGAACGCGAGCGACAACAAGGAGAAGAAGGACCCGCCGAAGACTCCCGCGACGAAGCAGTCGCAGTCGAAGGAGCCGAGCAAGAGCACGGACGAGAAGACGTCGGACGAGACGGAGGACCCGGGCACCGGCACCGGCGGCGAGACGGACTACGACCCGCCGACGAACCAGCCGACCAATCCGACAGGACCGACGGGCAACCCGTCCCGGCCGACCGACGACCCGACGACGCCCACTCAGGACCCGACGCAGCCCACCGAGGACCCGACGACGCCCACCCAGGACCCGACGCAGCCCTCCCAGGACCCGACGCCGCCGGAGGGTGACGACGAGGGTGCCGAGAACGGCGGGGGCGACAACGGGGGCGGCGGTCTCTGACCCCCTGAGGGGCAGACGATCCTGCGGCGGCCCGGGGTCTACAGCACGTGCTGAAGGTGCCGGTCCTCGCCCGCCCGCAGGGTGTGGACCGTGCAGAACTGCGGCTCGATGCGCAGGTACACCGGGTCGAAGAGTTCGCCGTCCACGAAGCGCGGCCCGGGGCCGAAGAGGTCCAGTTCCGCCGTGGTCGGCTCGACCGCCTCGCAGAGGCCGACGAGCTGCACGGTCCAGCGGAGGTCGCGCACGCTGGTCACGTTGAGGTTGTCCGCGCCGTACGCGACGACGCTGCCGGCGCAGGCCTGGTGGTAGCCGTATCCCCGGTGCATGCGGAGCAGCACCTTCCGGTCCGCCACGATGTGCCGGGCGACCGCGAGGAAGGGCAGCGCGCGCATGCTGGTCGCCACTCGGCCGTAGTCGGTGCGGCCGAGCAGTTCGAGGGCCAGCTCGTCATCGGTGGGCATTTCCCCACCATGGTTCATGGACGGGGCGTCGGAAAAGGGGACCTCGCCCCCATGAACCGAGGACGTAAGTCCCTCGTCAAGCCCATCGAGCCCATCGAGCCCATCGAGCCCATCGAGTCAGTGCTGCTTCTCCGCCTGCATGCGCGCCACATAGGCGGCCGCCTGGGAGCGTCGCTCCATGCCCAGCTTGGACAGCAGGCTGGAGACGTAATTCTTGATCGTCTTCTCGGCCAGGTGCAGCCGCTCGCCGATCACGCGGTTGGTCAGGCCCTCGCCGATCAGGTCGAGGATCTTCCGCTCCTGGTCGGTGAGGTTGGCGAGCCGGTCGTCGCCCTTGGCGTTGTTGCCGTCGCGCAGCCGCTCCAGGACCCGGGCCGTGGCGACGGGGTCGAGCAGGGACTTGCCCGCGGCGACGTCCCGCACGGCGGTGAGCAGCTCATTGCCGCGGATGGCCTTGAGGACATAGCCGGAGGCGCCGGCCATGATCGCGTCGAAGAGGGCCTCGTCGTCGGCGAACGAGGTGAGCATCAGGCACTTGATGTCCTCGTTCTGCGAACGGATCTCGCGGCACACCTCCACGCCGCTGCCGTCCGGCAGGCGCACGTCGAGCACGGCCACGTCGGGCCGGGTCGCGGGGATCCTGACCAGGGCGTCTGCCGCGGTGCCGGCCTCGCCGACGACCTCGATGTCGGACTCCACGGAGAGCAGCTCATGGACTCCACGCCGGACCACTTCATGGTCGTCGAGGAGAAAAACCGTAATTTTTCCGTCTTCGCGCACGGAGCCAGTCTCACACACGATCTCTTCGGGTGCCCGGGCGGAACCCTTCCAATGGCCGGGGTGGCCGGGATAACGTGCCGGTGTTCCGGCCCCCTGCCAGGCTGTGATCAGTGCTGTGACCAGTAAGTGTTACCCCTTTTCTCGATGTACTGGGAAATCCAAGCATTCAGATACTTGGATTTCCGAGTAAATTCGCAGGTCAGATGGGGTTTCACAGAAATGGGAAGCACTGGGTAACGTGCTTCGTGCAGGGCGTTCGCCGGGACACCTGTCACGCCTGTTTCCCGGCTGAGTCGCACCCACCCCGTGCGCGGGCACGGACCAGGCGAGCCGTACTGGCTTTCCCGGTAACCCCGGGGGCCGGACCGACGGAGGAGCACACGTGACCGTGGAGAGCACCGCCGCGCGCAAACCGCGCCGCAGCAGTACCAGCGGCGGCAAGCGCGCAAGCGCCAAGAAGCCCGCGCCGCAGAAAAGCACGGAGCCCGAGCTCGTACAACTGCTGACGCCCGAGGGCAAGCGGGTCCAGAACGCGAAGAACGCGGTGTACGACGCGTACGTCGCGGACATCACCGCCGAGGAGCTGCGCGGCCTCTACCGCGACATGGTCCTCACCCGCCGCTTCGACGCCGAGGCCACGGCCCTGCAGCGCCAGGGCGAGCTGGGCCTGTGGGCCTCGCTGCTCGGCCAGGAGGCCGCCCAGATCGGCTCGGGACGCGCCACCCGTGACGACGACTACGTGTTCCCCACGTACCGCGAGCACGGGGTCGCCTGGTGCCGCGGCGTCGACCCGACGAATCTGCTCGGCATGTTCCGCGGCGTGAACAACGGCGGCTGGGACCCGAACAGCAACAATTTCCACCTGTACACGATCGTCATCGGCTCGCAGACCCTGCACGCCACCGGATACGCGATGGGCGTGGCCAAGGACGGCGCGGACTCGGCCGTGATCGCGTACTTCGGAGACGGCGCTTCCAGCCAGGGCGACGTGGCCGAATCGTTCACCTTCTCCGCGGTCTACAACGCCCCGGTCGTGTTCTTCTGCCAGAACAACCAGTGGGCGATCTCCGAGCCCACCGAGAAGCAGACCCGGGTGCCGCTCTACCAGCGCGCGCAGGGCTACGGCTTCCCCGGTGTGCGGGTCGACGGCAACGACGTGCTGGCCTGTCTCGCGGTCACCAAGTGGGCGCTGGAGCGGGCGCGCACGGGCGAGGGCCCAGCGCTGATCGAGGCGTTCACGTACCGCATGGGCGCGCACACCACGTCCGACGACCCGAGCAAGTACCGCAGCGACGACGAGCGGGTGGCCTGGGAGGCCAAGGACCCGATCCTGCGGCTGCGGGCCTACCTGGAGTCCGAAGGTCACGCGGATGAGGGATTTTTCGCGGAACTCGACGACGAGAGCGAAGCGTTGGGCAAGCGAGTGCGAGAGGTGGTGCGGGCGATGCCGGATCCGGATCTGATGGCGATCTTCGAGAATGTCTACGCGGACGGGCACGCGCTCGTCGACGAGGAGCGCGCCCAGTTCGCCGCCTATCAGGCGTCGTTCGCGGACGCCCCCGCGGGCGGGGAGGGCAAGTGACCATGGCTGTCCAGAAGCTTCCCATCGCCAAGGCGATCAACGAATCCCTGCGCACCGCGCTGGAGAACGACCCCAAGGTCCTCATCATGGGTGAGGACGTCGGCAAGCTCGGCGGCGTCTTCCGCGTCACCGACGGGCTGCAGAAGGACTTCGGCGAGGAGCGGGTCATCGACACCCCGCTCGCCGAGTCCGGCATCGTCGGCACGGCCATCGGCCTCGCCCTGCGCGGGTACCGCCCGGTGGTGGAGATCCAGTTCGACGGCTTCGTCTTCCCGGCGTACGACCAGATCGTCACGCAGCTCGCGAAGATGCACGCCCGCGCGCTCGGCAAGATCAAGATGCCGGTCGTCATCCGCATTCCGTACGGCGGCGGAATCGGCGCGGTCGAGCACCACAGCGAGTCCCCCGAGACGCTCTTCGCGCACGTGGCGGGCCTGAAGGTGGTCTCTCCGTCGAACTCGGCGGATGCCTACTGGATGATGCAGCAGGCCATCCAGAGCGACGACCCGGTGATCTTCTTCGAGCCGAAGCGGCGGTACTGGGACAAGGGCGAGGTCGACAAGGACGCCTTCCCCGGCCCCCTGCACAAGGCCGTCGTCGCCCGCGAGGGCAGCGACCTCACGCTCGCCGCGTACGGCCCGATGGTCAAGGTCTGCCTGGAGGCGGCCGCGGCCGCCGAGGAGGAGGGCAAGTCCCTGGAGGTCCTGGACCTGCGCTCCATGTCGCCGATCGACTTCGACGCCGTGCAGGCCTCGGTCGAGAAGACGCGGCGGCTCGTCGTCGTGCACGAGGCCCCGGTCTTCCTGGGCACGGGCGCGGAGATCGCGGCGCGCATCACCGAGCGGTGCTTCTATCACCTGGAGGCGCCCGTGCTGCGGGTCGGCGGCTATCACGCGCCGTATCCGCCGGCGCGGCTCGAGGAGGAGTACCTGCCGGGCCTCGACCGGGTGCTCGACGCCGTCGACCGCTCGCTGGCGTACTGAGGGGGAGAGGGTCGTGACGACGATGACAGACACAGCTCTTGCCGAGTTCAAGATGCCCGACGTGGGCGAGGGACTCACCGAGGCAGAGATCCTCAAGTGGTACGTGGCGGTGGGCGACACCGTCACCGACGGCCAGGTGGTGTGCGAGGTCGAGACGGCCAAGGCCGCGGTCGAGCTCCCCATTCCGTTCAACGGTGTCGTACGCGAGCTCCGCTTCCCGGAGGGCACCACGGTCGACGTCGGCCAGGTGATCATCGCGGTGGACGTGTCGGGCGGAGCGGATGCCTCGGCGGCGCCCGAGCAGGTGGCGGTGCCCGAGCCGGTGCAGGAGACGGTGCAGGCCGCCGAGCCCGAGGCCGCCGCCCCGGAGGGCCGCAAGCCCGTCCTGGTCGGTTACGGGGTCGCCGAGGCCTCCACCAAGCGACGCGCCCGCAAGCCCGCCGCGAGGGAGGCGCCCGCCGCGAAGGAGGCGCCTGCCGCACCTGCGGCCGATTCGGCACCAGCCGTCCCGGCACCGCAGTCCCCGTCCCTGAACGGGCACGACGGCGACCGGCCGCTCGCCAAGCCCCCTGTCCGCAAGCTCGCCAAGGACCTCGGCGTGGACCTCGCGACGGTCACGCCGTCCGGGCCCGACGGGATCATCACCCGCGAGGACGTGCACGCGGCGGTGGCGCCGGCCCCGCAGCCGGTGGTGACGGAGGCTCCTGCGCCGACGTCCGCGCCGACGCCGGTGACCGCTCCCGCTCCCGTGGTGAGCGGCGACGCCGCCCGCGAGACCCGTATCCCGGTCAAGGGCGTCCGCAAGGTCACCGCGCAGGCGATGGTCGAATCGGCGTTCACGGCGCCGCACGTCACGGAGTTCGTGACGGTCGACGTGACCCGGACGATGAAGCTGGTCGAGGAGTTGAAGCAGGACAAGGCCTTCGAGGGCCTGCGGGTCAATCCGCTGCTGCTCATCTCCAAGGCCCTGCTGGTCGCGATCAGGCGGAACCCGGACATCAACGCCGCCTGGGACGAGGCCAACCAGGAGATCGTCCAGAAGCACTATGTGAACCTCGGCATCGCCGCGGCCACCCCGCGCGGTCTGATCGTGCCGAACATCAAGGACGCGCACGCGAAGACTCTGCCCGAACTGGCCGAGGCGCTCGGCGACTTGGTCGGCACGGCGCGGACGGGCAAGACCTCGCCCGCGGCCATGCAGGGCGGCACGGTGACGATCACGAACGTCGGCGTCTTCGGCGTCGACACGGGCACCCCGATCCTGAACCCGGGCGAGTCCGCGATCCTCGCGGTCGGCGCGATCAAGCTCCAGCCGTGGGTCCACAAGGGCAAGGTCAAGCCCCGCCAGGTGACGACGCTCGCGCTGTCCTTCGACCACCGTCTGGTGGACGGGGAGTTGGGCTCCAAGGTGCTCGCCGACGTGGCGGCGATCCTGGAGCAGCCGAAGCGGCTCATGACCTGGGCGTAAGACAGGCTCTGAGTGCGAAGCGGGAAGGGCCCTGCCGCGACATCGCGGCAGGGCCCTTCCGTGTGTCTGCGGGGTGTCACGCCACCTTGAAGCCGTAGTCCAGGAGCTTCTTCGCGTCCGCGGTGCGGTTGTTCAGCGAGGAAGAGGTCAGGACCGTGCCGACGACCGTCTTGCCGTTGCGGGTCGCCGCGAAGACGAGGCAGTACTTCGCCTCCGGGCCGGAGCCCGTCTTCACGCCGATGGTGCCGCGGTAGGAGCCGAGGAGGTTGTTCGTGTTCGACCACGACATGTTGCGGTAGCCACCGGACTTCGTGGTGACCTTCTGCGTGGTCGACTTCGTCTTCACGACCGTGCGGAACGTGGAGTACTTCATCGCGTTGCTCGCGAGCTTCGTCAGGTCGCGCGGCGTCGAGTAGTTCGCGCCGTGCCCGATGCCGTCGAACGAGTCGAAGTGCGTGTTGGACAGGCCGAGGGACCTGGCCGTCGAGTTCATCTGGCCGATGAAGTTCTTCACGCGCTTGGCACGGGTGGTGCCCTTGCCGAACTTGTCCGCCAGCGCGTACGCGGCGTCGCAGCCGGACGGCAGCATCAGCCCGTACAGGAGTTGGCGGACGGTGACCTTGTCGCCGACGATCAGGCGGGCCGACGAGGCGTAGTTGTTGCGGACGATGTAGTCGCTGTATTCCTTCTGGACCTTGACCTTGGAATCCAGGTTGAGGTTCCGCTGGCCGAGCACCACACGCGCCGTCATGATCTTCGTCGTCGATCCGGTGGAACGACGGGTGTCGGCGGCCTTGGTGTAGAGGGTCTTTCCGTTGCCGTTGTTCATCACATAGCCGCCCTTGGCGACGATGGACGGCTTCGGGGGTGCGGCCGCGTGGGCCGCCGGGGTGGTGAGGGCGCCGCCGGCCAGTACCGCGCTCGCGGTGACGAGGACGGCTGATGCGCGACGTACGCCCGTAATGCCGGTATTCAAGTTAAATACTCCAAATGCCCCTGGGCTGCGGCTGCATGAGGGTGCCGCTCACTCAGTAGACGAGTGAGAGGGCCGGATGGATGTGCCGAAACGCCCGCGAATTCCGTGACGGGTGCCCGCCATATGGACGGGGGATTCCGGCGTATACCTGTTGTATCTATGCTGTGCGCATGCCGGCCGCCGCGATCACCCCTCTGACCTCCGTCACCTCCATCAAGCCGCCGCCCGCCGCCGAGCGGGTCTACACGCACGTCAAGCAAGCCGTCCTCGAACGCCGTTACGAGGGCGGCACGCTCCTCACCGAGGGCGAGCTCGCCGAGGCCGTCGGGGTCTCCCGCACCCCGGTGCGCGAGGCGCTCCTGAAGCTGGAGGTGGAGGGGCTGCTGCGGCTCTACCCGAAGAAGGGCGCACTCGTCCTGCCCGTCTCCGCCCAGGAGATCGCGGACGTCGTCGAGACGCGGCTGCTCGTCGAGACCCACTCGGTGCGCAAGGCGGTGCCCGCGCCCGCCGGACTGATCGACCGTCTTGAGGCACTCCTGGCCAAGCAGCGGAAGCAGGCCGCCGCCGGAGAGCTCGCGGAGGCCGCCGTCACCGACCGCTGCTTCCACGCGGAGATCGTCCGCAGCGGCGGCAACGACATCCTGTCGCGCCTCTACGACCAGCTGCGGGACCGGCAGCTGCGGATGGGCGTCGCCGTGATGCACTCGCATCCCGACCGGATCGCCAAGACGCTCGCCGAGCACGAGGAGATCCTCGACGCGCTGCGCCGCGGCGACGCGGACGCGGCGGTCGCCGTGGTCACCCGGCACGTCGGCTGGTTCCAGAACCTGGCGCGGGGTGAGGTCCGATGAGCTCCGCCGCCCACCCCGAGCGCCTTCCCGGCGACCCTCCCCCCAGCCCTGAAGGAGCCGGGGGAGACCCTGTTGGCGGCAGGAAAGCCGTCCTCGTCTGGTCCATCGGCGTCGCCGTCTACTTCGTCGCCGTCATCTTCCGGACCTCGCTCGGCGTCGCCGGGCTGGATGCCGCCGACCGGTTCCACGTCAACGCGTCGGCGCTGTCGACCTTCTCCATACTCCAGCTGCTGGTCTACGCGGGCATGCAGATACCCGTCGGCCTCATGGTCGACCGGCTCGGCACCAAGAAGGTGCTGACCATCGGCGTGGTCCTCTTCACGATCGGCCAGCTCGGCTTCGCGTTCTCCCCCTCGTACGCGATGGCGCTCGCGTCCCGCGCCCTGCTCGGCTGCGGCGACGCGCTGACCTTCATCAGCGTCCTGCGGCTCGGCACGCGCTGGTTCCCGGCCCGGCGCGGCCCGATGGTCGCCCAGCTCGCGGGCCTCGTCGGCATGGCGGGCAACCTCGTGTCGACCCTCGTCCTGGCCCGGCTGCTGCACTCCGTCGGCTGGACCGCGGCCTTCGCGGGCAGCGCGCTCTGCGGTGTCGTCGTCCTCGTCCTGCTGACGCTGTTCCTGAAGGACCACCCGGAGGGGCACGAACCGGAGCCGGCGCGGCACAGCGGCGCGGCCTTCGTGCGCAAGCAGATCGCCCTGTCCTGGCGGGAGCCCGGCACCCGGCTCGGCCTGTGGGTGCACTTCACCACGCAGTTCCCCGCGATGGTCTTCCTGCTGCTGTGGGGGCTGCCTTTCCTCGTCGAGGCACAGGGCCTGTCCCGGGCGGCGGCCGGTGAACTGCTCACGCTCGTCGTGCTGTCCAACATGGTCATCGGCCTCGTCTACGGCCAGATCGTGGCCCGGCACCACGCCGCGCGCCTCCCGCTGGCGCTCGGCACCATCGGCACGACGGCCACGGCCTGGGCGGCCACCCTCGCCTACCCCGGGGGCCATGCCCCGATGTGGCTGCTGATCGTGCTCTGCGCGGTCCTCGGCGCCTGCGGCCCCGCCTCCATGATCGGCTTCGACTTCGCGCGGCCCGCCAACCCGCCGGAGCGGCAGGGCACGGCGTCGGGCATCACCAACATGGGCGGCTTCGTCGCCTCGATGACGACGCTGCTCGCGATCGGCGTGCTGCTCGACGCGACCGGCGACAACTACCGGATCGCGTTCTCCGCGGTGTTCGTCCTTGAGGCGTTCGGGCTCTGTCAGATCCTGCGGCTCAAGTCGCGGGCGGTGCGCAGGGAGCGGGAGCAACTCGTCGCCAGCAGGGTCGAGGCCGTGCACGTACCCGTGTGAGCCGCCTCGGGGGCTCTGCCCCCGGACCCCCAGACCCCAGGACCCCGGTCCTCAAACGCCGGACGGGCTGAAAATCACGGGGTCACCGCGAAGTTCCGCAGGACCGCCTCCGCCAGTTCGTGGTCGCCCTCGATCTTCACCCGGTCCGCGACCGCCGCGTACGTCACGCGGCCGCACGCGAGCCTGAAGTACGTCTCCCAGTCGAGGCCGAAGGTGGCGAGCGGGCCCAGCGAGGGGGCGCCGTCGACGGTGCCCTTGCCGTCGGCGTCCAGCCGGACCGTGCGCAGGAACTCGACGGGGCCGCTCACGTCGAAGACGACCGCCGAGTTCGCGGGCGCGCCCGCCTTCTCGGCGACGACCTTCGGGAGGCCCTGGAGGAGCAGGTCCCGGGTGACGTACGCCCCCGGGGAGTCGAGGTTGCCGGGCTTGCGCAGCGTCGTACGGAGGTCCTGCTCGTGCACCCACACGTCGAACGCCCGCAGCCGCATGGCCAGTTCGAGGGTCTGCTCGGTGCCGAGCGGGCCGCGGATCTTGGTGCTCGGGTCCCGCGACTCGTTCCGCAGCTGCCGCGTACGGCGGATGATCGTGTACTCCAGCTCGGAGGTCATCTCCGGCGCGGTGTGGTGGCGCCGCACGTCGACCTGCATCTCCATGTACCGCTGGCCCTCGGTCTTCACGTGGAACAGGTCCCGGGGCAGGGTGTGGATCGGGCGGGGGTCGCCCAGCATCTCGCAGTCGAGGCCGATGACATGGGAGACGATGTCGCGCACCGACCAGCCGGGGCAGGGGGTGGCCCAGTTCCACTCTCCCTCGGCGAGGGGCGACACCAGCTCGGATATCGCTTCCACGGAATGCGTCCAGGCATCGGCGTAGTTCTGCAGGCTGGGATGGAGACTCACGGGACCCCTTGCGGTTGTACGCGGGCGGTGGGTGTCTGAGACGCTAAGTTACGCTGCCCACAGGCACCCCGGCAGTGCTTTCGTGTGACGATCGTAGGCCCGTGTTGACGGCTCGAATGCCAGGACGGTGGTAGTGTGCGCGCCTCCCTCATCCAGATCGCCGTAGACGAGGACGAACCGGTCAATTCCCGTCGGTCGCGGGTCGCTTCGCTGGTACGTGAGGTGAGCGCCCGGGACGGATCGGATCTGGTCGTTCTCCCGGAACTGTGGACCACGGGCGCCTTCGCCTACGAGTCCTTCGCGCGCGAGGCGGAGCCGCTGGAAGGCCCGACGTACGAAGCCATGTCGAAGGCCGCGAGCGACGCGGGCGTCTGGCTGCACGCGGGCTCCATCCCGGAGCGGGACCCTGACGGGCCGCTCTACAACACCTCGCTCGTCTTCTCCCCGGCCGGTGAGCTCGCCGCCGCCTACCGGAAGATCCACCGCTTCGGCTTCGACAAGGGCGAGGCCGTCCTGATGGCGGCCGGCTCCGAGCTGGCGACGGTCCGCACGCCGGATGCGACGCTGGGCCTCGCGACCTGCTACGACCTGCGCTTTCCCGAGCTCTTCCGGGGGCTGGTCGACGCGGGCGCCGAGATGTTCGTGGTGCCGGCGGGGTGGCCTGAGCGGCGGCGGGAGCACTGGCTGCTGTTCGCGCGGGCGCGGGCGGTCGAGGACCAGGTGTATGTCCTGGCGTGCGGTACGGGTGGGACGCATGCGGGGGTGCCGCAGGCCGGGCACAGTGTCGTCGTCGATCCGTGGGGTGAGGTGCTTGCGGAGGCGGGGGGCGGTGAGGAGGTCCTTACCGTCGACCTTGACCCCGGGAGGGTCTTGGCGACTCGTGAGCAGTTCCCGGCGCTGAAGGACCGGCTTCTGGGGCAGGCGCCGCCGCCGCGTCCCTGAGTCGCGGCGTGTGCCCACGCGCCGCGGGGGCTGCCGTCTTCTTCGCGGCTGCGGGTGCGTGGTGGTTGCTCGCGCAGTTCCCCGCGCCCCTAGGACGCGGCTTCGCCGTGGTCCTGGGGCGTGGCCTCTGGAGTCAGTCGTCGCCCCGCTCCTTCTCCGCCAGGCGGATTACGCAGACCGCTACGGCCAGGAGCAGTGCGGGGTCGGCGTCTTCGCGGGTGATGTGGAGGCCGTATGTGTCGCGGACGTGGAACCAGCGGCGTGAGATGTCGGCGAGGAGTTCACCGTCGTACTCGATGGCGAACTCGCGGTCGAGGATCTTGCCGCTGACGTCCAGCGCGGTGCCGTCGACCAGCTCGACGCGGTAGTGGTTGCGCAGCAGCGACAGGCGCTTGCGCTTCACCGTGGCGAGTGGCTCGCCCGCCCGCTCGATCACCATCGTGTCGCGCAGGGCGAGCATCTTGGCGTGGATGTCGATGAGGACTCTGCCCTGCGTGTCCTTCAGCTCGAAGGTGTCACGCAGGCGCATCGCCTTGCCGTCGACGAGGAAGACCTTGCGGCCCCGGTCGTCCTCGATCCAGTAGTCGTCACCGATGCCGAACACACGGTCGCGCACGAGAAGTCTCATGGCGCCATGACTACCCCGAATCGCCGCAGAGCGGACATGTCAGTAGCCGCGGGACTGCTGGTCCGGGTCGACCACGGTGGTGGTGGGTGCGACCGGCGGGACGACCGCCCGCCTGCGTCGGGCGATGCTGGTGAAGACGGCGACGCCGATGAGCCCCACAGCCATCATGATGACTCCGGCGACGGTGAGGTTGACCCCCTCCATCTCCCAGTCGGTCGCGAACGTGAGGATGGCACCCGCGGCGATCAGAATGATGCATCCGCCCAGGCCCATGAGGACCGCCTCCCTGCTGTAGTGGCTACGAAGTCACCGTGTACCCGGGTGCGTTGCAGCCACACAGCCATTCGGAAGGTCAGCCTTCCAGGAACGCCACCAGCGCGTTGGCCAGCATGTGCGGGTCGTCCGCGCCGCACAGCTCGCGCACGCTGTGCATGGACAGGATCGCGACGCCGATGTCGACGGTCTTGATGCCGTGCCGGGCGGCGGTGATCGGGCCGATGGTGGTGCCGCACGGCATCGCGTTGTTGGAGACGAACGACTGGAAGGGGACGCCCGCCTTCTCGCACGCGGCGGCGAACACGGCGCGGCCCGAACCGTCCGTGGCGTAGCGGTTGTTGACGTTCACCTTGAGGATCGGGCCGCCGTTGGCGCGGGGGTGGTGCGTCGGGTCGTGCCGCTCCGCGTAGTTGGGGTGGACGGCGTGGCCGGTGTCGGAGGAGAGGCAGACGGTCCCGGCGAACGCCCGCGCCCGGTCCTCGTACGAACCGCCGCGCGCGAACACGGACCGCTCCAGGACGCTGCCGAGCAGCGGGCCGTCGGCGCCGGTGTCGGACTGCGAGCCGTTCTCCTCGTGGTCGAAGGCGGCGAGGACGGGGATGTACGGCAGCTCGTCCTGGGCGGCGACGGCGGTGAGGGCGGCCGTCGCGGAGTGCACGGACAGGAGGTTGTCCATGCGGGGGCCGGCGAGCAGTTCGCGGTCGCGGCCGAGGAAGGCGGGCGCCTCGACGGCGTACGTCATGAGGTCCCAGCCGGTGACGTCGCCCTCGCCGAGCCCGGTCTCGTCCTCCAGGAAGCGGATCAGGTCGCCCTCGTGGACGTCGTCGCCGAGCCCCCAGATGGGCTGCATGTGCTTCTGCTTGTCGAGCTTGAGCCCCTCGGTGTGCACGGACCGGTCCATGTGGATGGCCAGTTGGGGCACGCGGAGCAGCGGCCGGTCGATGTTCACGAGCCGCGTGGTGCCGTCGCGCAGCGAGAGGCGTCCGGCGAGGCCGAGGTCCCGGTCGAGCCAGGAGTTGAGGAGCGGGCCGCCGTAGATCTCCACGGCGACCTGGCGCCAGCCGTGGGCGCCGGCGTCGGGCTGCGGCTTCACGCGCAGGTTCGGGGAGTCGGTGTGGGCGCCGACGATGCGGAAGGGGGTGTGCGCGGCGGCGCTCTCCGGGACGTACCAGGCGATGATGGCGCCGCCTCGCAGGACGTACTTCCCGCCCGTCGTACCGTCCCAGGCTTCGGTCTCCTCGACCTGCCGGAAACCGGCCTTCTCCAGCCGCTCGGCGGCGCTCGCCACGGCGTGGTACGGCGTGGGGCTCGCCGCGAGGAAGGTCATGAGGTCTTCGGTGTGGCCACGGTCGAAGGGCCGGGAGGGTGTGCGCATGGCAGCCAGCCTAATGGCGTCGCCGTGCGGGTGGCGGGGCGATCAGAGGCGGTCGATCTCGGTGAGGTCGATGTCGATGTCGTACGGGACGGACAGCTTGAGGCGGTCGTGATGAACGCCGGTGGAGAGGTACGCCCCGGTCACGGTGTCGTGCTGGTATGTGTAGACGGCGGGCAGATCGTCTTCGCCCTCCATCTCCACGCGCCAGAAGTGAGGAATGCCTGCTGCGGCGTATTTGTGCGGTTTGGTGTCGCGGTCGCGGTCTTCGGAGTCGGGGGAGACGACCTCAACGGCAAGGACCACGTCCGCTGCTGCGAAACGGGTCGACCGACGGCTCTTGACGGCCTCCGCCTTGACCAGGACGAGGTCAGGTTCAGGAGCGTTGCGTTTTCCCAGCACCACGGCCATCTCGCGGCGCGCCCGCAGATGTTCCGGGAGGCTGCGACGCAGGCCGTGCTCCAGCAGGTACATCACCAGCGTGTGGAAATCGCGCTGCGGACTCACGAAGACCAGGCTCCCGTCGATCAGCTCGGTGTGCGGCGGGAGGTCGTCAAGTGCGAAGAAGTCGTCCACGGTGTAGCCGTCCGGGGGCGGGACCGGCCATTTGGAACGGCTCGGCTGCCGACGGCTGGAACCTTCCGGCTGCCGGTGCTGCGAGTCGGGCAATGCCTCGGCGGTCATGGTTCCTCCCCATGGACGGGATCCTCGGCCACTTACTCAGCGTACCCAGCCCATACGGCGATGCCGCCACCCGAAAGAAGCAGGTGGCGGCATCGCGCTGACGTGCGAAGGAAACCCGTGCTCGGGCGGAGTCCTTTAGAACGCCGCCTCGTCCAGCTCCATCAGGTCGAGCTCCACGCCCTCGGCGAGCTTCCGCTCGGTGGCGACGGTCGGCAGGACGTTCGCGGCGAAGAACTTCGCGGCCGCGATCTTGCCCTCGTAGAAGGCCTTGTCCTTCGCGGAGGCCGTCGCGAGCTTCTCGGCGGCGACCGCGGCACCGCGCAGCAGCAGGTAGCCGACGACGACGTCGCCCGAGACCATCAGGAGGCGGGTCGTGTTCAGGCCCACCTTGTAGATGGACTTCACGTCCTTCTCCGTGGCCGCGAGGTCGGTCAGCATGACGCCGACGATGGCCTCCAGCTCGACGGCGGCCTTGGCCAGCTCCTCGCGGGCGCCGGCCAGCGCCTCGCCGCCCGTGCCGACCGCGAGGAACTTCTTGATCTCCTCGGCGAGGCCGTTCAGCGCGGCGCCCTGGTTGCGGACGATCTTCCGGAAGAAGTAGTCCTGGCCCTGGATCGCCGTGGTGCCCTCGTAGAGGGTGTCGATCTTGGCGTCCCGGATGTACTGCTCGATCGGGTACTCCTGGAGGTACCCCGAGCCGCCGAACGTCTGGAGCGACTGGGCGAGCAGCTCGTACGACTTCTCGGAGCCGTAGCCCTTCACTATGGGCAGGAGCAGGTCGTTCAGGGCGATCAGCGAAGACGCGTCCTCGCCCGCCGCCTCCTTGACCTGGATCTCGTCCTGGACGGCCGCGGTGTGCAGGACCAGGGCGCGCATGCCCTCCGCGTACGCCTTCTGCGTCATCAGCGAGCGGCGGACGTCCGGGTGGTGCGTGATGGTGACCTTGGGGGCCGTCTTGTCCATGAACTGGGCCAGGTCGGGGCCCTGCACGCGCTCCTTGGCGTACTCCAAGGCGTTCAGGTAGCCCGTCGAGAGCGTCGCGATGGCCTTCGTGCCGACCATCATGCGGGCGAACTCGATGATCATGAACATCTGGCGGATGCCGTCGTGCTTGTCGCCGATCAGCCAGCCCTTGGCGGGGTGCTGGTCGCCGAACGTCATCTCGCAGGTGTTGGAGGCCTTGAGGCCCATCTTGTGCTCGACGTTCGTGGCGTAGACGCCGTTGCGCTCGCCCAGCTCGCCGGTCTCCCAGTCGAACTCGTACTTCGGCACGAGGAAGAGGGAGAGGCCCTTGGTGCCGGGGCCGGCGCCCTCGGGGCGGGCGAGGACGTAGTGGAGGATGTTCTCCGACATGTCGTGCTCGCCGGACGTGATGAAGCGCTTCACGCCCTCGATGTGCCAGGAGCCGTCCTCCTGCTGCACGGCCTTCGTGCGGCCCGCGCCCACGTCCGAACCGGCGTCCGGCTCGGTCAGGACCATCGTCGAGCCCCACTGCTTCTCGACGGCGATCTGCGCGATCTTCTTCTGCGCCTCGTTGCCCTCGGCGTGCAGGATGCCGGCGAACGCGGGACCGGACGAATACATCCAGACCGCCGGGTTCGAGCCGAGCAGCAGCTCCGCGTACGCCCAGATCAGGGAGCGCGGGGAGGTCGTGCCGCCGATCTCCTCGGGCAGGCCGAGGCGCCAGTACTCGGAGTCCATGAAGGCCTGGTAGCTCTTCTTGAAGGACGCGGGGACGGGCGCGGTGTTGGTCGCGGGGTCGAAGACCGGCGGGTTGCGGTCGGCGTCCTCGAAGGACTCGGCCAGCTCGTTCTCCGCGAGGCGGCGGAGCTCGTCGAGGATGCTCTTGGCGGTGTCGACGTCCATCTCCGCGAACGGGCCGGTGCCGTACAGCTTGTCGCGGCCGAGCACCTCGAAGAGGTTGAACTCGATGTCGCGGAGATTCGACTTGTAGTGGCCCATGGCGAAGGCTCCGTAAGCAGGAAAGTGGATGAATACCAGCAAGTAGCTACGATGATGCTACCCGTCGGTAATAAGGCGCAACCCCTGAGCGGCCATCTGTGACGTCCGTGACTCAGTACGCTTACGCGCATGTACGGCTACGACCAGAATCCCGGCGCCCAGCAGCAGTACGCCCCGCCGGGCGCGCAGCCGCCGCCGCAGCAGATGCAGGGCATGCCCGGCGGTGGCTACGGCCAGCAGCCTCCGCTCTACCCCGAGCCCTCGCCGCCGTCCCTCGCGGACGCCGTGCGGGCCTTCACGACGGGGTCGATGTCCGCCGAGGACTTCCAGCAGATCTTCGCCACGTCGAAGGTCTACTGCCCGCGCGGTGACAACCCCGGCTTCCTCGCCCTGCACAACACCCAGCAGCCCGTGATCCCGATGTTCACCTCCCTCAAGGAGCTGCGCAGGTACGCGGGCAAGGACTCCAAGTACTTCGTCATCACCGGCGCGGAGGTCATCGACCTGCTCCCGACCGGGTACGGCTTCGTCCTCGACATGGAGGGCGAGCACCGCATGGTCTTCGACGCGAAGGCCGTGGAGCAGATGGTCGACTTCGCGATGCGCCGTATGTACGGGTAGTCCGTAGATCGTTTCTTGCCAGCACCGGAGCCCGGAGGGAATGCCCTCCGGGCTCCGTTCGTTGTGAGTGGCAGAAAGTTCTACGTTCAACTAAAGTCAGTGAACGAGGAGGTACCGACCATGCCTGCAGTGACTGTCGAGAACCCGCTGACCCTGCCCCGAGTGGTGGCGCCGGCCGACGCGACGCCGCGCCCCGTGCTCGCCGTGACCACGGCGCCGAGCGGCTTCGAGGGCGAGGGGTTCCCGGTGCGCCGGGCCTTCGCGGGGATCAACTACAAGTACCTCGACCCGTTCATCATGATGGACCAGATGGGCGAGGTGGAGTACGAGGCGGGCGAGCCGAAGGGCACTCCCTGGCACCCGCACCGCGGCTTCGAGACGGTCACGTACCTGATCGACGGAACGTTTGTGCACCAGGATTCCAACGGTGGCGGCGGCACCATCCGCAACGGCGACACCCAGTGGATGACGGCCGGCAGCGGCCTCCTGCACATCGAGGCGCCGCCGGAGGAGCTCGTCATGTCCGGCGGTCTCTTCCACGGCCTCCAGTTGTGGGTGAACCTGCCCGCCAAGGACAAGATGATGGACCCCCGCTACCAGGACATCCGCGGCGGCCAGGTGCAGCTGCTCTCCACGCCCGACGGCGGCGCGCTGCTCCGCGTCATCGCCGGTGAGCTCGACGGGCACGAGGGCCCCGGCATCACGCACACGCCGATCACGATGATCCACGCGACCGTGCGGCCCGGCGCCGAGGTGACGCTGCCCTGGCGCGAGGGCTTCAACGGACTCGCGTACGTCCTCGCCGGTCGCGGCACGGTCGGTGCCGAGCGGCGCCCGGTGCACATGGGGCAGACCGCGGTCTTCGGCGCCGGGTCCTCGCTGACCGTCCGCGCGGACGAGAAGCAGGACGCGCACGCCCCCGACCTGGAGATCGTGCTGCTCGGCGGGCAGCCGATCCGGGAGCCGATGGCCCACTACGGCCCGTTCGTGATGAACAGTCAGGCCGAGCTGCAGCAGGCCTTCGAGGACTTCCAGAAGGGCCGGCTGGGCTCGGTCCCCGCGGTGCACGGCATGTAGCTCCCGTCCTCTAGGTCCGGTCCCTGGGCGTACATAACTCGCGCGGCCGGTGACGCCGTGTTCGGGTAGGAGGGGTGAGTACCCTCCTGCCCGAGCCCGCGCGCCGCACCGCCGCCTGGTGCGTCGTCGTCCTCCTCGTCACCGGCGTGGCCGCCGTGGGGATCTGGCTCTGCGTCACGTTCAAGACAGCCGTGACACCCGTCCTCCTCGCGCTCCTCGGCACCGCGCTCCTCGGACCGCTCTACCGGCGCCTGCTCAGGATGAAAGTCCAGCGTTCCCTGGCCGCCGGGCTGACCTGCGCGGCCGTCGTCGCCGTCGTCGGCGGGGCCACCTACATCGTGGTCAAGGCGCTGATCGACAGCGGTGACCAGATCATCGCCTCGCTCAAGCAGGCCGCGACGGATCTGTCCAAGTACTTCGGGGCGGCGGGCACCTCGCTCGACGACATGGCGTCCAACGCCAAGGAACTCTTCGGGAAGTTCGGCGGGACCGCAGCGTCCGGAGTGATCAGCGGCATCAGCACGGTCGGCGAGATGATGGCGATGGCCGTCCTCGCCCTGCTGCTCGTCTTCTTCTTCCTGCGGGACTCCGACCGCGCGATGACCACGCTGCGCTCTCTCGCCCCCGGCAACACCGCAGGCATCATCGAGGCCATGGCCCGCCGCGCCTTCGAGGCCATCGAGGGCTTCATGCGCGGCACGACGATCATCGCGTTCATCGATGCCATCTGCATCACCGTCGGCCTGCTGATCCTCGGCGTCCCCGGCGCGTGGGGCCTCGGCGCGCTCGTCTTCGTCGGCGCCTACATCCCCTACCTCGGGGCGTTCCTCTCCGGCGCCGTCGCCATCCTGGTCGCCCTCGCAGACCGGGGCTTCGTGATCGCCCTGTGGGCCCTCGGCGTGGTCCTGGCCGTCCAGGTCCTCGAAGGCCACATCCTCCAGCCCATGATCCAGAGCCGCACCGTCCAGATGCACCCGGCGGTGGTCATGCTGGCAATCACAGCCGGAGCCTCGGTGGCCGGCATCCTCGGCATGCTCCTGGCAGTCCCCCTCACGGCAGCAGCCTTCGGAATCCTGTCAGAGCTACGAGGCACCTACACGCCCACGCCATAGCACCCCGAGAGCGCCCCACCAGGGGCGCGGGGAACGCCGCGAGCACCCACAGCGCTGCCGCAGCCGACAACGGCGCTGTCTCCAAGGGGCGCGGGGAACTGCGCGAGCAACCACAACCGAACCCGCAGCCGAGGACGGCGCTGTCTCTAAGGGGCGCGGGGAACTGCGCGACCAACCACAACGGCGCCGCGGCCGAGGACGGCGCTGTTTCAGGGGCGCGGGGAACGGCGCGAGCAACCACAACCGCACCCGCAGTCGACAATGGCGCTGTTTCAGGGGCGCGGGGAACTGCGCGACCAACCACAACCGAACCCGCAGGCAACAACGACGCCGCTACTCCACCCCACCCTCCCCGTCCCCATCCCCATCCCCGTCCCCCTCATAAAGCTCGAACCAAATACTCTTCCCGTCCCCCCGGGGATCCACGCCCCACGCCCCCGCGAGCAGCTCCATCAGAACGAGCCCACGCCCAGAAGAGGCAAGCTCCCCCGGCCGCCGCTTGTGCGGCAGATCATCGCTGCCGTCCGCCACCTCGGCCCGCAACCGCCGAGCCCCCGGCTCCCCAGTGACCTCGGCGACCATCAGGGCATCCCCGTCCGTGTGCACGAGCACATTCGTGAGCATCTCGGAGACCATCAGGACCGCCGAGTCGACCTGGTCGTCGTCGGCCCAGTCGTGCAGCAGGTCCCGCAGATGCCTGCGCGCCCCGGCGATGCGCTCGGGCTCGGCCTGGGCGATGGTCAGGACCGTACGGCGGGCATCCGTGCGCTGCTCGGGCCGGCTCGTACGGCTCAGCAGCAATATCGCTATGTCGTCCTCGCGGCGATCAGCGAGCGGCCCCGTCGTGTGGTGCGACGAAGGCCCGTGCACGGCCTGCACGAGCGAGTCGGCGAGCTGCTCGAGGCCGCCGGACTCGCCCTCGCCCGCGTCCTCGCCCGGGTACTCCTCCAGGATCGACCGGATCCGCGACCAGCCGCTGTCCAGGTCGTGGCCCCCGGTCTCGATGAGGCCGTCGGTGCAGATCAGCATGGTCTCGCCGGGCTCCAGGACGAGCCGGGTCGTCGGATAGTCGGCGTCCGGGTCGATGCCGAGCGGCAGACCGCCCGCGGTGGGCCGCTGCAGAACCGTTCCGTCACCCATGCGTATCGCGGGCTCGGGATGCCCGGCGCGGGCCATCTCCAGGACGCCGGTCGCCGGGTCGGCCTCCACGTACAGGCAGGTCGCGAAGCGCGGGTCGTACGCCGTGCCCCCATCGGCGCCCGTGCCGCTCGACCCGAAGGTGATGGACTCGGTGATCCCGGAGAGGAAGCGCGTCGCGCGCGAGAGGACGGCGTCCGGACGGTGCCCCTCCGACGCGTACGCGCGCAGGGCGATCCGCAACTGCCCCATCAGACCCGCCGCGCGCACGTCGTGCCCCTGCACGTCGCCGATGACGAAGGCGATGCGGCCGCTGGGCAGCGGAATCATGTCGTACCAGTCGCCGCCCACCTGAAGGCCGCCGCCGGTCGGCACATAGCGGGCCGCCACGCTCATCCCCGGGATCTGCGGGCCGAGCATCGGCAGCATCGAACGCTGCAGGCCCTCCGTGAGCTCCCGCTCGGACTCCGCGACACCGGCCCGCGACAGGGCCTGCGCCAGCATCCGCGCCACCGTCGTCAGGACGGAGCGCTCGTCGGGCGTGAACGACACCGGATACGTGAACGCCGCCATCCACGCGCCCATCGTGCGGCCCGCGACGGTCAGCGGCAGGAACGCCCACGACTGCCGTTCGAAGCGGCTGGCCAGCGGCCAGGAGGCGGGGTAGCGCCTGCGGTAGTCCTCCGGCGTGGAGAGGTAGACGGCGCGGCCGGTGCGCACCACCTCCGCGGCCGGATAGTCGGTGTCCAGCGGCATCGCCGAGAAGGGCCCGTCGTCGCCGGGCTGGTGCCCGTGGTGCCCGATGATCGTCAGCCGCTCGCCCTCCACCCCGAAGACCGCGAGCCCGTCCGGCGAGAACCCCGGCATGGAGAGCCCGGCGGCGACCCGCAGCACCTCTTCCGTGGAGCGCGCCTCGGCGAGCGCCCGCCCCGCGTCCAGCAGGAACGCCTCGCGGGAGCGGCGCCAGTCGCCGGTGACGGGGGTGCGGGCGGCGGTGCCCGGCGCGGGCTCCGTCACCTCTTGCAGGGTGCCGACCAGTTCATACGCCTCGGTCGCCCCGTGCATGACGGGCTTGGAGCGGCTGCGCACGGTGCGCAGGACCCGACGCCCCGTCTCGTCCATGATCCGCAGCCGGGCCTCGGCGAGGGTGCCCTCGGCGACGGCGAGCTGGACGGTTCCGTAGATCTCGTTCCAGTCGACGGGGTGGAAGCGGGAGCGTACGCCCGCCTCCGACAGGGTCTGGGCGCGTGCGGGCAGACCGAGCAGCCGGGCCGCCTCGGCGTCGAGCGTGACGGTCCCCGATGCGTTGTCCCAGCGCCACAGCCCGGTCGCGATGGCGGCCAGGACGTCCCGTACGGGTGGCAGGGAATCATCCCCCACCTGCAGAAGGGGATCGTCGGTGCGCATTGACCCACTTTAGGAAGATGTACAGGCAAGGCGCCACCGATCCCGGCGGCAACCTGCCCCCGGGCGGGTGGCCCCCGGAGATATCCGGAAACCGATCCTCGGCCGGGCGGTAGCCTTGGGAGGGTCTGCTCTCTCCCCTATTCGCGAAGACTGGATGAACGACGATGCATCGGTACAGGTCCCACACCTGCGGCGAGCTCCGCGCCTCTGACGTCGGCACCGACGTCCGGCTGAGCGGCTGGCTGCACAATCGCCGAGACCTGGGCGGCATTCTCTTCATCGATCTCCGCGATCACTACGGCATCACGCAGCTGGTGGCCCGCCCGGGCACGCCCGCCGCCGAGACGCTCGACAAGCTCTCCAAGGAGACGGTCGTCCGCGTCGACGGCAAGGTCGTCTCGCGCGGCGCCGACAACGTGAACCCGGAGCTGCCCACCGGCGAGATCGAGATCGAGGCCGCCGAGGTCGAGGTGCTCGGCGCCGCGGGCCCGCTGCCCTTCACGATCAACGCCGAGGACGGCGTGAACGAGGAGCGGCGCCTCGAGTACCGCTTCCTGGACCTGCGCCGCGAGCGCATGCACCGCAACATCATGCTGCGGTCGGCCGTGATCGCCTCCATCCGCTCCAAGATGGTGGCCCTCGGCTTCAACGAGATGGCGACGCCGATCCTCACCGCGACCTCCCCCGAGGGCGCGCGCGACTTCGTCGTCCCCTCCCGCCTGAACCCGGGCAAGTTCTACGCGCTCCCCCAGGCCCCGCAGCAGTTCAAGCAGCTGCTGATGATCTCGGGCTTCGACCGCTACTTCCAGATCGCGCCCTGTTTCCGCGACGAGGACGCGCGCGCGGACCGCTCGCCGGGCGAGTTCTACCAGCTCGACGTCGAGATGAGCTTCGTGGAGCAGGAGGACGTCTTCCAGCCCATCGAGAAGCTGATGACGGAGCTGTTCACGGAGTTCGGCGGCGGCCGCGAGGTGACGTCCCCCTTCCCGCGCATCCCGTTCCGCGAGTCGATGCTGAAGTACGGCAACGACAAGCCGGACCTGCGCGCCAAGCTCGAACTGCACGACATCACGGACATCTTCGAGGGCTCTGACTTCAAGGCGTTCGCCGGCAAGCACGTGCGCGCCCTTCCGGTGCCGGACACGGCGTCGCAGTCCCGCAAGTTCTTCGACGGCCTCGGTGACTACGCCGTGGAGCAGGGCGCCAAGGGCCTGGCCTGGGTGCGCGTCGCCGAGGACGGTTCGCTGTCGGGCCCGATCGCCAAGTTCGTCACCGAGGAGAACGTGGCGGAGCTGACCAAGCGCCTCGGCCTGGAGCCCGGTCACGCGGTCTTCTTCGGCGCGGGCGAGTTCGACGAGGTCTCGAAGATCATGTCGGCGGTGCGCGTCGAGGCCGCCAAGCGTGCCGGGCACTTCGAAGAGGGCGTCTTCCGCTTCTGCTGGATCGTCGACTTCCCGATGTACGAGAAGGACGAGGAGACCGGCAAGATCGACTTCTCCCACAACCCCTTCTCGATGCCGCAGGGCGGCATGAAGGACCTGGAGGAGAAGGACCCGCTCGACATCCTCGCCTGGCAGTACGACATCGTCTGCAACGGCATCGAGCTCTCCTCCGGCGCCATCCGGAACCACGAGCCCGAGGTCATGCTCAAGGCCTTCGAGATCGCGGGCTACGACGCGGAGACCGTCGAGCACGAGTTCGCGGGCATGCTGCGCGCGTTCCGCCTCGGCGCGCCGCCGCACGGTGGCATCGCCCCGGGCGTCGACCGCATCGTGATGCTCCTCGCCGACGAGCCGAACATCCGCGAGACGATCGCGTTCCCGCTGAACGGCAACGCGCAGGATCTGATGATGGGGGCGCCGACGGAGCTGGATGAGTCCCGGCTGCGGGAGCTCAACATTTCGCTGCGTAAGCCTGCGGCGCCGAAGCCTGCGGCGCAGTAGCGGTTACGTAATTGGCCCCGGAACCTTTGGTTCCGGGGCCTTTTGCTTGCCGTTCGCGTGCGGGTGCGTTGTGGCTGGGCGCGCAGTTCCCCGCGCCCCTGACGGGGCGGCTGTCTCAAGCCGCGTGGGTCGGGGAGGAGTTGGCTTCTGCTTCTGCCCACTCCGTTACGAGCTGTTCGTACAGCGCGCGTTCGTCGGGACGGAGGCGTCCGCCCGCGCGCAGCCACAGCGCACGGATGTCCTCATTGACCTCGTCGGCGCTGCGCCGGCGGTCGGGGGAGGGAGTCGTGGCCATGTCGTGAAGCTTACGTAGGCGGGTGTGAAGGCGGCGTCAATTTAAGCCTCCTCTCCGCATGACTTAGCTCACCGTGAGACATACCCCTCGTTTCAGTGGGCAGTCGTACCGGGCCTGAACCGCGCCCCGTTGAGCGCGACGGCGCCTGTCACCCCTCCTTCGCCGTCTTCTTCGCCATCAGCTCCACGGCCCGCGAGAAGCTGTCCGCCCCGTGCCCCGCCTCCACGACACGGCGGAACACGTCGTGCACGGCGGCCGGGAACGCCGTGTCGACGCCCGCGTCGGCGGCGGTGTGGAGGACGTGTTCCATGCTGGCCAGGCCCATGGAGGTGCGGTCCACGTCACCAGCGTGGTTGCCCGCGTCGATGCGGGGCGCGTAGAAGTCGATGAAGTGGCCCATGCCTGCGAAGTTCTCGGTGGCGTAGGGGGCGATGTCCGCGGCGGTGAGGCCGTGCGCTTTGGCCATGGCGACGGCCTGCCAGTAGGCGATCATTGATGGCCAGAAAATGACCATGTTCAGCTGGTACATGAGCGCGGCGAGCCCCTGATCCTCGCCCCGGTAGTCGGTTTTGCCGGTGATGACTTCGAGGGCGGCGCGGTGCTTGTCGTACGCCTTGCGGGGACCGCTGTAGAACGTCGACGCGTCGGCGGTGCCGATGAGGGGCGGCGGGACCAGGACGCCGCCGGTCAGGTGCGTCCCGCCGAGCTCGGTCACCCAGCGGGCGCCGGCCCGCGCCTTCTCCGGGGTGTCGGAGCTGAGATTCACGAGGGTGCGGCCCGCGACGGCCGTCTTGGCGGGCTCCAGGATCGCGTACATGGCGTCGAAGTCGGTGAGGCTGAGGATCACCAACTCGTTGGCGAGCAGGGCTTTCTCGGTGCTGTCGGCGAAGACCGCCCCGCGCTCCACCAAGGCGTCGGCGCGAGACCGGGTGCGGTTCCAGAGGGTGACGTCGTAGCCGCGGTCGAGGTAGGCGGCGGCCATGGCCTGGCCCATGGGGCCGAGACCGATGACGGTGACGGACTGCGATGAGGGCTGCGATGCGGAGGGCATGGATGACTCCAGACAGTTACTAGAACGATCGCTCTATCTAGCGCGTGGAGAGAAGGTAGCACGCCTCTAGAACGAACGCTCTAACTAATTGGAGATAGGGTGGGGGCATGCCCGAGAAGAGCGCTCCCACCACCCGCGACCGGATCGTCACCGTCGCCGCCCGCCTGATTCAGCGGCAGGGCTATGTGGGCACAGGAATCAAGCAGATCGCCAAGGAGGCGGAGGCCACGCTCGGCTCCGTCTACCACTTCTTCCCCGGCGGGAAGGAGGCCGTCGCGGTGGCCGCGATCGCCTACAGCGCCGAGGAGTTCGCGGAGCTGCTGCGGGCGGGGCTGGCCGGCGACGACGCCCCGGGCGCCGCGATCGAACGCTGCGCGGGTGAACTCGCCGCCGGGCTGCGGGAGTCGGGCTGGGTCGACGGTTGCCCGGTCACGGCGGCGGCCCTGGAGACGCTGGGCACGGACTCGGAGATCCAGCGGGTGTGCGCGGAGGCGCTGCGCGGCTGGGAGCGGATCGTGGAGGAACGGCTGCTCGGCGCGGGGTTCGCGGCACAGGACGCGCGCGAGGTGGCGACGACCGTCATCGGCGCGCTGGAGGGCGCCGAGGTGACGGCGCAGGTCTCGCGCAGCGAGGAGCCGTTGCGGGTGGTGGGGCGGCAGTTGGCGCGGTTGGTGGGGTTGTACGGCGGCTGACGCGACGCCACGCGGCGTGGCGGGGCGGGCTCTTGGGCGATGTGCATTGGTATGCACCAATGACGTAGGGTCCTCGGCGCCATGCGGTGCATAGCCACCGCATGGCGCTTTTTCATGTCAAGACCCTTAATCCATGCTCCAAAGCGGAAGAACCACGTGAAAAAACGAATACGTGCCACCGTGCGCACCGCCGCACTCGGTGCCGCGGCGACCGCCGTACTGCTCAGCTCTACCGGCCTCGCGGCAGCGGCACCGGTGACACCGGCGGCTCCCACCCCCACGGTGACCGCGTCCCCGGGAGCCACCGTGCCTCCGGAGGCGACGAAGGCGCCTGAACCCACCCGGACCCCGCAAGCCCCCAAGTCCTCCGCCGGGGCGGCCCAGAAGGGCAGCGGGAGCGAAGAGGCCAAGGACGGCAAGGACGGCGAAGAGGGCAGGGGCAGCGGGCAGAGCAAGGGCGACGAAGAGGGGGAGCGGCTCAAGGCCACCCCCGAGGAGATCGCCGAGGCTCGCGCCGCCGAGGCCTACTGGACGCCCGAGCGCATCGCGGACGCCGTGCCCGCCAACCCCGACAAGGGAGTTGCGGACGGCCCGCCGACCACAGCGGGCGACATGCTGCGTGCCCCCTCCAGCATCAACAACAACGGCGTCGCCACAGCCGGTGTCTTCCTCATCAGCCAGGATGACGACCCGCAGTCGGACCCGGGCAAGCGCGACCAGTTCTGCTCCGCCTCCTCCGTCGCCTCGCCGAACAAGTCGCTGGTGATCACGGCCGCTCACTGTCTCAATGACAACGACCGGTTCCGCAACCTCGCCTTCGCGCCCGGCTGGAAGGCCGATCCGCAGCACAAGGGCCGGGGCGTCGCCCCGTACGGCGTCTTCCCGATCAAGAAGGGGAAGATCTGGATCGACGGCCGCTATCTGTCCCTCGGCACGCAGAAGGCCGATGACCTCGACTTCGCCTTCCTGCGGACCGGCCCGAACTCCAAGGGCCAGTTCCTGGAGAACGCGACGGGTATGGGCAACGAGCTGACCACGCTCCCCGCCGCCGGCAACCTGAACCAGAAGAACGTCACCCTGATCGGCTTCCCCGGCAGCTCCAAGTCGCCGCGTGTGTGCCCCAAGACGTCGACGAAGGGATACGCGGGGCGCTTCCTGGAGATCGCGTGCGACGGGTTCGCGCCCGGTGTCTCCGGTGGGCCGTTCCTGCGCAACTTCGACGGCAAGCGGGGCGACGTCATCGGGGTCATCGGCGGTTACAAGACCGGTGGCAAGTACGACAACGTCTCCTACTCCTCGCAGTTCGACGCCGACGTCGTACGCCTCTACAACCAGGCGGTGAACGACTACACGCCGGACAAGCCGTCCCGGATCGAAGGCATGGGCGACGCGGGCCTGTGGCGGCACGCCACCGCCGCGGCCACCGGCCAGTTCCACACCTCGTCGCAGCGGACGAAGGACGGCGACCTCGTCGTGAAGTGGTCCGACGGGGAGGTGACGCTCTACCCCGGCGACCAGTCACAGGGCTTCTACACCGGCTGCGCCAAGGACCAGCCGTGCGAGACGCGCCTGGCGAAGCCGAACAAGATGTGGGCCGACTACGCCGAGGTCGTCACCGCCGGCGACTACACCGGTTCCAACGCGTACGACCTGATGGTGAAGTGGATCGACGGCGAGGTCACGATCTACAAGGACATCGACGAGCACACGCAGCTGCCCACCTCCACCTCCGAGCACCCGGCGAACGAGATCACGATCGCCAAGGCGGGCTCGACGTGGAAGTACGCGAAGGGCATCGCGACGGGCAAGTACGGCGGCAACAAGTGGGCCGACGACCTGGTGGTCCGCTGGGTGGACGGGGAGGTCACCAAGTACACGAACGTCGACGGCGGCGGCTTCCACGCCGAGCAGCAGCTCCTGGCCCCCAACGCCCTGTGGAAGGAGCACGCCTCCGTCATCGCGGGCGGCGACTTCGACGGGTCGACCAACTCCGACTTCGACCTGTTCGTACGCTGGTCGGACGGTGAACTCACCATCTACGAGGACATCGGCGCGCACGGCCTCGGCAAGGAGAACCAGCTCAAGGCCGCGAACGGCACGTGGAAGCACGCGCGCGTCATCGTGCCGGGCGAGTTCGGAGGCAACCTCTGGGAGGACGACGTCTTCGTGCGCTGGTCCGACGGCGAGGTGTCGGTGTACGGCAACACCCAGGCGGACGCGCTGGGCCGCGAGTACCAGCTCGTTCCTCCCGGATAGGTTCGTTTCATGCGCATACGTCACGCACGCCGTCACGTCCTCTCCGCGTCCGCCACGGCTCTGGCCGTTCTGATGCTCACGTCGGGCTGTGCGGGTGGGGGGAGCGGGGGTGGCGCCGACTCGAGCGCGCCGCCGAAGCCGAAGAAGACGTCCTCCGGCGAGCCTTCCCCCTCGTCCGGCGGTGCCAGGCCCTGGGAGCCGGACGACGCGCTGCAGCGCGCGGAACGGGCTCTGGACGCAGCCGCCGACGACGGCACGGAGGCGGAGTTCGTCGACTCCGGTACGGCGTACGTCGGCTCGGGCCTGGACAGGTCCTTCCCGGCGGGCGGCGCGGACCCCTACCGTTTCGAGATCACCTGCGACGCCGACGAGGCCGAGGAGCTCACCCTGACCCTGTCCCGGGCCGGGGAGGAGCAGGCCTACGGAGTGGAGTGCGGGGACAGTGAGGCGGACCAGTTCAACCTTCCGGCGGGCAAGCCGTTCAAGGCCCGGGTTGACCCCGAGAAGGCCGGCGCGGGAGTCATCGCCTGGCGTCTGAACACGATCGCCGAGGGCGATGTGAGCGGTTGCGACGACGACATCGACGGCTGCGAGGGCTGAGGGCGCCCGCCCGCGAGGGCTCTACGGGGCTGCCTCGCCAAACGTCCCCCTCGCCTTGACTACTCGGAGGAGCTGGGCGAGGGGGGCGGGGGAGGTGATCAGCTCGGTGGCGGGGTCGTCGCTTTCGCGAAGGTGTATGTGAGGTTCGGCAGCGGCCAGTTCTATGCAGGTATCACCATCGCCGCCACCGGAGAATGATGACTTCTGCCAGCGGATGGCCTGGTCCATGCGAGGCGCCTCACAGTTCCTTGATCATGCGGTGGATGAACTCTCGTGATTGTGCAGGGCTGAGTGACGACTTCTCCACTTGGCCAAGGAGGGCTCGAAGCCTCACGAGATGCGGCTCGGCATCGATGACTGCGGTTCCGGTCGGAGAGTCACGCAGCCCCGTGTCCAACCTCGCCACGGGTCCACCGAGGTACATCATTGTCGCCCCTGCACCGGCGAAGTTGTCCTGATCGAACGGGATGACGCGCACGCTGACGTGATCGAGCTCTGTCTGGTGCAGAATCGCCTCCAATTGGGCACGCGCAACCCGGCGGTCAACTACGCGGATGCGCAAGGCCGCCTCATGGACGATCGCCTCGTATGGGGTGGACTTTTCCCCTTCGAGGACGGTCCGCCGCCTCATGCGGTGCTCCAGTCTGGGTTCCAGTTCGCTTTCTGGGATCCCCGGGATTACGTACGAGTAGACCGCGCGGGCATATTCCGGGAGCTGGAAGAGTCCCGGCACGTAGGCGATGACGACCTCACGCAGGAACGTCGCATGGTGTTCCAACTCGGCGGTGTTCAGGAATGGTGGCGGCAGGGACCCCCTGAATTCTTCCCACCAGCCGCGCGTGCGATCGGTGGCCATGGCGACCAATGCCTCGATGAGCGCCTCATCGGCACATGCATAGTGAGCTGCGAGTCGCCGCACACGCTCCTCGCTAACGCCGGCGAAGCCGGCTTCCACCTGGCTGATCTGTGCCGAGGTCGAATGCAGCAGCGCCGCCACCTCTCGGGCTTTCAGCCCGGCAGCCTCTCGCAACCTGCGCAGCTCAGTCCCCAGGCGCACCTGACGCGCGGTGGGCTGGCTCCTCGGTGCCATGCGCTTCTCCTGCTCTCAACATCCGCGCCGCAGTGCCTCGTTCGGGTGCCAGATTACGCCACGATGTTGCGCGAGGAAAAATTTTTGCTCTACCGTCAGTGACGCGTCGCAAGCGCTGCGAGACCGCCGGGACACCGGAAGCGCACCACCCCGTCATGCCATGACGGCGGTGACATGCCACCGCCCTGCCACCGCCGCGTTCCGTCAACTCCCCCTCACCCGTTGGAGTTCTCGCATGCCCTCAAGCGAGCCGTGGGAGTACAGCCTGTACATCCCCCACGACCCCCGCGCCGTCACCATCTGCCGCCGCACCCTGCGCCTCATCCTCAGCCTGCACTGCTTGCCGCAACTCAGTGACATGGCCGAGCTGTTGGCCACCGAACTGGTCAGCAACGCTGTACGTCACACCAAGGGCCCCGCCGCCCTTCGCGTCCGTTACCGCGACGGTGTTCTCCGCGTGGGGGCCTGGGACGCCGACCCCACGCCGCCCGCCCCGCCCCCGCGCACCGCCCACGTGAGCGACGAGCAGGGGCGCGGCCTCGATCTCGTGCGGGCCTGTGCGGACGGGTGGGGCTGGTATCCGGGGGACCCGGGAGCCACGGAACCCGGCAAGCACGTCTGGTGCGAACTAAGTGCGGCGTAGCTCGTTGATCATGCCGAACAGAAAGGAGAACCGATGGTCGGCTCGTCACACGAAGCGATGCACCGGATCTTCCAGAAGGACACAGCTCTGCTGGTCCGATCGCTGCAACGTCTGCTCCATGTTCCGTTTCCGGAACCCCGGGACATCATGACCCTCGACGTGGACCTCACGGAGATCGAACCGGTCGAGCGCCGCTGCGACACCCTGCTGAGGGTGGACACCGACGACGGCAACTACCTGTTCGTCATCGAGTCGCAGGGCAAGAAGGACGAGTCCAAGCGCGGCAGCTGGCCGTACTACCTCTCGTACCTCTACGAGAAGTACCACTGCGAGCCGGTGCTGATCGTCGTGACCCAGAGCGCGGCGACGGCTCGTTGGGCCGCCAAGCCCATCCAGTTCGGGCTCCCGGGCTGGTCCTCGCTCACCGTTCGCCCGCTGGTCCTGGGGCCGGACAACGTGCCGGTGATCACGGACCGGCACGAGGCCGAGAGGGATGTCCCCCTTGCGGTGTTCTCGGCGATTACGCATGGAAGAGGACCGGGTTCCGCCGCCATACTGGGGGCACTGGCTGCGGCTCTGGAGACCATCGACCGCGAAGCGGCGGGAATGTTCGCACAGCTCACCCGGTCCGGTCTGGTGGACCCCCGGGCGAAGGAGATCTGGGAGGAACTGATGACGGCGACCAAGTACTTCTTCGACCACCCGTTCGCGGTGAAGGAGCGGGAGGAGGGCCGGGCTGAAGGCCGGGCCGAGGGCCGTGAAGAGGGCCGGGAGGTGGGCCGGGCCGAGGAGCGTGCCGAGACGATCCTGAACATTCTCGCCTGGCGGGGCATCGAAGTGCCTCCCGCCGTCCGTGCACGGGTCACCGCGTGCACCGACTTGCAGCAGCTCAAGGTCTGGTCGGAACGGGCGGTCCACGCGGCCAAGGCGGACGATCTGTTCGTGGGCGACAGCGCCTGACGCCGTACATCAGAAAGTCCCGCCACCTCCCCGTGCCTACCGGGAGGTGGCGGGACTTCCCGCGAAACGTAACGTACCGCTACGCGGCGGGCTTTTCCTCCAGGCGGGGGAACAGCACCGCGCCCTTCGTGACCGTCGCGCCCGCGGGGAGCGTGCCCCAGGTGCCGGCGGCGCGGACGTCCTGGTCGGCGAGGGCGCCGAGGAGGGGCTCCGCGCCGAGGGAGTCCCAGAGCTTCTGGGAAGTCTCCGGCATGATCGGGTTGAGGAGGACCGCCACCGCGCGGAGGGACTCCGCCGCCGTGTAGAGGATCGTCGCCAGGCGGGCCTTGCCCTCCGGGCTGTCGTCCTTGGCGACCTTCCACGGCTCCTGCTCCGTGATGTAGCCGTTGACCTGCTTCACGAAGTCGAAGATCGCCAGGATGCCGCCCTGGAAGTCCAGCTCCTCGCCGATCGCGCGGTCCGCGGTCGCGACGGCCTTGGCGAGGCCGTCCTGGACCGCCTGCTCGGCCTCGCCGGCGGCCGTCGCCTCGGGCAGGGTGCCGCCGAAGTACTTGCCGACCATCGCCGCGACGCGCGAGGCGAGGTTGCCGTAGTCGTTCGCCAGCTCGCTGGTGTAGCGGGCCGTGAAGTCCTCCCAGGAGAACGAGCCGTCGCTGCCGAACGCGATGGCGCGCAGGAAGTACCAGCGGTACGCGTCCACGCCGAAGTGGGACGTCAGGTCCTGGGGCTTGATGCCGGTCAGGTTCGACTTCGACATCTTCTCGCCGCCGACCATCAGCCAGCCGTTCGCGGCGACCTTGCCGGGCACGGGCAGGCCCTGCGCGAGCAGCATCGCGGGCCAGATCACCGCGTGGAAGCGGAGGATGTCCTTGCCGACGAGGTGGACGTTCGCGGGGAAGGTCGAGGCGAACTTCTGCTCGTCCGCGCCGTACCCGACGGCGGTCGCGTAGTTCAGGAGGGCGTCGACCCAGACGTAGATGACGTGCTTGTCGTCCCAGGGCACCTTGACGCCCCAGTCGAACGTCGAGCGCGAGATGGAGAGGTCCTGGAGGCCCTGTTTGACGAAGTTCACGACTTCGTTGCGCGCGGACTCCGGCTGGATGAAGCCCGGGTTCGCCTCGTACAGGGCGAGGAGCCTGTCGCCGTACTCGCTCAGCTTGAAGAAGTAGTTCTCCTCCTTGAGGAGCTCCACCGGCTTCTTGTGGATCGGGCAGAGCTTCGTGCCGTCCTCGGCCTCGATGAGGTCGCCGGGGAGCTTGTACTCCTCGCAGCCCACGCAGTACGGGCCCTCATAGCCGCCCTTGTAGATCTCGCCCTTGTCGTAGAGATCCTGGACGAACTCCTGCACGCGGTCCGTGTGACGCTTCTCCGTCGTACGGATGAAGTCGTCGTTCGCGATGTTCAGGTGCTCCCAGAGGGGCTTCCAGGCCTCGGTGACGAGCTTGTCGCACCACTCCTGGGGGGTGACGTCGTTCGCCTCGGCCGTGCGCATGATCTTCTGACCGTGCTCGTCCGTGCCGGTGAGGTACCACACCTTCTCGCCGCGCTGACGGTGCCAGCGCGTGAGCACGTCCCCTGCAACGGTCGTGTAGGCGTGGCCCAGGTGAGGAGCGTCGTTGACGTAGTAAATGGGGGTCGTCACGTAGAACGCCTTCGCGTCTTCGCTCGTCCCCTGCTTCTCGGATCCAGTGGCCGCCATGGTCGAAATCCTAACGGCCCTGTGAAGATCCACTCACCTCGATTCCAGGGGGTGGACCGGTGGCTTCCGGTCCAGCCCCTGGGGTGGCGTACGACCGGTTACGGGCGCCAGGACGCCAGCAGGCCCTCGTACAGCTCCTTGTCCGTGAGCTCGCGCGGGGCCGGGCCCGCGTGGAAGAAGGCCGCGTTGTCGGCCTTCAGCTTGCGGAGGTAGTCGAAGCCCTTCGCGTCGTGCTCGCCGAACGCCACGAACTGGAAGAAGAGGGGGTGCTCGGCGGCGTCCTTCAGGGCCTGCGTCGCCGGGCCCTTCGCGTCGGGGGCGCCGTCCGTCTGGAAGATCACCAGGGCGGGGGTGCCGCTCTCCTTGTGCTCCGACTTCTCGTAGTGCGCCACGACCTCTTCGATCGCGCGGTGGTAGCTGGTGCGGCCCATGTGGCCCGCGGCGGCGTGCAGCTCGTCGATGCGGCCCTCGTGCTCGGGGAGCGTGAGGGTGCCGGTGCCGTCGATCTCCGTGGAGAAGAAGACGACGTGCACGGTGGCTTCGGGGTCCGTGTGGGCGGAGAGGGCGAGGACCTGTTCGCCGAGGCTCTGGGCCGAGCCGTCCTTGTAGTACGGGCGCATGGAGCCGGAGCGGTCGAGGACCAGGTAGACCTGGGCTCGGGTTCCTGTGAGGTTGTTCTTCTTCAGGGCGGCGGCTGCGGCCTTGTATGCGTTGGCCAGCCCCGGGGCTTTGGACCTCACCTTTGCCGCGGAGACGGCGGGCTTTCCCTTGGCCGGGGTGGGGTTGCCGCCCGCGTCCGGGGTTGCCTCAGCCTCCGGCTCGGGGTCGGCCACCGGGGTGGCCTGAGCCTCCGGCTCGGGGTCGGCCTCAGGCGTCACCTCAGCCTCCGGCTCGGGGTCGGCCTCAGGGGCGCCTTCGTTGTCGGTGCTCGGCACCGGGGGCTGTGCCCACCCGTCCCGCCCAGCGGGACGA
This sequence comes from Streptomyces sp. NPDC039462, assembly GCF_055639375.1. Taxonomy (NCBI): domain Bacteria; kingdom Bacillati; phylum Actinomycetota; class Actinomycetes; order Kitasatosporales; family Streptomycetaceae; genus Streptomyces; species Streptomyces sp. NPDC039462. The sequence goes on from NZ_JBVKAO010000004.1 coordinate 364,512, forward strand.
TTGCCCACAGCAGTAGCGGCTTCCGCCTCGGGCTCGTCCACCGCGGGGGCAGGAGCGGGCTCGGCCTTGGCCTGGGGCTCGTCCGCAGCGGGAGCGGGCTCGGGCTCGGCCTGCGGCTCGTCCGCCGTGGGGGCGGTGGCGGCATCCGGCTCGGGGTCAGCCTGAGCCTGCGGCTCGGGGGCAGCGGCAGGAGCTACCTCGGCCTCGGGCTCGGGAGTCACCTCAGCCTTCGGCTCGGGAGCCGCGTCAGGAGCCACCTCGGCCTTCGGCTCGGGAGCCGCCTCAGGCTTCGGCTCGGGAGCAGGTTCCGGCTCCCGTGTGTTCGGCGGCGCCGGCTGCTGGGGGACCGTTACGTTGTCGAATGCTGCTGCTACCAGGTCGTCCACCGTGGAGGGGGACGGTTCCGGGCTCGGGGAGGGGACCGAGGCCTTGGGGGGCGGGGTCGGCTCGGGGGACGGGGACGGGAGGGTCACCGGCTCCGAGGCTGCCGCATCCTGCTCCGGCGCAGTCGCACGCTCAGGCTCCCGTGCCTCCGGAACGCTCTCCTTGCGTGATCGTCCGAACGCGTTCCGCAGGCGGTTCAGAATGCCCATGTGCGCAACCCTTCGCGTGAGTTGATTCCCGAAAATCCCTGGCCAGGGCGGACACGTAAGGTTAGCCGCCGCTGTGGGCGATCTTGGGCAGGGTCATCGACCGGCACGGGACTCCTCCTCCGCCCCCATCAGCTCACTGCCTGCCTGGCCTCAACTTCTTCCCGTGCGTCGCGGATTCACTCTCCGTTCACCCTCCGGCCGTCGTTATGCCGAATACCGCCCATAGCGTCACGGCGAAAACAGGCCATGCCAGACGACGGAGGACACGTGCGCAAGCTGCTGCCGATCATCACCTCGCATCAGGGGAGCGGCGGCCGTTCCGCCCTGACCTGCCGCTTCCGCTGCGGCGACGCCTGCTTCGGCGAGGTCCCGAACACCAGTGAGAACGAGTACGTCGGGGACGTCATCGCCGGTGCGCTCAGCCGCCGTTCGATGATGCGCGCCGCCGCCGTGGTGACCGTCGCCGCCGCCGCGGGCGGTGCGGTCATAGCGGACCCGGGCGCCCCGCAGGCAGCAGCCGCGGCGCCCACCGGCCGGCCCGGCCACCCCGGCCACCCCGGCGACAAGAAGAGCAAGGGGGCGCGCGGACTCCGGTTCGCGCCCGTCGCTCCGAACACCGCCGACACCGTCACCATCCCCGCCGGCTACGAGCAGAGCGTCGTCATCCGCTGGGGCGAGCCCATCCTGCGCGGCGCCCCCGCCTTCGACGCGTCGAAGCAGACCGCCAAGGCGCAGGCCGGGCAGTTCGGGTACAACAATGACTTTCTGAGTCTGCTGCCGCTGCGGCGTGAGCCCGGGCGGCAGGTGCTCGTGGCCAATCACGAGTACACGGACGAGCTGTTGATGTTCAAGGGGTACGACCCCGAGAACCCCACCCGTGAGCAGGTCGAGATCGCCTGGGCCGCCCACGGTCTGTCCGTCGTCGTGGTCGAGGGGGAGCGGAAGAGCGGGAAGCTGCGCGCCGTCAGCCGGCACCACCTCAACCGGCGCCTCACCGCCACCAGCCCCTTCCGGATCTCCGGCCCGGTGCGCGGCAGCGAGCTCGTCCGCACCAAGGCCGACCCGCGCGGCACCACCGTGCTCGGCACCCTCAACAACTGCTCGGGCGGCACCACCCCGTGGGGCACGACGCTGCACGGCGAGGAGAACTTCAACCAGTACTTCGCCAACGCGGAGAAGGTGACCGACCCGACGACCACCGCCCGCCTCAAGCGGTACGGCGTGACCGGCGCCGCCTCCGAGCGGAAGTGGGAGCGGTTCGACCGCCGCTTCGACCTCGCCCAGGAGCCCAACGAGGCCAACCGCTTCGGCTGGGTCGTCGAACTCGACCCGTACGACCCCGACTCGACCCCGCGCAAGCGCACCGCGCTCGGCCGCTTCAAGCACGAGGCCGCGCAGCCGCGCCTCACGGACGACGGCCGCCCGGTCGTCTACATGGGCGACGACGAGAAGTTCGACTACTTCTACAAGTTCGTCAGCAGCAAGCGCATGGCCAAGGGCACCTCCCGGGCCGCCCACGAGCACAACCTGACGCTCCTCGACGAGGGCACCCTCTACGTCGCCAAGCTGACCGGCGACTCGCCCGCGGCCGAGATCGACGGCAAGGGGACGCTCCCGGAGGACGGGGAGTTCGACGGCAGCGGCAAGTGGATCCCGCTCGCCACCGCGGGCCCCGGCGGCAAGGCCGTCTCGCACGTCGACGGCATGACCGCCGAGGAGGTGTACGTCTTCACGCGTCTCGCCGGTGACAAGGTGGGCGCCACGAAGATGGACCGCCCCGAGGACATCGAGCCGTCCCCGCACACCGGCAAGGTGTACGTGGCGCTCACCAACAACTCCGACCGCGGCAAGGCGGGCAAGGCCGGTGCCGACGAGGCCAACCCGCGCAACCTCAACAAGCACGGTCAGATCCTGGAGCTGACCGAGCGCCGCAATCGCGCGGACGCCACCACCTTCGGCTGGTCGCTCTTCCTCGTCGCCGGCGACCCGAACGACCCCTCGACGTACTTCGCGGGCTTCCCCAAGGAGCGGGTCTCCCCGATCTCCTGCCCCGACAACGTCGCCTTCGACCCGCACGGCAACCTGTGGATCTCCACCGACGGCAACCAGCTCGGCTCGCACGACGGCCTCTTCGGCGTCGCCACGCGCGGTGACCGGCGCGGCGAGCTCAAGCAGTTCCTGACCATGCCGACCGGCGCGGAGACCTGCGGCCCGATCGTGCAGGAGCGGCGCGTGCTCGTCTCCGTGCAGCACCCGGGCGAGGTCGACGGCGCGTCCGTGGAGAAGCCGGCGAGCGCCTGGCCCGACGGGCCCGGGAAGATCGTCCGCCCGTCGGTCGTCGCGGTGTGGCGCGAGGACGGCCGCGACATCGGCGTCTGATACGCCGGGACAGTGAGGGGCGGCGGGCGTCAGCGGGTGGCCGAGACCAGCGTTCCGCCGGTCGTCCCGCGGGCGTCGCCGGCCCGCAGCAGCCACTCCGCGTAGGCGGGCGCCTGCCGTGCCGCCTCCCAGTAGGCGGCCTCCAGCTCGCCGTACACCGCGTCGAGCTCTTCCTCGGTGCGCGCCGTCAGAATGAGGCGTACGCCGAGGGGGTCGCCGTACAGGGGGCGTACGGCCATGTCGGTCCTGCCGCGCGAGGTCGGCTGGCAGAGGGTGACGACCTCGCCCGTGGCGACGAGGGAGGATGCGGTGAGGTAGTCGCCGTGCAGGACACGGGGGTTGAGGCCGGCCGCGGTCAGGACGCGGCGCAGGCCGTCCCACTCGCCGTCGACCGTCGGGTCCACCATCCAGCGGTCGTCCGCGAGGTCGGAGAGGCGTACGACGGGACGGTCCGCCGCCGGATGGTCGGCGGCGAGGGAGACGAACTGCGGCTCCCGGTCGAGGAGTATCCGTCTTCGCAGGCTCTCCGGCATCCGCAGCGGGCAGCCCTCCACCTCGTGCACGAAGGCGATGTCGAGCTGGCCGGTCTCCACCATGCGCAGCAGGGCGTTCGCGGACACGTCCATCTGGAGGGACATCTCGGTCCCGGGCAGCCGTGCGCGCAGTCTGCGCAGCCAGCCCGGTATGGCACGGCTCGCCGTGGAGCCGATGCGCAGCTGCGGGCCCTCGGCGGTGCGGGTGGCGGCCGCCCTGGTCTCGGCGACCAGCGCCCGCATCTCCGTGACGAGGGGGCGGGCGCGGCTGAGGACGACCCGGCCGAGCTGGGTGGGGCGGCAGCCGGTGCGCTCGCGGGCGAAGAGCTGGCCGCCGAGCGCGTGCTCGATGCGCCGCAGCTGTGTCGTCAGCGACGGCTGGCTCATGCCGAGCTGCCGCGCGGCCTTGTGCAGGCTGCCGGTGTCGGCGATGGCGCACAGCGCGCGGAGGTGCCTGACCTCGAGCTCCATGGCCGTTGAGCGTAGAGGCGGTACGGCCGCCGCACCAGACGCTCAAACCCCATGAGAACCGGCCGATCTGGGCAGGCCGGGTCCCGGCGATAGCTCCGTGCTATCGCGAGTTGCCATCATCCCCACGCGTCACACGCTCCCCGACACTCACCGGTACCGAACCGTTCACCTTTCATCGACTGCCCCACGCGGTCGTGGAACGAGTAGGGAGCCCCCCACACATGAACAAGCGTTACCTGTCTGTCGCGGCCGTCCTCGGCCTCACCGTGGCCGGACTCGGCGCGACCTCGGTCTCGGCCTCCGCCGCACCGGCCGGCCCTGTCGGCTCCGGCCAGTCCTCGTACGCCCGGTACGAGGGATCGGCCGCGGAGGCCAAGGCCAACAAGGCGTTCTTCGAGGCCGTCGTGAAGGCGGTCGCCGAGAAGCGCGCGGCCAACCCCGGAGCCAAGTCCGTGACCGTCACGTACGACGCGTCCGGCGCCCCGTCCTTCGCCCGGCAGATAGCCAGTTCCACGTCCATATGGAACAGCGCCGTCTCCAACGTCAAGCTCCAGGAGGGCAGTTCCGGCGCGAGCTTCGAGTACCGTGAGGGTGACGACCCGCGCGGCTCGTACGCGAGCACGGACGGCCACGGGAAGGGCTACATCTTCCTGGACCACGCGCAGAACCAGGAGTACGACTCGACGCGCGTCACCGCGCACGAGACCGGGCACGTGCTCGGGCTGCCCGACACGTACGACGGGCCGTGCAGCCAGCTGATGTCGGGCGGTGGGCCCGGGCCCTCCTGCACGAATGCGCAGCCCGATGCGGCGGAGCGCTCGAAGGTCGAGCAGCTTTGGGCGAATGGGTTCGCCAAGGCGCTGCACAAGGTTCGCTGAGCGCGGCTGTAACGGGTTTTTCGGTTGTTGGGGAGCTGCGGGCCGGTTGTGGCTGGTCGCGCAGTTCCCCGCGCCCCTTTTACCTACCCTTCGGTGAGGCCACCGCCCGTGCCGCGCCCACCTCCTGGCGTAGGGGCTCCAAGACGCTCTCCTTGGAGTTGTCCGTGAAGTTCGCGTGGCCCTTCTCCAGGATCACCGACTTGCGCAGGCGGTCCGCCAGGCCGTCCAGTTCGTGGGCTACTTCGGCCACCTCGGCCGGAGTCGGGGGCTCCGCGCCGTGCCGGATGCGGACCCTTGCCGCCGTCGTGGCGTCGAGGATGCGTTCCACGGCGACGACCAGCGGCCACCAGGCGGCTGCCCGCGTGCCGGTGGGCGGCGGTTCCGTCAGGGCGCGCTGGAACTCGGAGCGGATGACGGACAGGTCGCGGTAGAGGCCGCGGCGCATGCGGGCGCGCTCGGCGGGTTCCCCGTCGGTGCCGAACGCGCACTCCACGTACCGCGCGGTGTCCGCCACCGCGTCCGCGAGCCGGTCGCCGATCCGGGTGCCCCAGCTCTCCGGCCAGAGCAGATATCCGGCGACGAGCGTGATGCCGCAGCCGATCAGGCTGTCGACGAGGCGCGGCACGACGAGGCCGAGGCCCTGGTGGTTGAGGATGTCGGAGAGCAGCAGGATGACCGGGGTGATCGCCGCGGTCTGGTAGCCGTAGCCGCGGGTGGTGAGGGCCGGGATGAGCGGGGCCAGGAGCATCATCACGGGCACGTCCCACCAGCCGTGGGGGACCTCCGCGAGGACCGCCGCCGCGACCACCAGGCCGGCCGCCGTGCCGAGCGCGCGCAGGACGGCGCGCGAGAAGACCGAGCCGAAGTCGGGCTTGAGGACGAAGGTGACGGTGAGCGCCACCCAGTACGACCTGGGGACTTCGACGAGGGAGACCAGGGCCTGGGCGACGCCGATGCAGAGGGCCAGCCGCAGGCCGTAGCGCCATGAGGTGCTGGACAGGATGACGTTGCGGGCGGCGCGGCGGGCGCGGACGCGCAGGGCGGCGGGGCGGCCGAGGCGGTCGTCGGCCGCGATGACGCCGAGCGGGTCGGGGTCGGCGAGGGTCTCCGCCGCGTGCAGCACGGCGTGGTCGAGGGCGCGGGCGGCGTGGTCCTGGGGTTCCGGGATGCGGGCCGCGGCGCGGGTCGCTGGTGCGCTGACGGTGGCGTGCGCGGTCGCGCCGCGCTCCACCGCGTCCGCGAGCGCGCGGACGGCGTCCGGGACCTCGGGCGGCAGGCGTACGCAGGCGTGGCGGGCGGCCTGGTCGGCGGCGGGGGCGGCCTCGACGATCGGGATGAGGGCGTTCAACTGGGCGACGAGTCGGACCAGTTCGGGGTTGCGGCCGTGGTCGCGGGTGCGCCGGGCGAGGACGAGGTCGTAGCTCTGGTTCAGGGATGCCGTCACGGCGGTGCGCGCGTCGCCGTACGCGTCCGTGCCCGCCGCATCCAGCAGCGCGGCCACCGAGCGGTAGGAAGCGGCGACGGCGGAGCGCTCGGGGACGCCGGAGCGCAGCGGCCAGGCGAGCAGGGCGAGCGCGAGGACGAGGAGCCCGCCGCCGGTCATCAGGGCCGGGGCGAGCCACCACTCCCCCGGCATCGGCAGCCCGGCGCCGACCACGCAGTTGAGCAGCAGGAGCAGGCCCGACACGGAGGCGACGGCGCCGATCGTCGACATCATCCCGGAGACCAGCGCGACGAACGTGACCGCGCCGACCGCCACCCAGCCGTGCCCGAAGACGAGCGAGCCGAGGGTGACGCCGATGGCTCCGAAGAGCTGCGGCACGGCGATGTTGAAGATCCGCATGCGGTAGGCGTCGGCGGTGTCGCCGATGACCCCGGAGAGGGCGCCCATGGAGGCGAGCGCGCCATAGGTGGGCTTGCCCGCGAGGATGCCGACGGCGAGGGGGAGCGCCATCGCGACGGAGGCGCGGGCCACGGCCGCCCAGGGGATGGGCGCGGACTGCGGCTTGAGGGACCTGACCAGCCAGTCGGGTGGGGTGAGCGGGCTCAGTGAGACCGGACGGGCGGTACGGGACTCTCGGGGCATGCGCCCATTATCGGTGCTTTACGTTACTTTCCCGGGCCGGGCGATCAAGGCCCGGCAGGGCACCCCGGTCAACGCTCCCTTTCGGCTTCGTACAGCGTCAGGGTGACGGCCAGGGCCCGGTGGTCGGTGTCGCCGATGTCCAGGAAGCGGGCGTCGCGGGCCGCGAAGTCCGGGGTGGCGAGGACGTGGTCGATCTGCGCGCCGAGCGGCGCGGGGGCGGCGGCGGGCCAGCTCGGGGTGCGCGAGGACCCGGCGAGGCGGGCGGCGTCGCGCAACCCCTCGTCCAGGAGCGCACGGAACGCGGCGTGGTCCTGGGTGGCGTTGAAGTCCCCGGCGACGATGGTGGGCCGCCCGCCTCCCGCGGCCGCGTACTCCTGGAGCTTCCGCAGCTCGGAGCGCCACAGGCCGACCTCGCGGGGCAGCGGCGGCATGGGGTGCGCAAGCTGTACGCGTACGGGATGTCCGTCGACGTCGGCGACGGCGCCGGGCATGCCGAGGGTGGCCTCGATGCCGGCCGCGCTCTTCAGCGGGAACTTGGAGAGGATGACGGAGCCTTCGGCGCCGTACGCCTCGACGGCCTCGCGGTGCGGGTAGTCGGCGCGGGGCAGCTCCTTGCGGAGCAGGGCCGAGCAGGCCGGGTCGCACTCCTCCACGAACAGCAGGTCGGGCCGCTCCTCGCGGACGGCCCGGACCAGGCCCGGGGTGCCCTGCCCGAACTCGACGTTCGACGTCAGCACGCGCAGCTCGGCGACGGCGGAGCCGCGGGGCGTGTCGGTGTTCCCGTACGGCTCCATGTACCAGGCGACGAGGCCGAGCGCGACGACGCCCCACAGCATGCCGGTCCGCCACCGCGCGAGCACGGCCATCAGCAGCCCTGCCCCCGCGGGCGCGAGCAGCCAGGGCAGGAACGCGAGGAGCTGCGGCACGGGCGTGAAACCGTCCGAGTCGGCGACCCGGAATCCGATGACGGTGCTCACCCCTGCGAGCAGCAGCCCGGCACCCCACGCGGCGGCCCGCCCCGCTCGCCGTCGCGGCGCCGGTTCGTCCCGGGACTCGTCGGCGGCCGTGCTGTTGACGTCGTTCACGCTGTCCACGCTGTTCACGCTGTCCAAGGGGACGGGCCTCTCGTCGTCGGTGGCTGTGGTGCATGTCGCTCCCGCCGGGCGCATCCTCCCTCAGAGACGGGGTGGGACCTACGACGGTTGCCCATCGGGCGGGAACCGCAGGAAGGGCCGGTCGGCGGGGGCGACGGCGTCGGGCGGTCCCGTGGCCGCGAGGACGACGTCGAGGACGCGGTCCGGGTCGGCGGCGTAACAGTTGGCGAACCAGGCCATGTTGGCCTCGACCACGGCCCACCGCCCGTCGGCCAGCACGCCGACGTCGAGGACGACGGCACGGGGAAGCCGCGGTCCCGCCCCCGCACAGCGCGCGAGGACCCGGCCGGCGAAGGCGCGGGCGCCGTCGCTGAGCGGCCCGGGACCGAGCAGCCCGCGGACCGCGTACCGGCTGCCGGTGACGACGCGCCCGTCGAGCACGAAGCACCGGTACTCGGCGGCGAAGTCGACGACATCAGAGACGAGTACGGCGGCGTCGTCCGTGACGCGAGCCGCGGCGTCGGCAGGCGGCAGTCGCGAGCCGTCCGAGTACACGGCCGCCGGAAACGACTTCTCCGACGGCGGCTTCACGAAGGCGGCCCGCCGCAGCCGCCGCGCCTCACCGAGCGTCGTGATGTCGACGCGGCGGCACGTGAGGTCGTACGGCAGGGCAGCGAGCCAGCCGTCGGCCGGTTCGAGCAGCGCGATACCGGCGCGGCCGGCGACCTGGTCGGCGGCGAGGGGCCCGCCGTACCAGTGCACGGCAGGGACCGGGGCCGGGGGCGCGACGGGCAGCCGCGCCGACACGCGCAGACCACGCCGGACGGCCGCCTCGGCGAGCAGCACGGCGGTGGAACTGCGCGGGTGCGGGGCCAGCAGAACGGCAGGTCCGGGCGTACACATGCTCGGTGACGGTAATCGAACCGACCGGTCACCGCCCGCGAGTTTCCGCGTACGCGGACCTACGCAGACCTATGACGGCGGTCGCTCAGGCGCGGTAGGAGCCACATCGCCAGAGCCACGACGAGTCCCGTCGCGATGATCACCCAGGCCGTCACCCGCAGCGTCTCCGTCAGCGCGTCGTACACCGCGCCCGCGGCGTCGCGTGAGATGTCCGGGGGGAGGTCGTCGAGGGTCAGGGCGCGGCCGGTCGCGACGGCGGCGGCCAGGACCGCGGCGGCGAGGGCCATGCCGAGCGCCGTGGCGGTGACGGCCCTGCGGCGGCGGGCGGCGAGCAGGACGCCCGCGACGGCGAGGGCGGCCGCCGCCACCGCGGGCCAGACCCCCGCCACCTGCAACGTGTGGAAGCTCTTCCACAGCCGGCCGAGGTCCTCGGACTCCAGGACCGTGATCTCCGTGTGCTTCACCGGGATCTTCGATGCGAACGGCACGCCGTCGTCCTCCAGTTGCCGCTTGATCTGCTCGGTGATGGGCGCGAGGTCGATGGTGACCTCGCCGTTCGAGTCGTCGTTGAGGGCGGACTGCACGGCGTCGTGCGCCCCCCGGTTCGCCGCGTTCCAGGCCGTCCGGTACGCCCCGGTCTCGGTGAACGACCGCACCGCGTCCCGTACGAACGACTCGACCGCGCCCCGCAGCGGGCCCACGTCGATCTCCTTCATCACCGAGTCGGTGACGGCGTCCGCCACCGCCGCGCGCACCGCGGGGTCGGAGGCGAGCGGCGCCATCGTGGCGACGTAGCTGTCCCGGTCCCCGATCTCGTACTTCGCCCAGGTGGAGAGCGCCCCGAGCGGCACCAGGAGGCAGGCGAGGACGAGGAGGACGGCGGACAGGGCGGGGCGGACGCTTTTCGGCACGCGTCCAAGGCAAGGCCCCGATCACGCGGGGCGCGACCGGGGCGACTGCATATGGGGCAACGAAGTCAGCCGCACAAGCGGCCAACACCCGCTACTTACGGTTGTACAGACGCATCGTCACCGGCCCGAACACCGCCACCAGGAGCAGCGCCCAGCCGAACGTCCACGCCAGCTCCGTCGTCGGCGACGTGCCGTCCATCAGGGCGCGGACCGCCGAGGAGACGTGGGTGATGGGGTTGTTGTTGACGAAGGCCTGCAGCCAGCCCGGCATCGTCTCGGGCTTCACGAAGATGTCGCTGAGGAACGTCAGCGGGAAGATCACCATCATGCTGACGCCCATCACCGACTTCTCGGTGCGCAGCAGCAGCCCGAACATCGTCCAGATCCACGAGAAGGCGAAGGAGAAGACGAGCAGGACCGCGATGCCCGCCACGACGCCGACGAAGCCGCCGTCCGGGCGGTAGCCCATGATGAGGCCGACGGTCAGGATCACCACGGAGGCGATGGCGTAGCGCAGGGCGTCGCCGAGGAGGTAGCCGACCATCACCGAGGGCCGCCAGATCGGCAGCGTACGGAACCGGTCGAAGACGCCCTTCTCGATGTCGGTGTTGACCGAGACGCCCGTGTACATCGTGATCATGACGACGGACATCACGAGGATGCCGGGCAGCAGGTACTGGATGTACTCGCGCGGCGACCCGGCCAGCGCCCCTCCGAAGAGGTACGTGTACATCAGCACCATCATGATCGGGAACGCCGTGACGTCGAAGAGCTGCTCCGGCACGTGCTTGATCTTGAGGATGGCGCGCCAGCCGAAGGTGAGGCAGGCGGAGAGCGCGGTCGGCCTTGCCGGGCGCTCGGTGGCGATGAGGAGCTCGGCGAGGGACTCGGCCCTGACGGGTGCGAGTTCCTGGGTCTCGGTGGGGGCGGGGGCGCTCATGCCGTGGCCTCTTCCTTCAGGTCCTGCACGTCTTCCGTCACGGGTGCCCGGTGGTCGGCGTCCGCGCCGGTCAGGGCGAGGAACACCTCGTCGAGGCTGGGCTGGCCGAGCGAGAAGTTGTCGACGGTGATGCCGGCGAGGGCCAGCTCGGCGAGCGCCCGCGATGCCTGCTCGGCCGCGCCGCCGCCGTTCCGCTCGCCGTGGGTGCCGACGCGGGCCGTCAGGGCCACCGGGTCGGGCTCCAGCTGCACCTGCGCGTCGAGCACCGCGCCGAGCAGCCGGGCCGCCTCCTCGCGCCGCGCGGCATCCCGCAGCCGCACATGCACCGAGCCCGCGCCGACCGACGCCTTGAGCTCGCCCTTGGTGCCCTCCGCGATGACCTTGCCCTTGTCGATGACGGCGATGCGGGCCGCCAACTGGTCGGCCTCGTCGAGATACTGGGTGGTGAGCAGGACCGTCGTGCCGTGGCCGACGACCGCGCGCACGATGTCCCAGACCTGGTTGCGGCTGCGGGGGTCGAGGCCCGTCGTCGGCTCGTCGAGGAAGAGCAGGTCCGGGGTGTTCAGGATGGACGCGGCGATGTCGATGCGGCGCCGCATGCCGCCCGAGTAGTTCTTCACCTGCCGCGCGGCCGCGTCCGTCAGGCCGAACGCTTCGAGGAGCTGCCCTGCCCGGTCCCGCGCCGCCTTCCTGGCGTGCCCGGTGAGGCGGCCGAGCAGGACGAGGTTCTCCATGCCTGTCAGGTCCTCGTCGACCGACGCGTACTGCCCGGTGAGGCTGACCCGGCTGCGTACGGCGTCCGCCTCGCGCACCACGTCGTGGCCGAAGACATGTGCCTCGCCCCCGTCCGGGCGCAGCAGGGTGGCGAGCATCTTGACCGCCGTGGTCTTGCCCGCGCCGTTGGGCCCGAGCACGCCGTAGACCGTGCCGGCCGGGACGGTGAGGTCGATTCCGTCGACCGCGCGGTTGTCGCCGAAGGTCTTCACCAGACCCGCGGTCTCGATGGCCGTGCCGCTCATGTCCGCCCGCCTTCTCGCAAGGGGTTCCGCGAAGGAGTGTCGTAGGGGCAGACCGGGTCCGCCCCGGAAACTCATCGGTCTCCAGGCTAGAACGGTCTCCGGTGGAGCGCTGGGCCGAACGGGTGTTTCCTGGATGAGGGGATCAGGAGGCTGATCATGCGAATCGCTCTGGGCCTGGGGGCGGCCTGCGCGGCGGCCGTACTGACGGCAGGAACCGCCGCCACCGCCACAGCCACTACATCCGTAAGTCCCGCATCCGTAAGTCCCGCATCCGTAAGTCCCGCATCCGTAAGTCCCGCCCATAACGACGACAGCGTCATCTGGGGCACCGTCGTCTCCGGCCCCGACCTGAAGGTCAGGGACGAGCCGAGCACCCGCGGCACGGTCCTCGCGAAGCTCCCGTACGGCAGCGAGGACCGCGTCAAGTGCGCCGTCAAGGGCACCACCGTGCACGGTGACCCGCACTGGTACTGGCTGGAGGGCGTCCGCGGCTGGGTGAGCGCGGCGTACATCAACACCGACGGCCGGCACGTGCCGAGCTGCCCGTCGTCCCAGGACCCGTGCCCGCAGTGGCGCGACAAGGACCACCGGGACCACAGGGACTGCGACCACGACCACGACCCGTGCGCGTACCGCGATCACTGACGTACGCCCTGTGCGCGTACCGCGATCACTGACGTACGCCCCGTGCGCGTACCGCGATCACTGACGCACAACCCGTGCAGAGAAGGGAACCGTCATGGCACATGCCGCGCCCACTCACGCCCACTACACGCCCCGCACCACCCCCGGCGCACGCGCCACCCCGACCTCCGCGGCCCGCTGGGCCGGTCTCGCCCTGCTCGCGGGGGTCGTCTACGGCCTCTGGGCCTGTGCGATCCGGCGCGACGGCGGGCCGATCACCACCGGGAACGTCCTGTTCGGTGTGGTGACCGGCCTGGTCTTCGCCGCCCTCATGTTCGCCCTGCACCGGGTGGCGCCCGCGCTCCCGCGCGAACTGCGCGCGCTGTCCTGGACGGCGTTCGCGGGGATCGCGTTCGGCTTCCTCTACAGTCTCGGCGGGGCGAGCGTGCTGCGGTCCACCGTGATGGCGCTGGTGGTCGCGGCGGGCGTCTTCGCGGTGACGTTCTACCGCTACTACACCACCGAGTGAGCTCGGTCCCGGTCTCGGTCCCGGTCCCGCTCCCGGCCCGCCCCGCGCCCCAGCCGGTGCGCGACGAGCAGTGAAGCGGCAAGCACCAGCCCGGAGTTGACGGCCACCGCCACGCTCACCCCGGACAGGACGGCCTGCGGATCAGCGCCCGCGCCCGTCCCTGTCCGGGCCGCCACGATCGCGCTCATCACCGGAATGCCGAGGGTGATGCCGACCTGCTGGGTCATGGTCGCCAGACCGGTCGCAAGGCCCTGCTCGGAGTCGGCGACGCCCGAGGTGGCGGTCACCATGAAGCCGACGATGAGCACCATGTTGCCGACGCCGCCGACGAACGTGGCGGCCAGCAGCAGATACAGCCAGCCCCCGGACGTCCCGAGGGCCACCAGGGACAGCGTGGCGGCGGCCTGCACCGCGCCTCCGCCGAGGATCGCCGCCCGGCCGCCGAACCGGCTCACCACCCGCCCGCCGAGCAGCCCCCCTGCCACCGTGCCGAGACCGAGGACGCCGAAGGCCAGACCGGTCGCGAGCGCCGAGTAGCCGAGGACCTCCTGGAGGTAGAGCGTCAGGAGGAAGACCAGCGAGGTCTCCGTGGCGAAGGCGATCAGCCCCGCCGTGTTGCCCCAGACGACCGTGCGGCGCCGCAGGATGCGGACGGGCACGAGCGGCGCGGGCGAGCGCCGCTCCACGAAGTGGAAGGCGACGAGCAGGGCGACGCCCGCGAGCAGCGCGGCGAGCGCGACGGGGTCGCCCCACCCGCTCTCGCCCGCCCGAGTGAGCCCGTGGACGAGCGCGAGGAGCCCGCCGGTGACGGTGACCGCGCCGGGCAGGTCGAGGCGGTGTCTGCAGACGATGCGCGACTCGGTGAGGAGGGCCGGGGCGAGGGCGACGACGGCCGCGGCGACCGGCACGTTGATGAGGAACGCCCAGCGCCAGGAGAGCAGTTCGGTGAGGAGCCCGCCGAGGACGGCGCCGGTGGTGAAGCCCGCCGACATCAGCGCTCCGTTGAGGCCGAGCGCCCGGTCGCGCAGCGGCCCCTCGCGAAAGGCGGTGGTGAGCAGGGCGAGCCCCGCCGGGGTGACCGCCGCGGTCGCCAGGCCTTGCAGCACCCGGGCGGTGAGCAGGACCTCCGGCGTGGTGGCGAGGCCGCCCAGGGCCGAGGAGAGTCCGAGCAGCGCCATGCCCCCGACGAACAGCCGCTTCCGCCCGAACAGGTCGGCGATACGCCCGAAGAGGAGCGTGAAACCGGCCGCGGCGAGCGCGAAGGCCGTGGAGATCCACTGGAGGTGGGCGAGGGAGAAGCCGAGCCCCTCCCCGACGACGGGGAGGGCGACGTTCAGGATCGAGAAGTCCACGGCGACCATGAACTGCGAGCCGAGGAGGAGGGTCAGGACCATCTTCTGGCGGCCGGTCATGCGCACGCGCACGCTGCCCGGGCCGGTGCCCGCCGAGATCCCGACGGCGCTCACAGCGCGTCCAGCTCGACCGCGCGGGCCATGGCCCGGTAACCGGCGTCGTTCGGGTGCAGGTGGTCCCCGCTGTCGTACGCGGGCGCGATCCGCTCCGGGTCCTTCGGGTCGGCGAGGGCCTTGTCGAAGTCGACGTACGCGTCGTACTCGCCGGACGTCCGCACCCACCGGTTGAATTCGTCGCTCACGGCGGCCGCGTGCTCGCCGTAGTGGTCGGAGCCGCCGAGCGGGAGCAGGGTGGCGCCGACGACCCGGACCCCTTTGGCGCGGGCCTGGCGTATCAACTCCCGGTGGCCGTTGATGAGTTCGCGTGCGGAGACGACCGGCGCCGGCTTGTAGGTGGGCTTGTCCGTCTCGCTGAAACCGATGTCGTTGAGCCCTTCGAGGACGACGACCGTGCCGACGCCGGGCAGGTCGAGGGCGTCCCGCGCGAAGCGGTTGGCGCTCTTCTCGCCGTACCAGGCCGAGTCGTTGAGGACCATATTGCCGCCGATGCCGGCGTTGAGGACGGGCCTCGGCCGCCCCGCCTCGTCGAGGCGCTCGGCGAGGGCGTCGGACCAGCGGCGGTCGCGGTCGGTGGAGGAGGCGAAGCCGTCGGTGATGGAGTCGCCGAAGAGGACGACGCCGTCGCGCCGCTGCCGCGCCTCGCCGTCCACGTCCACGCCCGCGAGGTAGTACCAGGACTCGGTCGACTCGCCGAAGGCGCGGCCCGCGGTGTCGGCGGAGTGGTCGCCGTCCGCGCGGTAGCTGGTCGCGAAGGACTGCGCGTGGAAGGTGGCGGGTCCCGTGGTCCGGGCGAGGTGCAGGGTGACGGTGACGGACTCGAACGCGTCGAGCTCCAACCCGGCGGCGTCGCTGGACAGTTGACCGTGGGCCGGGACGGTGACGGACCGCTTCCCGCCGAACGTGAGGTGTCTGACCGAGCCCTTCTCGACCGACGCCCCCTTCTTCGTACGGGCGATGGTGGCACCGGCGACCTTCAGCGGCGAGGTGCCGTACGCGTTGGAGAGCCGGATGCGGGCCCTGTCGCCGCCCTCCGTGACGCGGACGACCTGGCGCAGGGTCTGGCCGTCGAAGCCCGCCTCCGACCAGTTGGGCTTGAAGCCGGTGCTGGGGCGCTGGGGGGCGGCGGCCCAGGCGGCGGTCCAGGACGGGCCGGTGGAGGTGCGCTCGGGGGAGGCCTCGGCACCGGTCACGGCGAGGGTCGTGGTCAGGGCGAGAGCGACGGCGCCGGCGGTGACGGCGAGGGACGTGCGGGCACGCGAAATCATCGGGATCTCCTGGCGGTTGAAGAGAGAGGGTGTCCGTCCGGCGGGTCGCCGTCCTGACTCCTCAAAGATCCGCCGGACGCGATCCCCCATCAACGGCGATCCGTGAAACGATCGACGCGCTCAGGCTTATCGATGCAGGTCACAGTGGGTATGACGGTGGGTACCGGGGGGTACGTGGTGGAGCGGCAAGAGCTGGAGACCTTCTTGACCCTGGCCGAGGAGCTGCATTTCGGCCGCACGGCCGAGCGGCTGCTGCTCTCCCAGGCCCGGGTCAGCCAGACGCTGAAGAAGCTGGAGCGCAGGATCGGCGCCCCGCTCTTCGAGCGCACCAGCCGCGTGGTGCGGATGTCCCCGCTGGGCCGTCAGCTGTACGAGGATCTGGCGCCCCTCCACGCTCGGATGGAGGCGGCCGTGGCCCGCGCCAAGGACACGGCGCGCGGCGTCGACGGCGAGCTGAACGTCGGCTTCCTCGGCTCGGGCGCGGGCACCCTGACGGCCCCGATCCTGGCGATGTTCCGGGAGCGCTGCCCGCACGTCGAGGTGCGGATGCGGGAGACCCAGTTCCAGGACCCGCTGGGCGCGCTGCGCGGCGGCGACGTCGACCTGCTCTTCACGTGCCTGCCGGTCGAGGAGCCGGACCTGACGGTCGGCCCGGTCGTCATCAACGAACCGCGCATGCTGGCGATGCCGCTCGGCCACCCGCTCGCCGGCCGCACGTCGGTCTCCCTGGAGGAGCTGGCGGGCGAGACGTTCTTCGGCGTCGTGAACGGCGCGCCCGCGTACTGGTGGGACTTCCACGTGCCGCCGCGCACGCCGAGCGGCCGCGAGATCCACCGCGGCCGCGCCGTCGCGTCCTTCCAGGAGCTGATGACCCTCGTCGCGACGGGCCAGGGCATCTCACCGGTCGTCGCGTCCGTGGAGAAGTACTACGCGCGGCCCGACGTCACGTTCGTACCCCTGCGGGACGTGCCGCCCGCGGACGTGGCGCTGATCCACCGGGCGGCGGGCGTCGGCGCCCGGGCGGAGGCGTTCATCCGTGCGGTGGAGGACGCGGTCGCGGCGAACGGCGGTCCGGCGCCGTACTGAGCGCGAGCCACGTGGGGGCTTCTCAGGGCCCGGCGACGTCCGAGCGGTCGTTGCACAGCGCCCAGATGACGAAGACGCCGATCGCGATCGAGATGAGCGCCCAGATCGGGGTGTACGGCAGCCACAGGAACTGCGCCACGATGGCCAGCGCGGCGAGCGCGACGCCGCTGGCCTTCGCCCAGCTCGCACCCTTGAGGATGCCCCAGCCGACGACGGCCACGAGGATGCCGAGGACCAGGTGGATCCAGCCCCACGTGGTCAGGTTGAACTTGTAGACGTAGTCGCCGATCCGCTCGTAGACGTCGTCCTTGGCGATGCCCGCGACGCCCTCGAAGATGCCGAGGATGCCGTTCACCATCATCAGGACACCGGCGAACATGGTGCCGCCCGCGGCCCACCCGCTCTCCCGGGTCGGGTGCGGCTCGTGTGTTCCGTGGCCGGGCCGGTGCGGCGCGCTCGCGCTGCTCATGGCCACCACCCCCTCATCTCTCTGCTCGGGTCTCAGGTGGACTCACAGCCTGTGACGTCGCGAGGGGCGGGGCGAGCGGTGCTGGGCCGAACGGGTGGAGCGGTGTTTCCGTTTCCCGTGAGCGTTCAGGAGGCGGCGGCCACGACGCGGGTGATCTCCGCGGTCATCCGCCGGATGCCCGGCGACCGCACCGGGCACGGCCGTGACCTGGCCGTGGTCGGCGCCAGGCAGAAGTGCAGGAAGTCGTCGCCGCGGTGCATCGCCGTACGGCCGCTGCCCGGCTCCGTGCAGTACGCCGGGTGCCGCGTCTCGTACGCCGTGCACGGCAGCTTCTCGACCCACGTGTAGCGACCGGAGGCCGGGCTGACCGTCCGCCCCGCGTCGGCGACGAGCCCGCCCGACGCCTTCGCCTGCGCCCGGTAGACGGCGTTGACGCGCCGCACACGGTCGGGCGTCATCGCGTCCGGCCCCTGTAGGACCCACACGACACGCGTCCGGCCCGAACCGGCGGCGGCGTCGATCTGCGCGGCGAGCCGCCGCGCGTCTGCGGCGTACCGGTCGAAGTACTTCGCGCGCTGTTTGTCGTACGTGATGCCGTCCATGCACGGCGTGTAGCCCCACGCGTTCCCCCAGAACTGGAGGACGACGTAGTCCGGCCGCTCGGCCCGCACCAGTGCGGCCGCCTTGTCCTTGTCGGGTACGAGGGAGTCCTTGCCGGTCCCTTCGAGGTAGTCGCAGAGGGTGGTGCCGGAGTACGGAGCACTGCGGTAGCGGGCGCGGAGGCCGTCGCGGAGCTGCGCGCCGAGGACGTCCTGGTTCTCCATGGCGAGGGAGTCCCCGAGGTAGAGGACCTTCGGGGCATTCGGAGCCTTCGGGGCATTCGGGGCCTCTGGAGCCTTCGACCGCGGCTTTTCCGCGGCACGCTGCCGCGTGGTGGAGGACGGCGAGGGCTCACGGGGCGCCGCGGCGCCGGGTGGTGCCTCGGGCGCGTCAGCCGGTGCCGCGCCCCCGGAGCCCGATCCGGGGTCGCCGCAGGCACCCAACAGCAGCACGCCGGCCAGCAACCCCGGCAGCACCCCCGCGCTCCACAGCTTCCGCATGCGGCAACTCCCGCCCCAGTCAGCCGAAACGGCCACCAGGCAAGCACACGCGGGAGGGGGAGGGAAGGCATCCGCATGCCAACTGCGCTCCCGAGGGCGGACGGTGGCGCTTCAGTAGCGGAGAGCCGTGGTGACGTCGGCCTTCACGTCGTCGCCGTCTAGTTTGTGCGTGCTGCGGGCCGTGGCGTCCTTGGACGTGCCTGCGGGGACGCCGGAAATCTTGGTCACGACCGTGTCCAGAAGCTTGCCGTCGGCATTCTTGAAGGTGACCTGGACGGCGAAGGACTTCGACGAGTCGGCGCGGTTCTCGGCCGTGACCTTCACGGTGGTGCCGCCGGCCATGCCGCCTCCGTGACTCGCTCCAACTGGTCCCCCCAGTGAAGATCAGCGAGGCGGAGGCCGCATGCCGGAAGGGTCCGAACCGCTCAGCGCGCGACGTACTGCGTCAGGATCGCCTGCACCTCGTAGATGTCGACGCCCTTCGTGAACGTCTTCTGCATCGGCGCCGGGTTGCCGGAGATCCAGATCTTCAGCTCCGCGTCGAGGTCGAAGTGCCCCGCCGTCTCCACCGCGAAGTGCGTGATGCTGCGGTACGGCACCGAGTGGTACTCGACCTTCTTGCCGGTGATCCCCTGCTTGTCGACCATGATCAGCCGACGGTCGGTGAACAGCATCGTGTCGCGTATCAGCGTGTACGCGGCGTGCACCTGCTCGCCGTGACCGAGCAGCCGCGCGTAATCGCTCTGCGCCTTCGCCGGGTCGACGGTGTGCGCGTTTCCGAACAGTGCCATGTCAGGCCCCCCACTCAATTTCGATGAACTGTCACTGTATAGGTGACGCGTTTTTGCCCAGGTGGTTCAGGTAGCTCAGGTGGTTCAGGCGTCCGTCAGTCAGGGGGCGGTGAAGCCCGTGCAGTCGATGCTGGAGTAGTCGTCGGGCGCCCGGACCACGTGGAACTCGACCGCCCAGTCGCCCGGGTCGTTGGCCGTCGGAATCGCCTTCTTCGTGCCCACCTGCGGAATCCGGGTCGCGAAGTCGTCCGGGTAGGTGGCGGTCTTCCAGTCGTCGGGTTCCTTGCCGCCGTACAGGTCGACGGGCTTGCTCGCGTATCCCATGGCCCGGTTCTCGGTGGGAAGACCGGCGACGGGGCGGCCGGTGTCGGGATCGATGTCGTGCGGGGGTTTGACGGTCACGGCGACGTAATACTTCTTGGCTTTTCCGGCCTTGTCGCGGGAGGAGCTGAAGGCGTACTTGTCGCGGAAAGCGATCTTCACGGTGCCGTCCCGTCCGGGCACGACGGAACGCTGGAAGCCGGACGGCCCGCGCACTTCGGAGGGCACGTTGCAGGCGGCGTCTTCGGAGTTCCAGAAGACGCGGCTTATGCGGTCGGCGTTGATGTGGGAGGGGCCGCCGCCCCTGGACGCCTGATCGCCCGCTCCGGGTCGGGTCCCGGACCCGGATCCCGACTCCGGTTCCTTGTTCCCACGCTCGGTCCGGCCCCCGTCGTCCGGCAGCAGCTGGATGGCGACGAGTGCGAGTGCGACGGCAGCGGCCGCGGCAGCCGTCGTGATCGCGGCGAGCTTGAACCAGTACGGCTTCCGGCGCGGGGCCGGGGGCGGGTCCGCAGGCTGCGTAGGGAAGTGGGCGAACACTTCCGGAGCGGGAGCGGGAGCGGGGGAGGGCGCGGCGGTGATCCCCGCGAGGGACGCGTACGCCGGGTCGTCCACGAGCGCGGACCGCAGGGCGCACCGCTCGATCACCTCGGCCGAAGTCGGCCGGTCACCGGGCGACTTGGCGACGCACGCCTCGATCAGGGCCGCAAGACCCGGTTCGACGCCGGCCAGGTCGACCGGCTCGTGCACGGCCCGGTAGCTCACCCCGGCCGCCGCGCCCGCACCGAACGGCGGACGTCCCGTGGTCGCGTACGCCAGCGTCGCACCCAGCGCGAACACATCGGCGGCCGGGCCGACTTCATTGCGTATCAGCACTTCCGGCGCGGTGAACCCGGGCGTGCCCGGAGCCAGACCGGTGTCGGTCAGCGCCGTGTGCCCGTCCCCGCGCGCGATGCCGAAGTCGATGAGCTGCGGGCCCTGGCCGCCGAGGATGACGTTCTGCGGTTTCAGGTCGCGGTGTGTGATGCCGTACGCGTGCACGGCGGCGAGCCCCTCGGCCAGCGCGGCGAACAGCTTGCGGCAGGTGTCCGCGGGGAACGGCCCGCGCTCGGCGACGGCGGAGCCGAGCGTCGGCCCCTTCACGTACTCGGTGGCGAGCCAGTAAGGGGCAGCGTCGAGCGACGCGTCGATCAACTGGGCGGTGTACGCGCTGCGGACGACCCGCACGGTCTCCACCTCGCGCCGGAACCGCGCGAGGGCCTCCGGATGATCGGTGATCTCATCCTTGATCACTTTGATGGCCACGAGCCGCCCACCGGGCGACCGCCCGAGATAGACCTGCCCCATGCCTCCCGCGCCGAGGCGCGCGACAAGGGTGTACCGACCGATCGACTGCGGGTCCTGAGGCCTGAGCGCATCCACGGCACAAGGGTGCCGCACGCGCCGGATGATCTCTACGGGGAGGCGGCCGGGCCCGAGTTGCCCGGGTCGACGGGCAGCCGTGCCGGGTCGACGGGCAGCCGTGCCGGGTCGACCGGCAACCGTGCCGGGTCGAGCTGGGCGCCGCGCGTGAAGGCGAGACCGAAGGCGCCCTCTCCCAGGGCAGCCCTCGCCGCGGCTGCGATCCGGTCGACGTCGCCGCGTTCGGCGGGCGGGAGGGGCGCCCCCACGCTCCTGCGGGCCGCGTCCGCCGCGCCAAGCAGCAGAGCGGCGCGCTCCGGGACACCAGAGACGACCGCCGCACCCGCCAGGCCCTCCAGGGAGAGGGCGACGGCGCGTGGCTCGGCGAGCAGGCGGGCGGTGCGGAGGCCGCGGAGGTGGTGGGCCTCGGCGCCGGCCGCGTCACCGCGCAGCTCGGCGATGAAGCCCAGCTCGGCGTGGTGCAGGTGATCTCCGGCCAGTGAGGACACGTCGGCGTGGCGGTCGCGGATGCGCTGCAGATATGTCTCGGCCGCGGCGAGGTCGCCGACGCGGCGCGCCCCGAGCGCGAGCCCCATCTCGGCGTGGATCTCCCCGTACCGGTAGCCGTACTCGGCGGCCAACCGCCGCGCCTCCTCATGGAGTTCGCGCGCCCGCTCCCAGTCGCGGGTGAGCAGGGCCAGCCGGCCGAGCCCGGAGAGCCGCGCGGCGACCTCGGCCTGGAGCCCGAGCTCACGGGCGATGGCCAGGCCTTCCTGCTGGCGGCGGGCGGCTTCGTCGTAGTCGCCCCGGATCTCGGCGAGGGTGGCGAGGGGCGTGGCAGCCTGCAACTCGCCCCACCGGTCCCCCAGTTCGGCGAACAGTCCGGCCGCACGCCGCCCGGCGTCCCCGACGGTGTCGAGTTCCCCCCGAAGCAGGGCGTGCATCGCACGCAGGCCGAGCGCGGCGGCGGTGACCCACCGTTCGCCGGCCGCTTCGGCGAGGACGAGCACCCGAGCGTTGACCTCCTCGCTGGCGAGGGGCTCACCTGCACTGAAGAGGCCGTAGGCGTGGAGCCAGAGGATGCGGAGGTCGGTGTCGCGGAGGTCAACGGCAGAGGGAAGGTGAGCGGCGCACCCAGCTGCCGCTCCGAACCCGTGGCTGCCCCCTCTTTCGCCGGTGAGCAGGGCGAACGAGTCCCTGAAAAGCCGGAGTTCACCCGCATCGGGCGCGACGTCGAGCACTGCGGAAAGCGAACGGCGGGCCTCGGCGAGCCGCCCGCGCAACAGCCACCACCAGCCGAGCGCGCCACCGAGCCGCACGGCTTCTTCGGCACACCGGTCGGAACTCCGCCGCACCACTTCTCCGGCACCCTGGCCGGAGGCCCCCCGCACCGCTTCCTCCAGCGCCGCGCGAAGGTTCGCCGCCTCGGCGTCGAGGAGTTCGAGCCACACGCGCTGCTCACCCCCGCGAAGGTGCGGCTCGGCACGTTCGGCGAGGTCCAGGTAGTGGCGAAGATGGCGTTCGCGTACGCCACCGAGATCTTCCATCTCGCGCAGCCGCTCCATGGCGTAAGCGGAGACCGACTCCAGGAGCCGGTAGCGCGGGCCCGTCCCGGCGGGCCCCGGCGCCATGACGACCAGGGAACGGTCGACGAGGCGGGTCACCAGGTCCAGAACCTCGTCCCGAGTCACACCGTCACCCGCGCACACCGCCTCCGCCGCGTCCAGCGTGCAGCCGTCGCGGTGCACGGCCAGGCGGCGCAACACGATGCGTTCGGGGGCGCTGAGCAGCTCCCAGCTCCAGTCGATCATCGCCCGCAGGGTCTGCTGGCGGGCCGGCGCACCGCGCTGCCCCGAGGTAAGCAGCCGGAAGCGGTCACCGAGCCGTTCGGCCAACTCTCGTACGCCCAAGGCGCGTACACGCGTGGCCGCGAGTTCGAGGGCGAGCGGGATGCCGTCGAGACGACGGCAGACCTCCGCGACGGCCGCTTCCTCGGCGCCACCGGGGGTGAGCGTGAAACCGGGCGCCGCGGCACGGGCACGGGCCACGAACAGGCTGACCGCGTCGGCGGCCGGCAGCGGCTCCACCAGGAACACGGCCTCACCGGTGAGGCCCAACGGCTCCTGACTGGTGACCAGCACGCGCAGCCCCGGCGCGGCTCGCAGGAGCGTGTCCGTGAGCTCGGCGGCCTCTTCGACGACCTGCTCGCAGTTGTCGAGAACGAGCAGCATCCGGCGGCCGCGCAGGGCGGCGGCGAGGCGTTCGGTGGGGGTGTGGGTTCCGGCTGCGCCACCCCTGGCCGAGCGTGAGCCCGCCGGCCCGGGGGGTCCGGAGTCCGTCAGCCCGGACCGTCCGGAACCGGAACCGGAGCCGGAGCCCGGTGGACCCGACGGTATGTCGTCCCGGAGGCCGAGGACACCGGCCACGGTCTGAGCGAGATCGGCGACGCCGCTCCCGCCCCGCAGCCCGGCGAACTCGACGAGCCAGACGCCGTCGGGGAAGGCGGCGCGCCCTTCGCTCCCACCCGCCTGCCGGCCCGCGACCTCCACAGCGAGCCGCGTCTTACCGACGCCCCCGGACCCGGTGAGCGTCACAAGCCGCCCGGCGCCGAGAAGCTCTCCCGTCTCCGCCACGGCCCGCTCCCGCCCGACGAGCGCGGTGAGGGAAGCGGGGAGATTGGTGCGAACGCCGACGGACCCGACGGGAGGCTCGACTACGGGTGAGGGGGCCGGAGCGTTACCCAGGCTCGAACCGAGACCGGAAGCCAGGACTGAGCCCGGGACGGAACCGAGACTGGAACCCGGGCCGGAACCGGGTCCGGGTCCGGAGCGCGACCCCGAACCCAGCACCCCACCGGCCCCCGCCCTCAACCACCCAGCACCACCGACGCCGCCGACACCGCCACCGCCAACACCGCCACCGCCAACACCGCCACCACCCCCACCCGCCCCCAACCCCGGCTCCTGGCGCAGTATCGCCTCGTGCAGCGACACCAACTCCGGGCCGGGATCGAGGCCAAGCTCCTCCGACAGCTGCTGTCGTAGCGCCGCGTACGAGGCGAGGGCCTCGCTCTGGCGGCCCGCCAGGTAGAGCGCGCGCATATGCACGCCCCGCAACCGTTCACGGAGCGGGTGCCGGGCGACCAGTTCCGCCAACTCACCCGTGAGCAACGCATGTTCGCCCGCAGCGAGGCGCGCCTCTGCCTGTTCCTCCACCACGGCGAGGCGCTGCTCGGCGAGCCGGTCGGCTGTCGCCCGTACGAACGACTCGTCGGCGAGATCGGCGTACGCGGGCCCGCGCCACAACGCAAGCGCCCGCGTGAGCACATCAGCCCGCCCACGCGCATCCGCCACGCCACGCGCCTCCTCGACGAGAGAACGGAAACGATCCGCGTCCACCTCGTCACCGGCCGCCACATCAACACGCAACTGATAACCGGGCGCCTGGTACACCACGCGGTCCCGGCCGAGGGCGCGGCGCAGCTGGGAGACCTTGGCCTGGAGTGCGTTGGCCGGATTGCGCGGCGGCGCGTCACCCCACAGGTCGTCGATGAGCCGGTCGGCGGAGACCGGCCGCCCCTCGTGCACGAGCAGGTCGGCCAGGAGCGCCCTGACCTTCGCCTCGGGAACCTTGACCGGCTCCCCCTCGCCGTCCCACACCGCCAGTGGACCCAGCACCCCGAACCGCATGTGGATCACCGTACACACCGGTGACCGGCCCACAACGCCCCGTCAGCGGATCATCAGCGCCCCAGAAGCGCCGGCGAGCACAGTCGTCACATGAGCGGCGCAGCGCCGCCGCAAGGCAGGCGAAGGAGGGGGCCACATGCCCAAGTACGCAGGCAGGAAGGCCGTGGTCATCGGTGGCGCCACAGGCCTCGGCCTGGCCATCGCGAAGCGGCTGGTCGAGGGCGGAGCCGAGGTCCTGGTGACCGGCGGCCCCCACGCGGACCTCGCCGAAACCGCCGCAGAGGTGGGCTCCTGCGCCCACGTCATCCGCGCCGCGCCGACATCCCCGTCGTCCTCGGCGTTCTCGGCGTTCTCCACCGTCCTCGCTTCCGCCATCCAGGAACGGCTGGGCGGCATCGACCTCCTCTTCATCCACGCCGACGACGGCCTCGCCGCACCGCCCGCGCCCGAACTGCTCGATCTCCTACGAAAAGGAGGCTCGGTCGTCCTCACCGGCGGCTCGACCGACGACCCGGCGGCCAACTCCCTGGCACCCCTGACCCGTTGTCGCGCCCCGGCCGACGAGACAGCAGGCATAGCACTCCACCTGGCAACGAAACCTCCGCCCCACACCCCCGGACCCCCACACCCCCACGGCTGAGCCCGCCCCCGAACTCATCCGCGTACGCGCACCGAACCCCATACACGTACTGAAAGGCCCCACACCCACCATGCGCACAACAGAAGCAACTCCCACCCCCACCGCACCCACCCCAGCGCGCCCCCAAAAGACGTATGAGCAAAGAGGTCTCCCCCTCCTGGCTCTCCTCGCCCTGGCCACCGCCGTCTTCATCACCAGCCTCACCGAGACGCTGCCCGCGGGCCTGCTGCCCGCGATGAGCGCCGACCTCGGCGTCAGCGAGTCGGCGACCGGCCAGACCGTCACCATCTACGCGATCGGCACCGCTCTCACCGCGATACCCCTGACCGCCGCCACCGCGGGCTGGCGCCGCAAGCGGCTGCTGCTGACCGCGATGGCGGGCTTCGCCGCCGCCAACACCGTCACCGCGCTCTCGACGAACTACCCCCTCACGATGACGGCCCGTTTCGTCGCCGGTGTCGCCGCGGGGCTCGCCTGGGCGCTGCTCGCCGGTTACGCCCGCCGCATGGCGCCGCCTCACCTCCAGGGCAAGGCGATCGCCATCGCCATGGCGGGCATCCCGGTCGCGCTGTCGCTGGGCGTGCCGGCCGGGACGTTCCTCGGCAAGGCGGTCAGCTGGCAGGTCGCGTTCCTCGCCATGACCGCCCTGACCGTGGTCCTGCTGGCCTGGATAGCAACACTCGTACCCGACTACCCCGGGCAGCCGCGCCAGCCGCGCCAGCCGCGACAGGCGCACCTGGAGCGGAAGGTGCACCCGGAGCGGAAGGTGCGAGGCGACAGCACCAAGCCCTCAATGCTGCACACCCTGCGCGTGCCCGGTGTGACGCCGGTCCTCTTCGTCACGCTGGTCTTCGTCCTGGCGCACACCGTGCTGTACACGTACATCGCCGCGTTCCTCGACGAACTCGGCATGGCAGGTTCGACCGACGTCGTCCTTCTCGTCTTCGGCGCCGCGTCTCTGCTGAGCATCTGGATCGTGGGGTCCCTGATCCACCGCAGGCTGCGCGCGCTGACGCTCGCGAGCGTGCTCCTGGTCGGCGTGGCGGCGGCCGTACTGGCCGCCTTCTCCGACACCCCGGCACTCGTCTACGTCGCCGTGACGCTGTGGGGCCTGGGCTGGGGCGGCGCCCCCACTCTCCTGCAGACCGCCGCGGGCGACGCGGCCGGCGACGCGGCGGACGCGGCCCAGGCCATGCTCGTCACCCTCTGGAACATCGCCATGGCGGCCGGTGGCGTCTTCGGCGGCGTCCTGCTCGGCCTGGTCGGCACCTCGTCCTTCCCCTGGACGATCCTGCTGCTCCTGGCCCCGGTGCTGCTTGTGGTGGCGGCGGCCCGTAGGCACGGGTTCCCCGGAAGGGCCTGATTCCGGATCTGAGAAGATCACCCTCCGTACGGGGGTACGAGGGAGGGGAAAGCCGATGATGATCGTGCTGCTCGGCATCGGTGTGCTGGTCGCTGCGGCGGGTCTGGGAGCGGTCGTCTGGGCGGCACGCGGTGGCCCGCGCTGGGTCCACGGCGTGGCGAAGGCGACGACGGTCTCCGCGGAACTGGTCACCTCAGCGGTACGGAAGAGCGGCCGGAGCAACAACAACTCGGCCGGTTCGTCCGACTAGAAGTACCCGGCGAGACGGGCTCGGTGGTGCACCTCTTCGGTGCGGGGGAAGGCACCGAAGAGGCGACGGTCCGCGCCCGCCTCGCCGGGAGATCGTAGGCCGCACGGGGGGCCGGACGACTCCCTCAGAAGTCGTCGGCGCCGTTGCGGAGTTCGTACGTCCAGAAGCCGGTCAGCGCCTTCGCCGGGTCGACAGCGATGCCACCGCTGCCGGGGGCCGTGACGGAGGCCATGCCGCCACCGCCCTGCAGCGTCACGGAGAAGCCGGAGACGGGCTCGTTGCTCTCGTCGACGCCGCCGTCCGACACCTTGACCAGCGCGTACGCGGGGGCGCCGGCCTTGAGGACGACGGGGGCTGCGGGCTTGCTCTTGGCGACGGCGGGCACGTTCTGCTTGTGGCTCTCCAGGAACTGGATCTCGGGGAAGCCGGTCATCTTGCAGCTGTGGCCCGAGGTGTTCTTCGCGGTCAGCACGATGTGGGTGTAGGGCGGGCCACCGTGGCGCGCGGCGCTGATGCTGAGGTCCTTGGTGGTGCAACCGGGGACACCACTGGAACCTCCAGTACCGCCACCGCTGACGCCGGCGGCCTGGGCACCTGCGCCACCCTTCGCGGACTGCCCCTCCGATCCGACGGAGTCAGCCTTCGCCCCACTCGACTTGGAGCCACCGACGGAGACGGTGCTTTCGCTGCCCGTCGACCCGGCGGACTTCGTGTCGGAGCCGCCCCCGCCACAGGCGGTGAGGGAGAGAGCAAAGACGGCCGCACCGGCGGCGGCGAGAACGGTGGTGCTACGGAACGTACGCATGGGATGTCCCCCGAGATGAAACGCGAATGCTGGCACGACAACTGCCCGGCCGAGGAAACCCACCGCCTGACCTGCTGACATCCCCAACTCTGCCCGCCTCCGCTAACGTCCCACTGCCGTCCCACTGACGCCCGGCTGCTGCACACCCTCCCACCCCGGCCAGCCAGCCCCCGCCCTAACGGACGTACGCCAACCACGCCATCCCACCGGGCCACCGCAACCCTGCCCGGACCACCGGTCCAGGCCGAACCACCCGCCCCACGCCTGCCCGTTCAAGAGGCACCGTTCAAGAACCCACCGACCCATGACCAGCACCCTCATCGCCCCCACCCAGCAGGCCCCTACCCGACCGGCCCCCACCGACTGCTGGCTTGACCACTTCGGGCCCGACCAACGCAGGATCGGCACGCCCCTCGACCACCTCGCGGGCCACCTCGCTCAGCACCCGCCGATGCGAACGGGCATGCGCACGCAACGCGTCAAAGGCGGCGTCCACGGAAAGCCCCCTGCGCACAGCGAGCACACCCTTCGCCTGCTCGATGACGACGCGGCTGGACAGAGCCCGCTCCAACTGGTCGACGAGCGCCAGGCTGAGCTCGGCCTCGCGCGCACGGTGCAGGGTGATGGCGGTGAAGTCCGCCAGCGACTGCGCGAGCGAGAGTGAGCCAGGGGAGAAGGCATCCCCGTGCTCGGCGAACAGAACGAACACACCAAGGGCGCCGTCGGACACGCGAAGCGGCAGGGCGACCAGGTGGCTGTGACCGAGGGAGAGGGCCCGCGAGGCGTAACGCGGCCACGCCCGTACCGCAGGACGACGGTCGAGGGGAACCGGCCCCACGGTCAGCGCGGCGTCGCCATAGGGAACATGACCCGGCCCCTCACGCCACCCCACGGCTTCCCGCTCCAGGCAGGTCACCCCAGGCTCGGAGCCGCTGACCCGAGCCTCGTCGCGCCCACCGGGGACATAGACCACGGACGCGGCCCGGACACCGAGCAGGGACGGACTGTGCTCCGCCAGGACCGCGAGGGTACGAGAAACGTCCAGCGAGCCCTCCCCCGAGCCGCCGGCCAAGGCCACGAAGACATCGGCCAGCCGCTGCTGGGGCGTCATGCCATGCTCCTCAGAGACAGGGACCTCGGCTCAAGCCCCACCGAACGACGACCACGGCCACCGCACCCCGGGCGTACGCCCGCCCCTCGCCCAGATCCCCCAAGCCGCCCACACCACACCGAGGACGTCATCTCCGCACCCCTGCGGCACTGCGGCTCCATACCGAAACCCTACGCCGCACCCCTCACCCAGAGGCGGAGCTTCCGCTTTCTCGCCCCCCATGGGGTGAGGCACCCGCCACCCACCCGTTGAGAAAGAAGTTCCTCCGGGTCTGCTCCGGGCCCGGCCCGAGCCAGGTCCGAGCAAGGGGGCTCGGAAATATGTCTCGACTGACCGCCGCGAGGAAGCGGCGAGCACTAATGTGCCTGTACGGCGAGTGTGCCGTGCATCACATAGAACGGCCGGCGCGTGGTCTGGGGGCGACGCGAGCCTGCCGCGCACTACTGGGGTGGGGATCTCATGTACGAATTATCCAAGGGCGCCAACGTCGGCCTGGGGACCTTGAGCGAGAACGCCGATGCCGTGATCGTCAGCCTGGACTGGACGAGCCCGACGGGCGAAGGG
Source organism: Streptomyces sp. NPDC039462 (assembly GCF_055639375.1). NCBI lineage: Bacteria > Bacillati > Actinomycetota > Actinomycetes > Kitasatosporales > Streptomycetaceae > Streptomyces > Streptomyces sp. NPDC039462. The sequence goes on from NZ_JBVKAO010000004.1 coordinate 393,799, forward strand.
GACGCGGACGTATCCGTCCTTCTGCTGAATGCCGGCGGCAAAGTGCGTAGTGACGCCGACTTCTACTTCTACAACAAACCGGTCGCCGCCGACGGGAGCGTGCAACTCCTGGGAAAGACGCCCACCGGGAGCGGCGACAAGGACCGCATCAGTTTCGACCTGACCGCGGTGCCTGAAGACATCGACCGGATCGTGATCGCGGCGAGCAGGTACGACGGAGCCCATTTCGGGGAACTGGACGATCTGCGGCTCACGCTGGCCGACAGCTCCGGTGAGGACCTGCTCCGGTTCGCGGTCGACGACACCGGACCGGTGAGCGCGTTCATCTTCGGCGAGCTCTACCGCCGTGGCGGGGAGTGGAAACTCCGGGCCGTCGGGCAGGGGTACGAGGCCGGCCTGGCAGGTCTGGCCACCGACTTCGGCGTGGACATCGAGGACGACGCGGCCACCGAGCGGGCACTCGACGACGAGACCGCCACGCAGGTGCTGGGCGGCGAGGAGCACACGGCCACCCCATCTCCGGTCACACTCTCGGCCGACGCACCTGCACCACAGACACCACAGACACCACAGACACCACAAACGCTGCAGACATCGCACGACGACGACGCAGCCCCGGCTCTCCGGCAACCTGCTCCAGATACGGAACCGAAGAAGGCCCCGACGCGCCTCCGCACCGCCAAGAAGAAGGTCACCCTGCCCAAGGTGGCCAAGAAGTCCTTGGCGGAGAACGAGACCTGGAAAGGGGCCAGGCTCTTCCCGGTCTCCGCGCTCAAGAGCGACCGGGACCGCGAAACGCGGGCCACATCCGTGCTTCTCTCGGTGATGGCGCAGATCCCCGAGTTCGGCAGGAGACTCACTGCCGCTTTCGGCGCGCCCGCGGGCCGTATGGAGACGTTCACGGAGGTTCCCCTGCCGCACGGAGACACCCCGAGACGCCCTGATGGTGTGATCCGTGTCGAACGGGCGGGCAAACTGTGGACCGCTCTCGTCGAAACCAAGACGAACGGCAACTCCCTCAAGGCCGAGCAGGTTCAGGCGTACATGGACATCGCCGCACGCCGCGGCTACGAGGCGGTGATCACCCTCTCGAACGACGTGGCCCTCGAGGGAAGCCCTCTGGTCGATGTCAGAATCGACCGCCGGCGCAAACACAAGGTGGCCCTGTGGCACCTTTCCTGGGCCGAAGTGGCGTACCAGGCACAGATGTTGATCCGGCACGAGGGCGTGGGCAACATGGCGCACGCCTGGCTGCTCCAGGAGCTGCTGCACTACATCCAGCACGAGAATTCCGGCTGCCACGGTTTCCAGAACATGGGTTCGGCCTGGGTCCCCGTACGCAACGGCATCGACGACGAAACCCTGTGCCAAGGCGACATGCGCGCCCTTGAGGTGGTGGAAAACTGGGAACGGCTCATCCGTCAGGTCTGCCTCAGGCTCGGTGGTGAACTCGGCCAGAAGGTGCTGCCGGTCCAACGCGCCAAGCGCGGGGTCGACCCCGAAGCGCGCCGGGCCGCCCTGGCGGACCAGCTCTGCCTCGACGGAAAGCTGCAAGCGGAGCTACGCGTCGAGGGAGCCCCCGGCACCCTGGTGATCGCGGCAGACCTGCGTACAGGCAAGCTCCGCACGTCCGTCGAGATCCCCGCACCCGACCAGGGCTACCCCCTGACCTGGGTGAAGCGCCTGGTCCGCCGCCTCGCCGAAGCACCTGCCGACCTGCACATCGAGACGCTCGTGGAAGGCGAAACAGGCGGCCCCCGGGGCACGTTGGAGCGCCTGCGCCCGGAGCCGGCGGACCTGCTCCCCAAGAACGGCGCCCAGATCACCGGCTTCCGCCTCTCCCTCTTCAAGGGCATGGGCAGCGGCCGCGGCAACGCCGAGTCCGGCTTCATCCGCAGCGTCGACGACGCCGTACACCGCTTCTACGCCACGGTGGCAGCGGGCCTGGACCGCCCGACAACCCGCCGCCCCCCAACCACCGAACGCCCACCCAAAACCACCACCACCCTCCCCCCGACCTCCACCCAGCCCCTCACCCCGCCGCATGCCGAAGCCGACCTGGCCCTGACGGAGTGATCAAGGCCCACGCCAAAGGGCCCAGGCCACACAACACGACCTGGGCCCAGAGCACGCAGACACACGCCGCCGGCGCCTGCGCCGCAGACCGACGCGGCCCCGTACGAACCTCTGCGTGCCCCAAGCCACGGCGGTAGGCTCCAGAACCGACAAGGCGAGGGCCGATGGAGGAGAGAGCATGGGCACTGCTGCTACCGACTCACCCGGCATCCCGCCCATGCCGGAGAGAACCCCCAAGGCACTCCGCGAAGCCATCGCTCAGCACGCTCCCCAGTTGCTCGCCGACTTCGACGCGCACTGGAAACGAGCGATCGCTGACACGTTCGACCTCGGTCCCGTCCCGGCGTTCATGGCCCGCTGGTGGGGCGAGTACGCCATCGCCCGTGACCCGCACCTCGACGCGCACCTGACCGACCTCGAAGCGCGTGCCACCGACGCCACCGACCTCGCCGAAGCCAGAAAGCTCCTGGAGGAGGCGTCCAACATCCGGCACACGGCCGCCCGCACGGAGCCGGGCCGGTGACGACGACGCCTTCATGGGGCCACCCTGGCAAATGGACTGGGCCCTCAAAGCCCAAGCCGCGCGAGACGCCCTGCCCGAACACGTACGGAAGATCGTCGACGCGGCCCGCGCCGAACTGGTGACGGCGAAGGACCCATACTTCCGCGGCATCGAAGCTGACGCCGAGCTGCCCGCCGCCATGCGAGTCGAGCCGGCACGATCCTCCAGCCCCAAGGGCCCTCGCATCCTCTACTTCGACAACTACCGCGGCTGGCTCCGCTACATCTTCATGCACCGCGTAGACGCCCCCCAGATCATCGTCGAAGAAATCTTCTGGCAATGACGCCGACCCGGTCCTCTCAGCTTGGGAAGCTCGGGTGATCCAGGGCCAGCTGCCCATCTGACCTGCGGGGTAACGGACTGCGAGGCCCTGACGGGTGTCCCCTGGATGTCCCACGATTCCCCGTGGTTCCCCGCTCAACCTGGCATGGGTCTGGCACGATCAACTGTTGGTCTCAGCTGAGCTCTACGAGCAACTAGTAGCGGAAGCTGGCGTGAGTGCCCCTTACGTGGATGAGGAAGTCGTCGATCGGTTCGCTGCCGTCGGCAGGCACCAATGACAGCCCTAGAGCACCCACCGCTCCCATGGCTCGCTCGACCCTTGAAGGGTCAGGCTGCTCTGCCTCTATCGAGTGGGTCTACTCCTCAAGGATGGGACGAACGCCTTCCCAGGCCGACGTCCCGGTGAAGTGGCAGCAGAACCACGGCTGATCGACCTCGTCGAGCGTGAGAGTTCCGAGCAGGTTATTCGCCTGCAAGAGTTGCCAAGATCGATCGGTCATCAGTCTCTCTCCCCCCCCCAGCAAGAGCGATGCACCGGCACAGTAGCGTATCGGCGCATCTGCCCTTGTGGCCTTCTGATCCGTAGCTCTACACAGACCGGTCAGGAGAGGTCATACAGGTTGCCCGGGGGCCAATGAGAGCCGGTGTGGAGTACTGCCGGTTGCTGGGGTTGCTGTACTTCGCTGCTGTACCGCGCCACCACGGAGCGGTTACTACTCGGCCTGGTGCGCTTGGGGTGTGCGGTGTTCACCGGCCACGACAGAGAGAGTGGCCCTCGACAGAAGCTGATTGGGTAAGAACAGGACAGGCGGCGCTTCCAACGGGCACCATGGTGTCATGCGCTTCGACCTCAGTCGGCTCGGTAGCCGTGAATTTGAGCACCTAACCCAAGCACTTGCAGTCGCTGAACTCGGGCCTGGCGTCGGAGTATTCGGCTCTGGTGCAGACGGCGGCAGGGAAGCCACCTTTGATGGCCCGGTGCCAATTACCACAAACGGGCACCCATGGAGCGGATATGGCGTCATCCAGGCTAAATATAAGGAGACTCTGGGCAAGCCTAAAGACGACGCCTCTTGGCTGATCAGTGAAATAGATGGAGAAATGAAGGGATGGGTAAATCGGAAAGCGGAAAACAAGAGGGTGCCCGCATATTTTCTTGTTTCCACTAACGTCCGACTCTCCCCGCAAGATGACGGAGGGATTGACAGGGTAGACAAGTGCCTAAAGGAACATGCGAAGCGGCTAGGGTTCAAAGGGTGGCTTGTTTGGCATTCCGATTCCATTTCGACATTTCTGGCCAATAATAGAGACATCCGTATAACATACGCTCCCTGGGTCACTCCCGGAGACGTTTTGGCGCAGGTCCTGTCCGACCAAGACGATCTCGGTCCGGATATCTCTGATGCCCTGAGTTCATTCACAGCGAAGGAACTACTCAGAGAGAGGTACGTAAACCTTGACCAAGCTGGTGCCACCGATGATGGCAGCGTAGCTCTAGCAGACATCTTTATCGATCTTCCTTATCAGCCGTGGTCCGGCATCGAGGAAGCCCCATCATCGAATTATCAAAGAGTCCTTAAATCTATCATTCATGCGTCGGATCAAGGAACTGAGAAAGTCGGGGGCCGGAATCACAGAGCGCAAAATGAGGCAGACGATAGATTTGTGCTCATTGGAGGTCCAGGTCAGGGGAAAACCACAATTACACAATTCGCCTGTCAAATGTTTCGGGCAGCACTAGTAGCCGATACAGCGGCCGGATCGTACGGCAAAGTGAAGCTGGCATGCAAAAAAATCGAAACATTGATGGATCAAGAGAGCCTGTCCGCGCCCAATAAGCGACGATGGCCGGTAAATATTCAGTTGACGAGGCTGGCGGATGACGTAGCGCGCGGGGGCTCTAGTTCAGTGCTTGGTTACTTGGCCAAGATTGTTTCCGCTAGGACGACGAAATCCGTTAGTGCGCATGATCTACGGAAATGGCTTGCCGCTTATCCATGGTTTGTAGTCTTGGATGGCCTCGATGAGGTGCCAGCTGCCAGCAATCGAGGAGAAATTCTTGCATTAATTGATGACTTCCTGATTGAAGCAGCAGCTGTTAGCGCAGATGTCTTCGTTATTGCAACTACACGCCCGCAGGGATATACCGACGAATTTTCTCCCAACCACTACAGGCATCTACAGCTTACCGCTTTGACTCGCGAAATTGCGATGAGCTACGGGAAAAAACTGGCTATTGCGCGTCATGGAAGTGACAGCGATCGTACAGATCGATTGATCGAACGCCTGGAGCGCGCCTACCTTGAGCCGGCTACTTCGCGCCTTATGGCCTCTCCTCTACAGGTAACGATTCTCGCTGTACTTCTAGAGCGCGTGGGACAGGCACCGAAGGACCGATTTAACCTATTTGCCGACTATTACAGAGTCATTTACGATAGGGAGTTGGAAAAAGATAGCCAGGCCAGCTCCCTGTTGCGCGATCATCAATCGGATGTGGACGCTATTCATGCGCATGTGGGGCTTCTGCTCCAAACTCGCAGCGAGCATTCTGGAGAAACGCATTCAACACTAGAATCGCATGAGCTCGGAGAAATAGTCCGTTCTCGATTGGAGAAAGAAGGGCATCGGGGCGACTCGCTATCGACACTCTGTAAGCAAGTGATCAAGGCGGCAACTGAAAGGCTTGTATTTCTTGTTTCCACTAGATCTGGTGAGATCGGGTTTGAAATCAGGTCTCTCCAGGAATTTTGGGCAGCTCAGGGGCTTATGCAGAAGCCCGAGGCGCTCATTTCTGACAGCCTGCGTAGTGTCTCTTCCAGCGCACACTGGCGCAATACCCTGCTCTTCGCTTTCGGGTATATCTTCACTAAGCGGGAACACCTTCGGGACACCGTAGTTTCGTTGGTTGTTGAGCTGAACAGCCATTCTGTTCTGCATGGGGACGTGAAGAAATCTATCCTCGCGGGCTCTCGGCTAGCTACGTCAGTTCTTTCCGATGGGATGGTAAGATCACCCGTTTACCTGCAATCACTAACTGATCAGGCAGTACGGCTCTTCCAGCTTCCGCCAGACCCCGACGTTCGCATGGTTCCGTCTGTCATATCGGAAGAAATGATTGATGTGGTATCGCAGCTCGCTGATGACCGATTGCATGATCGGGTCAGCGTAGACGATTTGAGTCTGCTCTACGGGTTGAGTGTTCTGAGCAGTCGCGCAGACCTATCCACTGACACACGTTCCGCTATCGGCAAATTTATTGCCCCTCTGTATGAGAAGCTGACGCCTAGGAATAGACAGGAGCTGATGGCGCTTGCATACAAAACCGGAAACACGACCTTGCGTAATTTGACCCAACTGTGCCTCGTTGAGGCGCCACTTCCGCAGGTAATCGATGCGCTCGGTGGATTGACTTCCTACAGGCGCAGATCTAAGCGCGCTGGCGGTATGGCTAAGCATAATTCTGCAGGGTCAGGCTGGGTCAGCGCTTTCCGAAGTGTGCTGCGCCCGGCGTCGTCAGGAAGCGATGGCAACACTGCCCGAGTAGAGATACTGAATTTTGATGCGCGTCTTAACAGCGTCCATGATGTCTCCTCGGCATGGGAACGTGTGCTTCGAGCTGCACCGCCAAAGCCCACACTAGTTTACGACGCGGCTCAATTCTGCTGTAACCCTAGTGCGCAGTCTTTGGCTTCGTTTCTAGAATCTGCGGCGAGGCAGCCGGAAAATCTGAAAGCCCTTGAAAGCCGCCTCCCATGGATCGTTTCGCAGGTCATAGTAGAGCAGCCAGCGATTCCAGAGGCTATTAATTCCCTGAAGCGTGGCGAATACGGAGATCTGCGCGAATGGGAGGGCTTGGAAAAGTCGTGGGTCGGGGGAATCGACTGGCGGATTACGCTCAATGGCATGAAGGACTGCCTTAATAGTGGAACGTCCTTCTATCCGCTGGCGGCCGCTAAGGGGTCTTATATGCTTCCCGACTCGGAGTCGGCTCTATATGGGCAAGTTGGGCAGATCTTTGAAGCCTATGCAGAGTGCCGAAGTGAGGTCGCAGGGATTCAGGCGAGATTTGCTAATTGGCTACTCACGCAGCTGCTGGTTTCGGCACACGGTCGCAGCGAATTTGTAGATGAGATGGGTCCTATCAGAGTGCAGGCGATTCTGGAAGATGCCATCCGAAGCGATTACGTCAATGTTGGCTGGATTGGTTACATTGATGGTGAGAACTATCCCCTATGGTTGGACTGCCTCGATTTTGCTGGGCGGAAATCAAAAAAGCTACCTCCGGCAATCAATCGTGAACGAATTGAAACCTTGCTATCCCTCTGGTTGCAGGACTCTACGCGCTGGGGGTTGGGTCGACTGGCGATTGCGGCGGGCCGTGAGCCTTCGTCTTCTTTGAGGGGTGAGTCGTACAGTCGCGTTTGGCAACGCAATGCCATTGTTGAGGAACTTCCCAAGAGGATGGCACTACTGGTGGCGTGCGTGTATGGGGAGCCGGCGTCGCGTCACGAGGCGCGCTCCCTAAGTGAGGAATTGCTGGCTCTTGGGAATTCTGAGCATGCCTGGCTGGCACTTGAGGCGATTCGCCAAATAGAGCCGGGCGACTCTCAGCCGAGTAGGGCATTTTGCCTAATGTGCGCCGAAGGGCTGACAAGGAACATTGAGCTACGTCAGACACTGATCGAAAGACTAGTTGAGGCGTTCGGGAAGGACGCTAGCGGCTTAGAGGAAAGTTAGACGATGGCTTGGCTGCGGCCACGATGTGCCCTTATCTGGCATCAGGTGGCTGATTGCTGTGCGCGCGGCACGGGCGCCGGCCGGGCTGGAGCGGGGCGGAGACAGGAGCGCAGGCCCGGCCGGGGGCCGGGCCGCGCGCGGGGAGCGGAGCGAGCCGCCTTGGACCAGTAGAGAAAGTTGTAACTCCGTCGGTCTGGTCGGAACGGACGGCCCTCGCGCAGGTCAGGTCCGGCCGGCCCGGGCGCTTTTGGTTCGGTGGACCGTAGCTGACTCTTCTGACCTTTTGGGCCGGTTGACGGGTCACTTGGTAGTCCTTGCGCCCGCATCACCCATAGTCCTTCGCCCAGTTGGGGCGCGGCGTACCTTGATTGCGTGGGAAACGATGACTTGGGGCGGAATCTGCGGCGGCTGCGGCGGTTGGCGTCGTTGACGCAGGAGGAGTTGGCTGAGCGTTCCGGCGTGTGTGTGGACGTGATTCGGCAGCTCGAGCAGCGGCGGAAGCATTCGGCACGGTTGCCCACGTTGCACGCGCTGGCGAACGGGCTCGGTGTGGAGCTGACGACGCTTCTCGGGGATCCGCCTGCCGTCTCCTCGACGGGGGAGAACGACGGGCCCCGCTTCGTGGCGGTGCGGCGTGCCATCATGCCGGCGCTTGGGGGGCCGGAGCCGGAGCCGCCTGGGTCCGGCTTTTCGCTCGATGTCCTGCGCGAGCAGATCGCGGAGGGGTGGACGCAGTACCACGCGGCTGAGTTCGACACCGTGATGAAGGCGTTGCCCGACATGATCGCGGATGCGCGGGCGGCCAGCGCCTTGGGTGATGGGGGTGGGGTGGGGGATGGTCGGAGCGCTGGGTTTGCGGCGTTGGGGAAGGCTCTTCAGCTTGCTGGGCACGTTGCCGTACGGATGGGGAAGACCGACCTCGCGCTCATCAGCCTGGAGCGGGCCATCGACGCGGCGGACCGCTCCGCCGATCCCTTGCTGCGGCCCATAATCGTCAACTCCGTCGCGTGGACCTACCAGCGGCAAGGCCGCCTCGGTGACGCCCTGAGTGTTGCTACGCGCGCTGCGGACGCCATCGTCGTCGGCGGATACACGGAGACCGCCGACGGCCTGAAGGTCTGGGGCGCGCTGACCATGTCCGCGGCCACGTCCGCCGCGCGCAGCAACGACTACCAGCGGGCAGCGGAGTTGATGGAGCACGCCGAGAAGGAAGCCAAGCGGGTGACCAAGCTGCCGCCAGGCAGCGACAGCCGGATGGTCAGCGTGTTCAGTCCGTCATCGGTTCGCATCGAACGCGTCCGGCTGGCCGTTCAGTACGGCCACCCGCAGGAGGCCCTGACGCTGGCCAAGGGCATGCGTCTTGGCAAGGACGTTCCCGCGTCCTGGCGGACCTGGCTGCTGTTGGATGTGGCCCGGGCCCACACCGACCTCGGTGACGCGGCCGGCGCGGTGAAGGCCCTGGAGTCGCTTCACCGCGTGGCGCCCTCGTGGATGCAGCACCACACTCTGGCCGTGACCATCGTGCGTGACCTGTGGGCACTTCCTCATCATCCGCCGGGTCTCCGGCAGTTGGCAGAGCTCTTGGGCGTCGCCGACTGACGTCGCCGAGTAGAGCCGCCGAATAGCGACTAGCGTCGCGAAAGTAGGACGCCACGTCCCTGTCACGCTGTGTGGCGGGTCGATTCCATGAGTGGGTCAGCGCTCGGCGGCCCCGTGAACGGTCCCCGGGCACGGCCCACCAGCAAGGAATCGACATGGCCGACAGGATGACGCGATCGCCGATCACGGAATGTACGGTCCCAGCCCCGGCCGCGACCCTGAGCGCATGGTTCGCGCACAGCCAGCTCGCCCCCGAGCAGGCCTGCCGGGAGTGGGCGGAATCCGGTGTGGCGCTGTTGCCGCTCGGCGGCCGGTTCGATGCCGTCCGCCTTCCCGAGGCGCTTGTGCAGGCGGCCGTCGGGGTCACCGCTCCACAGGCGGTCGCCACTCGCCTCGCCTGGCTCATCGCAGGGCCTGTCGTCTACGACGGCCGCACGTTGGGCGGCAGCTACTACGCATTGACGAAGCCGTGCCGCGACCGGGTGTGGAAGCACCAGGACTGCGCACCGCGGCTGAGCCGCGGGACTTACCTCGGCGTGCCGAGGCTCGACCGCACGGAGCCGCCCGGCCCGTACTGGATCGCGCGGCCGCGCTTCGAGGGCGACCTGTGCGAGCCCGCCACCGTGGCGGCCGTCATCGGCCTCGGGCAGAGTGCGGACGACGGAGACCCGGTGACGAGTGCGTCGATGTCGGCCCCAGTGGCCCGCCGCCGTGTGGAGCTCGTGTACCAGAGCTACCTCGCACATCTGGACCACTGCGCCCCATGCCAGACAGAGACCCACCCATGCGCCGACGGAGAACGGATGCGGCGCGCACTTCGGGCCGTACGAAGGGCCGGCCCACCCCCGTAGGCAACAAAGAACCCCCGGGTCCATGACCTGGGGGTTCAACAAGAGCGGGTGACGAGAATCGAACTCGCACTCTCAGCTTGGGAAGCTGATGTTCTACCACTAAACTACACCCGCGAAAGACGCCGTCCCGAAGCTGCTTCGAAGCGGTGTCGTACCGTCGCACACTGTACCTCATCCCGGGCCCCCGGCGCTCTCGCCGTGGGGCCCGAGTGGTGTTCGGGAGGGGGGATGCGCCGTGCGACGGGAGGGAGTTGGGGCGTACCGTGGAATGTGGTCGTGCCGCCTGGAGGGTCGTCCCTTTCATACCGTAATGTGGGCATTCGTCGTCGGCTCGGAGGCGAGCGAGAGACGAGTGAGTACGGGTACGTACGAGCTCACCTACGACTGGGGAAGGGACTCGAAGACTTGATGGAGCGCACCGTCGTCCGATGTGCCGAAGGGCACGTGTTCAGCACCGCTTCGTTCCCGATGCAGCAGGCGGACCGGCTCGGTCCCGGCCGGCTCATCCGGTGCCCGCGCTGCGCCCGGCTCCGGCACGCCGTGCCGGTCACCCTGCAGAAGCAGTAGTGGGGAGCAGGTAGCGGCCAGTGGGCGCTATGTCTGAAGTGGGTTAGTGGAGTGCGCGGGTCCTGTCCGATTGGGGAGGGCCCGCGCGCTCTGCGTATCCTCGGTGCGTGCTTCTCTCAGACAAGGACATCCGGGCCGAGATCGACTCCGGACGGGTACGGATCGACCCGTACGACGAATCCATGGTGCAGCCCTCGAGCATCGACGTGCGGCTGGACCGCTACTTCCGGGTGTTCGAGAATCACCGCTACCCCCACATCGACCCCTCCGTCGAGCAGGCCGACCTGACGCGGCTCGTGGAGCCCGAGGGTGACGAGCCGTTCATCCTGCACCCGGGTGAGTTCGTGCTCGCGTCGACGTACGAGGTCGTCAGCCTCCCTGATGATCTCGCCAGTCGTCTCGAGGGCAAGTCCAGCCTCGGGCGGCTCGGGCTGGTCACGCACTCCACCGCCGGGTTCATCGACCCGGGGTTCAGCGGGCACGTGACCCTGGAGCTGTCGAATCTGGCGACCTTGCCGATCAAGCTCTGGCCGGGGATGAAGATCGGGCAGCTCTGTCTTTTCCGGCTGACCTCGTCCGCCGAGGAGCCCTACGGCTCGGCGCGGTACGGGTCGCGTTACCAGGGGCAGCGCGGGCCCACCGCCTCCCGTTCCTTCCTCAACTTCCATCGGACCCAGGTGTGAGCAGCGGTATGAGTGACGTGCGCGAGAACCTTACGTACGACAAGTTCGGCGGCGCTGTGCGGGAGCTCGCGCAGACCATCGCCGACGACGGGTACCAGCCCGACATCATCATCTCCATCGCCCGCGGTGGCGTCTTCGTCGCGGGCGGGCTCGCGTACGCGCTCGACTGCAAGAACATCCACCTCGTGAACGTGGAGTTCTATACGGGCGTCGGGACGACCCTGGAGATGCCCGTCATGCTCGCGCCCGTCCCCAACGCCATCGACTTCACCGACAAGAAGGTGCTCATCGCCGATGACGTCGCCGACACCGGGAAGACGCTGAAGCTCGTCCACGACTTCTGCCTCGACCACGTCGCCGAGGTGCGGTCCGCCGTCATCTATGAGAAGTCGCACTCCCTCGTGAAGTGCGAGTACGTGTGGAAGCGGACCGACGAGTGGATCAACTTCCCTTGGAGCGTCGAGCCGCCCGTCGTGCAGCGGGCCGGGCAGGTTCTTGACGCCTGACCCGCCTGACCCGTCTGACCCGCCTGGCGTTGGTGAGTGAGAAGGGCCCGGGGACTTGTCGTCCCCGGGCCCTTTTCGCTCACGTACGGCACGTACGTCACGTACGTACTAGAACGTGCCCAGCTTGATGATCGACAGGATCGCCAGCAACTGGATCGTGGACGCGCCCAGTGCCTTCGGCCACGGCAGATCGTGGGACTTGCTGACCATCGTCGTGAGCAGTGCGCCCGCCGCGAGCCAGGTCGCCCAGCCGAGCAGCTGGACGAAGGGCTGGCCGCCGCCGAGGAACATCGCCACGATCACGCGCGGCGCGTCCGTCAGCGACATGATCAGCATGGAGAGGCCGACCGTCGGCTGCCAGGCGCCGTCGCCGCCGAGCTGGCGGGCGAGCGTGTGCGTGACCACGCCCAGGATGAAGGCGCTGATGGTGATCGCGATGCCGGTGGTGAGGACGAAGGGCACCGCGGACGACAGCGTGGCGTTGATCGCGTCGTCGCGGGCGTCGTCGAAGCCGAAGAGCGCGAGCAGGCCGTAGAGGAACGTGACGACGAGGGCGGGGCCCCACATCGCGTAGTCCCGCATGTGGAGGAAGGTGGGGCCGGGGCGCAGCACGATGCCGCGCAGCAGTTCCTTCCAGTGCAGGCGGGGGCCGAGGACCGGGGCGGGCGCCTGGCCGGCGCGGTAGGTGTCGCCCTGGGTGTAGGGGTCCTCGCCGATGGAGAAGGCCTGGGTGTGTCCGGGGTTGTTGGCCGCGTACGGGTCGTAGCCACCGGGCTGGGGGCCGTGGCCGCCGCCCTGAGGGGCGTAGCCGCCGTGGCCGTGGCCGGGCCCGTGGCTCCGGCCGTGGTCGTCGGGGCCGCCGAAGTACTCCGGCTCGCCGTGGTTGCCGCCGGCGGCCCCGGCCGGGGGCCACTGCTGGCCGCCACCGCCACCGCCGTACGGCCTGCCGCCCCCGCCGTACTGCTGCGGGGGCTGCGAGGGCTGCGGGCGCTGCGGGGTCGACGGCGCGGGTGGGTAGCCGTACGGCTGCTGGCCGCCCTGCGGGGCCTGCTGTCCGTACGGCTGCTGCCGCGGTTGTTGTTGCGGTCGCGCGGCGCGGTTGTCCCGGCCGCGTCCGATCCTGAATCCAGCCACGAATCGAACGTACCTGGTCTTCCGGGGTCGGGTCGTCCCTCCCCGGGAGGAGACGGGCTTTGCGGCCGACCTGTGACAACCCTTAGGGGAACCCTGAAGGGTCAGGGTTCCCCCGGGGCCTGGGTCAGGGTCGGTCAGCGGCCGAGCACCGCTCCGTACGCGTACGGGTGCGAAGACGCGGGCAGTCCGATGGAGTTGGGCGTGATGGCCCTGCTGCCCGTGGCGCCGCCGCCGGGCAGCTCCCAGACGCCGCCCGCGGAGGCGTTCTCGCCGGGGGCGGCCACGGACACGTCGGGGCGGCCGTCGCCGTCGTGGTCGGTGGCGGCGAGGTTCGCGCCGAAGGTGTCGCCCTTCTCGGCCGCGCCCGGGATGCCGGGGGTGTTCTGCTGGTACGCGACCGCGCCGGCCGCCGAGCCGTCCGCGTTCAGGATGCCCTTCGCGCCGCCCTTCAGGACGGTGACGCTGCCCGCGCGGGCGGCGCTGCCGATCGCCTCGCCGGGGGCGCCCGCGATCAGGTCGTCCTTGCCGTCGCCGTCGAGGTCCGTGGCGACGAGGGCGTTGCCGAAGTCGTCACCCGTTTCGGCGACGCCGGGGACGCCGGGGGTGTCCTGGTTGAGGGTCTGGCCCTCCCATACGAGGCCGGTGCCGTCCCCGTAGTGGATGTGGATGCCGCCGCCCTTGGCGATCTCCTCGGGGCCGCACGGGTCGTCGATGTTCTCGTCGGCGATCTCGCGGCAGTTGCCGAGGGCGAGGTCGTCGTGGCCGTCGCCGTTGAAGTCGCCGGTGGCGAGGGCGTTCGCGGCGCTGTTGTCGCTGCTCCACGTCAGGAAGAACGCGTACTCGTTCTTGCTGTAGTCGTACAGCTGGACGTGGGACTGGGTGTTGGGCTGGTTCTGCGTGTAGTACGCGACGGCCAGCTCGGGGCGGCCGTCGGAGTTGTAGTCGCCGGTCGTCATGACGGGGGCGCGGCCGCCCATGGGCCTGGCCATCAGGGGCTGGGTGCGGTCGACGAGGGGGTGGGCGTTGTAGACCACCTGGTCCTTGCCGCCGATGGCCAGGTCGACGTCCGTGTCGCCGGTGAAGTCGGCGGCGACCAGGGCGTTTCCGTAGGCGGCGCCGGTCTTGTCGCCGCGGGCGGCCGTGTTGGCCACGGAGAAGCCGTCGCCGGTGCCGTACAGGACGGTGACCGAGCCCGCGTCCGTCTTGGCGGCGATGTCCTCGCCCGGGGCGCCGATGACGAGGTCGGCGTACTTGTCGTCGTCTATGTACGCGGTGGTGACCGCGCCGCCGAAGCGGTCACCGGCCTCCGGGGTGCCGGGCACCTCGACGGTGGCCTGCGTGATGCGCCGCACGCCGTTCGTGCCCGGGCCGTCCTCGCCGCCGAAGACGACGCTCACGTAGCCGGCCTTCGCCTTGCCGTCGACGCTGCCGCTGGGCACGCCGACGGCGAGGTCGGCGTATCCGTCGCCGTTGAAGTCGCTGGTGAGGGGGGTGGGTTCGGCGGGTGCGGTGGGAGGTGCCGCGGGGGATGCGGCGTGTGCGGTCGTCGCCAGCGGGAGGGTGAGGCCGGTGGCGGCGAGGGCGGTGGCCGCGGCCAGGGCGAGGGTGCGTGTGCGCAAGAGGGCTCCAACTGTTGGATCGTCAGGGCGGCTTGACCGCTCTTGAGGGAGGGGTGTGGCCGGGCCCGCGGAGGGAGGTGGTGCGGGCCCGGCGAAGAGGAGATGGGCTGGGCCGTCAGTCGGCGAAGTTCGCGCCGAGGCGGGGCGTGCCCGTCGCCGAGATGCCGACCGTCGACGTGTAGACGCCCGCCGAGCCGGTGAGGGAGCCGTCGCTCTTGCTGGTCAGCGGGTAGAACGCGCCGTTCGCCCCGTTCTCGCCGTACGCGCCGACCATGACGTCGCCCCGTCCGTCACCGTTCAGGTCGTCGACGTGGATATCCGCGCCGAAGTAGTCCCTCTCCTCATTGGAGTTGGGGACGCCCGGCGTGTTCTGGTCGAGGAAGACCGCGCCGTCCGTGGAGAGGCCCGAGCCGTCCTTCTTGCCGTAGATGACCGTGGCCGAGCCCGCGTCCGTGACGCCGTCGAGGTTCTCGCCCGGCGCTCCCACGACCAGGTCGAGGTGGCCGTCGCCGTTGATGTCGCCGAGGTCGAGCTCGCCGCCGAAGACGTCGCCCTTCTCGCCGGTGCCCGGCACGCCCGCGGTGTCCTGGGTGAAGATCTGCGTGTCGCCGTACGGGCCGTTGGCCGCGCCGTGCACCACGTACACCGAGCCGCCCTTGTGCGAGCCGGCGATCTCGTCGTCCCACTCCAGGCCGATGACGATGTCGCCGTAGCCGTCGCCGTCCGTGTCGCCGACGTCGGTGATGATGCCGCCGGGCAGCCGCTGCTGGTCGGTGGTCTTGAGGCCGTCGGCGGTGCCGGGCACCCACAGGTTGGCGTTGTAGCCGTCGCCGGTGGAGTAGCCGTCGACGATGAGGTCTTCCCGGTCGTCGCCGTTCACGTCGCCGGAGTGCAGGTTGAAGGGGCCCGCGCCCTCGCCGCTCTGGATGGCGGGCTTGACCGTGTAGCGGCCGGTGCCGGTGCCGCTGCTACGGGAGATCTTGCCGTCGAGGACGTCGATGGTGGCCGCGCCGGACCGGGCGCCGATGGCGAGGTCGGTGGCGCCGTCGCCGTCGAAGTCACCGGCCTCGATGGGCCCGCCGAAGTAGTCGTGGCCGTCCGGGCGGGGGTCCTTCACCGTAGTACCGCCGGAGAGGCCGTTCGCGGAGCCCCACAGGATCTGCACGGTGCCGCCGTCCTTGTCGCTGCCGACGTCCTCGCCGGGGGCGCCGACCGCGAGGTCGTCGTAGCCGTCGCGGTCGAAGTCGCCGTACGCGGTGTCGTAGCCGAAGGTGTCGCCCGTCTCGGCGGAGCCGGGGACGCCCGCGCTGTTCTGGCTGAAGGTCTTGTGGCGCAGCGTGCTGCCGCCGTACGTGACGGTGACCTGGCCGGCGCCGTCCTTCCCGCCGACGTTGGCGCCGGGCGCGGAGGTGGCGAGGTCCGCGACGCCGTCGCCGTTGAAGTCGGCCTCGTGCGAGGGCAGCGGGTCCGCGGGCGCGGCGGACGCGGCGGTGGCCGTGACGGCGAGCAGCCCGCCCGTCAGCGCGGCCGCGGTGGCCGTCGCCGCGGCGAGGCGCGTGCGTCTGGAGCGGACGGTGGTGGAGGTGCGCTTGTGCTTGGCCATGCGGTACTCCTGCGGCATGCGGGGATGCCTGGCGGGCATCCGCGGTCGATGGGGGCCGGGGCGGGCGTGTTCACCGGGCGTTGGCCCTGGCGTCATGCCGTGATCGGCTAAGGGGAGACCTGCGGTGGGGCACAAGGGTTGTACGGGGGGCGGGAGTTGGGGGTGATTGGCGGGGTTCGGGTGGCTTGCGCCAGCACGGGCTGGACCTCGGAGATCCAGCCCGTCCGCGCCCGGGTCACCGCCCGAGAACCATCCCGTACTCCCGCGCTCCCGTGAGCCCCAGCTTGCCCGGCGTCACCGACGTGACCGCCGGGTTCGGGCCGTCCTTGGGGGTCGCGGAGTACCAGACGCCGCCCTTCTGCCCGTCCTCGCCGGGCGCGCCGACCGCGACGTCCGGGTAGGAGTCGCCGTTGTAGTCGCCGGTCGCGACGGCCGCGCCGAGGTGGTCGTCGGCCTCCGCCGTGCCCGCCACGCCGGTCGAGTTCTGGCTGAAGGCGGGGCCGGTGAGGTCGCCGCCGGTGCCGGACGAGGCGAGGACCCAGTACGTACCCGCGTTCTGGGCGGTGCCGACGGCCTCGGCGTCGGCGCCGACGACCAGCTCGTCGATGCCGTCCCGGTCGAGGTTGCCGACCGCGAGCTGCGCGCCGAAGTTGTCGCCGGTCTCGGCGGTGCCGCCGACCTGCGGGCTGTTCTGGGAGGTGCAGGAGGAGCCGCCGTCGCCGAGCTTGCCGCCCTGCTTGCCGTAGATGACGGCGATGGCGCCGCCGAGGATGTCCTCGCAGTAGGTGCCCTCGGCCTCGGGGTTCGGCCGCATGTTGCCCACGGCGAGGTCCGCGGTGCCGTCCCCGTCGAAGTCGCCGGTGGCGAGCGCGGTGTCGGAGCTGTCGGCGGTGTGCCAGGTCTGCTGCCACTCGCCGGATGCACGGCTCTGCACGGTCGTGCCGCTGGCCTCCATGCCGTGGTACGAGATGGCGAGGTCGTCGCCGCCGTCGCCGTCGAAGTCACCGGCGGCCAGGGCGGACGGGCCCGCGAAGTGCCAGCCCGTGACCCGGGAGACCGCGGAGGGCGAGCCCGCGGTGAAGGGGCCCGGCCGGGTCACGACCGCGTCCGACTCGTCGAAGTGCGAGTTGAGGGCGATGTCCTTGTCGCCGTCCTTGTCGAAGTCACCGGTGGTGAGGATCGAGCCGTACCTGGCGCTGTCGTTGCCGCCGTTGGCGGCGGTGAAGCCGCCCTTGAAGCCGCTCGCGGAGCCCCAGACGACCGCGACGGTGCCGGCGGCCGTGCCGGCGGTGGTCGCCTCTCCGGGCGCGCCGACGACCAGGTCGCTGTAGCCGTCGCCGTTCATGTCGTTCGAGTCGACGGCGTAGCCGAACTTGTCGCCCGCCTCGGCGGTGCCGGGCACGCCGGTCGTGGCCTGGCTGACGGTGGCCGAGCCGTGCTTGCCGAGGCCGGAGGCGCCGCCCCAGACGACGTTGACGTATCCGGCCTTGGCCTGGCCGCCGACGGTCGCGCTCGGCACGCCGACGGCGAGGTCGACGTAGCCGTCACCGTTGTAGTCGGCGCGGATCTTGGCGGGGGCGGAGGGCGCGGCGGGGGCGGCCGCGAGGGCGTTGCCCGCGGTCAGGCCGGTGACGCCGAGGGCGGTGGCGGCGCAGAGGGCGCCTGCCGCGAGGAGCTTGTTGCGCGCGTTCTTGCGCGCGGTGTTTCGCACGTACGAGGACATGGAGAGGTCTCTCATCAGTTGAGGGTGTGCATGAGTGGAGGCCGGGTGGGAGCCCATGGGGCGGCCCGGCGGGAGGCGGGGTCAGCGCACGGTGCGGCCGAAGCCGGCTCCGGTGCCGCCGACCCCGACCCCGGCCCCGACTCCGAAGCCGGTGCCGATGTCCTCGCCGGTGGTGCCGGCCAGGCTTCTTACGCGCACGTGGGACTCCCGGAGCCTCTGGAAATCTTTGGGTACTGCTT
This sequence comes from Streptomyces sp. NPDC039462, assembly GCF_055639375.1. Lineage (NCBI taxonomy): Bacteria > Bacillati > Actinomycetota > Actinomycetes > Kitasatosporales > Streptomycetaceae > Streptomyces > Streptomyces sp. NPDC039462. Next base: position 411,980 of record NZ_JBVKAO010000004.1, read on the forward strand.
GCGGGGGTGTGACTTCTGAGGCGTACGAAGGGTTGTGCGAAGGGAGTGGTGGGGTGGCTGTCGGATGAACTTCCGGCGGCTCGGCGACTTCGGTGGGCCGGTGACGTTCGATACGCACCGGGGCCGCCCGGTGTTTTCCGGAGTGTGGCGGCTCCGGGCCGGCAGTAAAGGGCGCTCCCTGCGGTCGCGTCGGCTACGCCGATTCCGCTCCGCTCCACCCTTGACTCCCGCCCCTCCACCGCACGTTGACTTCGACCCGGACGGCCAGGGGTGGGGCCGACGGGGACCCCTGGGATGGGTCATCCCCTTTCGCCGCCGGGTGCGGACCGGTCCATCGTGTGTGCCTGTCACGGTCGGGCCTCGGCCTCCCGCCTCCCGGCTTCGCCGCTCGGGTCATCAACTCTCGCGGCCGGGTGCGGACCGGCCCATCGTGGGCGCGGGCCACGGTCGGGGTGCGGTCGCCCGGCGCGGCCAGGCTGGCTGGGTCATCACCCTTCATTGCCGGGTGCGGACCGGCCCATCGTGTGTGCCCGTCGCGGTGGGGGTGATGCCGGGCATGTGGGCGGCCGGTCGGGCACCTACTTTGGAAAAGTTGTGAATGGGGATGCCGCGCGCCCCCCTGTCACGCCCTGCGCGCCGTCACGCAGGGCCGGCCATGGAGGGATTGTGGCGCGGTGGGCTCGGATGCTGGGGGCGCATTGGCTGTTCACGCGGGGGCGTGCGGCGAACGCATTCGCAACTTTCCCAAAGTAGGTCCCCGAGGGGCAGCCTCTCCCGCCCGGCTGGGACGGCGCATTGGTCGTGAAGAGGGGGCGCACGGCCTCCCCATTCGCAACTTCATGAAAGTTGGTCCCCGACAGGCGGCCTCTGCCTTCCGGCCGGGGCGGCGTATTGGTCGTGAAGAGGGGGCGCGGGGCTCCTCCATTCACAACTTCGCGAAAGTTGGTCTCCGACAGGCGGCCTCCCCTTTCCGGTCGGGGCGGCGCATTAGTTGTGGAAGGGGCGCGCGGCGTCCTCGTTCGCAACTTTTCTGAAGTAGGTGCCCGGGAGGGGCGGGGCCCGGGCCTGCCCAGCGCCCTTGACCGTGACGGCCGCCCACGATGGACCGGTCCGCACCCGGCAGGGCGAGCCGATGACCCGAGCAGCGAAGCCGGGGCCTGGGCGTTTGTGACGGCGCACGGGGAGTGTCAGGGGGCGCGCGCCCTTCGGGTTCACAACTTTGCGAAAGTAGGTGCCCGACCGGCGGCCCGTATGCCCAGGAACACTCCCCTGCGATGGGCCCACCATGCCGGATCGGCCTGCACGTGGCGGCGAGAGCCGATGACCCGGCCGGGCAGGCCGCGCCGGTGATCTAGCTACGACTGTGACCCGCGCCCACGATGGGCCGGTCGGCACTCGCCCGCGAAAGCCGATGACCTGGCAAGCCAGGCCTCGTGGGTGGCCGAGGTCCGAACGTGACGTCGACACACGATGGGCCGGTCGGCACTCGGCCGCGAAAGGTGATGACCCGAGCGGCGAAGCTGGGACGGGGGGCCGAGGCCCGAGCGTGCCCGCGCCCACGATGGGCCGGTCCGCAGTCGGCGGCGAGAGCCGATGACCCGGCCAGCCGAGCCGCGCGGACGACCGAGCCGGGGCCGTGGCCCGCGTCCACGATGGGCCGGTCCGCACTCGGCGGCGAGAGCCGATGACCCGAGCGGCGAAGCCGGGAGCCGGGGGCCGAGGCCCGACCGTGACAGGCACACACGATGGACCGGGCCGCACCCGGCAGCGAAAGGGGATGACCCAACCCAGGGGTCCCCGTCGGCCCCACCCCTGGCCGTCCGGGTCAAAGTCAACGTGCGGTGGAGGGGCGGGAGTCAAGGGTGGAGCGGAGCGGAATCGGCGTAGCCGACGCGCAGCGCAGCGGAGCGCCCTTTACTGCCGGCCCGGAGGCGCCACACTCCGCAAAAAGCCGGGCGGCCCCGGTCACCATCAAAGTCGCAGGCCCACCGAAGGCGCCGCCCTTAGCCCCGCCCACCAGTACTCGGCTTCGTATTGAGGATCTCCCGCGCCTGCTCCGCCGCCCGGACAATGCTCTCGGAGACGAAGTCCACGAAACGGGCGACGTTTTCGAGGCGGGCGCCGGCCGGGGTGTCGGGGCCGAGGACGGTGACACCCTGCCGCGCCGTCTCGACGAGCTGGGCGTGGGCCCGGGCGCTGGCGATCATCGACTGGTACCAGACGTCGTTGTCCACGACATAGCGCTCACGGCGGCGTTCGTCGCGCTCCCGGCGGATGAGGCCTTGGCTGTCCAGGAACGCCACCGCCTTGGAGACCGACGCCGGGCTGACCTGAAGGTGCTGGACGAGTTCGGACGCGGTGAGGCTGCCCGCGTCGCTGACGGAGACGGCGACCAGGACCCGGGCGGTCATCTTCGGCAGGCCCGACTGCATGAAGACGGTGGCGAGCAACTCCTCGTACTCACGCACTGCCTCGCCATCGCGTCCATGGGCCTGCGGAGAGGCGTGCGCAGAGGCCTGCGGGCCTCGGGGGGCGGTCTGCCTGCGCCGGTGGGCGCGCTGTTCGGTGGCGCGGTGGGCCAGGTCGGCGCGGTAGCCGGTGGGACCGCCATTGCGCATGACTTCGCGCGTGATCGTCGAGGTGGGGCGGTCGAGGCGCCTGGCGATCTCCGCGTAGGCGAGTTCGTCGGCCAGTCCCGACGCGATCTGCCGGCGTTCCTGCTGGGTGAGTCTGCCTCCCGGCATCGCGGTCTCCTCGCGGTCGTATCTGGTGTTGCCAGCCTAGCGTTCAATTTCATCCCATTGCAACGAGACTGCCCACCCTCGTTGCTTTGAAGTCATAGCCGTTGCAACGAAATGGTGGCAGTGAGCTGCGTAAACGTAAGTCGCGTGCAACAAGTGTGTTGCCCGATCTAGAAACGCAACGTAGCTTTTCCCTCATCGGAAACACCGCGCCTCACCAACCAAACGGGGCCCAACCCCAGGAGCACACCATGCAGAAGTTCGCCACCCCCGCCCCCATCTCCGCCGTCCTCGACATCCCCGCCGGCCGCATCCAGTTCATCGCCGCCGACCGCGCCGACACCGCGGTCGAGGTCCTGCCTGCCGACGCCTCGAACGGCAAGGACGTCAAGGCGGCGGAGCGGATCGCGGTCGAGTACGGCGACGGCGTCCTGCGGATCGAGGCCGCCGAGCCGAAGAACCGCCTCCTCGGCAACGGCTCAGGAGCGGTCGAGATCACCGTCCAGCTGCCCGCCGGGTCCAAGGTCGAGGCCAAGGTGGCCGCCGGCGAGCTGCGCGGCGTCGGGCGGCTCGGTGACGTCGTCTTCGAGGCCGCACAGGGCTCGGTCAAGCTCGACGAGGCAGCCGACGCCGTCCTCTCCCTGATGGCCGGGGACGTCTCGGTCGGCCGTCTCACCGGGCCCGCGAAGGTCGAGGTCCAGAAGGGCGCCATCCGCGTCGCCGAGGCCGTACGCGGCACCGTCGACCTCCGTACCGAGGCCGGGGACATCTCGGTCGGCGTCGCCCGCGGCGTCTCCGCCTCCCTGGACGCCGGCACCACCTACGGCCGGATCCACAACGCGCTCATGAACGCCGAGGGCCCCGACGCCGGCCTGTCCATCCGCGCGACCACCTCCTACGGCGACATCGCCGCCCGCAGCCTCTGAGCACCCACAGCCACTGAAGGAGCAGCCACCATGACGGACGACCTGGCCATCGCGGCGTACGGGTTGCGCAAGGCGTACGGGGACAAGACCGTCCTCGACGGCATCGACCTGACCGTGCCCACCGGCAGCGTCTTCTCCCTGCTCGGCCCCAACGGCGCCGGCAAGACCACCGCCGTCAAGATCCTCTCCACCCTCGTCCGCGCCGACGACGGCCGGGTCAGGATCGACGGCCACGACATCACCGCCGACCCGCAGGCCGTCCGCGCCACCATCGGTGTCACCGGCCAGTTCTCCGCCGTCGACGGCCTCATCACCGGCGAGGAGAACATGCTCCTCATGGCCGACCTGCACCACCTGCCCAAGGAGGAAGGACGGAGGACCGCCGCCGAACTGCTGGAGCGCTTCGGCCTTACCGAAGCCGCCCACAAGCCCGCCGCCACCTACTCCGGCGGCATGAAGCGCCGCCTCGACATCGCCATGACCCTGGTCGGCAGCCCGCGCATCATCTTCCTCGACGAACCCACCACCGGCCTCGACCCGCGCTCCCGCCACACCATGTGGCAGATCATCCGCGGCCTCGTCGCCGACGGCGTCACCGTCTTCCTCACCACCCAATACCTCGAAGAAGCCGACCAGCTCGCCGACCGCATCGCCGTCCTGCACAACGGCACCATCGCCGCCCAAGGCAGCGCCGAGGAACTGAAGCGGCTCGTCCCGGGCGGGCATGTGCGGCTGCGGTTCAGCGACCCGGCCGCCCACCGGTCCGCCGCCCACGCCCTGCACGACGCCACCCGCGACGACGAAGCACTCGCTCTGCACATCCCCAGCGACGGCAGCCAACGCGCCCTGCGCGCCATCCTCGACCGCCTCGACTCCGCCGGCATCGAGGCCGACGAACTGACCGTCCACACCCCCGACCTCGACGACGTCTTCTTCGCCCTCACCGGCCCGGCAGCCGTCCACAACCAGCCCAAGGAGAACGCCCGATGAGCAGCAGCCTCTCCCTCGCCCTGCGCGACTCGTCCACGATGCTGCGCCGCAACCTCCTGCACGCCCGCCGCTACCCGTCCCTCACCCTGAACCTGCTGCTCACCCCGGTCATGCTGTTGCTGCTCTTCGTCTACATATTCGGCGACGCGATGAGCTCGGGCCTCGGTCAGGGCTTCGCAGAGGGCGCCGGCGGGCCCAACCGCTCCGCGTACATCGCGTACGTCGTCCCCGGCCTGCTCCTGATGACGATCGGCAGCACCGTGATCGGAACCGCGGTCTCCGTCTGCAACGACATGACCGAGGGCATCATCGCCCGCTTCCGCACGATGGCCATCCACCGCCCTTCGGTGCTCATCGGGCACGTCGTCGGCAGCGTGCTGCAGGCGATCGCGAGCGTGGTCCTCGTCGGTGCCATCGGTGTCGCCATCGGCTTCCGGTCCACCGACGCGTCCGCTCTCGAATGGCTGGCCGCGTTCGGGCTGATAGTGCTCTTCGCGACGGCGCTCACCTGGATCGCGGTCGGCATGGGCCTGGTCAGCCCGAACGCCGAGGCTGCCGGGAACAACGCGATGCCGCTGATCCTGCTGCCGCTCCTCTCCAGCGCCTTCACCCCGGTCGACTCGATGCCCGGCTGGTTCCAGCCGATCGCCGAGTACCAGCCGTTCACCCCCGCCATCGAGACCCTGCGCGGCCTGCTGCTCGGCAGCGGGATCGGCCACAACGGATGGCTCGCCGCCGGCTGGTGCCTGGGGCTCGCGGTGCTCGGCTACTTCTGGTCGACGTCGAAGTTCAACCGTGACCCGAAGTAGGTCGTACGTAACGCGAACAGGTGCTGACGCGAACAGGCCGGTCCCGCCCGAAGGCGGAACCGGCCTGAACCATTCTGCTGTCGCGGTTACTTCACCGGCTCGGGCTCCGGCTCGTCCACCGACTCGGCGTCGCCCGCCGGGTCGACCGGCGTCTTCACGGAGTCGAGCAGCAGCTGCGCGACGTCCACGACCTGGAGGGACTCCTTGGCCTGGCCGTCGTTCTTCTTGCCGTTCACGGAGTCCGTGAGCATGACGAGGCAGAAGGGGCAGGCGGTGGAGACGATGTCGGGGTTGAGCGACAGCGCCTCGTCGACCCGCTCCGTGTTGATGCGCTTGCCGATGCGCTCCTCCATCCACATGCGCGCACCACCGGCGCCGCAGCAGAAGCCGCGCTCCTTGTGGCGGTGCATCTCCTGCTGACGCAGGCCCGGGACGGACGACATGATCTCGCGCGGGGGCGTGTAGACCTTGTTGTGGCGGCCCAGGTAGCACGGGTCGTGGTACGTGATCAGGCCCTCGACCGGCGTCACCGGGATCAGCTTGCCCTCGTCGATGAGGTGCTGGAGCAGCTGCGTGTGGTGGATGACCTCGTAGTCACCGCCGAGCTGCGGGTACTCGTTGGCGATGGTGTTGAAGCAGTGCGGGCAGGTCGAGACGATCTTCTTGGCCGTCTTCGGCTTGCGCGACTCCTCGGTCACCTTGCCGTCGTCGTCGAACTCCTCGCCGAACGCCGCGTTCAGCGTCATGACGTTCTCCTGGCCGAGCTGCTGGAACAGCGGCTCGTTGCCCAGGCGCCGCGCCGAGTCACCGGTGCACTTCTCGTCGCCGCCCATGATGGCGAACTTGACGCCCGCGATGTGGAGCAGCTCCGCGAAGGCCTTCGTGGTCTTCTTCGCGCGGTCCTCCAGGGCGCCGGCACAGCCGACCCAGTAGAGGTACTCGACCTCGGTGAGGTCCTCGACGTCCTTGCCGACGACCGGCACCTCGAAGTCGACTTCCTTCGTCCACTCCAGGCGCTGCTTCTTGGCGAGGCCCCAGGGGTTGCCCTTCTTCTCCAGGTTCTTGAGCATCGTGCCCGCCTCGGACGGGAACGCGGACTCGATCATCACCTGGTAGCGGCGCATGTCGACGATGTGGTCGATGTGCTCGATGTCGACCGGGCACTGCTCGACGCAGGCGCCGCAGGTGGTGCAGGACCACAGGACGTCGGGGTCGATGACGCCGTTCTCTTCGTGGGTGCCGATGAGGGGGCGCTCGGCCTCCGCGAGGGCGGCGGCGGGCACGTCCTTCAGTTGCTCCTCGGTCGCCTTCTCGTCGCCCTCCATCGTCTTGCCGCCGCCCGCGAGCAGGTACGGGGCCTTGGCGTGCGCGTGGTCGCGCAGCGACATGATGAGGAGCTTGGGGGAGAGCGGCTTGCCGGTGTTCCAGGCGGGGCACTGCGACTGGCAGCGGCCGCACTCGGTGCAGGTGGAGAAGTCGAGGATGCCCTTCCAGCTGAACTGCTCGACCTGGGAGACACCGAAGACGGCGTCCTCGGCCGGGTCCTCCCAGTCGATCGGCTTGCCGCCGGACGTCATGGGCTGCAGCTCGCCGAGCGTCGTACCGCCGTTGGCCTCGCGCTTGAACCAGATGTTCGGGAAGGCGAGGAAGCGGTGCCAGGCCACACCCATGTTGGTGTTCAGGGAGACGACGATCATCCAGATGAAGGACGTCGCGATCTTCAGCCCGGCGAAGAAGTACGTGAGGTTCTGGAGGGTGGAGAGGTCCATGCCCTCGAACCAGGTGACCACCGGGTACGAGATGAAGAACGACGCCTCGTAGCCGTCGACGTGGTGCTGGGCGCCCTCCAGGGCGTGCAGCGTGAAGATGCAGACGCCGACGATGAGGATGACGGACTCGACGAAGTACGCCTGGCCGGTCTTCGAGCCCGCGAAGCGGGACTTGCGGCCCGGCTTGCCGGGCTTGTTCAGCTGCCGGATGACGATCAGCGTGAGGATGCCGAGCACGGTCATCGTGCCGATGAACTCGACGAAGACGTTGTACGGCGCCCAGTCACCGATGATCGGCAGGATCCAGTCGGCCTGGAAGAGCTGGCCGAAGGCGTTGACGATCGTCAGCAGCAGCGAGAAGAAGCCCACCGCCACGAACCAGTGCGCGAAGCCGACGATGCCCCACCTGTTCATGCGCGTGTGGCCGAGGAACTCCTTGACCACGGTGAGGGTGCGCTGGACCGGGTTGTCGGTCCTGAGGCCGGCGGGCACGGGCTGACCGAGTCGTACGAACTTGTAGATCTGCACGATGGCACGGCCGAACAGCGCGACGCCGACCGCGATTAGGACCAGCGACACGATGATCGCGGCGAGTTGCATTGGGGGCTCCTCGGGCCTGCGAGGCGAACTATTACTAAGCGGTAACTTATGCAGTCCGTCTGAGACTACCCACTTACTCCGCCGCACTGTAGCCAGCAACCCGGTGATCTGCGTCGCTCAGGCAACCCTTTGCATGTCAGGTGCCGGGTGCTCCGTGTTTTCAGGGGCGCGGGGAACTGCGCGCCCAGCCACACACGACCCGCAGCCGAGAACCGACCCCCGGAAGGCCCGCACCTGCGCGTAAGCACAGGATAAGAGTTGAGTGCCCCAGACTCACATCTGTTGACGCCAGCGCAGCGCTGATGCATGCTTGAGCCAGATCCACTCAAGAAGTACATCTGGAGGAACCGAAATGGCACGTGCGGTCGGCATCGACCTGGGCACGACTAACTCCGTCGTCAGCGTTCTCGAAGGCGGCGAGCCCACCGTCATCACCAACGCCGAGGGCGCCAGGACCACGCCGTCCGTCGTCGCCTTCGCGAAGAACGGCGAGGTGCTCGTCGGCGAGGTCGCCAAGCGCCAGGCGGTCACGAACGTCGACAGGACCATCCGGTCGGTCAAGCGCCACATGGGCACCGACTGGAAGGTGGACATCGACGACAAGGGGTTCAACCCCCAGCAGATCTCGGCGTTCATCCTGCAGAAGCTGAAGCGCGACGCCGAGTCGTACCTGGGTGAGAAGGTCGCCGACGCGGTCATCACCGTCCCGGCGTACTTCAACGACTCCGAGCGCCAGGCCACCAAGGAGGCCGGCGAGATCGCGGGCCTGAACGTCCTGCGCATCGTCAACGAGCCCACCGCCGCCGCCCTTGCCTACGGCCTCGACAAGGACGACCAGACCATTCTGGTCTTCGACCTCGGTGGCGGCACCTTCGACGTCTCGCTCCTCGAGATCGGCGACGGCGTCGTCGAGGTGAAGGCCACGAACGGCGACAACCACCTCGGTGGTGACGACTGGGACCAGCGCGTCGTCGACTACCTGGTCAAGCAGTTCAACAACGGCCACGGCGTGGACCTCTCCAAGGACAAGATGGCGCTCCAGCGCCTGCGCGAGGCGGCCGAGAAGGCCAAGATCGAGCTGTCCTCCTCCACGGAGACCACGATCAACCTGCCCTACATCACGGCCTCCGCCGAGGGCCCGCTGCACCTGGACGAGAAGCTCACGCGCGCCCAGTTCCAGCAGCTCACGTCCGACCTCCTGGAGCGCTGCAAGACGCCGTTCCACAACGTCATCAAGGACGCGGGCATCCAGCTGAGCGAGATCGACCACGTCGTTCTCGTCGGTGGCTCCACCCGCATGCCCGCCGTCGCCGAGCTCGTCAAGGAGCTCACCGGCGGCAAGGACGCCAACAAGGGTGTGAACCCGGACGAGGTCGTCGCCATCGGCGCCTCGCTCCAGGCCGGTGTCCTCAAGGGTGAGGTCAAGGACGTCCTGCTCCTCGACGTGACCCCGCTGTCCCTCGGCATCGAGACCAAGGGCGGCATCATGACGAAGCTCATCGAGCGGAACACGACCATCCCGACCAAGCGGTCGGAGATCTTCACGACGGCCGAGGACAACCAGCCGTCCGTGCAGATCCAGGTCTACCAGGGCGAGCGCGAGATCGCGGCGTACAACAAGAAGCTCGGCATGTTCGAGCTCACGGGCCTGCCGCCGGCCCCGCGCGGCGTCCCGCAGATCGAGGTCTCCTTCGACATCGACGCCAACGGCATCATGCACGTGACCGCGAAGGACCTCGGCACGGGCAAGGAGCAGAAGATGACCGTCACCGGTGGCTCCTCGCTGCCGAAGGACGAGGTCAACCGGATGCGCGAAGAGGCCGAGAAGTACGCGGACGAGGACCACGCCCGCCGCGAGGCCGCCGAGTCCCGCAACCAGGGCGAGCAGCTCGTCTACCAGACCGAGAAGTTCCTCAAGGACAACGAGGACAAGGTCCCCGGTGACGTGAAGACCGAGGTCGAGGAAGCCGTCAATGAGCTGAAGGAGAAGCTCAAGGGCGAGGACACGGCCGAGATCCGCACCGCCACCGAGAAGGTCGCCGCCGTCTCGCAGAAGCTGGGCCAGGCCATGTACGCCGACGCCCAGGGCGCGCAGGCCGCGGGCGGTCCCGAGGGCGCTGCCCCGGGTGCCGACCAGGCCAAGGAGGACGACGGAGTCGTCGACGCCGAGATCGTCGACGACGAGAAGCCCGGAGACGCGAAGGGTGGCGCCGCCTGATGACCGAGGAGACCCCGGGCTTCGGCGAGAACGAGAACGCCGAGAAGCCTGACGTCCCCTCCGGCGCCACCCCTGATGACGCGACGCCGAAGGCCGCCGAGCCCTCCACCGAGGAGGGTCCGGCGGCCCCGGCCGGGGACGCAGCAGCGAGCAAGACGTCCGCTCAGGACGTGAGCCTGACCGCCCAGCTGGACCAGGTCCGCACCGCGCTCGACGAGCGCACCGGCGACCTCCAGCGGCTGCAGGCCGAGTACCAGAACTACCGCCGTCGGGTGGAGCGGGACAAGGTGACGGTGAAGGAGATCGCCTCGGCGAACCTCCTCTCCGAGCTCCTCCCCACCCTCGACGACATCGGCCGCGCCCGTGAGCACGGCGAGCTGGTGGGCGGCTTCAAGTCGGTGGCCGAGTCCCTCGAGACCGTCGTCGCCAAGATGGGCCTTCAGCAGTTCGGCAAGGAGGGCGAGCCCTTCGACCCGACGATCCACGAAGCCCTGATGCACAGCTACGCACCGGACGTCACCGAGACGACCTGCGTCGCGATCCTGCAGCCGGGGTACCGGATCGGCGAGCGCACCATCCGCCCCGCGCGGGTGGCCGTCGCCGAGCCGCAGCCCGGCGCGCAGACGGTCAAGGGCGAGGAGCCCGACGGCTCCGCGAGCGCGGAGAAGGCCGACGAGAAGGAGACCGGTGGCCCGGACGAGGGCTGACGGCAACGACATGAGTGAGGAGGGACGTCGGGGATGAGCACCAAGGACTTCATCGAGAAGGACTACTACAAGGTCCTCGGCGTCCCCAAGGACGCCACCGAAGCCGAGATCAAGAAGGCGTACCGGAAGCTCGCCCGCGAGAACCACCCGGACGCCAACAAGGGCAACACCAAGGCGGAGGAGCGCTTCAAGGAGATCTCCGAGGCGAACGACGTCCTCGGGGACCCCAAGAAGCGCAAGGAGTACGACGAAGCGCGTGCTCTCTTCGGCAACGGTGGATTCCGGCAGGGCCCCGGAGCCGGCGGCGGCTCGTTCAACTTCGACCTGGGCGACCTCTTCGGAGGCGGCGGCCCGGGTGGCGGTGGAGCGGCCGGCGGCTTCGGCGGCGGTCTCGGTGACGTCTTCGGGGGCCTGTTCAACCGCGGCGGCGCGGGTGCCGGAGCCGGCACGCGTACGCAGCCGAGGCGCGGCCAGGACATCGAGTCCGAGGTCACGCTCAGTTTCACGGAGGCGGTGGACGGCGCGACCGTGCCGCTCCGCATGTCCTCCCAGGCCGCCTGCAAGGCGTGCTCCGGCACCGGCGACAAGAACGGCACGCCGCGCGTGTGCCCGACCTGCGTCGGCACGGGCCAGGTCTCGCGGGGCGGTGGCGGAGGGTTCTCCCTCACCGACCCGTGCATGGACTGCAAGGGCCGTGGGCTGATCGCCCAGGACCCCTGCGAGGTCTGCGGCGGCAGCGGCCGCGCCAAGTCGTCGCGCACCATGCAGGTGCGGATCCCGGCCGGTGTCTCGGACGGGCAGCGCATCCGCCTGCGCGGCAAGGGCGCGCCCGGTGAGCGGGGCGGCCCGGCAGGCGATCTGTACGTGGTCGTGCACGTCGACAGCCACCCCGTCTTCGGCCGCAAGGGCGACAACCTCACGGTCACGGTTCCGGTGACGTACCCGGAGGCGACGCTGGGCGGCGAGGTGAAGGTGCCCACCCTGGGTGGGCCGCCCGTCACCCTGAAGCTCCCCGCCGGCACGCCGAACGGTCGTACGATGCGGGCCCGCGGAAAGGGCGCGGTCCGCAAGGACGGCACCCGGGGCGACCTGCTCGTGACGGTGGAGGTGTCGGTCCCGACATCCCTGTCGGACTCGGCGAAGGAAGCCCTGGAGTCCTACCGCAAGGCGACTGCGGGCGACGACCCGCGGGCAGAACTGTTCCAGGCCGCGAAGGGAGCGTGACCCCATGGATAGGGTCGGCCGTCGTCATAATCCGTACCAACTCACCGACGAGACACCCGTGTACGTCATCTCGGTGGCCGCCCAGCTGAGCGGTCTGCACCCGCAGACCCTGCGGCAGTACGACCGCCTGGGTCTGGTCTCCCCGGACCGCACGGCGGGCCGCGGCCGACGCTATTCCGCCCGCGACATCGAGCTGCTCCGCACGGTGCAGCAGCTGTCGCAGGAAGAGGGCATCAACCTCGCGGGCATCAAGCGCATCATCGAGCTGGAGAACCAGGTCGCGGCGCTCCAGTCGCGGGTCGCGGAGCTCTCCGCGGCCGTGGACGGCGCCGCCGCGGCGATGCAGCAGCGCGAAGCGGCGGTGCACGCCTCGTACCGCCGCGACCTCGTCCCCTACCAGGACGTGCAGCAGGCGAGCGCGCTGGTGGTGTGGCGGCCGAAGCGGACGACCGAGCAGTAGACCTCATGGTCTGAGGACGTCTGAGTACCCTGAAGCGGGGCCGGGAGGTGGTGACCTCCCGGCCCCGCTTCGGTGTGTACGGGTGCGGGGAGTTGAGCTGACGATGGCCATGGTGGGCCTGTTCTGGATCGCCGAGGGCGATGTGTACGTGGGGGCGAAGCCGGCCGGGCTCGCTCCCGGGGTGCGGCTGACGCCGGAGGGCGTACTGGCCCTCGGCGACAAGCAGTCCGGCATGTGGCCGTGGGAGGACGTGCGCGCGCTGACCGTCGACGACGTCCCGGTGAAGTCCCTGAAGCGGCAGGTGGGCGCGGTGGTCGACCTGGCGCTCACGGTCGGCCTCGGCGGCAGCGACGAGGCTCCGACGATGACGGTGCGTCTCACGGACGCCGAGGGCGAGGAGACGGAGCTGACGGCGTACACGGCGGCGGCGGTCGGTTACTCCCGTACGGAGTACGACCTCTCGCGCGCCCTCCTCGCCCGCCTCACGGAAGGCGCGGGGACCCTCCTCACCGCCCTGACGGCGATGTCCGACTGGGGCCGCCGCCATGAGGGCGGGTCGCCGCGGGCGGCACAGCGGGTGGAGTTGTTGCGCGAGTGGGGCAGCCCCCTGGCGTGACGTGAGAGCGCCCCGGTCGGCTACGGGGGAGCAGTCGGCCGGGGCGCTCGGGGGAAGCGGGAGGGGGCCTGCCAGCTGCCCCCGCCGCTGCCCCCAGCTTGCAGGGCGGGGCGGGGTGGGCGGTAGCGCCATCTTGTTGCGGTGCAGTGAGCTGAGGAGGGAACAAGAAGGCACAAGGCACCCGGAACCGGACGAGTCATCCCCGGTCGAGGATCCCCGACCGGGCGATCAGGAAGCCGAGCTGGGCGCGGCTGTTGCTGCCGAGGGTGGCCGCCAGCTTGGCGATGTGGACGCGGGCGGTGCGGACGTTCATGCCGAGGCGCTCGGCGATCTCGGCGTCGGTGAGGCCTTCCACGAGGAGGCCGGCGATGGCGTGCTGGCGGGCGGTGATGCCGTTCTCGGACGGCTGGGGAGCCGCTTGCGGCCACATGGGGGTGGCCATGCGCCACAGTCGCCAGAAGGTGGTGGCGAAGTACTCGACGAGGGCGGGGTGGCGGAGTTCGAGGGCGACGCTGCGGTCCTTGCTCGCCGGGATGAACGCGACGGTCCGGTCGAAGACGAAGAGCCGGTCGGTGACCTCGTCGAGGGTGCGTGCCTCGGTGTCGCCGTCGAGCTGTTCGAAGTAGGCGAGCACGGGCAGAGAATGGCGCGTTGTGTGCTGGTAGAGGGTCCGCATCCGGCATCCCCGGGTGAGGATCGCCTGGTCCCGCGGGAAGACTTCGGCCAAGGTCTCGGGGGGCCGCATGCCGCCGGGCTGGACGGCCAGGAACTCCTCGGTGACCTCGTTCATGGCCCGGTCGATGGCCGAGTTGATGCGGTCGAGTCCGTCGAGCACGGTGACGGTGGTGCTGGTGGGGTGCAGCCACTGCAGGTCGTCGAGGCCGTGTTGCAGGAGGCCGAGGCGGACGAGGCACGGGGCCGGTTCGGCGGCGCTGTGGTGGAGCCGGCCTTCCCGCAGGGCGCGGGCGTAGACGGACAGCCCTGCTGCACACATTTCTTCGAGCGGGTGCGGTAAGTGCTTCGTGGCCATGCGAGCCCCCTCCTGCCTGGTTGAAGCGTCGCGATTCTATGCAGGCGGGGAGAGGCGGGGCCGGATGCCGCAGTTGAAGTGTCTGCTTCTGGACGGCTGTTTCCGGGTGTCCGGTTCTGGGCGTGCGGCGTTGCTGACACCGGTGTCACCGGTGTCACCGGTCGTGGTCAAGAATCCCTGACTGGCCGATGAGGTAGCCGAGTTGCGCGCGGCTGTTGCTGCCGAGGGTGGCGGCGAGTTTGGCGATGTGGACGCGGGCGGTACGGATGTTCATGCCGAGGCGGGCGGCTATTTCGGCGTCGGTGAGGCCTTCTATGAGGAGGCCGGCGATGACTTTCTGGCGGGGCGTGACGCCTTTCTCCGAGGGCAGTCGTGACGTTTGCGGATACAGGGGGGCCGCGAACCGCCACAGGCGCTCGAAGGTCGTGACGAAGTAGTCGATGAGAGCGGTGTGCCGTATCTCCAACGCGGTGGTGTGGTCCTGGCTCGCCGGGATGAACGCGACGGTCCGGTCGAAGACGAAGAGCCGTTCGGTGCCCTCGTCCAGGGAGCGGGCTTCGACGTCGCCGCGTAGCTGCTCGAAGTGGGCGAGTGCGGGCAGCGCATGCCGTGTCGTGTGCTGGTAGAGAGTACGGAGTCGGCCGCCTCGGTTCAGGATGGCTTGTTCGCGCGCTCGAGTACGGGCCGGTGATTCGGGGGGCCGGACGTCGCCGGGCTGAATGGTGAGCACTTCATGGCAGGCATGGGCGATGGCCTCGTCCATTGCCGCGTCGATGCGGGCCGGCCCCTGCAGGACTCTGATGGTCGAGGAGGCTCGTACCGGTGCGGACGGGACGTCGATGTCGAGGAACGCCTCGAATGCGGCGGTGAGTCTTTCCTCTCGGCGGCGGTGGTGGGCGACCCGGTCCTCGATGGTGCGCAGGAGGCGGGACAGGGCGACGGCGGGAGTCGTGGGGTGGAGCCACTGCATGTCGTTGAGGCTGGGGTGGAGGAGGCCGAAGTCGACGAGGCACGGGGCCGGCTCGGCGTCGCGGCTGTGGACCCGGCCTTCGCGCAGGGCCTGGGCGTAGACGGCTGATCCTGACGCGCAGAGATTCTCCACCCCATGCGGCTCGTGCTCCGCGGCCATGCGTTTCACCCTCCCGTTCGGTCGAAGGGGCGGTGATTCTATGGGCTGGGCTCAGCCACACCACGGAGAACACGCGAGGTTCCGCTCCGGTTCAGTTGTTGCGTTGTTCCAGGATCTTCGATTCACCGATCAGGAAGCCGAGTTGGGCGCGGCTTTCGCTTCCCAGGGTGGCGGCGAGTTTGGCGATGTGGACACGTGCCGTGCGGACGTTCATGCCGAGGCGGTCGGCGATCTCGGCGTCGGTGAGGCCCTCGACCAGGAGGCCGGCGACCGCGCGTTGGCGGGTGCTGATGCCCTTCGGGGCCGGCTGTGGGGCCGCCTGCGGGAACAAGGGGATGGCCATGTTCCATTGGCGCTTGAAGGCGGCGATGAGAAAGTCGATCAGGGCCGGGTGACGGATCTCGAGCGCTACGTTGCGCTCCTTCGTCACTGGGATGTACGCCACGGATCTGTCGAGAATGAAGAGCCGTTCCGTGACTTCTTCGAGGGTCCGGACTTCGATGTCGCCGTCGAGTTGCTCGTAGTAGGCGAGAGCGGAGAAGGAGTAACGCGTGGTGTGCTGGTAAAGGGTCCGCATCCGTGCACCACGGGAGAGCATCCCCTGCGCGTCTGCCAGGGATTTGGCCAACGCCTCGGCCGGCCGGTGGCCGCCGGGCTGGATGACAAGCACCTCCTGGCACGTGCGTGCCATGGCCCGGCCTATCACGGCCTGGATCTCGGTAAGACCTTCCAGTACGGCGATGGCGGGCGGCCCTTCGGTGCGTACTGCCTTAGGGACAATGTCCAGCAGCGGCGCGAAGGCGTCGGCGAGTTGGACCTCGTGTCGGCGTTCCTGGAGCAGTTGTTGCTCGATGGTGTGGAGCAAGCGGGGCAGGGCCACTGACGGAGGTACGGGGAGCAGCCATCCGTCGTGCTCGGTGTCCACGCGCAGTAGCCCGAGGTCGATCAGGCATGGGGCGCCGTCGGTGTCGTGACGAGGGAGGCGGCCTTCGTGGAGGGCGCGGGCATAGAGTTCCGAGCCCGCTTCACATAATTCGCCGTCGTCGTGGGCGGCGTGCGGTGTGGCCGTCATGTCGGGCGGCCTTGTTCGAGGATGCCGGACTGGGCTATCAGGTAGCCGAGTTGGGCGCGGCTTCCGCTGCCGAGGGCGGCGGCTATTTTGGCTATGTGGGCGCGGCAGGTGCGGACGTTCATGCCGAGGCGGCGGGCGATGGCCTCGTCGACGTGGCCTTCGACGAGCAGTTTGGCTATGGAGCGTTGGACGCCGGTGATCCCTCCGGTGGGAGGGTCGTAGGGCGCTTCGTCGAGGAGAGGGGACGCACGGCGCCAGAGTTGCTCGAAGACCTTTGCCAGGTATCCGACGAGTCCGCTGTGGCGCAGTTCCAGGGCCACTTGGCGGTCGTCCTGGGCCGGTATGAAGGCGACCGTTCGGTCGAAGATCATCAGTCGCTCGATGAGCTCTTCCAGGGTGCGCACCTCGACCTTGCCCTGTTTCATGTACTCGGCGTAGGCAATGGTCCCTTGGCTGTGCCGGGCGGTGTGCTGGTAGAGCGTACGCATCGTGATGCCGCGCTCGATGATGCCTTGGCTCCGCTGTACGGCCTCGGTGAGGACGGCTTCACTTCGTCCGCCGCCAGGCTGCACGGTGAGGATCTCGGACCGGCATTCAGCCGTGGCGACATCGATGGCCGCATTGATCCGAGTGGCGCCTTCCAGGACAGTGATGGCATGGTCGGCCGGCCGGTCCATCGCGCTGATGGCCATGAATGGCTCAAAGGCGTCGGTCAGTTCGATGGCAAGGGTCCTGCGCTGCAGGATTTCCCGCTCAATGGGGTGCAGACGCTGCGCCAGTACTGAGGTGGGCGGGGCCGGCCGCAGCCAGTCCGAGTCCTCCGGGTCGGGGTGGAGAAGGGCGAACTCCATCAGGCAGGGTGCGGCCTCCACTTCGCTGCGGTGGACGCGGCCCGAGCGCAGTGCACTGGCGTAAAGCCGCTTGCCGTCGGCGCATAGTTCAACCACGGAGTGCGGATGTGTCCCAATTGGGCTTTTTGTTGTCATGCCTCCACCCCCCAGGGTCCTGAACGTGCAGGAACATGATGCATCGGTCCTGTGGTGCTCGCATGGCTGAATGAGCCATCGTCTTGTCAGGCCGGGGGAGAGTCGCGATGGAAGTGAGGACGAAGCCCGCTATGCGCAAGGGAATGCTTCGCTCGGTACTTGTCGGTACCTTCTCCGTTGGGTTGGCCATCAGTGCGTTCAGCGGCCTTGATCTGGACTCGGGGGCCGGGAACACGAAAGCGGTCTCCGAGCCGGGGGTAGAGACGCAGGACATCGTCTGGACCTCCGGTCCGGCCGGAGACATTGTCTGGTCTTCGGCGTCGAAGGACGACATCGTCTGGGGCAACAAGTCGGCTGGAAGCGATACCGCGCCTTCTGCGGTTAAGGAGGTTGACGCATCGTGAGCACCCCTCCCGACGACCGCACCTTCCGCCGAGAAATGGCCACCGCCTACCGCTCCGGTTGGCACTTCATCGATCTGGTGACCGCGATCCCCCACCGCGGTGACTCGTTGATGGTGACCCTGCTCGGTGAACCGATCGTCGTCACGCGTGACGACGAGGAGGAGATCCGGGCCTACCGGTGCCTGCGGCGGCCCAGAGGAGCCCCGCAGCCCGTGCGGTGCGCCATCCGGTACGGGATGGTGTTCGTCAATCTCGACCGGCGCGACCACCAGATGGTCGGGCAGCAGGAACAGCAGGGCCCGGACGCCATGGGCGTCTCGGACAACATCACAGCCACCCCCCGCAGTGCCTGACGCGATTCCCCCGTCGTTGTAAATCGCGCAGGCGCTTCCCCCAGCAGCGGCGCCACCGTGGACCTGAACACGGTGGCGCCGCTGTGGTGTGTGCCGAGACAGGAGAGGGGTGGCGTCAGGCCTTGCCCAGGGCTCGGGTCACCGTGATCTCGATCAGGACCCGGTCCGGGTTCGGGGACGGACGGCGTTCGTAGCGCTCCTCGTAGCGGTCCTCCGCTTCCGCTATCGCCGCAGGTTCCGTACGGATGGCCGCGTGGCCCTCCAGGGTCGCCCAGCGCCGGCCCGCGAACTGGCAGACCGCCACCCGGGCCCCGGGGCCTTCCACGCCCGTCGCCGCCAGGATGTGCGCGACCTTCCGGCTCGTCTTGCGGGCGAGGACCCGGGCGACGCCCGCCTGTGGGTCGTACGTCACGCCGACCGGCACCACGTGCGGGGTGCCGTCCGGGCGCAGCGTCGTCAGGGTGCACAGGTGCCGTTCACGCCAGAAGCTGAGGTAGGGCTCGGGCGGGTCGGACGGGTCGATGCGCGGGTTCGGGGCCATGACCAGGGAACATAGCCGCCCGGACTTCACGGGCTCTCCTTGAGTGGAATAGACTCAAGTTTGTGTAGGTTGAGTAAGTCAGTGTGGGAGGGGGACCCGTCTCGCAAGGGCCCCCACTCGTAGGACCCCGTAAGGAGGAGAAGCGCACGTGGACGCCGAGCTGACCAACAGGAGCCGGGACGCGATCAACGCGGCCAGCAGCCGCGCGGTCAAGGACGGTCACCCCGACCTGACGCCCGCGCACCTGCTGCTCGCGCTGCTGGAGGGCGAGGACAACGAGAACATCGTCGACCTGCTCGCCGCGGTCGACGCAGACCAGGCCGCCGTGCGCGCGGACACCGAGCGCGTCCTCGCGGGCCTGCCCAGCGTGACCGGTTCCACCGTCGCGCCGCCCCAGCCCGACCGTGAGCTGCTGGCCGTCGTCTCGGACGCCGGGCAGCGCGCGAAGGAGCTCGGGGACGACTACCTGTCCACCGAGCACCTGCTCATCGGCATCGCGGCCAAGGGCGGCAAGGCCGGGGACGTACTCACTCGGCACGGGGCCGGCAGCAAGAAGCTGCTGGACGCTTTCGAGAAGACAAGGGGAGGGCGCCGGGTGACCACACCCGACCCCGAGGGTCAGTACAAGGCACTGGAGAAGTTCGGCACCGACTTCACCGCGGCGGCCCGCGAAGGACGGCTCGACCCCGTCATCGGGCGGGACCAGGAGATCCGGCGCGTCGTGCAGGTCCTTTCACGGCGCACGAAGAACAATCCCGTCCTCATCGGCGAGCCCGGTGTCGGCAAGACCGCCGTCGTGGAAGGGCTCGCCCAGCGCATCGTGAAGGGCGACGTCCCCGAGTCCCTGAAGAACAAGCGGCTCGTCTCCCTGGACCTCGGCGCCATGGTCGCCGGCGCGAAGTACCGCGGCGAGTTCGAGGAGCGGCTCAAGACCGTCCTCTCCGAGATCAAGGAGAGCGACGGGCAGATCATCACCTTCATCGACGAGCTGCACACCGTCGTGGGCGCGGGCGCCGGCGGCGACTCCGCCATGGACGCGGGGAACATGCTCAAGCCCATGCTCGCCCGCGGTGAGCTGCGCATGGTGGGTGCGACGACGCTCGACGAGTACCGCGAGCGGATCGAGAAGGACCCCGCGCTGGAGCGCCGCTTCCAGCAGGTCCTCGTCGCCGAGCCGAGCGTCGAGGACTCCATCGCGATCCTGCGCGGGCTCAAGGGGCGGTACGAGGCGCACCACAAGGTGCAGATCGCCGACAGCGCCCTGGTGGCCGCGGCGACACTCTCCGACCGGTACATCACCTCCCGCTTCCTGCCCGACAAGGCCATCGACCTCGTCGACGAGGCCGCGTCCCGGCTCCGGATGGAGATCGATTCCTCGCCCGTCGAGATCGACGAGCTCCAGCGCGCCGTCGACCGGCTGAAGATGGAGGAGCTGGCGCTCAGCAAGGAGACCGACCCGGCGAGCAAGCAGCGCCTGGAGAAGCTGCGGCGCGACCTCGCCGACAAGGAGGAGGAGCTGCGCGGCCTCACCGCACGCTGGGAGAAGGAGAAGCAGTCCCTCAACCGCGTCGGTGAGCTGAAGGAGAAGCTCGACGAACTGCGCGGCCAGGCCGAGCGCGCCCAGCGCGACGGCGACTTCGACACCGCGAGCAAGCTGCTCTACGGAGAGATCCCCGCCCTGGAGCGCGACCTCGAAGCCGCCTCCGAGGCCGAGGAGGAGGCCGCACAGTCCGCCGCCCGGTCCAAGGACACCATGGTGAAGGAGGAGGTCGGTCCCGACGACATCGCCGACGTGGTCGGCGCCTGGACCGGTATCCCAGCCGGACGACTCCTCGAGGGCGAGACGCAGAAGCTGCTGCGCATGGAGGACGAGCTCGGCAAGCGGCTCATCGGGCAGGGCGAAGCGGTGCGGTCCGTTTCCGACGCGGTGCGGCGCACCCGCGCCGGGATCGCCGACCCCGACCGGCCCACCGGGTCCTTCCTCTTCCTCGGTCCGACCGGTGTCGGCAAGACCGAGCTCGCCAAGGCCCTCGCCGACTTCCTCTTCGACGACGAGCGGGCCATGGTCCGCATCGACATGAGCGAGTACGGCGAGAAGCACAGCGTCGCCCGGCTGGTGGGCGCGCCTCCCGGGTACGTGGGGTACGAGGAGGGCGGCCAGCTCACCGAGGCGGTGCGCCGCCGACCGTACAGCGTCGTACTCCTCGACGAGGTCGAGAAGGCGCACCCCGAGGTCTTCGACGTCCTGCTCCAGGTGCTCGACGACGGGCGGCTCACCGACGGGCAGGGGCGGACGGTCGACTTCCGCAACACGATCCTGGTGCTCACGTCCAACCTCGGCAGCCAGTACCTGGTGGAGCCGCTGACGAGCGAGGAGGAGAAGAAGCAGCAGGTCCTCGAGGTGGTGCGGGCCTCCTTCAAGCCCGAGTTCCTCAACCGGCTCGACGACATCGTCGTCTTCTCGGCGCTCACCAAGGACGAGCTCGCGCACATCGCCGGGCTGCAGATCGACCGCCTCGCCAAGCGGCTCGCGGACCGGCAGCTCACGCTGGACGTCACGCCGGAGGCGCTGGCCTGGCTTGCGGACGAGGGCAACGATCCGGCGTACGGGGCGCGGCCCCTGCGGCGCCTCATCCAGACCTCCATCGGCGACCGCCTCGCCAAGGAGATCCTCGCGGGTGAGGTGAAGGACGGGGACGTGGTCCGCGTGGACCGCTTCGAGGACGGCCTGATTGTGGGCCCAGCGACGAGTTCTCCTACGGGGAAGTCTCTGTAGCGGCGGCTTCGTGGTTGCTCGCGCAGTTCCCCGCGCCCCTTCAGGGGCGCGGGGAACTGCGCGAGGACGGACCACTGTCCGCAGACGGCGAACGGCGGAAACACGGCAGACGAGCAGCCGGGCTTGCCCCGGGGGCCCCACCCTGGGAGAGGATGGGCCCATCCATACGAAGGGACAAAGCACGTGAGCATCGACCCGTCCTCGATTCCGAATTTCGGGGGACAGCCCGACCCGCAGCAGGGCTCAGGACCGGCGGGCCCCGTCGTCCCCGACCAGGACCTGGTGAAGCAGCTTCTGGACCAGATGGAGCTCAAGCACGTCGTCGACGACGAGGGTGACCTCGCGGCGCCGTGGGAGGAGTTCCGTACGTACTTCATGTTCCGCGGCGAGGACGACCAGCAGGTCTTCTCGGTGCGGACGTTCTACGACCGGCCGCACCCGATCGAGGAGAAGCAGCAGCTTCTCGAGTCGATCGACGACTGGAACCGCCGCACGCTGTGGCCGAAGGTCTACAGCCACACGCACGACGACGGCACGGTCCGCCTCATCGGCGAGGCCCAGATGCTGATCGGCACCGGTGTCTCGCTGGAGCACTTCGTGTCGTCGACGGTCAGCTGGGTGCGCGCCGCGATCGAGTTCGACCGCTGGCTCGTGGAGCAGCTGGGCCTGGAGGCCGAGGTCGACTCCGCCGAGGGCGAAGAGAAGCCGGGCGACGAGCAGGCCTGAGGGCCCGTAAGACCACTAAGTGAAGCCGTAAGCGCGTGAGAGCCCGGCGGGGTGATGCACACCCCGCCGGGCTCTCGGCGTACCGCAGGCCGCCGGCTCTCAGCCCGCCAGTGACTTGAGGCGCGTCACCGCCTCCTCCAAGACAGCCGTCCGCTTGCAGAAGGCGAAGCGGACGAAGGGCGCGCCCGCGTCCCTGTGGTCGTAGAAGACCGCGTTCGGGATGGCGACGACGCCCGCCCGCTCCGGGAGCGAGCGGCAGAAGGCGAAGCCGTCGGTCGTGCCGAGCGGGGTGATGTCGGTCGTGATGAAGTACGTGCCGGCCGGGCGGTAGACGTCGAAGCCCGCTGCCGTGAGGCCCTCGCCGAGGAGGTCCCGCTTGGCCAGCATGTCCGCGCGGAAGTCGTCGAAGTAGGACGGCGGGAGGGCGAGCGCCTCCGCGATGGCGTACTGGAAGGGGCCGGAGGAGACGTACGTGAGGAACTGCTTCGCCGAGCGGACCGCCGCGACCAGCTCCGGCGACGAAGTGATCCAGCCGACCTTCCAGCCCGTGAACGAGAACGTCTTGCCCGCGGAGCCGATGCTGACCGTGCGCTCGCGCATGCCGGGGAAGGTGGCGAGCGGGAGGTGTTCGGCGTCGTCGAAGACCAGGTGTTCGTAGACCTCGTCGGTGACGACAAGGAGGTCGCGCTCGACCGCCAGCCTCGCGATCTCGGTGAGCTCGGCGCGGGTGAGGACGGTGCCGGTCGGGTTGTGCGGGGTGTTGAGGAGGATCAGCCGGGTGCGGTCGGTGACCGCGTCGCGCAGCTCGTCCAGGTCGAGGACGAAGCGGCCGTCGCGGGGGCGCAGGGTGACGGGGACGCGCGTGCCGCCCGCGAGGGCGATCGAGGCGGCGTACGAGTCGTAGTAGGGCTCGAGCGCGATGACCTCGTCGCCCGGCTCGACGAGGGCGAGCAGTGACGCGGCGATCGCCTCGGTGGCGCCCGCCGTCACGAGGACCTCGCGGTCGGGGTCGTACGAGAGCGCGTAGCGGGCGAGCTGGTGCTCGGCGATCGCCGTGCGGAGCTCGGGGACGCCGGGTCCCGGCGGGTACTGGTTGCCGCGGCCGTCGCGCAGCGCCCGCACCGCGGCCTCCCGCACGGCCTCGGGGCCGTCCGTGTCGGGGAAGCCCTGGCCCAGGTTGATCGCGCCCGTCCGGACCGCGAGGGCGGACATCTCTGCGAAGATCGTCGTGCCGAACTCGGCGAGGCGGCGGTTGAGCAGCGGGCGCCCGGAGGGGCCGGGCTCGCGCCCGGAGGGGCCGGAGGAGGACGTCATGGCCGCCATCCTGCGCCGAACCTCTGGAGTTCCTCAACTCTGCTTTGCGTCGGCTTGGACAAGGGCATCCCCCTGTCACACGAGAAGCCGGCCCACGGGGGACCTGCTTCGGGGGGAACGGAAGGAGCGTGGGGGCCATGTTCGTGGCTTTCGTCTTCGTTGCGGTGCTGATCTTCGCCTTGGTCGCGGCGATCGGTTACGGGGGGAACGGCCGGCGCCGCACCCGGTCGCGCTGGACCTCGGGCACGGCGTCGAGCTCGGCGGGCGGCGGCAGCTGGTGGGCCGGCGGCGGCGACGGCGGGCACCACGACGGCGGCGGATCGTCGTGCGGCGGCGGTTCGTCGTGCGGCGGAGGCAGCTCCTCCTGCGGGGGCGGCGGGGGTGGATGCGGCGGAGGCAGCTGACACGGGGCAGCTGGTCCACCGAATCCACGAAGCGCCCGGCGGGGCCCGCAATTCCCGCCGGGCGCTTCGGTGTTGCGGCGCGGAGTCGGGCTTCCGCTTCGGCACCACGTCAGGGCCGTGTTCCGTGATGGCTGTACTGAACAGTTGAACTGCGTAGCCCTCATGGGGATGGAAACCACACGTACTTGGGTAAAAACGCAGTGGCAGCGTCGCCGACCATGATTCCCTCTGAAACGTCAGCACCGCCCTCGGACGTCTGGTCCAGGTTTCCTGGTCCAGGTTTCACAGACCGGGATCTGGATACCCGAAAGACGTTCTTGTGGGCACGAGCCGGCATTCCGACCTCCCGGAGTCCGTTCCGGGTGCGCCGGCCCCACCTCCATTGAGTGTTAGCGGAGCCGACCCATGCTCACGACCCTGAAGACCGTCTATACCGACACGCGCGCCGAGGACCTGGCCTGGGCCCTGGGCCGCGAGCCGTTGCCCGCGCTGGCCACCCTCGAATTGGAACTGGCGGACGCGAAAATGCAGTTGAGACTGCTCGGGGCCTCGCACCAGGTACTCCTGGAGGACGAACAGGGCGGTTGTTCGGAGACCGTGGCCTGCATCCCCGGCAGCAGTACGCCCCTTCCGCTCGGCGTTTCGAAACGCGTGGGTGAATGGGAGTACGAATTCGCGGCCCGGGTGGAAACACTGTCGCGTGGTCAGTTCGCGGGCCGTGCGCAGGAGTTGCTCGCACTTGTGGCCGAACACCCGCACGGATTGGCGGGTGTGTTCCCCGGCAGTCCGCACGCATTCACCGCAATGCTCGCACAGCGGCACGAAGGATCGCTGATGTGGCGTACGTGGCACGCGTATCCCCAGGAAGGCCAGCTCGTGGCGACACGGACGAGGGTGGGTGCGCGCATGCCGCTGCCCGCGTCGCTCTGACGGGCGAGGCGATGAGCGAGGCGATGAGCGAGGGGGCGGGCAAGGGACGGGCGGGAGCACCGGCGGGGGATTTGCACCCATGTGGGGGACTCGGCACGAGCCGGTGGTGACGTAGCGTTCCAGGGTGCTCCAGTCGTCGGTGCGGTTGCCGGTCTCGCCCCGTACAGGACGGTTCCTCGTCCTCGTGGGCGTCTTCGTCTGCGCCGCCTGCGGCCTCGTGTACGAACTGGAACTCGTCGCCCTCGCCGCGTACTTGATCGGTGACTCCGTCACCCAGGCCTCCGTCGTGCTCTCCGTGATGGTCTTCGCCATGGGCATCGGCTCGCTGCTCGCCAAGCGGCTGAGGCGCCGCGCCGCCGCCTGGTTCGGCCTCGTCGAGGCCGCGCTCGCGCTGGTCGGCGGGTGCAGCGCCATGGCGTTGTACGCGGCGTTCGCGTGGACCGGCGACAAGGGCGAGGTGTGGGCGAGCGGGTCGCGCGGCCTGCTGGTCGCGTTCTCCCTCGCCATCGGCATCCTCATCGGCGCCGAGGTGCCGCTCCTGATGGTGCTGATCCAGCGCATCCGGCGGCAGGACGCGGGCGGCGCCGTCGCCGACCTCTTCGCCGCCGACTACGTGGGCGCCCTGGTCGGCGGGCTCGCCTTCCCCTTTCTGCTGCTGCCGCAGTTCGGGCAGCTGACGGGCGCCCTGTTCACCGGCGCGGTCAACGCCGTCGCGGGCGGCGCGCTCGTCCTCGGCCTGTTCCGGCAGGACCTGAGCGTGCGCGCCCGCTGGGTGCTCCTCACCGCGAACGTGGTGGTGCTCTCCCTGCTCGCCGCCGCCGCGGTGCTCGTCGACGACTTCGAACGGGCCGCCCGGCGCGCGGTGTACGGCGGGGACATCCGGGTCGCCGTGCAGACCGACGTGCAGGAGGTCGTCCTCACCGGCGGCCGGCGCAGCTCCCTCGACCTCTTCCTCGACGGCCGCCTGCGCATCAGCGGACGCGACGAGCAGCGCTACCACCGGGGTCTCGTCGCACCCGCGATGCGCGGGCCGCACGCGCGCGTGCTCGTCCTCGGCGGCGGCGACGGCCTCGCAGCCCGCGAGATCCTGCGCCACCCGGACGTGCGCCGCGTCGACATCGTCGAGCTGGACGCCGGCGTCGTCGACCTCGCGCGGCACGACCCCGCCCTGAGCGAGCTCAACGGCCGGGCGTACCGCGACCCCCGGGTCCGCGTGGTGCACACCGACGCGTTCCGCTGGCTGCGCCAGACCCGCGCGAAGTACGACGTGGTCGTCTCCGACCTGCCGGACCCGGGCATCACGGCCAGCACGAAGCTGTACTCCCGGGAGTTCTACGGCCTCGCCACCCGGGCCCTCGCCGACGGCGGCAGGCTCGCCGTGCACGCGGGACCGCTGACCGCGAGGCCGCGCGTCTTCTGGACGGTGGAGGCCTCGCTGCGCGCGGCGGGCCTGCGGACCGTGGCGTACCGGGTCGGCGGGCGGCTCTCGGGGTTCGCCGCCGGGCCCGACCGCACGGCGCAGGGGGCCGGGGCGCCCCGCGACTGGGGCTTCGTGCTCGCCTCGCGGACCCGGCCCGTGCTGCTCCGCGCGGCACGGTCGGAGGTGGTGCGGGCCGGGGCGCGGGCGGCCGAGCCGACCCGGCAGCGGGGACTGCCGCCCTCCACGCTGGTCCATCCGCGTTACGCGAACTGACGTACCCGGCGCGGCGAACTGTCGTACAAGTGGTGGCCGCGTGGGTAGGCTCCACTGCCATGGAGCATGAGGTGTTCGTTCCGGTATCGGCAGAGCGGCTCCGGCAGGTCCTGGCCGACCCCGAGCGGGTCGCCGGGGCGGTTCCCGGGCTTCAGCGCGACGCGGAGGAGACGGCGGGGCCGATCTCCGGCCGCCTCAAGGTGCGCGTCGGGGGACACACCATCACCTACCGCGGCTCGGCGCGGACGGCTGCCCGCGCCGACGGGACGTACACCGTCGAGGGCGAGGGTGCGGAGGTCCGCGGCTCCGGTGCCGTGCGGCTGACGTTGACCGTGCGCCTCGTGCCGGCCGCCGAGGGGGCGACCCTCGTGTTCGACGGCGGCGCGACCGCCGACGGCCGGATCACGGAAGGTTCTCCACAGGCTGTGGAATCCGCTGTCCGGCGGCTTCTGGACCGGTTCGCCGAGGGCCTCGGGGCGGCGGCGCCCCCGGACACGGCGCCGAGCGACGACATCGATGACGCCGACGACGCCGATGAGTTCGACGACATCGACGACATCGACGACGCCGACGACGGCATCAACCTCGACGACACCAACGTCCTCGACGAGGTGGACGGCATCGAGGACCTCGAAGACCTCGAAGAGCTGGAGCGCCTCGAACACCTCGACAACGTGGACGACATCGGGGACATCGACGTGCCGCCCGCCGAGGCCGCGCACGCGCGCCGCACCATGATCGGCCGCAGCGCCGAGGAGGTCGACCACGCCCCGCCCCGCGGCCGGTACGCGCCCACCCCCGCCCCCGAGTCCCTCACCGCCAACGCCACGCTCCGCTGGGCCGCGCCCGCCGCCGCGCTCGCGCTGGCGTCGGCCATCGTCGTCGGCCGGGCCCTGCGCCGCCGCCGCTGACCGCTCACGCGGTGCCGACCGCGCACGTCGTAGGGTCGGCCCTGTGAGTACCGAAGACGTGACCCTCACCGCGGGCGACGCGGAAGTGACGGTGCAGCCGGGCAACGGCTGCCGCATCGGAAGTCTGCGCATCGGCGGCGTCGAGCTGCTGCGCCAGGGGAAGAAGTACGGCTGCTTCCCGATGGTGCCGTGGTGCGGCCGGATCAGGGACGGCCGGTTCCGCGACGGCGCGGTGGTCCACCAGATGCCGCTGAACTCCCCGCCGCACGCCATCCACGGCTTCGCCCGCGACGCCGAATGGCGCACGGCACGGACCTCGAAGACCGAGGCCGTCTTCACGTACGACCTGACCGAGCCCTGGCCCCACCCGGGCCGCGTCACCCAGATCGTGGAACTCGGCGAGGACGCGTTGACGCTCCGCCTCGGCATCGAGACGTACGGCGACTCCTTCCCCGCGCAGGCCGGCTGGCACCCGTGGTTCAACCGGGTCCTCGACGGCGGCGGCGAGCCGGTCCGCATCGGCTTCGACCCCGCCTGGCAGGAGGAGCGCGGCGACGACCACCTCCCCACCGGCCACCGCATCGACCGCAAGCCCGGCCCCTGGGACGACTGCTTCGGCATGCCGGACGGCGTCGACGTGACGCTGACCTGGCCCGAGCGGCTCGAAGTGAACGTCAAGAGCCGCGAGCAGTGGGTCGTCGTCTACGACGAGCAGGAGGCCGCGGTCTGCGTCGAACCGCAGACCGGCCCGCCCAACGGCCTCAACACCGACCCGCGCCTGGTCACCCCCATCGAGCCCCTGGAGACGGCGACGACGTGGACGTGGCGACGCCTTTAAGCTTCTGGACATGACTGACGTACGCGGCGAGCTGCTGCAGCAGATCAAGGACAAGGCCGTCGTGCACGGCAAGGTGACGCTCTCGTCCGGCCTGGAGGCCGACTACTACATCGACCTCCGCCGGATCACCCTCGACGGCGAGGCCGCCCCGCTGGTCGGCCAGGTCCTGCTCGACCTGACCGCCGACCTCGACTTCGACGCCGTGGGCGGCCTGACCATGGGCGCCGACCCCGTCGCGGGCGCGATGCTGCACGCGTCCGCCGCGCGCGGCAAGCGCCTCGACGCCTTCGTGGTCCGCAAGGCCGCCAAGGCGCACGGCATGCAGCGCCGCGTCGAGGGCCCCGACATCAAGGGCCGCCGCGTCCTGGTCGTCGAGGACACCTCCACCACCGGCGGCTCGCCGCTGACCGCCGTCGAGGCCGTCCGCGAGGCGGGCGCCGAGGTCGTCGGCGTCGCCACGATCGTGGACCGGGCCACCGGCGCCGGCGAGAAGATCACCGAGGGTGCGGGTGTGCCGTACCTCTTCGCGTACTCGAAGGACGACCTCGGCCTGGACTGACGGCCGCGTCCGCAAGGACCGTCGCGTCTGGAAAGATGGGGGCGACAATGTCGTCGCCCCCAGGTCAGGGTCCAGGCAGCACAGCACCCACCCGCACATCACAAGGAGCGGACACATGCCCATCGCAACTCCCGAGGTCTACGCCGAGATGCTCGACCGGGCGAAGGCAGGCAAGTTCGCCTACCCGGCGATCAACGTGACGTCCTCGCAGACGCTGCACGCGGCGCTGCGCGGCTTCGCCGAGGCCGAGAGCGACGGCATCATCCAGATCTCCACCGGTGGTGCGGAGTTCCTGGGCGGTCAGCACAGCAAGGACATGGTGACCGGCGCGGTCGCGCTCGCCGAGTTCGCGCACATCGTCGCCAAGAAGTACGGCATCACGGTCGCGCTGCACACCGACCACTGCCCCAAGGACAAGCTGGACGGCTATGTCCGCCCGCTCCTCGACATCTCCGCCGAGCGCGTCAAGGCCGGCCAGAACCCGCTGTTCCAGTCCCACATGTGGGACGGCTCCGCCGAGACCCTCGCCGACAACCTGGCCATCGGCCAGGAGCTGCTCGCGAAGGCCGCCGCCGCGAAGATCATCCTCGAGGTGGAGATCACTCCGACCGGTGGTGAGGAGGACGGCGTCAGCCACGAGATCAACGACGAGCTGTACACGACCGTCGACGACGCGCTGCGCACCGCCGAGGCCCTCGGCCTGGGCGAGAAGGGCCGCTACCTCCTCGCCGCCTCGTTCGGCAACGTGCACGGCGTCTACAAGCCGGGCAACGTCGTCCTGCGCCCCGAGCTCCTGAAGGACCTCCAGGAGGGTGTGGGTGCGAAGTACGGCAAGCAGTCGCCGTTCGACTTCGTCTTCCACGGCGGCTCCGGCTCGACCGCCGAGGAGATCGCGACCGCGCTGGAGAACGGCGTCGTGAAGATGAACCTCGACACCGACACGCAGTACGCCTTCACGCGGCCCGTCGCGGACCACATGTTCAAGAACTACGACGGCGTCCTGAAGGTCGACGGCGAGGTCGGCTCGAAGAAGACGTACGACCCGCGCACCTGGGGCAAGCTCGCCGAGGCCGGCATGGCGCAGCGCGTCACCGAGGCCTGCGCGAACCTGCGCTCCACGGGCACGAAGCTGAAGTAGTACCTCTCGTCTCGCGTGTGGAGGCCCCGGGTCGGTGACCCGGGGCCTTCGCCGTACCGGCATGCCGCAGACTTGGACCCATGGCCATTCACAAGGATCTGCTCGGGGGACCGCCCCCGACCCACCTGCCCGACGACCCGGAGCCGCGCGAGCTCCTCGCGAACGGCACGGCTCCCGCCGACGTCGCCGCGAAGTACCCCATGTCCTCGCTCGCCTGGGCCCGGCTCGCCGACGAGGCGTACGAGCGCGGCAGCGTCGTCGAGTCGTACGCGTACGCCCGTACGGGCTACCACCGCGGCCTGGACTCCCTGCGCCGCAGCGGCTGGAAGGGCCACGGCCCGGTGCCGTGGGAGCACGAGCCCAACCGCGGCTTCCTGCGCGCCCTGCACGCCCTCGCGCGGGCGGCGCAGGCGATCGGCGAGCAGGAGGAGTACGAGCGCTGCGCGGGCTTCCTGCGGGACTCTTCCGAGACCGCGGCGAAGACGCTCGGCTGACGTGAGCGGGGTCCGGGGTTGCCGCCACGGGGGCGCTGCCCCCGGACCCCCGGCTTCGGGGCGCTGCCCCCGGACCCCCTTATCGGCCTGAACGGCCTCGTCCTCAAACGCCGGACGGGCTGAAACTCACTGGGCCCGGACGGGCTGACATTACGGTGCCGGGGGTGTTTTCAGGGGCGCGGGGAACTGCGCTACCAGCCACACCCAACCCGCACCCGAAAAATCAACGCAAGGACCCCAAGAGCCCTGCATCGAACGGCGCCGCCTCCCCCAGGCGGCCACTCATCGCCTTGTTCGCCCACTCCGCGTCGGCGATCAGCGCACGGCCCACCGCGATCACGTCGAACTCGTCCCGCTCCATGCGGTCGAGGAGCAGGTCGATACCCGTCGTGGCGGTCTCCTTCGTCCAGCCGGGGCTGAGGAACTCCTTGTCGAGGCCGACCGAGCCGACCGACAGCGTGGCCTTTCCGGTGAGCTTCTTGACCCAGCCCGCGAGGTTCAGGTCGTCGCCGTCGAACTCGGGGAGCCAGTAGCGGCGCGTGGAGGCGTGGAAGGCGTCGACGCCCGCGGCCGCCAAGGGGGCGAGCAGGGCGTCCAGTTCGGCGGGGTCGGCGGCGATCTTCGCGTCGTACGCGTCCGCCTTCCACTGCGAGAAGCGGAAGATCACGGGGAACGTCGGCGAGACCGCCGCGCGCACCGCCTCGACGATCTCGCGCGCGAAGCGGGTGCGGGACGCGAGGTCGCCGCCGTAGCCGTCGGTGCGGCGGTTGGTGTTGCCCCAGAGGAACTGGTCGATCAAATAGCCGTGGGCGCCGTGCAGTTCGACGCCGTCGAAGCCGATCCGCTCGGCGGCGGCCGCGCTCTCCGCGAAAGCCCCGATGACCGCGTCGATGTCGGCGCCGGTCATCGCGTGGCCCTTGGCGGTGCCGTCGAGGGCGAGGCCGGAGGGGCCCGCCGGGGGTGCGGAGGGGACCGGGCCCTGGCCCTCGTCGCGGGTCGCGCCGACGTGCCACAGCTGCGGGACGATCTTGCCGCCCGCCGCGTGCACGGCCTCGGCGACCCGCTGCCAGCCCGCCAAGGCCGCCTCTCCATAGAAGCGCGGGACACGGTGGCTGCTGCCGGCCGACGGGTGGTCGACGTACGTGCCCTCGGTGACGATCAGGCCGACGCCGCCCGCGGCACGGCGCGCGTAGTACTGCGCCACGTCCTCGCCCGGCACGCCGTCCGGCGAGAACTCGCGGGTCATGGGGGCCATGGCGACGCGGTTGCGCAGGCTGAGGCCGTTGATGTCGAAGGGGCGGCCGAGGAGCCGGGCGGCTCGTGCGGCGGTCGTGTCCGTGGCGGCTGCGGCGTCTGTGGTGGCCGTGGTGTCCGTCGTGGCCGTGGTGGCCGCGGGGTCCGTGCTCTTCGTGCTTTCCATGACAGCACTGTACGCACTTTGCCCATGTCCGAAGCAAGGCGAGTACCGTGAACGTCATGAACTGGCCCGCGACCGAGCGCCTCAGCCTGACCCCCGCGCCCGGCGGCCTCGCCCTCGTTCAGGAGCTTCTGAACACCGCGTCCGCCGGCCACGCCGACCCCGTCGACCTGCTCGCCGACGGTGAGCTCGACCGTGCCCAGGAGTGGGCCGACCGGGCCGTACGCGCCTGGGCGGAGGGGACGGGCCGGGGTGACGTGCGCCTGGTCCTGACGGCCGAGGACCTGGTGAAGCTGCGCTGTCTGCGGGACCAGCTGCGGCGCGCACTGGCCTGTACCGACCGGGACGGGGGCGCGGTGCGCTTCACCTCGGCGCCGGTGGTGGTCGCCCTCTCGGGCGACGGCGCGCTGACCGTGGAGCCGGAGGGTGCGGGTGCCCGCTGGCTGGCGTCCGCCGTGCTCGCCGAGGCGCTGCTCGCCCAGGCATCGAACCTCTGGCGGCGGCTGAAGATCTGCCGCAACGAACCCTGTTCCGCCGCGTTCTACGACCGCTCCCGCAACAACAGCGGCGTCTGGCACTCGGTGCGCGGCTGCGGGAACGCCGCCCATCTGCGGGCCTGCCGGGAGCGCCGACGGGCACAGCCGGAAAGCAGCGTAAAGCTTTAGGAGCTGTCCGGCCTGGAGTGTGCCTTGCCGATTGCGGGAAAGTTGCGGAAGATGCCGGTGGGGACCGGGGCCCCCGTGCCGGTAACGGCAGGGGCGGACCGCTACCCGGAGTACGTATCGAGGAGACAGCGATGTCCCCAGAGACGCATGAGGCATCCCCCGAGGAGCGCGCGGCGTCCACCGAGGTCCACGAGGCGGAGAGCCCGAACCTCGACTTCGCAGGCACCACCCCTTACGAGGACTACGTCCAGGCGGACGTCCTCACCCATCTGCAGCACCTGCGCTCGGACGACCCCGGCGAGATGGTCTTCCTGGTCACCACCCAGGTCATGGAGCTGTGGTTCACGGTGATCGTCCACGAGTGGGAGACCGCGGCGCACGCCCTGCGCCGCGACGACATCCCCACCGCGCAGAACGCGCTCAAGCGCAGCCTGCGCGAGCTGGAGGCCCTGAACGCCTCCTGGCGCCCGCTGGCCCAGCTCACGCCCGCCCAGTTCAACTCCTACCGCAGCTCGCTGGGCGAGGGCTCGGGATTCCAGTCCGCGATGTACCGCCGCATGGAGTTCCTGCTCGGCGACAAGTCCGCGTCCATGCTCGTCCCGCACCGGGGCGCGCCCCGCGTCCACGCGGAGCTGGAGAAGGCGCTGCACGAGCCGAGCCTCTACGACGAGGTGCTGAGCCTCCTCGCGCGGCGCGGGTACGCCGTCCCCGCGGCCGTCCTGGAGCGCGACCTCTCCAAGAAGTACGAGCCGTCGCCGGAGGTCGAGGCCGTCTGGACCGAGCTCTACTCCGGTGACGAGCACGCCGACCTGGCCCGCCTCGGCGAGACGCTCACCGACGTCGCCGAACTGGTCTGGCGCTGGCGCAACGACCACCTGGTCGCCACCCGCCGCGCCATGGGCGCCAAGACGGGCACGGGCGGCTCGGCCGGCGTGGCCTGGCTGGAGAAGCGCGCGTCGAAGAACGTGTTCCCCGAGCTGTGGACTGCGAGGAGTCATGTCTGACCTGCGGAGCGGTGACCTGCGAGCCGAGGCCGAGGCGCTGGCCTCCCGCGACGAACTCGCCGCCAAGCGCAAGGAGTTCGTCCTCGACGACACGGTGTACCTGGACGGCAACTCGCTGGGCGCCCTGCCCGCGCACGTGCCGGGACGGCTCGCCGAGGTCATGACCCACGAGTGGGGCACGCTCCGCATCCGCTCGTGGGAGGAGAGCGGCTGGTGGACCGCGCCCGAACGCATCGGCGACCGCATCGCCCCGCTGGTCGGCGCCGCGCCGGGCCAGATCGTCGTCGGCGACTCGACCAGCGTCAACGTCTTCAAGGCGCTGGTGGCGGCGGTCCGCATGGCGAGGGAAGGTCACGAGGGGCGTGCGGGGCGTGCGGGGCGTGACGAGATCGTCGTCGACGCCACGACCTTCCCCACGGACGGATACATCGCCGAGTCGGCGGCCCGCCTCACCGGCTGCCGGCTGATACCGGTGGCCCCGGGCGACGTCCCCGGCGTACTCGGCGAGCGCACCGCCGCCGTCCTGCTCAACCACGCCGACTACCGCACAGGCCGCCTGCACGACCTGCCGGGCCTGACGGCGGCGGTCCACGCGGCGGGCGCCCTCGTCGTCTGGGACCTGTGCCACACGGCGGGCGCGCTGCCCGTCGGCCTGGACGCGCACGGCGTGGACCTCGCGGTGGGCTGCACCTACAAGTACCTGAACGGCGGCCCGGGTTCGCCCGCCTACCTCTACGTACGCGAAGGCCTCCAGCCCCGCTTCGACTCGCCGCTGCCCGGCTGGAACTCGCACGCCGAGCCCTTCGGGATGCGGCCCGCGTTCGAGGCGGCGGACGGGGCGCTGCGCGGGCGCGTCGGCACGCCCGACATCCTGTCGATGCTCGCCCTGGAAGCGGCGCTCGACGTCTGGGACGGCGTGTCCGTCGACGACGTGCGCGCCAAGTCCCTCGCCCTGACGGACTTCTTCCTGCGCTGCGTCGGCGCGTACGTGCCGCAGGGCAGGGTCGAGTCCCTCACCCCGGCCGCGCACGCCGAGCGCGGCAGCCAGGTCGCGCTGCGCTGCGAGGACGCGGGTGACGTGATGCGGCGCCTCGTCGAGCGGGGCGTCGTCGGGGACTTCCGCGCCCCTGACGTGCTGCGGTTCGGATTCACACCGCTGTACGTGTCCTTCGCGGACGCCGAGCGGGCGGCTCGTGTCCTCGCGGAGACCCTGGGCTGATAACGTCCGGCGGATCTTGCTCCCGCCGCTCCGCGTCCCGGAGCGGCGGGGGCGAGCCCGCCAGCCGTACCGCTGTTGAGAGGTTGCCGCATGCCGGACGACGCCGCCGTGGCCCGCGATGCCGCCGAGGCCGAAGCCGCCTTCTCGCATCCCGCCGTGGAGCCGGACGTGACCGCCGCGTACGGCGAACACCCCGACCAGATCGTCGACTTCTACGCGCCGAGGGGCGACGTGGGCATCCCCGCGCCCCTCGTCGTCCTGCTGCACGGCGGCGCGTGGCGCGCGCCCTACGACCGGCGGCACGTCACGCCGTTCGCCGACTTCCTCGCCCGCCGGGGCTTCGCGGTGGCCAACGCCGAGTACCGCAGGGGCAGTCCCATCCCCGCACAGGGCGGCACGCGCCCGGTGGCCGGACGCTGGCCCGAGACCTTCGACGACGTGGCCGCCCTCTTCGACGCGCTGCCCTCGCTCGTACGGGAGGCGCTGCCGTCGGCCGACCCGCGCCGCACCGTGGTGACCGGGCACTCGGCGGGCGGCCACCTCGCGCTGTGGGCCGCCGCCCGGCACGTCCTGCCCGCCGACGCGCCCTGGCGCACCGACCGCCCGGCCCCGCTGCGCGGCGTCGTCGCCCTCGCACCCATCGCGGACTTCCGCGCCGCCGAGGAGCTGGCGGTCTGCGACGGCGCACCGGCCCAACTCCTGGGCGGCAGCGACCGGTTCGAGGATCGGCTGCCGTACGCCGACCCGGCCGCACTGCTCCCCACGGGCATCGCCACCACTGTGGTGCAGGGCCGCACCGACATCGTCGTGCCGCAGGCGGTGGCCGAGGCGTACGCCGACGCGGCCGCGAAGGCGGGCGAGGTCGTGGGCCTCACGCTCCTTGAGGACGTGGGCCACTTCCCGCTGATCGACCCGGCGGCGGACGCGTGCGCGGTGGTCGCGGAGGAGATCGCCCAGCTGGCGTTCTGACGCGCCTGCGGCTGGTGCTCTGGCGCGCCTGCGGCCGGTGCTCTGGCGCGCCTGCGGTCGACGTTCCGATCATCCCCGGGGATACCCGTAATACCTGAGAGCTACTCCGCCGCTGTATACCCCAGCGTGATGTGGGCGACAGCGCCCGATCCATAACTTCCTTTCCGTGAGAGCGAGTCGGAGCACCGGCCCGCACGGAAGCGGAAGGTATGGACGCGATGAGGATCCGGGCCGGGCGGCTGCGCCGCACCCTGTTGGCCTTCGGTGTCGCCGCCGCCGTGGTGGTCCCGGTGTCGGGCGCCGCCCGCCCGGAGATCCCGGCCCCGGCGCCCGCCGCGCTGGGCCGGGTCACGGCGGCGACCCTCCCCGAGGCGTACGCGGCGAACCGGGCGAACGCCACCGAGGCGGCCGCCCTCGCCGAGGGGTACGGCGCGGCGGACCGGGCCGCCGCACTGCGCGCCATGGCCTCGCCCGGCCGGCAGTTCCTCGCCTTCGACGCGCGGGGCGTCGGCCGCACCGCCGAGGTCGTCGGCGACCTGGCGGGCGCGGACCGCGTCGCCGTCCTGGTGCCGGGCTCCGACACGTCCCTCGACTCGTACGGCAGGCTGCGGTCCGGTGCCCTCGCCCTGCACGCGGAGCTCGGCCCGCGCACGGCCGTCGTGGCGTGGCTCGGGTACGAGACGCCGGGCACGGTCAGCCCGGCCGTCCTGACCACCGGCCGCGCCGACGACGCGGCGCCCGCGCTGCGCTCCTTCGTCGGCGGCCTGCGCGGCATCAACGCCCACGCGCGCGTGTCCCTGCTCTGCCACTCGTACGGCTCGGTGGTGTGCGGCAGCGCCGCCTCGGGCCCGCGCGGCCTGGACGTCGCCGACATCGCGTTCTACGGAAGTCCCGGCACCGGCGTCGACGACGCGGCGGAGCTGCACACGCGGGCCCGGATCTGGGCGGGCAGGGGCGCCGGCGACTGGATCGCCGACGTGCCGCACACCAGCACCGACGTCTTCGGCACGACCGTCGGCTTCGGCACCGACCCGGTCTCCGCCCGCTTCGGCGCCCGCGTCTTCGCGGCGGGCGACGGCGGCCACAGCGACTACCTGAAGCCGGGCTCGGTCGCGCTCGGCAACCTCGCACGGATCGTGCGCGGGGACGACCCGGAGGTCACTCATGCGTGAACTGTCCCGGCTCGCCAGGCGCATCGACGCCGCCACCCCGCCCGGCCGGGACCGTGCCGTCGACGCCCTGCGGGCCTTCGCCATCGTCGGGGTGGTGGGCGGCCACTGGCTGGTCACCGCCCTGGTGTCGGACGGCGGCACGCTCCGCGCCGCCAGCCCGCTGCAGCACATGCCGTGGCTCGCGCCGGTCTCCTGGGTCTTCCAGACGCTCGCCGTGTTCTTCCTGGTCGGCGGGCACGTGGCGACGAAGAGCTACGCGACGGCGCGGGAGCGCGGCACCGGGTATCTCCCGTGGCTCGCGGCCCGCGTCGGCCGCCTCTTCCGGCCGGTCGCCGCGGTGCTCGCGCTGTGGACCGCCGTCGGCGCGGGCCTGGTCCTGTCGGGCGCGGCCCCGGACACGGTGCACACGCTGGTGAAGCTGGCGCTGTCGCCCCTGTGGTTCCTGCTGGCCTTCGCCGGTCTCACCGCGGCGACCCCGCTGGTGCGGCGGCTCAACCCGCTGTGGCCGCTGGCCGTCGTTCTCCACGTGGACCTCGTGCGGTTCGGTTTCGGCGGCCCCGCCTGGCTCGGCTGGGTCAACCTGGCGGCGGGCTGGCTCGTGCCGTACACGCTGGGCGCGGCCTGGACGCGCGGTGAGCTGACGCGGCACTCGGGCCGGGTGCTGCTGACGTGCGGCGCGGCGGCCACCGCCGGGCTCGTCCTGTGGGGCGGCTATCCGGCCTCGATGGTCGGCGTCCCGGGCGAGCCGATGTCGAATCTGAACCCGCCCACGCTGGCGGCCGTCACCTTCGGCATCGCCCAGTGCGGCCTGGCCCTGCTGCTGCGGGAGCCGCTGGCGCGGTGGCTGCGCCGGCCCGCGGCCTGGGCCGCGGTGGCCCTCGTGAACCTCTCCGCGATGACGATATTCCTCTGGCACCAGACGGCACTGATGGCGGTCACCGCGCTCGGCCTGCTCCCCGCGAGCCTCTTCGCCGGGGGCCCGCTGCCCGGCCTGCACACGGTGCCGGACGGGCCGGGCTGGGTGCTCGCCCGGCTCGCCTGGCTGCCGGTGTTCGGGCTGGGGCTCGCGGTGTGCCGTTCGGCGTTCCGGACGTACGAGCAGGGGGGCCGGGGGCGCCGAGGGGCCCGGGTGAAGCGGGGCCGGGCGCGTCGCCGGGCCGGGGGCAGGGGAGCGAAGGCGGTGCCGCGTGCCTAGAGTTGATCTTGTGGAGGGTGACGGCCGCGGGCGCGGCGACAGCGAGCGGTTCGACGGGGCCGTCACGGCCGGGCTACGGGCCCTGCGCAAGGAGCTGTGGACGGTCGCGCCGATGCCCCTGCCGCCCCTCTGGCGGCCCCGCCTGATCCGCTGGCTGCCGCACGTCGTGAT
This sequence comes from Streptomyces sp. NPDC039462, assembly GCF_055639375.1. NCBI lineage: Bacteria > Bacillati > Actinomycetota > Actinomycetes > Kitasatosporales > Streptomycetaceae > Streptomyces > Streptomyces sp. NPDC039462. The sequence goes on from NZ_JBVKAO010000004.1 coordinate 450,150, forward strand.
CGTGTGGATCGCCCTCGGCACGACGCTCGGCAACCTCGACCAGCTGTCGGCCCGCTACCGGCTCGGCTACACGGTCGGCTCGTTCCTGTCCCTGGGCCAGGCCGCGGCGCTCCTGCTCGTGCTGGTGCGGCCGGTCCCCGCGTGGTGGCTGTCGCTCGGGGCGAACATGACGGCCGCCGCCCTGACGCTGATGCCGACCGACCAGGAGCGCGAGCCCTGGCCCTGGGGCCCGCCCTCGCTCGTCGCGCACGCCGCGGTGCTGCTGCTCCTCACCCTGCGGGTGCCGCCCCGGGCCGCCTGGGCCGCGTGCGCCCTCAGTGTCGGCGTGCCAGGACTGCTGCAACAGACGGTCAACCCCGGTGGGTACGACACCACGGTGCCGCTCTCGGCGGTCGTGTTCGGCGCCGTCACCCTCATCGGCACGCTGTTGCGCGGCCGCCGCGAGGCCCGCAGCAGGCTCGTCGAGCAGGAGACGCTCACCGCCGAGGAGCGGGCCCGGCGCACGCTCCTGGAGGAGCGCAGCCGCATCGCCCGCGAGCTCCACGACGTGGTCGCCCACCACATGTCCGTGATCTCCATCCAGGCGCAGGTCGCCCCGCACCTGGTGAAGGACCCGCCCGACGAGCTCAGGGAGAACCTCGCGGGCATCCGGGCCAACGCCCTGGAGGCCCTCACCGAACTGCGCCGCGTCCTCGGCGTCCTGCGCTCGGAGAACCCCGACGAGCCGGAGGCCGCGCCGCACGCCCCGCTGCCCACCCTGGAACGCCTCGACGGCCTCGTCGACAACGCGCGCGCGGCCGGACTGACCGTCCACCGCGAGAGCGCGGGCGAGCCGCGCCCGCTGCCGCCCGGCGTGGACCTGTCGGCGTACCGCATCGTGCAGGAGGCGCTCAGCAACGCGATCCGGCACGCGCCGGGCTCGACGGTACGGATCGGTCTCACGTACACGCGCGGCGGGCTGAGCGTCCGCGTCACGGACTCCGGCGCGCGTGGCGCGGCGCCGCCCTCGCCCGGTGCGGGCCACGGGCTGCTCGGCATGCGGGAGCGGGCGGCCATGCTGGGGGGCGACCTCGTCACCGGCCCCACCCCGGACGGCGGCTACGAGGTCTCCGCCTTCCTGCCGACCGACGCCCCGCCCACCACTGCTCAGCCGACCCACGGAGAGACCACACCATGACGATCAAGGTCCTGATCGCCGACGACCAGATCATGGTCAGGCAGGGCTTCTCCGTCCTGCTGAACGCGGAGCCGGACATCGAGGTGATCGGCCAGGCCGTCGACGGCGCGGACGCGGTCTCCCAGGTCGCCGAGCTCGTGCCGGACGTGGTCCTCATGGACATCCGCATGCCCGAGCTGAGCGGCATCGAGGCGACCCGCCGCATCACGTCCGCCCGGTCCGAGGTGCGGGTCCTCGTCCTGACCACCTTCGACCTCGACGAGTACGTGTATGAGGCGCTGCGCGCGGGCGCCTCCGGGTTCCTGCTCAAGGACGCGTCGGCGGACCAGCTCGCCGAGGCGGTCCGCGTGGTGGCGGCGGGCGACGCGCTGCTCGCGCCGGGGATCACGCGGCGCCTCATCGCCGAGTTCTCCCGCATGGACGGCGGCCCGCGCGGCCCGCTCAGGTCCCGCGTCGGCGGCCTCACCGAGCGCGAGACGGAGGTCCTCGCGCTGATCGCGCAGGGCCTGTCGAACGCGGAGATAGCGGCGCGGCTCGTCGTCGCCGAGCAGACCGTGAAGACGCACGTCGGCCGCATCCTGGTGAAGCTGGGCCTGCGGGACCGCACACAGGCTGCGGTGTTCGCGTACGAGTCGGGGGTGGTCCGCCCGTCGGGAGGCCTCTGAGGTCTCTGAAACCCCCGAGGAAACCTCCGAGTAGTACTTGCGACGGACCTTCCCGAACCCGTCCTGGTGCGGACGACCGCCCGGCCGCGCCCCCGTACCTTCGTAGACGTGACCGATACGACTGAGCAGCTCAAGGCCCGGGGCCGCACCAGCCCCGAGTACCACCTCCTGCTGGACCTCTTCGGCGGCATGCGCCAGGCGCTCTTCCACGACGCCTTTGCCTACCGGCCCCTGCCGCCCCGGGACACGTACGGGCCGCTGAGCAGCCGGCTGCCCGAACGGATACGCGGTTACGCGGTCTGGAGCCGGCACGCCTTGGTGGTGTCCGCCGCCCTGATCGCGATGCTCCTCGCCGCCGGCTCGGGCGGCATCGGTAACGACATCGCGTACGTCCTGACCGGCTTCGTCCCCGCGGTCGCGATCCTGATGACGCTGGCCAGGCCGGTCGGCGCCTACTGGTTCTCGCTGCTCTCCACCCCGGTCACCGGTGCGCTCGGGAACAGCTGGGACGGCTGGCCGTGGGGGCCCGCCGCGTTCTTCGGGCACATCGTGGTGATGGTCGTCGTGGCGGCCAGGACGGGGCCGCGCACCGCCCTGTGGATGTGGGTCGGCACGGGGGCGTACTCGGTGGCGGCCGAGGTGTTCCTCGGAGGCATCGGCACCAACGCTCCGCAGATGCTGTTCTTCTCGGCGCTGGCACTCCTGATCACCACCGTGGTGCACGTGCGCCGCGAGGCGCAGCGCGAGGTCACCGTGCAGCGCACCGTCACCGCCATCGAGCGCGACAAGCGGACCCTCCTGGAGGAGCGCACCACCATCGCCCGCGAGCTGCACGACGTCGTCGCGCACCACATGTCGGTGGTCGCCATCCAGGCGGAGGCCGCGCCCTACCGCGTGGAGAACCCGCCCCCCGAGCTGGAGCAGGCCTTCGTGACGATCCGCGAGAACGCGGTGTCGGCGCTGACCGAGCTGCGCCGCGTCCTCGGTGTCGTACGGGCGGAGGACTACGAGGCGCCGGACGCCCCGCAGCCCACGCTCGCCGACCTCGACCGGCTCCTCGCCAACGTCCGCGACGCCGGCCTGACCGTCGACAAGGTCGTCACCGGAGCGGTCCGCGAGCTGCCGCAGGGCGTGGAGCTCTCGGCGTACCGCATCGTGCAGGAGGCGCTCAGCAACAGCCTGCGCCACGCGCCGGGCGCCCCGGCCCGTGTCGAGGTCGGCTACGTCCTCGGCGGCCTGGGCCTGCGCATCGTGAACGGCCCTGCGACCGGCCTGGTCAAGCCGTCCCCGGGGGCGGGCCACGGCATCACGGGGATGCGCGAGCGGGTCACCATGCTGAACGGCGAGATGACGGCGGAGCCGACGGCCGAGGGCGGCTACGAGGTGACGGTGTTCCTGCCGGTGCCGCTCGCGGACCGCCTCGACCCGGCGGGAGAAGACGCATGACGATCAAGGTGCTGATCGCCGACGACCAGATGATGGTCCGCGAGGGCTTCTCCGTCCTCCTGAACGCCATGCCCGACATCGAGGTGATCGGCGAGGCCGTGAACGGCAGGGAGGCGGTCACCAAGGTCGCCGAGCTCGCGCCCGACGTGGTCCTGATGGACATCCGCATGCCGGAGCTGAACGGCATCGAGGCGACCCGCGAGATCGTCGCGTCCGAGGGCGGTACGGACGGGTGCAAGGTGCTCGTCCTGACCACCTTCGACCTCGACGAGTACGTCTACCAGGCCCTGCGCGCCGGGGCCTCCGGCTTCCTGCTCAAGGACGCTTCGGCCCGCCAGCTGGCGGACGGCGTCCGCGTGGTGGCGTCCGGCGAGGCGCTGCTCGCGCCGACCGTCACCCGCCGCCTGATCACGGAGTTCTCGAAGCTGGCCGAGGCGCCGCGGCTCTCGGCGGCCGTCCAGGCGCAGCAGTACGGCGAGCTCACCGAGCGCGAGACGGAGGTGCTCGTCCTCATCGCGCAGGGCCTGTCGAACGCGGAGATCGCCTCCCGCCTCGTGGTCGCCGAGTCCACCATCAAGACGCATGTCAGCCGGGTGCTCGTGAAGCTGGGCCTGCGGGACCGCACGCAGGCCGCGGTGTTCGCGTACGAGGCGAGGCTGGTCACTCCGGGGTAGTGCCACGAGGGGGTGCGAGCACCTAGCGTCCCTCCATGGACGCAGCCGACGCACCCGACGTACTCGATGCAGCCGCCGCCCCCGACGCAGCCGACGCCCCCTTCGACCCCTCGTCTCCCGGCTTCCTGGCCGACCCGTACCCGGCATACGCGGCCCTGCGGGAAAGCGGCCGGGTCCACCACTACGCGCCCACCGGCCAGTGGCTGGTCCCGCACCACGCGGACGTCGCCGCCCTCCTGCGCGACCGCCGCCTGGGCCGCACCCACCTGCACCGTTTCACGTACGAGGAGTTCGGGCGCGCGGCCCCGCCCCCGGAGCACGAGCCGTTCCACGTCCTCAACGACAACGGCATGCTCGACCTGGAGGCACCCGCCCACACCCGCATCCGCCGCCTGGTCTCCCAGGCGTTCACGCCCCGCACCGTCGAGCGGCTGAGGCCGTACGTCCACGGGCTGGCGGACCGGCTGGCGCGCGACCTGGCGGCGGACGGCGGCGGGGACCTGGCGGCCCGCGTGGCCGAGCCGCTGCCCGTGGCGGTCATCGCACAGCTGCTGGGCATCCCGGAGAGCGACCGCCCCCTCCTCCGCCCCTGGTCGGCGGCGATCTGCGGCATGTACGAGCTGAACCCGTCCGAGGAGACGGCGGCGCGGGCGGTGCGCGCGTCCCTCGAATTCACCGCGTACCTCACGGAGCTGATCTCGGACCGTCGCCGGAGGCCGGGCGACGACCTGCTCTCCGCACTGATCGCGGCCCACGACGAAGGGGACGCGCTCACCGAGCAGGAGATGATCTCGACCTGCGTGCTGCTGCTCAACGCGGGCCACGAGGCGACGGTGAACGCCACGGTCAACGGCTGGCACGCGCTGTTCCGCAACCCCGACCAGCTGGCGGCCCTGCGCGCGGACCCGGACGGGCTGATCCCCACGGCCGTCGAGGAGCTGCTGCGCCACGACACCCCCCTGCAACTCTTCGAGCGCTGGGTCCTCGACGACATCGAGATCGACGGAGTGACGATTCCGCGCGGCTCGGAGCTGGCCCTGCTCTTCGGCTCGGCCAACCACGACCCGGCGGTCTTCGACGCCCCCGCCACCCTCGACCTGGCCCGCCGCGACAACCCGCACATCTCCTTCAGCGCGGGCATCCACTACTGCATCGGCGCACCCCTGGCCCGCATGGAGCTGACGGCCTCCCTCGGCGCGCTGCTGCGCCGGGCCCCGGGTCTGCGCCTCGCCGCGGAGCCCGCACGCAGGCCGAACTTCGTGATCCGGGGGTTCAAGGAGCTCCTGGTCGAGGTGTGAGCCGGACCCGGCAGCTCACCGCGGCAGCGTCAGCCGCCACGCCTTCGGATGGACCGTCCAGGTCCGCGTCCGCACCGGGCCCGCCACCACCGCGTCCGCCCGGTACCGGAAGTCCGCCCCCGACACCGTGACCGTCCTCGCCCGCACCCGCAGGGGCGCCGCCTCCGCGCCCACCGAGGTCGGCCGGACCTCCACCTGGGCGAGGCCGCCGGGCCCCGCGGTGATGCGCACGGTCTCGACCGGCTGGTCCAGGTCGACCAGCGTGACCCCGTCCGCCTCGATCCGCAGCCGCGCCGGGGAGCGCCCGTCGGCCGCCGCGGGCCGCGAGGGGCGGGCGGCGAGGGTCCGTACGAAGGACTGGCAGGTCCGCAGCCAGGCGTGGCCCTCCGCGGGAGCCCCGGCCGGCACGCGGGCGGCGGCGCCGACAGCGGAACCCCGGGCGACGGCCGACGCCCCCACGGGCGGAATGCGCAGATCGCCGAGGACGACCCCGTCGCTGTCGTCGACGAGCAGATCGAGCCGCCGCTCGGCTCCCTCCAGCACGGCCCGCGCCGCGGCGACCGCACCGACCGGCACTCCCAGCCCCCGCGCGAGCGTCTGCGAGGCCCCCACCGGCACGACGGAAAGCACACATCCGGCGAGGTCCCGCTCCCGGTGGAGCACCCCCACCGCCCGCAGCAGCGCCCGGTCGTCCCCGATCACCACGAGACGCCGGGCACCCCGTCTGGCCAGGGCTTTCGCGAAGTCCTCGGGGCCGTCGGGCAGACAGAGACGGACCGCCGCACCCGCACCGAGTACGTCCTTCGCGATCCGTACCGACTCACCGTCCGTGCGCCGGGCGACCGGGTCGATGACGACTAGGAGCTGGTCGCGAGCCGACAACGTGCGCCCTTTCTTTTAGCCGTTCTTTGAGACCTCGGGTAGCATCTTTGTGCAAGAGCCCCTTGCGCTATTGCGCCAGGGGCTTCGTCTATTCCGGGGCAGCATCCAAGGCACACCCATACGGCGGCTACGGCCCCTGACCTTGGACATGCCCCGCCCGGAAGGGGTGTACGCCTGTGCCCGCACTTGTGCTGCTCGGTGCTCAGTGGGGTGACGAAGGCAAGGGAAAGGCCACTGACCTGCTCGGTGGCTCGGTGGACTATGTAGTGCGCTACCAGGGCGGCAACAACGCCGGCCACACGGTTGTCGTAGGCGACCAGAAGTACGCGCTGCACCTCCTCCCTTCCGGGATTCTGTCCCCGGACTGTGTGCCTGTCATCGGCAATGGAGTCGTCGTCGACCCGTCGGTCCTGCTCTCCGAGCTGAGCGGTCTGAACGAGCGCGGCGTCGACACGTCGAAGCTCCTGATCAGCGGAAACGCCCACATCATCACGCCGTACAACGTGACGGTCGACAAGGTGGGCGAGCGCTTCCTCGGCAAGCGGAAGATCGGCACGACCGGCCGCGGCATCGGCCCGACGTACGCCGACAAGATCAACCGCACCGGCATCCGCGTGCAGGACCTCTACGACGAGTCGATCCTGCAGCAGAAGGTCGAGGCGGCCCTGGAGCAGAAGAACCAGCTCCTGACCAAGGTGTTCAACCGCCGCGCGATCGAGGCGGAGCAGATCGTCGAGCAGCTCCTGGAGCACGGCGAGAACATCAAGCAGTACGTCGCCGACACCACGCTGATCCTCAACAACGCGCTCGACGACGACAAGGTCGTCCTGTTCGAGGGCGGCCAGGGCACGCTCCTGGACGTGGACCACGGCACGTACCCCTTCGTCACCTCGTCGAACCCGACCGCCGGCGGCGCCTGCACCGGCACCGGCGTCGGCCCGACGAAGATCAGCCGCGTCATCGGCATCCTGAAGGCGTACACGACCCGCGTCGGCGCGGGCCCGTTCCCGACGGAGCTGTTCGACGCGGACGGCGAGGCGCTGCGCACCATCGGCGGCGAGCGTGGTGTGACGACGGGCCGTGACCGTCGCTGCGGCTGGTTCGACGCCCCGATCGCCCGCTACGCGACCCGCGTGAACGGCCTGACGGACTTCTTCCTCACCAAGCTCGACGTCCTCACCGGCTGGGAGCAGATCCCGGTCTGTGTGGCGTACGAGATCGACGGCAAGCGTGTGGAGGAACTCCCCTACTCGCAGACCGACTTCCACCACGCGAAGCCGATCTACGAAATGCTGCCGGGCTGGTCCGAGGACATCACCAAGGCCCAGACCTTCTCCGACCTGCCGAAGAACGCGCAGGGTTACGTGAAGGCCCTGGAGGAGATGTCCGGCGCCCCGATCTCCGCGATCGGCGTGGGCCCGGGCCGCACGGAGACGATCGAGATCAACTCGTTCGTCTGATCGGCTCACCGGTCACACGAGTCGCATGAGGGGTGGGTCGCGCTGGACTGCGGCCCACCCCTTCGGCATGCCTCAGCCGGACGCGTCGTCGCCGCAGACGCGCAGGCCCTCCGGGGTGGCGCACGGCAGGTGGCCGTGGGTGCGGATGACGTCGAGGCCGGTGCCGCGGGCGTAGGCGAGGAAGCCGGCGGCCAGGGAGTCGGCGGGCGGGAGGCCGTAGGTGTAGGCGTACTCGATCTCGCGGTAGGGGTAGCCGGTCTTCAGGAGCTGGTCGGTCGAGGGGGCGTGGCCCTCCAGGTTCAGTCGGTGCAGGCCCTTCAGGCCGGAGGCGGCGCGGAGTTCGCTGTAGCCGATGGCGCCGGGGATGCGGCCGACGGCGTCGAGGACCTGGTCGGTGGAGTCGAGTTCGCAGCGGGTGACGGGGACGGACCGGTCGTCCTTGCCGAGGCAGTCGTTGGAGGAGGCCTTGATCTCGAAGTTCCCGCCCAGGACGCGGCGTTGGAGCGTGTCGCGGGTGCCGGAGCTGGAGCCCCGGCTGACGAGGACGACGGGCAGGTCGGGGCCGCCGAGCTCCTTCCAGTTGCGTACGTCGCCGCGGTAGAGGCGGCGCACCTGCGGCAGGGTCAGATTCCGCAGCGGCACGCGGTCGTTGAGGACGAGCGTGAAGACGGAGACCGCCACACGCGTCTCGGCGAGCCGCGGGAAGCCGTCCGACTTGGGCCCGTCGGAGAAGGCGAGGAGAGGCGGCGCCCCGTCGTCCTTCGCGCGGCCGGACTTCCGCCCCGCGTCGTCCAGTTCGCGTATGCCCGCCGCGCTGCCGTGCGCGCTGACCGTGATGTCGGAGCCCGGGCAGTCCTCCTCGTACTTGTTCGCGAGCTCCTCGGCGACCGGTGCGAACGCCGTCGAGCCGAGCACCGTAAGTTCGCCCGTCGCGCACTCGATCGGCGGCGGGTCGGCGTCCCGCAGCACGATGATCGAGGCCAGCGTGATCACGGACAGGGTGAGGAGCACGGTCAGGAGCTGCGCGGGCCTGGACAGCAGCGGCGGCTTGCCGTCGAGGGTGGTGGAGCGGTTGGGCCGCACCTCACCGGCCTGGATGCCGCCGGAGAGGGTGACCTCGCCGCCGACCGGGCCGCCGGTGAGCAGGACCAGGAGCTTGTAGTGCTGGCCCCTGTTCAGCGGGACGCGCGGGATGTGCAGCGTGCTGCCCTCGTAGCGCAGGCCCGCGCCCGGCGTGAAGTGCTCCATCAGGTGGTCGTCGCCGGACGGCGCGGTGACGGCGAGCCCGCGGACGGTGCGGCCCGTGAAGACGGCGGTCAGCCCGTGCAGCGCGCGGCCGCTGTAGTCGGCGTCGGTCACGGCCTGCGAACCGTCGTTCTCGACGCGCAGCAGGACGAGCGTGGCGTCGGACATCTCGGGGGTCTCGTCGAAGAGCCCGAGCCGGGTGTTGGCGCCGCCCGTGCGGATGTTGTCGCCTATGGCCGTGTCCAGCTGGACGCGGTAGCCGATCCGCTTGCGGCGCGGCACCCGGCGCTCGTACCAGAGCGCGCCGACGGTGGCGACAAGGCCGAGGGCGGCCGTGAGCACGGCGATGGTGTTCTCGGCGCTCAACCAGTCCATGGGCGGTGACGGTAGGCGGCGCGGTGCCGCCCGGCGGCGGCTTCCCCGTCCCGTCGCCCGCTGTTCGCCACGGGTTCAGCCCACCGCGTCCGTACGCCGGTCAGTTGCCCCTGTCGTACGTCAACTCGCCGCTGCCGTCCGTGTTCGCGCGCCGCAGCTTGCCGTTGCCGAGGATCGTGATGACGCTCGGCTCGCCGGGCGTGCAGGACGACATGGGCTCGCCGACGGTGACCACGGTCGGGCCGATGCGCAGCCGGTCGCCGGAGGCGGACTCCAGCTTCCCCTGGAAGACACAGTGGTACGTCCCGCCGTCCTCGGTCGGCCCGTCCGCCGTCACCGAGAGCACCGTGTCGCCCACCTCGCCCTGCTGGAGGGTGAGTTCGCGGGTGCTGCGGCCGGTGTCGGTGGTCAGCCCGCCGCTCCAGCTGCCCAGGTACTTGTCGGGGATCGTGCCCTTCTCCGGCGCCGGGGTCGTGGGCCCCGGCGTGGTCGGGCCCGGCGTCGGCGAGGAGGGCCCCGGCGTCTTCGGTGAACTGCTCGCGCTGTTCTTGGCTTCGCCGCGCTTGTCCTCTGTGCTGTCACCGTTCATGACGGCGTAGACCGTGCCGCCCGCTCCGACGGCCACTATCAACGCCACGACGACCAGCGCCACGGTCGACCGGGTGCTGCGGCGCGGGGGCTCGGGCAGGGGGACGGGGCCGTACGGGGGTGTGGGGCCGTAGCCCGGAGGCGGCTGGTGGGGGTAGCCGTACGGGGCGGACTGGGGGTGCGGCGGCTGGTGGGGATAGCCGTACACCGGCGCGCTGGGCGGGGGCGTGGGCGGCGGGGTCTGGCCGGACACCATGGTGGGCAGGTGGTCGAGGGGCGCGGCACCGGGCGTGCCGGGGGGCGGGGGAGTGGCGTGCGCGCCGTTCACCGCGTCCGGTACGGCGGGCGGGGTTTGGGCGGGCGTGCTGTCCGGGCCCGGGCCCGGCTTCTCCGGGGCGGCAGGGGTGGCGGGGGCGGCAGAGGCGACGGGACCGGCCTTGTCCTCCGGGCTCTGCGTGCTCTGCTGGCTCTCAGGGCCCTCCGCGCTGTCAGAGCGCTCAGGGTTCTCAGGATTCTCCGGGCTCTCCGGGTCCTCCGCGTCCAGCAGCTGCACCGCGTGCCGCCCGAGCTGGGCGACCAGCGCGGCCGGCAGCCACGGGTCGATGGTGCGGCCGTCACCGAGGGCCGCCGCCGCACCCGTGCGTTCCAGGACCTCGTCGAGGGAGGGCCGGGCCGCCGGGTCCTTCCGGAGGCATGCGGCGATCAGCTCGGAGAGGCTCTCGGGCAGCCCTTCCAGATCCGGTTCCTCCTGCGCGATGCGGAACATCAGCGCGTGCACACCGCTGTTGGCCGTGCCGAAGGGCAGCGCCCCCGACGCCGCGTAGGCGAGGACGGAGCCGAGGCAGAACACGTCGCACGCCGGGGTGATGCGGTCGCCGCGCACCTGCTCCGGTGCCATGAAGCCGGGCGAGCCGACCAGCGCGCCGGTCCGCGTGAGGCCGCCGTCGGTGACCGTCTCCAGCGCGCGGGCGATGCCGAAGTCGATGACGCGGGGGCCGTCGATGGTGACGAGGACGTTGGACGGCTTGAGGTCGCGGTGGATGATGCCCGCCGCGTGGATGTCCTTGAGCGCACCCGCGAGCCCGGCCGCGAGAATGGTCACGGACCGCTCGGGCAGCGGGCCGTGGTCGTGCGAGACGACACTCTGCAGCGAGGGCCCCGCGACGTACCCGGTCGCGACCCACGGGATGGCCGCCTCCGTGTCCGCGTCCAGGACCGGCGCCGTCCACGCCCCGCCCACCTGCCGCGCGGCCTGTACTTCCTGCCGGAACCGGTTCCTGAACTCGTCCTGCTCGGCGAGCTCCTGGCGGACCAGTTTGACCGCGACCGTACGGCCCCGGTCGGACCGTGCGAGGTACACCTGCCCCATGCCGCCGGCGCCGAGCCGCGCCAGCAGGCGGTACGCGCCGATGCGCTGCGGATCTCCGGGTACGAGCTTCTCCATCGCCGCACCGACCTCCCCCATTGGTGTGCAACAGAGTGAGGATAGTGCGGCCGTGGGACAGGGAGGAGCGGGCTTGCCTCTACGGTTCCGTAACGGGTTCCGCAAAAGGCCCCATGCCGCCCGCGGAACCGGCTTCCGGAGCACCTGCGGCGACCGTGTCCAGCGCGGCGGACAACCGCTCCAACACCCGTACAGTCTCCGCGAATCCGTCCGTGCCGAGCGCCGCCGCGAGGCGCTCCGCCAGCTCCGCGTGGCCCGGGTCGATCTTCGCGACCGCGGCCAGGCCCGCGTCCGTGGGGCGCAGCAGTTTGGCGCGGCGGTGCGCCGGGTTCGGGGCGTACTCGGCGAGGCCCTTGCGCACCAGGAGGTCCGCCACGCGCTGCACGCTCTGCCGCGTGATGCCCATCGCGCGGGCGATCCCGGAGACCGGCAGCGGTTCGCGCAGGACGGCGCCGAGGACCTGCCAGTGCGCGGCGGTCAGGCCGGCGGGCCCGGCCAGCTCCTCGGAGACGGCGAGGAGCTGGCCGTTGAGCCGGAAGACGGTCAGCGCGGTGCGGCTGAGCAGCTCTTGCCGGGCGCGTGTCATCTGTCCCGGCCCGCTCATGAGTTGAGCGTCTCGTACGCGGCCGGGTCCGAGTGGTGGAAGAGGCGGTACCACGCGTCGAGCTTCTCGTCGTCGAGCACGTCGCCGAGCCGGCCGAAGATCTCCCGGGCGAACGCGACCGGTTCGGTCGGCCCCGCCGTGATCAGGTCGCCGTCGGTGACGGCGTCCCTCTCGACGTACCGCTCGCCGCCCTTATAGCCGGTGGCGGCCAGGTACATCGCCGCGCCGCTGGTGTGCGTCCGGTCGTCGAGCAGCCCCTCGCGGGCGAGGCCCGCCGTGGCCCCGCAGATAGCGGCGACCGGCACCCCCGCGTCGAGGAACACGCGGGCCGTGCGCGCGAACGGCGCGAGGTCGTCGCTCGTGTCCCACAGGTCGGCACCCGGCAGGATCAGCAGCGAGCCGTTCTCGGGACGCAGCTCGCCGAGGGCCAGATCGGGCTGGACGCGCAGACCGCCGATGGAGGTGACCGGGGCGGTGGTCGGGCCGACCGTGCGGATCTCGTGGCCGAAGCGGGCGAGCCAGGCCGTGGTGTGGCCGGTCTCCCAGTCGGCGAAGGTGTCGTAGACGGCCAGGTATACGGGCTTGCGGGACATGAGGGCCTCCATACGCCGTATCGATTGACAGCATCCTGCCAAAGCGACAGCATGCTGTCAATGGGGGAGTGGCCCCGTGTGCGGCCCCGCGCTTCCTTAACGTCCACAAGGGGCGCCCTTAACCCGTCCCTCCCTAGCGTCCTCGTCATGGACAGCACACTGACCCTCAGCGCCCACCTGGGCCTCGACCTGGCCGCCGTCGCCCTGCTGACCTTCGGGGTCTTCTATCCGCGGCACCACAGGCGTGAGCTCGTCCCCGCGTATCTGGCCCTGAACGTCGCGCTGTTCGCGGTGGTCGCCGGGCTCGGCACCGTCGGTGGCGACGGCGGGCTCGCCCTCGGCTTCGGCCTCTTCGGCGTGCTCTCGATCGTGCGGCTGCGCTCCGACGCCCTCCAGCACCAGGAGGTCGCGTACTACTTCATCACCCTGGTGCTCGGCCTGCTCTGCGGCCTGCCCGCGCTCAGCCTGCCGGTGGCGGCGCTGCTCTCCGGCGTCCTGCTCGTGGTGATGTACGGCGCCGACCACCCCCGCCTCTTCGCGGGGGACCGGCGCGCGATCGTCACGCTGGACGCCGTCTACCGCGAGGAGGGCCCGCTCAGGGCCGAGCTGGAGCGGCGCCTCGGACGGCCGCTGGGCTGGACGGTCCAGGAGGTGGATTACGTACGCGACCTCATGGTGCTGGAAGTCCGTTTCCGGCAGCCGGAACCTTCCGAGCGGCGTGGGGAGTTGACCGTACGACGACGCACGACCCGGTCCCGCACGATCACCCCCGGCCACCAGAAGGAGACCGTGTGAACCCCGCCGTACGCGCCATCGGCCGCGCCGCTCTCGCCGCGCACCCCATCTCGCTCGACGAGGTGAACGCCAGGGCGGAGCTGCTCGCCCGCTTCGACAACAGCTATCTCGTGCCCGTGGAGATCTTCGAGGACCTCGCGGCCCTGCTGACCGACCCCCGGCGGCGGGGCGGGCCCTTCCGGGCGCTCAGCATCGGCGGAAAGCGCTGGTTCCGCTACCACTCGACGTACTACGACACCCCCGAGCTGCTCACCTTCCACGACCACCGGCAGGGCCGGCGCCTCCGCTACCGCATCCGGGAGCGGGTCTACCAGGACAGCGGAGAGCGGCAGTTCGAGATCAAGCTGAAGAGCGGGCGGGGCGAGACCGTCAAGCACCGGCAGCGCCTGGAGGGCGCCGACCACGTCCTGGACGCGGTCCGGCTCGGATTCCTCGCCGGCGTGCTGCGCGGGTCGTACGGCATCGAGGCGCCCGGCGGCCTCACCCCCTCGCTCGTCACCGACTACCAGCGCGCGACCTTCGTCGCCGACGGGCAGCGCATCACGTGCGACGCGGGGCTCGTCGTGCGGGACACGGCGACCGGACGCAGCGCGGCCGCCGACAGCGGGCTCGTGCTGGTGGAGACCAAGACCAAGGGGCATCTGACGGACGCCGACCGGGTGCTGCACCGGTTCGGGGTGCGCGCCGCGGAGTTCACCAAGTACTGCGGGGGATATGCCGCGGTCCGGCCCGAGCTGGGCATCAACAAGTGGGCCCGGGCGGTGCGGACGGCGTTCCCGCGGGCGGCGGCTCCTGAGGGAGCGGGCGCGGGAACGTGAGGGTGACCTCGGCGCCGTCGGCCGTGCTCACCGTCTCGAAGCGGCCGTTCGCCTCCTCGGCCGTGCGGCGCGCGATGTCCAGGCCGAGGCCCGTGGAGCCCGCGCCGCTCGTGCCCCGGCCGGGCGCGGTCCCGTCGGGGAAGCCCGGGCCCTCGTCGGCGACGGTGAGCTCCGCCTCGCCGCCGGGCAGGACGCGGACCGCCACGCGGTAGGCGGTGCCCTGCGGCGTGTGGTCCAGGACGTTGCCGATCAGGGCGTCGAGGGCGGCGGCGAGTTCGTCTGCGGGGACGGTGACAGGGACCGGGAGCGGCTCGTCCTCGCCGGGGGTGACCGTTTCCGCCCGCCGCCCCTGGTCCTCCGCCAACGGCGCCCAGAACGCCGCGCGTTCGCGGGCCACCGCCGCCAGGTCCGCGCTCGGCGCCTCGCGCAGCGGCCGCCGTGCCTTGCGGATGACGTCGTCGACGCTGCGCTCCAGCGCGGCGACGTCCGCCGCGATGCGGTGGGCCTCGTCCGGGTCGCGGAGGGTCTCGGCGTCCAGGCGCAGGGCGGCCACCGGGGTGCGCAGGCGGTGGGCCAGGTCGGCGGCGTTCTCCCGTTCGGCGGTGAGGAGTTCGTCGATGCGGGCGGCAAGGCGGTTCAGCTCGCCCGCCACCAGGCGGAGCTCGGGCGGGCCCTCGGGGGTGGCCCGCGCCGTGAGGTCGCCCGCCGCTAGGCGGTCGGCGGTGCGGGCGAGACGGCGGGTGGCGCCGACGAGCCGGGCACCGAGGCGGTCGGCGAGGAGCAGGCCGAGGAGGACGAGCCCCACGCCGATGCCGGCCAGCACGAGCCAGGAGGCAAGCGTGCCTGCGTACAACTGCTTCTCCGTGAGCGTCACTTGGACGACCGCGGTGCCGCCCTTCGCGCCCTGCACGGGGACCAGGACGAGACGGCTGCCGGAGTCCGTCTCGTAGGTGAAAGCGCGGCCCGTGCGGGCGAGACGTACCGGATCGGTGAGAGGGGAGCCGCTCTTCGCGCGCGGCCCGATCACCGAGCCATCCGCGAGGATGAGGGAAGTGGCGGGCAGCCCCTTGCCGTTGACGCTCTCGACCGTCTGCTCGGCGGTCTCGCGCTCGTCGGCGGTCGCCAGGGCCGGGCCCAGGGCGTGGGCCACCCACTGGGCGCGGGCGGTGGCCTCGGCGGTGGCGCGGTCGGCGGCGTGGGTGCGGGTCAGGAGGGTGAGGGGGACGAGGAGGGCGGTGAGGACCAGGGCGGTGGTGGCCGCGGTCAGCAGGAGGAGGCTGCGGCGCATGGGTCAGTCCGTGTCCGTGTCCGGGTGCGGGTCCGTGGCGGTGGCGGGGCTCTCGGGGGCCGCGAGCTTCACGCCGACGGTGCGGACCGTGTGCAGATAGCGGGGCTGCTGCGCGGTCTCACCCAACTTCCGTCGCAGCCAAGACAAATGGACGTCGACGGTCTTGTCCGCGCCGCCCAGCGGCTGCTGCCAGACCTCGGCGAGGAGCTCGCGGCGCGAGACGACCTGACCGGGCCTGCGGGCCAGATAGGCGAGCAGGTCGAACTCGCGCGGGGTGAGGTCGAGGGCGGTGCCGTCGAGGGTCACTTCCCGGGCCGTCGGGTCTACAGATAGGGCACCCACGCGGAGGGGTTCCTCCGTCTCCGCCACCCCGAGGCGGCGCAGCACCGCCTTGATCCGGGCGTCCAGCTGGGCCGCGCCGAAGGGTTTGACGATGTAGTCGTCGGCGCCGGCTTCGAGGACCGTGACCATCTCCGGCTCGTCGTCCCGGGCCGTCGCGACGATGACGGGAACATCGCTGACCGCGCGCAGCATCCGCAGCACCTGGGCGCCGTCGACGTCCGGCAGCCCCAGATCGAGGACGACCAGGTCGGGCCCGCTGGTCACCGCCGCGTCCAGGCCCGCCATGCCGCTGGGCGCGGTCGCCACCGCGTGGCCCTTGTCGCGCAGGGCCCGCACCAGCGCGCCGCGGAGCTGGGGGTCGTCCTCGACGACGAGAAGATGCGCCATACAACCACCGTAGTGAGGGGCCGGGCCGGAGCTTGGGCAGGGTCCTTGTCGGGGTCTTAACCGGACGTTAGGAAACGATGCGGCACAGTGGCGGGATGAGGAAGTGGCGGAACGCCGTCGTCACGGCGGCGTGGGTGGCCGTGGGGACGGCGGCGGGGGCGCTGGGCGCGTGGCAGCTGGCGAGCGCGGACGGCGGGGGCGACGCGGCGCACAGTCGGCCGCTGGATGAGGGGGCGGTGCGGAGGGCGCTGGCCAAGGCCGCGGATGCTCCTCCGGTACGCCCGGAGACTCCCACGTCTCCGCCGACCTCGGCTCGCCCGTCCCCCTCCCCCTCTGGGGAACGGTCGACGGTCCGGTTCACCGGCGGCTCCGCCACGGTGGAGTGCCGTCCTGACGGCACGGTCCGGCTCATCTCCTGGAGCCCTGCGGACGGCTTCCACATAGACGACGACGTCGAGCGCGGCCCGGCCCCTGTCGTACGCCTGGAGGCCGAACCCGCCGACGACGACGAACAGGAGGACCTCCCGTACGAGGTCCGCTGCGCGGGGGCCACTCCGCGGGTGAAGGTCGCCCCCGACATGGACGACGACTGACCCGTGCGGACCCGCTGCGGCCGGCCGCGCAGTTCCCCGCGCCCCTGACCAACCCGCCTCCTCGCCTCCCGCTCCGCGAGGCAAAACGGGGGCGGCCACACCGGCTCCCCAGGGGCGCGGGGAACTGCGCGCTCAACCCCCACCGGCGGCAAGCCGCGAAAGAACCCCCGCCCGGCAGGGCAAGCCCCGGGTGGCAGGCCGGGGCGGGAGGCAGACGCCCGGCCCACCCAGGGGCGCGGGGAACTGCGCGACAAGCCCCCACCAACCCGCACCCGGCGAACGCCGAGCCGCCACCCCGCCACCCGACACTCTGTCGGGTTCCTCCCCCCACGCCCGACAGGACGCCCATACCGTGTCCACTCCGTGGACATTTACCCTCGGCCCCATGACCCCTCAGCCGAATCCCCAGGTCGGCGCCGCCGTGAAGGCCGCGGACCGCGCACATGTCTTCCACTCCTGGTCCGCACAGGAGCTCATCGACCCGCCGGCGATCGCCGGCGCCGAGGGCTCGTACTTCTGGGACTACGACGGAAACCGCTACCTCGACTTCACCAGCGGCCTCGTCTACACCAACATCGGGTACCAGCACCCGAAGGTCGTCGCCGCGATACAGGAGCAGGCGGCGACGATGACGACCTTCGCGCCCGCCTTCGCCGTGGAGGCCCGCTCCGAGGCCGCACGCCTCATCGCGGAGCGCACCCCCGGCGACCTGGACAAGATCTTCTTCACGAACGGCGGCGCCGACGCCGTCGAGCACGCCACCCGCATGGCCCGCCTGCACACGGGCCGCCCCAAGGTCCTCACCGCGTACCGCTCGTACCACGGCGGCACCCAGCAGGCCATCAACCTCACCGGCGACCCGCGCCGCTGGGCCTCCGACAGCGGCACGGCGGGCGTCGTCCGCTTCTGGGCGCCGTTCCTCTACCGCTCCCGCTTCTACGCGGAGACGGAGGAGCAGGAGTGCGAGCGCGCCCTCCAGCACCTCGAGGACACCATCACCTTCGAGGGCCCGCAGACGATCGCGGCGATCGTCCTGGAGACCGTCCCCGGCACCGCGGGCATCATGCTCCCGCCGCCCGGCTACCTCGCGGGCGTGCGCGCGCTCTGCGACAAGTACGGCATCGTCTTCGTCCTCGACGAGGTCATGGCGGGCTTCGGCCGCACCGGCGAGTGGTTCGCCGCCGACCTCTACGACGTCACGCCGGACCTGATGACCTTCGCCAAGGGCGTGAACTCCGGCTACGTACCGCTCGGTGGCGTCGCCATCTCCGCCAAGGTCGCCGAGACCTTCGCCAAGCGGCCCTACCCGGGCGGCCTCACCTACTCCGGCCACCCCCTCGCCTGCGCCGCCGCCGTCGCCACGATCAACGTCATGGCGGAGGAGCGCGTCGTCGAGCAGGCGGCGACCCTCGGCGCCCAGGTCATCGAGCCGGGCCTGCGCGCGCTCGCCGAGCGCCACCCCTCGGTCGGCGAGGTGCGCGGCGTCGGCATGTTCTGGGCCCTGGAGCTGGTGAAGAACAGGGAGACCCGCGAGCCGCTCGTGCCCTACAACGCCACCGGCGAGGCGAACGCCCCCATGGCCGCGTTCGGCGCCGCCGCCAAGAAGCACGGCCTGTGGCCCTTCATCAACATGAACCGCACCCACGTCGTGCCCCCGTGCACCATCACGGAAGCGGAGGCGAAGGAGGGCCTCGCCGCCCTGGACGCGGCGCTCTCCGTGGCCGACGAACACACCGTGTAGCACCGCCTCACCTGGGGTGACGGCGCCGGGGCGGGGCCACCTTCGGGCCCCCGCCCCGAAACCCCGACCGCGTAGTCTGGCGTGCTCGTAAGGGAACACACACGCGACCACGCACCCAGACTCCGCGGGGGAAAACAGATGCCCGGCACCGACGGCCCCGCCGTCATCCGCAGCACTCTGCGCCAGCAGATCGCCGACGCCCTCCGCGACGAGGTCCTGGCCGGCAGGCTCGAGCCGGGCCAGGAGTTCACGGTCAAGGAGATCGCCGAGCAGTACGGCGTCTCCGCGACCCCGGTCCGCGAAGCCCTGGTCAACCTCACCGCGCAGGGCCTCCTCGACGCCGACCAGCACCGCGGCTTCCGCGTCCACGAGCACACCCTGGACGACTACCGGGGCATGCTGGAGGCCCGCGGCCTCGTCGCCGACGGCATCTTCCGCGACCTCACGGAGCACGGCGCCCGCCGCGACGTCGGCGACGCCCTCCTCTCCGTGCGCCGCCGCGGCGAGGAGGCGGCCCGCGCGGCCTGCGCCGGCGACCTCACCGTCCTGATCGGCTACGACCTGCGCTTCTGGCGCGAGCTCAGCGCCCTCTTCGGCAACCCCTACCTCTCCGAGTTCCTGCACCGCCTGCGCGTGAAGTCCTGGGTCTGCGCCGTCACCCACCTGCGGCGCTGGAGCGACCTCAACGGCGGCGACCTGCGCGGCCTGCTCTGGTCCCGGCACACCGAGCTCGTCGACGCGCTGGTGCACCACGACCCGGCGGCCGCCCACGGGATCGTCGTCGAGTACAACGCGCACTCCCTGTCCCTCATCGAGCGGCTGGCCGCTGCATGAGCGTGGACCTGACAGTCGTCGTTCCCGCGTACAACGAGGAGCGGCGCCTGGGCCCCACGCTGGCCGCGCTCCGCGACCACCTCGACCTGACGTGCCGGGGCGGGTGGGAGCTGATCGTCGTCGACGACGGCTCGACCGACCGCACCGCGGAGATCGCCGAGGCCGCGGCCGCCGACGACCCCCGCGTCCAGCTCGTCCGCGGCGACCGCAACCGCGGCAAGGGCCACGCGCTGCGCCTCGGCGTCCTCGCCTCGTACGGCCGCCGCGTCCTGGTCACCGACGCCGACCTCGCCGCGCCCATCGAGGAGCTCGACCACCTCGACAAGGCGCTCGCCGACGGCAACGCGGCCGCGATCGGCTCCCGCGCCCGCCCCGGCGCGACCATCGGCGCCCACCAGCACCGGCTGCGCGAGCTCCTCGGCCGGACCGGCAACTTCCTCATACGCACGGTCGCCGTCCCCGGAATCCGCGACACCCAGTGCGGCTTCAAGCTCTTCGACGGCGACCGGGCCCGCGAGGCGTTCGCCGCGTCCAGGCTGCACGGCTGGGGCATCGACGTCGAGATACTGCAGTACTTCCGGCGGGCCGGCTGGCCCGTCGCCGAGGTGCCCGTGCGCTGGTCCCACCAGGAGGGCTCGAAGGTCCGGCCGCTCGACTACGTGAAGGTCCTCGCCGAGCTGACCCTCCTCAAGGCCCGCGCGGTCCGCCGGGCGGACGTCCTGATCCCCCTCCTCTTCCTGGCCCTGTCCCTCACCCTCTTCTCGGGACGCTGGACGGACCCGGCCCACCGCTACTTCCCCGACTCCATGCAGGACCAGAACCAGTGGGAGTGGTTCTTCGCGGTGACGGCGGACAACGTCCGCCACCTGAACAACCCCCTGTTCACCACCCTCCAGAACGTCCCGGACGGCGTGAACCTCATGGCCAACACGGTCATGCTCGGCCTCTCCGTCCCGCTCGCCCCCCTGACCTGGCTCCTCGGCCCTGCGGTCGCCCTGAACGTGGCGATGACCGGCGGCCTCGCCGCCACCGCCCTCACCTGGTACCGGCTGATCCGCAAGCGTCTCGTCCCGCACCGGGGCGCCGCCGCCACCGGCGCGGTCCTCGCCGCCTTCGCGCCCCCGATGGTCAGCCACGCCAACGCCCACCCGAACTTCATCGTCCTGTTCATGATCCCGCTGATCATCGAGCGGGCGCTGCGGCTCTGCGAGGGCACCCGGGTCGTACGCGACGGAGTCGTCCTCGGCCTCTTCACGACGTACCAGATCTTCCTCGGCGAGGAACCGCTCCTCCTCGCCGCGCTCGGCATGCTGCTCTTCGCCCTCGCGTACGCGGCCGTACGCAGAGACGTGGCGAGGGAGGCCTGGCGCCCGCTCGCGCGCGGCCTCGCGATCGCCCTCGCGGTGACGATCCCGCTGGTCGCCTTCCCCCTGTACTGGCAGTTCTTCGGGCCGCAGAGCTACAAGAGCGTCCTGCACGGCGACAACGCGGGCAACAGCCCGCTCGCGTTCCTCTCCTTCGCCGAGCGCTCCCTCGCGGGCAGCGACGCGACCGCCGACCACCTCGCCATGAACCCCACCGAGGAGAACGCCTTCTTCGGCTGGCCGCTCGCCGCCCTGGCCTTCGCGATCGTCGTACGCCTCTGGGAGCGCACGGTGGTCAAGGCGCTCGCGTTCACCGTGGTCGGCGCCGCGCTGCTCTCGCTCGGACCGAAGTTCCGCATTCCGCTGACGGACACCGTCCTGCCCGGCCCGTGGGCGGCACTCTCCGACCTGCCTCTCTTCGAGTCCGTCATCGAGTCGCGCGTGGCGATGGTGTGCGCACCGGCGCTCGGCATGCTGCTCGCGCTGGCGCTCGCCGGCCTGCTGTCCGCCCCCCGGCGCATGCACCGGTACGCGGGTCTCGCGGCCGTCGCCGTCGCGCTGCTGCCGATCGTGCCCGCGCCGCTGAAGGCCGTGGACCGGACCGACGTGCCGCCGTTCATCGCGCAGGGCACCTGGCGCTCGTACCTGGGCGACGGCGAGAGTCTCGTCCCGGTGCCGGTCCCCGACCCGGGCAACGCGGAGGGCCTGCACTGGCAGACCACCGCCGGCCTGGGCTTCCGCATCCCGGGCGGCTACTTCAACGGCCCCTGGGGCCCCGACCGCGTCGGCATCTACGGCCCCACCCCCACGAACACGTCGAACCTGCTGGGACACGTCCGCTCCACGGGCCGCATCCCCAAGATCACGTCCGCCTGGCGCGAGGCGGTCCGCAGGGACCTGACGTTCTGGAACGCGGGCGTCCTGGTCCTGGCGCCGCAGGAGAACGACACGGAACTGCGCACGACCGTGGACGCGCTCGTCGGCCGTCACGGAAAGTGGGTGGGCGGCGTATGGATATGGGACCTGCACCAGGGCAGCTAGAGGACCAGAGGCCCGACTACGCTGCCTGCACGCGAAGCAACACTCCGCGACTGCCTGCACGCGGAGTCGACAATCCGCAACGAAAGCTCACTCGTACCGTCCGTCGCCCGACCTGACCCGAGGAGTCCTTCTTGGCCTGCGACCTGTGGCTGGTCCCGCTCGTCGACGTGCTGTGCCACAGCGCCGACAACCCCTTCGCGGAAGAGCTCGCCGTCTACGACAAGGCGCTGCACGAGGCGGGACTCCCGCCCGTCCCCGTCTTCGCCTACATGCCCGGCCTGTCGGGCGACGTGGCCCCGGTCGCGGGCTTCGACTACGACGCACTGCATTTCCTGCGCCGCGCGTACCTCCTCCAGATCTGCGGCCTGGAGGTCACGCCGGTGGACGCGCTCGGCGGTGACTACGAACAGCTCCTGGAGATGTTCGACGCCACGGCCCAGCAGTCGCACCTGGTCTGGCACTACGACCACGCGGGCGCGTACGTCCCCGTGGACTTCCCCGCCCCGCTCTCGAACGACGAGCTGCTCGCGGGTGGCGGCCCCCTCGGCTCCTCCCAGGCGCTCCTGCGCGAGCTGGAGTACGTGGCCCCCTCGATCGGCATAGACCCCGCCAACCCACCCCTGCCCCCGGCCCCGCCCGCGGCCCCCACCTCCCTGGAGGAACCGGCGGCCCCGCCCCCGCCGGACGCGAGCCCCTTCGCGAGGGAACGCCACGTCTGGCTGGGCCTGCACGCGGCGGCGACCCGCAGCCTGGCGCAGGGCTCAATGATCATCTACAGCTAGCGATGACTTTCCGCGTCTCGCCCGGTCTACCGATCTGACTGTCGTACACGACCGACTGCCAGAGGCAGCAACAGGAGGAGCCACGTGAGTCAGCCGAGTCAGCCGAGTCAGCCGAGTCAGCTACTGAAGGTGCAGAACTTCACGGTTTCGCAGGACGGGTTCGGTGCCGGTGAGGGCCAGAGCCTGGAGCGGCCCTTCGGCCACGCGGACCCCCGGGAGCTGATGACCTGGGCGGGCGCGACGGCGAGCTGGCCGAACCGCAAGGACGCGGGCGGGAGCCGCGGTCTCGACGACTACTTCACGCGGGACTTCTCCCACAACATCGGCGCCGAGATCATGGGCCGCAACAAGTTCGGGCCGCAGCGCGGGCCCTGGCAGGACCACGAGTGGCGCGGCTGGTGGGGCGAGGAGCCGCCGTTCCACACGCCGGTGTTCGTGATGACGCACCACGAGCGCCCTTCGTTCACGCTCTCCGACACCACGTTCCACTTCGTCGGCGGCGACCCCGCCGCGGTCCTGGAGCGGGCCCGGGAGGCGGCCGAGGGCAAGGACGTGCGGCTCGGCGGCGGCGCCACGGTCATCCGCCAGTTCCTGGCAGCCCGCCTGATCGACACGCTGCACGTGGTGGTCACCCCGGTAAAGCTGGGCTCCGGCGTCCGCCTCTGGGATTCCCCCGACGACCTCCTCGACCGCTACCACCTGGACATCGTCCCAAGCCCGAGCGGCGTGACCCACCACGTGTTCTGGCGCAGGTGACCTGACCGACGTACGCGCTGATCGGCCGGTCAGCGCGGCTCCGGTGGGCGCTGTCGGGGCATGTTCGGGCGGGCTCCGGGTGGCAGCGGGAACCGTCCGGGGTAGGCGGGTGCCTCGCGGGGCGGGCCGCCCGGGGTCATCGCCTGCATGGCCAGCGGCACGGGCCCGGCCCGGAACTCCACCATCCAGTCGGAGGTCTCCGCCCGCACCAGCTCCGTCACGTCGTCGGAGAACCTGCGCAGCACCCCGAGGCACCGCTCGGCCGCTTCCCCGGCGGTGCCCTCGGTGGGCCCGAGCACCTCCCGCACGCTCTCCGACGCCCAGTCGAACTGCAGCACCTGCAGCCGCCGCTGCACGGCCTGCGCGGTCGCCACGTCCCGCATCCACCCGGACGTGAGCCCGAAGAACCGGTCGCACCCCACGCACGCCACCCCGGCGAGCAGCGACACGAACCCCCAGGAGGCCTCGGGCCCGGCCACCGCGGCC
Source organism: Streptomyces sp. NPDC039462 (assembly GCF_055639375.1). Lineage (NCBI taxonomy): Bacteria > Bacillati > Actinomycetota > Actinomycetes > Kitasatosporales > Streptomycetaceae > Streptomyces > Streptomyces sp. NPDC039462. The sequence goes on from NZ_JBVKAO010000004.1 coordinate 473,828, forward strand.
AGATCGAGCAGCGGCAGCACGCCGGCGCCCACGGCGCCCAGCGCGGCGCCCACCCGCAGCAGCCGGGCCGCGCGCCGCTTGCGGCCGCGGTCGGCGAGATACCACTCGGCGGTGTCGAGGGCGCCGCGCTCCACCCACCGGTACAGCTCGTCGAGGCGCGCGGCGGGCTCACCCCAGTCGCCGAGGGGAAAGGCCCGCCCGGTCAGATCCCCGAACCGCGCGCCAGCCCCCGCACCCGGCCTCGCACCAGGCCCCGCCCCCGGTCCCGGAGAGGCGCCCGCCCCCGAACCCTGCCCCTCGGGGGGCACCCCCTCAGGGGGCATCCCCTCGGGCTGCATCTCCGGCTGGCTCACCCGGCACTCCTCTACGAGATCGCGCGTATCGACACTAAGTCCTACCGCCCAATGGGTGGCCATGAGCCCGGATTCACGGCTTTTCCGCCCGGAAGAGGTGCTTGATCAGGTATAGGAAGACGGCTGATCTCACTCGAAAGAGTGCTGGAGCGACGCGCCCGCCGACCACGTAGGCTCGTTCCAGGCGGAAACCCCGCCAGATGGACCCGTACCCACGGACCGTACGAAACGGAGCTGATCGTGATCCCCGGTGGTGGCCAGCCCAACATGCAGCAGCTGCTCCAGCAGGCCCAGAAGATGCAGCAGGACCTCGCGGCGGCGCAGGAGGAACTGGCACGCACGGAGGTGGACGGCCAGGCGGGCGGCGGCCTCGTCAAGGCGACGGTGACCGGCTCCGGCGAGCTGCGCGGCCTGGTGATCGACCCGAAGGCGGTCGACCCCGAGGACACGGAGACGCTGGCGGACCTGGTCGTCGCGGCGGTCCAGGCGGCCAACGAGAACGCGCAGGCGCTGCAGCAGGAGAAGCTCGGCCCGCTGGCCCAGGGCCTGGGCGGCGGCGGCATCCCGGGCCTTCCCTTCTAAGAAACCCCCCGGCCAACTACCGTACGTAGAAGGCAGACACCCTCGGCAGCACTACAGGAAAGGCGTTCCGTGTACGAAGGCGTGGTTCAGGACCTCATCGACGAGTTGGGCAGGCTGCCCGGCGTCGGTCCCAAGAGCGCGCAGCGGATCGCCTTCCACATCCTCCAGACGGAGCCCACGGACGTGCGCCGCCTGGCGCACGCGCTCCTGGAGGTCAAGGACAAGGTCCGCTTCTGCGCGACCTGCGGGAACGTCGCGCAGGAAGAGCTCTGCAACATCTGCAGAGACCCCCGCCGGGACCCCTCCGTCATCTGCGTGGTCGAGGAGCCGAAGGACGTGGTCGCGATCGAGCGGACGCGGGAATTCCGCGGTCGCTACCACGTCCTGGGCGGCGCGATCAGCCCGATCGAGGGCGTGGGCCCGGACGACCTGCGCATACGAGAACTCCTCGCGCGCCTGGCCGACGGCACGGTCACGGAGCTGATCCTGGCGACGGACCCGAACCTGGAGGGCGAGGCGACGGCGACGTACCTCGCGCGCATGATCAAGCCCATGGGCCTGAAGGTCACCCGCCTGGCCAGCGGACTCCCTGTCGGGGGAGATCTGGAATACGCGGACGAGGTCACCCTGGGCCGCGCCTTCGAGGGGAGACGACTCCTAGATGTCTGACGCCACGCTGCACGCGACTGCCCAGAACCAGAACCCGGACGACTTCGCGGTTCAGATCTCCGACCAGATCGAGAGCTTCATCGTCTCGGTCCGCGAGGTGGCGAAGGGCGACGAGCCGGACTCGGCCGTGCCCTTCCTCCTCCTGGAGGTCTCCCAGCTCCTCCTGGCCGGCGGCCGCCTGGGCGCCCACGAGGACATCGTCCCCGAGGAGCGGTACGAGCCGGACCTCGGCCCGGAACAGGACGTCGACGACCTCCGCGAACGCCTGGCCCTCCTCCTGGACCCGATCGACGTCTACTCCGAGGTCTTCGACCCGTACGAGCCCCGCAAGGCCCCGGTCCCCTGCCGCATCTCGGACGACCTGGCCGACGTGGTCGCGGACCTCTCCCACGGCCTGGCCCACTACCGCGCGGGCCGCACCACGGAGGCCCTGTGGTGGTGGCAGTTCTCCTACTTCTCGAACTGGGGCTCCACAGCCTCCGGCGCCCTCCGAGCCCTCCAGTCCCTGGTCGCCCACGTCCGCCTGAACCAGCCCCTGGAAGACCTCGACGGCCTGGACACGGACGAGGACCTGGCAGCGGAGGGCCTGGAGGAGGAAGCGGGCAAGGTAATGGCAGAGGAGATCGCGGGACCACTGGGCCTCAGGACGGTGAAGTAACCCCGGCTTCGGCCTCGGCTTCTGTGCGGGGGCGCGGCACACAGCCGTGCCCAAGGGGAGGCCTTCACCGTTTCACTCGTCGAGCCGATCACACGACGATGGGGGGCCCGATGAGCCGTTACAGCAGTTGGCCTGACGTGAAGCGCCGGATGCGCGAATGCCGCCCTGAGGTGCCCGACGCCGAATGGGCGGACCGCAAGCAGGCGGCGCGCAAGGCGACCGAGGCGTACGTGCTGGAACACCGGAAGTCGCCGATCCGGGACCCCAGTTGAAGGCTCGGCGCTACGCTGAGTCACACAGCTGCGCTAGGGAGCGGGGGCCATGGCGGACGAAGCGTGGGTAGGGCTGGCCGAGGCGATCGGGGCGGTGCGGGCGGAGTTGGGGCGGGCGGCCGAGGAAGGCCGCGGGCAGGAACTCCAATTCAGTACGGGGCCCGTGGAACTGGAATTCACCGTCGACGTGCGCAAGGACGGGGAGGCCCGCGCGAAGGTTCTCGTGCTCCCCTTCGGGGCCGAGGCGAAGGCGGCGCGGTCCAAGGGGACAGTGAATCGGCTCAAGGTGACGTTGCAGCCCATCGACCCGGAGACGGGTGAGGACGCGCGGGTCGGGGACGACGTGGGGGAGCGGCCCCGGTAGGGCGGCCACGTCATGGACGTACGACGTGTCGTGGAGATCTGGAACCCGGGCGAAGGCAGGGCGGGCACAGGCTATCTGGTCGCGGACGGGATCGTCCTCACGGCGCTGCACAACGTCCGGGGTGCCGGGGGGCTGGAGGTCCGCCGACTCGACCCGGTTGGGCACGAGCAGTGGACCGAAGCCGAACTGCTCTGGCCTGAGCCCGCGCCGGACCCGCAGCCGGACGCGGCACTGATCCGCGTGACGGGCGCGTCCTGGGCGCCGCTGCCGCCCGGTGCCGCCCCCCTGCGGTGGGGCCGCATCGATGCGACCGTCACCGAGAGCCGACTCGGCTGCCTGGCCGTCGGCTTCCCGCGTTCCGAAGTGCGGGACGGCGTCCGGGACACGAAGGAGATCCGGGGCCACGTCGAGACCCTGACCGGCCTGAAGTCGGGCGGCGACGTGATCACCGCGCACGTCGACCGGGTCGCGGCCCCCAGTAAACCGGGCGAGAAGTCGCGCTGGTCGGGAGCCTCCGGCGCGGCACTGTTCGCACGCGGCCGGCTCGTCGGCGTCGTTACGACCGACCGCGCGCGGGACTACGAGGGGGACCAGCTCACGGCGGTCTCCGTGGCATCGCTCGCCGCGCGGCCCGGCTTCGCGATAGCGGTGAAGGCGGCGGGCGGTGACCTGGTCCTGGAGGACGTCAGGGCGACGGACGCCGACGCGGACGTGCCGCGCACGGCGTACGACGTCGAGGTGCCCCGGGGGATGCACAACCTTCCCGACCTGCCGTCACGGTTCTTCGTCGGCCGCGAAGAGGCACTCGCCACGCTCGGCCGCGCCCTGTCCGAGGGCTCCCAGACGATCACCCAGACCCTGCATGGCCTCGGCGGCGTCGGAAAGACGACGCTGGCGCTGCACTACGCCCACGCCAACCGGCACGCGTACCGGCTGGTGTGGTGGCTCCGCGCGGACACGCCCGATTTGATCGACACGGGTCTGGCGGCGCTCGCCGCTCGCCTGCGAGGAGATCGCGCCCCCACCCTCACCACGGTGCAGGCGGCCTCCTGGGCCATCGGATGGTTGCAGACCCACCCGGGCTGGCTACTGGTCTTCGACAACGCGGAGAAACCGGAGGACGTCCGGTCGGTCACGGGACAACTCCGCGATGTCGGTCGGCAGTTGATCACCAGCCGCTGCAAGGGTGGTTGGCCGGGCGACCCCCTCGCGCTCCCGGTGCTGGACGCCGAAGCCTCACTGGACCTGCTCGCCCGTCTGACGGACGGTGGCGACGAGGAGGAGGACGCTCGGCCCCTGGCCGAGGACTTGGGTCACCTGCCCCTCGCTCTGGAGCAGGCGGGCGCCTTCATCGCGCAGACCTCGATCACGATCGGGGAATACCGCGAGATGCTCCGCGTGTACGGGAGGCACATCACGGACGCCGCACCCGAGGGCTCGAACCCCATGCGGACGATGGCCCGGATCTGGCGCATCACCCTGGACGTCCTCCAGGAGCGGGATCCGCGGGCCGTGCACCTCCTCCGCATCGCGGCCTGGTACGCCCCGACAGGCATCCCTCGTGATCTCTTCACCCCGCTCGCCGAGAACCCCGTCGACCTGGCCCGACTCCTCGCTCTCGTGGCCAACTACAACATGATCACCCTCGATCGCTCGTCCCTCGGCGTCCACCGTCTCGTCCAGACAGTGGCCCGTACGCCGTCGGAGGACGACCCGCACCGCACCGAACCCCTGGTCACCGCGGCTCGCGACCAAGCTGCGGTTTGGATGTGCCACATGCTCGTGGGCGACCCGTCGGGTGATGTGGCCGCATGGCCGACCTGGAGAAGGTACTTGCCGCACGCCGAAGCCCTGTTCGAGGCTTGGCGTTCTGCCGATGACACAGAAGACACTTGTCTGCTGCTCAATCAGGTGGCGTCTTACCTCGAAGGGCAAGGGGAGGTCCGTAAGGCCATCAGGCTCTTCCACCGCGGTGCGGAATCTGCGACTCGGTTGTTTGGTGAGGACCACCCGGACACGTTGAGGCTGCGGAACAACCTGGCGGGCGCCTATGAGACAGCCGGCGATGTGGGTCGTGCGATTCCTCTGTATGAGCAGGGGGTGAGTGGTTTGCGGCGGACCTTGGGTGAGGACCACCCGGACACGTTGAAGGCGCGGAACAACCTGGCTTTCGCGTACAGGACGGCGGGCGACGTGACTCGCGCGATTTCCCAGTATGAGCAGCTGTCGGATGATTTGCGGCGGGTCTTGGGTGAGGACCACCCGGACACGTTGAAGGCGCGGAACAACCTGGCTTTCGCGTACAGGACGGCGGGCGACGTGACTCGCGCGATCCCTTTGTACGAGGAGACCTTGGCTACGCGGCTGCGAGTCTTGGGTCCGGATCACCCCGGCACTCTGTCGTCACGGAACAACCTGGCGGGCGCCTACGACGCGGCGGGTGATCTGGGTCGTGCGATTGCCCTGTACGAGGAGACGTTGGCCGCGCGGCTGCGGGTGTTGGGTTCGGATCACCCGGACACTCTGTCGTCACGAAACAACCTGGCAGGCACCTATCAGGCGGCGGGTGACGTGGTTCGTGCGGTCGCCCTGTACGAACAGATCGTGGTGGACAGCGTCCGCGTGTTGGGTGCGGATCACCCGAATACGCTGACGTCGCAGAACAATCTCGCCTTTGCCTATGCGTCCGCAGGTGATGCGGAACGTGCGCTTGAGTTGTATGAACAGGTGCTGGCCGACTGCGTTCGAGTATTGGGCGCGGACCACCCGCATTCACTGGGGGCGCGGAACAACCTTGCCTTGGCCTACGACTCGACAGGTGAAGCGGTACGTGCGCTTGAGTTGTATGAGCAGGTGTGGTCGGACTGTGACCGAGTACTGGGTGCGGACCACCCGCAGACGCTGATGTCGCGGAACAACCTGGCGGGCGCGTACAAGCGGACGGGCGATATGGGACGTGCGCTTGAGTTGTATGAGCAGGTGTGGTCGGACTGTGACCGAGTACTGGGTGCGGATCACCCGCAGACGCTGATGTCGCGGAACAACCTGGCGGGGGCGTGCGTAGTGGTGGGGGACAATGAACGCGCGATTTCCCTGTACGAGAAGACGTTGGCAGCTCGGTTGCGGGTGCTGGGCGAGGATCACCCCGACACACTGACGTCACGGAACAACCTGGCGGGCGCCTATGACGCGGCGGGTGACGTGGAGCGTGCGATCCCCGTGTACGAGCAGGCGTTGAGCGACTGTATTCGGGTGCTGGGGGCGGAGCATTCGACCACTGTGGTCGTGCGTCGGAATCTGGCTGCTGTGCGTGCCAGGAACTGGAAGTTCAGGAAGCCTACGGACTGACCGAATCCAGGACTCCCAGGAGGCGGACCGGTGCCACGTATGGCGCCGTCGGTGTCGGCTCGGAGTACCAGAGCAAGGGCCACGTGTTGCCGTTCAGGGCCGGTACGCCGATGTACGTCACCGTGCGCGGTGTCCCGAAGCGTTGTACGCCGAGCGGCCATGTGTGGTCCTTGGCGGTGCCTGGCGGGACCAGGAAGTACATCCAACGGAACCCCGTCGCCTCGCAGATGACGGGGCCGGCGTCCCCGTCCGCCTCGGCTACCAGTCGTGCGGCGACCTGTTCCCCTCGTACGCCCTGAATCCGGAGCGTGTCGAAGTGCACGCCCGACACCCGGAGTTGGTGGCCCGCCACCGGGACCCACTCGGGCCAGTGAATTGCGTTCGTCATGGTCACAGGGTGCGGAGCGCGAGGCTACGCTCGGTAGTGACTGAGGGGATACGCGCGTCGGTGTATCCGTCGGAGGTGGTCACTGTGTCCGTTCAGTACAACCCGACCTGGCGGTACAGCGGGAACCAGCTGAAGCGGTGGCGGATGAAGGCGAACGTCACGCGCGAGGAGTTGGGCGCCGCCGCGAATTACGCGCCGGACACCATCAAAGCCATGGAGCAAGGTGTTCGGATGCCGACGTCTCGGGTGCTGGATGCGGCGGACGGGCTGTGCGGGGCGGATGGGCTGTTGAGCGCGGCGAAGGATTACGTGAAGGCGGAGAAGTTCCCGCCTCGGGCCCAGGACTTCATGGAGTACGAGCAGCAGGCAATCAGCTTGTGGTGGTACGAAGTCGCGCTGGTTCCGGGCTTGCTGCAGACCGAGGCGTACGCCCGGAGCCTGATCGGCAATCGCTGCCCGCCGCTGGATGAAGAGACAGTGAATGAGCGAGTTGCCGCACGCATCGAGAGGCAGGCGCTGCTGACGCGTAAGTCGCCGGTGGCATGCAGCTTCGTGCTGTACGAGGCCGTGCTTCGTGGGCCGCACGTGGACAAGGCACAGGTCGCCCAATTGCTGGAGCTGGGGCGGCGCTGCAACATCACTGTCCAGGTGCTGCCATTCGACCGTGCCATTCCGTCTGCTCTCCTGGGAGCGATGGTGTTGCTGGAGACCGACGAGCGCGAGCGGTATGCCTTCAGTGAAGGCCAGTTGGCGTCTCAGCTGACCTCGGAGCCGGAAGTGGTCGGCGTGTACACGGAACGGATTAGCATGCTCAGGGCAGAGGCTCTCAGCGCTGCTGAGTCGGTCCGGTTCATCGAGCGGATGGTGGGAGAGCAGTGAGCGAGCGGCTGGCGTGGTTCAAGTCGAGCTACAGCGATGACGAGGGCGGTGCCTGCCTTGAAGTCGCCATCGACCGGCACACGTCCACCCCCACCGCCCTCCACATCCGCGACTCGAAGCTCCCCGCGAGCCCCGAGGTCACCGTCTCCGCCTCTGCCTGGGCCACCTTCATCGCCGCAGTTCAGCCCGGGGCTTGAGCCCCGGGACCCGAGCTCTTTCCTGGGACTGGTTCACCGATGAAATGAACCCAACCAACCGGGCCAAAAGGGGAGTTGAGGGTTCCGTCACCCTCAAGAGTGACGTTCCGTAGTCGGCTTGCGCCGGAGTGTGAAGGCGATCTAGGTTCGCGGCAATAGAACGGCCCCGGACGGTGCTACCAACACCGGTCCGAGGCCTAGCCCTACGAATCGAAAGCAGTCGATCGTGGCTTGCGCCAACCCTAATCCCGTCCTCCCCTCCCCGTCCCACCCGATGGCCAAATCGGGGTACGGGAAACGCCTCGCGGGTGACGCGGAACCGGACACCGAGCCCGACTTCGCACACTTGGGCCCCCGCGATGCCGAGTTCGCGACGTTCGTCGATCACCTGCCCGACGGGGCGGCGATGGGGCACAAGGTGCTCGCCGCCGAACACCCCCGCTACGGCCAGCAGGCCACCCGCACGTCCCTCAGGCGCCTCACCGAGGCCGGCCATCTGCGCTGGGTCAAGGAACACATCACCGTCGAGGACAACTCGATGCGGTGGGTGACCAGGACGTACTGGTCACGGGAGCCCAAGTCCCGTAAGTGGTGGGCCGAGTTCGTGCGCACCCGGCACGGGCGGGACGTCACCGACGCCTACCAGCCGGGCCTGGCAAGGGTGTCCGAGTCGGAGCCGGAAGAGGTGACGGCCCCCACCCCCGAGACCCCCGAACCCAGCGCAGCGCACCGTACCCTCGCCCAACTCCGGGCCGCCGACCGCCGCATGGCCCTCTCCGAGGCGGAATGCACGCAGCTCGCGCCCCGCGCGGCCGAGTGGCTGGAACGAGGCGCGACCCCGTCCGACATCACACGCGCCCTCACCGAAGGGCTGCCGCCCACCGTCACCAACCCGGGCGGTCTCGCCCGGACCAGACTGGAGAACAAGATGCCTCCCAAGCGTCAGGCCCCCGCCAAGGCACGCGCCCGCGTCACCCGCGCCGTCATGATCTGCCCGTTCTGCGAGGAGCCCGAGACCTCTGTCGAACTGGTCGACGGGATCTGCACGGACTGCTGCCCCCAGGAGGAACGGTCCGGGTACATCCCGGACACGTTCCTCGCACGGCCGTCGAGCCCGTCGGTCCCGTCGAGCGCCCCGCGCCCGCGCCCGGCGGGATACGACGACGTGGTGGACGTGACCGAGCGGGTCGCGGAGCTGCGTCGCGCCGCCGGGCTGCCGTCGCCCCGGGGCGACGTATGAGCGTGCAGGACGTGCCGGTCCGGGCACCATGGAGTCAAGGAGGCGACGCCATGACCCCCAGGACCACCGACCGGCCCCAGATGTCCGTCGAGGACTTCGAGGAGCTGGCCAGCCGTGCGCCCGAGACGGTGCGGTTGGAGTTCATCAATGGAAAGGTCCAGGTCAAGCCGGTGCCGGATGGTTCCCACGGCCAGATCGTCATGTGGCTGATCAAGCACTGCATGCAGCAGCGCCCCGAGCTTTCCCTCTTCCCCGAGCAGGGCCTCAAGGTCGAGGGCTACCGGAGGGGCCGGGCCCGCCCGGACGGCGTGCTCGCGCCGGACGAGAACTTCGTGGGCCAGGGACAGTGGGCCGAGCCGGCCGGCGTGCTGATGGCCGTGGAGGTCACTTCCTACGACCAGGACGCCGACCGGCGCGACCGCGTCGAGAAGCCCGACGGGTATGCCGCCTCCGGCATCCCGGTGTATCTCCTCGTCGACCGCGACGCGGGTGAGGTCCGGGTGTACGCGGATCCGGAGGCCGGGAGGTACCGCTCCCTCGTCCGGCGGGCGTTCGGCGACGCCGTCGAGCTCCCCGAACCCGTCGGTATCACCCTGGACACGGCCAAGCTCAAGGAGTACGCCGCCTGAGGCCCCCGGCCAGACTCCGCCAGACCCTGTGACGCGCCCCACTTTCCGGAGTGCAGTGCTCCGAACCGGGCATGTGCCAAGCCGAGCGGTCGGAACGTACGCCCCGAAGAGCGGGAACGTACGCCTGCGGTGATCAACTTGTGAGCGGGACATCTCACGATGTGATATCAGCGAGGCGAATTTCGGCCGCTCGTTAGACTGAGCCGACCGCAGTAGTGCGGTGACAGACGGACTGAGCGAGGAGCGCACGTGGGCCTTGTCGTGCAGAAGTACGGAGGCTCCTCCGTAGCCGATGCCGAGGGCATCAAGCGGGTCGCCAAGAGAATTGTCGACGCCAAGAAGAACGGCCACCAGGTCGTTGTCGTGGTGTCGGCGATGGGCGACACGACGGATGAGTTGATCGATCTCGCCGGACAGGTATCCCCGATCCCTGCCGGACGCGAATTCGACATGCTGCTGACCGCCGGTGAGCGGATCTCCATGGCCCTGCTGGCCATGGCGATCAAAAACCTGGGCCACGAGGCCCAGTCGTTCACGGGCAGCCAGGCCGGCGTCATCACCGACTCCGTCCACAACAAAGCGCGGATCATCGATGTGACCCCGGGCCGCATCCGGACCTCGATCGACGAGGGCAACATCGCCATCGTCGCCGGGTTCCAGGGCGTCAGCCAGGAGGGGAAGAACATCACGACCCTCGGGCGCGGCGGGTCGGACACGACCGCGGTCGCCCTCGCCGCCGCCCTCGACGCCGAGGTGTGCGAGATCTACACGGACGTGGACGGCGTCTTCACCGCCGACCCGCGTGTGGTCAAGAAGGCGCGGAAGATCGACTGGATCTCGTTCGAGGACATGCTGGAGCTCGCGAGCTCCGGGTCCAAGGTGCTCCTCCACCGGTGTGTGGAGTACGCACGTCGTTACAACATCCCGATCCATGTGCGGTCCTCGTTCTCGGGGCTTCAGGGCACGTGGGTCAGCAACGAACCGCAAGGGGACCGCAAGGTGGAGCAGGCCATCATCTCCGGTGTCGCGCACGACACCTCCGAGGCCAAGATCACGGTCGTCGGCGTGCCCGACAAGCCGGGCGAGGCCGCCTCGATCTTCCGCGCCATCGCGGACGCCGAGGTCAACATCGACATGGTCGTGCAGAACGTGTCGGCCGCCTCGACGGGCCTGACCGACATCTCCTTCACCCTTCCCAAGGCCGAGGGCCGCAAGGCCATCGACGCCCTGGAGAAGACCCGGTCGGCCATCGGCTTCGACTCCCTCCGCTACGACGACCAGATCGCGAAGATCTCGCTCGTCGGTGCCGGGATGAAGACCAACCCGGGCGTCACCGCGACCTTCTTCGAGGCGCTCAGCGACGCCGGCGTGAACATCGAGCTCATCTCGACCTCCGAGATCCGCATCTCGGTCGTCACCCGCGCCGACGACGTGAACGAAGCCGTGCGTGCCGTGCACACCGCCTTCGGGCTCGACTCCGACACGGACGAGGCCGTCGTCTATGGAGGCACCGGCCGATGAGCCGTAAGCCGACGCTCGCGGTCGTCGGAGCGACCGGGGCCGTCGGCACCGTCATGCTCCAGATCCTGTCGCAGCACGCCGACATCTGGGGCGAGATCAGACTCGTCGCCTCCCCGCGCTCGGCCGGCCGCAAGCTGGCCGTGCGCGGGGCGGAGACCGAGGTCCTTGCCCTGTCCGAGGACGTCTTCGACGGGGTCGACGTCGCCATGTTCGACGTCCCCGACGAGGTGTCCGCGCAGTGGGCGCCCGTCGCCGCAGCCAAGGGCGTCGTCGTGGTCGACAACTCCGCCGCCTTCCGGATGGACCCGGACGTTCCGCTGGTCGTCCCGGAGGTCAACCCGCACGCCGCGCGCGTGCGGCCGCGCGGCATCGTCGCCAACCCGAACTGCACGACGCTCTCGATGATCGTCGCCGTCGGCGCGCTGCACGCCGAGTTCGGCCTGCGCGAGCTGATCGTCTCCTCGTACCAGGCGGTCAGCGGGGCGGGACGCGACGGCATCGATACGTTGCGTCGGCAGCTGAACCTCGTCGCGGGCAGCGAACTGGGCACCAGCCCCGGTGACGTACGCCGTGCCGTGGGAGACGACACCGGCCCCTTCCCGGAGCCCGTGGCGCTGAACGTCGTGCCGTGGGCCGGCTCCCTGAAGGACGACGGCTGGTCGTCCGAGGAGATGAAGGTGCGGGACGAGTCGCGGAAGATCCTCGGCCTGCCCGGGCTCCGCGTCGCCGCCACCTGCGTGCGCGTGCCCGTCGTCACCACCCACTCCCTGACCGTCCACGCGCGCTTCGAGGACGAGGTCACCGTCGACCGGGCACGCGAGATCCTCGCCACCGCGCCCGGCGTCGTGCTGTTCGACAATCCGGCCGCCGGGGAGTTCCCCACACCGGCCGACGTGGTCGGGACCGATCCGACCTGGGTGGGGCGGGTGCGGCGCGCCCTGGACGACCCCACCGCGCTGGAGCTCTTCGTCTGCGGGGACAACCTGCGCAAGGGCGCCGCGCTGAACACCGCGCAGATCGCCGAGCTGGTGGCCGGGGAGTTCACGGCCGGTTGAGTCCGCGGCCGGTTGGGCCGAACGACCGTCCGGAGCGCGCGGATTACGCGGATTGGTACATACCACCCCACGGGCGAGCCCTTTGTGGGATCTGTGTAAGTTCTGTGTCCAACTCAGTGACCGTGGACGCTTGAACTGGATCATCTCCGCGTTCGAAGATTCGCGTCTGATCACTGCAACCGGCGGCGGGGCGGGGGGCGTCTTTAGCGGTCGCCCTCAGGGGCGGCCCGAGCGCCGGAAAAAAATGGGGCATAGGGGAAGAGCTGGTACGCATGGGGGCTTTTGATGCATCGTCACAAGCGGTGCCCGCGCGACATGCCGCAAACGCGATGCCGGATGCGTACAACCCTGATGGGGGGAAGCGTGTCCAACAAGCGTGGCAGAGGTACTCGACTTCACAGCGGTACAGGCGAGAGGCGCGGCAGCGCTGCGTCCTACTCGTCGTCCCCGCACGGCCGGCGGCATGCCGGTGATCGCACCCATGCCCGCGGCGCGGCCCGCCCGTATGCCGGCGCAGCGCGAAGGCGCTGACGACGCCATGACCATGACCGCGGGCACCACAGTCGACCACCTCACCGAGACCTATCGCGCCCACTACCGGTCGCTGCTCGGCCTCGCCGCGCTGCTTCTCGACGACACGGCGTCCTGCGAGGACGTGGTGCAGGAGGCGTTCATCCGGGTGCACTCGGCCCGCAAGCGGGTGCGTGACCCGGAGAAGACGCTCGCCTATCTGCGTCAGACCGTGGTCAACCTCTCGCGGTCCGCGCTGCGCCGGCGCATCCTCGGGCTCAAGCTGCTCTCCAAGCCGATGCCCGACATGGCGAGCGCGGAGGAGGGGGCGTACGACCAGCTGGAGCGCGACGAGCTGATCAAGGCGATGCGCGGCCTCCAGCGGCGCCAGCGCGAGGTCCTCGTGCTGCGCTACTTCGCCGACATGACCGAGGCGCAGGTCGCCGAGACCCTGGGCATATCCCTGGGTTCGGTGAAGGCGTACGGCTCGCGTGGCATCGCGGCCCTGCGGGTCGCCATGGAGGCGCCGGCATGAGTGAGCGCAAGCGTGATGAGCAGGGCGGATTTGAGCACCATGGCAGGAACGGAAACGTGAACCACGGTCCCGACGACGGCCCCGGGCCGGACAGCGGACCCGAAGGGTCCGGTGCTGAAGACGAACTCGGCTCGGAGGGCGGGCGCGGCTCGACGGACGAGCCCGGCTCGGCGGATGGGCGCGGCTCGGAGAACGGGCGCGGCTCGGAGAGCGGGAGCCGCCCGGTGGGCGGTCTTCGGGCCGTCGGTGGGCTCGGCTCCGAGGACGAGTCCGGCCCCAAGGACACGCTCGGCGCCGACGAGCTCGCACTGCGGCGGATGATGCGGCAGGCCGTGCAGGAGATCGAGCCGGGTGAGCGCGCCCTCGAACACCTGCGGCAGGCGGTCCCCGCCCGCCGGGCCCGCAAGCGCCAGGCCGTCGTCGGCATCGCGGCCGCCGCGCTCTTCATCGGCACCGCGGTCCCCGCCCTCGTGCACGTCACCAACTCCAAGGGCGACTCGGACGACCGCCCCTCGATCGCCGGCAACAGCCAGGACGCGCAGGGCGGTTCGACCCAGGGCAAGGACCCGGAGCGGGACGCGAAGGGGTCCGAGAAGAAGCCCGACAAGTCCAAGAGCAAGGACAAGAAAGACAAGAAGGACAAGAAGGACGGCAAGGCGAAGGGCGGCACGGGCGGCGGCGGTACGGGATCGCCCGACCCTTCCACCTCCGAGGCCGCCAGCTCGCCGGCCTGCGACGCGGCCCAGCTCGGCGCCACGGGCAGCACGAACCCCGCGGATGCCAGTGGCTCGGTCTACGGCTCCTTCCGCGTCTCGAACGTCTCCGACAGCAGTTGTACGGTCGAGGCCGCAGGCGCCGTCAGCGCGGTGGCGCAGGGCGCGGCCGACCCCACGAAGATCGTCGTGGTCGACCACACGGCGGGGGACGCGGCGCTCGGCCTGCCCGACCCCTCCCAGGAGGCCAGCCCGCTCGTGCTGCAGCCCGGCGCGGCGTACGAGGTGCGGTTCGCCTGGCTGCCGTCGGAGAAGTGTCCCTCGGACGGCGGCGAGCCCACGCCCAACCCGTCGCCCTCGGAGGGCGGCGGCAGCGGGACCCCGGGCGGCGGAACGCCCGAGGGCATGGAGACCCAGCTGGGCCGCACGGACGGCGGCGTGGCCGACGGCAGCGTCGTGGTCTCCCTGACCGCCGAGACGGGGGCCCCGTCGGCGGCCGCCACGATCACGAACGCGTGCGCGGGGACGGTGTACCGGACCGGGGTGCTGCCCGCTTCCTAGGCCTGCGGCCCGGCGGCCGGGGGTTCCGAGGTCCGGGGTTCGGAGGGCTGGGGTTCGGAGGGCTGGGGTTCCGAGGCCTGAGGGTCCGTGTGCAGGCCCAGCCGGGCGTCGCGCGCGAACTCCGCCTCGCGGCGGAACAGCCGGAACCACATGAAGACGACGAACCCGGCGAAGACGAACCACTCACCGGTGTAGCCGAGGTTCTGGAAGGCCTTCAGGTCGAGGCCCGTGTTGCTGGGCGCGGTCGCCGGGACCGCCTTCATCCCGGAGTCCCCCTTGTCGAGGGTGATCCACGCGTCGTACACGTCGTCGCGTACGAGGTTGACCAGTGACGCCGAGCTGATCGCGCCCAGCTGGCCCTTGGGCAGGCCGCCCGCGGCGCTCACGCCGTTCGACCCCGGGCTCTCCGACGCCTGCAGCGCCCCGGTCACCGTGACCTCGCCCTTGGGGGCGGCCGGGGCCTTGGCGGCGCTCGCGTCGCCGGGGAGCCAGCCGCGGACCACGGGCAGTGACTTGCCCTCGTCCGTGCGGAGCAGGGTCAGGACGTAGAAGCCGCGCTTCTCGTCGAGCTCCCGGTCAGGGACGAGGAGCTGTGTGCCGTAGCGGCCGGTGGCCGTGGCCTGCTCGCCGGACGTTTCCTTGTCGACGGGCAGCAGAGAGGCGAGGGGACGCCCCTCGGCGTCACCCCAGGCGTCCGCCGCCTGGTCCGCGACCTGCTCCTTGGCGGACTCGTGATCCTGTACGCGGTCCTCGAAGCGGCCGAGCTGCCAGGACCCCATGAAGATGCAGAAGGGGATGGCCAGCACGACGAATATGTTGATCCCCCACCAGCGGGGCGTCAGCAGAAACCGGTACACACCCCCAAGGTACGGTGCCGCCGCCCCCCGCCGACCCGTGGGGTCCACCCCGCCTCACTCCCGGACGCACTCGGCACAGTCGCGGGACATATCGGTCACGCCCCCATGGGGCATACCGATCACGCCCCCAGATGCCGCCCCGCGAAGTCCAGCTCCAAGGCCACCTGCTTGATGCGTTCGTCCACGACGAGGGAGCCGTGGCCCGCGTCGTAGCGGTACACCTCGTGGGTGGCGCCACGGGCGGCGAGGCGGTCCACGTAGTTGTCGATCTGGCGGATGGGGCAGCGGGGGTCGTTGACGCCGGCCGAGATGTAGACGGGGGCCTTCACGTCGTCGACGTACGTCAGGGGGGACGACGCGGCGAAGCGCTCGGGGACCTCCTCCGGTGTGCCGCCGAGCAGCGTGCGGTCCATCGCCTTCAGGGCCTCCATCTCGTCGTGGTACGCCGTCACGTAGTCCGCGATGGGGACCGCCGCGAGGCCGACCGCCCAGGAGTCGGGCTGGGTGCCGAGGCCGAGGAGGGTGAGGTACCCGCCCCAGGAGCCGCCCGACAGGACCAGGCGGTCGGGGTCGGCGAGCCCCGACGACACCGCCCACTCCCGCACCGCCGCGATGTCCTCCAGCTCGATGAGGCCGACGCGGTGCTTGAGGGCGTCCGTCCACTCTCTGCCGTAGCCCGTGGAGCCGCGGTAGTTGACGCGCACGACCGCGTACCCGTGGTCGACCCAGGCCGCCGGGCCGGCCGCGAAGGAGTCGCTGTCGTGCCAGGTGGGGCCGCCGTGCACCTCGAAGACGGTGGGGAGCGGGCCCGAGGAGCCCGCGGGCCGCTGCACCAGCGCGTGGATGCGGCCGCCGGGCCCGTCCACCCACACGTCCTCCACCGGGACGGACTTCGGCGCCTTCATGCCGGGCGGGTCAAGGACCACGCCGCCCGCCGTGGAGCGGACCACCGGCGGCTCGGCGGCCGACGACCACATGTACTCCACGCTGCCGTCGGGGCGTGCCGTCGCGCCCGACACGGAGCCCGCGGGCGTCTCGATGCGCACCAGCTCGCCGGAGGCGAAGTCATAGCGGAAGAGCTCGCCGCGTGCCTCGAAGCCGTGCGCGATGAGGAGCGCGGAGCCGTCCGGATACCATTCGGCGCTCACGTCGCCCGGCAGGCCGAGCGCGAGGTCGTTCTCCTCGCCGGAGGCGACGTCCCACACCATCGGCTCCCAGCGTCCGCGCCGCTGGTGCCCGACGAGGAGGCGCGTGTCACCGTCGACCGGCGCGAAGCCGAGGACCTCCAGGCCCAGCTCGACCGTGCCGCCCTTGGTGTCGTCGAGCTCGGCGACCGTCGCACCGTCCGGCCGGATCACGCGCAGCGCGGAGTGCATCGCGTCGCCGTGCTCCGTGTGCTCCACGGCGATCAGCGAGCCGTCGTACGACAGGTCGCCGACGCCTGCCGACTCCCGGTGGCGGTACACCTCGACCGGGTCGGCGTCACCCGGGCGCACGACATGGATCGTCGAACCGTCCTCGTCCGTGGAGCGGCCGACGACCACCGTGCCGCCGTCCCTGCCGAGGGCGAGACCCGCGGGATACGAGGCGGCCAGGCCCGGCACCGCCGGCTCGTCGGCGCCGCCGCCGAAGGGCTGGCGCAGCCAGACGCCGAACTCGTCGCCGTCCTTGTCGTCGAACCACCAGATCCACTCGCCGTCGGGCGACAGCGCGCCGTCCGTCGTGCCGTTCGGCCGGTCGGTCACCTGGCGCTGGGTGCCGGTCGCCCTGTCCCAGGCGTACAACTCGTACGTCCCCGTGGCGTTCGACACGAACAGGGAGCGCTCGGGGGCGTCCTCCGCCCAGTCGGGCAGGGAGACGCGCGGCGCCCTGAAACGCTTCTCCCAGTCCGGCATGGCGTCCGCCACGCCACCCACGGTCTTCTCCGCACCTGTCGCGCTCGTCGCACCCGTCTCGCTCATGCCCTCCATACTGCCTGGCCCCGCCGACAATCCGCTGGCGGGAGTCCCCAGCCTGTGGATAACTTTCCGGCCATGTACTCCCCGACGCCCGCCGACTGGCGCGAGACCAACCGGAAACGCTGGGACGAGCGCGTTCCCCTCCACCTCGCCAGCGACTACTACGACCTCGACGCCTTCCGCGCAGGCAAGGACCCCCTGCGCGACCACGAACTCGCGGAAGTGGGCGACGTACGAGGAAAGTCCCTGCTGCACCTCCAGTGCCACATCGGCCTGGACACCCTGTCCTGGGCGCGCCACGGAGCGTCCCGCGTGGTCGGCCTCGACTTCTCCGAGCCCGCCGTCGAGGCGGCCCGGGAACTCGCCGCCGAGCTCGGCCTCACTCCGGAGCAGGCCACCTTCGTCACCGCCGACGTGTACGACGCGGCCGAGGCGGTGCCCGACTCCTCGTACGACATCGTCTACACCGGAGTGGGCGCGCTCGGCTGGCTCCCCGACATCCGGCGCTGGGCCGAGACCGCCGCCTCGCTGGTCGCCCCCGGCGGCTTCCTCTACCTCAACGAATTTCATCCGCTCACCGACGTCCTGGACGACGCCACGGGCTCCCGCGTCGAGCACGACTACTTCGCACGCGATGCCTGGGTCGACGAGACGCCCGGCGGTTACGCGGACACCGTCACCCCCACCGTCCACAACCGCACCGTCGAATGGCAGCACCCGATCGGCGACGTGGTCTCGGCGCTCGCCGCCGCGGGACTGCGCGTCGAGTTCCTGCGCGAGCGCGACCAGACCCTCTTCGCGCGGTTCGGCGCGCTGGAACTCCGCGACGGCACCTACCGGTTCCCCGCGGACCGGCCCCGCATCCCGCTCATGTACTCCCTGCGGGCGAGCCGCGCCCGGGACCAGTGAACGTCAGGGGAGGGGAGAGGGCGGCCGCAGCCAGCCTTCCTGGTCGGGCGCGAACTCGCCAAGTTTCGTCCAGTCCCACGCCTGCAGCACCTCACGCCCCCGGTCGTCGTCCGGCTTCAGGACGGCGACGACGACATCGGACGTGTGCCGGGTGAGGAGCAGCGTCCGAAGGCGGGAGGCGAGGTCCGAGCCGCGCTCGGCGGGCGCGACCATCAGCTCGCTCAGCAGGAACACCCGCCCCGAAGCGGTCTGTTCCACGACCGCCGGGGGCAGGACGCCGCTGAACCTCTCCCACCACGCGCCGCTGCGCTCGGCGCGGTATCCGTAGAGACAGCCGACCAGGCCCGCCGAGTCGGCCACGACCATGTCGAAGTCCGTCTGCTGCACGTCCTGCTCGAAGCGGTGCAGAAACTCACGCCGGTCCCCGAACTCGGCGCCGGCCATGCCGCGACAGGACTCTACGTAGAGGTCGGCCAAGGCCTCACGCTGCATCTCCGCCTGCCAACGGCTCAGTCGCCGCAAGAACACCTCTGGCATGTACGCCTCCCGCCCCGGCCCGCTGAGGGCAACTCCCCCTACACCCTGGACTCCGCATCGTGTCAGCACGGACGGGCGAGGGGAACGGGGCGACAGGCAGGATCAACATGCTTAACCGGCAGATCACTGGGCAGGTGGTCTGGTGACGTGCCCCCGCCGCCCCCCCACGAGCGAAGGTGAACCAGTGAGGACCCCCACACAGTTGTCCGCAGCACCCACGCTCGAGGAAGCGCGCGCCGCGGCTCCCTGGGAAGAGACGCCCAGCAGCGAACTGCCGTGGGTCGAGGACGCGGGGAGTGTCGCGCCCAAGGACGCGCGGGCCCTTTCGAAGATCTTCTTCGACCGGCTCCAGCACCTCGAAGAGGGCACGCACGAGTACCAGTACGCACGCAACACCCTGATCGAGATGAACCTGTCGCTGGTGCAGTTCGCCGCCTCCCGCTTCCGCGGCGGCAGCACCGACATCGACGACATCGTGCAGGTCGGCACGATCGGCCTGATCAAGGCCATCGACCGCTTCGAGCTGTCCCGTGAGGTCGCGTTCAGCACCTTCGCGCTGCCGTACATCACCGGTGAGATCAAGCGGTTCTTCCGCGACACCACCTGGGCGGTCCACGTGCCGCGCCGCCTCCAGGAGCTCCGCGTCGACCTCGTGAAGGCCAAGGAGGCGCTCGGCGCCGAGCTGGACCGCGAGCCCACCGTCCGGGAGCTGGCCGACCACCTCGGCCTCACCGAGAGCGAGGTCAACGACGGCCTCGTCGCCTCCAACGGCTACACCGCGGGGTCCATCGACGTCCCCCTCAGCCAGGACGACGGCTCGAAGGGCCGTGACTACGCAGACGTCCTCGGCGAGGAGGACCCCGCGCTCGACCTCTTCGAGGACCTGCACGCCCTGGCGCCCCTCGTCGAGCAACTGGACGAGCGCGAGCGGCACATCATCGAGATGCGCTTCGGCCAGGAGATGACGCAGGGACAGATCGGAGAGGTGCTCGGGGTCTCCCAGATGCACGTCTCGCGACTGCTGACCCGCACCCTCGCCAAGCTCCGCTCCGGGCTGCTCACCGAAAGCTGAGCCGACGGTCCCTCAGCGCAGGCGACGGGACTTGTGCGACTGCACCCTCAGGCGTACGTCGGCGGTCAGCGCGCGGGGTGCCGTCGCCGCCCGCGCCTCCGCCACCGTGTCCCGGGCGAGCAGCCGGAGGACCGTCTCCGGAGAGCTGTCCGGCAGCAGGACCACGGTGATGCGGGCCCGCAGCCGCCGCGAGTTCCCCCGTAGGCGTACGCGCGCGTCGGCCACGCCCTCGATGGCGCGTGCCCGCTCGGCCATCGCGGCCGCCAGCGCGGCCCCGGAGAGCGTCACATCGGGCTGCCCCAGGGGCAGTTCTCGCACGCGCCCGCTGCGCAGCTGCGCCACGGCCCACCCCAGGAACAGGAGTACGCCGACGGAGAGCGCGGCGATCACCAGCGGCGTCCACCAGCCCTGATCGCGCCACCTGCCGAGGTCCCGTCCGTCGAGCCACACCCGGTCGGCGCCCAGCCGCGGCCAGCCCGCCGGCAGCCGCTCGCGGACGCCGTCGGTCGCGGACGCAAGCACAGCTCCCGCGCCGAGGAGCGCCACGGCCGCACAGAGCAGCGCCGTGCGGTTCGCGCCGCTGCGGAGTCGGCTCATCGGACACCGCTCTCCGGAGCCGAGTCGCCGTCCGCCGCGGGTACCGCCACCGGCCCCGGCGCGGGAGCGCGCCAGGCGGGCTCGGCGCGCAGCCGGACGCGGAGCCGCGGCGGCCGGGCCACCCCACAGGACGTCAGGGCCCGCTCCGCCGCCTCCGTCACCGCCCGGTGCGCGTCCTCCTCCCGGCCGAAGGCGAGCCCGGCACGCACGCGTGCCCTACGGCGGCCGACATCGACCCGCACCCGGGTGATGCCGGGACAGTCCGACACGGCGTCCCGCACCAGCGACGCCATCGCACGCCGGTCGAGGGCCGCGTGGACGCCCGGCAGCGGCGGCCGCATGGGGAGCCGCCCGCGACGGCCCGGCGTGACGGCGAGGACGAGCAGCCACACACCGAGGCAGAACACGGCGAACGCCACCGCCGCACCCGGCCAGAGGCCGCTGTCCGGGCCGTGCGTGGTGAGCCACTCCATCAGGTCGGCCCGCCACCGGGCGGGCCGACGGTCGGCCGTGCGGACGGCTACCACGTCGTACAGGAAGACGCCGCACACCACGGCGGCGGCGCACGCCGACACGGCGACGGGCACCCGCCGCGAGGACCACGGCCGCCGGGCCCGACCCCCGACACGCGCCTCCACCGAAGCGCTCTCCTCCACCGGAGCGCCGACCCCGCCCTCCTCCCGTAGAGACAGCTCCCGGACCCGCACCCGCGCCGCGGGCACGGCAAGACCGGTGAGCCGCGCCGTGCGGTCGGCGACATGGGCCCTGACGCGTTCGCCCGCGTCGTCGAGCACCGCGGGATAGGGCAGCGTCACGGTGACGTCGACCCGGGCCCGACGGCCGCGTACGGACGCCGTGCTCCGGGTCGTCCGCACCTCGCCGGGCGCGAGCGCCTCCGTGGCGGCCTGCTCTGCGATGCGGCGCACCGCCCGGTCCGCGACGGTCGTCGACCCGCGGTCCGCCGCCGGAGTGCTCATCGCCGCCCCCGGTCACGGCCGCTGAGGAAACCCCGTATGTCCGTGCCGTCGTCGACGAGACGCCCCGCGACGAAGCCCACCGCGCCGAGCGCGGCGACCAGGAGGAAGGCACCGAAGCCGCCGAACCACCCGGCGAACCCCAGCGCCATCCCGGCGATCAGGCCTACCAGAGCTGCGCTCACCACTCACCTACTCCACGCGCGTCTCGCCGGCGGAGTCCGAACCGTCGTCGTCGGGCAGTCGTACGTCGTTGACCGCGACGTTGACCTCGACGACCTCGAGACCGGTGATGCGCTCCACGGCCGCGATGACGTTCTCGCGCACGTCGTGGGCGACGTCGGTGATGGGCACGCCGTACTCGACGACGATGTCCAGGTCGATCGCCGTCTGCCGCTCGCCGACCTCGACCTTCACCCCGCGCCCGACGTTGGGCCGGCCGCCGGGGACGCGGTCGCGGACGGCGCCGATGGTGCGGGAGAGCCCGCCGCCCATGTCGTACACACCGGGGATCTCGCGCGCGGCCGTACCGGCGATCTTCACCACCACCACGTCGGCGATGGAGGTCTTCCCGCGGGTCGCGGCCGGCTCGGTGGCCCCCGTCCTGCCCGCCACGGTGGTGCTGCCCGGCACCGCCTGGTGCGGGGCGCCGGTGAGGCCCTGCTCGCCGCCACCGGAGGCGGCGGTCTTCGAAGTGATCTCCTGAGTCGCCATGGAGCCATCTCCTCGTCGTCAGTGACTGCGGGCCGAGTGCCCAGCCCCGCGCTTGTCTGACACCGGGGCAGAGGATTCGTTACGCGTCCCGGTGGAATTTCTTCTCCCGGCGGCCCCCGCACCCGCGTCGCGTAACGCGGGCGCCCGCCGAGTGTCGTAGGAGTACGACCTGAGTGAGAGGAGCCGCGTGTGCGGGGCGACCCGGACAGAGCGCCGGCCGAGGCGGACGACTCCCCGCGGTCCGACGACGGATTGCTGGCGGTACGGGCCGCGGAGGGCGACGAAGAGGCCTTCGAGGTACTGGTGCGCCGCCACGCGCCGGGCCTGCTGCGGCTCGCGACACGGCTGCTCGGCAGCCGCACGGAGGCCGAGGACGCGGTGCAGGATTCCTTTGTGAGCGCCTGGCGCAAGGTGCCGGAGTTCCGCAGGGACGCGCAGTTCGGCACGTGGATGCACCGCATCGTCACGAACCGGTGCCTGAACGTCCTGCGCGCTCGCCGCCCCGCCGTCGACCTGGGCGACGTGCCCGAGCCGCAGGCACCCGAGCACGAGGCCTCCCCGGCGCGGGTCGCCGAGGCGCACGCCGCCGTGGCGGAGCTCGGCCGGGCGATGGAGGGGCTCTCTCCGGAACAGCGCGTGTGCTGGGTGCTGCGCGAGCTCAACGGCCTCGCCTACGAAACCATCGCCGAGACGGTCGGCATCAGTCCGGAGGCGGTACGGGGCCGCGTCTTCCGGGCTCGGCGCTATCTCACGGAGGCGATGGCCGCATGGCGTTGAACGAGGAGAACGAACTGCTGCCCTGCGGCCGCGACGTGTGGAGCGTGTGGGAGCGCGCGGAGAACGGCGAGGCCGACCCGCACGCCGCCGCCTGCCCGCACTGCGCCGACGCGCGGAACACGCTGCGGCACCTGGAGGACGTCGTCGCCGCGGCCCGCGACGCGGACCCGCGGGAGCCCGAGCCCGACACCTCCGCGCTGGTGGGACGCGTCATGGACGTGGTGCGCCTCGAACTGCGCCCCGGCCGCACACTGCCGCTGGGCGAGGAGGACGAGGACGCGTGGATCGTGGAGGCCGCGGCCGCAAGGACCGTCCGGGCCGCCGCCGAGTCCCTGCCGGGCGTACGGGCGGGCAGCTGCCGCATCGAGGCGCTCCCGGAGGAGGGCCGCGCCGACACGGCGGGCCGGCATCCGCGCGGGCCCGTGCGGATCCGCACGGAGGTCGCGGTGACCCTCACCTGGCATCTCCCGGAGGTCGCCGAGCTGGTCCGCCGACGGGTCCTTCAGGCGGTGGACGCCGAACTCGGCATGCGGGTCGCGACCGTCGACGTGACGGTCGCCGACATCATCGACGACGCTGAAGGCGCTGACGACGACAGCGCGGAGAGGCGGCACCCGTGATGGACCGACGTACTGCCGGTGAGCTGGCCGAGGCCGTCCAGGAAGCGGTGCTCGGCACGGTCGGCGTCGCCTTCCTGCGCCCCGGCATCGCCGAACTCCTGCGCGTCACCACCCCGCTGACCAGGCGCTCTTCGGCGGTCCGCGTCACCCGGGACAAAGGCGCGGCGGCCTGGCACGCCGAGATCCACGTCGTCCTGCGCCGCGGGTACCGCTCTGTGGACGTCACTCGGGAGGTGCGCGCCGCCGTGACCGGGGCGCTGCTGCGGATGACCGGTGAACCGGAACCCCCGCGGGTCACGGTGACGGTGACCGGACGCGTATGAGAGGACTCCGGTGACCATCCGCGGGTTCACGGGGCCAGCGGGACCCGCGCGACGATGCGCTTCCCGCCGCCGGGGAGGTGCGTCACGCTGACGTCGTCGGACAGGCGGCACACCGTGGGCCAGCCGTGTCCGCCGCTCACGAGGAGGGCCGTGCGGGGGCGGGTGGCCGGGACCGCGTCGCTGTTGTCCTCGACGACGATCTCGACGGAGTCGGACCTTACGCGGCACTGGAATCCGCGCAGACCGCCGCCGTGCCTGAGCGCGTTGGTGACCAGTTCCGATGTGACCAGAACCGCGTCCGCTACCGCCATCTCGCCGATGTGCCGATGCCCCTGGCGCAACGCTGCGCGCACGGCCTCCCGGGCGGCTGCCGGGCTGCGGGGGCGGGTGAGGATGCGGGCTTCCTGAGTGCTGTCGGTTGTCACAGCGCATCACTCCCACCGATGTTGTGGGGACTGTTCCTCTTCGGCTGCCCCGTGAGTCCGGCCCCACACACGGTGTTCGGGTGGTTCGCCCGGTCGGCACCGAAATGCCCGGTGGCCGCACGCGGGGGTCCGTGTGCGGCCACCGGGCATGGTGTCCGGGGGTCAGAACAGGAAGTCCAGGCCCAGTCCGGCGTGCCAGTGGTGGTGGTGCCCGTGCCCGTGGCCGTGCCCGTGCCCGTGGTGACCGTGGTGCCAGTCGTCCCCGTCCCGGCCGTCGGCCTGCTGCGCGGCCGGGACGGCGGCGGAGGCGGGAGCCGCGAGGGCGACGCCGGCCGGGACGGCCAGCGCGGCGGTGACGGCGGCGACGGACAGGGCGCGGGATATGCGCTTCATACTCAGACCCTTCGGTGAATGCGTGTGCACGCGCCGGTGCGGCGTGCACGGACGCTCACCACGCTGAAGGGTCGTACGGGGGCCTGCTCGCCGAGCGCCGCTGGCGGAGTGACGCCGTCCGGGGGCGGGGGGAAGGCGCCGTCAGCGATGTGCGGGCCTTCCCCGGCAGCGCCCCCGGAGGGAGCGGAGTCCCTGGATCAGTGGTTGGCGGTGCCGTTGCCCGAGAGCAGCGGGATGTCCTCCAGGATGTGCGACAGCGGCTCGTCACCCTTGGCCTGCGTCGAGTTCTCGACACACTGCTGCATCTGCGGCGCCGAGAGGATCGGGATGTCCTGAACGCCGACGTTGACGAGGGCGACGATGTTCTGGATGTTGGCCTTGACCGGGAGGCCGACACAGAGCTTGTTCAGCGAGCCCTGGACCAGGGTCATCTGCGGGCTCATGTCGCCCTTGGTCCCGGAGTTGCCGAACGCCTGCCCGGCGCCGTTGCCGCTGACGGACTGGGTGCCCGTGTCATCGCCGATGGCCATGGCCTGCGGAGCCGCGGTGACGGCCATGCCGGCTGCGGTCAGGGTCATGGCGGTCGTTGCGAGCAGCTTCTTCATGGTGAGGAGTTCCCTTCGAGTGAGGCTCCACTCCGGAGCCGCGTGGTGATCAACTGAGCGACAGAGCGGGAGTTGCGGCGATTCGGCCATTCGATGGATAAATGTGCTGAACGTCAGCTTTCGTCTCAACGGCACCGTTTCGTCGCGCACTTCGAAAGGAACGACAGGAACGACGGAAACGAAGACGGAGACGCCCCACTCTTGACGAGGAAATATGGCTGACCGCACAGGACCATGGCAGCGGCTAGGTGTCATTCCGACGAGCAGGCAGTCCCCGGAGTGCCGCACCGACCCCATCTACGATTCCTTGCTCAGGAGTTGGTACGCGCAGGGGAAAACCGTCCCGGGACGGCCCGACCCCGAGTGGCGAAGACTGGTCGAGCGCGACCCGTGGCCCCGGCAGTGAACGAATGCGGCGGGCCGCCGAGGAGAAAGATGGCGGCCCGCCGGGAGGCGTTCGGTGTCAGCGGTTGGCGGTGCCGTTGCCGGACAGGATCGGCAGGTCCTCCAGGATGTGCGAGAGCGGCTCGTCGCCCTTCGCCTGCGTCGAGTTCTCGGTGCACTGCTGGGTCTGCGGCGCGGAGAGGATCGGGATGTCCTGGATGCCGATGTTGACCAGGCCGACGATGTTCTGAATGTTGGCCTTGGCGGGCAGGGCGATACAGGGCTTGTTGAACGAGCCCTGGATGAGCGCCATCTGCGGGCTCATGTTGCCGTGCGTCGCCGAGTTGCCGAACGACTGCATGGCGTTGTTGCCGCTCATCGTCTCGGTGCCGCCGTCGTTGCCGATGGCGAGGGCCGTGGGTGCGGCGGACGCCGACATGCCGACGACGGAAGCCGTGACCGCAGCTGCGGTCATAACCTTCTTGATCACAGGTGTTCCTCTCTGAGTTAGCCCCGTCCTCGGAGCACCCTGAGCAACTGCCCGGAACGGGAGGGGTTGCTGAAATTCACTCCGATGGCCCAATAAGCGGCCACCCGCGGGTATGAGTGATTCCGTCGTCGTGCCGATCGCCGACGATCCGATGGAGTGAATGCGCGGAACTAAACGTGGAGTGGGGAGTTGAGCAGGCCGCAGTAACGTGAGCGTCTGCCCCAGAAAAGGAACCACAAATGCTTAAGAAGGCAATGGCAATGGCAGCGGCTGCGGTGGCCGTAGCCGGTATCGCTTCCCCCGCGATGGCCGTCGGCGACGACACCGGCACCCAGTCGATGAGCGGCAACGGTGCCCAGCAGTCGTTCGGTAACTCCGCCACCAAGGGCGACATGAGCCCGCAGCTCTCCCTGGTCCAGGGCACGCTGAACAAGCCTTGCATCGGCCTCCCGGTCAAGGCCAACATCCAGAACATCGTTGCCCTCGTCAACGTCGGCATCCAGGACATCCCGATCCTCTCCGCGCCGCAGACCCAGCAGTGCACCGAGAACTCGACGCAGGCGAAGGGCGACGAGCCGCTGTCGCACATCCTCAGCGACATCCCGGTGCTGTCCGCCAAC
This sequence comes from Streptomyces sp. NPDC039462, assembly GCF_055639375.1. Lineage (NCBI taxonomy): Bacteria > Bacillati > Actinomycetota > Actinomycetes > Kitasatosporales > Streptomycetaceae > Streptomyces > Streptomyces sp. NPDC039462. The sequence continues at coordinate 500,557 of NZ_JBVKAO010000004.1, forward strand.
GGCGAGCACAACGGCTGAACTGCCGCGCTGTAGAGACTGCTCGGGCCACCCGCCCTTTTCCTCCTCGGGTGGCCCGGGCTTTCTCATGTCACGGGACAACTCCCTTATCGTCGCGGCCGGTTCCCTGGCGAGCCGCATTCGAGTGAACTTCCGAAGTGTGTCAACCCGGCGGTTTCTTGGGATCCGGCCGCTCGTTAAGCAGGGCTCAGGTCGCGGTGCGGGAACAGGGATTGCCCGCCCGGCTCCGGCCGCCGTTTAGGCGTGGCCCGAAAGAAGGGAAAAGCTGTGAAGCTCAAGAAGAGCGCAACGATCATCGCTGGTGCGGTCATGGCGCTGGGCATGGGTGCCCCGGCCTTCGCCGACGCCGGTGCCTCGGGTGCGGCCTCCAATTCCCCGGGTGTCATCTCCGGCAACGTCATCCAGGTTCCCGTCCACGTGCCGGTCAACGTGTGCGGCAACAGCATCAACGTCGTCGGTCTCCTGAACCCGGCGTTCGGCAACACCTGCGTCAACGACTGACGTAACGGCTCAGCTGTTCCTGCTGTGTCCCAGCCGGCCCTGGCGGCCCTCCCGGCGCCAGGGCCGGCTTCCCATCGTTCAGAGAAAGACCACTAGATTGCGACAGGCCCTCAGCAAAGGAATGCTCTCCGCCGCGGCCGCCACGAGCATCCTGTCCCTGTCCGGCACCCACGCGTTCGCCGCTTCCGGAGCGAACGGGCAGGCGCTGGACTCGCCCGGCTTCTTGTCGGGCAACAACGTGCAGGCCCCCGTGGAAGTGCCGGTGAACGTGTGCGGCAACTCGGCGAACGCCGCCGCGGCAGGCAACCCGGCCTTCGGCAACACCTGCGGCTCCTCCTCCCACTCCTCTCACTCCTCTCAGTCCTCCCACTCCGGCTCCCACTCCGCGCCCCGCTCCGCGCCCCCACGCTCGGCGGAGAGCGCTCCGAAGGCGACCCCGCGCGGCAACTCCGAAAGCACCAACAGCCCTGCCGCGACCTCCCGTTCCAGCCGCTCGGACACCCCGGCCCGCTCGGCCTCCGGCTCCGCGGCCCAGGGCGACACCACCCGGTCCCCCGGCGTGGGCGCGGGCAACAACGCGAAGGCCCCGGTCGACGCGCCGGTGAAGGCCTGCGGCAACACCGTGGGCATCGTCGCCGCCCTCTCGCCCGTCACCGGCAACCGCTGCGGCGAGGGCCACCACTCCCACCGGGACCCGCACCCCGCCGAGTCCCCGGCCGCGGGAAAGCCGCCCGTCACCCCACCGGGCACCCCCGTCCCACGGCCCCGGGCGGCGACCCCCGAGGACCCCGCGCGCCCCGGCGGCCCCGAGGACCTGCGTTCCCCCGAGGTGTCGTCGGCCGGCGATCCGCACCACGTGCCGCAGGGCAGGCACGCCCGGCGCCCGGTCGCCATGGAGACACCCCACGACCTGCTGGCCGCCACGGGAACGGACGCCGCGCTGCTCGGTGCGGCGGGCGCGAGCGCGGGGCTGCTGCTCGGCGGGGCCATCCTGTACCGGAGGGGGCGCGCCTCGTCCCGGCGCTGAGTCCGGACATGGCAGTACGCCGGCAGGGAAGCGGAGACGGAATCGCTTCCCTGCCGGCGTTCAGGGAGGTAGAGACCTGACCTGCCCATCGGGGGGCGTCGCTCACCCACGGCATGGGAGCCGACGGCTGGCGGGAAGCGACCCGGCCTGTCCCAGTGAAGCCCGTTCAGTGCATCACCGGACGGCCCGCGCGGGAAGCGGAGTTCACCCGTTCGCCCGCTGTGTCACTCATAAGAGAGCCGCCGGAATCAGCACGTCGGACGGACCGCTCGACGCCCCGCACCAGGCGTTCGGCGGTGAACGAAGCCCCGTACACGAAGCGCATGGCGGGCCCGAAGCTTGACGCGGTCGTCAGGCCGGCCAGGAAGAGCCCGGGGAGCGAGGACTCGAAGCGGTCGCTGACGTAGGGGGTGCCGTCCGCGAGGGAGCGCAGGCGGGCGCGGACGTCCGGGGGCAGGACGCCGATGCGGTGGGTCGTCGCACGGAAGCCCGTGGCCGCGATGATGTGGTCCGTCTCGAAGCGCAGGCCGCCGCCGGTCCGCACGCGGACGCGGCCACCGGCGGGTTCGGCCGTCTCGACCCGGTGGCCGGTGTGGATCTCGACGCCGGCCTCGACGCGGTCCCTGACCCACCACGCGCCGGCCGGGCCGAGCGCGCCCGCCGCGACGCGGGCCCGGGTCGGCTCCGGGAGCAGCCGGAAGAGCCCGGGCGCCGATGCGTAGAACGTGTTGCGCCAGCCGCAGCCGAGGCCGGTGTGCGGGGCGCGCACGGACTCCCGCCACGGACGCTGCCGGGGCGGCGGCACGGTGTTCCAGCGCACGCGCGGCGACCGGGCGAGGATCCGCACGTGGGTGCCCTGTTCGGCCAGCAGGGCGGCGGTCTCCAGCGCCGCCTGCCCCGCGCCGAGCACCGTCACGTCCTGGCCGCGGAAGCGCAGCAGGTCGGCGTGGTGGCTGCTGTGCGAGACGTGGGCGTCGCCCAGGCCGCGTACGGACCGGGGGATCTCGGTGAACGGCAGGACGCCCACCGCGAGGGCCACGGCACGCGCGTGGTGGACCTCGCCGTCCTCGGTCCGCGCCTCGTGGCCGCCCGGGACGGGCCGAACGGCGGCGACGATGCGCTCGTCGACCGGCGGGGTCGCCCGCTCGGCGAACCAGCGGCCGTAGGAGGCGAAGTGCTCGACGGGCAGCGGGCGGCCGTGCTCGGCGGGCAGCCCCTCACGGGCGCAGTACGCGGCCAGGCCGTACCGGCCCGCGGGGTCGGAGAGGTCGGACGCCCACGGCTCCGACTTGAGCAGCATGCCGCGCGGCATGTGGTCCCGCCAGGACGCCATGGTCCTGCCGAAGACGCATACGTCCAGGCCGGCCGCCGCGGCGTGCGAGGCGATCGACAGGCCGTACGGGCCCGCTCCTACGACCAGCAGGTCATGCATCGGTGACGGCTCGCTCTCGGTTCGCCTGGGCGGGGAGGACGGCGGGCGGGTGCTCCACCGGCCCGGCCGACAGGGACGTCAGGGCGCGGCGCGACCGGTGGCCCATGCCGTCGCGCAGCCTGCGCACCACATGGCGGCGCCACATGAGGCGCATGGCGGCCCCGGGGGCGGGATCGTCGGCGGCGTGCCAGGCGAGTTCCCCGTACGGCGAGGAGACGGTCAGCGAGCGCAGCGCCGCCAGCGGGGCGTAGTTCTCCACCACGAACGTGCGGCCCGGCAGGGGCTGCGGGTCGGGCACCGGCCGGTGGGTCAGATCGAGGTGCAGGGCGCGCACCACGTCCGTGCCCGTGCCGTCGGCGAAGAGGCGGAACTGGGCGCCGGGGCGCGGGTTGAAGTCGATGAGGTGGAAGTCGCCGGTCGTGGCGTCCCTGCGGAAGTCGAGGTCGAAGATCCCGCGGTACTCCAGGGCCGACACGACCTGCGCGGCGGCGGACCAGAGCGCGGGGTTCGCGGTCCAGTCGCCGCTCACCGTCAGGCCCGCGGAGCGCGGCCACGACAGGTGCTTGCGGCCCGTGCCACCGCCGCGTACGACCCCGTCACGGCCCGCGCAGCCGTGCACGAACCAGTCGGCGTCGCGGGTCCCGGGCACGAAGGCCTGGAGGAGGAGGCGGCTGCCGGCCTCGGTACGCCGCTCGAACAGGGCGGCGGCCTCGTGCGGGGAGCCGAGCACGGTGGTGCTGCGCAGGCCGGTGCCGCGGGGCAGCAGCCAGGGGCGGCTCCACTTCGCCACGGCGGGGGTCCCGAGGCGGTGCACGGCGTCGGCCGCCTCGGCGGCGGACTCCGGTGCCAGGGTCGTGGGGTGCGCGACGCCCGCCTGGGCGCAGACCCGGGCGAGAGCCGCCTTGTCCGCCACGCGCTCGGCCACGTCGCCGGGCACGCGGGGCACCAGGAAGCGGTCGGTGAGCTGGTCGTACAGGGCGCCGACCGCGAGGGCGCCGGCGTCGTCGAGGGGGATCAGCACGGCCGGTCCGGTGAGCCGGTGCGCGACCCGGCGCAGCACGGCGGCCACTTCGGCGAGCGACGCTCCCGGGGCGGGCGGCGCGTGCATCCGGTGCAGATAACGGGACCGCTGTACGGGACTCCCGAAGTCGTCGGCCACCAGATGGACCTCGATTCCGGCGCGGCCCAGTGAGCGCACGGCACCCAGCGTCCCGTGATGGAAGGGATTCCTGTCGATCCGCAACAGGACCGCAGGAATGCGTGTATCCAGAGGCTGCAACGTCACCCTCGCTTGTCGATCGCCCATGCGGGCGATGTGGCGGAATACGGGATTAGAAACACGATTGGCGCAATAGAAATACATATGACGGGGTGTCAGTGAAGTGAGGTCGGAAACGAGGAGCAGGTATGGGCGCACACGCCCCACAAAGCCTTCGAGGCGGCAAACGTCTTCGACGCAGTCAACGTCTTCGAGGCCGTAAACGTCTCGCCTTCATCGTCGCCGGAATCGTCTCTTCGACGGCCCTGGCCTCCGTACCGGGACACACCGTTGATGTCGTACGCGACGGTGAACCGCCGGCCGCCGTCTCCCCGGCCCCCGCCTTCGGCGCGTATCTCGACTACGGCCCGCGCGGGGTCGAGCGCATCGGTGAGCTCAGCGAGTGGCTCGGCGGCGCCGAGCTGCGGGTCGGGCACACGTACCTTCCGGGCGATCTCTGGAGCAACATCGAGGGCGCCCCGAACTTCCTGGAGAGCTGGGCGGCGTGGCGCAAGGAGAAGGACGACAGGCTCTTCGTCCTCAACGTCCCGATGCTCGAACGCAACGAGGAGGGCGTCGACGACCGCGAGGTGGCCCGACTGCTTGAGCGGGGCGCCGCGGGCGACTTCGACGGCCACTACAGAGTGCTCGCCGAGCGCCTGGTCGACCTGGGCGTGCCCGACACGGTGGTCGTGCTCGGCTGGGAGATGAACGGCACGACGTACACCCATCGCTGTGGTCCGGACCCGGAGTCCTGGAAGAAGTACTGGAACAGGATCGTCACCACGATGCGATCCGTTCCGGGGCAGAAATTCACGTTCGACTTCACCCCCAGCAGAGGGCGGGACGCCGTTCCCTGGACGGAGTGCTATCCCGGTGACGATGTCGTCGACATCATCGGCATGGACTCGTACGACCAGCCGCGCGGAATGTCGTTCGACGAGCAGATCAGCGAGCCCTATGGGCTCCAGCAGCACGTGGACTTCGCGGCGGAGCACAAGAAGCCCATCTCGTACCCGGAATGGGGGCTTTTCCGCAACGGCGACAACGAAGAATACATGCGCCGCATGCTGAAATGGATGGACGAGAAGAAGCCGCTGTACAACACGGTCACCGACTACTGCCCGCACGGTGTCTGGCAGTGCAAGGACAACCCCGCCGCGGCGCGGGTCTACCGCGAGCTGCTCTCCGGCCGCGCCGGGGACCCGACGGGACCGACCAGGCCGGCCGAGCCCGGGAAGCTCCCGGCCTGCTCGCCGGTGGAGCTCGGCGACTGGGTCGAGTACTGGCTGGGCGGCAGGCTGTGTCTGCGCTTCGACTGGTTGAAGGACGAGAAGGCGCAGAAGCAGCCCTGACGCCCCACCGGGCCCCGGTGGCGTGAGCCGTCACGACGAGGCTCCGCCGCCGGAGCGTGTGTCTCCGCCCCCGCGGCGCGCGTCCCGCTCGCGCTCGCGCAGCCGCCGCTTCGCCCACTGGCGGCCCGCCGCGCCCCAGGCCACCGCGTGCACCAGGGGCGCGGTGCGCCTGCGGGCCAGCAGGAAGCGCCGGTTGGTGACCGGCTCGGGCCGCCAGTGGTGCTTGTACGGTTCGTTGCCGCGCAGCAGGCTCAGCGCGCGGGGGTGCTCGCCGCCGGTGTGCCGGGTGGACGCCTCCAGGAGCATCGTCGCCACATCCACCTTGCGCTCCCTGAGCCGCGGATCGGCGCCGTACAGATAGCCGCCGGCCAGCGTGCCCGACAGCAGCGTCAGGTCCGCGGCCAGCACCTCGCCGTCCAGGCTGAACTCGGTCAGCACGGCCTCGCCCGCCGCGACCATCGGGCGCATGGAGCGGAGCAGGTGCTCGTGGAACCGCGGCTGGAGGTGCTCGGGCGTCACCTTCCGTCCCTGCCACTGCAGTTGGTGCAGGCGCAGCAGCGTCCGCACCGAGGACTCCACCTCCTCGACGGGCACGACCCGGCTCTCCACGCCGATCGCCGCCAGCTTGCGGATCTTGGCGCGGGCGCGCTGGGCCCGCGGGGCCGGCAGCCGCTTGAGCAGCCCGTCCAGCGGCAGTCCGGGAAGTTCGAGGCAGTCGGAGGCGGCCAGCGTGCGCCGCGGCCCCGGCCAGCGTTCGTAGAGGCTCTCCACGCACGCGCCCGGTCTGACCTCCCCGAAGTCGATCAGCGCGGTCCGGGCCAGCGCGTACAGGCCGGTGAGGAGCGCCTCCGTCCCCTCCTCGCGGCACGAGCCGTCCAGCAGCACGTCGGTGAAGTCGGAGATCGCGCCGCCCAGCGGCTTCAGCGCCGGGAGCGGCCGGTCCACCCGCATCATCGGTGCCGCGGCGATCAGCCGGCCGCCGCTGTGGACGAGCAGCACCCGCAGCCGGCCGGGGCTGCCGTACGACCGCCACCAGGACGACAGCCACGCGTGGCTCTGGAACGGCGTGGCCGCCGCACACGCCCGGTACAGCCGCCCCCACGGTTCGGCCAGCGCCTCGAACTCGTCCTCGTCCACGCACAGGTGGGCCGTGGGCAGGCTGCTCGGTGCCGTGCTCGCCGGTGCCGTGCTCATGGGGCGCTCCGCACCAGGCCGGACGCGGGCCCGGGGACGGAGGCGCCCGCCGCCGTCTCCTCCGTACGCGCGCGGGGGCGGACCAGGAGCGCGAGGCCGCCGAGCAGCCCGCCGGCGCTCGCGCCGACCAGGGCCGTCACCCCGGTGGAGAGCGACGAGGGCGCGTCCGGCGCCAGGGCGCGGGAGAACGGCAGCAGCTTGACCTGGGTGCTGCCCTTGGAGTGGTTGGCGCTCGTGGCGAGCGACCGCGCCACCGCGTCGGCGGCGGTGACGGCTGAGTCCGGCTGCTCCGTGGTCGCCGAGACCGCGATCATCGGCGCGTCGGGGGACGTGGCGACCCGCACCCTGTCCCGCAGCTCCGTGGCCGACATGCCCGCCGCCACCTGCGCGTCGCCAAGCACGGCGAGCTGCGTCGCCACCCGGCCGTACGCCTGCGCGAAACCGAGCGCCGTGGCCGGGTCCGCCTTCGCCTGCGGGACGGCGACGACGTAACTCGTGGCCGTGTACTCCGGGGTCTGCAGGGCGCCGTATCCGGTGCCGATGAGGGCGCCGAGGACCGCGCAGGCGGGCAGGGCCGACCAGCGGGGCAGCCGGGCGAGGCGGGCTCGCAGGGGTCCGGTGCGCGAGTGCGCGTGCGCGGAGTCGCTCATCGAGGGGTCACCTCCAGGGTCGGGCCGGGGACAACTGACGCGTAGACGTCCATCAGTTGGTCGGCGCTTCGGGTGATGCTGTAGTGGCGTACCGCCGCCGGTGCCTCGCGGTGCGGCGGCACGTCACCGCGCAGGCCGTGCAGGGCCCGCGCGAAGGAGTCCGGGTCGCTCGGGCAGTAGGCGGCGCCGGTCCGCTCGCCGGCGCCTAGGCCTTCGACGGCGGGGCAGGACGCGTAGAGCACGGGGAGCCCCGCGGCCAGGCCCTCGACGAGCGCCAGGCCGAAGGCCTCCTCTGGGGAGGGGGAGGCCAGGACGTCCATGGCGGAGAGCAGCGCGGGCAGGCCGCCCGCGTCGTGGGTGGACTCCCCGGTGAACCACACCCGCCCGGCGAGGCCGAGCCGGTGCGCGAGCCGCCGCAGCCCCTCCTCCTGCGGGCCGCTCCCCACCAGGACGACGACGACGTCCTCGGGCAGCCGGGCGGCGGCCTCCAGGAGGACGTCGAAGCGCTTGCCGGTGGCCAGCCGCCCCACGCCGCCGACGACGTACGCGTTCTCGGGCAGCCGCAGCCGGGCGCGCGTGCGGGCGCGCGCCGCCGGGTCGAACCGGAAGCGCTCGACCTCGATGCCGTTCGGCACCACCCGGATGCGCTGCCGGGGCACGCCCCACCGGTGCAGCCGCGCCCCGACCGCGGGCGAGACCGCGACCGTCACCCGGCCGAGCCGCTCCCCGGCCAGATACAGCGCGCGCACGCCAGGCGTCAGCGGCCTGCCCTCCATCTGCGAGTCGCCCAGGGAGTGTTCGGTGGCCACCACCGCGCGCACTCCCGCCATCCGGGCCGCGACCCGCCCGTACAGGCAGGCGCGGTAGAGGTGGGTGTGCACCAGGTCGTACCGGCCCACGCGGATCAGCCGGGTCAGCCGCGGCAGCACCGCCACGTCGCGGTTGCCGGCCATGCCCAGGTCGGTCACGCGGGTGCCGTCGGCCTCGATGCCCTGTGCGACGGTGCCCGCGTTGGTCAGCGTGACCACGTCGCTGGACGTCGGCAAGTGGCGGAGCAGGAGGCGCAGTTGCTGCTCGGCGCCGCCCACGCCGAGCCCGGTGATGACGTGCAGGACCCTCATTCCGCCACCGCCGAGCCGTCCAGCGCGCGGCGCCTGAGCCGGTTCGTGCGCAGCTTCAGCCGCAGGCGCCAGGCCGTGTCGCCCTGGCCGACGTGGACGCGGGGCAGGGCGTACGTCCCGGCGAGCGCTCCCGGCGCGATCGCGCACCCGTAGCCGTAGCCGGCTTCCTGCACCGCCGCGACGACGCGCTCGTCGACGTGGCCGTAGGGGTAGCAGAAGCCCCGCACCTCGCCGCCGGTCAGGTCGCGCAGCACGGCACGGCTGTCGCTCACCTCGCGGCGCAGCAGCGCGTCGTCGGCGGCGGTCAGGTCGACGTGGGTCAGCCCGTGCGAGCCGATCTCCATGCCGCTCTCGGCCGCGTGCCGGATGCCCTCGGCGCCGAGGAGCGGTTTGCGCGGGCCGAGCGGGTCCCAGGCGTTGTCGCCGTCGAGGCGGCCCGGCAGGACGAACAGGGTCGCGGTGCAGTCGTACCGCCGCAGCAACGGCAGCGCCTCCTCGACGAAGTCGCGGTAGCCGTCGTCGAAGGTGAGGCCCACGAGGTTGTGCTCCAGGCCCCGCGCGCACGCCTCCAGCAGGTGCGTCATCGATACGCCGCGCAGCCCCTGGCGCCGCATCCACCGCAGCTGCTCGGCCAGCCGGTCCGGCGCGACGGTGATCTCGTACGGGTCGTCGGACGGATCCGCGACGGAGTGGTACATCGCCACCCACGCCGGGTTGCGCGGCGGCCGCAGCCGAAGGAAGGGCTCCGTACCGGACGGCGCGGGCGGAGTGAGGTCAACGGACATGACGCAGCTTTCTGCCGACGGAGCGAAGGACGGTGGTCCAGGGCCGCACCCCCAGGAGCAGGCCGAGGAGCACGAAGGAGACGGTCACCGCGGTGAAGCTCGCGAGGACGGCCGGGGCGGGCTGCGCCACGGCCCGCGCGACCACCGCGCCGAGCAGCGCGGCGCCCCCGGCGGCGAGCGCCAGCCGGCCGAGCTGCCCGAGGACGGCCCGCGTCCTGACCGGCACCGTGTGCGGGCCAAGGCCGCGCAGCAGGAGCAGGGCGGAGACGCAGATGCCCGTCGCGTTGGCCCCGGCGATCCCATGGACGCCCCACGTGCCGACGGTCAGGAAGCCGATCCCCGCGGTGGCGACGACGCCGATGAACATGGCGAAGAGCGGGATCCAGGTGGTCCTGGCCACGGAGAAGTGCGCCCGGGCCAGCGCGCCCACCAGCGTGTGGCCGAGCAGGCCCAGTGCGTAGACCCGCATGACCGAGGCGGTGGTGGCCGTGTCCCGGGCGGTGAAGGCACCACGCTGGAAGAGCAGTTCGATGAGCGGCGGCGCGGCGGCGATGACGGCTGCCGCGCCCACCAGGACCACGCACCCGGCGAGGACGACGTCGCGCTCGACGCGGTCGCGGGCACGTTCCGTCTCGCCCATGGCCAGGGCCCGGGCGACCACGGGGAAGGTGACCGTGCAGATCATGAGGGACAGGGCCATCGGCATCTGCGCGACCTTCTGCGCGTAGTTCAGATGCGAGATGGCTCCGGCGGGCAGCGACGAGGCCAGGAACCGCTCGATGAGGACCTGCGACTGACGGCACAGGGCGAACAGCAGGACCGTCCAGATGATGGCGGTCTGAAGGGCCTTGGCGGGCTCGCCCCCGCTCGTGGACGTGGTCGTGGTCGTGGTCGTCGTCTCGGACTCGGGACGGTACGGGCGTCGCAACTGCCGCCACAGCGAGGGCGCCTGTACGACGACCATGAGGACGCCCCCCACGGCCACGCCCGCCGCCGCGGCCCGCACCCCCAACGGCACCGCAAGGGCGAACAGGGCGGCGATGATGGCCGCGTTGTAGGCGACGTAGACCGTCGCGGGCGCGACGAACCGCTGGTGCGCCCGCAGCGCCGCGCTGCAGTAGCCGGTGAGCCCGAAGGTCAGGGCGCAGGTGGCGGTCAGCCGGGTGCAGTCGACGGCCAGCTGCGGGTCGGGCAGTCCGGGGGCCAGCACGGCGACCAGGTAGGGGGCCGCCGCGATGAGGAGCGCGGCGGTCCCCGTGAACCACAGGATCATCCGCGGCAGCGACGCCCGGACGAGCTCCCGGACCGGGTCGGCGGCCGGGCCGTCCGCGCGGCGCGCGAGGGCCAGGCTGAACGCGGGCACGAGGAAGAAGGCGAGGCCGTCCTCGATGAGCAGCGTCGCGGCCACCTCGGGGACCGTCCACGCCACCAGGAACGCGTCGGTGTCGGTACCGGCGCCGAAGAAGTGCGCCAGCGCCTGGTCGCGTACGAGTCCGAGGAGCGAACCGGCGACGGACAGCACGACCGTGACGAGCGCGGCCTTGGCGAGGAACGAGCCACCGGTCTTCCCGCCCGCCTCCTGGCCGCCGGTCTTCCCGCCTGCCTCCTGGCCGCCGGTCTTCCCGCCCGCCTCCTGGCCACCCTCGGCGAGCCCTGCCCCGGGGGCCGGGTCCGGGGCCGGGTCCGTGTCCGGCGTCGGGTCCGGACCCGCGGCGACCGGCGAAGGCACGGCGGTCATCGCACGCCCCCCGTTCCAGCCCGCTCATGGGAGCCGACCGCCCACCAGGCCGCGAGGCCGAACGCGACGCCGGTCAGGACGGTGGAGGGGCCGCCGATGTCGGCGTACACGAAGTCGGTCAGCTGCCAGATCAGCAGCCCGCAGGCCACCAGCGCACAGTCGAGCTCCGGGCCGCCGGGACCGTTGCGCCCGGCCCGCTGCCGCCGCCACCGGCGCACCGCGCACACCACGAGCGCCGCCCACCCGCCGGCCAGCGTGGTGAGGCCGAGCAGCCCCTGTTCGCCGAGCACTAGCAGGTACATGTTGTGCGGGGACAGCAGGGGCTGGCGGACGAAGCCGCTGCCTGCCCCCGCGGTGTCGCTGCCGGCGGACAGGGCCAGCGAGGCGTGGCTGTCGCGGTGGTCGGGGAACCCCTTCAGGCCGACTCCGGTCACCGGCCGCTCCCGCCACATGTCGACCGAGGCGGCCCACATCGTGTAGCGGTCGGTGACCGACTGGTCGGGCGTGCCGGTGACTTGGGTGATGCTGCTGAGGCGCTCCTGGAGCATCGCGGAGCCGACTCCGAGGCCCGCCACCAGGACCACGGCGGCGGCACCGGCGGCCAGCAGGACACGGCCCGCCCGGCGCACCCCGGCGAGCAGCAGCACCCCGGCGCACGCCACCGCGGCGGCGATCCACGCGCCGCGGCTGAAGGACAGGGCGAGCGGCACGGTGAGCAGGGCGGCGCAGACCACCGCCGCTGAGCGCTGGCGCGGCGAGTGGGGACGGAAGGCCAGCGCGAGCGCGCAGACGAGTCCGTACGAGACGACGGTGGCCATTCCCATGACGTCCGTGGAGCCGAACGTGCCCACCGCGCGAATGTCCTCGCCCATGTACGAGGCGCCGGTGCCGGTCAGGTTCTGGTGTACGCCGATGACGCCCTGCCACAGCCCGAGCGCCACGAACGACCAGGCGAGCAGGCGGAAGTGGTGGGCGTCGCGGATCAGCAGCAGCACGGCGGCCGGCACCAGGACGAAGACCTGGAGGTAGCGCGCGGCCCCGGCGACACCGGTCGCGGCGGACGAGGCGCCGAAGGCGGCCACGGTGATGCCGACGACCGGCAGCCCGAGGACCACCGCGGCGGTACGGGTCAGCGGGCGCCGCCCGGCCCGCACGGCGCGTACGACGCAGAAGCCGACGACGAGGGCGGACGCCGCGTCGGCGAGGGTGCCGGTGCCGCCCCCGCCACCGGAAGAGGCACCCCCGGCGGGCACCGGCAGCGCGAGCAGGGCGACCAGGAGCACCACCGGCAGGACCGGCGCGCTCCGCCGCAGCGCGGGCAGCACCGCGCCGGGCAGGCGGGAGCCGCGCGGCAGGGCGGTCGTCAGGTGGTTCACGCGCTCAGCTCCCCGTGCGGCGTACGAGGCAGCCGACGGTCCGCAGGAGGATGCACAGGTCCTGCCAGAACGACCAGCTGTCGATGTAGGCGTTGTCGAAACGGCACCGGTCCTCGATGGAGGTGTCGCCGCGCAGGCCGTGGATCTGGGCCAGTCCCGTGATGCCGGTCGGCATGCGGTGCCGGTGGGCGTAGTCCGGGTACGTCTGGCTGAACTGCGCGACGAAGAAGGGCCGTTCGGGCCGCGGTCCGACGAGGCTCATGTCGCCCCGGAGCACGTTCCACAGCTGGGGCAGCTCGTCCAGCGAGGTGCCCCGCAGGAACCGGCAGAACGCGCTCATGCGGCGCTCGTCGGCGACGCTCCACCGGGTCGCCGCCTCCTGCTGGTCGGCGGGCCTGTGGGTGCGGAACTTCAACAGGGTGAACAGCTGCCCGTCCTTGCCGACGCGCTCCTGCCGGAAGATCACGCCGGGGCCCTCGACGGCCCGCAGCACCAGGGCGCAGACCGCGAGGACCGGCGCGGCCGCGAGCAGCAGGACGCCCGACACCGCGATGTCCAGCAGCCGCTTGCCGACGCCGGGCCGCGGGGACGCGGCGGACGTCAGGGGGCGGCAGGCGAACCCGGCCACGTACTGCCGGGGTCCGTCAGGTCCGTGCCCGGCCCCCGAGCAGCGCGGGTCGAGCTCCCACAGGTCGCAGCCCAGCTGGTGCAGCGTCGGCAGCAGGCCGGTCGGCCCGGGGCCCTGGCCGGCGAGGAGGAACACGGCCCGGACGTCGTTCTGGATCACCGCCCGGTGGAGTTCGTCCTCCGTGCAGAGCACCGGAAGGCCGGGCCCGGGATCCACCGCCGTATCGGCACCGCCGTCGTCGTCCTGCGGGGCCGGGTCCGCCGGCTCGCTCACGATGCCGACGGGCCGCACGCCGCAGCCGGGGCGCCGCAGCAGCGCCGCGGCCACCCCGCGCGCCTGGTCGCCGGGCCCGACCACCAGGACCGGGCTCGGTCTGCGCAGGGTGGCGGTCCGCCGGTGCCGGTGGACGAGCGCGCGCCCGCAGCAGCTCAGCAGGGCCTGCGCCGCCGCCATGCCGAGCAGCGTGCGGAGCGGGAGCGGCTGCGACCAGGGCAGCGCGGGGGCGAGGACCGCGGTGAGGGACCAGGCGAGGGCGATCCGCCCGGTGAGCGACGGCACCTGGCCGAGCGTGTCGGGGAGTGGGGCGTACTCGTACAGGCGCCCGCGCGCGTTAAGGAGCAGCACGGCTGCCACGAGCAGGGGTGCCAGTACGGCCTGTTGCCGCGGGTCGTCGAGCAGCAGCAGGCCGAGGAGGGCCGCCACGCAGTCGGCGACCACCGGTGCCGCGGCCGGGTGCCGCGTGCGGGCCGGCCGCCGTGCCGACGCCCCTGCGCGGCGGGCCGTCGCCTCGCGTGGTGCGACGACGAAGGTTCCGGGCGGGGCCTGGGTGTCCTGCCGTGGCTGAGCCGATGAGGAGGCAACGGTCCGTTCGGCACTCACGTGGTGGTGCACTCCCTGCGTTCGGTGGGCGCCGTGCCCAGAAGCTCGCCGTACACCGCGTCGATCGCGGCCGCGGCACGCCGTGCGTCGTGGTGGTCCAGTACGTGCAGGCGGCCCCGCCGCCCCAGCGCGTCCCGCAGTGCTCCGTCCCGCAGCAGCGCGATGAGCGCCCGTGCCAGTGCCTCGGGGTCCTCCGGCGGTACGAGGGCGTGCGGGCGGTGGTCCCGCGGCAGGCTCTCCCTGGCCCCGTCGACGTCGGTGACCACGACGGGACGGCCGCAGGCCATGGCTTCGAGCGGGGCCAGCGCCATGCCTTCCCAGCGGGACGGCAGGACGACGACGTCGGCCGCCCGGTACCAGGGCGCCGCGTCGGCCGCCGCGCCGACGAACGCCACCCGCGGCCCGGCCCGCTCCCGCAGCCGCGCCGCGTCCGGCCCGTCCCCGACCAGGACGAGACGGGCCTCGGGCACCCGCGCGGCCACCGCGGGCCAGGCACGCAGCAGCACGTCCTGCCCCTTCTGCCGGCACAGCCGCCCCACGCACACCACGAGGGGGACGCGCGCGGGCCCGTGTCCCTCGGGCGCGAACCGGGCGGTGTCCACGCCGTTGGGGACCACGGAGCAGGGGCCGGTGACGCCGGCCCGGCGGCCGGTGGCCAGCTCGGCCTCGCTGACGCAGACGGTGCGGGTCGTCCAGCGGGCCGCGTGGCGTTCCCAGAGGCGGGCCAGGAGCCCGGTGGGTCCGCCGACCGCCTCGAAGGACCAGGCGTGCGGCTGGAACACCGTGGGGATGCTGCCGCGCAGCGCGAGCCGCGCGGCGAGTCCGGCCTTGGCGCTGTGCGCGTGGACGAGCGCGGGTGCCGCCGCGTCGATGACGCGCTTGAGGTCCCTCGTCTCGGCGCGGAGGCGGGGGCCGGGGGAGCGGGTCGCCTCCCAGGGGTGGACGCGGATGCCGGCGGCGGCCAACGCCCGGGGCAGGAAGCCCTCCTGGGGACAGGCCACGTGGACGTCCGTCCCGGCCGCGGCCTGTGCCGTGGCCAGGTCGACGACGACCCGCGCCACGCCGCCGTCCACCGGCTGGCTGATGTGCAGGACCGTTGCGGCTGCCCTCAGCACTCCTGAGTGACGCATGACGGCGTTGGCCTTCCGAGTGTGAGAACTCTGAACCACAGCGGACATGGGGTGATGCGCAGTGAATGTACGAATCTGAACGCGTATGGGTGGAATGCCCTAAACGGAAGCGCAACTGTAGCCGCTGAAGTGAGCCGCTCCGTCAACCTCGGTACGTGTGTCGGATTCGTGAAGAGAGGCGCGGGCGCAATGAATCCCGCCGCGTATCACCCGTCTGGGCGCACAACTCGGCGTCGAGGTCGGCAGTTGATCCCTCTAGACGGGCATCCCGCCCGTACGTCGCATCATCACCAAGGAGCAGCACCCCATGTCGCGTACCACCAAGGCATTCGCCCTGTCCGCCGTCGCCGCCGCAGCCGTGGCCGGATCCGCGGGTGTCGCTGCCGCCGACAGCGGCGCGCAGGGCGCCGCCACCAACTCCCCCGGTGTCATCTCCGGCAACACCGCGCAGGTGCCGGTCCACATTCCCGTCAACGTCTGCGGCAACAGCATCAACGTCATCGGTCTGCTGAACCCGGCGTTCGGCAACCAGTGCGCCAACGACTGACGCACCGTCTGATCTGAGCGGCCGTCCCCACGGAAGCGGGGGCGGCCGTTCCGCATGTCCGGCCGGGTTTCGCCGCCCGCCGCGGTGGTGACGGCCGTGCCCCGAATGGAGTGTGCGCCCGCCCGTCGCCGACCGGCCGTCACCTCCGCCCCCCACCTGCGGGGATGCCCGCACGCACCAGGAAAGGCCAGGGCGTCGCGCGGCCGCTCGGTTGCGGGCGGCGTGCGCCGCTCCCACGGTGATCACAAGATCCGACGCATCACCGGAAGGGAAAAACTTATGCGCGCTCTGCCCGTACGGCGCCTCGCGACCACCACCCTGTGCGTGACGCTGCTTCTCGGCACGGCCGGCCCGGCCTTCGCCTCCCAGGGCGACGTCACCCGCGACGAAGCCCGGACCGCCCCGCGCGCTGCCACCCCCGAGGAGATCGAGAAGCGCACCGAAGCCGTGCGTCAGGCGATCGAGGCCGTCGCCGAGACGCCCGGCGAGGCATCGGACCCCACGGCGGAAGCCGTGGCCGAGCTGCGGAAGGCCGTCGACGGTCTGGTGCGGGCCACCTCGGCCGAGGACCCCCCGAAGGACGTGCTCGGAGGGCTCCCGCAGATCCTCACCGGCCTGATCGGCACCCTCACCTCCCTGCTGGGCGGCACCCAGCCCAAGGCGCCCACTGAGACCCTCCCGCAGACCCCGTCGCTGACGCAGAACCCGTCGCTCCCGGCGACCCCGGCGCTCCCGGCGGTCTGAGCGGTCCTTTCTTTCCGGCGTTTCCGTACCGGCCCGCGCTCGTTAGTCCTGGCGAAAAGAGACGACAGGCAAAACGATGCCTGAACGGTGCTCGCCGAAGGCGACACGCGTCGCCAAAGAAAGGAACATGATGAAGGCCCTGAAGGCTGCCGCTGTCCTTGCCGGTTCGCTCGCCGTCGCCGGTTCCGCCGCGCCCGCGGTCGCCGACAGCCTGACGCCCACCAGCCTGAACGGCGGGCTCGAAGCCATCACCAGCCAGAACCTGCTCGACACCAAGCCGGTGGGCACGAACATCCTCGACACCGAGAACAAGGGCTCCGTCATCAACACCGTCAAGGACACCGCGGAGGGCCTGAACTCCGCCGGTGGTCCCGCGGAACTCCTCGGCGGACTTCCCCTCGGCAAGTAAGAGCCCGAATTACCGCGCCGGGCAGCGGAATTGGCTCCACAGAGTGAAGTAATTCCCCCGGGCGGCACGATCGCCGTCCGAGGTCGCGCAAGGGCCGGTCACCTCTTCCACGGACCGGCCCTTCGGCGCGTCACCGCAGCCGACCGAGTGACCCCATCGTGTGATGGCGGGCCCCGGTTGGGCCACACGGGTGACAACCGGACCGGGCGCGTCCGTCCGCGTCTATACGGTTCCCCTCATGACCTCAACATCCAGCGAACAGCGCCCCTTTCAAGAGACTGACCTGGGAACCCTGGCTGTTCTCGCCTGGAGCGGCGAGCACCCCGAGGAAGAGAAGGACATGCCCTTCCTGCTGGCCTACTCCCTCGGTGACACGGAGGGCGGCCCGGAGGCCACCGCCGAAGCGATGCGCACCGTCCTCGACGAGGCGGGCCTGCCCATCGGTGGCCCCCTCCTCGACGGGGCGCGCAACCCCTCCCTGCCGGTGAGCCTGCTCGTCGAGGGCGACCAGGCCGTCGTCAACATGCCCCACCTGAACGCGCAGTGCGCGGTGCCGCCGGAGTGGCTCGCCGCCGTCAAGCAGCGTGGACACGCCTACTTCCTCGCCACCACGCGCGCGTGGCCGGAGGCCAAGCCGGGCGAGCCCGTCCCGGAAGACCGCCTCCGCGAGTTCGCCGGTGCCGAGGAGACCCTGCTCAACGCCACCCACTGTCTGCTGCCCGCGCGCAGCCTGCGCTGATGCGCGGCGCCACCGAACTGCCGCACCGGGTACCGCCGCAGGCCGTCGGCCGACCCGGCGCGGGCCCCACCACCACGCCCGCACCGGACGGCGCCCCCGAGCAGCGGGGCGGCCGGCGGCTCGGCCTGCTCCTGGTGGTCACCGGCGCGGCGGGGCTGCTCGCGGCGTGGGTCATCACCCTCGACAAGCTCAGGCTCCTGGCGGACCCGGACTTCGTCCCCGGGTGCAGCCTCAACCCCGTGGTCGCCTGCGGAAACATCATGAAGAGCGAGCAGGCGGCGGCCTTCGGCTTCCCCAACCCGCTGCTCGGCCTCGTCGCGTACGCCGTCGTGATCTGTGTCGGCGCCGGCCTGATCGGCGGCGCCCGCCACCCCCGCTGGTACTGGCTGACCTTCCACGCGGGCGCTGCGTTCGGTGTCGCGTTCTGCGGCTGGCTGCAATTCCAGTCGCTCTATCGCATCAATTCCCTCTGCCTGTGGTGCTGCCTCGCCTGGGCCGCCACCATCGTCATGTTCTGGTACGTGACAGCGCACAACGTACGGTCCGGATTCCTCCCCGCCCCGCGCGCTCTGCGCGCCTTTCCGTGGGAATTCACCTGGGTCCTTCCCGCCGTGCACATGGGCGTCGTCGGGATGCTGATCCTGACGCGCTGGTGGGATTTCTGGACCAGCTGAAAACCGGGGACCGCACGGCGAAAGGACGGATCGAGCCCGATGGAGAAGAACCTGGCCGACCGGGTGACCCGCCGTCACCTCATCGGGACCGCGGCCGCGGCGCTCCTCGGCGCCGCCGGCGTCGTCCGCGCCCTGCCGGACCGGCCCGCCCCTGACCCGCCCGCACCGGGACCGGCGGCCGCGCCCGCGGACCCGCCGTTCGACGAGACGTACCAGGGCCGCCGCATCCAGGGAGAACCGATGGCCCAGCAGGCCGGGCACGATTCCGCGGGCTGGCGCGTCACCGTCGACGGGCGGCGGCTCGCGCTGATGCGCCGCGCGGACGGCAGCTATCTGAGCATGGTGGACCACTACGGTTCGTACGCGACGCCGCTGGCCGCCGCCCGAGGAGCCGTCGACGAACTCGGCCCCCTCCAGGCCCTGAGCGGCCGCGGCCACTGAGCCGGCCACGTGGCCCCCGAACGCGGAAGGGACGGGCATGGCCCCCACGCGCAGGAACCAGCGGAGCCTCAGCCGCCCGGAGCGGCGCCGCTTCGTCGACGCGGTGCTGAAGCTCAAACGCCGGGGCGAGTACGACGAATTCGTCCGCACGCACATCGACTTCTATGTGTCGGACGGGGAGCAGCGACTCCGCGTCGCCCATATGACCCCCTCGTTCTTCCCCTGGCACCGCCGCTTCCTGCTCGACTTCGAGCGGGCCCTGCAGCGCGTCGACCCCGGCGTCACCGTCCCCTACTGGGACTGGACGAAGGACCGCGGTCCGGCCGCGTCGCTGTGGGGCGAGGACCTGATGGGCGGGAACGGACGGCGGGGCGACCGGCAGGTCATGACCGGCCCGTTCGCGTACCGGCACGGGCGCTGGAAGATCAAGGAGGGGGTCACCGACGGGGATTTCCTCACCCGTGACCTCGGGCGCCCCAAGGACCCGATCGACCTGCCCACGGCGCGGGACGTGGCGCGCGCCCTGGCCGATCCCCGCTACGACGTGCCGCCGTGGAACTCCACGTCACCGCAGGGCTTCCGCAACAGGCTGGAGGGCTGGACGTCCGCGAGCGGCACCGAGCGGTGGCAGAACCACAACCGTGTCCACCGCTGGGTCGGCGGCCACATGCTGGGCGGGGCGTCGGTCAACGACCCGGTCTTCTGGCTCAACCACGCCTTCGTGGACCTGCTCTGGGACCGGTGGCGGCGCCGGCACCCCGAGTCCGCCCCCTATCTGCCGGAGCGGCCGCCGGGACCCGGCTCGTCCCAGCACGGGCGCATCGTCGCCCGCGACGAGCCGATGCCGCCCTGGGACGTCACCCCGGGCGAACTGCTCGGGCACAAGGGGCTTTACAAGTACGCCTGACGGAGCCTGAAGGAGCATGAGGAAGCCCCCGGCGGAACGCGCGGCGGGGGCTTCGTCGGGGTGGGGTCAGCCGCCGTAGCCGGAGTGGCCGCCGCCGTTGTGACCGCCACCGTGGTGACCGCCGCCGTTGTGGTGACCGCCGTGGTGACCGCCCTTGTGGCCGCCGTTGTTCACGCACGGGTTGCCGAAGGCGGGGTTCAGCAGGCCGATGACGTCGACGGTGTTGCCGCAGACGTTCAGCGGGACGTGGATCGGGACCTGCAGCAGGTTGCCCGAGAGCACACCGGGGGAACCGACCGCGGAACCCGACGCACCGGCATCCGCCAGGGCCATACCGGCGCCGCCGATGACGACCGCTCCGGTGGTGAGGGTGACAGCGGCTGCCTTCGCGATGCGAGACATCACTTTCTCCTTTGATTTGGATAGAGCGGCTGCCCACACGCAACCGCCTATTGTCCAACTGCTTTCGCCGAGGCGAGGTCACGGTGCGGGCGTACGGCATGACCATGCTGGATGAATGCATCGTTTTCGCGAAATGCCGTGGCGATAAGTGGGACAACTGGCCCGAACGGGTGGCGGCGGTCCGTGGCCGGGCGCGCCCCGCGTACAGAGGGCCGCGAATGCGCTTCCTGAGTGAGGCCTCGGCCGGACCCGTGACTTTCGGGAGCCCCGGCCGGTTCTGAAAACATGACTTCAGCACGACGACTCATCACCGCCGTCTCGCTGGCCGCCGGCGCGGTGGCTCTGGCCACGCCGGCCGCCCAGGCGTCCGCCCCCACCCAGGACACGGGAAGGATGGAGGTGCTCGACACCATCGACGGCCTCGGCACGACCGGCATGCCCGCGGACCAGGCGGCCCGGATGCCGCACCTCAAGGACCAGCTGGTCGGCCTCAACAACCTGAACGAGCTGAACCAGCTGCGCCAGATCACCGACCTGGTGGCCCCCCTCACGAACCTCGTGCCCGGCATCCAGTAGGCCGGCGCCCGACGGTCAGATGAGCCGCACTCCGCGCTCGGCCAGGTAGCTCACCGGGTCGATGTCCGAACCGTATTCACGCCGGGCCCGTATCTCCAGGTGGAGGTGCGGGCCCGTGGCACGCCCGGTGGCCCCGCTCCTGCCGAGGAGGGAACCGGCCTCGACGGCCTGGTCCTCGCGGACCGCGATGCTCGACAGATGGGCGACGAGGGCGTAGTGGCCGTCCGGCATCCGCACCGTCACGGCGTTGCCGTACGCGCCGGACCACCGGGCGACGAGGACCGTGCCCGCACCCACGGCGTACACCGGCGTCCCCTCCGGCACGGCGAGGTCGATGCCCGTGTGGTGGCCGGCGAGCCAGTTGCCGCGTATGCCGTAGGCCGCGGAGACCCGGAATCCGACGCGCAGCGGCATCGCGTACTGCTCCGGCGGGGCTTCCGGGACCCTGCGCGTCTCATCCAGGCCGAGCCGGTCGTCCGCCTCGGCCAGGGCGGCTTCGAACTCGGCGTCGTAGGCACCGGTACAGACGTGGTCCGAAGAGGAGTGGTCCGACGGGGAGTGGCCTGGCGGGGAGGGGTCTGACGGGGAGTGGTCTGCCCGGGCGGCGGCGCGGGACGCTGTCAGCGGCAGCGCGCCGCCGGCCAGCAGCGCCGCGGCGGCCCCCAGAGCGCGACGCCGCGTGGTGACCCCTTTTGCCGCACTGGCTATGTCCTGTTCCATGTCCGACAGCTCACCGGTGCCGCGCCCGCCTCGCATCTCGGGTGAGCCGCCCGGCGTATGCCGCCCTGGCTAGGCCGTCGGAGGGAAGACCTCTTCGTCCGCGCCGAGCTCCGCGGGCGGCGGCCAGTGGGGGCGGGCGTGCTCCGGGAGGGAGCGCAGGGCCTGGCTGACCGAGGTGTGGGACGAGAACAGGGCCGTGCTCCCGCTGTGTTCGAGCAGTGTGGCGAGACGGCGGCCCACGCCCGCCAGCATCAGGTCACCGGACCGCCGCCGCAGGAGCCAGTGCAGGGCGAGCAGGCAGTTCAGGCCGCGGGAGTCGCAGAACGTCAGCGCCGTCACGTCGAGGACGATGTGGCGCCGGCCCGCGTCGACCGCACCGGCCAGGGTGTCCATGAAGAACTTCTCGGACGCCTGGTCGAGTTCGCCGCTGAGCCGCAGCACGGCGCAGAGGTCGGAGTGGGCGAGGCCCGCGATGGACAAACGGTGGGACTGCATGCCCATCACACCTCCGGTTTCGTCGACGATCCAGGATCGACGTATACAGGATCGGCAGAGAGACGTCAGCCCACCGGGGCCAAGTCACAGCTGTCACCAGGCACCGGAAGCCGACCGGTCCGGCGCCGAAAGCCGTCCACCCGAATCGGACAATTCACCCGTCCGTCCGGCGCTGGGACCCGCCCTGGACGCATGACCGCCGCTTACGTTGGTGCCCCTCGGCCCCTCTCCGGACGACTCCAGGCCGACGACATCAGGAGCGCGCGTGAAGATCGATTGCGTCGGTGGCGGACCTGCCTCCCTGTACCTGGCCGTCCTCGCCAAGCTCCAGGACCCGTCCCACGAGATCACGGTCCACGAGCGGCACGCGGCCGACGCCTGTTTCGGCTGGGGCGTCACGTACTGGCCGGACCTCCTGGCGGACCTGTACGCCCACGACCCCGAGTCCGCCCGGCTCATCGAGGAGCAGTCCGTGCGCTGGCAGGGCGGGTTCGCCCATGTGGGCGACCGGACCACGGCCCACGACGGCGACCCCGGGCGCGCCATCGCCCGCCACCGGCTGCGGACCGTACTCGCCGACCGGGCCCGGTCCCTGGGCGTACGCCTGGAGTTCGGCCGTGAGATCGGCGGCCGCGCGGACCTCCCCGACGCGGACCTCGTCGTCGCCGGCGACGGGGCGCGCAGCAGGCTCCGCGCCGAACACGCGGACCGGTTCGGCACGCGGGTGACCACGGGCGCCAACCGCTTCATCTGGCTCGGCACGACCCGCGTCTTCACCGCGTTCACCTTCGCTTTCGTCGAGACCGACCACGGCTGGATCTGGTGTTACGCCTACGGGTTCAGCGCCGGGCACAGCACCTGTGTCGTCGAGTGCTCCGCCACGACCTGGGCGGCGCTCGGCTTCGACCGGCTCGGCCACGGCGAGGCGCTGCGCCTGCTGGAGAAGCTCTTCGCCGACCTGCTCGATGGCCATGAACTGCTCGGCCGCAGGGACATCGAGAGCCCCGCCCAGTGGCAGGCCTTCCCCACCGTCACCAACGCGTCCTGGTCGCACGACGGCCTCGTGCTGATCGGCGACGCCGCCCACACGACGCACTACTCCATCGGGGCAGGCACGACCCTCGCGCTCCGCGACGCGATGGGCCTCGCCCGTGCCCTGCGGACCGCCACCGCGCCGGCGGAGCTCCCCGCCGCCCTCGCCGCGTACGAAAGGGAGCGCAAGCAGGCCCTGCTCTCGGTGCAGAGCGCCGCGCGGCACAGCGCCCAGTGGTACGAGAACCTGCCGCGCTACATGGGTCTGGAGCCGCACCAGATGTTCGCGCTGCTCGGCCAGCGGCACTCGCCGCTCCTGCCCCATGTGCCGCCGCAGCTCTACTTCCACCTGGACCAGGCCGTCGGCCGCCTCCAGGCCCTGCGCTGGCTCAAGCAGCGCCTGGGTCCGCGTCTCGCCCGTACGCTGCAGAGCCGCCGAGGCCGGGCGGGGAGCGGCGTCTAGGAGGCGTGCTGCCTGCGGGCCAGCCTGGTGAGGGTACGGACCAGGCCGCCGGGGCCGCTCTCGCGCGCGGGGAGGGGTTCTCCGTCGGAGGAGACGGCGCCGACGACCGCGTCGCCCCCGTGCACGACCAGCTCGCTGGGCAGGCCCAGACCGCGCGCCCGGTGGACGACCGCGGCCGCGTCCCCGGGGAGGCAGGCGCTGAGGTCGATGACCAGCACGTCCGGGAGCAGCACCCGGGCCCGGGCGAGGGCCAGCGTGCTGTCATCGGTGTGGGACAGGACGCACACGTCGGGGATGCTCTCGATCCGGGCGATCAGATCCTTCTCGTTCTCCCGCCCGACCAGCACCAGCACGGTAAGCACGTCCCCATCCTCCTCCGGACGCCCGCCGGTGTCCTGAGCGGGCCGCCGAAGGAGGGCGGGTCGGTGTGCGCGGGTGCGGGTTCCCGGGTGCGGTCAGCGTCCGGTGGTGGCGGCCTGCGTGCTCGTCCGCACGGACTTCAGCCCGGTGTCGACCACGGACAGGGCGATCTTGCCCGCGTCCATCACCTGCTGGCCCTTCTCGATGGGGTCCATCAGGGTCTCGCCGACGGCCCGGCCCACATTGCCCTGTCCCTCTTCGGGCGAGGCCGCGGCGGCGTGAGCGGGGGCGGTCGCGGCGACGGCGGCGGCGGCCAGGGTCAGAGCGGTGAGCATGCGCTTCGAGTTGTTCATGGTCTTTCAAACGGCGAAGAGCGCGGGAAGGGTGCGCCGACACCGCCGGTAATCCGGGCAATTCCACCGTCCGAGCGATGCGGACAGAGCGGCGCGGGGAGCTGTGCACGGGGAGCTGTGCACAGAGCAGCGCCGCTTCAGAAGTGCAGCATCGACATGAGCTCGGGGCTGCGCAGGCCCGTCGACATCTCCGGGAGGCGTTGGCCAGGCCGTATCCAGCCCGCGTGCTCGGCGGCGGTGACGGCGGCCGCCTCCGCCCGGTCCGCCGCGGCGTTCAGCGCCGCGTCCGCGCCGAGGGCGTCCCGGCCCGCCGCGGCCGCTGCCGCCTGCGACGCCTCGAGCGCGGCGCGGTACGCGGCGTCGACGGGCCCGCTCTCGCCGTCGTGCAGCTGTCCCAGCTGGGCGGCCTGCGCGGCGGCGGCCGCGGCGTTGCGCGCGCAGCGGGAGTCCGCCGCCGGGTCGGGGGCGGACTCGGAGAGCACGGCGAGGGCCTGGGCGCAGACGCGGGCCGCGTGGGCGGCCTTCCAGGAGGTGTTCTGCTCGGCGCCGTGCCGCTCGATGTGGTGGCGGACCGCCGCGGCGCGGAAGGCGGCGCTCTTGGCGCGGGCGGCGTGACCTGCCCGGAGAGCCGCGTCAGGGTCCGGCTCGGGGCGTGCCTCAGGGGTCGCTTTCTCGTCGTGGGCGCGGTCGCTCATGGTCGTCTCCTCGTCCGCGGGACGTGCCGGGTGCCGGTGTGCCGGTGTCGGTGACGGTGCCGAATGTCCGGCAGGGTGGCAGCTGCGGCTTCAACAGGCCAGGGGGTCAGAGAAGTCAGACAAGGATTCCCAGGGCCGCGTCCAGCGACCATGTCTGCCAACTCCACGTGAAGAAGGCGACTAGAGAGGCCAGCGCCATCATGAGGTTCTGGCCCTGCTCGGCCCAGTCGTGGATCATCAGGACGAGGTAGATCAGGTTGAGGACGAGGCCGCCGACGAGGGCGACCGGGGTGAGGAAACCGAAGATCAGGCCGAGCCCGAGGGCCAGTTCGGCGTAGGCGACGACGTACGCCATCACGCGCGGCCGTGGCTTCACCACGACGTCGAATCCCCGGCGCACGGCAGGCCAGCGGTGTTTCTCGGCGATGCCCGCGGCCCAGTCGATGCCGCCGCCGCCGAACCACTGCTTCTTGTCCTTGTGGCGCCAGCTCTCCAGCCACCACAGGCCTATGCCGATCCGGAGAACGGCCACCCATTCGGCTCCACCGAGCCAGATCGTCTGCATCGCGCGTCCTCCCCAACCAACCTGACGGGGCGTCAGTTCAGCGGATCGGGCCGTGACGCGCAAGGGGTCGAGTTGCGGGCGGGCGCTTGCCGTCGCCCGGAGGAGGCCATAACCTCGATCCGATGGAATCTGATGGAGCGTCAGGTTTAGGTCGGTGAAACCGGCAGGCGGCGGCAGCGGTAGGGGGCACAACAGTGGTCAGCAGCGAGGTCGGAACCAATGAACTCCCCCGGGTCATCAGCGTGGACGACCACGTGATCGAGCCCGCGCACCTCTTCGAGAAGTGGCTCCCGGCCAAGTACCGCGACCGGGGCCCTAAGCCCTTCACCGCGGGCATCGGCGAACTGGAGTACATCGGCGGCAAGTACAGGTTCACGACGGACCCGGCGGGCCAGATCACCGACTGGTGGGAGTACGAGGGCAACATCTTCCCGTACAAGCGCATCATCGCCGCCGTCGGCTTCTCGCGCGACGAGATGACGCTCGACGGCATCACCCGCGAGCAGATGCGCCGCGGCTGCTGGGACCCGAAGGCCCGCCTCGCCGACATGGACGTCAACCACGTCGAGGCGTCCCTCTGCTTCCCGACCTTCCCCCGCTTCTGCGGGCAGACCTTCTCCGAGGCCAAGGACAAGGAGGTCGGCCTCGCCTGCGTCCGGGCGTACAACGACTGGATGGTGGAGGAGTGGTGCGGCGACAGCGGCGGCCGGCTGATCCCGCTCTGCCTGATCCCGCTCTGGGACGTGGAGCTCGCCGTCGCCGAGATCCGGCGCAACGCAGCCCGCGGGGTGCGGGCCGTCACCTTCAGCGAGATCCCGACGTATCTGGGGCTGCCGTCGATCCACTCCGGGTACTGGGACCCGTTCTTCGCGGCGTGCGAGGAGACGGGGACCGTCGTCAACATGCACATCGGCTCGTCGTCACAGATGCCGGCCGCGTCGCCGGACGCGCCGCCCGCGGTGCAGGCGTCGCTCTCCTTCAACAACGCGATGGCGTCGATGATGGACTTCCTCTTCAGCGGGGTCCTGGTGAAGTTCCCGCGGCTGAAACTCGCTTACAGCGAAGGGCAGATGGGCTGGATCCCGTACGCCCTGGAGCGCGCCGACGACGTGTGGGAGGAGCACCGGGCATGGGGCGGCGTGAAGGACCTGATCCCGGAGCCGCCCTCCACGTACTACTACCGGCAGATCTTCTGCTGCTTCTTCCGCGACAAGCACGGCATCGAGGCGATCGAGACCGTCGGCGTCGACAACGCCACCTTCGAGACCGACTACCCGCACGTCGACTCGACCTGGCCGCACACCAAGGAGGTCGCGGCCGACCACGTCGGGCACCTGCCGGCGGAGATCCAGTACAAGCTGCTGCGCGGGAACGCGATCCGCATGCTGGACCTGCCGTTCGACCGGACCGGCCGGTAGGGGCCGACGACCGGCCGATACGGTTCATCCGACCCCCCGACGGAGAGGCGATCGGATGAGCATTCCCCGGATCAGCACCCCCGGGATCAGCACTCCCGGGATCAGCACCCCCCTTTCGGAGACGCTGGTCACGCTCGGCCGCCGGTACGTGCGTGATGCCCCCGGCACCCTCGGCAAGGCGGCGCTGGCCGCCCGCTTCCTGAATCCGCGCCTCCGGGAGAGCCCGCGCCGCCGCGTCGTCGCCGACCGGTACGGCCATCGGTTCGCCGTCGACACCCAGGACCTCATCCAGCGCTACGTGTACCTCTTCGGGGCCTGGGAGCCGCACATGACGCGGTGGCTGCGCGGGCGGCTCGGCGCCGGGGACGTGTTCGTCGACGTCGGGGCGAATGTGGGGTACTTCGCCGTCCTCGGCTCGGGGCTCGTCGGACCCGAGGGGCGGGTCGTGGCGATCGAGGCCTCGCCCGACTTCCATCGGCGCGTCCTGCGGAACGCCGGACTGAACGGATGCTCCAACATCCGCGCGGTCAACGCGGCCGTGTCGGACGAGCACAAGCGGCTCACGTTCATCCTCGCCAGCTCGAACAACATGGGCGCGAACAGCATCGTCCCGTACGACGGGCCCGCCGAGTCCACCTTCGACGCGGACGCCGTGCCGCTGCCCGAGCTCCTGGAGCCCGACGAGCTCGCCCGCGCACGCGTCATCAAGATCGATGTGGAGGGGGCGGAAGGCGGCGTCATCAGGGGCCTCGCCCCGGCCCTCGACCGCCTCCGGCCCGACGTGGAGATCGCCGTGGAGGTGACCCCCGATCGCATGACGCAACTGGGGGACAGCGTCGACGAATTGCTGGACACCCTGCGGAAGGCGGGGTTCCACCCCTATCGGCTGGTCAACGAGTACGCGGCCGAGAGCTACCCCGGCGCGATCCGGCGCCCCGCGCCGCCGGTGCGGTGGCGGCAGCCGGTGGTCGGCGAGACCGAGCTGGTCTTCTCACGGGTCGACGCGGAGACACTGGAGTGAGCAGGGAGGGTGGTCGGAACTCTCAGTCGGTGCCGGGCCGGAAGTGCCACCCGAGGTCCGCGAGCGCCCTGGCCCTGGCCTCCACCACCGCCATCCGCGCGGCCCGCTCACCCGTGTCGACGTGCGCGCTCTGGCCGGTCGCCTGGCCCTCCCACTTGCGGTAGAGAAGACCCACCTCCGACGAGAACCAGCCGCGCGCCACCGAGTCGAGCGCCAGCAGGAGCCCCGTGTCCTCGGACGCCGGCAGCGCCATCCAGCCGCCCAGGGCGATGAGCAGGTCACGGCGGACGAAGAGCGTGGCCGGGTGGACCGGCGCGCGGTAGTCGTGGCGCGCCCAGTGGTCGAGGACCGTCCCGCGCTCGACGGGCCCGTGCTCCGGATCGCCGGGGAAACCGGCCGTGGAGCCGTCGGGCAGCAGGTCGAGCGCCCGTGAGGTGGCCCACCCGATGGTCCGGTCGCCTTCGAGCGCCGCGAGATCGCGGGCCAGCGCACCGGGAGTGAGCTGGTCGTCGGCGTCCAGGATCTTCACGTACTCGCCCTCGGCGCGCGCGAGCGCCATGGTGCGCGCGACCCCCGGACCGCCGGGCCGCCCCTGGCGGAACGACACCCGCTCGTCGTCCGGGACGTGCGGCGCGACCCGATCGCTCGTGCCGTCCTCCTGGATGAGCCAGCGCCACTCCCAGCCCGGCGGAAGCTCCTGCCGGCGGAGCGACTCGTACGCGTCCGCGAGGAAGGGCGCCGAGGGCGCGTGGACAGCTGTGACGACGATGATCCGCCTGCGCACGGCACTCACCACCTTTCCTGGGCCCACACCCTATGACTCCGAAAGAGGAGTTGACGAGAACACCAGGAAGTTTCGGTACGAAACGATCTCGCGGCTAAAAACCTGAACGGGCGACGGCGCATCGCCCCAGGCGCTGAATAGCGCCGGACAATGGAAGGGCCCGACCGCTGGCGACGGGGGATGCACCAGCGATCGGGCTCTGCTTACAACAGTAACAAGGCTTAATGCGCGACGGGAGTCAACTCTGCCTTTTGACCATGGAGTTGTGATCGGGATCACGTGGCAGTGGCGGTCCGTTACTCGTCGCACGGCGGGTCGTACGAGAGGCGGGGAAGATACTCATCCCATTTATCCCGCGTCAGAACACCCCGCGTGGTCGAGCAAATACGGCTGACGGCTTCGTCGGTGTCCAGGTCCCACAGCCGGACCGTGTCCGTACCGCTCGACACCCCGAGCATGTGGCTCTGCGGGCTGAACGCCAGGAAAGTGCCGGTCTTGGCGTTGGGGCTCATCGACTGGCCGATGGGGGAGACGTCCGCCGGATCGCCGACGTCCCAGAGCCGGACCGTGTTGTCGTTGCTGCCGGTCGCCAGGGTGTGGCCGTCCTCGCTGAACGTCAGCGACACGATCGCGTCGGTGTGTCCTGTCAGGGTCGCGTCGAGGCGGGGCTTCGCGCGGCGGTCCGCGACGTTCCAGAGCCGGACCGTCCCGTCGTCGCTGCCGGCGGCCAGCGTGCGGCCGTCAGGGCTGTACGCGATCTCGTTGACCGGCCCCAGGTGTCCCTTGAGGGGCGCTCCGAGCCGCTTCACGTGGCGCGGGTCGGTCACGTTCCAGAGCCGGACGGTGGCGTCCGCGCTGCCGCTGACCAGCGTGCGGCCGTCGTTGCTGAAGTCGAGGGAGTTGACGTACCCCTGATGGCCGGTGAGCGGCGGGCCGAGCCTGCGCAGCCGGTCCGGCGAGCTGACGTCCCACAGCTGGATGGTGCGGTCCGTGTCCGCGGTCGCGAGGACGCGCCCGTCCGGGCTGAAGGCGAGCGCGGCGGCGAACCGGGTGCGCAGCTTGACGGGCGGGCCGTAGGCGACGGCCTTCCCGGGGTCGGAGACGTTCCACAGCTGCACCGCGCGATTGCCCGTGAGCACCGCGAGCGTGCGCCCGTCGGGCGAGAACACCGGCGAACGGACGAGCCCCTCCCCGGGCCGGAACGGCTTGCCGAGCGCCACCGGCCGCTCGGGACGCCGCACGTTCCACAGCCGGACCTTCTCGTCCCCCGCCGCCGTCGCGAGCACCTGCCCGTCGGGCCGGAACGCCCCGATGCGTCCCAGCATGTCCGCCGTCGAGATCGACCAGAGGCGCACCTTGTTGTCGCCCGTGCCGGTGGCGAGGGTCCGTCCGTCGGGGCTGAACCCGAGGGCGTACATCTCTCCGCTGCTGCCCGCGAGGGGCTCACCGACCTGCGACGGATGCGCCGGATCGCGGACATTCCACAGGCTCGCCGTGCTGTCCGCGCTGGCCGCCGCGAGCATCGTGCCCGCCGGGTTGAACGCCACGGACCACAGCGGGCCGGTGTGGCCGGTCAGCGGCGTGCCGAGCGGCTTGCCGCGGCGGGGATTCCGGACGTCCCAGAGGCGGATCGTGTTGTCCGAGCCGCCGCTGGCGAGCGTGGCGCCGTCGGGGCTGAAGGCGACGGAGTGCGTCGTGCTCGTGTGCCCGCGCAGGACCTTGCCGATCGGCTCGGGGCGGCGCCGGTCGGCCGTGTCCCACAGCCTGATCGGGCCGTTGTCGCCACCGGCCGCCAGCGTCCGCCCGTCGGGGCTGAACGCCACGGACCGCACGGCCGCGGTGTGGCCGGTCAGCTTGGCGAGCGCCTTCGGCCTGGCCGGCGCCGCCACATCCCACAGGCGTACGGCATGGTCCTCGTTGGCGGAGGCCAGCGTGCGCCCGTCCGGGCTGAAGGCGAGCAGATAGATCGTGCCGCCGTGCCCGGTCACCGGCGCGCCCAGCGGCCGCGGACGGCTCGGGTCCCGCACGTCCCACAGCCTGATCGTGCCGTCGTCCGAAGCGCTGGCGAGGGTCTTGCCGTCCGGACTGAAGACCGCGGTGCTCACCCAGCTCTTGTGACCGGTCAGGGGCTTGCCCAGCGGCTCGGCGTGCGCCGGGTCCGACACGTCCCACAGGCGGACGGTCCGGTCGTAGCTGGCGGTGGCCAGAACGCGCCCGTTCGGGCTGAACGAGGTGAGGTACACGGCACCCTTGTGACCCAGGAGCGGTGTGGCCAGCGGCGCGTTCACGATCGAGATCAGCCGGTTCCGTACGCCCTCGTCGCCGGGCCGCAGGCGGTGCGCCACCAGGTCGAGCTGCGCGGACAGCGACGGATCCGTGTGCTGGGCCCGGTCGGCCTCGGCGACGACCTGCTGGAACACCGCGTCGTCCCGCTGCTGCCGCGCGACCACCGCGGATACGACGGCCACCATCGCCAGTACGACGAGGACCGCCACCGCGCCCCGGCTCAGCCAGACGAAGCGCCTGCGCAGCCGGCCCGAAGCGGCCAGGAACTCCACCGCGCCCCGGGTCAGATACGTGTCGCCCGCGCTCTTCGCCCAGGCGCTCGCCTGTTCGAGCCGGGAGCCCCGGTAGAGCAGCGACGAGTCGCGCCCGGAGTCCTCCCAGGCCTTCCCGTCCTCCTCCAGACGCTGGCGCAGCAGATGGTCGCTGCGGTCCTCGTCGATCCAGTCGCGCAGCCGAGGCCAGGCGTGCAGCAGCGCCTCGTGCGTGATCTCCACGGTCTCCGCGTCGAGGGTCACCAGACGGGCCTGGACCAGCGCTTCGAGCGACTCCTCCGTCTTGTGCGGGTCCGTCGACTCCTCCGCCAACTGCCGGCGCGTCCCCCTTCTCCGGGTCGCCTGGGTGTCCTCGCCGAGCCGGACCAGGCGGAGCAGCAGCAGCCGCGCGGCCGTACGGGCGGCCGGGTCGAGGCCGGACCAGGCCCGCTCGGCGGTCGCCGCCACCGCGCCCTGGATGCCGCCCGCCGCGCGGTAGCCGGCCAGGGTGAGCCGCCCCGTCTTCCGCCGCTGCCAGGTGGCGAGCAGCGCGTGGGAGAGCAGCGGCAGCACTCCCGCGTCGTGCGCCCCGCGCGGCCCGTCCGTGCTCACCTCCCGGACGATCAGCTCCGCGAGCCCCGGTTCGAGTTCGAGCCCGACGGCCTTGGCCGGCCCGGTCACCGCCTTGCGCAGCTCACCGGTGGTCAGCGGCCCGAGCACCATGTGCCGGTGCTGGAGGGCGTCGGCCAGCTCGGGGTAGCCGAGGCACTCCTCGTAGAAGTCGGCGCGTATGCCGAGGACTACGAGGGCGGGGGTGGGGGCGGGGGCAGGGTTGGAGCCGGGTTCGGGGCCGGGGGCGGGGGCGCCTGTGCCGTCCTTGGCCGGGCTGCAGGCGGCATGGAGCAGCTGGATGAAGGCGCGCCGCTCGGCCTCGTCCGGGCAGAGAGTGAAGGTCTCCTCGAACTGGTCGACGATGATGACGGGGCGGGTGGGGGGAGTGCGGGTACGGGTGCTTGGTGCGGGGGCGGGGGCTGGGGCGTCTGGAGCCGCCTCCCTGTCGGGGGCCGTGCGTTCTGCGCCCGTGCGTTCCCCGGCCGTGCGCTCCACCCAGGCGGCGACGGACTCACGTACAGACCGGGCGAATTCGGGTGTAACGGGCTCGTCGGCCGTGCCCTCCTCCGGGACGACGTGCGGGACGGCACGCGCGAGCTCGGGTATCTGGCGGAGCAGCTCGGCGAGCGGCTCGCTGCCCGGTACGAGCTGCAGGACGGGACCGGTGGCCCGGCCGCCCTCCTCGTCCAGGGCGCCGTTGCGCAGGGTGGGCACCAGGCCGGCGTTCAAGAGGGAGGACTTCCCCGCGCCGGACGCGCCCACGAGCATGACCAGACCGCCCGTCGCCTCCGCCGCGCGGAGCTGGGAGACGAGGGCCTCCGTGCTCCGCTCGCGACCGAAGAACCACTGGGCGTCCTGCTGACGGTACGAAGCGAGGCCTCGGTACGGGCAGACGCTGGGGGCGGCGGGATCCTCGGCGGCACCCGGCGGATCCGCGCCCTCCTCGGCCCCGGGGGCCCGGTCGCCGACAGGGTCGGCCACCGCGCGCTCCCACAGGCGGTGCCACTGAGCCATGTCGTACAGACCGGCGGAAACGGGTGCGGGCCGTTCACGCCGCGCCTCGGGGATCAGGACGTGCAGTACGGCCGCGAGTGCGGCGAACTGGGCCGGCACGTTCTTCGCGCGCCGCCAGTCGCTGATCCGCTGGGCGGACACCCGTACGGGCCGCCCCCGCTCGTCGACGCGCTGGAGCCTGACGACGGCTTCGGCCACACGCTTGAGGGGCGGGTTACCGGCTTCCTTGTACAGCAGCGCGAGACGTTCCGCGAAGCTTGTGCGTGCCCCTGAGTCGGAACTCAAGGCCTCCACCCCTTACTTCCGCCGCGCCTGGACATCCGGACCGGAAAACTCACTTTATACGGCTGACCTGCGCGGAAGGTGTCCGGACGAGGGTGCGCCCTCCTCCCGGAGACCGGTAACTGGCAGGATTTCGTCGCAGTAGCGAACCAACCACGCAGCGTCCTGGCAGGTCACCGGCGCAGTGCTCACGGAGGCGGCTCACGCCACCGATGGTTCTGAGCCTGGCTTGCGTCACAGTGACGACGGGCTCGTCGCGTGGCTCGAGAGATCAGTGCAGTCGGTCATATACGGACCGCGTTCACATCGAAGGCGTTTCCGGACTTTCCCTGATCCGCGCCGATACGAAGTTCCATCACGGGTCGGCGTTGTACGCGTCGATCGGTGCCGGTCCCCACGAGGGGAGGGACCGGCGCCGGTCCGACGCGCTGCTGCTCATCAGACTCCGCAGAGCGAAGCCCGTCATGCCGCCCACGGCGTGACGGGCTTACACGTGCTGGCTGCGACGGCCCCCGCACCCCCCCCGCACCACCTCCCCCGGAACCTCCCCACCCCACACTCAAAAATCTATGCCAGCCGGAGTAGACATTGGGTGCTGGTGTGGTTATGGTTTCTCTCGTACCCCAGAGAGACCGCAGGGCCTGGCAGAGACGAACTGCCAGGGAGCAGTACCCGCAGTAGCAGTACGCAGGACGGTGCGGTGGTGGAGTTTCGAAGCCAGGGTTGTATGCAGGACGGCGACGGGACTGACCACCGGACCGGGTGGCCCGCAGTGATCAGGGGCCGCCATGAGCAGAACAGCAGTACCGCAGTAGCAGTACCCGCAAGAAGAAGTACCAGCAGTACAAGCAGTAATTGATCACCGAGGAAATACGGAGGAACAAGACGCCATCAGGATCGCCCAGGCAGAAGTCTGAGCCTGGGTACCGCAGGACATCGATAGTGAGGTGGTCTCCGGTCAAGCAACCGCGATCCCCGCACCCCCGACAGCATTCAGGTCGGGCCTGCGGACGCAAAAGGCCGACGCGGTATCAAGGTCGGCAGATGGTGTAGCAATTCCTTCGGGGCCCTGGTGCCGTACGGCACCAGGGCCCCTCCACGTATTAGGGCTCTATTCACTGGTCAGGCGGCCGGGGCAGGGCGCGGGCTGCCGTGGAAGACCTGGCTGGTGTGCCAGGAGCGGTGGGTCGTGGCGACGGGGCGGGCGCCCGGTTGAGGTCCGAGGAGCGGTCGGTCGGCGAGGGCGATGACCTGCTCGCGGGCGGCGGGGCTGTGGCCGACGAAGCGCTGGGAGACCAGGATGCGGTGGCCGTCGCCGACACCGAGGACGCCCTTGTCGAAGAGTTTGTGGTGCAGCGAGCACAGGCACAGACCGTTGTCGACGTCGTCCGGGCCGTCGAACGCCCACCAACGCACGTGCGCCGCCTCCAGCCCGACCGGAACCGCGCCGATCCTGCCGTCGTAGCCGCAGAAGGCGCACCGGTACTCGTACGCCGTCAGGACCCGCTCCCGCATCCGCGGATCCCGCTGCCTGCGCACGACAGCCGAGACCTCCCCGGTCTCCACCGGCTCCAGCTCCAGGCCGGCGGACTCGCACAGGTCGCCATGGAGTGAAGGGGGGAAGTGCAGGTCGAGCAGGACACGTGCCATCCGGCCGAGCAGCGCCGGTTCACGCCGCAGCGCCGCCCGCAGCTCCGGCACCAGCCGCCCGGCGGCCCCCGCGGCCCGCAACTCCCGCACACCGCTGCCGGGGCTGCCCGGCCCCCGATCGGTCCGCACCTCCCACACACCGTCGCTCACCAGGTGATGGAAGGGGTAGGCCGGAGTAGTCCGGTTCGGCGGACCGTACTCGGCCAACAGCCGCTGCAGATCCTCCTCCACAGCGCTGTACCGCAGCTCGCCGCCGGCATCCTGCTGAAACCGACCAAGGGCATACAGCAACAACAACGGCTTGTGCGGAGCACGAACCCCACTCCTACTCCACTGCCTCAACTCCGCGACCCGCTCCAGCCAGTCCATGACCGGCGATCGTAGCCGCGCGTTGTCGACCATCGATCTGCGCATGCGTGGACGAAGCAGCACCCGAACTCACTTGATTGGGACTGGGCACCCCCCAGCCACCCACCTGGGCCTCCCGATGGCCGTTGACACCGCACGAGACCGTGTGCGACTCGAACCTCCATCAATGAATCAAAAGTCCTGGAGGGGACCGTCATTCCAGGGTCTGCCGCCAGTGGGCCGCACCACAACTGCCACCGGGCCGAAGGGGAGTTCGCCGCAACACCGGTGACCGCTACGACTCGATCACGACCTGCCTGGAAATCTGCATGCTGCACCTGGCCCCGGAGACGCGATCGTCTTCGACGACTACGCCGCCCCCGACCGGCACAGCACTGACCGGCGTCTGCGGTTCGTCACTTGACCCCTCGAAGAGGGCCAAAATGCGATGGCGCATCGAGCCATTCGTAATCTTCATGCCATTTGCAGCTTCCGGCGTAGATTTTCCCGATTCCGCCGTTGATCAGGAAGAGCTTGCATGGAACGCCGTACTCGATGGAAGCGCCTGCAGGTAGGTCATTCTCTGAGACCGGGAGTTCGTCAATGGTGAGCGCATTCAATGCATGCGGGAGCTCCATGTGGCGAACTCTCGAAAAAAGCACGTCGATTCGGCTGTCCGTGTCATCTCGCTGCCCGCTTCGCAGCAGAAGCTGCGCATAGCTGAACGTGTAGTGCCAAACCTCAAAGTTGCGTTCCCAGCTGGCGATCCGCATTCTTGATGCTCCGTATTCATTCGCGCGCTCATTCATATTCCGCACGGCCTTGCGGTTGCTCAGCCCCAGGGCGATGCAAGGCGTCAGGCCCATGGGGTCCGCCCATGCAATGGGGTTGCGCACGTACGTAACCGCGTTGGGGGCTGGGGTAAGGCCGAGCGGGTCGGGTGTGAGATAGCGGGCGGTGGCAGGGTCGTAGTAGCGGTGAACGTTGTAGTGATGGCCAGTTTCCCGGTCGAAGTATTGCCCCGGGAAACGCAAGGGGGTGTATGCGGAACTCAGTCGAGACCATGTAGTAGTGCCCCACAGGCTGGTACGCGTGTGCCACGCTATGTTGCCGTCGGTGCCGATGAGCTCAGTCGGGGTGCCGACGAGGTCTGTGGCTATCGCGAAGAATCGGGCGTCGATCTCTTCCTGCGTGATCGCATCCAGACGGCGTTCTGTCTGCCCGACCGGGTGCAGGCCATCGTGGTCCCAAGTGAGGGCGACGGAGCCCTGCCATTGTTCCGGAGCAGTGGTGATTTCCTCGATGAGGACCGAGCCGGCCCAGGTGAACGTGGTCTGCTCGACGGTCGAATCGCCATTCTCAGCGAGACGCAGCTTCGCCGTTCGCCGCCCGAGAGGGTCGTAGGTATAGCGCCAGCGAGTTCCGTCAGGTGTGGTGACCTCCGTAAGTTGGTTGTCGGAGTTCCAGACGTAGTGCCAGGCGTCGGGCTTGCGGGAGAGGCGAGTCTTCTGCCGCAGCGTAAGGCGGCCGGCGGCATCGTATTCGTAGCGGATACTCCCCGCAGTGATGAGGCGGGTGCCGTTGTAGTTCCGCTCGCCGCGGGCGTCGTCGTCCGGGCGGGTATCCGGCCAGGCAGCCGAGGTTTGGTTGCCGACAGCGTCGTAGGCGTAGGTCTCGGACCACTTGCGTGCGCTCACACCGGTGACCCGGCCGAGCGGGTCGAGGTCGTAGCGGCACAGTCCTCCGGGAGACCTCGACCAAGATCTTCTCCCGGATTGCTCACAAACGATCACTGGATACGCAGGAAGGGCCTGATCCGAATTCGGATCAGGCCCTTGACCTGGTACTTCACTGTCGGGGTGGCGGGATTTGAACCCACGACCTCTTCGTCCCGAACGAAGCGCGCTGCCAAGCTGCGCTACACCCCGATGTCGTTGGCCCACTGCCTGCGGTGCAGGTCGTGGCGACATCGATTACTTTAGCGGACCGGCGGCCGGAGACGAAATCCGGTTTCCTCGGGGTGGGGCTGGGCGGGGCCGGCCAGGGCTCGCGGGGCGGGGGAGAGGGGGAAGAGGGGCCGCCTCAGTCTCGCGGTGCCAGCGTCAGCAGCGTCGCCTCCGGAGGGCAAGCGAAGCGCATCGGGGTGTAGCGGCTCGCGCCGCAGCCCGCGGAGACGTGCAGGTAAGACTTCCTGCCCTCCGCCTCGTGGCGGGAGAGGCCCTTCACGCGGTCCGTGTCCAGGTCGCAGTTGGTGACCAGGGCGCCGTAGAAGGGGATGCAGAGCTGGCCGCCGTGGGTGTGGCCGGCGAGGATCAAGGGGTAGCCGTCCGCCGTGAACGCGTCCAGGGAGCGCAGGTACGGGGCGTGCACGATGCCCATCGAGAAGTCCGCGCCGGAGTCCGGGCCGCCCGCCACGTGCGCGTACCGGTCGCGCTTGATGTGCGGGTCGTCCAGGCCGGTGAGGCCGATCTCGTAGCCCTCGATCTTCAGCGAGCCGCGGGTGTTCGTGAGGTTCACCCAGCCCGCCTCGTCGAAGCCGTCGCGCAGGCCCTCCCACGGGTTGTGGATGACGCCGACCGCGGGGGCGTTGCCGTTCAGGCCGTGCTTGCCCTGTGCCTTTTCGAGCAGGTAGCGGGCGGGGTTGCGCAGCCTCGGGCCGTAGTAGTCGTTCGAGCCGAAGACGTACGCCCCGGGGAACTCCATCAGCGGGCCCAGCGCGTCCAGCGTCTCCGGGACGCCCTCCGGGTCGGACAGGTTGTCGCCCGTGTTGATCACGAAGTCGGGCCGCAGCCCCGCCAGCGAGCGCAGCCACCGCTGCTTCTTGCGCTGTCCCGACACCATGTGGATGTCGGAGACCTGGAGGACCCGCAGGGGACGCATCCCCGACGGCAGTACGGGCACCGTGACCCGCCTCAACCGGAAAGAACGGGGCTCGATGCCGAACGAGTAGGCGAGACCGGCCGCGGCCGTCGCCGTGATGCCCAGAGGTACTGCGTATCGCGCGCGCATCCCCCCATCGTGTCAGACCCCCGCCGGCCCTCGATCCGGAGGGCGTTCAGGGTCAACCCCCGCCCCGTTCAGGGCCGATGCCCGCCCCCGGCAGGCCGACCGAGCGGAAATCGGGGGGCAGGCAACTCTCCGCACCTGCCACAATCAACCCATGACCACCCTCAAGGCGAAGCTGCACGAAGACCTCACCGCCGCGATCCGGGGGCGCGACGAGCTGCGCTCCTCGACGCTCCGGCTGACCCTCACCGCGATCACGAAGGAGGAGGTCGCGGGCAAGGAGGCACGCGAGCTCTCCGACGACGAGGTGCAGAAGGTGATCGCCCGCGAGGCGAAGAAGCGCCGCGAGGCCGCCGAGGCCTTCGCCGAGGGCGGCCGCGCCGAGCAGGCCGCGAAGGAGAAGGCGGAGGGCGAGATCCTCGCCGAGTACCTCCCGAAGCAGCTCTCCGACGACGAGCTCCAGGAGATCGTCGCCCAGGCCGTGGCGGAGGCCAAGGCCGCCGGTGCGGAGGGGCCGCGCGCCATGGGTCAGGTCATGAAGATCGTGAATCCGAAGGTCGCGGGTCTGGCCGAGGGCGGCCGCGTCGCCGCCACGGTCAAGAAGCTCCTCGCGGGCTGAGAGCCGATCCCTCGCCTTCACAGAGGGAAGGGTCCGTACGGCGATGAGGGCGCCCCCTGCCTCAGGGGGCGCCCTCATCCACGTATCAGCCGATGCAGCGAGCCGGGACTACCGCGGCCAGCCCCCGCCGATCCCGCCCCCGATGCCGTTCCCGCCGCCACCGTGACCGCCACCGCCACCGTTCCCGTTCCCGCCGAGCACGTCCGGCGGGATCGAGAAGCCGGGCCAGGGCTCGCCGCCGCCCCCACCGCCGATCCCGCCACCGTCACTGCCGCCGCCGCCATTGCCCCCGCCGGGACCGCCGGGACCAGTACCGCCGCCACCGTTTCCGCTGCCGCCGTCACCCCCCGGCTTCCCGTCGTCGTGGCCGCCGCCGTGGTCCCGGTCCTTGCTCTTGCCGCCGGGGATGTGGACGGTGTTGAAGCCCGGCGCCGGCTTGCCCGCGAGGGCGCCGCTCATCGCGTCGCGCCAGATCGGGCCCGGCACCTCGCCACCGAACACCTTGTCGTACGGGACGCCGCCGATGGTGATGTCGACCATCTGCCGCTTGTGCATCGGGTCGCCGACCCAGACCGCGCCCGACATGTTCGGGGTGTAGCCCACGAACCAGGCGGCGTAGCGATAGTCGGTCGTACCCGTCTTGCCCGCGCTCGGGCGGGAGCCGAGACCCGCCTTCTTGCCCGTGCCGTCCTCGACCACGCCCTGGAGCAGCGTGTTGATGGTGTCGGCCGTCTTCTCCGACATGGCGCGCGAGCACGTCGACTTCGGCACCGGCAGCGACTTGCCGCCGAGCGTCGTGATCGACTCGATGGCGATCGGCGTGCAGTACGTGCCGCGCGAGGCGAAGGTCGCGTACGCGCCCGCCATCGTCAGCGGTGACATCTCCTGGGTGCCGAGGGCGATCGACGGCGCCTGCACGATCTCCTTGCCGTCGGCCCGCTTCACGCCCATCTTGTCGGCCAGCTTCGTCACCGGGCAGATGCCGATGTCGCCGATGAGCTGCACGTAGTAGGTGTTGACCGACTTCGCGGTCGCTTCCTCCATGCCGTAAGGGCCGACCTCGGACTCGTTCTCGTTGGTCAGCTTCGCGCCGCCCGAGTTCCGCCACTCCTTGCCGTCACAGGTCGCCACCCGCTCCGGATACGGCATCTCGTACGGGGACGAGTAACTCTGCCCCGCCGACTTGCCGCCCTCCAGGGCCGCCGCCGCGACGATCGGCTTGAACGTCGAACCGGGCTGATAGCCCGCGCCGCCGCCCATGGAGTCGTCCACGGAGAGGTTGATCGTGGTCTCGTCCTTCTTGAAGCCGTACGGACGGGACTGGCCCATGCCCAGGATCTTGCCCGTGCCCGGCTCGACGATGGTGGCGGCGGTCGCCACGTCGTCGGTCTTGTTCACGTGATCCTTTATCGAGGCCTGCACCGAGTCCTGGGCCTGCGGATCCAGCGTGGTGCGGACCTTCAGGCCGCCCCGGTTCCAGACCTTGGCCCGCTCTTCCTTCGTCTTGCCGAAGACCGGGTCGTTGAGGAACACCTCGCGCACGTAGTCGCAGAAGAAGCCGGCGCCGCTGACCGAGGTGATGCAGCCGTTCTTGGGGCGGCTCACCTTCAGGCCGAGGTCGGTCTTCTTCGCCTCGTCGGCCTCCGCCTGCGAGATGTCGTGCGTGTCGGCCATCCGCTGCAGCACCACGTTGCGCCGCTTGGTGGCCTCGGCCGCGTCGTTGACCGGGTCGTACCTGCTGGGGGACTGCACGATGCCGGCGAGGAGCGCGGCCTCCTGCACCTTCAGGTCCTTGGCGTGCTTGGAGAAGTACCGCTGGGCCGCGGCCTCGATGCCGTACGCCTGCTGACCGAAGTACGTGATGTTCAGGTAGTTCTTGAGGATGCGCTTCTTGCCGAGCTTGTCCTCGACCTGGATCGCGTACTTCAGCTCGCGGATCTTGCGGCCCAGCGTCTGCTGCGTGGCCTCGGCGACCTTCGTCGGGTCGTCGCCGGCCTCCTCCACGAAGACGTTCTTCACGTACTGCTGCGTGAGCGTGGACGCGCCCTGCGAGACGCCGCCGCTCTGCGCGTTCTGGTTGAGGGCGCGCAGGATGCCCTTGAGGTCGACCGCGCCGTGCTCGTAGAAGCGGGCGTCCTCGATCGCGACGATCGCCTTCTGCATGTACGGCGAGATGTCCTTGAGCGGCACGACCGTGCGGTCACGTGAGTAGACCGTCGCGATCTGCCCGCCCTTGTTGTCCAGGATCGTGGTGCGCTGACTGAGCGGCGGCTGTTTGAGGTTGGCGGGGATCTCGTCGAACGACTCGACCGAGCCCTTGGCCGCCAGGCCCAGTGCCCCGGCCGCGGGCAGGGCGATCCCGGCCAGCACCGCACCCGCCAGGACGCTGACTCCTAGGAACTTCGCGGCCTGCTGAGTTGGTGACAGACCACCGCCCGAGCGCTTCTTTCCCATGAGGGCAGCCTACGTTCTGATTCGC
Organism: Streptomyces sp. NPDC039462; assembly: GCF_055639375.1. Taxonomy (NCBI): domain Bacteria; kingdom Bacillati; phylum Actinomycetota; class Actinomycetes; order Kitasatosporales; family Streptomycetaceae; genus Streptomyces; species Streptomyces sp. NPDC039462. The sequence goes on from NZ_JBVKAO010000004.1 coordinate 541,541, forward strand.
CGGACAGGCCTTAATGCCTTGGCCTAAGCTGCTCCCAACTGTCACAGCGGTGCGGTTCGGCAACAAGCCCTGCATCGCTTCCGGATCCGACGAATTCCTGTCCGAATTCGCCTCATGTGGCGCCCGTCGTCCGTTGTGACTCAACTGAACTGTCCCGGAATGCCGGGTTCCTCACGGATGTCGCCCGCTCACTCCGTCGGGTGATCTGCCGCTTACGCATAGTCCGTTCGGGCCATCCAAGATTGGGCCCGAAGGGGGTGTTGCGCTGTGCCCACCTTCCGTAACGTCCTCAACTGGCGGCGGTGCATATGCCGCTGCCGCCGTGGGGGAGCCTCGATTCGGGAGAGGACGGCGCCGGTATGGGCTGGGTAACCGACTGGAGTGCGCAGGCGGCCTGCCGCACTACCGATCCGGATGAACTGTTCGTTCAAGGAGCAGCGCAGAACAGGGCCAAGGCGGTGTGCACCGGATGTCCGGTGCGGACCGAGTGCCTTGCCGACGCGCTGGACAATCGCGTCGAGTTCGGCGTGTGGGGTGGCATGACGGAGCGGGAGCGTCGCGCTTTGCTGCGCAGGCGTCCCACCGTCACCTCATGGCGCAGGCTCCTGGAGACAGCGCGCTCCGAGTACGAGCGCGGCGCGGGCCTGCTGCCCGTGGACTTGGAGGACGAGGAGACGTACGAGAGCTACGCGGCGGTGGGGTAGGCCGTCAGGGCGATGAAACCTGATCCGGGGTGTCCGGGCCGGTGAACCCCACGTTCCGTCAGCCCGCCAGCCGGTCCCCTACGGCCCGGAGCCCCGCAAGGTCATGCACATCCCCGGGCAGCGCGGCCACTTCGGCGACCGCCACCTCGGGGTGGCGCGCGGTGAAGCGATCGCGCGTGCGCTGCTCCCGTGTGAGCAGCTGCATGCGCTCCGCGTGCAGCCGCAGCAGAGCCGCGGTCAACTGCTCGACGGACGGGTCGGGTGCCGCAGGGGTCTTCGTGGCGGCCGTGACGGCAGGGTTCTCAGTGACGGCAGGGTTCTCCGTGACCGCGGGGGGCTCGCTGGTCGCGGAGTCTGCGGTGGTCGCTGCGGTGGTCGCGGGGTCCTCGGACGGTGCGGGGTCCTCGGACGGCGCGGGAGCCTCGGCGGGCCCGGGGTCTTCTGGAGTCGCGGGTTCCTCTGAAGTCGCCTGATTATCGTGGGAGTTACGAACTCCTACCTTCCCCTCCCCCTGATCCACAATGCCGCTCTCCTCAAGATTTTCCGCGGCGGCGAGTGCCCGCTCGGCCGACAGCTGAGCGGCGCCGCTGCCATGCACCCGGTTCAGTACGAGACCGGCCAGCGGCATGTCGTCCGCGGCGAGGCGCTCCACGAAGTACGCGGCCTCCCGCAGCGCGTCCCGCTCCGGCGAGGCCACCACCAGGAACGCCGTGCCGGGCGCCTGCAGCAGCCGGTATGTCGCGTCCGCCCGCGTACGGAAACCGCCGAACATGCTGTCCATGGCCGTGACGAACATCTGTACGTCACGCAGCAGCTGCCCGCCGAGCAGCTTGCCGAGGGCCCCCGTCATCATCGACATGCCGACGTTCAGGAACTTCATCCCGGCCCGGCCGCCCACCTTCGCCGGCGCCATGAGGAGCCGGATCAACTTCCCGTCCAGGAAGGATCCGAGGCGCTTCGGGGCGTCGAGGAAGTCCAGCGCCGAGCGCGAGGGCGGCGTGTCCACGACGATCAGGTCCCACTCGTCCCGGGACCGCAGCTGCCCCAGCTTCTCCATCGCCATGTACTCCTGCGTGCCCGCGAAGCCCGCCGAAAGCGACTGGTAGAAGGGGTTGTCGAGGATCGCCCTTGCGCGCTCCTTGTCCGTGTGCGCCTCGACGATCTCGTCGAAGGTGCGCTTCATGTCGAGCATCATGGCGTGCAGCTCACCGGTGCCGTCGATCGCCTTGACCTGCCGCGGGACGTTGTCCAGGGAGTCGATGCCCATGGACTGGGCGAGCCTGCGCGCCGGGTCGATGGTGAGCACGACGACCTTGCGGCCCCGCTCCGCCGCGCGCAGCCCGATCGCGGCCGCCGTGGTCGTCTTGCCGACGCCGCCGGATCCGCAGCACACCACGATGCGGGTCTTCGGGTCGTCGATCAGGGAGTCCACGTCCAGCACGCGGCCGGGGGCCAGCGTCCGTGCCGCTTCCTGGCTGCTCGTCATGCGATCCCTTGCTTCCGCAGTTCCGTGGCGAGTTCGTAGAGGCCCGCCAGGTCCATCCCGCCGGTGAGCAGCGGGAGTTCGTGCAGAGGCTGACCGAATCCGGTCAGCTGGGCGCGCTGGTCGCGCTCTAGGGCGTACCGCTCGGCGTACTCCGCGGCCTGCTCCAGGAGCGGATCGACCAGCCGCTCGGCGCCGCCGCCGCGGCGCGCACCGCCGAGCCCGGCGGCCGACAGTGACTTGGCGATGGCTGTACGGGGCGTCCGGTCGAGGCCGCGCTCCAGCGAGGCGTCGCCCAGCAGGGCCGGACGCACCATGTTGACGATGACCCGGCCCACGGGCAGCTGCGCGGCCCGCAGCTCGGCGATCCCGTCGGCGGTCTCCTGGACCGGCATCTCCTCCAGGAGGGTCACCAGGTGCACGGCCGTCTCGGGGGACTTCAGGACCCGCATCACGGCCTGCGCCTGATTGTGTATCGGGCCGATCTTCGCGAGCCCGGCGACCTCGTCGTTCACGTTCAGGAAGCGGGTGATGCGGCCGGTCGGCGGGGCGTCCATCACCACGCAGTCGTACGCGTACCGCCCACTCTTGTCCTTCCGGCGTACGGCTTCGCAGGCCTTGCCGGTCAGCAGCACGTCCCGGAGGCCCGGCGCGATGGTGGTGGCGAAGTCGATGGCGCCGAGCTTCTTCAGGGCCCGGCCCGCGCCCCCCAGTTTGTAGAACATCTGGAGGTAGTCGAGCAGCGCGAGCTCGGGATCGATGGCGAGGGCATACACCTCCCCGCCCCCGGGAGCGACGGCGATCTTCCGCTCCTCATAGGGCAGCGCTTCGGTTTCGAAGAGCTGCGCGATGCCCTGCCTGCCCTCGACCTCGACGAGGAGGGTGCGTTTGCCCTCCGTCGCCAGGGCGAGCGCGAGGGCCGCGGCCACCGTGGTCTTGCCGGTACCGCCCTTGCCACTGACGACCTGGAGCCTGCTCACCCTTCCGAGCCTAACCAGTCGCCGCCCGGACCATGCAGGAGCCCACCCTGAGCAGCCCCCGACACCGACTACAGTCGGCCACATGACCAAGTGGGAATACGCAACCGTGCCTCTGCTCGTCCACGCCACGAAGCAGATTCTGGACACCTGGGGCGAGGACGGCTGGGAGCTGGTCCAGGTCGTGCCCGGGCCGAACAACCCCGAGCAGCTCGTCGCCTACCTGAAGCGGGAGAAGCAGGCATGAGCGGCGCAGTCGAGGCCCGCCTCGCCGAGCTCGGCCTGACCCTGCCGGAGGTCGTGCCGCCGCTGGCCTCGTACCAGCCGGCCGTCCAGTCCGGCGTGTACGTCTACACCGCGGGCCAGCTCCCGATGGTGGACGGCAAGCTCGCCGTGACCGGCAAGGTCGGCGGCGAGGTCACCCCGGAGGAGGCCAAGGACCTGGCCCGCACCTGCGCGCTGAACGCGCTGGCCGCGGTCAAGTCGGTCGCCGGTGACCTGGACCGCGTCGCGCGTGTCGTGAAGGTCGTCGGCTTCGTCGCGTCGGCCCCGGACTTCACCGGGCAGCCCGGCGTGATCAACGGCGCCAGCGAACTCCTCGGCGAGGTCTTCGGCGACAAGGGCGTGCACGCCCGCAGCGCCGTGGGCGTCGCCGTGCTGCCGCTGGACGCCCCGGTGGAGGTCGAGTTCCAGGTGGAGCTCACAGAGGCGTAAACAGGTGGAGCTCACAGAGGCGTAAAACGGTCGCTCCGGAGAAACAGTCCCTCCGGAGAAACCGTCCCTCCGGAGAAACCGTCCCTCCGGAGTGGCCGTTCACACCGAGCGGCACTCCGTAGGGCCCGATTGTTGCCTCTCGAACATCAGCCCACTAGGGGATAGCCTCCGCCCATGGCAAATGGGCAGTGGTACCCCCCGGAGTGGCCCGACCGCATCCGCGCCCTCGCGAGCGGCGAGCTGACTCCGGCCACCCCGCGCCGCGCCGCGACCGTCATGCTGCTCAGGGACGGCACGGAGGGCGCTGAAGTACACATGCTGCGCAGACGCGCCTCCATGGCCTTCGCCGGAGGCGCGTACGCGTATCCGGGCGGCGGTGTCGACCCGCGCGACGACGACCACCTGGTGCGCTGGGCAGGGCCCCCGCGCGCGTCCTGGGCGGCCCGGCTCGGCGTCGAGGACGAGGCCGCCGCCCAGGCGATCGTCTGCGCCGCGGTCCGCGAGACGTACGAAGAAGCGGGCGTCCTGCTCGCGGGGCCGACTCCGGAGACGGTGGTCGGCGACACCACGGGCGACGACTGGGAGGCGGACCGCGAGGCCCTGGTGGCCCGTGACCTGTCCTTCGCGGAGTTCCTGGACCGCCGCGGCCTCCACCTGCGCAGCGACCTCCTCGCCGCGTGGGCCCGCTGGATCACCCCCGAGTTTGAGCCCAGGCGTTACGACACGTTCTTCTTCGTGGCCGCGCTCCCCGAGGGCCAGCGCACCCGCAACGCTTCCACGGAGGCCGACCGCACGGTCTGGATCCGCCCGGCGGAGGCGGCCGCCGGCTACGACGAGGGCGAGCTCCTGATGATGCCGCCCACCATCGCGACCCTGCGCGCCCTGAGCGCCCACCCGACGCCCCAGGCGGCCCTCGCCGCCGCCCCCTCCCAGGACATGACACCGGTCCTCGCGCAAGCCCACCTGGAGAACGGCGCATTGGTCCTCTCCTGGCCGGGCCACGACGAGTTCACCAAGCACATCGCCGCGGGCAGCGAGCGGTGACCTCACCCTGCCACCCCCGCCCAGACAGGACAGGAGTCACCCCCGCATGACCGATGCCGCCGCCCTCCCCGGCCAGCCCCGCGGCGGAGTCCTCACCGGCCCCGCCACCGCCCGCGCGGTCAACGTCCTCGCGCCCAACCCCTCCGCGATGACCCTGGACGGCACGAACACCTGGATCGTCTCCGAGCCGGACTCCCCGCTGGCGGTGGTCATAGACCCGGGGCCGCTGGACGACGCCCACCTGAGCCGCGTCGTCGAGACGGCCGAGAAGATGGGCAAGCGCGTCGCCCTGACCCTGCTCACCCACGGCCACCCCGACCACGCGGAGGGCGCCTCCCGCTTCGCGGAGCTGACGCGCACCCACGTACGCGCCCTGGACCCCGCCCTGCGCCTCGGCGACGAGGGCCTGGCGGCCGGCGACGTCATCACCACGGGAGGCCTGGAGCTGCGCGTCGTCGCCACCCCCGGCCACACGGCGGACTCGCTCTGCTTCCACCTCCCCGCCGACCGCGCGGTCCTGACGGGCGACACAATCCTCGGACGCGGCACGACGGTCGTGGCGCACCCCGACGGCCGCCTCGGCGACTATCTGGACTCCCTGCGCCGGCTGCGCTCCCTGACGGTCGACGACGGCGTCCACACGGTCCTGCCGGGGCACGGGCCGGTCCTCGAGGACGCCCAGGGGGCCGTCGAGTTCTATCTGGCGCACCGCGCCCACCGGCTGGCGCAGGTCGAGACGGCCGTGGAGAACGGCCACACGGAGGCCGCGGACGTCGTCGCACACGTGTACGCCGACGTGGACCGCTCCCTGTGGCCGGCCGCGGAGCTCTCGGTCCGGGCGCAGTTGGACTACCTGCGGGAACACGGGCTGATCTGACGGCCGGAAAACGCGATGGGTCCCGCCTCCGAAGAGGCGGGACCCATCCACGTACAGAACGTGTCAGAACACGTCAGGCCACCTGGAGAACAAGCGTCAGCGCGACCGCTTGGCCAGGCGCTCGACGTCCAGCAGGATCACGGCGCGGGCCTCGAGCCGCAGCCAGCCGCGACCGGCGAAGTCGGCGAGCGCCTTGTTGACCGTCTCGCGGGAGGCGCCGACCAGCTGGGCGAGCTCTTCCTGCGTGAGGTCGTGCACGACGTGGATGCCCTCTTCGGACTGCACGCCGAAGCGGCGCGACAGGTCGAGGAGCGCGCGGGCCACGCGGCCGGGCACGTCGGAGAAGACGAGGTCGGACATCTGGTCATTGGTCTTGCGCAGGCGCCGGGCGACGGCGCGCAGCAGCGCGGCGGCCACCTCGGGCCGGGCGTTCAGCCAGGGCTGGAGGTCGCCGTGGCCGAGGCCGAGCAGCTTCACCTCGGTGAGGGCGGAGGCCGTGGCGGTCCGCGGGCCGGGGTCGAAGAGCGAGAGCTCACCGATCAGCTCGCCGGGGCCGAGCACCGCGAGCATGTTCTCGCGGCCGTCGGGCGAGGTGCGGTGGAGCTTCACCTTGCCCTCGGTGACCACGTACAGCCGGTCTCCGGGGTCGCCCTCATGGAAGAGAGCATCCCCGCGCGCGAGCGTCACCTCACTCATGGAGGCGCGGAGCTCCGCGGCCTGCTCGTCATCGAGCGCCGCGAAGAGCGGGGCGCGCCGCAGAACGTCGTCCACGAGTTCTCTCCTTGTCGACCTGCTCAGGGGATCTTGGTTCCCCGCATATCAGGGGTCCGTGTTCCCCATTTTGCCGGACGGTCCAAACAGTGTGATCAGTCACAAGTCTGCCGCACCGGCGCCGCGAGCTGTGCGGGAGGGGGCCAATTGGGGGCCGATCCATGGGGTCAGGGACGGATGTCAGTGTCGGGCTCTAGGCTGGCCGGGTGTCCAAAAAGCCGGTGAGAGCACAGGCCGAGGGGGCTGAGCCGGTGGCCGCCCTCCAGGATTCCGCTGTGGGCGAACACGCGTCCAATGCTTCCAATAAAGCGACAAAACGGACAGCTTTTCTGATGTCCCCGGCGAAGAGGTCGGCCCTGTGAGCGCGAAGAAGACGACGCCCGAGAAGAAGGCGATCCCGGAGAAGAAGGCGGCGCCCGCGAAGAAGAAGGCGGCGCCCGGGAAGGTGACCCGCGAGAAGGCGACGCCCGAGAAGCCGTCGACCGCCCTCGTCCGCCGCGCCCGGCGGATCAACCGCGAGCTCGCGGACGTGTATCCGTACGCCCACCCGGAGCTGGACTTCGAGAACCCCTTCGAGCTCCTGGTCGCCACGGTCCTCTCCGCCCAGACGACCGACCTGCGGGTCAATCAGACGACCCCGCGCCTCTTCGCCAAGTACCCGACTCCGGAGGACCTGGCCGCGGCCGTCCCCGAGGAGGTCGAGGAGCTGATCAGGCCCACCGGCTTCTTCCGGGCCAAGACCAAGTCGATCATGGGCCTGGCGAAGGCCCTGCGGGACGACTTCGGCGGTGAGGTCCCCGGCCGTGTGGACGACCTCGTCAAGCTGCCCGGAGTGGGCCGCAAGACCGCGTTCGTCGTCCTCGGCAATGCGTTCGGTGTCCCCGGCATCACCGTGGACACCCACTTCGGCCGCCTTGTCCGCCGCTGGAAGTGGACCGAGGAGACCGACCCGGAGAAGGTCGAGGCGGCCGTCGCCGCGCTCTTCCCGAAGAGCGAGTGGACGATGCTCTCGCACCGGGTGATCTTCCACGGCCGCCGCATCTGCCACTCCCGCAAGCCCGCCTGCGGCGCCTGCCCCATCGCCCCGCTCTGTCCGGCGTACGGGGAAGGTGAGACGGACCCGGAGAAGGCACAGAAGCTGCTGAAGTACGAGAAGGGCGGTTTCCCGGGCCAGCGCCTCAAGCCGCCGCCGGACTACCCGGGCAAGCCGGCACCGCCGCTCGCCGAGGGGTGAGGCGCCACGGGCGAGTACCGACAGCACCGGGTGGAACGAACCACAGGGCCAAGAGCGTTGTCCAGAGACGGACGGGGGTGCCGATGACGCACGCGAGCGACATGACGGACAGCACGACCAGCGATACCCACCTGAGCAACACCCACCCGAGCAGCACCCATGCGGGCACGAGTGACGGCAGCCCCCTGCTCAGCACCGCGGGCCTGCCCACGTGGCTGGACCCGGTCGTCCACGCCGCGCGGACCGTCGAGCCGCTCCAGCTGAGCCGCTTCCTGCCCCCGGAGAGCGGCGCCGGACGCCAGTCCGCCGTACTCGTCCTCTTCGGAGAGGGCGAAAAGGGCCCCGAGCTGCTCCTGATGGAGCGCGCGGGCTCCCTCCGTTCGCATGCGGGCCAGCCCTCCTTCCCCGGCGGCGCCCTCGACCCCGCGGACGGCGACCCGCAGGGCGAAGGGCCGCTGCGCGCCGCCCTGCGCGAGGCCGAGGAGGAGACGGGGCTCGACCCCAGGGGGGTCCAGCTCTTCGCCGTGCTGCCCCGCCTCTTCATCCCGGTGAGCGACTTCGTCGTGACCCCCGTGCTCGGCTGGTGGCGCACCCCGACACCGGTGGGCGTCGTCGATCCGAACGAGACAGCGCGGGTCTTCACGGTCCCCGTGTCCGATCTCACGGACCCGGCGAACCGGGCGACGGCGGTCCACCCCCGCGGCCACGACGGCCCGGCGTTCCTCGTCGAGTCCGCTCTGGTCTGGGGTTTCACCGCGGGCGTGATCGATAGAATCCTGCACTTCGCGGGCTGGGAGCGCCCCTGGGACCGCGGCAGGCGGGTCCCGCTCGACTGGCACGCATGACAAGGTTGCGTGGAATGGGCGACCGCGATGCGAGGCGAGGATTGAATCGGTGAACGTGCTGGACGTCCTGCTGCTGCTCGCCGCCGTGTGGTTCGCGGTCGTGGGGTACCGCCAGGGCTTCGTGGTCGGCATCCTCTCGGTGATCGGATTCCTGGGCGGCGGCCTCGTCGCCGTCTATCTGCTGCCGATCATCTGGGACGCCGTCAAGGACGACGACGCGGCCACGGTGAGTACGACCGCGGCGGTGGTGGCCGTCGTCATCGTGATCGTCTGTGCCTCGATCGGCCAGGCCTTCACCACCCACCTCGGCAACAAGCTCCGCAGATACATCACTTGGCAGCCCGCCCGCGCCCTGGACGCGACGGGCGGCGCCCTGGTGAACGTCGTGGCGATGCTCCTCGTCGCCTGGCTGATCGGCTCCGCCCTCGCGGGCACGACGCTGCCGACGCTCGGCAAGGAGGTGCGCAGCTCCAAGGTCCTCCTCGGGGTCTCCCGCGCGCTGCCGGGCCAGGCCGACACGTGGTTCAACGACTTCTCGTCGGTCCTCGCGCAGAACGGCTTCCCGCAGGTCTTCAGCCCGTTCTCGAACGAGCCCATCAAGGACGTCAGGCCCCCGGACCCCAAGCTCGCCAAGAGCAAGGTGGCGACGGAGGCCAAGCGCTCCATCGTGAAGGTCCGCGGTGAGGCCCGCAGCTGCGGCAAGGTCCTGGAAGGCACCGGATTCGTCTTCGCCGACCGCCGCGTCATGACCAACGCGCACGTGGTCGGCGGCGTGGACGAGCCGACGGTCCAGATAGGCGATCAGAACCAGGTGTACGACGCGAAGGTCGTGCTCTACGACTGGGAGCGGGACATCGCCGTACTGGACGTGCCCACGCTGAAGGCGCCCGCGCTGCGGTTCACGTCGCAGGACGCGCCCAGCGGCGCCGGCGCCATCGTCGCGGGCTTCCCCGAGGACGGGCCTTACGACGTCCGCCCCGCGCGCGTGCGCGGCCGCATCCAGGCCAAGGGCCCGGACATCTACCACCGCGGCACCGTGCGCCGTGATGTGTACTCGCTCTACGCGACGGTCCGCCAGGGCAACTCCGGCGGCCCGCTGCTCACGCCCAACGGCAAGGTCTACGGCGTGGTCTTCGCGAAGTCCCTCGACGACCCGGACACCGGGTACGTGCTGACGACGGACGAGGTGCGCGAGGACATCGAGCGCGGCCGCACCGCCAACCAAGAGGTCGACAGCCAGGGTTGCGCGCTCTAGAGCGGTGGCGGGAGGGCCCGGCCGGCCGGGTCAGTCGCGCGTGTGCCGAAGCCGCGCGGAGACCCAGCGGGCCCTCCTGCGGAGGATGCGGGGAATGCCCATCGCCTGAGTGGGGCCGTGGTGGCCCGGGTCCTGCTGCGGCCCGCCCCTCTCATGGCTGTTCAGCGCTGCGGCCGAGCGGCGATTGCGTGCTACGTCACTGTAGTCGTGCGTCCAGCCCATACCCCGACGTGTGCCCGCGCCCCAAGGTCGGTAACCGCGCGCAGGCGCCCCAATTGGCCTATGCGCCGGGCAATTGGCGTTCGTAGGACAAGTGTTCGCCGCGAACACCCGCACCGTTTCACCGATCGGGCTCGGGATCCTTCAACCAGTTCACCAACTCCGTGGAGAACGCCCCCGGATCCTCCTCGTGCGGGAAGTGTCCGAGGCCGTCGAACAGGCGCCAGCGGTACGGGGCTTCGACGTATTCGCCGGAGCCGGCCGCGCTTCTCGTCCGCATCACGGGGTCGAGCGAGCCGTGCAGATGCAGCGTCGGCACCCGCACCGGGCGCTTCATGCGCCGGTTGAACTGGATTCCGTCCGGCCGCGCCATCGACCGCACCATCCAGCGGTACGGCTCGATCGAGCAGTGCGCCGTCGAGGGGATGCACACGGCGCGCCGATACGTCTCGATCGCGTCGTCGTCCGGCAGCCGCGGCCCCGACCAGTCCCGCACCAGACGGCCCACCAGGGCCCCGTCGTCGGCGACGAGCTGACGCTCCGGCACCCATGGCCGCTGGAAACCCCACACGTACGAGGCGGCGGCGGTCTGCTTGCGGTCCGACAGCATCGCCGAACGCCAGCGCCGCGGATGCGGCATCGAGGAGACGGCGAGGCGGCGCACCAGCTTGGGCCGCATCACGGCCGCCGTCCACGCCAGATACCCGCCGAGGTCGTGCCCGACGAGCGCCGCGTCCGGCTCGCCGAGGGAGCGCACGACGCCGGTGATGTCGAGCGCGAGGTTCGCCGGGTCGTAGCCGCGGGGCGTGCGGTCGCTGCCGCCCACCCCCCGCAGGTCCATCGCGACGGCCCGGAAGCCCGCGTCGGCGAGCGCCACCATCTGGTGCCGCCACGTCCACCAGAACTGCGGAAAGCCGTGCAGCAGCAGGACCAGCGGCCCGTCGCCCAGCTCGGCGATGTGGAAGCGCGCGCCGTTGGCGGCCACGTCCCGGTGGGTCCAGGGGCCTTCGATGCGTACGACCGAGGCGGAGGGTTGGGCCGATGGGGTGGCAGGGTCCGTCATGAGGACGAGCGTGCCACAGTGGCCCCCGTCTCACCGACTCGGACGTCGACCGTACCCGCGGGGCTCACCGCACGGGGGTGTGGCTTGACGTTCCCCAGTACGGCAGCCGTCTCTTTGGCCGAAGCGGCAACCTTCTGCGGGCCCTTGCCCTTCTTGGCCTTCTTCGCGAAGACGACGCCGATCAGCGCGAGCAGCCCGGCCACCAGCACATTGGCGGCGAAGGACAGCAGGAAGCAGACGGCGAGGTTCCAGCCGCTCCAGGTACGGATGCCGTACGCGAGCGCGAAGCTCAGCATCGGCAGCGAGAAGATGAGGACCGTGCCGGCCGCGGCGAACGCGCCGCCGCCGATCGCGCCGCGCTTGACGTCCTGACGCAGCTGGGCCTTGGCCAGTGCGATCTCGTCGTGCACCAGCGCGGACATCTCACCGGTCGCCGTGGCGACCAGCTGGCCGAGGCTGCGCTCGGCGCCGACAGGACCGTCGGGTGAGCTCATCGCGTTCTCCCCTTTTTCTCTTCTGATCTCTTCTGAGATATGTCTGCTCAGATCATGCCGGACCGTTGCCATCCTCGCGTTCCCCACCCGAGACTTCGGCAAGCCTTCGATGCTCCGCGGCCTTCTTCTCGTAGATCGCGGCCATTCGGAGGTGGTACTCCGGGTCGTCCATCTCGTAGATGTCGGGGACACCGCTGAGGTCCTCGTCGCGCTCCTCGTCCTCCCACAGCTTGCGGTACTTGGCGTTGCGTACCTTCAGGAGGATTCCGGAGAGCACGGCCGCGATGAGGGAGCCGCTCAGGACGGCCGCCTTGATCTCGTCGGTGAGCAGCGGGTCCGCGGTGAAGGCGAGTTCGCCGATCAGCAGCGAGACGGTGAAGCCGATGCCGGCCAGCGAGGCGACCGCGAAGACGTCGGGCCAGGCCAGGTCGTCGTTCAGCTCGGCCTTGGTGAAGCGTGCCGCGAGCCACGTGCCGCCGAAGATGCCGACCGCCTTGCCGATCACCAGGCCGAGCACCACACCGAGCGTCTCCGGCTTGGTGAACACATCGCCGAGCGCGCCGCCCGAGACGACCACTCCGGCGCTGAACAGGGCGAACAGCGGCACGGCCAGGCCCGCGGAGAGGGGACGTACGAGATGTTCGATGTGCTCGCCGGGGGAGTGCTCCTCGCTCGCGTCCTCCTTGTGGCAGCGCAGCATGAGGCCCATGGCGACGCCCGCGATGGTGGCGTGGATGCCGCTGTTGTACATCAGGCCCCAGATGGCGAGCGCCAGCGGAACGTAGATGTACCAGCCGCGCACCCGCTTCCTGAGCAGCAGCCAGAAGACGGCGAGGCCGAGGACGGCGCCGCCGAGCGCCGCGAAGTTGAGGTCGCTGGTGAAGAAGACCGCGATGATCAGGATCGCGAAGAGGTCGTCGACGACGGCGAGGGTGAGCAGGAAGGCGCGCAGCGCGGACGGCAGCGAGGTGCCGATGACCGCGAGGACCGCGAGCGCGAAGGCGATGTCGGTCGCCGTCGGGACGGCCCAGCCGTCCAGGGAACCGCCGCCGACGGTGTTGGTGAGGACGTAGACGAGCGCGGGCACGGCCATGCCGCAGAGCGCCGCGACGACGGGCAGCGCCGCCGCCCTCGGGTCGCGCAGGTCGCCCGCGACCAGCTCGCGCTTGAGTTCGATGCCGGCGACGAAGAAGAAGACCGCGAGCAGGCCGTCGGCCGCCCAGTGCTGGATGGAGAGGTCGAGCCCGAGCGAGGCGGGGCCGAGGTGGAAGCCGCGTACCGAGTCGTAGGAGCCGCCGGCCGTGTTGGCCCAGATCAGGGCGGTGACAGCCGCGACGAGCAGGAGCACGCCACCGACGGTCTCGGCGCGCAGCGCGTTCGCGACGAAGTTCCGCTCGGGGAGCGAGAGGCGTCCGAGGACCTTGCGCTGGTTGTCGGTGTTGCGTATGGGCGCGGACACGTGAGTCGACCTCCGGTCGGGTAGGCAGGGCTGAGCACATGCCGACCAGACTTCCCGGCGCACCTTGGTACTTCTCGTCGCGTCATCTTGTCGCGATGTTGACGCGATCCTTAGCTTACCTAACGTACGCCCGGACGAATCCAGTGATCTTCACCCTAAGTGCAAAAAGGGCACCCGGCGCGCCTGGCGCCGGGTGCCCTTCTCGTCGTACGGCTACGGCCTAGTCCTCGCTGGGCGCGGCCGGCAGCTTCGTCTGGATCAGGTCCATCACGGACGAGTCGGTGAGCGTCGTGACGTCACCGAGCTCGCGGTTCTCCGCGACGTCCCGGAGGAGACGGCGCATGATCTTGCCGGACCGGGTCTTCGGCAGCTCGGCCACCGGGAGGACCCGCTTCGGCTTGGCGATCGGGCCGAGCGTGGCGCCCACGTGGTTGCGCAGGTCCGCCACGAGCCCCTCGTCCTCGGCGCTCGCCGTGCCCCGCAGGATCACGAACGCCACGATGGCCTGGCCCGTCGTCTCGTCCGCCGCGCCCACGACCGCCGCCTCGGCGACGGCCGGGTGCGAGACGAGCGCCGACTCGACCTCGGTGGTGGAGATGTTGTGCCCGGAGACGAGCATCACGTCGTCCACCCGGCCGAGCAGCCAGATGTCGCCGTCGTCGTCCTTCTTCGCGCCGTCACCGGCGAAGTACCTGCCCTCGAAACGCGACCAGTACGTGTCGATGAACCGCTGGTCGTCGCCCCAGATGGTGCGCAGCATCGACGGCCACGGCTCGGTCAGGACGAGATAGCCACCGCCGCCGTCCGGCACCTCGTTCGCCTCGTCGTCGACGACGGTGGCGGAGATGCCCGGCAGGGCGCGCTGGGCGCTGCCCGGCTTGGTCTCGGTCACGCCCGGCAGCGGCGAGATCATCATCGCGCCGGTCTCGGTCTGCCACCAGGTGTCCACGATGGGGCACTTGTCGGCGCCGATGTTCTTTCGGTACCACATCCACGCCTCGGGGTTGATCGGCTCGCCGACCGACCCGAGCACCCGCAGGCTGCTGAGGTCGAACTTCGCGGGGATGTCGTCGCCCCACTTCATGAACGTGCGGATCGCCGTGGGCGCCGTGTACAGGATGGTGACCTTGTACTTCTGGACGATCTCCCAGAAGCGGCCCTGGTGCGGGGTGTCGGGGGTGCCCTCGTACATCACCTGGGTCGCGCCGTTGGCCAGCGGGCCGTACGTGATGTACGAGTGGCCGGTGACCCAGCCGATGTCGGCCGTGCACCAGTAGACGTCGGTCTCCGGCTTGAGGTCGAAGACGGCGTGGTGGGTGTAGGCCGCCTGCGTGAGATAGCCGCCGGAGGTGTGCAGGATGCCCTTCGGCTTCCCGGTGGTGCCCGAGGTGTAGAGGATGAAGAGCGGATGCTCCGCGTCGAAGGCCTCGGGGGTGTGCTCGGTGGACTGCCGCTCCGTGATCTCGTGCCACCACACGTCGCGGCCCTCGGTCCAGGTGCTGCCCGCCTCTTCGAGGGACTGGCCGGTGCGGCGCACCACCAGGACGTGGCGCACGCCGTCGACGCGGCTGACGGCCTCGTCCACGGCGGGCTTGAGCGCGGAGGGCTTGCCCCGGCGGTACCCGCCGTCGGCGGTGATGACGACCTTCGCGTCGGCGTCCTCGATGCGCTTGGCGATCGCGTCGGAGGAGAAGCCGCCGAAGACCACCGAGTGGGCGGCGCCGATGCGGGCGCAGGCCAGCATCGCGACGACCGCCTCGGGGATCATCGGCAGATAGACGGCGACGCGGTCGCCCTTCTGGACGCCCAGCTCGGTCAGGGCGTTGGCCGCGCGGCTGACCTCGTCCTTGAGCTCGGCGTAGGTGATGGCCCGGCTGTCGCCGGGCTCACCCTCGAAGTGGATCGCGACACGGTCGCCGTTTCCCGCCTCGACGTGGCGGTCCACGCAGTTGTACGCGACGTTGAGCTTTCCGTCGGCGAACCACTTGGCGAACGGGGGGTTCGACCAGTCGAGCGTCTCGGTCGGCTCCGTGGCCCAGGTCAGCCGGCGGGCCTGCTCGGCCCAGAAGCCGAGCCGGTCAGCCTTGGCCTGCTCGTACGCATCCGCCGTGACGTTCGCGGAGGCTGCCAGCTCCGCCGGCGGCGCGAAGCGACGCTCCTCCTTCAAGAGGTTGGCCAGGCTTTCATTGCTCACGACATCTCCCTTGCGCTGCTTTGCCGGGGGCGACCGTTGTGTCCGAAGCCACAGCTCATCAGACACATCCCGTGGTGACAAGGGTCTGCCGAAAATTGGTTTAGACCTTTACCCGGTTTACTCGATCTGACCTCCGGCTACCCGGAAGGGGTCCGCTCGGCTTCGTCCTGCGCCGTGGGGGACACCTGATCGAAGACCTCGTCGGGGAGCGGCTCCAGACCGGTGCCCTCCGTCAGCAGATAGGCCTGCGCCTCACCGACGTGGAAGTACATACCGTGCAGCTCAAGATCTCCTTCGGCAAGTCGGCGCGCCACCGATTCATGCGCCTTCAAGTGCTCCAACTGCTGCACCACATTGGTGAGACAGAGCTGCTCCACCGCGTCGGCGGGCGCTCTTCCGGCGAGGCGCGCCCACGCCCTGTCCTGCGCGCCCATCCGCTCCACGCTCGGCAGGCCGTGCCGCAGCCACCGCTTCAGCGGCGTCTGGGCGCCCCCGGGCGGGGCGCTGAGCAGCGCCTGCATGGCACCGCAACCGGAGTGGCCGCACACGGTGATGGACCGGACCTGGAGCACGTCGACCGCGTACTCGATGGCGGCGCCCACCGAGTCGTCCCCGCTCTCGGCACCCGGCAACGGCACCAGGTTGCCCACATTGCGGACGACGAAGAGGTCGCCGGGACCGCTCGACGTGATCATCGAGGTGACGACCCGGGAGTCGGCGCAGGTCAGGAAGAGCTGTGCGGGCTGCTGGCCCTCGCGCGCGAGCCTGGCGAGCTCGCCGCGCACATGAGGCGCCGTGTTCCGCTGGAAGGCGCTGATGCCGCTGGCCAGTTGGTGCCCGCTGGGCCGCCTCACCGCCCGTCCGTCCTTCCGCTCCTCCTGCGGCCGGTCGCAGTGGTGGTTGCGCCACGGGGCCCAGGGCCTGCAGCAGGAGTGGGAGGAGGAGCTGGCGGGCTCGGCGATACGGGCCCCGGAGCGGCCGGTGATCTCGACGCTGCCGCCGTGCGCGGTGTGCGAGTCCTGCCAACACTGGAGCGATTCGTACGCGGCGTGGTCCATGAAGGAGCCGTCCAGCTCCACGATGACGTCCGACCCCTGCGGCACGAGGTGCAGCGCCTTGCTGAGCCGCGGCACCGCGAGGAACGTCAACTGGCCGCGCACCCGCAGGCGGTGGACGCCGGTCTCGTCCTCGCAGTGGGTGATGCGGGTGCGGGCGAGGCGGTGCAGCGAGACGGCCACGGCGACGGCGACGCCGAGTGCCACGCCTTCGAGGACACCGAGGAAGACCACACCGAGGGTGGTGACGGCATAGACGACGATTTCGCGGTGGCGGGTGATGGTCCGGATGTGGTTCAGGCTGACCATCTGGATGCCGACGGCCATGACGAGGGCGGCGAGGGCGGCGAGGGGGATCAGCTCCAGGACGGGAACCAGGAGGAGCGAGGCCACCACTACCCAAATGCCGTGCAGCATCGTGGAGTTCCTGCTGACGGCGCCGGCGCGCACATTGGCCATGCTGCGCACCGCGACTCCGGCGACGGGGAGGCCGCCGAGCGCTCCGGACACGATGTTCGCCGAGCCCTGGCCGAGCAGTTCGCGGTCGAGGTCGGAGCGGCGCACGCCCGGGTGCAGCTCGGACTGGCTCGCGACGACCTTGTCGACGGCGACGGCGCCGAGCAGTGACTGCACGCTGCACACCAGCGTGATGGTGAGCACGGCGGCGACGAGCCCCAGCGCGGGCCCTTCCGGCAGCCCGACGAGCGCGTGACTGCGCCAGGACGGCAGCTCCACCTTGTCGACGCGGAGCCCGGCGAGCGAGGAGACGGCGGTCGCGGCGGCGACGGCGACGAGGGCCGCGGGCAGGACGCGGGCGATGCGCCCGGCCCGCCCGGGGATCCGTGGCCAGAGCAGCAGGATCGCCAGCGTCAGGACGCTGATCGTCAGGGCGGCCGGATGCAGGTCGGCGAGCTGGGCGGGCAGCGCCCGGAGGTTGTCGAGGACGACGCTCTGCGGGGTGCCGCCGAGCACGATGTGCAGCTGGGCGACGGCGATGGTGACGCCGATGCCGGCCAGCATGCCGTGGACGACGGCGGGGCTGACGGCGAGGGCCGTGCGGGCCACGCGCAGGCAGCCGAGGCCGAGTTGGCAGAGGCCGGCGAGGACGGTGATGGCGCAGGTGGTGCGCCAGCCGTACTGGTGGATGAGGTCGGCGGTGACCACGGTGAGTCCGGCGGCGGGGCCACTGACCTGGAGCGGCGAGCCGCCGAGCGCTCCGACGAAGATGCCGCCGACGGCCGCGGCGACGAGGCCGGCCTGGAGCGGTGCCCCGGTGGCGAGGGCGATGCCGAGGGACAGCGGCAGCGCGATCAGGAAGACGGCGATCGACGCGGAGAGGTCGGCCCCCGCGATGCGGAATCTCTTGTGGGGCGGCGGGGCGTGGGGCTCGTGGTCGCGGGGCGTGTGAGCCGAGTCGGTGGTGCGAGTGGGGACGCAGGCAGACATGTTTCCCGTCTCCTCCGGGGCAGCGCGGTCGCGGACAAGGGGTCCTCCGGAGGTCTCCGGAGGGCAGATCGCGGCCGTGGGTCACGGCGTAACAGCGGCGGGATTTCTCAACTCTCGGTAAACGAACCGTAATCCAGAGTAAAGGATCCGGGAGGACTTTCGTGGCAAATGGGGCAATTAGTCACCCTGATGAGTGAATAAAAAATGTAATCGGCTTGTCGAATGATCGCTTATCGAACTCCGTGCGAACTTCGGTGTGATATGTCCCGACTTGTACGGAAAGTAGGTGGGCGGAACATGGCCACCACCCGGAGGATCACCGCGAGCCTCACCGCCCTGGTGGCGTGTGGAGCCGCACTGGCCGGCTGTGCCGACGGAAGCACCGGCTCGAAGGAGGGCGCTCACGGCGCGAAGAAGGCGGCCGGTGCTCCGGCGCCCAAGAGCGCCGTCCGCATGATCGGCGACGGGTCCACCGCGTTCACCGGCAAACAGCCGAACCTGCCGAGACCCACCCGCCTCAAGCCGGGCCAGAAGCCACCGCAGTTCGTGGTCTTCTCGTGGGACGGGGCGGGCGAGGACAGCCAGAAGCTGTTCTCCCACTTCCGCAAGGTGGCCAAGCGGAACAACGCGACGATGACCTACTTCCTCAGCGGCGTGTACATGCTCCCCGAGGAGAAGCGCAGGCTCTACAAACCGCCGCAGCACATGGCCGGCAGTTCGGACATCGGCTTCAATGACCGCGCCGGGATCAAGGACACCGTGGAGCAGCTCCGCGGCGCCTGGCTCGAGGGCAACGAGATCGGCACGCACTTCAACGGCCACTTCTGCGGCAGCGGCCGCGGGGTGGGCGAGTGGTCCGTCGCGGACTGGAAGAGCGAGATCAGGCAGGCCAAGTCCTTCGTGAAGGCCTGGAAGACCAACACGGGCATCAAGAAGGCGCCGCCCCTGCCCTTCGACTACGACAAGGAGCTGATCGGCGCCCGCACCCCCTGCCTCGAAGGCCGCAAGAACTTCATGCGGGCCGCCGGGGAGCTGGGGTTCCGCTATGACACGAGCGGCGTGAACGACCAGGTATGGCCCAAGAAGAAGGAGGGGCTGTGGGACCTGTCGATGCAGCTCGTCCCGGTCCCGGGCCGCAAGTTCGAGACGCTCACCATGGACTACAACTTCATGGTGAACCAGTCCGGTTCGACGTCACAGGGGGACCCGGACAAGCACGAGTACTGGGGCGACCAGATGCGGGACGGCCTGCTCCAGGGCTTCGACCGCGCCTACCGTGGCAACCGCGCGCCCCTGATCATCGGCAACCACTTCGAGTCCTGGAACGGCGGCACGTACATGCGCGCCATCGAGGAGACCATCGAGGCGGTCTGCACCAAGCGCGACGTGCGCTGTGTCTCCTTCCGCCAGCTCGCGGACTGGCTCGACGCGCAGGACCCGAAGACGCTGAAGAGGCTGGCAGGGCTGCGGGTCGGCAAGGAGCCGAAGGAAGGCTGGGCGGCGTTCCTCTCCGCCCAGCCCGCGCCGGCGCCGAAGGGGGTCCCGGGCGCTCCGGCGATCAAGCGGTAGTCCCCGCCGGCCCGATCGGGTCCCGCCGGCCCGGTCGGGTCCCGTCGACTCGGCCAGGCCGTGCCGACTCGGTCGGGCCGTGTCGACTCGGTCAGGTCGTGGTGACTCGACCAGGTCGTGGTGACTCGACCAGGTCGTGGCGACTCGGTCAGGCCGTGGCGACGGAGTCAGCTGTGGCGGTCATGCGCTCACGCAGCACGAAGTCGGGGTCGACCTGGGCAGCCAGGTCGGCCCCCGTGCGCTCGTTGCCCCAACTTTGCGCGTTCTTCAGGTGGAAGTGGACCATCTGGCGGGTGTACCGCTCCCAGTCGCGCCGGTCGTACGAGGCGTCGACGGCGTTCTGGAGAGCCTGCAGGGAACGGCGGTTCTCCTCCTCCAGGAGCTCGAAGCGCGGCGGGTGCCCCTTCTCCATGGCGCGCACCCAGTCCGAGTGCCCGACGGTCACCAGGAGGTCGTCACCGACCTGCTCGCGCAGGAAGTCGACGTCGTCCTGGCCCTGCACCTTGTTGCCGACGACGGCGAGGCTGACGCCGAAGTCCCGTGCGTACTCCTTGTACTGGCGATAGACGGAGACCCCCTTCCTCGTCGGCTCCGCCACCAGGAACGTCATGTCGAAGCGCGTGAACATGCCGGAGGCGAAGGAGTCCGAGCCTGCGGTCATGTCCACGACCGCGTACTCGTCGCGGCCGTCCACCAGGTGGTTCAGGCAGAGCTCCACCGCTCCCGTCTTGGAGTGGTAGCAGGCGACACCGAGGTCGGCTTCGGTGAACGGCCCGGTGACCATCAAACGCACGGTGGCGTCGTCCAGTTCCACGGGCCGCGCGCACGCGTCGTAGACGGGGTTGTCCTCGCGCACCCGGAGGAGCCGGGAGCCCTCACCGGGAGGCGTCGTCTTGATCATGGTGTCCGCCGAGGTGATCCGCGGGTTGGAGCCCCGCAGATAGTCCTTGATCAGGGGCAGGCGCGCGCCCAGGGCGGGCAGCTCGGCGGCGACCGTCTCGTCGAGACCCAGTGCGGGGCCCAGGTGCTGGTTGATGTCGGCGTCCACCGCGATGACGGGCGCGCCGGTGCCGGCGAGGTGGCGGATGAAGAGCGAGGACAGCGTGGTCTTGCCGCTGCCGCCCTTCCCTACGAAAGCGATTTTCATAACCACGTAGCGTAGCGGCTCGCATACTGGCGGTGCTCGATCCGCGTGAAGAAGACCACTCCTTCGTGGAGGGGGGCCCGGAAGTACGTAGTGTCGTACTCATGAGTACGACAGCCGATCCGATCGCGGCCCTGGGCGCACTGCCCGGCGTGGCCGACTCCGTGGACTCCGTGCGCAAGGCCGTGGACCGGGTCTACGGGCACCGGATCATGCGGCGCCGCAGCAACGAGATCACCTCCGAGGCGGCACTGCGCGGCGCCCGCGGCTCCGCCGCGCTCTCCGGCGCCGAGTGGGCGCTCGAAGAAGTGCGGCGGCGCACCGACTTCAGCGGTGACGGCGAGGCGCGGACGGTGGGCGCGGCCCTGCGGCTGACCGCCGAGGCCGGTCAACTCCTGTCCATCTGGCGGCAGTCGCCGCTGCGGGTCCTGGCGCGTCTGCACCTGGTCGCCGCCGCGGACTCCACCGAGGGCGCGGGTCGGCCGAGGCTGGCGGGCGAGCCCGTCGACGAACCGCTGGTCGAGCTTCCCCTGCCGGACGCGGACGAGGTGACGGGCCGCCTCGAAGGCCTCTCCCAGCTGATCATCGCGGGCAGCGCGGCGCCGGCTCTCGTGACGGCTGCCGTGGTCCACGGGGAACTTCTCAGCCTGCGTCCCTTCGGCTCGCACAACGGCTTGGTGGCGCGGGCCGCCGAACGCATCGTCCTGGTGGGCAGCGGCCTCGACCCGAAGGCGATCTGCCCGGCCGAGGCGGGGGGCGCGGAATTGGGCAGGGCGGCCTACTTGGCGGCCCTCGACGGCTACGCGTCCGGTACGCCGGAGGGCATGGCGGCCTGGATCGCCCACTGCGGCAAGGCGGTCGAACTCGGCGTCAGGGAGTCGGCGGCGGTGTGCGAGGCGCTGCAGCGCGGCGCGGCGTAGGAGCGGCGCGGCACAAAGGGTTGCGGCGGTACGGGATCCGTACCGCCGCTGGCATGTCCACCGGGTTACCAAGCGTCCTCGAAGTGTTGCCCATCAGGTCGGGAACATTGCCCGTCACCTGGTGCGGCTGGCCCGTAATCGACGGGTCGACGTCGCGTGGGTGCCCGGTGTTCATGCTTCGGTCCGTGGGGCCTTTACTGCGTTAAAAGGTGATCCTCTCGGATGTCCTTGGTCTCGCGGGCCGTTGACTCCTTTGTACTCCTGTCCTGGGGTAAGCGAAAGTGGTGGCCGCACTTCTTTACTTTTAGGTTCAAACAGGAGTGAAACAGGCATATGCATTCGACCTGTTTGCGCGGCGTTCGGCTTGCGTGGCCCGGCGTTCAGCCTGTCCGGTTCGGCGTTCAGCTCGCGGCCGGGCGGCGTCGGCTTGCGAGCCAGACGAGGCCCGCCGTGGCCGCGGCAGCGCCGACCGCCGCCGCTGCGACGAGGGCGGGGCGCGGCGGCGCGGGCAGGCGCTGCTTCAGACGGACGGGCCGGTGGAAGTCGAGGATCGGCCACGCGCGCGTGAGGGCCTCCCGGCGCAGTGCGCGGTCCGGATTGACCGCGAAGGGATGCCCGACGGCCTGCAGCATCGGCAGATCGGTCGCCGAGTCGCTGTAGGCGTAGCAGCGGTCGAGGTCGTACCCCTCCGACTGTGCGAGCTCCTTGATGGCCTCCGCCTTGGTGGGGCCGTACGCGTAGTACTCCACCTCACCCGTGAAGCAGCCGTCGTCCCCGACCACCATGCGGGTCGCCACCACCCGGTCCGCGCCCAGGAGCTCCCCGATCGGCTCGACGACCTCCGCGCCGGACGTGGAGACGATGACGACGTCGCGGCCCGCGGCGTGGTGCTCCTCGATGAGGGACGCGGCCTCGTCGTAGATGATCGGGTCGATCAGGTCGTGCAGGGTCTCGGCGACGATCTCCTTGACCTGCTGCACGTTCCAACCGCGGCACAGCGCGGACAGGTATTCACGCATCCGCTCCATCTGGTCGTGGTCGGCGCCGCCGGCCAGGAAGACGAACTGCGCGTACGCGGTGCGCAGCACCGCTCTGCGGTTGATCAGGCCGCCTTGGTAGAAGGACTTGCTGAACGTGAGCGTGCTCGACTTCGCAATGACCGTCTTGTCCAGGTCAAAGAACGCGGCGGTGCGAGGCAAGGAGTGGTTTTCCACGAGGCCGAGCATAGGCGCCCACCATTCGGCGTAAGCTGAGGCGCGTGGGTTTGCCTGAGAAGGCTCTCGGGTACACCATGGAAGTCACGGATCGTTCGCGACCGTGCTAACCCGGTCTGGCTCCTCCCCCCCCGAGTCGGACCGTGGGGACGACCCCCGCTCTCCCCCCCGGCGGGGGTCGTCGCATGTCCGGATGGGTTTTTGAACCCTCCGTTGATCCTCTTTCGGCCCTTGAGCCGTCCTCCTCGCCGCCTCGACCGGCTTTCGCGTCGCACAAGATCCGTCACTGACGGTAGTCGTAGCGCTGCGCTGCGGAAGTCTTGTGAAGGCGGTGTGATGTCACTGGTATGGGTGACCGGGATATTCACAGCCATCGCCTTGTCCACAGTTATTGACCAAGATCCACACCATTTCCCGCCGGGCCGCACGCTGATTCCGCTCGTTCCGCTCGCGAAGTTCATGGCCGGATTGCCTGCCCGGTTCTTCGCGCTCGCGGGGCGCTGCATTCACAGGCTTGCGGCGAAGGGGGATGGGGATCGTGGGTGGAGTCAGTGCGCGTGACGGATCCGCGCCGGCCGACGGACGGCAGGGCGGACCGCTGATCGTCACGGAGGACGTGGAGCTGCTGGACGACCTGCTGCGGCTGTGCGCCGCGGCGGGAGCGCTGCCAGAGGTGCATCACGGCGGCCCCGGGTGCGGGGAGGGCTGGGACGCGGCCCCGCTCGTCCTGGTCGGGGACGACGCCGCGGACCGGGTGCGGGGAGCCGTGCGACGGCGGGGCGTGGTGCTGGTCGGGCGGGACCAGGACGACCCGGACGTCTGGCGCCGGGCGGTGGAGATCGGCGCCGACCGGGTGCTGATGCTGCCCGACGGAGAGCAGTGGCTCGTGGACCGCATCGCCGACGTGGCCGAGGGCGTGGGGCGGTCCGCGCTCACCATCGGAGTCATCGGCGGCCGCGGTGGCGCCGGGGCCTCCACTCTGGCCTGCGCCCTCGCGGTCACGGCGGCGCGTCCGGGGCGGCGCACGATGCTCGTCGACGCGGACCCACTGGGCGGCGGACTCGACGTGCTCCTCGGTGGTGAGAGCACCGAAGGACTCCGGTGGCCGGCCTTCGCCGCCTCGCGGGGCAGGGTCGGCGGCGGCGCGCTGGAGGAGTCCCTTCCGGAGCTGCATGCGCTGCGGGTCCTGAGCTGGGACCGGGGCGAGGCGGTCACGATCGCCCCGGAGGCCGTGCGAGCGGTCGTCGCGGCCTCCCGCAGGCGCGGCGGCACGGTGGTCGTGGACCTGCCCCGCAGAGTCGACGAGACGGCCGCGGAGGCGCTGGCGCAGGTGGATCTCGGGCTCCTGGTGGTGCCGCCCGAACTGCGCGCGGTGGCGGGGGCGCGCCGGGTGGCGTCGGCCGCGGGAGCGGTGCTGCGGGATCTGCGGGTGGTGGTCGCACCGGGTGCGGGCCTCGGAGTGGCCGGTGGGCTCGACTCCGAGGAGGTCGCGCGGCTGCTCGGACTGCCACTGGCCGGGGAAGTGCCCTGGGAGGCCGGGCTCGCGGCGTCGCTGGCAGCCGGGAAGCCGCCCGGGGGAGCCGCGCGCGGGCCGCTGGCGCGGTTCTGCACGGCCTTGTGGGAGCAGCTGCCGGTCGACGCCGCGGGAGGGGGCGTATGAGCGCGGTGGTCGGGGCCCGGATGCTGGACGGGGTGCGGCAGTGGCTCGCGGAGAGCGGCACCGAGCCGACCCCGGCCCGGGTCGCCGAAGCGCTGCGGGCCCAGGGCAGGGTCCTCGGTGACACGGAAATCCTCGGCGCCGCGGAGCAGTTGCGGTCGGAGCTGGTCGGGGCCGGCCCCCTGGAGCCGCTGCTCGCGGACGCCTCGGTGACCGATGTGCTGGTCTCCGCGCCCGACCGGGTCTGGGTGGACCGGGGCGGCGGCCTGGAGCTCACGGGAGTCACGTTCCGGGACGCGGCCGCAGTGCGGCGGCTCGCCCAGCGCCTCGCGGCCGTGGCGGGACGACGCCTCGACGACGCGCGGCCCTGGGTGGACGCCCGCCTGCCGGACGGCACCCGGCTGCACGCCGTCCTGCCACCGGTGGCGGTCGGCTCGACCTGCCTCTCCCTGCGGGTCGTGCGCCCCAAGGCCTTCACCCTCACGGAACTGGTCACCGCGGGCACGGTCCCGCCCGGCGGCGACCGGATCCTGCGGGCCCTGCTCGACGCCCGGCTGTCCTTCCTGATCAGCGGGGGCACGGGCAGCGGCAAGACGACCCTGCTGAGCGCGCTGCTCGGCCTGGTGGGCGCCAAGGAGCGGATCGTGCTCGCGGAGGACTCCGCCGAGTTGAAGCCCGAGCACCCCCACGTGGTCCGCCTGGAGTCCAAGCCGGCGAACCAGGAAGGAGCGGGCCTCGTCGGCCTCGACGACCTGGTGCGTCAGGCGCTGCGCATGCGCCCGGACCGGCTGGTCGTCGGCGAGGTGCGGGGACCGGAGGTGGTGCACCTGCTGGCCGCGCTGAACACGGGACACGAGGGCGGCTGCGGCACGGTCCACGCCAACGCCGCCTCGGACGTGCCCGCCCGCCTGGAGGCCCTGGGGACGGCGGCGGGACTCGACAGAGCAGCCCTGCACAGCCAGTTGGCGGCCGCACTGTCGGTGGTGATCCATCTCGTACGGGACCGGGCAGGGCGGCGCCGGATCGCCGAGGTGCATGTGCTGGAGCGGGCGGACTCCGGCCTGGTGGAAACCGTGCCGGCACTGCGCTGGAGCGAGACAGCCTTCACCCGCGAGCGGGGCTGGCAGCGACTGAACACCCTGCTCACCACCACAACTTGGGACGAAGCCCGATGAACACCTCGATGTGGGCATCCGTCCTCTGCGCGGGAGGCGCGGCCTGGCTGATCGGCCGACGGAACCACGAGACCCGACGCTCACGAGCGATGTTCGCGAGCGAGGCGTCACACCCTCCCCCGGCCCGGCCCTGGCGTCGCATGGTCGCGGCAGGGCGCGGCCGGGTGGGGCACGAGTGGTGGTGTCTGGTGGCCGGGGCGGTGGTCTCGCTGCTGGGGGAGTCCGTGCTGCCGCTGATCGTGGGCGCGGCAGGGGTTCCGGTCGCGGCACGCGTGCGGCGCGCCCGGGACACGGGCCGCGCGCGGGAACGCCGGGCCGAGGCAGTGATCGCGCTGTGCGGAGAAATCGCGGGCGAGGTGCGGGCAGGACGGCAGCCAGGGGAGTCCCTGCGACTGGCCCTGGACGAATCCGACGCAGGCGTGGGATCCGGCGCCGCCCGGAGCGCGGTGCTGGCCGCGGCGCGGTTCGGCGGAGACGTGCCGGGGGCCTTGCGGCAAGCGGCGCAGGAGCCGGGCGCCGAGGGGCTCCTGGGGCTCGCGGCGTGCTGGCGGGTGGCGGTGGACCGCGGCGCGGGCCTCGCCGCCGGACTGGAGCGGCTGGAGGGCGCACTGCGCGCCGAGCGGGACCAACGATCCGATCTGCGAGCCCAGTTGGCGGGCGCCCGCTCGACAGCCGTGATGCTCGCCGGTCTGCCGGTGTTGGGCCTGCTGATGGGCAGCGCACTCGGGGCGGAGCCGCTGCGGGTGCTGCTCCACACGGGGCCGGGGCTGGCGTGTCTGGCGGCGGGCGGAGCGCTGGAGTGCGCCGGGGTCTGGTGGGCGCTCCGCATCGTACGAGGGGCGGAGGACCGATGAACGTTTTCCACAGGCTGGGGGTGACCGTGTGGGAAATCGCGGCCGTGCTCTGGCTCGTGCTAACAGCACTGGCCGCGCGACGCGAGAGAACACATCGGCGCCGAGCGGCAAAGGCCTTGAACATACAGAAACCACCTGCACCGCGCCGAACGCCACGATCACCCCGGATCCGGGAGTGGCTCCTCCTGGCAGGCACGGCGAGCGCTGCCTACGCCCTGGTGGGCGGATGGCCGGGCCTACTGGCCGGAGCAGCCGTCGGCTACGCCGTCCGGCGACACACCCAAGGAAAACGAGCATCCACACAAACACCGGACGGCACACCCTCGCCGCCACCGGAATCGGCACGACAACTCCCCCTGGCAGCTGACCTCCTGGCGGCCTGCGTGGCAGCGGGGGCGAGCCCGGTATCGGCCGCCCAGGCGGTGGGGGAATCCCTGCAGGGCCCGGTCGGCGCGCGACTGGCACGCGGTGCGGCGGAAGTGAGGCTGGGCGGCGAACCAGCGGACGCCTGGCGGCACTTGGGTGCCATACCCGGCGCCGCTCCACTGGCCCGGCTCTTGGAGCGGGCGGGCGAGTCCGGGGCGCCGGCAGCGGACCCGGTGGCCCGCCTGGCCGCGGACGTCAGGGCGGAGCGGGCCCGGACGGCGACGGCCGGAGCACGACGAGCAGCGGTCCTGATGACGGCCCCGGTGGGCCTGTGCTTCTTGCCGGCCTTTGTGGCGATCGGAGTGCTGCCGGTGGTGATCGGACTGGCGGAGGGGCTGCTGGGCGCGGGCTGAGGGCTTGGGGCGAGGGGCACGACGGCTGACGCCGGGCGCCGACCCGCTGACAACTAAACGACTACCGCCCACTGAGAACAAACAACTGATGACCGACAACTGGCGTGATAGGTGAGGAGCTTGGTGATGCTGGGACGACTGAGGCAAGGGCGGACACCGACAAACCGGCGGGGCCGACGCGGCCGACGGCTGGGCACGGACGCA
Organism: Streptomyces sp. NPDC039462; assembly: GCF_055639375.1. Lineage (NCBI taxonomy): Bacteria > Bacillati > Actinomycetota > Actinomycetes > Kitasatosporales > Streptomycetaceae > Streptomyces > Streptomyces sp. NPDC039462. Next base: position 568,891 of record NZ_JBVKAO010000004.1, read on the forward strand.
GGGATGGTCACGTCCGAGTACGCGATGGGGCTGATCGCGGCGGTGGGCTTCGCCGGTTTGCTCTACAAGGTGGTGACGAGCGGGCAGGTCAAAGCGGCGCTGCAGGCGGTCGTGGAGAAGGCGCTCGATGTTCCGTTCTGATGCCGGGAAGGCCAGGCAGGGCGTGCGCTTCGTCGGGGGCCAAGGGCGCTTCAGGGACCAGGGATTCGTGACGGCGGAGGCGGCGGTGGTGCTGCCGACGCTGGTGCTGTTCACCATGGCGCTGATCTGGACTCTGCTGGCCGCGTCCGCGCACATCCAGTGCGTGGACGCCGCCCGGGCCGGCGCCCGCGCCGCCGCCCGGCAGGACCCCGACGGCGCCGTCACCGCGGCGGCACGGCAGGCGGCGCCGCGCGGGGCGAGCGTGTCCGTGCGACGCGAGGGCGACCTGGTGCGGGTCGAGGTGGTGGCGGACGCGCCGGGCCCGCGGGTGCTGGGTCTGGGCCTGCGTCTGCGCTCCGAGGCGGCGGCGTTGGCGGAGGAGACGGTGGGGGTGGGCGCATGAAGTCCGGGAGGTGGCGCGGAGCGGGCCGGGACCGAGGGGCCGCCACCGTGTGGGTGGTCGTCGTGATGGCCGTACTCGGCGTGATCTGCGGCGCCGTGCTCGCCATGGCGCAGGTCGTGGCGGTCCGGCACCGGGCGGGTGGCGCGGCGGACCTGGCGGCGCTCGCTGCGGCGGACCGGTGGGCGGGGGGCTCCGCCGGGGCGTGCGCGGGGGCCGTCCGGGTGGCTGAGGCGCAGGGGGCGCGGGTTGTGCGGTGCGTGGTGCGGGGCGAGATCTCCGAGGTCACGGCGTCCTCTTCGGCGGGTCCCTTCTCCGCGACGGTCAGGTCCCGGGCGGGCCCGGCCCCAACGCTTCCTCCGCCGTACCTCCACGGGGCCTACCCCGCCCCGTCGGGGTAGGAGCACCGAGGCCGCCGCTTCGCGGCGGATGTTTCCCACCCACCCACCCGTTTGCCCCGCGACGCAGCTCCCAGGTAGGAGCCACGCCGGCTAACCCCCGCCCCACCCAAGGCTCCCCGCCCTAGCCCTCCCCCTCATCCACCCCCGCATCCCGCAACAAAACCGAAAGCAACCGCACCGCACCCCGCTTGTGCAGAGGGTCGTTGCCGTTGCCGCACTTGGGGGACTGGATGCACGAAGGGCAGCCCGCCTCACACTCGCAGGAGGCGATCGCCTGCCGCGTGGCCGTCAGCCACTCCCGCGCCGTGTGGAAGGCCCGCTCGGCGAAGCCCGCCCCGCCGGGGTGGCCGTCGTACACGAACACCGTGGGAAGGAGCGTGTCCGGGTGCAGCGGGACGGAGACGCCACCGATGTCCCATCGGTCACACGTGGCGAACAGCGGCAGCATGCCGATGGACGCGTGCTCGGCGGCGTGCAGGGCGCCGCCGAGGATCTCGGGATTGATGCGGGCGGCGTCCAGTTGGTCCTCGGTGACGGTCCACCAGACCGCCCGCGTACGAAGCGTACGAGGAGGGAGCTCCAGTTTGGTCTCGCCGAGCACCTCGCCGGTGAGGACTCTGCGACGCAGGAAGGAGACGACTTGGTTGGTGACTTCGACGGAGCCGTAGCAGAGCCGCCCGGCACCCCAGGGAACCTCGGTGTCCGTCTCCAGGATGGAGATCGCCGTCGTGTCGCGAGCGGTCGTGGAGTAGGGCGGCGAGGCCTCCTCGACCAGGGCCACCGAGTCCTCCAGGTCGAGGTGGCGGACGAGATACGTACGCCCTTGGTGGAGGTGGACGGCACCCTCGTGCACGGTGGTGTGCGAGGCCGACGCGTCGACGGTGCCGAGGAGCCGGCCCGTGCCCTCCTCGACGATCTGGACGGGCTTGCCGCCCTCGCCGCGGATGTCGGTGAGGTCGGCGGCCCGCTCGCGGCGGGTCCAGTGCCAGGCCTTGGTCCGGCGCCGGAGCAGCTTCGCGGCTTCCAGCTGCGGGAGGAGTTCCTCGGCGGTGGGGCCGAAGAGCGCCAGGTCGTCGTCGACCAGCGGGAGTTCGGAGGCGGCGGCGCAGAGGTGGGGCGCGAGGACGTACGGGTTGTCGGGGTCGAGGACCGTGGACTCCACGGGCTGCTGGAACAACGCCTCGGGGTGGTGGACGAGATACGTGTCCAGCGGATCGTCCCGGGCGACGAGCACGGCCAGCGCGCCCTGCCCCGACCGTCCGGCGCGCCCGGCCTGCTGCCAGAGGGAGGCCCGAGTGCCCGGATAGCCGGCGATGACGACGGCGTCCAGACCGGAGACGTCGACGCCGAGTTCGAGCGCGGTGGTGGCGGCGAGGCCGAGGAGTTCGCCGGAGTGCAGGGCGCGCTCCAGGGCGCGGCGCTCCTCGGGGAGGTAACCGCCGCGATAGGCGGCCACGCGGCGGACGAGGGAGCGGTCGACCTCGGCGAGGCGTTCCTGGGCGATGACCGAGATGAGTTCGGCGCCGCGCCGGGAGCGTACGAAGGCGACGGAGCGGACGCCCTGGACGGTGAGGTCGGTGAGCAGGTCCGCCGTCTCGGCGGTGGCGGTGCGGCGCACCGGGGCGCCCTTCTCGCCGTGCAGATCGGTGAGTGGCGGCTCCCAGAGGGCGAAGACGAGGTCGCCGCGGGGTGAGGCGTCGTCGGCGACCTCCCGCACCGGCACGCCGGTGAGGCGCTCCGCGGACGCCGCGGGGTCGGCGGAGGTCGCGGAGGCGAGGAGGAAGACGGGCTCGGAGCCGTAGCGGGCGCAGAGGCGGCGGAGGCGGCGCAGGACCTGGGCGACGTGCGAGCCGAAGACGCCGCGGTAGGTGTGGCACTCGTCGATGACGACGTAGCGCAGGGAGCGCAGGAAGGAGGACCAGCGGGGGTGGGAGGGGAGGATCCCGCGGTGCAGCATGTCGGGGTTGGTCAGGACGTAATTGGCGTACTGACGTACCCATTCACGTTCTTCGAAGGGGGTGTCGCCGTCGTACACGGCGGGGCGCACCGCGTTGCCGAGCGGGGCGGCCAGCTCGCGGACGGCCCGGCGCTGGTCGGCGGCGAGCGCCTTGGTGGGGGCCAGGTACAGGGCGGTGGTGCCGCGGCCGTTGGGCGCTTCGGAGCCGTCGAGGAGGGCGGAGAGGACAGGGGTGAGGTAGGCCAGGGACTTGCCGGACGCGGTGCCGGTGGCGACGACCACGGACTCGCCGTCCAGGGCGTGCTCGGCGGCCTGTGCCTGGTGGGCCCAGGGGTGCTCGATGCCCGCGGCCTGGACCGCGGATATGACCTCGGGCCGGATGCGGTCGGGCCAGACTGCATACCGGGCCGCACGTGGGGGCAGGTGCTCCGTATGAGTGACGCGCGATGCACGGCTCGGCCCCGCGGTGAGCCGGTCCAGAACGGTCCGCGGGGACGTGCGTGCCGGGGCGCCCGCAGCGGGTCCTCCGGGAGGAGAAATTTTGGCCATCGGCATCGAGTGTGTCACTGGCGGGATGGACAATGGTCCGAAGGCGTCGTGCATGCGTGCCTGTAAGTGATTGAATGCCATCGCGGCTGGCGATCCGTCCTGGGGGCTCTGCCGAGGTGTCCCGAGGGATGACCGCTCGATAGCAAGGTGCTGGAGGATCCGTGGACCTGTCCCTGTCGACCCGTACCGTCGGCGATCGTACGGTCGTCGAGGTCGGTGGCGAAATCGATGTATATACCGCGCCCAAGCTGCGCGAGCAGCTGGTCGAGCTGGTGAACGACGGCAGTTTCCATCTTGTCGTCGACATGGAGGGCGTGGACTTCCTCGACTCCACCGGTCTCGGCGTGCTGGTCGGCGGCCTGAAGCGGGTGCGTGCCCACGAGGGCTCGCTGCGCCTGGTCTGCAACCAGGAGCGTATTTTGAAGATCTTCCGCATCACCGGCCTGACCAAGGTGTTCCCGATTCACACCTCGGTCGAGGAAGCGGTCCAGGCCACCGACTGAGTGGTGGCCTCGGCCGAGTGGCTTCGGCCGACCGGAAGTGAGACGTCCCGGGCCCTTGGGTCCGGGACGGCAGTACAGCAGGGGACCGGGCCTGCGGGCCCGGCCCTCTGACAGCACGCGCGTCTGTCGAGGGGGATGCATGGCCACCGTTGAACTCCGCTTCAGCGCGCTGCCCGAACACGTCAGGACCGCCCGCCTCGTGGCGGCCGCGGTGGCGCGCAGGGCCGGGGTGGACGAGGCCGTCCTCGACGAGGTCAGGCTCGCGGTCGGCGAGGCCTGCACCCGCGCCGTCGGGCTCCATCAGAGCAGCGGGGTGGACGCGCCGGTGCGGGTGGCGCTGATCGAGGACGAGAAGCAGTTTTCCATCGAGGTCGGGGACGAGGCGCCGCGTGCGGCGCCCGGCGGCCGGGCGCCCGGTGCGGGGCTCGGCGACGGCGACGACACGGAGCCCGAGGGCGAGGACGAGATGGGCCTCGCGGTCATCAGCGGCCTCGTGGACGACGTGGAGGTCACGTCCGGCGAGTCCGGCGGCCTCATCCGCATGAGGTGGCCCACGGCGCCGGCGACGATCCTGCCCTGACGCGCCCTTCCGCCCAGCGGACCTTGTAGGCCCTGTCACCACCGCGGTGAACAGGGCCTTTTATTTTGATCATTTAATGGGGCAAGATCTAATTTCACAAGATCGGCGCTCCACATCTCCGGAGTCAACGGTTTTGAGGCATTACCGCTTTCGGGGCCAATCTTCGAGCCCGATCATTTGCTGAGAAGCAATCTCAGGTCAATTCCGTTTGTGGTGCTCTGTTTTGATCAGGTTCCGCTCCCTACAATCCGTCCACATCTTGAGCTCAGCCCAAGCGTCAAGGAGGACGAATGGCGGGGCTTTCTACCCCTCATCAGTTTGACCACCCCTCAACCTTCGCAGCCGCAGTCCTGACCGACGACAACCGCCTCATCGTGATGGTCATCGCGGCCGTCGCGCTCGCGGCTCTCGTCGTCGCGGGTGTGCTCGTACGACAAGTACTCGCGGCAGGCGAGGGCACCGACAGCATGAAGAAGATCGCGAAGGCGATCCAGGTGGGCGCGAATGCCTATCTGGGACGCCAGCTGCGCACTCTCGGCGTATTCGCCGTCGTGGTGTTCTTCCTGCTCATGCTGCTGCCCGCGGACGACTGGAATCAGCGCGCCGGCCGATCGATCTTCTTCTTGGTCGGAGCGGCGTTCTCGGCGACCACCGGCTATATCGGTATGTGGCTCGCCGTGCGCAGCAATGTTCGTGTGGCAGCCGCCGCCCGAGAGGCCACTCCGGCAGAAGGCGAGCCTGAAAAGGATCTCACCGCCGTATCGCACAAGGCCATGAAGATCGCTTTCCGCACGGGCGGCGTAGTCGGCATGTTCACGGTGGGGCTCGGTCTGCTGGGCGCCTCCTGTGTGGTGCTCGTCTACGCGGCCGACGCGCCGAAGGTGCTCGAAGGTTTCGGCCTCGGCGCCGCCCTGATCGCGATGTTCATGCGTGTCGGCGGCGGCATCTTCACCAAGGCCGCCGACGTCGGCGCCGACCTGGTCGGCAAGGTCGAGCAGGGCATTCCGGAGGACGATCCGCGCAATGCCGCGACCATCGCCGACAACGTGGGCGACAACGTCGGCGACTGCGCCGGTATGGCCGCCGACCTCTTCGAGTCCTACGCCGTGACGCTCGTCGCCGCGCTGATCCTCGGCAAGGTGGCGTTCGGCGACTCCGGGCTCGCCTTCCCGCTGCTCGTCCCGGCCATCGGTGTCGTGACGGCGATGATCGGCATCTTCGCGGTGGCGCCCAGGCGCTCCGACCGCAGCGGAATGACCGCCATCAACCGCGGCTTCTTCATCTCCGCCGTCATCTCGCTGGTGCTCGTGGCCGCGGCCGTCTTCGTCTACCTGCCGTCGACGTACGCGAAGCTGGACGGCGTCACGGACGCGGCCATCAAGGGCCACGACGGCGATCCACGCGTCCTCGCGCTCGTCGCCGTCGCCATCGGCATCGTGATGGCCGCACTGATCCAGCAGCTCACCGGCTACTTCACCGAGACCAGCCGGCGGCCCGTGCAGGACATCGGCAAGACCTCGCTCACCGGTCCTGCCACCGTCGTCCTCGCCGGTATCTCCATCGGTCTGGAATCGGCCGTCTACACCGCGCTGCTGATCGGGCTCGGCGTGTACGGGGCGTTCCTGCTCGGCGGTACGTCGATCATGCTCGCCCTCTTCGCGGTCGCGCTCGCCGGTACGGGACTGCTCACCACGGTCGGCGTCATCGTCGCCATGGACACCTTCGGTCCCGTCTCCGACAACGCGCAGGGCATCGCCGAGATGTCCGGCGACGTCGAGGGCGCGGGCGCCCAGGTCCTCACCGACCTGGACGCCGTCGGCAACACCACCAAGGCCATCACCAAGGGCATCGCCATCGCGACCGCGGTCCTCGCGGCCTCGGCGCTCTTCGGCTCCTACCGCGACGCCATCGCGGAAGCGGCCAAGGACGTCGGCGAGAAACTCGGCGACGGCGCCCCGATGAACCTCGTGATGGACATCTCACAGCCCAACAACCTGGTGGGCCTGATCCTCGGCGCCGCGGTCGTCTTCCTCTTCTCGGGGCTCGCGATCAACGCGGTGTCGCGGTCGGCGGGAGCCGTGGTCTACGAGGTGCGGCGGCAGTTCCGCGAGCACCCCGGGATCATGGACTACACGGAGGAACCCGAATACGGGCGCGTCGTCGACATCTGCACCAAGGACGCGCTGCGCGAGCTGGCCACGCCGGGTCTGCTCGCCGTGCTCACCCCGATCGCGGTCGGCTTCTCGCTCGGTGTCGGCGCGCTCGGCTCGTTCCTCGCGGGCGCGATCGGCACGGGCACCCTGATGGCGGTCTTCCTCGCCAACTCCGGTGGTGCCTGGGACAACGCCAAGAAGCTCGTCGAGGACGGCCATCACGGCGGCAAGGGCAGCGAGGCCCACGCCGCGGTCGTCATCGGCGACACCGTGGGCGACCCGTTCAAGGACACCGCGGGCCCGGCGATCAACCCCCTGCTGAAGGTGATGAACCTCGTGGCGCTGCTCATCGCGCCGGCAGTCGTCAAGTTCAGCTACGGGGACGACGCCAGCGTCGGGATGCGGGTGCTGATCGCGGCGCTCTCCATCGTGGTCATCATCGGCGCGGTCTACGTCTCCAAGCGGCGCGGTATCGCCGTAGGGGACGAGGGCAACTCGGGACGCGTGGCCAAGTCGGCCGACCCGGCCGTGGTCTCGTAACCCACTCGGCAACACGCGGGCGGACGGCGCTTTCTGATGCGCCGTCCGCCCGTCGGCGTGTGCGGGGGGACCCACGAGACCCGTGAGATCCGTGAGACCCGTGAGTCTTCTCTCGCGGCCCTCCGTACCGTTCCCCCGCTTGGTGCAAATGGCTGCAATAGCGGTGAGGCCGGGCCCCCGACATGCGGATGTCGCCCAGTTGGCGTGTAAGTTCCGGGGCCGAGAGCCACGGAAGGGACCAATCCGGTGAACAAGAAGCTTGCAGCCGCACTGTCCGGCGGTGCGGTACTGGTACTCGCTTTGTCAGGGTGCAGCAGCGACGACGGCAACAAGGAGCTGGACGACTGGGCCAAGAAGGTCTGCGACTCCGTGCAGCCGGAGTCGAAGAAGATCGCGGACGCCAACGCCGCGATCCAGAAGGAGACCTCCGACAACAGCTCGCCGGCCGACGTCCAGAAGACCGACTCCAAGGCCTTCAAGGACATGTCCGACGCCTACAAGTCGATGGGCAGCGCCGTGAAGGACGCGGGCGCGCCGCCGGTCGACGACGGCAAGAAGAAGACGGACGACGCCGTCAAGGAGCTCAACGCCATCTCCAAGTCGTACGGAGACCTGAAGAAGCAGGTCGACGGCCTGGACACCAAGAACCAGGCGGACTTCGCGGACGGCCTCAAGGACGTCGCAGGAGAGCTGGACAAGCTGAGCAAGAGCGGCAACGAGGCGCTGGAGAAGCTGCAGGAGGGGGAGGTCGGCAAGGCGATGGGCAAGCAGGACAGCTGCAAGAGCGCGTCCGCCACGCCCTCCGCCAAGAACTGACCCCTTCCGGCCCACCTTCCCGATGCCCTCGACGCCCAGGCGGCGCCGGGGGCGTCGGCGCACCCGGCGGGCCACAATGGAGGGGTGAGTAACGCCAGCCGCAACGCCAGCCGCAATGCCGGCCTCCCCCTGCCCGCGTCCGACCGTGCCGACGCAGCCGCCGCCCTGCGGGACGCGCTGCTCGCCGCCGACTTCACCGCCGACGGGCTGCTCGAACTGCTCGGCGCCCCCGCCTACACGGCGCTCGCCCGCAGCGAGACCGTGCCGGCGCTGCGGGCCACGCGAGGAGACGGTGCCCTCGCGGCGCTCGTACGTCTCTTCCTGCTCCAGGAATCCGTGCCCCACGCGCGCGTGGCGGACGTTCTGCCCGTCGGCGTACTCCTGGAGAGCGACTGGCTGACCGAGCGGGACGGCGAGCTGTGGGCGACGGTGGACGTGCGGCCGTACGGCGGGCCGGGCGGTGAGGACTGGTTCATCGTCTCCGACCTGGGCTGCGCCGTCGGCGGCGCCGGCGGCATCGGCAGCCACGACGAGGGCGTCGTCCTCGGAGTCGGCGGCGCGTCCACCACACTGGCCGGCATCACGGTGCGTACGCCCGTCGCGAGCGCCCTCGACCTCGGCACCGGCTCCGGCATCCAGGCGCTGCACGCCGCCCAGCACGCCACGCGCGTGACGGCCACCGACCTGAACCCCAGGGCGCTGCGCTTCACCCGGCTCACGCTGGCCCTCTCCGGAGCCCCTGAGGCGGACCTGCGCGAGGGCTCGCTCTTCGAGCCGGTGGGCGACGAGACGTACGACCTGATCGTGTCGAATCCGCCCTTCGTGATCTCGCCGGGGGCGCGGCTCACCTACCGGGACGGCGGGATGGGCGGGGACGATCTGTGCCGGTCGCTCGTTCAGGAGGCGGGGGAGCGGTTGAACGAAGGGGGGTACGCGCACTTCCTGGCCAACTGGCAGCACGTCGAGGGCGAGGAGTGGCAGGACCGGCTGCGCTCCTGGGTGCCGCGCGGCTGCGACGCCTGGATCGTGCAGCGCGAGGTGCAGGACATCACGCAGTACGCCGAGCTGTGGCTGCGCGACGCGGGGGACCACCGCACGGACCCCGGGCAGTACGCGGCGCGGTACGACGCGTGGCTGGACGAGTTCGAGGCGCGGGGCACGCGTGCCGTCGGGTTCGGCTGGATCACGCTCAGGAAGTCCGGATCCGATGAGCCGTCCATCACTCTCGAGGAGTGGCCGCACCCCGTCGAGCAGCCGCTCGGCGACACGGTCCGGGAGTTCTTCGAGCGGCAGGAGTACCTGCGTACGCACGACGACGCCGCGCTGCTCGCCGCGCACTTCAAGCTCGCCGACGAGGTCGTGCAGGAACAGGTCGGGCTGCCGGGCGCCGAGGACCCCGAGCATGTCGTGCTGCGCCAGAACCGCGGGATGCGGCGGGCCACCAAGGTGGACACCGTCGGCGCCGGGTTCGCGGGCGTCTGCGACGGTTCGCTGAGCGCCGGGCGGATCCTGGACGCCATCGCCCAACTGGTGGGGGAGGATCCGGTGTTGCTGCGGGACCGGACGCCCGCGCAGATCAGGCTCCTGGTGGAGCAGGGCTTCCTGCTGCCGGTCGGGGCGTAGGGCCTGCGCGTACCGCCCCCGCGCGGTGGGAGGAAACCGGCCAACATCCCGCTCGTACGGGGCATTTCGGAGCTCGCACGGAACGTTTCGAAGCTCGTACGGGGCATTTCGGGTGGGGTGTACGGCCGGGCCGCTCGCCGTTCACCCCGATTTCGTCCTCCCGATTCCCGTGCGTGCCAGCCTCCCGGCAGGGGAAATCGGCACGGGGAGGCACGACCATGGAGAGCGGACCAGCGATCTTCGCCGGGACGGTGTTCGCACTGTTCGGAGCCGGACTGATGCTGTGGACCGGTGCGCGTGTCGCGCACCGCGCTCCCGTCGCCCAGGGTGTGAACCCCGTCGCATCGGCGACCTTCGCCATGCTCGCGGGAACGGGCGCGCTGCTGCTCGGAGTGTGGTGCTTCACGCGGCTGTGACGTGGTGCCGGCGACACGGCGGATCCTCTCCTTCCCGTCGTCGTACGGGCTCCGGCCGCACGGGGCGCCGGAACAGTGGTGGCTACGCCGGGCGGCAGGAATGGCGGTAGTCGGGTTACCGTTCGAGTGGCCGTTGCGGGCTTTTCCCGTTTGACACGGGGGCGGGATGTACCGTCACACTCCGCAGCGACAGCGCAACGCAAGCCATGCGGGCACTGCCACCGCACTGACCAGAGCCCTGCCACCGCGCAGCGCCACCGGGCGGTGCGGCCGAGCGGTGCCACCGCGCACTGCCACCGAGCGTCGACCGGAGAGAAGAGCGAAGTTGTCCCCGACCAGCGAGACCGCACAGGGCGGCCGCCGACTCGTCATCGTCGAGTCGCCTGCCAAGGCGAAGACGATCAAGAGCTACCTCGGCCCCGGCTACGTAGTCGAGGCCAGCGTCGGGCACATCCGCGACCTCCCCAACGGCGCCGCGGAGGTGCCCGAGAAGTACACCGGCGAGGTGCGCCGCCTCGGCGTGGACGTCGAGCACGACTTCCAGCCCATCTATGTCGTCAACGCCGACAAGAAGGCGCAGGTCAAGAAGCTCAAGGACCTTCTGAAGGACTCCGACGAGCTCTTCCTCGCCACCGATGAGGACCGCGAGGGCGAAGCCATCGCGTGGCACCTCCTCGAGGTCCTGAAGCCCAAGGTCCCCGTCCACCGGATGGTCTTCCACGAGATCACCAAGGACGCGATCCGCAGCGCCGTCGCCAACCCGCGCGAGCTCAACAAGCGCATGGTCGACGCCCAGGAGACCCGCCGCATCCTCGACCGTCTCTACGGCTACGAGGTCTCGCCGGTCCTCTGGAAGAAGGTCATGCCGCGCCTGTCGGCAGGCCGCGTCCAGTCCGTGGCCACCCGCCTCGTCGTCGAACGGGAGCGCGAGCGCATCGCCTTCCGCTCCGCCGAGTACTGGGACCTGACCGGCACCTTCGGCACAGGCCGCGCCGGTGACGCCTCCGACCCGTCGCAGCTGGTCGCCCGCCTCACCACGGTCGACGGCAAGCGCGTCGCGCAGGGCCGCGACTTCAACTCCGTCGGGCAGCTCAAGGCTGGCAGCGCGGGCACCCTGCACCTGGACGAGGCGAACGCCCGGGCGCTGGCCGCCGCCCTCCAGGACACGAACTTCGCCGTACGCTCGGTCGAGTCCAAGCCGTACCGCCGCTCGCCGTACGCGCCCTTCCGTACGACGACGCTGCAGCAGGAGGCGAGCCGCAAGCTCGGCTTCGGCGCCAAGGCGACCATGCAGGTGGCCCAGAAGCTGTACGAGAACGGCTTCATCACCTACATGCGTACGGACTCCACGACGCTGTCCGACACGGCCGTCACCGCCGCCCGCGCGCAGGTCACGCAGCTCTACGGCAGCGACTACCTGCCGGACAAGCCGCGCACGTACGCCGGGAAGGTCAAGAACGCGCAGGAGGCGCACGAGGCGATCCGCCCCTCGGGTGATCGTTTCCGCACGCCCGCAGAGACCGGCCTGTCCGGCGATCAGTTCCGGCTCTACGAACTGATCTGGAAGCGGACCGTCGCCTCCCAGATGAAGGACGCGACCGGCAACTCCGTCACGGTGAAGATCGGCGGCCGCGCCTCCGACGGCCGCGACGCCGAGTTCAGCGCGTCCGGCAAGACCATCACCTTCCACGGCTTCCTCAAGGCCTACGTAGAGGGCGCCGACGACCCGAACGCCGAGCTGGACGACCGCGAGCGCAGGCTCCCGCAGGTCAGCGAGGGCGACGCGCTCTCCGCCGACGAGATCTCGGTCGACGGCCACGCGACGAAGCCCCCGGCCCGCTACACCGAGGCCTCGCTGGTCAAGGAGCTCGAAGAGCGCGAGATCGGCCGCCCGTCGACGTACGCGTCGATCATCGGCACGATCCTCGACCGCGGCTACGTCTTCAAGAAGGGCACGGCGCTCGTGCCGTCCTTCCTGAGCTTCGCCGTGGTCAACCTCCTGGAGAAGCACTTCGGCCGGCTCGTCGACTACAGCTTCACCGCCAAGATGGAGGACGACCTCGACCGCATCGCCCGCGGTGAGGCGCAGGCCGTGCCGTGGCTGCGGCGCTTCTACTTCGGCGAGGGCGAGGCCGCGGGCGGCGCGGCCGACGCCGGCAACGGCGACGGCGACCACCTCGGCGGCCTCAAGGAACTCGTCACCGACCTCGGCGCCATCGACGCCCGCGAGGTGTCGTCCTTCCCCGTCGGCAACGACATCATGCTGCGCGTCGGCCGCTACGGCCCCTATGTGGAGCGCGGCGAGCGCGACACCGAGAACCACCAGCGCGCGGACGTTCCCGACGACCTGGCGCCCGACGAGCTGACCGTCGAGTACGCGGAGGAGCTGCTCGCCAAGCCGAGCGGCGACTTCGAGCTGGGCGCCGACCCGGTCTCCGGCAACCAGATCGTCGCCAAGGACGGCCGCTACGGCCCGTACGTGACGGAGATCCTCCCCGAGGGCACCCCGAAGACCGGCAAGAACGCGGTCAAGCCGCGCACGGCCTCCCTCTTCAAGTCCATGTCGCTCGACACGGTCACCCTCGAGGACGCCCTCAAGCTGATGTCCCTGCCCCGAGTGGTCGGTGTCGACGCCGAGGGCGTCGAGATCACCGCGCAGAACGGCCGGTACGGCCCGTATCTGAAGAAGGGCACGGACTCGCGGTCCATCGAGACCGAGGAGCAGCTCTTCACCATCACGCTGGAAGAGGCCCTGGAGATCTACTCCAAGCCGAAGCAGCGTGGCCGCGCCGCCGCGAAGCCCCCGCTGAAGGAGCTCGGCGAGGACCCGGTCAGCGGGAAGCCGGTCGTCGTCAAGGACGGCCGCTTCGGGGCGTACGTCACGGACGGCGAGACGAACGCGACGCTGCGGGCGGCGGACTCCGTCGAAGACATCACTCCGGAGCGGGGCTACGAGCTCCTCGCGGAGAAGCGGGCGAAGGGCCCCGCCAAGAAGACGGCGAAGAAGGCTGTGAAGAAGACCGCGGCCAAGAAGGCACCCGCAAAGAAGGCCGCGGCCAAGAAGACGGCGGCCAAGAAGACCACCGCGGCGAAGAAGACCACCGCCAAGAAGACGGCGGCCTCCAGCAAGGCTGCCGCTTCGGAGGACTGACGCCCTCGGAGGGCTCCCGCTTCGGAGGACTGACGTCCTCGGAGGGCTGACATCCTCGGAGGGCTGACGCCCGACGTCTCCCTCCGCGTCTTCTTCACTGGACGCCACCCGAACCAGACGGTCGTTTGTTCGGGTGGCTCGTCGGGGAGTCGGTCCGTCCAGATAGGCTGGACGGATGACGCGTGCCGAGCAGCCAACGGCCGGAATCCCGGCCCCCGACGACGCCCTGGTCGCAGATTCCCGAGAGCGCGCCGTTCGCGCCTTGCTGCGCGTACCGCAGCTGAAGCGGTTGTGGAGCGCCCATCTCGTCGACAGTGTCGGCGACGCGCTCGCGCTGTTTGTCCTGGTGATCCTCGCGCTCCAGTCGTCCATCGCCGAAGGTGCCTTCGGAGGCGGCTACCGGGGAGCGGCCTTCGCCGTGACCGCTGTCTTCGGAGCGCGCGTTCTCTCGACGCTGCTCTTCGGAGCGGTGCTTCTCGGGCCGCTCACCTCGCTCACCTCTCCGGGCGGCCCGCTCGACCGCCGCTGGACCATGATCGGCGCCGACGGTGTGCGGGCCGCCCTGCTGGTCGTCGCGCCGCTGTGGATCGACTGGACCCCGGACGACGCCCTCGCGGTGATCCTGGTGACGTCCTTCGTCGTCGGTGTCGCCGAGCGCTTCTGGACGGTCGCCAAGGAGAGCGCGGCGCCCGCGCTGCTGCCCGCGCCGCCCCTGGAGGGCGCGACGATACGGCCGCTGCCGGACCACATGGACGCCCTGCGGCGCCTGTCGCTGCGTACGGGATTCCTGGCGCTGCCCGTCGCCGCCGCGATCCTCGTCGCCATCACCCTCATCGGGAACGTCCTCGGCGCCGGCATCGACTGGTTCGACCTGCACCAGGCGGGGCTCGCCTCCTTCGTGGCGGCCGGCCTCTTCGCCGGATCGCTCTCGATCCTCTACTTCCTCGAACTTCCCGGTACGCAGACGCCACGCGCGCGTAGCCCGCTGGAGGGACTGCGCAGGCCGCGCACCGGCACCGGTCCCGACAAGGGCCGCACCGGCGCGATCCCGCTCTTCGTGGCGGCCTGCGCCGCCGTCGCCGGAGCCGTCGCCGCGGCCGTCGCCGTCGCCGTGCTGCACGCCAAGGACCTGGGCGGCGGGCCCGTCACGTACGGCCTGATCGTCCTCGCCCTGACCGGCGGCACCGCCGTCGGCATCCGCGTCGCGCCGTCCCTGCTGCCCTCGCTCTCCCGCCGCCGGCTGCTGGCGCTCGCGATCGCCCTCACCGGCGTCGCGCTGCTCGCCGCGGGCCTCGTGCCGGACACCACGACCGTGCTGCTGCTCCTCGCCCTCACGGGCGTCTGCGCGGGAGTCGCCGCGAACATCGGGCACGCGCTGCTCGACCAGGAGGTCGAGGACTACCGCAGGGCCCGCACCACGGAGCACCTCCACGCGGTCGTACGCCTCGTCCTCGCGCTCGGCGCGCTGGTGGCCCCGGTGGTCGCCGCCGCGATCGGGCCGCACCGCATGGTCAACGGCAAGTTCGTCTTCGACCACGGCGGCGCCGCCTTCACGCTGATGCTGGTCGGCGCGCTGCTGCTGCCGGTGGCCGCGCTGGTCCTCGCCAAGGCCGACGACCGCCAGGGCATACCGCTCCGGCGCGACCTCCTGGACGCGCTGCGCGGCGGCGACGACCCGGCACAGGTGCCGTGCGGCACCGGCTTCTTCATCGCCCTGGAGGGCGGCGACGGCGCGGGCAAGTCGACGCAGGCCGAGGCGCTCGCCGAGTGGATCCGCGCCAAGGGCCACGAGGTCGTCGTCACCCGCGAGCCGGGGGCGACGCCCGTCGGCAAGCGGCTGCGGTCGATCCTCCTCGACGTGTCGTCGGCCGGTCTCTCGCACCGCTCCGAAGCGCTCCTGTACGCCGCCGACCGCGCGGAGCACGTCGACACCGTCGTACGACCCGCCCTCGAACGCGGCGCCGTGGTCATCTCCGACCGCTACATCGACTCGTCCGTCGCCTACCAGGGCGCCGGGCGCGACCTGTCGCCCACCGAGGTCGCCCGCATCAACCGCTGGGCGACCGGTGGCCTCGTACCGAACCTGACGTGCCTGCTCGACGTGTCGCCAGAGGCCGCCCGCGAGCGGTTCACGGAGGCGCCCGACCGCCTCGAGTCGGAGCCCGCCGAGTTCCACGCGCGCGTGCGCGCCGGTTTCCTCACGCTCGCCGCCGCCGACCCGGGGCGGTACCTGATCGTCGACGCGTCCCAGGAGCCGGAGGCGGTCACGACCGTCATCCGGCACCGGCTCGACCTGGTGCTCCCGCTCTCCGAGGCCGAGGTGAAGGCGCGCGAGGAGGCCCGCAGGGCCGCCGAGGAGGAGGCCCGGCGCAAGGCCGAGGAAGAGGCCGCGCGCAAGGCCGAGGAGGAGCGGCTCGAACGCGAGCGCCAGGAGCAGCTCGCCAAGCTCCGCGCCGAGGAGGAGGAGCGCAAGCGGCGCGAGCTGGAGGAGGCCCAGCGCCGCGAGGCGGAGCGGCAGGCCGAGGAGGCCAGGAAGCGCGCCGAGGAGGCCCGCCGCAAGGCCGAGGAGGAGCAGGCCAGGCTCCTCGCCGAGGAGAAGGCGCGGGCGGCCGAGGAGGAGCGGCGCCGCAAGGAGGCCGAGGAGGAGGCGCGGCTGCGCGCCGAGGCGGAGGAGCGGCGCCTGGAGAAGCAGCGGAAGGCGGAGGCCGCGCTGCTTCGGGCGGAGGAGGCGCGGCGGCTTGCTGCGGCTTCGGCGGCCGCGGCTACGGCTGCTGCTGCGGCGGCTCCGAAGGCTTCGGCTCCGAAGGCTGCGGCTCCTAAGAGTCAGGCTCCGAAGAGTCAGGCTCCGGCCGGGCAGTCCGGGCAGTCCGGGCAGTCCGGGAAGCCCGAGCAGTCCGCGTCGTCCGTGCCGCACACCGGGACCGCCGTGCCCGACAACGAGACCACCGTGCCCACGCCCGTGGTGCAGCCGCCCTCCGGGGCCGCCGACGAGACGGCCGTCCTGCCGGCGATCGGCGCCGAGGGTCCCGGCGCGGATGGCCCCGGTGCGGAGGACACCGCGGTGCTGCCGCAGCCGCCCGTCCCCGAGGGGGCTGCCGACGAGACGGCGGTGCTGCCTGCCGTCCGGGAGGACAAGGTTCCGCCGGGGTACTTCCGGGACGAGCGGCCCGCGAGCGCGCCTTCGAGCGTGCCCTCGCCCGACGGGTCCGACGACCGGACCCGTGAGCTGCCCCAGATCGAGGTCGACGAGCAGGGCGTGCCCCGGCGGCCGTCCTCCGAGTGGGCCGAGGAGACCCCGCTGGACGACCTGCCGTCGCTGGCGGACGAACTGCTCGGGTCGCACGAGGACGAACACCCGGACGCGGCGGACGACGACGGTGACGGCCGGGCGCGGCGCGGCCGGCGAGGCCGCTGAACACCGCGGCCGGGCCGGATTGTCAGAGGCGTCCTCCACAATGGGCAGTCCGGGCAGGCGATGGGCGGTCCGGGCAGGAGCAGAGCGCAGCGTAAGGCGGTGACCCCATGAGCGTGTGGGACGACCTGGTGGGGCAGGAGCGGGTGAGCGAGCAGCTGGGCGCCGCCGCCCGGGACGCTGACGCGCTGGTGACGGCGGCCGCCACGGACACCCCGCCGCCGGAGTCGTCGAAGATGACGCACGCCTGGCTGTTCACGGGCCCGCCCGGCTCCGGCCGCGCCACCGCCGCGCGCGCCTTCGCCGCCGCCCTGCAGTGCACGAGCCCGGACCGGGCGCTCGGCGGCGCCCCCGGCTGCGGCTTCTGCGACGGCTGCCACACCAGCCTCATCGGCACCCACGCCGACGTGGAAGTGGTGCGCACGGACCTGCTCTCCATCGGTGTGAAGGAGACCCGCGACCTCGTCCGCCGGGCACAGCTCTCGCCCGCCGTCGGACGCTGGCAGGTCATCGTCCTGGAGGACGCCGACCGCCTCACCGAGGGCGCGGGAAATGTCCTCCTGAAGGCGGTCGAGGAGCCCGCCCCCCGCACGGTGTGGCTGCTCTGCGCGCCCTCTCTGGAGGACGTGCTGCCGACCATCCGCTCCCGCTGCCGCCACCTGACACTGAGCACCCCGAGCGTGGACGCGGTCGCCGACGTGCTCGTACGGAGAGACGGCATCGAGCCGGACGTCGCCGCGGCCGTGGCGCGCGCCACGCAGGGCCACATCGGCCGCGCCCGGCGGCTCGCGACCGACCCGCGCGCGCGTGAGCGCAGGGCCGCCGTCCTGAAGCTGCCGATGCGGGTGTCGGAGATCGGCGGCTGTCTCAAGGCCGCGCAGGAGCTGATCGACACGGCGACCGAGGACGCGAAGCAGGTCGCCGAGGAGGTCGACGGCAAGGAGACCGAGGACCTGAAGGCGGCGCTCGGCGGAGGGCAGGGCGGCCGGATGCCGCGCGGCACGGCCGGCGTGATGAAGGAGCTGGAGGACAGACAGAAGCGGCGCAAGACCCGCACGCAGCGCGACAGCCTCGACCTCGCGCTCACCGAGCTGACCGGGGTCTACAGGGACGTGCTCGCCCTGCAGCTGGGCTCGCGGGTGGCCATCGCCAACACCGAGGTGCAGGACATGCTGGAGCGCCTGGCCCTGGGGACCTCACCCGAGTCCACGCTGCGCCGCATCGAGGCCATCGGCGCCTGCCGCACCGCCCTCGACCGGAACGTGGCACCGCTGCTCGCGGTCGAGGCCATGACGATGGCGCTGCGGGCGGGCTGAACACCCCCGTTCGGGGCGTGGGTTGGCCGGTCTCAGGGATTCACTCGTACGAGCGCGTTGAGTGATCGTGCGTGCGCGGAGAGTTACTCTCGCGTGATGGACCTCAGCCGTCACGGCCGTCACAGCCGTCGCAGCCATCACCTCCCGTTCCGTACGTGCGGCACTCTGTTCGTGACCGCCGGGCTGCTCATGTCCGGCTGTTCGTCGGGAAGTTCGACTGCGGACGCTTCGATGGCGTCGCTGTCCCGCTCGACGCCCGCGGAGCTCGCGCCGTACTACGGACAGAAGCTGAGCTGGCACGAGTGCGGCGCACCCGGGTTCGAGTGCGCCTCCATGAAGGCCCCGCTGGACTACGCCGAGCCCGCGGCGGGCGACATCGAGCTGGCGGTCGCCCGCAAACAGGCCACGAAGAAAAAGGGCCGCCTCGGCTCGCTCCTGGTCAATCCGGGCGGCCCCGGCGGCTCGGCGATCGGCTACCTCCAGTCGTACGCGGCACTCGGCTACCCCGCGGAGGTCCGGGCCCGCTACGACATGGTCGCCGTCGACCCGCGCGGGGTGGCCCGCAGCGAGCCCGTCACCTGCCTCGACGGCAAGCGCATGGACGCGTACACGCAGACCGACGTCACCCCCGACGACCAGCGCGAGACGGATGGCCTGCGCGCCGCCTTCGAGACGTTCGCGGACGGCTGCGAGGCGCGGTCGGCCAAGATCCTTCCGCACGTCTCCACGGTCGAGGCGGCCCGCGACATGGACGTCCTGCGGGCGGCGCTCGGCGACGAGAAGCTGACGTACGTCGGCGCCTCGTACGGGACGTTCCTCGGCGCGACGTACGCGGAACTCTTCCCGCGCCGCGTGGGCCGCCTGGTCCTGGACGGCGCGATGGACCCGTCGCTGCCCGCTCGGCGTATGAACCGCGACCAGACGGCTGGCTTCGAGACGGCGTTCCGGTCCTTCGCGAAGGACTGCGTGGCGCGCGGCGCGGAGTGTCCGCTGGGCGCCGAGAGCCCCGAGGACGCGGGCAGGCGCCTCAAGGCCTTCTTCCGCGGCCTCGACCGTGAGCCGTTGACCGTGAAGGGGGACGGTGGCATCGGCCGCGGTCAGGTCGGCGAGATCGGCGGCAGGAAGCTCGGCGAGGCGCTCGCCACGACGGGCGTGATCGCCGCGATGTACGACGAGGCGGGCTGGCCCCAGCTGCGCGACGCGCTGACCTCGGCGATGAAGAACAAGGACGGGGCGGGCCTGCTCGCCCTCTCCGACGGCTACTACGAGCGGGACGGCGAAGGAAAGTACGCGAACCTGATGTTCGCCAACGCCGCCGTGAACTGCCTGGACCTGCCGCCGTCCTTCGGCTCCCCGGACGAGGTCCGCAAGGCGCTGCCCTCCTTCCGCAAGGCCTCCCCGGTCTTCGGCGAAGGCCTCGCCTGGTCCTCGCTGAACTGCGCGTACTGGCCGGTGCGGGCCACGGGTGAGGCGCACCGCATCGAGGCGAAGGGCGCGGCCCCGATCCTCGTCGCCGGCACGACCCGCGACCCGGCCACCCCCTACCGCTGGGCGAAGGCCCTCGCCTCCCAGCTCTCCTCCGGCCACCTCCTCACCTACGAGGGCGACGGCCACACGGCGTACGGCCGCGGCAGCGAGTGCGTCGACTCGACGGTCAACGCCTACCTCCTGAAGGGAACCGTCCCCAAGGACGGAAAGCGCTGCTCATAGCCGTCAGGAGGGGGTGTGCGGAGCGCTCTGAAAAACTGTGTAGACTTGGCCGCGTTGCTGATCGCACGATGGTGCGGACAGCGCGCCGCCTTAGCTCAGATGGCCAGAGCAACGCACTCGTAATGCGTAGGTCTCGGGTTCGAATCCCGAAGGCGGCTCTGTGGAAGCCTCAGGAATCACTCGCCGTGACCTGGGGCTTTTGCTTTTAACGGATACGACGGCGGCGCCGCGAGCGGGCCGCGCGGGTGTCGGGGGTCTCAGTTCTGGTCTCAGTGGGGCCCGGATGGGGGCTCGGGGGAGCCGGTACAAAGAACTCGCCGATGCGCTGCATCGCGTCCATAGATAGGTGGGATCTGCCCTTCACATAGCGGCGGGTCTGGCTGATCTTGGTGTGGCGAAGGATCTCCATGATGGTGGGCATGTCGACGCCCAGCTCGTTCAGGATCGTGCCTGCTGTGTGGCGGCTCCCGTCGTAGAGTCGGCGGTCGTCGATTCCGGCTTCGGCGAGCAGTTCCTTGAACGCCTCGTAATCCTGCCGTGGGTCGACGGGACGACCGTCCGGCCGTGAGATGACGACGCCATGCTCTTGCCACAGCTCACCGGCCGCGGCTCGAATCTCCTCCTGTAAGGCCCTGTGGTCGCGCAGGAACAGGATGAAGACAGGCGGGATTGGTACGGGGTTCTGGCTCCTCTTGGTCTTGGGGCGAGTGAAGACGGGCCCACCCTCCTTGCGCTCGGGGCAGGTGCTCGCGTGCTTCGTGCACGTCTTGGTGCACGGCTTGGGGCAGCCGCGCTTGTAGTTCCTGTGTGTGGTGCAGTTCGGCGGGCACGGATCGAAGCGGTGGAGGCGCGCTCCACAGGCGTGAGGGGCGTTACAGCCATGCCGCCGTGTGAGGCGCTGGAGCTGCCACTTGGGGTGGAACAGCTCTGCCTCAAGGTCGACGTAAGGCCAGCGCAGACCGAGCGTTTCGCCCTGGCGGAACCCCATGCTGACGCCGACGATCCACCGCATGAAGGTGGGCCGCTTGGCGGCGGCCTTCGAGGAACGCCTTGGACTCCTCCTGGGTGAAGGGGTTCGCCTCGGTCTCCTCCACGCTCGGAGGGTCCACGAGCGTGGCGACGTTCTCACCGATGAGGCGGCGGCGGTGGGCGATTTTCAGGGCCCGGGACAAGACGCGGTGCACCTGCACCACGTGCGAGGGGGCGTGCCCGGCGTCGAGCAGTGCTCGGTACACCGATTCCAGGTGCTCGGGTTGCAGCTTGTCGACGCGGTGTTGGCCGACGCCCGGGATGATGTCGTTGCGGGTCTTGGACCAGTAGTCGTCGAGGGAGCGCGGCTCTGGTCGCGCTGCTTCTCCAATGCCCCTACCTTGCGCTTGATTTCTGGCTCGGCCTTGGAGCGGCGGTGGCGGCGGTCGGGGCTACCGTCGTTCTTATACACGGCAGATGACACCGTGGTGGAGTTCGCTATCGGGGTGCATGCGGCTACGCCCTTTGCGTGGGCCTATGACTTCAAGGTGCCCGACTCGGCGAGCACATAGGTGGAGAGCAAATGATCTCGACAGAGGCTTGGGCGGATGCGCAACTGCTTTGGGACTTTCAGCAGATGGGGCACGAACTCCGCCCCTGCTCCGTAGCGGTCGGCTTGGGCAGCCACGACTTGGGGGTAGCGGACACTGCCGCGGATCTGTATCACCGAGGCATGGCTCCGCTCATCATTTTCACCGGGGTCACGAGCCGCACGACGCGAGAGCGGATGCCACTAGGTGAAGCTGAGCACTACCGCGACCGTGCGATGGAAGTAGGTGTTCCCGAGCGCGACATCATTGTCGAGCCGCAGGCTAGAAACGCAGGTGAAAACATACGCTTCTCTCGGGATCTCCTGGAAAAGCGTGGGGTGCCTGTACCGTCAGCCTTGCTGATCAGCAAGCCATACGAGGAGCGACGCGCCTACGCCACGGCGATGAAGCTATGGCCCGATGTCGACTGGGTGAGCGCATCTACACCTATGGCGCTACCCGAGTACGTCGACTCGATCCAGAATGCGCATCTGGTTATCGACATGCTGGTCGGAGCTCGGCAGAGGCTCGTGATCTACACGAAGCAAGGGCTCATGATCGAGCAACAGGTCCCCCGCGACGTCGCAGAAGCGTATGGGCGCCTGTGTGCAGCAGGATTCACGAGCCGAATTGCGCCGGAAAGTCAACTCGGAGCTGAAAAGGGAGTTGATTAATGCTCCTCTACTCGAGTTCGTTCGCGGGTGCGTTTCTCTCCGGCTCTTCATTTACGGCGTCACCGTCGCTTGTTGCGCCGAGATGGACATCGCACCCATGCGAGTGCAGTCTTCCCTCCTCGTCCCTATAAGCGCGTGACTCTACGATGCCTGCTGAAAGTCCCTGGACGAGCACCGCATTTGACTCTCGCAGAGAGCGTATCCCGTGCAGGAACAGCACGACGGAGAATGCGGCCCCTAGTATTAGCCATGGAGACCAAGTTGCTGAGAGTAGGATCCACAAAGGGACCGAGAAGATCGCGACATTTACTCGAAACTCCGCTTCTGAAGCGAGTCGATCATGTTCCATGTAGACATCTAAATGATTCGCGATGAGTTGCATTCTGATCTCAGGTAGCTCGCGCTCTATTTTAATCATCAAATCTGTCGGGTAAGCGCTATCGCCGTCTCTAATTCGATCCGTCATTTCGTGGATTACGTGGTACGTGCGGACCGACATGGGCCTCATGTGAACGCCCAGGCGTGGAGAAATTGGGAAGATTAGGGCTGCCGAAAGGTTGGCTACTCTTGTAGCTGGAAGTTTTATGATGTCGCCCAATAAATATAGGGCGAAGGTGAGGGCAGATATCGCGATGGGGCGCCCTGCTGAATCCCCGAGGGAATATATCTGGCCTATGAATCCGTCCGCTTCTTCGCGTACGGGAATCTTTTCCCCAAAGAGTAGCCATAATTGAAACGCGCATATGGAGCCTATGGTGAACGGGGTTCTAAGATGACGGAATCCTGGCAGCAGGCTCGCGAGCATGTTCCAATGATGCACCGTTGCGGCGTCCTGCTTCCGGAAAATGCGTGAAGTGGTGTTGCCTGCGTGGGATGACACGGCAGCGCGGTTAACTGGCGGCGAGGGGGCCGAGCTAGCAGCCGCACGAAGGTCGACTTGGCCCGCCTGAGCCAAGGGTGCGGCCCAGGCGGGAGTTGGAGTGTGGCCAAGCGGTGCTTGCCCTGCTTAGTACCTCCTGGCGTCCGAGAGGGAAGCGGCAGCGCTCTGGATCTCGTCGGCTGCGTTTGAGAGTGCCGCCGGCAGGTCTGCCACGCGCATCAAGTTGTGGGCAGCGGAGACCAGCAGTTGGGTGTTGTCTTGGAGGTGCGCGAGGTCATCTCCTGCGTCCATTAGCAAAGGTGCGGTGCCCTGGAGGTGCGACAGGTTTCGGCTGGCCTCGTACACCATCCAGACAGCTTCCTCTGGAATGCCAGGCGTGCGCCCTTGCGCGCGTTCAAGGTCTGTCTTGAGCACCTTGACGAGGGACGACAACTCCGGCATCTGTTGTGCGATAGCTCCCAGTACCGGAGCCAGTCGATCGACGTATTGATCCTGCGCCTCTTGGATCATCGCGACCAGACGGGTCTCGGTCAGCCCGCTCAGTCCCGCAAGGGCGTCCTGCCCGTCGGCTTCGCGATCGCTCTTCCACTTCTCCAGGATCCCCACGGTGTACCTCTCGCCGTCCACGCCGTCAACGCGCTTGTGATGCACGTTGCACAACAACAGCAAGTTGGCGAAGCTGTTCCTGTCCTCCACACTCCACGTGGGGTCGAACCGCTTACCCCCCGCCTTCAGGGCGCGAATGTGGGCGATGTCCAGGTTGAGCACCGGTTTGCCGTCGATGATGCGCACCGTCGGCGCTCCACAGCGAGGGGCGTAGCAGCCGCCCCTCGCTAAGGTCATGAGCGCGGCAATGGTGGTGTTGTCGTACTTCCGGTGCGGCTCTTCCGCCATGGTGTCCTACTCGGCTCGAATGGGCTGCTTAGAACCTTAGAGACAGGCACCGACAACACGGTTGCTGTGCAGGGTAGTTGGCAGATCTCTGGCGTATCCCTGGCCTCAGATGTGGCCTCCTGCTCAAGAGACTCCGTACGGCCGCCACCTGCGTGAATCAGTCAGGGACTCCGCAAGTACCGGTAGCCGGAGACGCCAGCGGCCGGACCGCTGGCTGCGACCCGGCCGAATTCGAGTTAGCCCTGGCTGGCTATGCTCCACCGCCTCCCGGTCGCCGGACGATCAGCCGTGTGATCTCCCGGCAGTGGTTGGCTACCGCTCGGCAGTGCTCTCCGATGGTTTCCGCACGGTTCTCACTGTCCGCACCACATGGGGCGGACGGGTTCGAGCCGAGAGACACCAGGGCGAGCAGCTCAAGTGTTGTGGGAACGATCTGAGCCATGGTGTGCTGCTGGCTGCTACTCGATCCCGTCCAAGAAGTGATGTAGCAGGTGGCCTACCTTGGCGAAGCCGATACCTGTTTCGCCACGTGCGTCATGCACGACCACACCACCGGTTAAGACGGCACAAACGTACCTCGCTGAGCCCTAATCTCAGGGGCGTTTCGCGGCAAAGGCGCACGGCGAACCGACCCCAACATGCACGGGACCACTGGGCGGATGGGGGAGTCCACGCTCCTACTGCACCGGCTGCCGACCTGCGGTCTCAATCCTGGTCTCACTCGCGTTGCGATCCGGACTCATCCGTCGGTGTCCATGGGGAGTGTGGTCAGGCAACTGTCCAGCTAGAAGGCGACGTTAAGAGCCACCCGTGGACTTTCGCGGAGCAAGATCCGACAACTCGTAATGCGTAGGTCTCGGGTTCGAATCCCGAAGGCGGCTCTGTGGAAGCCCCAGGACTCACTCGCCGTGACCTGGGGCTTTTGCTTTTGTCGCGGTCCTTCGCGTCCTTCGCGTACCTCCGGGTGTGACTACTGGGCGGACAGCGTGGGCTCCGGGATCGCGGTCGTCTGGGGGGTGGCGGTCGGGGTCAGGGGCGGGGTCGGGCGGGTGAAGGCGTGGCGGCAGTGGTGGACCAGTTGGCGCAGGGCCGGGTTTTCTGTTGTGGTCCAGGCCAGGGAGAGGACCGGTTCCGTGTGGATGTCCTGGATCCGGCGGGTCGTCAGTCGGGGGCGGTGTTGGGCGACGAGGGACTCGGAGAGGATCGCGACGCCCAGGCCGCGGATTGCCAGGTCGGCGATCGCGCTGGGGGCGCCGGCCTGGAACGCGATCTCCATGTTGACGCCCGCCGCCGCGCACGCGTCGTCGAAGACCTTGCGCACCCCGGCCCCCGTGGGCAGGCTCACCACTGAGTAGCGGGCCAGGTCCTCCAGGGTCACCTGGGGCTTCTCGCAGAGCGGGTGGCCGACCGGCATGGCGGCGACCAGGGGCTCGCGGATGATCTCGTACGCCTCCAGGCCCGGCGGGGTGGAGCCGGAGGTGCTGACCAGAGCCAGGTCGGCGCTGCCCGCGCGCAGCCGCTCGATGAGCCGGTCGGAGGTGTCCTCCAGGAGGACGATCTCCACGCCGGGGTGCCTGTGGTGGAAGGCGGACAGGGCGTCGAAGAGTGGCGTGACGGTGCACGCGGTGACCATGCCGACGACGAGCCTGCCGCGGATGAGGCCGTTCACCTCGTCCACCGCCTGCCGGACGGCGTCGACGGCGGCCAGTGCGGAGCGGGCGTGCCGCAGGGCGGCCACCCCGGCGGGGGTGAGTCTGACGCTGCGGCCCGAGCGGTCGAACAGGGACGTGCCGAGGTCGTGCTCCAACTGTCTGATCTGGGCGCTCACTCCGGACTGGCTGATGTGCACGCGCTCGGCGGCCCGAGTGAAGTTCTCCTCCTCGGCCACCGCGACGAAGTATTCGAGCTGCCTGAGTTCCATGCCTCGGGATTCTAGTAATCGGCAATGGCATATGTGGGACTTCTGGTCAATTCTTGCTTGAGTCTTGGTGGAGAAAGGCGGCCTTTAGGGTTTGGGGGTTGTGTGTGTCAAGCTTTCTGCGAAGTTTGACGGAAAATCGCGCACGCGGGCCGAGCGTGACACCTGGCGCGGTGGCCCGGGGGGGTACGTTGGCGGTAATTTAAGTTAACAACTATTTCACGCTTGCGCGAACTCTGACAGGGGGCGACGGGTTCATGCACACGAGCAAGTCGGCAGAAGTTGCGGAACACGAGACAGTCGGAGATGGAATATACGGGGAAAGAGGACGGTCCAATGAACAGCAGCCATGGGAAATAAGGCCGCATTCCCTGCCCATTGAACGTATTGCCGTGGATCAGCTCTGGTCGGCCGATTCACCACGCCTCGTCGGTGAGAACGTCGACCACATCCGGGTCCTCGCCGAGTCCGGCGCGGACCTGCCGCCCATCCTCGTCCACCGGTCCACGATGCGGGTCATCGACGGGATGCACCGGCTGCGGGCGACGGTGCTGCGCGGTGAGCGGGAGATCGCCGTCCGCTTCCTCGACGGGCACGAGTCGGACGTCTTCATCGTCGCCGTTCAAGCCAACACCACGCACGGGCTGCCGCTGAGCCGGGCCGACCGCAACGCCGCGGCGACGCGGATCATCCACTCGCACCCGCAGTGGTCGGACCGCATGATCGCCTCGTTCGCCGGGCTCTCGCCCAAGACGGTCGGAAGCATCCGGCGCCGCCTCGGCGACGACCTGCCGGCCGCGCCGGTGCGGATCGGGCGCGACGGCCGGACGCGGCCGGTCGACAGCAGCGGGGTGCGGGCCGCCACGGGCGAGTTCATCCGGACCCACCCCGACGCGACGCTGCGGCAGATCGCCGGTGCCGCCGGAGTCTCCCGCGCCACCGCCCGCGATGTGCGCAGGAGGCTGGAGGAGGACGAGGTGGTCTTCCCGAGGCCGCGGGCGCTTCATGAAGGGGCGCCTGATCTGCCCGGTGTGCCTGGGCTGCCCGGTGTGCCTGGGCTGCCCGGTGTGCCTGGGCCGGCCGATGTGCCTGGGCTGGCCGTTGTGGCCGGCGGTACGGCGGGGGTCGGCACGGTTACGGCTGCGCCGGCGCGGGTCGCCGCCGACCCCGGCGCCGTATCGGCCGTATCGGCCCGAGTGGCACCTGCCGAGACCGCTGAGGCCGCCGCCGCGCCGGCACCGGTGGTGTCGGGTGTCTCCGTGCCGCCGGCGGCCGCCGAGCTGATTCCGATCCTGAAGCGCGATCCCTCGATCCGCTTCACCGACTCCGGGCGCCTGCTGCTGCGGCTGCTGGACGCGGCCACCCTCCCGCCGGACGAGTGGAGCCGGCTCATCGAGAGCGTCCCCGCCCACTGCGTCGACATGGTGGCGAGCGTGGCGCGGGCCTGCGGCGAGGTCTGGTTCAACGTCGCGCAGGAAGTGGACAGCCGCGCCTCGGCGCAGTGAGACACGGTGAGGCGCGGCTCGGTGCCATCAGGGCGTATGTGAGGGGCGCGTACGTAAGGGGCGTACGTCAGTCTCGTACGACCGTCTTCGTGCGCATCAGGAAGTCGGAGAGGTAGCCGTCGTGCGGCAGCCCGGGCCGCATCCAGTGGGTCGGGTGGTCACCGACGTACAGGTTGGCGATGGTCGGTTCGGCCAGGAGCCGGTCGAGCAGCTCTTCCTGCCGCGTCAGCGCGGTGAGCACCAGGCTGTCGCGCAGCGGGGCGATCCCGTCCGCGGGGCGCCACGGTGCCACCCATACGCAGGGGAAGGGCAGTTCTGCGCCGAGCTGAGGGGCGTCGGCGCGGTCGACCTGGTGGACGGCCGGCCGCAGGACCGCGCTGCCGTCGCCCAGTTCGTCGGCGACCGTGTCGGCGCCGAGCCAGGGCCTGGCGTCACCGGCGCGGCGCCCCACGTACTCGGCGAGCGCCCGCGCGCCCGCTGCCGGCTGCACCGGAAGGACGGCCTTCGGA
This sequence comes from Streptomyces sp. NPDC039462, assembly GCF_055639375.1. Lineage (NCBI taxonomy): Bacteria > Bacillati > Actinomycetota > Actinomycetes > Kitasatosporales > Streptomycetaceae > Streptomyces > Streptomyces sp. NPDC039462. Next base: position 596,498 of record NZ_JBVKAO010000004.1, read on the forward strand.
TGGTCCGGCGGGAGGCTGGGCAGCGCCGAGAACCGCTCGGCGAGGGCCTCGCACAACGGCGTCGGATCGCCCTCCACCAGCACGGCCGTCGCGTTGACGCAGCCCGTGCCGCCGCGCCCGGCGATCGAGTCGACAATGGTGTCGAGGTGGTCGTGCCAGTCGACGTCGGCCGTCAGGAGGATCTTCGAGCGGCCGGGGCCCTGGAGCAGGACCGTGGGGTCGGCGCCGTACTTGCGGACGACGTCCTCGCCGCCGTAGACCATGCCGAGGTCGGCGCCGCGCAGCACGCCGTCCGCGCCGGTGTGGTCGGTGGGCAGCAGCGTGACCTCGTCGTTCCCGAAGCCCGCGAGGCGCAGCGCGGTGACCAGCCGGTGCGGGGTGAACGGCTCGCGCCGGGAGGGCCGGACCGCGACGCGGTAGCCCAGCGCCAGCGCCTCGGGCCACAGGCTGTGGGTGCCGGGGTGGTTGCCGGCCGCGTGGACGGCGAACACGTGGCCGCGCCGGGTGTGAGCGGCCCGGCCGGACCTGGCCAAGGGGTCGCGCCAGTCGGTGACGGCACCGGCGGGGCGCGCCTGCGCGATGCCGGTGCCGATGTCGCGGAGCCGTTCGGCGATGCGGTCGACCGCCGAGGTGACCTCCGTGATCGGGACCCCGCCGACGCGGCTGACCAGGAGGCAGTACTCCGCCACGCTCTGCCCCGCGACGGTCCCGGTGGCGAAGAGGTCGGCGGCGGCCGCGATCCGCCGTACCCGCTCGTCGGCCGGCGCGGGCTCGGCGCGGCGCAGCGCCGACAGGGTGCGGCTGACGAACGGCGGGGGGACGAGGCTCAGTTCGGCGGCGGGGCGGCCGGTGACGTCGGTGACCAGCTGGCGGTTCCTGGCGCGGAACTCGCCGCGCGGGCCGAGCGCGTCCAGTAGGGCCGGTTCGGGTGCGTCCGGCAAGGCCGGTTCCGGTGCGTCCGGCAAGGCCGGTTCGGGTGCGTCCAGCAGGACCGGTTCGGGTGCGTCCAGGGGGGCTGGTTCGGGTGCGTCCAGGGGGGCCGGTTCGGGTGCCATCAGTACACCCCCTCGACCACGTCCTCGTTCTCGAACCTGCTGACGGGCGCGATGTCGGCAACCGAGTCGCCGGGGCCGCCGTCGAGCGGCTCGACGCGGGTCGCGATGTCGCGTTCGAGGTTGTTGGGCAGCAGGAACGACTTGCTGACGTGGCTGGCCACGACCCGGCCGCGCGCCCCGTACGGGACCGGCCGGAGCGTCTCCGGGTCGACGACCGAGAAGGTGACGTACGGGCTCAGGGTGTCGAAGACGCAGGGGTCGTCGTCGCCGAGCCCCGGCCGCTCCCCGGCGAAGCCGAGAATCATCGTGCTGCCGTAGTTCCCGGAGAAGACGGTGTCGGGGAAGATCTCCGTCCGGTACACCTGGCGGGAATCCGGGTCGAGTTGCGTGCCGCCCCAACGGATCGCCCGCACCTTCTCGTTGATCAGTTCCACGAGTTCGTCACGGCGGGCGATGCGGTCCAGGATCGGCGGGGTGACGGTGAGGACGCCGATGTTCTGGGAGCGCAGGACCTCCGCGGCCTGGTCGACGACGTGCTCGGCGTAGTCGTCGGCCTCGCTGCCGCGGCCCGTGGAGATCAGCCGCTTCACCCAGCGCGGGTCGAGATCGAGCGTGAATCCGTGGGTGCCGTGCGTGGTTGCCGAACCCCGGAAGAACTCGCCGACGATGTGCGGGCCGCTGGGAACGATTCCCAGCCAGTTTGCGCCCCGGGGGAAGCCGTGGGCGTCGAGTTGCTCGGCGGTCCAGTGGAGCAGCCGCTTCCGCCAGTCCCCGAGGAGGACGACCCGCTTGGGAGCGCCCGTGGTGCCGCCGCTCTCGAACACACCCCGTACGTCGGGGTGGTCGCCGTAGCCGCGCGGGATCAGGTCCTCGGCGGGGACGGTGCGCAGCTCGGAGGCGACGTTGGGGAAGCGGGTGAGGTCGGCCACCGAGGAGATGTCGGTGCGCGGGTCGAAGTCCAGGGACTTCGCGCGCTCCAGCCAGTAGGGAGAGCCGGTTTCGGGGCCGAAGTGCCACTCCATCGCGGCTCTGATGTATTCGTCCGGGTCGGGGCGTTCGCCGGGAGGCAGGTCGAGTATGTCCCAGGTTTTCGACGCCATGTTTTCGTTATCCTCCCGGCCTTGTCGTCCGTCTGTTGCCTGGATTGATGCTCGAATGGTTACCCGACGATTTTTCCTGTGAAAGAACCAGGGCATTGGAACCGGGACTATTCAGGAATGTCAACACCGTTCCACCTCCAGGTTCTTACCCGTGAAAGCGGGGCCGAGGGCCTGGAGCGTGGCCAGTTCGTACAGGCCCTCGACGGTGCCCTCGGCCTCGAAGGTGGCGCGGACGTCCGGTGGCCGGCCGATCAGCGCGAGGGCGGCGTTCGGCGGCATCTCGTCGAGCGGGGGCCGCTCGTTCTCCCAGAGCATCATCGCGCCCCACCGGTTCTGCTCGCGGTCCGCGAAGTAGATCTTCAGCCGCAGGCCGGGCACCTTGGTCCACCGGTCCAGCGTGTTCTCGCGCAGGTGTTCGCGCATGGTCTCGATGGTCTGGGGCGTCCCGTCGAGGTGCCACCAGGCGACGTCGACCCTCATCGGGAATCTCGCACGGCGTGATGGAGCATGCGCAGGGTGTGACTGGTCATGGGTGCCTCCGTCTTCGGCGGGAGGGGATGTGACCTCAGTGGGGATCCTCAGGGGGATGTGAAGCCAGTGAGCGTACGACTCACTCGGCGCGGGCGCGGGGGTGGCGACTGAGGAATTCCTCAGTCGCCCGGTCACTCGTCGGTCGCTCACCGGTCGCTCGCGGGCCGCCCGCCGGTCGCGCGGCCGCGAACCAGATCCATTGCTTCTGGCTGCCAGAAGTAAGGGGAGTTGGACGCGCCAGTTCCGCGCGGCCAAGCTTGTCGGTGCTGGAAATCAGCTCTGAACGAGAGGCCCCCCTGTGTCCGAATATGAGAAGGCCTACAAGCCGGAAGACATCACGCGTCTGTTCGTCGAGCGCGCCAACAAGGGCGACGCGGCCGGCGTCGCGGAGCTCTACGCGGAGGACGCGGTCGTCGCCTTCCCGCCCGGGCAGATCACCCAGGGGCGCGAGGCCATCCGCAAGCTGTGGGAGATGGCGATGACGCGGAACCCCAAGTTCGAGCCGGAGGAGCCCCTTCCGACTCTGATCAACGGTGACATCGCGCTCACGTCCACCCCGCCGAAGGACGGCACGGGCGCCCGCGCCCAGGTGGTGCGCCGCCAGCCCGACGGCTCGTGGCTGCGGATCCTCGACCAGCCCGAGTTCATCCAGCCCAAGTAAGCAGTCGGCGACGGCCGGCAGTCGGCCCGGCCGACGCGTATACGCCATAAGAAGTGTGGGGGAGAACAGTCATGGCCAAGCGATGGTGGACGTTGGTGGTCGTCTCCGCGTCGACCTTCATGATCCTGCTGGACGCCACCATCGTCACCGTCGTGCTGCCGCAGATCCAGAGCGGACTCGACACCAGCTTCGCCGACGCGCAATGGGTGGTCGACGCCTACTCGTTGACGCTCGCCGCGATGCTGCTGGTCGGCGGCTCGCTGGCGGACCGCTTCGGCTACCGCAAGCTGTTCCTGGTGGGGCTCGGTGTCTTCACCGTCAGCTCGCTGTTCTGCGGCATCTCCTCCACACCTCTCATGCTGATACTGTCGCGCGCCGCGCAGGGCATCGGCGGCTCCGTCATGTACGCCACGTCGCTTGCGCTGCTCGCCCGGAACTTCACCGGGAAGGAGCGGGGCGTCGCGTTCGGCATCTGGGGCGCGGTGACGGGCATCGCCACCGGACTCGGGCCTGTCTTCGGCGGGTTGATCGCCAGCAACATCAGCTGGCGCGGCATCTTCCTCGTCAACGTGCCCATCGGTCTCCTCGCCATCGCGGTGACGCTGTGGCAGGTCGACGAGTCGCCGATGCGGCGCAAGCTGCGGCTCGACTGGCCGGGCTTCGTCCTCTTCACCAGCGGCCTGGTCGCGCTGATCTACGGTCTGATCCGGGCCGGCGAGACCGAGTGGGGCAACACCGACGTCGTGCTGTGGCTCGGCGCGGCGGCCGTCCTGCTCGTCGCCTTCCTGATCGTGGAACTCCGCTCCGAGCAGCCGCTGTTCGACCTTTCGCTGTTCCGTACGCCGACGTTCGTCGGTGGCTCGATCGCCGCGTTCACCATGAACGGCTCGCTGTTCGCGATGCTCCTCTACCTGGTGCTCTACCTGCAGAACGGGCTCGGCTACTCCGTCCTGGAGTCCAGCGTGCGGCTGCTCGTGATCAGCGTGTGCGCCCTGGTCGCGTCGACCATCGCGGGCCGGCTGAGTGCGAAGGTGCCGGTGAAGTGGCTCATCGGCCCCGGGCTCTTCCTCGTCGGCGCCGGCCTGCTCCTCATGTCGGGCAACGACGCGTCGAGCAGCTGGACGCACCTCATCCCGGGCTTCGTCATCGCCGGTATCGGCAGCGGCGTCGTCAATCCGCCGCTCGCGTCGACCGCCGTCGGCGTCGTCACGCCGGACCGGTCGGGCACGGCCTCGGGCATCAACATCACGTTCCGCCAGGTCGGCATGGCCGCCAGCATCCCGGTGCTCGGCTCCATCTTCACGGCGTCGCTGCACGACGACGTCATGCGGAACCTGTCGGGCATCCCCGAACTCGCGGGCAGTGCCCCGGGCATCGCCGCGGCCGTCGAACACGGGGACGTGTCCGGCCTCGCCGAGAAGGTGCCGGCGCCGCTGCGGGACCAGGTGGCCACCGCCCTCCACTCCGGCTACGCCGAGGCGCTGAACGACCTGCTGATCATCACCGGTGTCCTGGCCCTGGTCGGAGCGGTGTTCTCCTTCTTCCTGATCCGGGCCAAGGACTTCCTGGCCGCCAAGCCGCCGCCGCAGGAGACCGGGGTCGAAGCCGGTGAGCCGCAGCCGGTGAAGTGAGACCGGACGGAGCGGGACGCTCGTCAGACCGAGCCGTCCCGCTCCTGGATGCGGTCGAGCGCATGCTGGATGACCGCCTGCGCCGCCGGGTCGATCGTCCGGTCGTCCGGCCACGCCAGATACAGCCGCCCGTGCATGTCCGGGTCGCGGAACGGGACAAGGCGGAGGTCGTCACCGGCTGACCGGACCGCCCCGCGCGGCAGGATCGCCACACCGAAGCCGCGGGCCGCCATGTCCACCAGGACCTGGGGGTCGCTGGCCGAGAAGGCGATGGGCGCGTCGATCCCGGCCGTGGCCAGGGAGATGTCGAGCTGCCGGCGGGTGCCGCTGTCGCCGGGCAGCGAGATCAGCTGCCGGGACGCCAGTTCCTTGAGCAGCACGGAGTCCCGGTCCGCGTGCTCGTCGTCCGCGCGGAGCACCGCGACGAGCGGGTCGGCGAGGACGACCTCGGTCCGCAGGAAGGCCGGGGGTTCGACGCCCATGCCGAGGAAGGCCATGTCGAGTTCGCCGTCCTTGAGCGCGTCGACGAGGTCGTCGGTGCTGCCCTGGCGCAGCGCGATCTCCACCGTCGGATGGCTCGCCTGGAACTCCGCGAGCATGCCGGGCACGTCCAGCGACGCCACCACCGTCACCATGCCCACGCTCACCCGGCCCCGCAGCAGCCCGGCCACCTGGTCGACGGCGAGTCTGGCGTTGCGTACCGCCGCCAGCGCGGCCTTGGCGTAGGGGAGCAGGGCCTCGCCCACGGCGGTGGGGCGGACCGTGCGCCCGGACCGGTCGAGCAGTTCGTACCCGAGTTCCCGTTCGAGGCGGCGGATCTGCGCGCTCACTCCCGGCTGGGTCACATGGACCCGGGCCGCGGCCCTGGTGAAGTTGCCGTCCTCCACGACAGCGACGAAGTACTCGAGTTGGCGTATCTCCATAACTGACCGATCTAGGCTTCAGTACGAACAGATATTGGACGCCCGGTAAACGCCGGGACAATACTGACGGGGTCGCTCGGAAAGTAAGGAAAGAGCGGCCATTCAACGGTCAGTCAGCGGCCTTTTTCACGGGGATACTCGGAATTTTCTGAGTAATGCATGCCGAATGCGCGTGCCAAAATTTTCTGAGGAACTTTACAGCAGCGCGGTCGGGCTGTGAAGAGTTCATCCGCGGCGAGCGGGCCACCGTACGTCCACTGAGGGGAGTCATCCATGGGAACCACAGGAATTGGAGGCGCCGATTCCGGCGGCGCGGTCATCTGGGTGACCGGGCTTGCCGAGGCCGGCAAGACGACGGTCGCCCGTGAGCTGGTCCGTCAGCTGGTCCAGCGCGGCAAGCAGCCGATCCTCCTCGACGGCAACGAGGTGCGGACCGCCCTGGGCATGATGACCCACGGTTTCGACCGGGAAAGCCGCATAAAGACATCCATGACCTATGCGCGGCTTTCCCAGCTCCTCGCCGAACAGGGGCATCTCGTCGTGGTCGCGACCATCTCGCTGTTCCACGAGGTGCAGCGGCACAATCGCGAGAACCAGCCCGACTACTTCGAGGTGCTGCTCGACGTGCCCGTCGAAGAACTCAAGCGGCGGGACAGCAAGGGCGTCTACAGCGGGAACGACGCCAAGGACGTGGTCGGCATCGGGCAGTCCGCCGAGTTCCCCACCCACCCCGACCTGGTCGTCACCAACTACGGCGACGTCGACCCGAAGGCCGCGGCCACCATGATTCGACTCGCGCACGAGGAGCGTGTGCCTTCGTCGGCGGTGGCGTGACCCGCGCCTATTTCATGAGCGCGTATTTCATAAACCCCGTAAACCCCGTAGGCCCCGTAAACCCGTAAGTCCCGGGAACCTCGCCTTTTCCGGGCGTTCTAGTTTTCACGTAGATATTAAGGAGCTGTGCCTCGCATGACGACGTCGACCAAGCTCAAGCACGGAGATTTCACCGACCTGGCGAAGGACTACTCGAAGTACCGTGAGGGTTACGCGACCTCGGTGCGGGACGCGCTGATCGGCCTGGTGGGCCGGCCGGCCGCCGAGCTCGACGCCGTCGACGTCGGCGCCGGCACGGGCCTGTGGACCCGCATCGTCGCGGACGGCGGATTCCGCTCGGTCACCGCCGTCGAGCCGAACGACAACATGCGCGCCGAGGGCATCTCCGACTCGGAGGGCTACTCGATCACCTGGCGCGCCGGCAAGGGCGAGGAGACCGGGCTCCCGGACGAGTCGGCCGACCTCATCAGCATGGCGTCCTCGTTCCACTGGGTGGACTTCGAGGTGGGCACCGCCGAGTTCTGCCGGGTCCTGCGGCCGGGCGGCTGGTTCGTCGCGCTCTACAACCCGCGGCTGATCGAGGTCAACCCGGTGCTCGTGGACATCGAGAACGAGCTCAAGCGCCTGATGGGCGAGCGCAAGCGGATCACCTCGGCGCACCCGCAGATGATCAAGGAGCTGTCGGACAAGTTCAACGCCAGCCCGCGCTTCGACGACGTCGTCGTGCTGGAGGGCCGGCACTCCGTCGAGCAGACCATCGACCACTACATCGGCCTGTGGCAGTCCGTGAACGACGTGCGGGTCCAGCTCGGCGACGCCAAGTTCGAGCAGTTCCTCGACTACATCCGCGAGCGCCTCGCGGACGCGGAGAAGCTCGAGGTCACCTACCTGACCAGGGCGGTCGCGGCGCGCGCCAAGAAGTAAGCCGAGAGACAGGGCCGCTGACCCGCCCTGAGCCGACAGACAGGATTTCTGACATGACCGAGGACTCCGTCCGGGAACTGCGTCCCGACGAACTGGCCCGCCGCAGCGCGCGCCTGCTGGGCGAGAACGACATCGTCGTGGCCGGCGACCCCGGGTCCGGCCAGGCGCTCGTGGCCAACATCGTGTTCGAGCTGGGCTTCGACTACCTCGACCCGTACGTCGAGTCGCCCGACGAGGCGGACGGCGCGGCCCAGTCGGTGGAGAGCCGTCTCGACTACTACCGGCAGCGCCTCGCGGCCACCTCCGAGAAGAGCCAGGCCGCGCTGGACAGGGCGGCGAGCGGGGCCGTGCCCAAGAGGTTCATCAAGACCCACTTCTACCCCGAGGTGTTCGCCGAGTCCGCGGTGAACAGCGCGATCCTGGTGGTGCGCGACCCGCGCGACACCATCTACTCGTCGTACAAGTGGTTCTCCTCCTTCGGCGGCTCCTGGATCCCGGACGCCGCGGACATGATCGGGAAGCTGACGTACCCGGACTTCCTGGACCGCGTCAGGCTCGGGGACGGAGAGCCCTCGATCCCCGGCTGGGCCCGCTTCTACCGGAGCTGGCTGGAGGCGGCGCCGGAGTTCTCCAAGTTCGCGGTCGTGCGGTTCGAGGACCTCAAGTCGCACCCCGTGGGCGCCATCACCGCGATGCTCGCGGCGCTGGGGCTCGCGGTGCCGCCGGAGGTCGTCGAGCAGGCGGCCGAGCGCAGCTCCTTCAAGGCGATGCGTGCCCGCGAGGACGCGGCGTCCGCCGGTGAGGACGACACCACGAAGAACGCCCGCATCATGCGGCGCGGGCAGGTGGGCGAGTGGCGCGAGTGGATCGGCGAGGGCGACCTGGCCGAACGCTTCGCCCACCCGGGCCTGGTCGCGACGGCGGCCCGTTTCGGGTACGACGCGACGCCGACGCAGTAGGTCTCGTCCCCCCCCCGGGTCTGGGGTCTCCGGAGGGCCCAGCACCGTGGAAAGCCAGGTCACGTGACCCGTGACCTGGCTTTCCCCGTCTGCGGGTCACCTCGCCCAGCGCTGTGACGCCTTGCCGGACTGGCACGTCGACGCGGCCACGCCGCCCCCGTACGCCAGGTCGAGGCAGCCGCCGTTGCTGGTGCTCTTCAGGGTGCCGCCCGAGCCCCAGCGCCAGAGGCGCGCGCTGCCCTGCGTGCAGTCGCCGACGAAGACGGCCTGGCCGAGCATGTTCGCGACCAGGCAGGACCCGGACTGCTTGTTGACCACCTTGAAGCTGTTGTTCTCCGCGCTCACGGTCTTCCAGGAGGCGCTCGGGTCGCCGCAGCTGCCGTCGTCGGCCGCGCCGTAGACCTGGGTGAGGCACGCGTCGTTGTCGGCGTTCTTCAGCCGGAAGGGGCCGGAGGAACCAGAGGAACCCGAGGAAGGGGACGAGGGCGAGCCTCCGGAGCCTGTGCCGGCCGAGTCCGAACCGGAGGAGCCGGAACCGGAGCCGGAGCCCGACGAGCTGCCGTTCGACGAGTCCGAGCCGGACGAGCCGCTGTCCGTGTCCCTATCCCTTTTCCTGTCCCCGGCGTCCCGCGAGCCGGACGTGTCACCGCCCTTGCCGTCGGATCCGTTCTTGCCCCCGGAGCCCGCGGACCCGCTGTCGGCCACGTCCCGCTCCCGGGACGGCTCGCCCTTCGGCTTCTTCGCCGCGGGCTTCGACGCGTCGTCGGACGGCTGCCCCGGTTCGGCGGGTGCCGTGACAGGGGCGGACGGCGTCGAGCCCGACGCGCGGTCCGGCCCGGTGACGTACGGCAGGTTCTGCAGGGCGAGGGTGGTCCCCGCGGCGACCACCACGACGGGGACGGCGGCCATCACGATGCGCGTACGACGCCGTTCGCGCCGCGGCGTCCGGGTGCGGGCGTCGGCCGCGGCGTCGGGGGTGGTGTCCGATACGGGTACCGGGACGGGCGCGGGGGCCGCGGTGGGTGTGGGGACCGGCTCCGGGGCCGGCGGCTCGGGCGGGGTCGCCGGTACTCGCGCGGCGAAAGCGGCCCGCTCGGTCAGCAGCTCGAGGACGGGGCCGGGCCAGACGGGGGAGGCCGAGTCCGACGGGCCGCGCCGCTCGGCGAGTTCCACCAGTTCGGGGGCGGTCGGGCGGCCCTCCGGGTCCTTGTCCAGGCAGGCCGCGACGTGCTCCGCCAGCTCCGCGTCGAGCGCGCGCAGCGGCGCGAGGTCGGGCTCGTCGTGCACGATGCGGTAGAGCGGGCTGCCCTCGCCCGCGTCGGTGAACGGCCAGCGGCCGCTCGCCGCGTACCCGACGAGGAGTCCGAGCGCGAAGATGTCGGACGCGCTCGTCAACCGGCGCTTTCCCGAGGCCTGTTCGGGAGACATGTACGCGGGCGTGCCGACGACGAGCCCCGTCTGCGTCAGCTGGCTCTGCTCGGCGGCACGGGCGATGCCGAAGTCGATGAGGGTGACACCGTCGAGGGTCAGCATGACGTTCGACGGCTTGAGGTCCCGGTGCACCATGTCGAGGCCGTGGACCGCCGTCAGCCCCGCCGCGACCTCCCGCAGCAGCAGCCACAGCGCGTCGCCCGGCAGGGAACCGCCGTGCTGCTCGATGGCCTCGGACAGGGTGATGCCGGGGACGTACGCCGTGGCGAACCAGGGCGGTTCGGCGGTGCGGTCGCTGGCGAGGAGGGGCGCGGTGGCGTCGGCGGGCAGCCGCCCGAGATTGTCCATCTCCTGGCCGAAGCGGCGCAGGAACCCCCGGTCCTCGGCGACGACGGACGCCAGCATCTGCTTGACGGCGGCGAACCGCCCGTCGACGACACCGAGGTACACCCGGCCCATGCCGCCGGCCCCCAGCCGGCCCACCAGCGGGATCGTCCCGATCCGTCGCGGGTCCTGCGCGCGCAGCGGTTCGGCGCCGCTGCCCGTCAGATCGAACCCGTCGCCCCCTTGCGCCCCGCCGGTCCCGCCCGTGCCGCCTGTCCCGCCCGTGCCGCCTGTGCCGCCTGTTCCGCCTGCCCCGTTCACACTCTCCCCGTTCACCGGCCTCCCCGCGGCCGGACCCGCCGCACAGTCTGGCCCATCCATCGGCCGGAGTGGAAGATCTTTCTAGAATCGCGTTCTGGAATCATGTTCCACTTCGTGGGGCTTTACGCTGGTCGGCACGATGAGTCCCAAGCAACAACGCGGCGCGGAAACCGCCGACCGCCTCCTGACCGCGGCCCTGCAGGTGTACGCGGAGTCCGGCGAACAGGGCGTCACCGTCAGCGCGCTCAACAAGGCCAGCGGGGTCAGCCTCGGCAGCCTCTACCACCACTTCGGCAGCGTCGACGGCCTCATGAACGCCCTCCTGCTGCGCTGGCTCGGCCGGCTGCTCGGCGAACTGACCACGGCCGTGGAGCGTTCCCGTACCGCCCGCGGCGGCGTCCGGGCCCTCGTGCGGACCTATCTGACCTTCATCCAGGAGCATCCGGACGCGGCCCGGCTCCTGCACTCCTCCTACGCCGACCGGCTCGGGATGGCGCAGGCCAGACAGCTCCGCGACGCGCAGGAGGCGAGGCTGTCGCCGCTCACCGACTGGGTGCGCCTGCACGTCGCGTCGGGTGAACTCGCCCCGCTCTCCGTGCCCATGGTCGAGGCACTGGTCATGGGGCCCGTCGTGGCGACCGCGCGTCGGTGGCTCTCCGGCATCGACGACGTCGACCTCGACGACGCCGCCCGCGTCCTGCCGGACCGCATCTGGCGCTCGCTCGGCCCGTGAGGCGAGCGAGTCGCGAGGTGAGCCGTGAGATGGGTCGTGAGGCGACCGGAGTGACGTACTCCGCGGTTATGACACGTCCGGGCCGGGGAGCGATCGACCATGGTCGAGACTGGCGAGACTGCTGACGAAGTGGCCGAACGGCACGGGCTGCGCCCGCTGCCGGTCGAGGGCGGACTGTTCCGGCGGATCTGGGCGGGGCCGCCCGACGCGGACGGCCGCCCCGCGGGTTCGGCGATCGTCGCGCTGCTGACCACGGCCGCAGGTGACTTCTCCGCGCTGCACCGCCTGCCCATCGACGAGGTCTGGCACTTCTACGAGGGTGACGCGCTGGAACTCCTCCTCCTCGCGCCCGACGGCACGGACCGGACGGCCGTGCTGGGCACCGGGGGCGAGGTACAGCTGGTGGTCCCCGCCGGGACGTGGATGGGGGCGCGCGTCAGGGCCGGCGGCCGCCACGGGTGGGCGCTCTTCGGGACGACGATGGCACCCGGGTTCGTACCCGAGGATTACGAGGGCGGGGACGCCGAGGAGCTGAGTGCCCGTTATCCGGGGCGCGCCGGACTCATCCGGGAGCTGTGCCGGCCCGGGGAGCCGCTGCGGATGCGGGGAGAGGACGGCGGGGATGCGTGAGGGGACTTCGGCGGGTGACGCGGTGATGCGTGACGAGAGCCTGCCCGGGCTGGCCGGGCGCGTCGCCCTGGTGACGGGGGCGAGCGGGGGCATCGGCGCCGGGGTCGCCCTCCGGTTCGCGCAGGCGGGGGCCGCGGTCGTGGTCCACTACCGGCGCGGCGGGGAGCGCGCCGAGGAACTGGTCCGGCGGATCGTGGCGGCGGGCGGTGACGCCGTCGCCGTACCGGCGGACCTCACGCGGGAGGAGGAGTGCCACCGGCTCGTCGCGGAGGCGCACGCCTGGCGCGGGCGCCTGGACGCGCTGGTCAACAGCGCCGGAATCCAGCCGGTGCGGGAACTGGCGGGCATGACGGCCGACGAGTGGCGGCAGCTGTCCGAGGCGAACGTGACGAGCGCGTTCTGCTGCACGCAGGCGGCCGCCGAGGTCATGGCCGGACAGGACGGTGGCGGCACGGTGACGCATATCGCGTCCATCGAGGGGTCGAACCCGGCCCCCGGTCACGCGCACTACAGCGCGTCCAAGGCGGCCCTGATCATGTTCGCCCGCTCGGCGGCCCTGGAATACGGGCCGCGCGGCATCCGCGTCAACAGCGTCTCGCCCGGCCTCATCGACCGGCCGGGGCTCGCCGACGACTGGCCCGACGGCGTGGCGCGGTGGGGCAGGGCGGCGCCGCTCGGGCGGCTCGGGCGGCCCGAGGACGTCGGCAGCGCCTGCGTCTTCCTGGCCTCGGACGCGGCGTCCTGGATCACGGGGACGGACCTGGTGGTGGACGGCGGGGTGGGGGCGCGGCCGACCTGGTAGGTGCGTCGGCTCGGGCGGCGCGCGCCTTGGCCGGTGTCAGCGGTTCGGGTCCAGGCGGTCCAGGTGGTCCAGGTGGTTCGGGTCCAGGTCCAGATAGGTGAGTACCGCGAGGACGCGGCGGTTGTCGGTGTCCGAGGGAGGCAGGCCCAGCTTCGGGAAGATGTTGCCGATGTGCTTGGCGACGGCCTTCTCGGAGATGAACAGGGCCTCGGCGATCCCCGCGTTGGACCGCCCCTGCGCCAGGCACTCCAGGACCTCCCGCTCGCGTGCGGTGAGCGTCGACAGCGCGGTGTCGCGGGCCTTGCGGCCCAGGAGCTGGGAGACCACCTGCGGGTCCATCGCGGTGCCGCCCGCGGCGACGCGCTCGATCGTGGCGATGAACGCGGCGCCGTTGGAGACCCGGTCCTTCAGTACGTATCCGACCCCCTCGGAGCCGGTGGCCAGCAACTCCTGCGCGTACAGCGGCTCCACGTACTGGGAGAGCAGCAGGACCGGCAGACCCGGCACCCGCTCGCGGGCCGTCACGGCGGCGCGCAGGCCCTCGTCGCTGAAGCCGGGCGGGAGCCGGACGTCGACGACGGCGACGTCCGGCCGCGACCCGATGAGCGAGGCGAGGAGGTCGGGGCCGTTGTCGACGGCCGCCACGACGTCGTGCCCGAAGGCGGTGAGGAGCCTGCTGAGGCCGTCCCTCAGCAGGAAGTGGTCTTCGGCGAGGACAACGCGCACGGCACCTCCAGCGTCACCATGGTCGGTCCGCCGGGCGGGCTGCTCACGGCGAGGACGCCGTCGAAGGTCGCCAGGCGCTGTTCGATGCCGCGCAGCCCGGAGCCGCGGGACGCGTCGGCGCCGCCGTGGCCGTCGTCGGTGACGGTGATGCGGAGGGTGCCGCGGCCGCTGCTGCCGCCCGTGTCCTCGCCGCCGTCCGGGGCGGTCGCGCTCTCGTGGCGGACGTCGATCCAGGCCCGTTCCGCCCCGGAGTGCTTCGCGGCGTTCGCCATGATCTCCGAGACCGCGAAGTAGGCGGCCGACTCCACCGGCGGCTCGGGGCGGCCCGGCAGCTCGGCGACGACCTCGGTGGTGAGGGGGCTGATCATCGCCAAGGACCGTACGGCGTCCACGAGTCCGCGGTCCGCGAGGACGGGCGGATGGATGCCGCGGACCAGGTCGCGCAGTTCCTGGAGGGCCTTGGTGGAGTTCTCGCGGGCCTCGACGAGCAGGGCGCGCACGGCCTCCGGGTTGGACTCCAGGAGGTGTTCGGCGGTGTCGAGCGTCATGCCCATCGCCACCAGGCGGGCCTGCGCGCCGTCGTGCAGGTCGCGCTCGATGCGGCGGATCTCCGCCATCTGCGTGTCGACGGCGGCGGTACGGGTGGTGGTGAGGTGGTCGATGCGGTGCGCCATCTCGGCCATCTCCGCGCGCAGCGCGCTCTCGCTCGGGCCGAGCACGGCGCGCAGGAAGCGCTCGTGCAGCCGGACGGCGCGGGGTGCGGCCCAGAAGAAGGCGAGGGGGAACTGCAGGGCGCCGAGCACCCCCGCGAAGACGGCCGTCGGCCAGTCCTGCACCGGCACGAACAGGTACCAGATGCTGTCCCACTCCTCGGAGAGCCGCACCCCGAACACCGCCGTGACCAGGCCCCACACCCCGCTGAGCACCAGGGCGAGCGGGCCGAAGGCGATCAGGCCGCCGACGCACGCATCGAGACCGACCCAGCGCCGGTCACGCCACACCTGCCCTTCCTTGCCCGCGAGTTGGGCGCGGAGGGCCAGCCCCTGGTTCTTCTCCGGCAGGTCCCGGTACGGCGCGGGGAAGTCCCGGCCCGACCACTCCTCGGCCAGCCCGCGCTGCCGGTCCGCGAGCCTTCGTACGCTCCGCATGGCGGCCGGAAGCAGCCGGGCGCCGGCCGGACCACCGCCGAGAAGCTGTACGTGGGCCACCCACAGGGAGATCCAGAACGCCTTCAGGGACAGGCCCCAGAGGAGAAGGGAGCGTGTGAAGGCGCCACCGGGACTGCTCCCCGTGGGCGTGCGTGGTGGTGTGGTCATGACTTCCCCCTAGCGCCGTGAACTGCGGTTTTCTGTCGCGGCGGCCGTCCGCGGGTTCATTATGGGACGGGGGTGGGGCGGACGTCGGTGGTGAAAACTCCCCTCTTCGGGCCAAGAGTTGCTCGCTCTGGATGGATGGATGTACGGGCGGGCGGACGTGCGGGCGTGCGGGCCTGGCGGATCCTCAGGAGATGCGGGCCAGCCACGCGCGGACGGCCGCGTTGAACTCGTCGGGGCGTTCCAGGTTCGGCATGTGGGCCGCCGACTCGATGACGTGCAGGGCCGAGTCGGGCAGCGCGGCGTGCATCGCCTCGGCGTCGGAGACCGGCGTGAACGCGTCGTCGCGGCCCACGACGACGAGGGACGGGACGTCGACGCGGGTCAACAGGTCGCGGTAGTCGGGGCGTTCGGCCCGGCCGCGCAGGGCGGCGGCCGCACCCTCGGGCGGGGCGTCGAGCATCATGCGGTGGACGTACGCGGATGCCTCCGTGTTGTACGGGGCCACCATCTTGTCCCTTACCTCGTCCGCGTACCCCTTCATTCCCTCGGCGAGGAGACGGTCGGCGGAGGAGTTGCGGGCGACCTTGCCGTCCGGGGTCTCGGCGGCGGGGAAGGTGTCCGCGAGGAGGAGCCCGGTGATGCGCTCCGGGAAGAGGCGGTAGCACTCCATCACGATCTGACCGCCCATGGAGAGCCCGCCGAGTGCGAACTCCCGTATGCCCAGGTGGTCCATGAGGGCGGCGATGTCCTCGGCGAAGGTGGCGAAGCCGGTGGTGCCGGGGACGACGGTGGACTCGCCGTAGCCGCGGAGGTCCGGGGTGATCACGCGGTGGGTCGCGGCGAGTTCGGTGCGCTGCGGGGTCCACATGGAGCGGTCGAAGGGGTGACCG
Source organism: Streptomyces sp. NPDC039462 (assembly GCF_055639375.1). Lineage (NCBI taxonomy): Bacteria > Bacillati > Actinomycetota > Actinomycetes > Kitasatosporales > Streptomycetaceae > Streptomyces > Streptomyces sp. NPDC039462. The sequence goes on from NZ_JBVKAO010000004.1 coordinate 612,289, forward strand.
TGGACGAGTACGAGGGGGTGGGGGCGGGTGTTCGGGGGGTTCGGGGTTCCCGTCTCGCCGTGGGTGTCGTCGTAGCCGATGGTGATCCCGTTGAGCTGTGCGGTTGCCATGCGGGGAGGCTAGGCGGGGGGATCGGGCGGTGCAATGAATTACGGGGGCGGATGGGGCAGGGGCGGGCCCATGGGTGCCCCGAGAGGGGCGGAGGCACGCCCATGGGTGTCCCGAGGGGTGTGCCGAGGGTGTCCCGAGAGGGGCGCTTCCGTGGCCGCACCAGTCTGGCGGTCACTTATGAGGATCCTGTCAGGCCGCCGTCCTGATCCCGTTTGGCCGGCCTGAACCGGCCGGGGCATGCCTATCCTCAACGCCATGTGCGCTTTTGTCCTGGTCGCGGAGGACGACGAGAAACAGGCCGAGCTGGTCCGCCGCTACCTGGAGCGCGAGGGTCACTCGGTCGCCGTCGTCCACGACGGTTCCGCCGCCCTCGCCGAGGTGCGGCACCGGCTGCCGGACCTGCTGATCCTCGACGTGATGATGCCGGGCGCCGACGGCCTGGAGGTCACCCGTCTCCTGCGGGACGGGAGCGGGCCGCCCGAGCTCGCGCGGCTGCCGATCCTGATGCTGACCGCCCGCACCACGGAGGACGACCTGCTCGCGGGCCTCGACACGGGCGCCGACGACTACCTCACGAAGCCGTACAGTCCGCGCGAGCTGATGGCCCGGGTACGGACGCTGCTGCGCCGCGCGGGCGGCATCCAGCCGCCGCTGCCGGACGCCGACCGGCGGATCCTGCGCGTCGGCGGCCTCGTCGTCGACCCGCTGCGGCACGAGGTGACGGTCGACGGGCGGCACGTGGACTGCACTCCGGGGGAGTTCGACCTGCTCTCGGCGCTCGCGGGGGAGCCGGACCGGGTCTTCACCCGGCCCCAGCTCCTCGACCGCATCCACGGCTCGTCCGGCTATATATCCGCCCGCACGGTCGACGTGCACGTCCTCAACCTCCGCAAGAAAATCGAATCCGACCCGCGCCGCCCCGATCGCCTGGTGACGGTCTTCGGGGTGGGATACAAGCTGGCGGGTGGGGGTGGGGGTGGGGGTGGGGGTGCGGGTGCGGGTGCGGGTGCGGGTGCGGGGACCGGTGCTGGTGCCGGTGCCGGTGCCGGGGCGGGCGCGGGAGCGGTAACGGGACTGGGGCTGGGAGCAGGTGCGGGACCGGCCGGGGGCGGTTCGGGCTCCGGCGGGGCGGTCGCCCGTGGGGTGGTTGCCGGAGGCGTGGGCATCGGCGGGCCGGGCACTGGCGGGGTGGTCGCCGATGGGCCGGGTGCCGACGGGGTGGGCGCGGGTGGGCCGGGTACTGGCGGGGTGGTCGCGGATGAGCCGGGCGCCGACGGCGTGGGCGCCGGCGAGCCGCGCGTCGACGGCGTGGGCGGCGGTGGGCCGTGTACCGGCGGGGTAGTCGCCGGCGAGCCGGGTGCCGGCGTGGTGGTCGCCGATGGGCCGGGCGCCGACGGCGTGGGCGCCGGTAGGCCGGGCACCGGCGGCGTGGTCGCCGATGAGCCGGGCGTCGACGGCGTGGGCGCCGGCGGACCGGGCGTCGACGGTGTGGCGGCGCAGCGTCGTGCGTGATGTTCCGCTTCGTAAGAGCCTGCTGGCGCGCCTCCTCGCCGTCTCCGTCCTGGTCTCCATCGGTTCCATCGCCGCCACCGCGTGGCTCGCGGCGCAGACCACCTCCGGCGCGCTGCGGCAGGAGCAGGGGCAGGTCCTCGCCGACGACGCCCGCATCTACGACAGGCTCCTCGGCGTCGGCGCGAGCGCACCCCAGTGGCGGGGCGCCGACAAGGCCGTACGCGAACTGTCCCGCAACACCGGCCGCCGTATCGCCCTCACCACCCAGGACCACAAGGTCATCGCGGACTCGGCTCCCCGCCGCACCGCCCTGCCCCCGACCGCCTCCGCCGTGCTCGACCCCCTCTCCGTGGACGCGACGCTGGTGCCCGGCCGCGCGGACGAAGACACGGCGGTCGACCGCATCGACCCGCGCGCGGTCGGCCCCTACCGCCTCCCCGGGCAGGAGCGCAAAGCCCTCAAGGAGGCCGCCGCCCGGAGCGCGGCCTGCCTGACGGAGCTAGGGATGAGCCCCGAAGTCGTCTTCGGGACCGGCGGCCGGCCCTTCGTACGACTCGACTACCACTCCGGCGAGTTCATGGACTCACGCTGCCGCATGAGCCTGCTCGACGTGCCCACCGCACACGAACAGAAGGCCCTCGACAAGCTCAACTCCCTCGCCGACGCCTGCATGAAGCGGCGCGGGCTCGCCCCCGTCCCGATCAGCCTCGACCTGACCGCGCGGTCCGGACCGAAGCCGATCGGCGCCGCCCCGACGTCGGTGCCCGTGGCGCCCCGCGAGACCCCGTCCATCGACTCTTCGGCCGCCCCCGGCTCCCACCTCGGCCCCGCCCTCACCCCGGCCTACCCGGACCCGACCGCGAGCGAGCCGGCGGCGGACGGGCTGGCCACGGACGAGCAGGCCGCGCGGAGGCAGGCCGACGCGGCCAAGCCGGCCGCGGGTGAGCCGACCGACGCCGCCATCAGGTCCTGCGTCGACACCGCGCGCCGCGAGCAACTCGGCCCGTACGTCTCCTCGCCCGCGCTGCTCTTCATCACCAGCTCCGACGGCACCCGCAGCACCCCCGCCTTCAGCCTCTCCCGGGCCAACACCGTCCGCCTGGCCGGACTCGCCGCCGCCGTCCTCGCCGTCACGGTCGCCGTCACCGCCCTCGCCGCGACCCGGCTCACCCGGCCGCTGCGCGCGCTCACCACCGCGACGCGGCGCATGAAGGCGGGCGAGCCGAGCGAGCCGGTGCCCGAACGGGTCACCCGCTCGGCGGGCGAGATCAGCCAACTGGCCGCCGCGTTCAACGACATGGCGGCCCACCGCAAGGCCCTGGAGGAACAGCGCAAGGCCATGGTGAGCGACGTGGCGCACGAACTGCGCACCCCGCTGTCCAACATCCGCGGCTGGCTGGAGGCGGCGGAGGACGGCGTCGTCGACACCGACCCCGAACTGGTCACCTCGCTCCTCGAAGAGGCCCTGCTGCTCCAGCACATCGTCGACGACCTCCAGGACCTGGCGGCCGCCGACGCGGGCACGCTCCGGCTGCACCGCGAGCCGGTGCGCGCCGCCGAGATCGCCGACCAGGTGGCGGCGGCGCACCAGGCGCGCGCGGACACGGCCGGGGTGAAGCTCAGGGCCACCGCGTTCGGTGACCCGTGGGTGACGGCCGACCCGCTGCGGCTGCGCCAGGCGGTCGGCAACCTCGTCTCCAACGCCGTCCGCCACACCCCCGAGGGCGGCAGCGTCCGCATCAGCTGCCGCACGACGTCCGACGCGGTGCTCATCGAAGTCGCCGACACGGGCACCGGGATAGCGCCCGCCGATCTGCCGCACGTCTTCGACCGGTTCTGGCGCGCCGACAAGTCGCGGACCCGCGCGACGGGCGGCAGCGGTCTCGGCCTGTCGATCGTGCGGAAGCTGGTGGAGGCGCACGACGGGACGGTGTCGGCGGAGAGCGTGCCGGGGAAGGGCTCGCTGTTCACGGTGCGGCTGCCGGCGGAGCAGCGGCCGCCGGGAGAGTAGCGACTTCCGGAGGGGGAGGACGTGGGGGAGGGGGCGGCAGGGCGAAAGCCCCGGTCGGTCACCTCCGCCGACCGGGGCTTTCTCTGCCCCCGGATCCGGCCGCGGCGGCGACACTCCCCCGAGCTACGCGCTGTGCGCGAGTACCGGCGGGCCAGATCCGATGCAGTGATCAGATCAGGCCACGCCAACAGATCGCTAACATGTGGCCCGACGGCTCTCTGAGCACATCGGATCAGCTCCGGATCAGCTCCGGATCAGCTCCGGATCGGCTCCGGAACAGACACGCAGCCGGTACCCGCAGCCGGTGCGCACAGCGGGACATGGCGATACGAGTACGGCACGGGGGAACGGTGTGAGTGAGCGATGCGGGCTGCGGTTCGGTCTGCTCGGGGCACCTGCCGTGTACGACGACGAGGGCGAGCCGCACCCCGTACGCAGTGCGAAGGGTCGCGCCCTGCTGGCCGCGCTCCTGCTCGAACCCGACCGGGTCGTCTCCCTCGGCGCCCTCAAGGACGCCCTGTGGGGCGACTTTCCGCCAGCCTCGGCACAGGCGTCCCTGCAGAACCACGTGACGCGGCTGCGGCGCCTCCTCGACGATCCGCGGCGGCTGCGCGCGGTGCCGCCCGGATACCGGCTCCGCGTCGGTGAGGGCGAGTTGGACGTCCGGGTCTTCGAACACCTGGTGGCGCAGGCGCGGGCCGCGCACGCGGCGGGGGACTGGGCGCGGACCGTCGCCCGCGCGACGGACGCGCTCTCGCTGTGGCGCGGCACGCCGTTGAGCGGCCTCCCGGACTCGCTGGACGGCCACCCCCTCGTACCGCGCCTCGAAGAGGCACGTCTCCTCGCCCTTGAATGGCGGTACGACGCCGAACTGGAACTCGGCACCGGCGGCCTGGCGGCGCTCGCCCCCGAACTCGCCGCACTGGTCGCGGAGCATCCGCTCCGCGAGGCCTTCCACCGCCAGCTGATGCTCGTCCTGCACCGCACGGGCCGCCAGGCCGAGGCTCTCGCCGTCCACCGCGAACTGCGCCGCAGACTCATCGAGGAACTCGGCGTGGAACCGGGCACGGCGGTACGTGAGGCGCACCGGGAGGTGCTGGGGGCGGCCCCGGGCGGGGAGCCGGCGGATCTGGGCGGGGAGCCGGTGGATCTGGGTGCGGGGGAGTCCGCAGACGTGCCGCCGCCCGTTCCTGCGGAAGCGTCCCGGCCGGAATGCGCGGGTGGGGCGGGACGAGCCGGGGCGGCCAGTCCCGCGCAACTGCCGCCCGCACCGGCTCACTTCACCGGCCGGGACGGCACCGTCCGCTCGCTCCGGCTCGCCCTGGCCGGAGGGTCGCGCGTCGCCGTCGTCTCCGGCATGGCCGGGGTCGGCAAGAGCGCGCTCGCCGTGCATGTGGCGCACGCGCTGCGGGAGGAGTTCCCGGACGGTCAGCTCTACGTCAACCTGCGCGGCGCGACACCCGGCATGACCCCACTCACCCCGTGCCAGGCCCTCGCCGCCCTCCTCCGCGACCTCGGCGCCGAACCCCCACAGGCTTCCGGCAGCCGCGTGTGCGGAGAGGACGTCGGCAGCCCCGAGGACCGGCCGTCGCCGGATGCCGCGAGTGTGGGCTGCGCATCGCCGGGTGGCACAAGCGTGAGCCGTGAGGCGCCGGGTGCGCAGGGTGCGGCGGATGTGCCGGGTACGCAGGGTACGCAGGGTGCGGCGGCAGGGTTGGGTTGCGCGGTGCCGGATGCCGTCGGCGCGCGCCGTGAATCGCCGGATGCGGCGAGCGCGTTGCTGCGGTCTCTGCTCGCGCCCACCCGCACGCTGATGGTCCTGGACGACGCGGCGACGGCGGCGCAGGTGCGGCCGCTGCTGCCCGCCGGCTCCGGCTGCGCGGTGATCGTCACCAGCCGCTCGCCGCTGACGGCCCTCGACGGCGCTGCCCGCTTCCCGCTTGCGCCCCTCTCCGACAGGGACAGCGCCGCACTGCTGTGCGCCGTCTCCGGCCGCGCGGGGCTCGACGCCGGGCACCCGCTGATCGAACTCGCGGGCCGCCTCCCCCTCGCCCTGCGCATCGTCGCCGCCCGCCTGGCTGCCCGCCGCGCCCTCACCCCCGACGCCCTCGCCGAACTCCTCACTGTCAGCGGCGGCCGCCTGCACCACCTGGAGTACGACGACCTGAGCGTGCGCCGCTCCCTCGCCGTCGCCCTCGACGCCCTGCGCACCTCGGACCGCGAGGCCGACCGCGTCGCCGCCCGCGCCCTCACCCGGATCGGCGCGCTCGACCTGCCGACGTACGGAGTGCCGCTCCTGGCCCGCCTGTTGGGCACCGACGAACTGCGCGCAGGCGCTGCCCTCGACCGCCTCGTCGACGTCGCGCTCCTCGAAGAGACGTCCTACGGCCGGTACGCCCCGCACGATCTCGTACGCGACTTCGCCCGGGAGACGGCCACCGGGGGCCAGGGCGGAGCCGCCGCGTGTGCCGGCGTCGTCGAGGAGGCCTTCCGTTGGTACGCGGAGTCCGCCCGCCGCACCCTGCTGGCGATCCTCCCCGATGGCCTGGACCGCTCCGACCGCCTACGCGGCGTCGGGCCCCGCCTCGTACGCGCCGAGCGCGCCGACGCGGGAGTACCCCCGTCAACGGGGGAGCCCGTGGGAGGCCCGGCCCAGCCTATGGACGTCCCCACCCCACCCGCGGCGGGAACGAGCCCGCCCGCGGTGGAGGCGAGCACGCCCCCGGCGACGGGCACGCCCCCGGAACCCGCCCCCATGTCCGCAGAGGACGCCTTCGCCTGGGGAGACGCCGAGCTCGCCAATGTGCTCGCCCTCGCCGAGAGGCACAGCGACCCCCTCGGCCTGCTTCCCGTCCTGGTCCGCTGTCTCTTCCCGTACCTCCAACGCCGTGGCCGCCTCACCGAGTTGGCGGTGCTCGGCGCCCTCGCCCTGGACGGCGCCCGCCGGCAGGGCGACGCCGCCGCCGAGGCCCAGGCCCTCACCGATCTCGCGGGGCTGCACTTCATGTCAGGCCGGAGCCGGGAGGCCCTCGCCCTGAACGACGAGGCCCTCGCCCTCTGGCGGGCACTCGGCATCGTGTCCTGCGTACGGCGCGGCCTCAACAACCGCGGCCTCCTCCTCGAAGGTCTCGGCCGCCACGCCGAATCCGCCGAGGCGCTCCACCAGAGCCTCGACCTCGCGCAGGACCTCGCGGACCCGCTCAGCGAGGCGATCACCCTCAGCCACCTCGGCAACCTCTACGAGCACACCGACGCCCGCGCCGCCATCGCCCACCACGAACGCAGCCTCGCGATCGGCGAGACCATCGGGCACGCCGTCGTCCGCCAGTCCGCCCACTGCAACATCGGCTACGCCCACCTCACCCTCGGCGAACCGGCCGCCGCCCTCGGCCACTTCGAGGAGAGCCTGCGTCTGCACGGCGAGTACGAGGACTGGCACGGAGCCTCCCAGGCCCGCCTCGGACTGGTCCGCGCCCTGCGCGGACTCTCCCGTTCCGCGGAGGCGACGCGTGAGTGCGCCGCCCTCCTCGACCGCGCCGAACAACGCGGCGACACCCACATGACGGGCCTCGCCCGACACCAGCGCGGGCTCCTCCTCCGGGCGGCGGGGCGCGACGAAGAGGCGTACGACCAGTGGAGGGCCGCGCTGCGCGCGCTGGACGGCACGGACAGCAAGGTGTCGGACGAGCTGCGGGAGCTGCTGGCGGCGGCGTAGCGCCACCCCCCCTCTCCCGCCTCTTCGTCCTACTTCCGTCTTCTTCCGTCTTCTTCCTACTTCGCGTCCGCGTAGCACTCCACCACAGCCGTGGTGAACGGGAATCGGACCGGCGTCTCCCCGAACGCGATCCGGCCCGCGAGATCCCCCGCCTCGCGCACCGCGCGAACCACCGTTTCCGCCTCCTCGGCAGGGCAGTGCACGATGACCTCGTCGTGCTGGAAGAACACGAGCCGGGCCCGCAGGCCGCCCTCCGCGATCGACCGCCGCAGGGCGGCCAGCATCAGCAGCGCCCAGTCCGCCGCGCTGCCCTGCACCACGAAGTTGCGGGTGAAGCGGCCGCGGGCGCGGGCGTCGGACGAGGCGTAGCCCGGAGTGAACTCGCCCTCGGAGGGCGGGCCCCCGTCACCGCCGGCCGGGACGGCCACGGAGCCCGTCCGGCCCGTTCGGCCCGTCGGGTCCTCTTGGGGGATGCCCGCCTCGTCGTCCTCCCCGGCGCCCGCCGCGGGCGGACTCGTCCGTCCCAGCCACGTCCGTACGAGCCGGCCCTCCTCGCCCGCCTTCGCCGCGTCGTCGACGTACGCGACGGCCAGCGGGAAGCGGCGGCGCAGCGCCGCCAGGTTCTTCAGGCCGTCGCCCGACGTCTGTCCGTACACCGCGCCGAGCAGGGCGATCTTCGCGTGCTCGCGGTCGCCGGAGAACGCGCGGTCCGAGAGGCGGGTGTACAGGTCCTCCTCGCTGCCCGCCACCTCCATCAGGCCCGGGTCGCGCGAGATCGCGGCGAGGACCCTCGGCTCCATCTGGTCGGCGTCGGCGACGACGAGCCGCCAGCCGGGGTCGGCGACGACGGCCCTGCGGATCACCTTCGGGATCTGCAGCGCGCCGCCGCCGTTGGTCGTCCAGCGGCCGCTGACCGAGCCGCCCGGGGTGTACTCCGGACGGAAACGGCCGTCGTGCACCCAGTCCTGGAGCCAGCTCCAGCCGTGGGCGGTCCAGATCCGGTACAGCTTCTTGTACTCGATGAGGGGCTTCACTGCGGGGTGGTCGATCCCCTCGAGCTCCCAGCGCCGCGTCGACTTCACCCTGATGCCCGCCTGCGCGAAGGCCTTGACGACGTCCGCGGCCAGATCCGGGCGGACGCGGCGGCCGAACGCGGTGGACACCTCGTCGGCGAGCTCGGTGAGACGGCGGGGCTCGCCGCGCCCCGCGTACCGCTCGCCGAGCAGTTCGGTCAGGAGCGCGCGGTGGACGTCGGCACGCCAGGGCAGGCCCGCGTCGTTCATCTCGGCGGCCACGAGCATGCCGGCGGACTCGGACGCGGTGAGCAGGCGCATGCGGCCGGGGTGGGCGGTCGCGTCGTGTCTTCGCTGCTGCTCGGCGTGCACCTCCACGAGCTCGGCGAGGGACAGGTCGATGCCGCCGGGGCGGGGCTCGAAGAGGGAGTCCTGGGTGCCGGGCTCGGCGGCGCGGGGCGGGGGGTCGGGGGGCACGGGGGTGTTGCGGATGCGGGCGAGGGCCGCGGCGGCGGAGCGGGGCTCGCCGAGGCGGCCCTCGTGGCCTAGGAGGAGGAGCTCGGCGGCCTCGATGTCGTAGCAGCGGGGGACGCGGAGGCCGGCTGCGAGGAGGCGGGGATAGACGGCGGCGGTGGACCGCCAGACCCAGCGGTCCACGTCGGGGCGCTTGCGGACGGCTTCGGCGAGGTCGGGCTCGCGGATCTCGGCCCCTGCGGGCAGGCCGTCGTCCCCGAGCCGGACGAGCTCCGCGGCTCCTCCCTCGACAACACGAACAACCCACCTCTCACCCACACCCCCACCATCGCACCCGGCACTGACATCGCCCTCTGCTCGCTGCGCGCGGGCTGCGCCTCATGCCCGTCGATGGGGCGTGGGCGGGTTTTGGCGGGGGTGCCTTGTGCGGGTTTGCGCCTTCTGCCCGTCTGTGGGGCGGGCGGGTTGTGGCGTCGTTCGCCTTGTGGGGGGTTCGCCTTTGCTTCGTCTGTGGGGCGGGGCCGCGGGGGTATGTGCGTACTCGCCATCCCTGCGCCGCGCCTCAAGTCCAAAGGCGCCAGAGTGTGCTCGGTGCTCCGTTCGCACATACCCCCACGTCCCCTCGCGAGCGCGTGCGGCTGCGCCCCGGTGGGGGTCCTCGGGCGTACCTCGTCCTCGCCTTTGCTCCCCTGCGCGGCAGCTGCGCCGCGGGGCAATCCCCACCCACCCGCCCTACTCCCACAGAACGCCGTGGGGCGATCCCCCACTCACCCGCCCTTACTCCCGCTGGACGACGCAGGGCAGCCCCCACCCGCCCGCCTCCACACCCCCAGGGCGTCGCGGGAACACCCGCCCACCCGCCCCTACTCCCGCCGGACATCGCGGGGGAACACCCACCCACCCGCCCTACCCCCACAGGACGTCGCGGGGTAAACGGGTGGGTGGGTGGGAGACATCCGCCGCGGAGCGGCGGGCTCGGTGCTCCTACCCCGGCAGGACGTCGCAGGGCAGGCCATACCCCCCGCCCCCCGGAGGGTATGGCCCGCCCTACCCCCGGGACGCCCTCCAGGGGGCGTGTTCCGGGGAGGGCGCGCCGGTTGGGTGGAGGCATGAGTGAAACCGTTGTGCGTCTCGCCGGAGTCCGCCGACTCCACGGCGAAGTAACCGCCCTCGACGGCGTCGACCTCGACGTCCGCACCGGCACCTTCGTCGCCGTGATGGGCCCCTCCGGCTCCGGCAAGTCCACACTGCTGCAGTGCGCCGCCGGACTCGACCGCCCGACGTCCGGGCTTGTCGAGGTGGGCGGGACCGTGCTGACGGGACTGAGCGAGCGCCGGCTGACGCTGCTGCGCCGGCAGCGGATCGGCTTCGTCTTCCAGGCCTACAACCTGCTGCCCGCCCTGAGCGCCGCCCAGAACGTCGCGCTCCCGCAGCGCCTCGCGGGCCGCAGGGTCTCGCGTACGGAGATCCGTGACGCGCTCGGGCGCGTGGGCCTCGCCGACCGTGCCGGGCACCGGCCCGGTGAGCTGTCGGGCGGGCAGCAGCAGCGGGTGGCGCTCGCGCGGGCGCTGGTCACCCGGCCCGCGGTGCTCTTCGGCGACGAGCCGACGGGAGCGCTCGACACGGGGACGAGCCGTCAAGTGCTCGCGCTGTTGCGCGGGTTGGTGGACGAGGAGGGGCAGACCGTCGTGATGGTCACCCACGACCCGGTGGCGGCCTCGTACGCGGACCGGGTGGTGTTCCTCGTCGACGGGCGGGTGGCGAGCGAGCTGCGGGCGCCGGACGCCGGTGAGGTCGCGGCGGCGATGGCGGGCCTCGAAGCGGTCGCAGCGGCGGAGGTGCGCGCGTGATGATCTTCCTCGCCTCGCTCCGGGCCCGGTGGAGCAGCCTCGTGGGAGCCTTCGTGGCCGTCGCCCTGGGCGTCGGGCTCACCGCCGCCATGGCGCTGGGGCTGGCCGCGAGCCTCTCGGCGCCCGAGCGGGCCCCGGAGCGGTTCGCCGGGTGGCCCGTCGTCGTCATGGGGCAGGACACACTGACGGTTCCGGTCCGGCGGGGCCCGGACGTCACCCACGTAACCAAGCCGCTCATTCATCCACAGCCTGTGGATATCGAACTGCTGCGCGAGCTTCGGCGGCTCGGGCCCGTACGGCTCGACGGGGACAAACGGGACGCCGTCGGCGTCGACGCCCCCGCCCCGGCCGTACGCGAGGTCGTCGGCGGACGAGCCCGCGTCCTCACCGGCGACGACCGCCGCCACGCGGACCCCGGCACCGCGCGGGACGCCGAGGCGCTGGTGGCCGTCAACTCCTTCCTCGGCACGGCGGGCGGTGTGGCCGCCTTCGTGTCGGTGTTCGTCACGGCGTCGACGTTCGCCTTCGTGGTCGCGCTGCGGCGGCGGGAGTTCGGGCTGCTGCGGATGGCGGGAGCCACGCCGGGGCAGGTGCGCAGACAACTCCTCGGCGAGGCGCTCGCGGTGGGCGTGCTGGCGTCCTTCGCCGGGTGTGTGCTCGGGGCGTGGGGGGCGCGGCCGCAGGCCGAGGCGCTGGTGCGGGCGGGGATCGCGCCGGACTGGTTCGCGGTGGGAGGCGAGGAGATCGGCTGGTTCTCCTGGCCCCTCCAACTCGCCTTCTGGACCGGCCTGTTCGTCTCCTTCTCCGGGTCCTGGGCCGCGTCGCGGCGGGCCGGGCGCGTCGGCCCGGTCGAGGCGCTGCGCGACGCGTCCGTGGACAGCGGTGTCATGCCGTGGAGCCGGCGCATCGTGGGGGCGCTGCTGCTCGCCTGCGGGCTCGGGCTGCTCGTACGGACCCTGGGCACGGACCCGTCCGCGCTCCTGAAGCGCAAGACGTACACGACCCAGCCGATGATCCTGATCACCGCGGCCGCCGCGCTCGCGCCCCTTCTCGTACGTCCCGTCGTCCGCGCCTTCCGGCTGCCCGGCGCCGTCGGGCTCCTCGTCCGCGAGAACTCCACCGCCGCCGTGCGCCGCACCGCCGCCGTCGCGGCACCGGTCCTGGTCAGCGTCGCCCTCGCGGGCAGCCTGCTCGGCTCGGCGCAGACCGTGAGCGCGGCGAAGGCGACGGAGGCGGAGCGGCGGACGTCGGCCCAACTGGTGGCCACCGGGGATTCGTTGAGGCCGATCCGCCCTCAGGACGTACCAGGCGCCTCCGCCGTCTCCCCCTCCGCCGCCACCGGCGTGTTCGTACGCGAGGAAGGCAGCGCCCTCGTCCGGACCGACGCGCGCGCGGTGGGCGACCCGGTGGCACTGGCGGCGACCTCGCGGCTGCCGGTGGTCGCCGGTGACGTACGCGACCTGGACGACGGCTCGATCGTCGTCAACGAGGAGTGGGAGAAGCACCGGGTCGGCGACCACGTCGCCGTGTGGCTCGGGGACGGACGGCCCGCGCGGCTGCGGATCGTGGCGGTCCTCGCACGCGGGACCGGGGACAACGGCGCGTACGTCACCAGGGCGAACGCACCGTCCGCCCCGGTCGACCGGATCGACGTCCGGCTGGCGGCGGGCGCGGACCGCAGCGCCGCGGCGGCCGCGCTGCGGGCCCGCAGCGGAGGTGAGGTGCGCACGGCCGAGGAGTGGCTGGCCGCGACGCACCCGCGGACCAAGGCACAGACGCGCCTCGGCCTCCTCATGCTCCTCGGCATCTCCCTCGTCTACACGGGCATCTCGCTGGCGAGCACCCTGCTGATGGCGACCTCCGTGCGCCGCGCGGAACTGCGCTCGCTGCGCCTCGCGGGCGCCACGCACGGCCAGGTGCGGCTGGTCGTCGCCGGAGAGGCGCTGGTGGCCGTGGCGGCGGGCACGCTCCTCGGCCTGGCCGTCACCGCGGTCAACCTGACCGGCCTGTCCGCGGGCCTCGCCCTCCTCTCCATGCCGGCGGGAGTGGCGGTGCCGTGGGGCGAGCTCGGGGTGAGCGTGGGGGTGTGCGCGGTGGTGGCGGTGTCGGCGGGGGTGGTGGGTGCGCGGAGAAGACCCGGAGGATCACCCTGAACACATCCCGGAGCAGCCCACGGGCTCCGGCAGCTCCTCAGCTGTCGCCGCCCTCGTCGATGAGGCGCCGCACCTCGCGGTCGACCAGGCCGAGCCGCGCCTCGGCGACGAGCGGCACGGCGCGGCGCTGCCGGCGCGCCTCGTGCACGTCGATGTCGACCGTCACCAGCCCCGGCTCCCACTTCGGCGCCTGCGCGACGACCGTGCCGCGCGGGTCGACGACGCGTGAACCGCCCCAGAACGAGGCGCCGTTCTCATTGCCGACCCGGTTCACGAAGACGACCCAGCACTGCAGCATGCGGGCGGTGTACGACAGCAGCGTGTCCCAGTACAGGCCGGTGTCCATGGCCTCCGGGTCCAGGCTGGCCGCGCTGTTCGTCGGTACGAAGATGACCTCGGCGCCGTCCTGCACGGCGAGCCAGGGGAGCGCGGGCTGCCACGCGTCGTTGCAGATGAGGGTGGCGGCGCGGCCCTGCCCGTGCGGCAGGTCGTACGCGCGCAGGTGCTGGCCCGGACTCACGTGCTTGCGCTCCTCCCACGCCAGGTAGTTCGGGAGGTACAGCTTCCGGTGTACGTGCAGGAGCCGGCCCTCCGAGACGTACGCCGCCGTGTTGTACGCCCGGAGGCTCGTGTGCTCGTGGAGGCCGACCAGGACGTCGGGGCCACCGGGTTCCGTCAGGCCGAGCAGCCCCGGGTCGTCCGTCGTGATCGACGTGTCCCTCTTGAGCCCGCCCAGGTGATAGCCGTGCAGGCTCAGCTCGGGGAAGACGACGAGGTCGGCGCCCTGGGCCGCGGCCTGGGCCGCCTGGTCCCGCGCGGTCTCCAGGTTCTGCTCGACCTCACCCAGCGCGCAGTCCGTCTGTGCCAGCGCGACTCGCATGCGCCGAGCCTTCCAGCCCCGCCCGCCTCCCGCACCCGGGAGCCCCCCGGACGGGCCCCCGGGCCCGCGGCGCCCCCGGTCCACCCGCGCCGCCCCGCCAGCCCACAACCACCAAGCCCGCCGCTCCGCGGCGGATGTTCCCACCCACCCACCCGTTTGCCCCGCAACGACCTGCGGGAGTAGGGGCAAGGCCCCCCACCGGGCCGCAGGCGCGCACGCGCCCGAGGGGACGTGGGGGTATGTGCGAACGGAGCACCGAGCGCACTGTGGCGTCTTTGGACTTGAGGCGCGGCGCAGGGATGGCGAGTACGCACATACCCCCGCGGCCCCGCCCCACAGACGAAGCAAAGGCGAACCCCGCACAAGGCGAACGACGCCAGAACCAGCCCGCCCCACAGACGGGCAGAAGGCGCAAACCTGCACAAGGCGCCCCCGCCAGAACCCGCCCCATACCCTTGCCCCATGGACTCGGTGATCGACAGGGCGTTCGCGGCTGCGCTGTACGGCGACGGTGACGAAGGCCTGGACGCCGGGGCGTCACTCCTCGCGGCCGCCCCCGAGGCGGACGCCGACCTGCGCCGCCGAGGCGAAGAGTACCTGCACCGCGCCTGGCAGCGAGGCTGGCAGCCCGCCGACATCATCCGCCTCGTCCGCCGCGACCTGGACGACCCCCACGTACGCCTGACCGCCACCCTGATCCGCGCCGAGACCAGCCGCTACGCCCACCTGCCGCCCCGCTGGGCAGCCCAGCTGGCGGACCTCGGGCCGGCCGACGCGGACGGGCCCGCCCAGGACCGTTTCACCCGGGCCACCACCCACCTCCAGCTCTACCGCCTCCTCCTCCGCCTCCCCCCACTCGAACCGGCAGGACCGCCACCCGGCGACACCCTCCCCGGCCCGGTCCAGGGCGAGCCCCGCACCCTCACCCGTATCCGCGCCCTGCTCGCCAAGGCGGAGGCGACCGGCTTCCCGGAGGAGGCCGAGGCGCTGACCGCCAAGGCGCAGGAGCTGATGGCCCGGCACTCGCTCGACGAGGCGCTGCTCGCGGCCCGTACGCACGCGAAGGACGTCCCTGGCGCGTGCCGCGTCGGCGTGGACGCCCCGTACGAGACGGCGAAGGCGATCCTGCTCGACGCCGTCGCCGCCGCGAACCACTGCAAGGCGGTGTGGAACGAGGCGTACGGCTTCTCGACCGTGGTCGGCTTCGAGCCCGACCTGGAGTCGGTCGAGCTCCTCTACACCTCCCTGCTGGTGCAGGGCACCACGGCGATGACCAAGGCGGAGGCCGGCCAGCGTGCGGCGGGCCGCAAGCGCACGAAGACGTTCCGGCAGGCCTTCCTGATGGCGTACGCGCACCGCATAGGCGGCCGCCTGGCCGCGGCGGGCGAACACGCGGTGACGGAAGCGGCACGGGAGGCCGCCGGGCCCACCGGCTCGGGCGGGGGCGCGGAAACCGACCCGGCTGCCCTGCTCCCCGTACTGGCCGCACGCGACGTCGCCGTCACCGAACACACCGAGCGGATGTTCCCCGAGACGACCACGACGCGGGTGCGGGGCGTGACGGACGCCGAGGGCTGGAACCACGGAACGGCGGCAGCGGACCGCGCCCATGTCGCGCACCGTGGCCGCAGCCACGGTCAGGGCCAGGGCAGCCAGGGCCGGGGCCCGGCGCTGCCGTGAGCGGACGCCGACCAACACCCCCACACCACACGGCAGTTCGCCCTACCCTGGACACCACTCCGCACTGACTGTTCGGAACCTCGGGGGCACCGGATGGATCCGTATCTGCTCACTCTGGCCGGCACCGCCGGCACATCCGTCGTCACCCTCCTGGTGACGGACGGCTGGCAGCAGGCCAAGGACGGTGTGGTGGCGTTCTGGCGCCGCTTCCAGCCCGAGGCGGCCGACGACGTGGAGCGGGAACTCGAAGCGTCGCGCCGCACGGCGCTGGACGCGACGGAAAGCGCCGCCACCCCCGCCACCGGCCGCCTGGAGGGCCACTGGTGCGCCAGGGTGGTCACGCTGCTGAGCGAACACCCGGAGGCGGCCCCCGAGTTGGAGGCCCTGCTCGACCGCCTCACGCGCGGGGCCGACGGTCAGGAAGTCACCGGCAGCATCCACATGGAGGCCCACGCAGAGGGCAACGGCCGCGTCTACCAAGCGGGACGCGACCAGCACATCACCGAGCACGCCGAACGCACCGGACACACCGAGCACGCCGAGCACACCGAACGCTGACGCCCCGAGGCGAGGGGCGACCCCGCCACCCCCGCCACCCAGCCCCCCCACCTACTTCAAGAAGTCCGAGCAGACATACGGCCCCAACGCGGCCCCCTCCTCCGGACGCACGGACACCCGCACATCGTCAGGTCGTGTCCGCCCCCGCTTGTCGAGGACGGCCCGCGCCCGCGCCAGACTGCACACCAGCTGCCCGGTGAGATTGCGGTCGCCGACGGAGGTCGGGTCGAGAGTGGCGGCGGGCACCCGGACCGAGAGCCGGTCGCCGTCGCCGGTGACCTCGAACGACCCGCTGTCGACCAACGAGGTCAGCCCCGACCGCTGCTCCGCCTCCGTGGGGCCGGACATCAACAGCTTGATGACGGCGGCCGGTTCACGGATGGGCATGGTCCGTGTCACCCCTTCGAGCCGTCCCGTCTCGGAGACGAAGTAGATCCGCAGCCCCTTCGTGAGCCCGCCCGCCGCCTCGCCCGCGTCCACCACACCGGTGGGCCGCACCCCGCACCCCGTGAGGGTGAGCGCGACCACGACCACGGCCACTACCATGACCGCGACCGACGAGGCTCCCGTCACCCCCCTGGCAGCACGTCCACACCCCCACACGACATCGCGTACGAGACTCACCGCGCGCCACCCTCTTCACCCCGCCGCCACGGCAGCCGCAGCGTGAACACCGCCCCGCCGTCCGGCCTGTTGTCCACGTCGATCGTCCCTCCGTGCAGCCGTGCGTTCTCCAGTGCGATGGCCGTGCCGAGCCCGCTGCCTTCCGAGCGCGTCCGCGCGCTGTCGGCCTTGTAGAAGCGGTCGAAGACGTGGGGGAGGACCTCGGGGGCGATGCCCGGCCCGCGGTCGGCGACCTCGACCGTCACCCAGTCGCCCGCGGCGCGCAGGGTGAGGGTCACCGGCTCGGCACCGTGCCGCAGGGCGTTGCCGACGAGGTTGGCGACGACGACATCGAGGCGCCGCGGATCGGCTACGACCCGCACCCCACCCGAGAGCCCGCCCCGCACCCCTTCCCCCACCTCCACCCCCGCGTCCGCCTCCGCCTCCACTTCGACCCGGACCCGCGTCGTCCAGCCCCGCAGCGCCAGCGTGTTCCGCACGGTCTCGGCGAGGTCGAGCTCGCCGAGGTTGAGACGCGCGGCGCCCGAGTCGAAGCGGGACATCTCCATCAGGTCGTCGACGAGCCGCGCGAGGCGCGCCGTCTCCGCGCTGACCGTGCGTGCGGCGCGCGCCGCGTCCGGCGGCAGCTGTCCGGCGTCCTCGTCGAGGACGGTGGCGACCATCGTCATCGCGGCGAGCGGCGTACGCAGCTCGTGCGAGACGTCGGCCACGAACCGCCGCGCCTTCGCCTCCTGCTCGCGCAGCTCGGCGACGGATGTTTCGAGGGCCGCCGCGGTCCGGTTGAAGTCCCGGGCCAGGTCGGCGAGTTCGTCGCGCCCCTTCGGCACCACGACCCGCGACGTGAGGTCACCGGCCGCGTGCCGGCGCGTGGCCCGCCCCAGCTCCCGCACGGGCCGCAGCACCGTACGGGCGGCAAGCAGCGCGAGCACGACGGTGAGCAGCAGGACGGGCACCAAGCCGTCCCGCACGGCGGCGAGTATGGCCTCCGTGTCGTCCTGCTCGGCGCGCAGCGAGCTGACGGCGAAGACGTCGAGCCCGGACGGCGACCCGGAGTCGAAGGTGACGGGCGTGCCCACGACCAGGTAGGGGCTGCCGTCCCGGTCGACACGCTGGAGGCTCATCCGGTTCCGGGTGCGTACGGCGTCGCGCAGGGAGGCGGAGATCAGCGACCGGTCGGCGGACGCCTCGGCGGAGGCGTCGGAGGATGCCGTCAGGGACCGGTACTCGGCGACGACCACGGTGTCCCCGAGCCCGTCGGCGACCCCGGCCGCGAACCGCGTGAGGGACACCTCGTCGGGCGGCATGGCGAGGTCGGCGGACGCCTGGTCGACGCGGTTCTTGAAGTCGGTGCGCACCGCGTCCTGCTTGCGGTCCAGGACGGCGTTGCGGGACTCGCGGTAGGCGAGCCCGGTGGCGGTGACCGCGCTGACGAGCGCGACGAGCACGAAGGCGACGACGAGGCGCGTGCGCAGCCCGCCCCACACCCTCCACCGCGTCCGTTCCCGCGACACATCGCGGCGGTCGCCCCCCATCCCGCGCCGCACTTCCCGCACTTCCCGAACCTTTTGCACTTCCCGAGCCTCTTGCACTTCCCGAGCCTCTTGCGCCTCCAGAACCCCCCGCACGCCCCGCCCCGCCCTCCACCGCGGCTGCCCCGCGCCGGCCCCGTCCTCCCCGGCCCCTCACACCGGCCCGAACCGGTACCCGAACCCCCGCACCGTCTGCACGAACACCGGCTTGGCGGGCACGTCCTCGATCTTGGCCCGCAGCCGCCCGACCGCCGCGTCCACGAGCCGCGAGTCCCCGAGGAAGTCGTGCTCCCACACCGACCGCAGCAGCTGCTCGCGGCTGAACACCTGCCCCGGCGACGCGGAGAGCTCCAGCAGGACCCGCAGCTCGGTCGGCGGCAGGGCGATGGGTGTGCCGCACTTGGTGACGGTGAGCCCGGCGCGGTCGATGACGAGACCGGCGTACGTGTCCTCGCCGGGCCGCCGCCGCACCGGTTCGGCCCGCCGCAGCGCAGCCCGGATGCGGGCCTCGAGGACCGGCGCGGTCACGGGTTTGACCACGTAGTCGTCGGCGCCCGCCTCCAGGCCGCGCACGATGTCGCTGTCGTCGCCGCGCGCGGTGAGCATGACGACGGGGATCGTCGACCCGGTGGCACGGATCCGCCGGCAGACCTCGAAGCCGTCCATGCCGGGCAGCATCAGGTCGAGAACGGCGAGTTCGACGTCGTGCCCGGCGGGCCTCGCGAGGAGGGCGAGGGCGTCCTCACCGGTGGCGGCGGTGTCGACGGCGTACCCGTGGCGGCGCAGCACGAGCTCCATGCCGTCGCGCACGGACGCGTCGTCCTCGATCAGCAGCACGTGGGGTACTCGGGCCATGCGGACGATTATGGGCGAGGGTTTGCGCAGTTCAGGGGCTGTCGGGGCAGTGACCGCGGCTCCGCGGGGCATTGTTACGTGCTCATCATGTGGCGTTACGTGTTCATCATGCGGTCGTGGAACGACCACCATGTGGCGGCGGCAGATTGCCGCCATGAGCATCCACACCACACCCGGAGCGACCGCCCGGCGCCGCCTCGCCGGCCTCCTCGCCCTGCCCGTCCTGGTGATCACGGCGGCCTGCGGGGCCGACGGGGACGGCGACGCCGGGGCGAAGGACGCGGGCGTAGCCTCCGCCCCTGAGGCGGCCGACGGCAACAGCAAGGGGGCAGCCAGGGACACGGGAAAGCAGGGGTCCGAGGGGTCCGACGGGTCCGATGGATCCGATGGATCCAAGGGAACCGGCGCGAACAAGGCCAGAAGCGCCTTCTACGACGCCCAGCTGAAGTACGTCCAGTGCATGCGCGGCAAGGCCGGCGTCAAGGACTTCCCCGATCCGAAGCTGAGCGGCTACCTCGACTGGGCGAAGATCGACGAGGTCGTCGACCCAAAGGGGAACGGCGAGGAGTACAAGGGCGGCAAGGACGGCGTCTGCGTCTCCGAGCTGCGGGCCGCCATGAACCTCGAGCCCGAGCGCGACGCCCAGAAGGACTACGAGTCGATGCTCGCGCACGCCAAATGCATGCGGGAGAACGGCCTGTCGAAGTTCACCAACCCCACGATGTCGGGCGGCAACGTCATGCCCGGCGGCGAGCCGAACCCGACGGACCCGACGATGGACCGCGACTCACCCGCGTACAAGAAAGCCCGCGAGGCCTGCAAGGGAAAGCTGCTCGAGGGCCTGGACGGCATGCAGTGACGAGACGCCGCCGTACGAGACTTCTGACAGCCAGGAGCGGAGCCGTGTCGGCCGCCGCAGTGGTCACGGCCATCACGGCAGGCGTCCTCGTCCTCTCCGGCCCGGGAGACGACACGGGCGCCGCGAGCGGCGAGGGCGAGCTGCCCCCGGCCACCGCCACCGTCACCCGCACCGATCTCGTGAAGTCCGAGACCGTCGACGGGAAGATCGACTTCGCGGGGCGCCGAGCGGTGAAGTCGCCCGTCGACGGCACGGTCACGGTCGCCGCTCGGGAGGGGGCCACCGTGACGCGCGGGCAGGCCCTCTACGAGCGGGACGACAAGCCGGTGACGCTCCTGTACGGCCCGGTGCCCGCCTTCCGCGAGATGAGGGCGGGGAGCCGCGGCAGCGACGTGCTCCAGCTGGAACGCAACCTCGTCGCCCTCGGCTATGGCGCGGACCTCTACGTGGACCCGCGCTTCGACCGGGCGACCGAGGCGGCCGTCGAACGGTGGCAGAAGTCCCTCAACCGCACGCCGACAGGCCGGGTCGGCAAAGGGGACGTGGTCTTCCAGCCCGAGCAGGTCAAGATCGTCTCGGCGGACGCGGCCCTCGCCGATTCCGTCGGACCGGACCAGGCGGTCCTCACCGTCGCCTCGACGAAGCCCGTCGTCCGGGCCGAACTCGACCAGTCCGACGCGTCGCTGACCGCGCGCGGCACGAAGGTCGAGGTCACCCTGCCCAGCGGCAGGACGGAACCGGGCCGGGTCACCGGCACGGTGCGGCCGGAGGACCCGGCGGCGTCCGAAGGCGGCGGCTCCGGACCCTCCGGCGACGGCATCACGGTCGAAGTGACCCTGGACGGCGGCAGGTCGGCGGCGTCGGGCGAGGACACCAGGGCCACGGCGAGCGTGAAGTTCGTCAGCGAGTCCCGCGAGAACGTCCTCACGGTCCCCGTCGAGGCGGTCGTCGCCCTGCGCGGTGAGAACGGCGGCTACGGCCTCCAGACGGTCCGGGGCCGTACGTCGCGCATGGTGCGGGTCAGGACGGGCATGACGGCCGACGGCAGAATCGAGGTGAGCGCCCCCGGACTGGAGGAGGGCACGAAGGTAGGCGTGGCGGCCCCATGAAACCCACACCCACACCCAAACCCAAGCCCACGCCGGCCGCTACCTCCACCCCGTCGCCCGCCTGCACCCCGCCGCCCACCCCCGCCCCCATCCCAACCCCCGCCCCCGACCCCGTCATCGAACTACGCGACGTCACCAAGTCGTACGCCGGCGGCGTGCACGCCCTGCGCGGCGTCTCCCTCACCGTCCGCGCCGGGGAGCTCCTCGCGATCGTCGGTCCTTCGGGCTCCGGCAAGTCGACGATGCTGAACGTCATCGGCACGCTCGACAAGCCCACCTCGGGCACGGTCCGCGTCGCGGGCCACGACGTGAGCGCACTCGGCGACGCCCGCCTGTCGGCCCTCCGCGCCCGCCACATCGGCTTCGTCTTCCAGCACTTCCACCTCGCGGCAGGCCGTGACGCGGTCGACAACGTCGCGGACGGACTGCTGTACGCCGGCGTGCGCAGCAAGGAGCGCCGCGCCCGTGCCCGCACCGCCCTGGAACGCGTCCGCCTCGGCCACCGCCTGGACCACCGGCCGAGCGAGCTCTCCGGCGGCGAGAAGCAGCGCGTGGCGATCGCCCGCGCGCTCGTGGGCGACCCGTCCCTCCTCCTCGCGGATGAGCCGACGGGAGCCCTGGACACGGCGTCGGGTCAGGTCGTCATGGAACTGCTCCGCGAGCTCAACGAGACGGGCACGACGATCTGCGTGATCACCCATGACGACGAGATAGCCGACTCCCTGCCCCGCAGAGTCCGCTTCCGGGACGGCACCATCACGTCCGACTCCGACTCCGACTCCGTATCTGCATCCGTATCCGAGGTATCCGTATCCGAGGTATCCGTATCCGACTCCGTATCCGGGGGGAGTTGAGATGCTCCTGACCGACATCCTCAGAGTCGGCGCCGTCGGCCTGCGCACCCGCCGCGCGCGGGTCGTTCTCTCCGCGCTGGGCATCGCGATCGGCATCGCCACGATGGTCGCGGTCGTCGGCCTCTCCCAGTCCAGCAAGTCGGACCTGATGGCGAAGCTCGACCGGCTCGGTACGAACCTCCTCACCGCGGAGGCGGGCAAGGACGCCATGGGCAACGACGTGCCGCTCCCCAAGTCGGCGGTGGCGATGGTGGAACGCATCGGTCCGGTCCAGCACGCCACGGCGACCGGCGACGTCGATGCCCGGATCCGGCGCAGCGACGTCGTCCCCGAGGAGCGGACGGCGGGCGTGACGGCACAGGCCGCCCGCCCGGACCTTCTGGAGGCCCTCAACGCCCGAGTACGGGAGGGCAGATGGCTGGACGAGGTGAGCGAGAAGCTCCCCGTCACCGTCCTCGGCTCGGTGGCGGCGGACCGGCTCGGCGTCACGTCCCCCGGCGAGAAGATCATGATGGGCGACGAGTACGTGGTCGTCATCGGCGTCCTGGCACCCGTGGAGCTCGTCCCGAACCTGGACCGCGTGGCGATGGTCGGCTTCCCCGCGGCCGAGAAGTACTTCCGCTTCGACGGCCACCCCTCCATGGTCTTCGAGCGTTCGCCCGACCACACGGTCGAGGACGTACGAGAGGTACTCGCCCGCACGGTCAGCCCGGGCGACGAGGGCTCGGTGAAGGTCTCCCGGCCGTCCGACGCCCTGGCCGCGAAGGCGGCGACGGACGAGGGCCTGACGACGCTCATGCTGGGCCTCGGCGCGGTGGCGCTTTTGGTCGGCGGGGTCGGGGTCGCCAACACGATGGTGATCTCGGTCCTGGAACGCCGCGCGGAGATCGGCCTGCGCCGCGCGCTGGGCGCCACGAAGGGTGCGATACGTCTCCAGTTCCTGGCGGAGTCCCTGCTCCTTTCGGCGCTGGGCGGGGCGACGGGGGCGCTCCTGGGCGCGACGGCGACGTACGCCTTCGCCCTGAGCCAGGACTGGACCCCGGTCGTCCCGCCCTGGTCCCTGACGGCGGGCTTCACCGCCACCCTGCTCATCGGCATGGCGGCGGGCCTCTACCCCGCCGTCCGGGCAGCCCGCCTGGACCCGACGGCAGCACTGAACGCGACGTGACCGTGCTGCTCCCGGCCCCCTCACTCCATCTCTGTCCAATATGCCCCGTATCATCACAGAGTGACCTGGCTCCGCGCGCTGAAAGAGACAGCTTGCTCGGGTCTGACCGTCGAGCGCAAACGCCTTGAGCCGCTGGTCGCCCTGCGTGGCGCGGCCGGTCTGGCGATCATCATCGGCGTCAGCCTCACGCTGTTCGGTCCCGCGGTGGCCGCGAGCTCCGCGTTCGGGGCGTTCCAGGCGGCCATCGCCACGTTCCAGCGCAGCTGGCGCCCCCGGCCGGAGCTCGCCCTCGCCTCCGGGACCAGCCTCGCCGTCTCGACCTTCCTCGGCTATCTCACCGGCTCCCACCTGCTCCTCTTCCTCGGGCTCCTCTGCCTGTGGACCTTCCTGGCCGGGCTGAGCTGGGCGGCGGGCCCCACGGTCGGCATCATCGCGTCGTCCAACGTCGCGATCATGCTGGTGACGGTCACGATTCCCACCTCGGTCGCCGCGGCGGCGGGCCACGCGGCGATGATGATCGTCGGCGGCTGTGTGCAGGCGGCGCTGGTGATCCTCTTTCCGGTACGCAGATGGGGCGCCCACAGGGACGCGCTGGCGGACGCGCTGGCCGCCGAGGCGGACTACGCGCGCAGGCTCCGCCACGACCCGGTGGCCGCGTTCGACCCGGAACCCCTGATGGCGGCGCGCGACGCGGCGACGATCACTCCGCGCCAGGCGCGCACCCGTCCCGCGGAGCTGCACGGCGCGCGAGGCGTCGCCGAACGCATCCGCCCGGTCCTGGCCTCCCTCGCGGACCCGGCGGTCGGCGTACCGCCGGAGGGCAAGGAGCGGGACAGGGTCCGCGAACTCCTCGGCGCGGCGGGCGCGGTCCTTGACGCGGCGGCCCGGGCGATCCGCCACGGCGCCCCGGTCCAGATCCCCCCGGCGGCCCTGGCCGCCCTCAAGACCCCCGACACCGGCGCGATCCTCACGGGCCCGGCCTACCGAGCCGCAACCCGCCTGGGCGCGCTCCTAAAAGACGTCCTGGAAACAGCCGGCACCCCCCAACCCCCACCAACCACCCCCACCGGTCCCGCCGACCCTGCCCCTTCCGCGACCCCGACAGGGCCGCCCACGTCCGCCGCTCCGGGCGACGCCCCCACCGCCTCCGCCACCCCGGCTGGGCCGGCCACTCCTACTGCCCCAGGCGCCCCCACTACCGCGGGCGCCCCCACCGAACCGGGCGCCCTCGCCGGTCCCGGCGAGCCCGCCGACCCCGCCACCCGCACCGGGCCGCCCACGTCCGCCGCTCCGGGCGACACCCCCACCGCCCCCACAACCTCCACCACCCCGACTGGGCCGGCCACTCCCACTGCCCCGGGCGCCCCTACCGAACCGGGCGCCCTCGCCGGGCCCGGAGAGCCTGGCAACTCCGCCACCCGCACCGGGCCGGCCACGCCCGCCGCTCCGGGCGGCGCCTCCGCTGCCGCCGCAGCCTCTGCCACACCGACTGCTCCGGACGCGCCCACCGCCCCGGCTGCCCCCACCGGTCCGGCCGAGCCTGCCCCCTCCGCGACCCCGACCGGGTCGCCCACGCCTGCCGCTCCGGACGGCACCCCCACCACCCCCACAACCTCCACCACCCCGGCTTGGCCGGACACTCCGCCTGCCCCAGGCGCTCCCACCACCTCGGGCGCCCCGCCCAGGTCGGACGCGCCCACGGACCCTGGCGCCCCCGCCGACCCCACCCCTCACCCCACCACCGACCCCACCCCCCAAGCCAAGCCCCATCTCCACCTCCACAAATCTCGCCCCAACAACCCCCACCCCGCCCCCCTCCTCCGTCCCAGCCTCCTGGCCCTCGTGCCTGCTGCCATCCGGGCCGTTCGGGCCGACTTCAGGCACGATTCGCCGGTGACGCGGCATGCGGTGCGGGTCACGGCGGTGGCTGCTGCGGGGTATCTGCTCGGGCACTGGCTGCCCCTCGGGCACGGGTACTGGGCCCCCATGGCGTCCGTCATGGTGATGCGACCGGACTTCTCCCAGACGTACTCCCGCGCCGTGGCCCGGTTCGGCGGCACCCTCGTCGGGGTCGCCCTCGCCACGGGCCTCGTCCAGCTGGCCCACCCCGGCACGGGACTGTCCGCCGCGCTCGCCGTGCTCTGCGCCGGGCTGATGTACCTGCTGATGCGCACCGGCCAGGTGGCGGCGCAGGCCTGCGTGGCCGCGTACGTCGTGTTCCTGCTCGGCATGGGCGGCCAGCAGTGGACGCAGACCGTCCCGGAGCGCGTGGTCCTGACGCTGCTCGGCGGCGTCCTCGCGATGATCGCGTACGCGGTCTACCCCGCCTGGGAGACCCCGCGCCTGCGCACCCGCCTCGCCGACTGGCTGATCGCGGACGGCCGGTACGCCGCCGCGGTCGTCGACCACTACGCCCACCCGGCGGGCAAGGCCTGTCCGGACGTGCGTGAGGCCCTGCTCGCGGCCCGCGACGCCCGCGTCGCCTGGCAGGAGGCCGTGAACCGGGCCAAGAACGAGCCCGTACGCCACCGCGGCCTGTCCCGCGCCGCGGCCGCCGACGCGGAGGCGACGCTGGCCCAACTGGGCCGCGTGGCCATGCTGATGGAGGCGCACCTGCCGGAACGCGGCGACACCCCCGTGCCCGCGGCGGCGCGCCTGGCCGACGCGTTGCGCAAGTCGACGGAGCAGGGCGCGAAGGCGGTGCGCGAACGCCGCGTACCGAAGTGGGACGCGGTCCGTACGGCTCTGGAGGAGTGGGACGGCGAGGGCGTCCCCGACCGGGTGGTCCGCAGAGGGGCGGGCCTGCTCCTGGAGACCCTGGACGAGCTCTCCGACGCCCTGGACACGGCGCCCCCGCCGATGCTGGTGGACGGCTCCACCACCCCTGACCCCCCTCCGGGGTCCACGGCTCGTTGAGGGAGCCCCCCCCCCCGCAATCGCCTGCCCCCCCCCGGAGGGGGAGAGGCCTCAGGGCTGGGGTGCGCCCGCCGTGGGCAGGCCCTCCGGCAGCTTGCCGCCCCGCGTCTTCAGGAACTCGTCCCTGCGCGCGCCTTCCCAGACGACCTTCATGGACGTGCCGTCCACGGACTCGATGAGTCCCGTCGTGCGGTCCGCGTTCCCCTTCGGGCACTTGAGGCTGATCACCTGCGCTCCCGCGCGACCACCCGCGGTGCCGTTGCACAGCACGTCCTCGCCGAGCAGCGTCGCCGTCTTCCCGGTGACGGCGAGGGCGAGCGGCGTCCCGCCGGCCGCGGCGACCCACGTGCCTTCCAGGCTGCCGCCGTCCTTGGCCCCCGACCCGCCGTCCGCCCCCGAGCCGCCGCCCGAATCACCCGAGTCCCCGGACTCGCCGGAAGCGCTCGAACCGGACGACGACCCGCGATCCTTCTTCCCACCGGACCCGGACCCGGACCCGTCACCACCCCCGCCGCCGCCCCCGTCCCCGCCGCTCCCGCACCCCGTCAGCACGAGCGCGGCGGCCAGACCGGCACCGGCCAAGACGGCACCTGCACGGACCCTACGGACGTACACGCGCACTTGAAGTCCCCCTGAAGAACCGGTCCGGCCACGACGCGCGTCAAGCTACCAGGGCGCCTACCAGGAGGACTTGCGCACGCCGGGGAGATATCCGGCGTGCGCCTGCTCCCGCAGCTTCACCCTCGAAAGGCCGAACGCCCCCACGTATCCGCGCGGGCGCCCGTCGACGCTGTCCCGGTTGCGTACCCGCGTGGCACTGGCGTCGCGCGGCTGGCGCGCCAACTCACGCTGAGCGGCCAGCCGTTCGGCATCGCTCGTGCCGGGGCGGCGGATGATCTCCTTCAGCTCGGCCCGGCGCGCGGCGTACCGCGCGACGATCTCGCGCCGCTTCTCGTTCTTCGCGATCTTGCTCTTCTTGGCCATCAGATCCTCACTCCCCGCGCACGGATCCTGGCGACGGCCGCCTCGATCCCGATGCTGTCGACGGTCTTGATCCCCTTCGTGCTGAGCCGCAGCCGCACGTACCGCCCCTCGCTCGGCAGCCAGTACCGCTTGCGCTGGACGTTGGGGTCGAAGCGGCGGGACGTCCGCCGGTGGGAGTGGGAGATGTTGTTGCCGAAGCGGGGTTCCGCGCCGGTCAGCTGGCAGTGGGCGGACAAGGTGACGCACCTCTCGGTAGACGGGCTGGGGCTCCTGCCGAGCCCCCGGGGCCCCTGCTGAGCCCCCGGGACTCCACCTGAGCCCCCGGGGCCCCTGTCGAGGCCCCGTCGAACCCCCAGTTGAAAACGGGAGTCATTTTCATATACTACCCACATGGCCCGCACCGAACACCGCCCCGTCATCAAACTCCGCTCCACGGCGGGAACCGGCTACACCTACGTGACCCGCAAGAACCGCCGTAACGACCCCGACCGCCTCACGCTGCGCAAGTACGACCCGATGGCAGGACGCCACGTCGACTTCCGAGAGGAGCGCTGACCGCCATGCGCAAGGACATCCACCCGCCCTACGGCCCCGTCGTCTTCCGCGACAAGGCCGCCGGCTTCGCCTTCCTCACCCGTTCGACCGCGACCAGCGCGAAGACGGTCGAGTGGGAGGACGGCCGTACGTACCCCGTCATCGACGTCGAGGTCTCTTCCGCGAGCCACCCCTTCTACACGGGCAACGCCCGCGTGATGGACACGGCCGGCCGCGTCGAGCGCTTCGAACGCCGCTTCGGCAAGCGCTGATGCCGGGCCCGGACCGGCCCGCGCGAGCCGAGGGAGAGACACCCCGGATGGAACCGGAACCGCCCCGTATGGACGTCGTGATCGTCGCCGGCCTCCACGCGGCCGCCCGCAAGGCGGCCGTCGACGATCTGCTCGCCACCGTCCCCGGCAGCGTCGCCCTGCACCACGACCTGTCGACCGCCGTGACGGGCACCGTCGTCCGCACGGTCCGCGACGCCACCGGTGTGCTCTCCACCGGTGACGCCCCGCTGGTCAACGACTGCGCGTGCTGCGCGCTCCGCGAGGACCTCGTGCCCGAGCTCGACCGCCTCGCGGACGCGGGGCTCACCCGGCTCGCGGTCGTCGAGCTGTGGGACTCGGTCGAGCCCAAGGCGATGGCCGAGGTCGTCGCCGCGCACGGCGGCGAGGGCCTCGCGCTCAGCGGCGTGGTCACGGCGGTCGACCCCGCCCTGCTCCTGCCCTGCCTCGGCAACGGAGACGACCTCATGGAGGCCGGGCTCGCGGCGGCCCCCACCGACCAGCGCACCGTCGCCGACACCTGGGCGCGCCAGCTGGAGTACGCGCCCGTGCTCGCCGTCACCGACTCCCCGGAGGCCGACGACGAGGACCGCGCCCTGCTCGCCCAGCTCCACCCGACCGCCCGCCAGGTGCTCATCGGCGAGGGCGGCCTGGCCCGCGCCGCGCTCGCCGGATTCGACGTCGAGGCCGCCGCCGCGGCGCAGCACCCGGCCTGCGCGCTGTTGCCGACCGAGGCCGACGCGTGCGGGGTCTCCACCCTCGTATGGCATCGGGAGCGGCCGTTCCACCCGGAGCGGCTCTACAACGCGCTGGAGGACCTGACCTGCGCGGCCGCCCGCAGCCGGGGCCGCTTCTGGCTGGCCGACCACCCCGACACGCTGCTCGGGTGGGACGCGGCGGGCGGCGCGCTCTGCGTCGAGAGCGCCGGGCCGTGGCTGGCCTCGCTGCCGGACGCCGCGTGGGAAATGGTGCCGCCGGTGCGCCGCGCGGCCGCCGCGCTCGACTGGCACCCGGAGCACGGCGACTGCTGCAACCACCTGGTGTTCACCTCGCCGGGCCTGGACCGCGACGGGCTCGAAGAGGTCCTGGAGTCCTGCCTCCTGACGGACGAGGAGTACGCCGCAGGACGCGACGCCTGGAAACACCTGCCCCCCGCCTTCGACACCCTCCTGGAGGTCTGACCCATGTCCCCGCGCAAGCCCCCGCGCCCGCTGAAGCCGAGGCCCAACCCCCTGGACCAGGCCGGGATCACGTACGTCGACTACAAGGACACCGACCTGCTCCGGAAGTTCATCTCGGACCGGGGCAAGATCCGCAGCCGCCGGGTGACGCGCGTGACGGCCCAGCAGCAGCGGCAGATCGCCGCAGCGATCAAGAACGCCCGCGAGATGGCGCTGCTGCCGTATGGGGCGCCTCGCTGACCGCACCCCGCTCTCCCTGGCCACCCGCCACCCGCCACCCGTCCCCGGCCCCCTGTCGGCACCCCGAGGTGCCCGCAGGGGGCCGGTCTCGTTTCCGAGGGAACAGGATGGGCGCGGTACGCGTCTCTCCCTAGTACGAGGTGCCCACAGGGCTGTAATCAGGGGAACACCCCGCGTGCACGTGCATCTGCCCATGCATCGGCATGTGAACACAGCTATGATCCGGGACAGTTGACCACTGCATCTAGAGCCACTCACGGCACCGCACCACCCGGGGAGCGACCTGTGCACCACGCGTTTAACGGCATGGCGGCCACGGAGCTTCACGGGGTCGTCTGGCAGAAGAGCAGGCACAGCAATTCGCAGGGCTCGTGCGTCGAGTTCGCGAAGCTGCCGGGCGGCGACGTCGCCGTGCGCAACTCGCGCTTCCCGGACGGCCCGGCGCTCGTCTACACGCGCGCCGAGATAGAGGCGATGCTGCTGGGGATGAAGGACGGGGAGTTCGACCACCTGATAGGTGGCTGACCCACACTCCCCGTGAGCACTCCCCGTAAGTCGGGTCTCAGCCCAGGCGGAACAGCGCCCAGACCACCTTGCCGCGCAGCGCGCCGGCGAGCGGGTGCCAGCCCCAGCTGTCGCTGAACGAGTCCACGAGGAACAGGCCGCGGCCCGACTCCGCCGAGAAGTCGTCGTCGGTGTCGCGCGTGACCGGACTGTCGTCGCTGGGGTCGCGCACCGCGCACACGAGACGGGTCGCCCAGTGCATCAGGTGCAGCCGCACGGGCGGCTCCTGTTGGTCGCGCGGGGTGTCCGCGGGCAGCGCGTGCCGCAGCGCGTTGGTGACGAGTTCGGAGACCACGAGCGCGATGTCGTCGAACCTCTCGTCGAGGTCCCACTGGCCGAGCGTCTTCCGGGTGAACTGCCGTGCGCTGCCCACCGCTTCGTAACGGGCGGGGAGGGCGACGGAGGCCGCGTCGGAGACCGCGGAGGGGTCGATCGGAGGTAGCCCCTGCCTTAACGGCTCGAGCATGGTCGATCCATTCGTCCCCATGCGAGGCACTCCCCGGTTTCGCGGTACGTAGCGATGGAGCGGTGGCGCGGTCGGTCGCCGATGGTGCGGTGGTACGCGGTCGGTACAGCAGTGGCGCGCGGACCATGGTTCCGAATGCGCACAGCAGATGCAAGGGCAGATGCACGTGCACGCGCCGGACTTGGTCGAACCCGTGCCACTTCTTGCCCATTTCTTCCCACGGATTCTTCTGAGGACCTTTCGGACCCTTTCCGTTTCTGTAACCGGACGTGTACGGCCCGGAGCGTTTAATGGCAGACTGCTGGCTTCCAGTCGATCGGGAGGATTGAGCGAAGTGACCGCAGGGGAGTCGAGCGGCTCGGTGGTACGGCGCATCCTGCTGGGCTCGCAGCTGAGGCGGCTCAGAGAGTCCCGCGGCATCACCCGTGAAGCGGCCGGATACTCGATCCGCGCCTCCGAATCGAAGATCAGCCGCATGGAGTTGGGACGGGTGAGCTTCAAGTCCAGGGACGTCGAGGATCTTCTGACGCTCTACGGCGTCACCGACGAGGCCGAGCGCGGCGCGCTCCTCTCGCTCGCCAAGGAGGCCAACCTCACGGGCTGGTGGCACAGTTACTCGGACGTCCTGCCCGGCTGGTTCCAGACATATATCGGCCTGGAGGGCGCGGCCTCGCTCATCCGCGTCTATGAAGTCCAGTTCGTCAACGGCCTGTTGCAGACCGAGGCGTACGCCCACGCGGTCGTCGCCCGCGGCATGAAGGGCGCGAGCAAGGCCGAGATCGAGCGGCGCGTCGCGCTGCGCCTGGAGCGCCAGAAGCTCCTCGCTTCCGAGCACGCGCCCCGCTTCCACTGCGTACTGGACGAGGCCGCGCTCCGACGCCCGTACGGCGACCGGGAAGTGATGAGGGGTCAGATCCAGCACCTCATCGAGATCTCCGAGCGCCCGAACGTCACCCTCCAGGTGATGCCGTTCAGCTTCGGCGGGCACGCGGGCGAGAGCGGCGCCTTCACGATGCTGAGCTTCCCGGAGTCCGACCTCTCCGACGTCGTGTACGTGGAGCAGCTCACCGGTGCGCTCTATCTCGACAAGGCGGAGGAAGTGGCGCAGTACGACAGGGTCGTGGCCCAGCTGCAGAAGGACAGCCCCGATCCGGTGGGCAGCCGGGATCTTCTCCGCGGACTGCTTCAACTCACCTGAAACATAAGTACTATGACGTGAGATCAGGTGTCTGCTTCCGTTTGCGGCCGTCAGCTGCCGCGGCAAGGGGTCCGTCTCATGTCCTTCTTCACCGACCTGGCTCATCAGTACATCGACGGGGAGTGGAAGGCCGGGTCGGGCTCCTGGGACATCATCGACTTCAATCCGTACGACGGGGAGAAGCTGGCGTCCATCACGGTCGCCACGGCCGACGAGGTCGACCAGGCCTACCGCGCCGCCGAGCGCGCCCAGCGGGAGTGGGCCGAGACCAACCCCTACACCAGGCGTGCCGTGTTCGAGCGCGCCCTGCGCATCGTCGAGGACCGCGAGGAAGAGATCACCGAGGCGATCATCGCCGAGCTGGGCGGCACCCGGCTCAAGGCGGCCTTCGAGATCCATCTCACCAAGGAGTTCCTGCGCGAGTCGGTCCACCTCGCGCTGCGCGCCGAGGGCCGCGTCCTGCCCTCCCCGGACGACGGCAAGGAGAACCGCCTCTACCGCGTCCCTGTCGGCGTGGTCGGGGTGATCAGCCCCTTCAACTTCCCGTTCCTGCTGTCGATCAAGTCCGTCGCCCCGGCCCTCGCCCTCGGCAACGCGGTCGTCCTCAAGCCGCACCAGAACGCACCGGTGCTCGGCGGCGCCCTCGTGGCCAAGGTGTTCGAGGACGCCGGACTGCCGGCCGGCCTGCTCAATGTGGTCATCACGGACATAGCCGAGATAGGCGACGCCCTGATCGAGCACCCGGTGCCGAGCATCATCTCCTTCACCGGCTCGGACCGCGTGGGGCGGCACGTCGCCACGGTCTGCGCCGCGAACTTCAAGCGCTCGATCCTGGAGCTCGGCGGCAACAGCGCGCTGATCGTCCTGGACGACGCCGACATCGACTACGCCGTGGACGCGGCGGTCTTCAGCCGCTTCGTGCACCAGGGCCAGGTCTGCATGGCCGCCAACCGCATCCTCGTCGACCGGTCCGTGGCGGACGAGTTCACCGAGAAGTTCGTCGCCAAGGTCGCGAGCCTGAAGGTGGGCGACCCGGCCGACCCGGGCACCCACATCGGCCCGCTCATCAACTCCTCGCAGGCGGACGCCGTCACGGCCGTCGTCGACCAGGCCGTCGCCGCCGGTGCGAAGGCCCTGCTGCACGGGCGGACCGAGGGCAACCTCGTCGCCCCCTCGGTCCTCACGGACCTGCCGGCCGGCTCCCCGGTCCTGAGCCAGGAGATCTTCGGCCCGGTCGCCCTGCTGCTGCCCTTCGACGGCGAGGACGAGGCCGTCCGCATCGCCAACGACACGCCGTACGGCCTGAGCGGCGCGGTGCACACCGCCGACATCGAGCGCGGCGTGCGCGTCGCGAAGCGCGTGAGGACCGGCATGATCCACGTGAACGACGGCACGGTGCACGACGAGCCGATCGTGCCCTTCGGCGGCGAGAAGAACTCCGGCGTCGGGCGGTTGAACGGTGAGTCGACGGTCGACGCCTTCACCACACAGAAGTGGATCTCGGTACAGCACGGCAGGTCACGCTTCCCGTTCTGACATCTCCTCTTCTGGTATTTCCTCGCCCTCGGAGCCTTGCGGACAGCACCTGACCGCAAGGCTCCGTAGCGTCTGTGGTGTCGGAAAGCCCGGCGGAACAGCCCAGCGGAACACCTGCGCAGAGCAGGCCCGGAGAAGAGGCGGACACCATGGTCACTCACGTCAGCGCGGAAGCCAGGGGCGACGAGCGCGGCGCCCTCATCGCCTTCGTGGAGGCCCAGCGCGGCGGCGTCCGCCGCTCGGTGCTCGGCCTGACCGACGAGCAGGCTAAGGCCCGCCCGAGCGCCAGCGAACTCACCCTCGGCGGCCTCGTGAAGCACGTCGCGGAGACGGAGCTGAACTGGCTGCGCATGGCCCAGCAGAAGCCCAACGAGAAGGCGCGCACGGAAGCCACCTGGGGCGACAGCTTCCGCCTCGTGGAGGGCGAGACGCTCGCCGAGACGCTGGCCTTCTGGGACGAGGTCGCCCGCGAGACCGAGGAGTTCATCCGCGCGGTGCCGAGCCTCGACGACACGTTCCCGCTGCCCGAGGCGCCGTGGTTCCCGAAGGACGGCGCCGTGTCGATGCGCTGGCTCATGCTGCACCTGGTCGAGGAGATCGGCCGGCACGCGGGCCACGCCGACATCGTCCGCGAGTCCCTCGACGGAAAGACGGCCTTCGAACTGGTGGCACTGGAGCAGGGATACCCTAGTCAAAATTGATGACCGGGGGGCTGAGCGGAAGGGCGCGGTACATGTCAGCGATCCGGCTACTGGTTCTTGGAGCCGTCCGGCAGCACGGCCGCGCCCACGGCTATCAGGTCCGCAACGACCTGGAGTTCTGGGGCGCCCACGAGTGGTCCAACGCCAAGCCCGGCTCGATCTACCACGCCCTGAAGCAGCTGGCGAAGCAGGGCTTCCTGATCGCGCACGAGGTCGCGCCCTCCACGGCCGGCGGCCCGCCGCGCACCGAGTACGAAGTCACGGAGAAGGGTACGGAGGAGTACTACTCCCTGCTCCGTGACTCCCTGACCACGTACGACCAGCGGCCCGACGTCCTCACGACGGGCATCGGTTTCATCGTGGACCTGCCGCGCGAGGAGGCCGTGGCCCTGCTCAAGGAGCGGGTGCGCCGCATCGAGGAGTGGCGCGCCTCCGTCACTGAGTACTACACGCCGCAGGACGGCCCCGAACAGCTCGGCCACATCGGCGAGATCATGAACTACTGGGTGCACTCGGCCGACACGGGCGCGGAGTGGACCAAGGGCTTGATCGCCCGCATCGAGGCCGGCGCCTACACCTTCTCGGGCGAGGGCGATCCCTTCG
Source organism: Streptomyces sp. NPDC039462 (assembly GCF_055639375.1). NCBI lineage: Bacteria > Bacillati > Actinomycetota > Actinomycetes > Kitasatosporales > Streptomycetaceae > Streptomyces > Streptomyces sp. NPDC039462. The sequence goes on from NZ_JBVKAO010000004.1 coordinate 646,457, forward strand.
TGGGAGTGCTCGCCGAGGACCAGGAGAACCCGTACGCGGCGGGGAACGGGTCCGCGAAGGGCGACCGCTAATCAAGTTTGACGAATGACGGGACTCGGGCTAGCTTCCCCTCGTAGTCAACTTTGACTAGATGATCAGCGAGGGGAGCCGGATGACGGACGCGATCGTCGTTGAGGGCGCACACAAGGCGTACGGGACGAAGAAGGCGCTGAACGGCCTCGACCTGCGGGTCGAGCGCGGCACCGTGCACGGGGTGCTCGGGCCGAACGGCGCGGGCAAGACCACGGCGGTGCGAATGCTCGCCACCCTCCTGCGGCCCGACGAGGGGCGCGTGGAGGTCGCCGGGCACGACGTGCGGCGCAGGCCCGACGAGGTGCGCAGGCGCATCGGGCTGCTCGGCCAGCACGCCGCGGTGGACGAGGAGCTGAGCGGCCGGCAGAACCTGGACATGTTCGGGCGGCTCCACCACCTGGGCGCCCGCCACGCGCGCGTGCGGGCCGACGAGCTCCTGGAGCGGTTCGGCCTCGGGGACACCGGCCGCAAGGCGGTCAAGCAGTACAGCGGCGGCATGCGGCGCCGCCTGGACCTCGCGGCCTCCCTCATCACGGACCCCGAGGTGCTCTTCCTGGACGAGCCCACCACGGGCCTGGATCCGCGCGGCCGCGCCGAGGTGTGGAACTCGGTGCGCTCGCTGGTCGGCGGCGGCACCACCGTGCTCCTGACCACGCAGTACCTCGAAGAGGCGGACCAGCTGGCCGACCGCATGTCGGTGATCGACGAGGGCCGTGTCATCGCGGACGGCACGGCGGACGACCTGAAGGCGAAGCTGGGCGGCGACCGGATCGACGTGGTGGTGCGGGACGCGGCCCAACTGGCTCGTACGGCCGCCCTGCTGCCGCCGGGCGCCACGGTGGACGCGGACCGCCGCCTGGCGTCCGCACCCGTCACGGACCGCATGGAGGCCCTCACGGGCGTCGTGCGGGCCCTGCGGGACGCCGGCATCGACGCGGAGGACGTGGCGCTGCGCAGGCCCACCCTGGACGAGGTCTTCCTGAGCCTGACGGAGCGTACGAAGGAGGGCGTGTGAGTACGTCGATGAGTACGCCGACGACGACGCCTCGGGGCACGTCGGCCAGCTGGGTCCTGGCCGACTCCTGGACCATGACGCGGCGCGAACTCGCCCACTGGGCACGGCAGCCGGTGCAGGTCCTGGTCGGCCTCGTCTTCCCGGTGATGATGCTGCTGATGTTCACCTATCTGATCGGCGGCGGGAAGGGCATCGCGGGGGAGTACGCCGAGTTCCTCGTGCCCGGCATGTTCGCGCTGACGATGGTCTTCGGCCTGGACGCGACGATGGTCGCGGTCACCCAGGACCTCAACAAGGGTGTGATCGACCGGTTCCGCTCCATGCCGATGGCGAGCGGCGCGGTCCTGGTGGGGCGGTCCGTCGCCGACATGCTGCAGTCCTTCGTGTCGCTCCTGGTCATGATGGGGGTGGGGCTCGCGATCGGCTGGCGCTCGCACGGGTCGTTCGGGGCGGTGGTCGGGGCCGTCGGGCTGCTGATGATGCTGCGGTTCGCGATGCTGTGGCTCGGCATCCATCTGGCGATGGTCGCGGGCAGGCCGGAGCTGGTGATGACCGTGCAGATCCTGGTCTGGCCGGTCGGCTTCCTCTCCAACGCCTTCACGGTGCCGCAGAACATGCCGGACTGGCTGGGCGCCGCGGTCGAGTGGAACCCGATGTCGGCGACGGCCACCGCCGTCCGTGACCTCTTCGGCAACGACCCGGGGGTGACCGGCACCTCCTGGGCGGCCGAGAACGCGGGGCTCCTGGCGGTGCTGTGGCCGATGGTGCTCGTGGGGGTGTTCCTGCCGTTGGCGGTACGGAGGTTCGGGGCGCTCAGCAAATAGGGGCGCTCGGCAGGCAGCCGGACTTGCACCTCACGTGGCGTGAGGACGCAGGCTGATCCGCGTACCGAGAGAAGGAGGGCGGAAGCCATGACGTACTCCGTGGGACAGGTCGCCGGTTTCACCGGAGTGACGGTGCGCACGCTGCACCACTACGACGAGATCGGCCTGCTCGTGCCCGGCGGGCGCAGCCACGCGGGACACCGGCGCTACAGCGACGCGGACCTCGACCGGCTGCAGCAGATCCTGTTCTACCGAGAGCTCGGCTTCCCCCTCGACGAGGTGGCGGCCCTCCTGGACGACCCGGACACGGACCCGTGGGTCCACCTGCGCCGCCAGCACGAGCTGCTGACCGCGCGGATCCACAAGCTCCAGGAGATGGCCGCCGCCGTCGAGACCGCCATGGAGGCGAAGAAGATGGGCATCAACCTCACGCCCGAGGAGAAGTTCGAGGTCTTCGGAGACCACGATCCCGAGCAGTACGCGGAGGAGGTCGAGCAGCGCTGGGGCGACACGGAGGCCTACCGGGAATCGCAGCGCAGGTCCGCGTCGTACACGAAGGACGACTGGAAGCGGATCAACGACGAGCTGAACGCGGTCCACGCGCGCGTGGGCGACCTGCTCGCCCGGGGCGTCCCCGCGGACTCCCCGGAGGCCATGGACGCCGCGGAGGCGCACCGCCGCTTCATCACGGCGAACCACTACGCGTGCTCGCACGAGATGCACACCTGTCTCGGTGAGATGTACGTCGCCGACGAGCGGTTCACGGCCTTCTACGAGGCGATCCGGCCCGGCCTCGCCGTCTACCTGCGGGACGCGATCCTGGCGAACGCGGCACGCGACGGCAGGTGACGGGCGCGCGCGGCGTGGTTGCAGTTTCCGCACAGTGCGGGCCGAGAAGGGGAGTGGAACCCGGCCGGGGCGCCTGGCGTTGATAACTTTGGGCGGCTGCACCCGCCGCCGCACCGCCCCCTCACCCTCAGGAGCCCGGAACCGTGACGACGCTTGCGCTCGGACCAAGCTGGTTGGATCCGGATTACCTGCTCAACCAGTTCGGCCTCTGGGGCCTGCTGGTGATCGTCTTCGCCGAGTCGGGCCTGCTGATCGGCTTCTTCCTGCCCGGTGACTCCCTGCTGTTCACCACGGGCCTGCTGATCACCACGCACAAGCTGGACACCCCGCTGTGGCTGGCCTGCCTGCTGATCTGCCTCGCCGCGATCCTCGGCGACCAGGCGGGCTACCTCTTCGGCAAGAAGGTCGGCCCCGCGCTCTTCAACCGCCCGGACTCCAAGCTCTTCAAGCAGGAGAACGTGGTCAAGGCCCACGACTTCTTCGAGAAGTACGGCCCGAAGTCCCTGGTCCTGGCCCGCTTCGTGCCGATCGTGCGGACGTTCACGCCGATCATCGCCGGCGTCTCCGGCATGCGGTACCGCTCGTTCATCACGTTCAACATCATCGGCGGCGTGCTGTGGGGCGCGGGCGTCACCCTGCTCGGCGCCTGGCTCGGCAACATCGAGTTCGTGCACAAGAACATCGAGGCGATCCTCATCCTGATCGTCCTCATCTCGGTGGTGCCGATCGCCATCGAGTTCCTGCGGGCCCGCAGCAAGTCCAAGAAGACCGCGGCGGCCGAGGGCACGACGCCGCCGTCCCAGCGCGGCCGCCACGCAAAGCGGTAACAGCGGGGCAAGACAGCCCCGGCCCCGCTGACCCGCAGGGTCAGAACCCCCTGGTCCGCTTCGCCGCACGGCGATTCGCCGCCGACGCGGCCCCCGGCACCTTCAGGATGAGCCGGGAGACCTCGCTCCCCAGGTTCACGCCGATCGCGATGGCCAGGGCCGTCGCGACGGCCCTGGTGAGCGAGTTCATGCCCGTGTTGAGGTCGTTCTGCGCCAGGGCGAGCAGCCCGAAGTACGTCGCGCTACCGGGCAGCAGCGGGCCGATCGCGGCCGTCACGTACGGCAGTGACGACGCGAACCGATAGCGCGAGAAGAGCTGCCCGAAGAGCCCGACCAGACCGGCCGCGATCGCTGTCGCCGCGACGGGCGAGAGCTCCAGCGGGGTCTGCGCCAGAGCGCCGAACATCACCCAGGCGACGCCGCCGTTCAGGGTCACCATCAGCACGGTGTTACGTTCCTGCTGGAGCAGTATCGCGAAGGCGAGACTCAGCGCCATCGACGCCAGGATCTGGATGACCGGCCGCGACGACGTCACGCCGAACTTCGTCTCCGGAGTCAGGTTCGTCGCGTCGAGCATCACGCCGAGCGACAGCACGAGCAGCACGCCGCAGACGATGCCCACGATCAGGTACATGACCTCCAGAAGGCGCGCGGCAGCGGTGATGTAGTAACCGGTCAGACCGTCCTGCACACCCGCCACCAAGGCCCGCCCCGGGATCAGCGCGAAGAGCCCACCGGTGATCACCGCCGAGGCCATCGACGCCTCGGTGTGCACGAAGCTGAGCGCCACACCCATCCCGGCGGGTGGCATCGCGGCGCCCACGAACTGGTAGAACTCCGGCAGCCCGCGCCCCGCGCACAGCCACGCCAGCCGGTCGCCGAGCATCGCGCCGACAGCGGCCACCACGAAGACGAGCGCGCCACCGCCGACCAGCACGGACGCGGAGCCCGCGAGCAGGCCGCTGGCCGCCGTGAGCGCCCACCCGGGGTAGGGGTGACGGTTACGCCGAATGCCCGCGAGACGGCGGTAGGCCTCCTCCAGGGAGACCTCGATCTCGGGGTCGCTGATGTCGTCCACCAGGTGGAAGACCGCCGCCAGACGCGTGTAGTCCGTGCCCCGGCGGCGCACCGTCCTGGAGGCCGTGACCGGGTCGTCCACCAGCGACGGCTGGTGCGAGATCGACAGGAGCGTGAACGTCACGTTCGGTTCGCAGCGGTCCAGGCCGTACGAGCGGCAGACGGCGAACATCGCCGCCTCCACGTCCTCGGCGCCCTCACCGCCGGCCAGCAGCAGCTCGCCGATACGGAGCGTCAGGTCGAGCACGCGCGGCACGGCGGGCCCGGCCTCGTCCTCCTGCTTCTGCGCGGCCTCCGTGGCGGGCCGCTCGGTGACCGGCATGCGCAGCATCGTGCGCATCTGGTCCTGCCAGGGGACGTCCTTGGTGAGCTTCACCAGGGGTATGCCCTGCGCGGGCGTGAAGGCCTGCGGGGCGTTCCGCGCGCTGTAGGTGTGCGGCGGCGTGAACGCCGACTTGTCGGTCTCCTGGGTCGTCGTGGACGGCGTCGCGAGGCCCGTGGGGATGGCGAACTCGGATGTCGTCTGGGACTCGTCCTCAAGGGCCTGTGGTTGCGGCATCACCCCGCTGGGCTGCGCGAACGCGCTGCGGGCCTCGTCCGACTGAGGCTTACGGTCCTCGGCCTCCTGTTCGGCCACTGATGCCCTCACTTCTCATACGACTCGTACGCACCCTCCGTATGGCCAGTATGGGCACAGATACACGAACGGGCCGCGTGACCCCTTGGGTCCCGCGGCCCGCCCGGAACGACTGGCTCAGTGGCCGCCCTCGTCCTTGAAGCGCTTGTAGGAACGCTCGATCTCGGCCTCGGCGTCCGTACGGCCGACCCAGTCGGCGCCCTCGACGGACTTGCCGGGCTCCAGGTCCTTGTAGACCTCGAAGAAGTGCTGGATCTCCAGGCGGTCGAACTCGGAGACGTGGTGGATGTCCCGCAGGTGCTCCACGCGCGGGTCCGAGGCCGGGACGCAGAGCAGCTTGTCGTCGCCGCCCGCCTCGTCGGTCATCCGGAACATGCCGATCGCGCGGCACTTGATGAGGCAGCCGGGGAAGGTCGGCTCGTCCAGGATGACCAGGGCGTCCAGCGGGTCACCGTCCTCGCCGAGGGTGTTCTCGACGAAGCCGTAGTCCGCGGGGTAGCTGGTCGACGTGAAGAGGCGACGGTCCAGACGGATCCGGCCGGTCTCGTGGTCCACCTCGTACTTGTTCCGCGAACCCTTCGGAATCTCGATGGTGACGTCGAACTCCACGGGTGGCTCCTCCATGATCAGCACATACTTCGGGTGATTAAGTGTCCCTCACGCAGATGTGTGATCGCGAAAGGGGCTGGTCGTCGTGCCGGAGCTCAAGCCTTGGCAGCGGCCTCGACAGCTTTTGAGACAGCTGTCCAAGCCTTCCGCCGACAAGCCCGCCGGGTTCTCCGGCAAGCTCACGACCTTGCAGCTCACGGCTGGTGCCGCCACCTTCGGCCTGGTCATCGCGGCCGGGGCGGTGGCCGCGGCCGGCCCTTGGGACTCCTCCGGTCAGCGTACGGCGGAGCGGGACCGGGCTGCTTCCCAGGACGCCTGGGGTGGCGCAGATCACGCCGGTGGGGCGCCGGGACGCGCGCCGGAAGCCGCACCGAGCGCCCCTTCCGTGCTCGCCGGTCTCGGCGCGCCCGCGGGCACGGCACCCAGACCGACGGACCGCGCCCTCGCCGAGGTGCTCGACCCGCTCCTGAAGGACCCGGCGCTCGGCCCGAAGCGGTCGGCCGTCGTCCTCGACGCGGCCTCCGGCAAGCGGGTGTACGGCAAGAACGCGGGCGACGGCCTGACACCCGCGTCGACAATCAAGATCGCGACGGCGGTGGCGGCGCTGGACGCGGTGGGCCCGGACCACCGGATCGCCACGAGAACGGTGCTGGAGCCCGACTCCTCCGACGTGGTCCTCGTCGGCGGCGGCGACCCCACGCTGACGGCCCGCAAGGACGGCCGCTACACCGACACGGCGGCGAGCCTGCGCAGGCTCGCCGAGGACACGGCACGCTCCCTCAAGAGCCGCGACATCGACGAGATCAAACTCTCGTACGACACGTCGCTGTACTCCGGCCCTCCGCAGCACGTCATCGGCCCCAACGAGAACATCACGCCCGTCAGCGCGCTGATGGCCGACGAGGGCCGCCTGGACGACTCCTCCAGCGGTCCCGCCCCGCGCGCGGGCGACCCGGCGGCGGAGGCGACGAAGAAGTTCGCCGGCTTCCTGAAGGACCACGGCATCACGACCGAGCCCGCCCCCGACGCCGCTCCCACACCCTCCAAGGCATCGGACCGGGCCGAGTCCCTCGCGAAGGTCGAGTCGCCGCCGCTGTCCTCGCTGGTCGAGCGGATGCTGACGCACAGCGACAACGACATCGCGGAGGCGCTGGCCCGCCAGACGGCCGTCGCGGCGAAGGAGCCGGCGAGCTTCGACGGCGCGGGCAGGGCCGTGCGGGCCCGCCTGGAGAAGCTGGACCTCCCCCTGTCCGGGGCGACGTTCGCCGACGGCAGCGGACTGGACCGCGCCGACCGCGTCTCCGCCGAACTCCTGGCGGCCCTCCTGGACCACGCCGCCGACCCGGGCCGCCCCGAACTGCGCTCCGTGGTGACGGGCCTGCCGGTGGCCGGCTTCACCGGCACGCTGGTCGACCGCTACCCGAAGGACTCCCCCGGCACGGGCCTGGTCCGCGCCAAGACCGGCACCCTGACCGGCGTGAACAGCCTCGCGGGCACAGTCGTCGACGCCGACGGCCGCCTCCTCCTCTTCGCCTTCATGACCACAGGCACAACAGACCCCCAAGCAGCCCAATCGGCCCTGGACCACATGGCCTCCACAGTGGCGAACTGCGGCTGCCGCTGAGGCCACGAGACCGCCGACACCGGAAGGCGTACAACGGGACACAGGCGCAGCTCAGGGGCGCGGACAACGGCGCGAAGGCACCGCTCAAGGGTGCGGGCAACGGGACACAGGCGCCGCTCAGGGGCGCGGGTACGGGGCGAAGGCGCCGCCCAGGAACGCGTGCAACGGGACACAGGCGCCGCCCAGGGGCGCGGGGAACTGCGCGCCCAGCCACATCCGACCGACAGACGCCCGAAGAGCAGCACCCCGCAGCACCCCACGGCGCCCCGCGCCGACCACCCGGGCCCCCGGCCCCCCCGGGCACCCCGGCCGCCCCGGGCCCCCGGGCCACCCCGGGAACAGCGAGCCCACCCCGCACCACGGGGACCCTAGGGGCGAGCTCCGGGTCAATGTCAGGGGTGCAAGCCCCTCCACCAGAGGGAGCCAGCACGTACCGTTGAGCCCATGACGAGCATCCGTGGTGCGGAGATGGTCGACTGGAACCTCGCGGTGGCGACCGCGACCCGCCTCGTGAGGCCGGGCCCAGAAGTGAGCCGGGACGAGGCGCGAGCCGTCGTCGCCGAGCTCCGCCGGCACGCCAAGTCCTCGGAGGAGCACGTCCGTTCCTTCACGAGGATGGGCTCGGAGGACACCCACGACACCCCGGTCCTCGTGGTGGACAGAGCGGGCTGGGTCCGGGCCAATGTGGCGGGCTTCCGGGAGATCCTCAAGCCCCTCCTCGACAAGATGCAGGACAAGCGCGGCAGCAGCCCGGGCGGCGCCGTGCTCGGCGCGGTGGGCGGCAAGGTGACGGGCGTGGAGCTGGGCATGCTCCTGTCCTTCCTCGCCTCCCGCGTCCTCGGCCAGTACGAGACCTTCGCCCCGCCCACCCGAGACCTCCCCGCGGGCGCGGACGGCGGCGGCCGCCTCCTCCTCGTCGCACCGAACATCGTGCATGTCGAGCGCGAGCTTGACGTGGACCCGCACGACTTCCGCCTCTGGGTCTGCCTGCACGAGGAGACGCACCGCACGCAGTTCACCGCCGTGCCCTGGCTGCGCGACCACCTCGAAGGCGAGATCCAGTCGTTCCTGGGGGAGACCGAGGTCGACCCGATGACGGTCCTGGAGCGCGTCAGGGAGGCCGCCCAGTCGCTCGCGGGCGGCCGCACCGACGCGGAGGGCGAGGAGGACGAGGGAGGCCGTTCCCTCGTCGAGCTGGTGCAGACCCCCGCCCAGCGCGAGATCCTCGCCCGCCTGACGGCGGTGATGTCCCTCCTGGAGGGCCACGCGGACTTCGTGATGGACGGCGTCGGCCCGGACGTCGTGCCGTCCGTGGCCGAGATCCGCGAGAAGTTCCAGCAGCGGCGGGCGCGCGGCGCGAGCCGCCTCGACCAGGCCCTGCGCAAGCTCCTCGGCCTCGACGCGAAACTGCGCCAGTACCGGGACGGCGAGCGGTTCGTCCGCGCGGTCGTGGAGCAGGTCGGCATGGACGGCTTCAACCGCGTCTGGACCTCGCCGAACACACTTCCCACCAAGGCGGAGATCGCCAAACCGGCGGACTGGGTCGCGAGGGTGCACCGTAAGGGAGACTGAGGAACCGGTTGCGGCCGATGGCAGGAGAACGCCCCCGCAATCACCCGTCCGAGGGACCGTGGGCGATGGGTAGGCGTGCAATGCTCGGGTAACGGCTCGGCTCTGTCACCATCGACACACTCTGAGTGACCGAACGCAAGAGAGAGAAGGCCCCGTGAGGGGCCGGATCTCCCTGGTGGGTCCTGAGTGACTGGTCCGAGCTCACCCCCCGAACTTCACGAAGGGAACCGGACATGGGTCCCCATCCTGCGGTCGCGGCGATACGCCTGGCGGTCCGCCGCGTACTCCACGACGTACTGACCGATGTGCAGCGCAGCACCGAAACCGACCCCCCGCACCCCCTGCACTCCCCGCACGAGCAGGCCCCGCCACCGACCGTGCTCGTCGCCTGCTCCGGCGGCGCCGACTCCATGGCGCTCGCCTCCGCGCTCGCCTTCGAAGCCCCCAAGCTCGGCATCCGCGCGGGCGGCGTCACCGTCGACCACGGCCTGCAGCCCGGGTCCGACCTGCGCGCCGCAGAGGTCGTCGTGCGCCTCACCGCCCTCGGCCTGACCCCGGTCGAGTCCGTCGCCGTGGACGTCGGGCGCGAAGGCGGCCCGGAAGCCGCCGCCCGCGACGCGCGGTACGCGGCCCTGGACGCCGCCGCCGAGCGGCACGCGGCAGCCGCCGTCCTGCTCGGACACACCCGCGACGACCAGGCGGAGACCGTGCTGCTCGGCCTCGCCCGCGGCTCCGGGATCCGCTCCCTGTCCGGAATGGCCGCGACCTCGGGGGTCGCGGGCCGTTACCGCCGCCCCTTCCTGCACATCGACCGGCAGACCGCCCGCAAGGCCTGCATGGTGCAGTCGCTCCCCGTCTGGGACGACCCGCACAACGCCGACCCGGCGTACACCCGCTCCCGGCTGCGCCACGAGGGCCTGCCCGCCCTGGAGAAGGCCCTCGGCAAGGGCGTCGTCGAGGCCCTCGCCCGGACGGCCCAACTGTCCCGTGACGACGCCGACGCGCTCGACGCGTGGGCCGCCCAGGCCGAGGCGACCGTCCGTGACGCCGCCGGCCGCCTGGAGTGCGCGAAGCTCTACGCCCTGCCGCCCGCCGTGCGCCGCCGCATCGTGCGCCGGGCCGCCATCGAGGCGGGGGCACCCGCGGGTTCCCTGTTCGCCCGGCACATCGAAGAGGTCGACCGGCTGATCACCGGCTGGCGAGGCCAGGGAGTCATCAATCTCCCGGGCAAAGTCGTGGCTCAGCGCCAGGGTGGCAGACTGGTGATCCGGCAAGGCTGACGAGAGCCCCGTGTTCGTTGGGGGCCGAGTCGGCCGGTGGGACGACCGAAAGTGATGCGGGTGGACGCGAAAGACATGGGCACCGACCTCAAGTCGGTGCTCATCACCAAGGAAGAGATCGACGCGAAGCTGGCCGAGCTGGCCGCGAAGATCGACGCGGAGTACGCGGGCAAGGACCTGCTGATCGTCGGAGTCCTCAAGGGCGCGGTGATGGTCATGGCGGACCTGGCGCGCGCGCTGTCCACCCCCGTCACGATGGACTGGATGGCCGTGTCGTCGTACGGCGCGGGGACCCAGTCGTCCGGCGTCGTGCGGATCCTCAAGGACCTGGACACCGACATCAAGGGCAAGCACGTCCTGATCGTCGAGGACATCATCGACTCCGGTCTGACGCTGTCCTGGCTCCTGTCGAACCTCGGCTCGCGCGAGCCCGCCTCCCTGGAGGTGTGCACGCTCCTGCGCAAGCCCGAGGCGGCGAAGGTCGCGATCGACGTGAAGTGGATCGGCTTCGACATCCCGAACGAGTTCGTCGTGGGCTATGGCCTCGACTTCGCGGAGAAGTACCGCAACCTCCCGTTCGTCGGCACGCTCGCCCCGCACGTCTACGGCGGCTGACGTCCCGCGGAACCACTCCGCGGGCTTGCGTACGACGTCGGGGAACCCTCACCCGTTTCCCGGCGTTGAAGCATGCGAAGGCGGGATTGCCAGCCGTCCCCGGCGGCTTCGGGTCACAATGCTGGGGTACCGTCCGAAGAACAGTCTTTATCAAACTCACTATGGCAGGAGGGACGGGGCGTCATCGCTCCGTATGGATGGACGTGAAGCGATACTTCCGTGGGCCAGTCATGTGGATCGTGCTGGCCGTCCTTGCCGTGGTCGTGTTGATGCAGGTCGTCGGCTCGTCCGGTGGCTACAAGACGGTGGACACCGGCGAGGTCGTCCAGGCGATCGAGAAGAACCGGGTCGAATCCGCGAAGCTCACCACCGGTGACGAGCAGATCATCAAGGTCGAGCTCAAGGACGGCCAGAAGGTCAAGGACAGCAGCAAGATCCAGGCGAGCTACATCGGCGACCAGGGCGTCGACCTCGCCAAGACCCTGCAGGCCAAGTACCAGAGCAAGGACATCCCGGACGGTTACACCGTCTCTCCGTCGAAGCAGAATCCCTTCGTCGGCATCCTGCTCTCCCTGCTCCCCTTCGTCCTCATCGTCGTCGTCTTCCTGTTCCTGATGAACCAGATGCAGGGCGGCGGCTCCCGAGTCATGAACTTCGGGAAGTCCAAGGCCAAGCTCATCACCAAGGACACCCCGAAGACGACCTTCTCCGACGTGGCGGGGTCCGACGAGGCGGTCGAGGAGCTCCACGAGATCAAGGAGTTCCTCCAGGAGCCGGCGAAGTTCCAGGCCGTCGGCGCCAAGATCCCCAAGGGCGTGCTCCTCTACGGCCCGCCCGGCACCGGCAAGACGCTGCTCGCGCGTGCCGTCGCCGGTGAGGCCGGGGTTCCGTTCTACTCGATCTCCGGTTCCGACTTCGTCGAGATGTTCGTCGGTGTCGGTGCCTCCCGTGTCCGTGACCTCTTCGAGCAGGCCAAGGCGAACGCCCCGGCGATCGTCTTCGTCGACGAGATCGACGCGGTCGGCCGGCACCGCGGCGCCGGCCTCGGCGGCGGCCACGACGAGCGCGAGCAGACGCTGAACCAGCTGCTCGTCGAGATGGACGGCTTCGACGTGAAGGGCGGCGTCATCCTGATCGCCGCGACGAACCGGCCCGACATCCTCGACCCGGCGCTCCTGCGCCCCGGCCGTTTCGACCGGCAGATCGCCGTCGACCGCCCGGACATGCAGGGCCGTCTGGAGATCCTCAAGGTTCACCAGAAGGGCAAGCCGGTCGCCCCGGACGTCGACCTGTCGGCGGTCGCGCGCCGCACGCCGGGCTTCACCGGCGCAGACCTGAGCAACGTCCTCAACGAGGCCGCGCTGCTCACCGCCCGCAGCGACAAGAAGCTGATCGACAACCACTCGCTGGACGAGGCGATCGACCGCGTCGTGGCGGGCCCGCAGAAGCGGACCCGGATCATGTCCGACAAGGAAAAGAAGATCACCGCGTACCACGAGGGCGGACACGCCCTGGTCGCGGCGGCCTCCCCGAACTCGGACCCGGTCCACAAGATCACGATCCTGTCCCGCGGCCGGGCCCTGGGTTACACCATGGTCCTGCCCGAAGAGGACAAGTACTCGACCACGCGCAACGAAATGCTCGACCAGCTCGCGTACATGCTGGGCGGGCGCGCGGCCGAGGAGCTCGTCTTCCACGACCCGACGACGGGCGCGGCGAACGACATCGAGAAAGCCACGGCCACCGCACGCGCGATGGTCACGCAGTACGGCATGACCGAGCGGCTCGGCGCGATCAAGTTCGGCGGGGACAACACCGAGCCGTTCCTCGGGCGCGAGATGGCGCACCAGCGGGACTACTCGGAAGAGGTCGCCGCGCTGGTCGACGAAGAGGTCAAGAAGCTCATCGAGACCGCGCACAACGAGGCCTGGGAGATCCTCGTCGAGAACCGCGACATCCTCGACAACCTGGTCCTCCAGCTCCTCGAGAAGGAGACGCTCAACAAGGAGCAGATCGCCGAGATCTTCGCCGGCATCGTGAAGCGCCCGGCCCGCCCGGCGTGGACCGGTTCCTCGCGGCGCACGCCCTCGACCCGCCCGCCGGTGCTCTCCCCCCGGGAGCTGTCCCTGACGAACGGTGCGAACGGCGCGACCCCCGCGGTGACCTCGGGCACGGAGAAGTCCCTCGAGGTGGCCCCGGAGGACCGCCCCGAGAGCTGACCCGCGCGCCTCAGCAGGCCCGGAATGGATGCCGCGCCCCCCTGGTTCTAGCCTGGGGGGCGCGGCTGATTTCGTACGCCCGCGCGAGACGCACAGGAACGAGGCACAACATGACCGACCCGGTGACGCTTGACGGCGAGGGCTCGATCGGCGAGTTCGACGAGAAGCGGGCCGAGAACGCCGTGCGTGAGCTGCTGATCGCCGTGGGCGAGGACCCCGACCGCGAGGGCCTCCGGGAGACGCCGGGCCGCGTGGCGCGGGCGTACCGGGAGATATTCGCCGGGCTGTGGCAGAAGCCGGAGGACGTCCTGACGACGACGTTCGACCTGGGCCACGACGAGATGGTCCTGGTGAAGGACATCGAGGTCACTTCGTGCTGTGAGCACCATCTGGTCCCGTTCAGGGGGGTGGCGCACGTGGGCTACATTCCGGCCACCAGCGGCAAGATCACCGGCCTGTCGAAGCTCGCCCGCCTCGTGGACGTCTATGCCCGCCGCCCGCAGGTGCAGGAGCGTATGACGACGCAGATAGCGGACTCGCTGATGGAGATCCTGGAGCCGCGTGGCGTCATCGTCGTCGTGGAGTGCGAACACATGTGCATGTCCATGCGCGGTATCCGCAAGCCCGGAGCGAAGACGATCACGTCCGCGGTGCGCGGCCAGCTGCGGGATCCGGCCACGCGCAATGAGGCGATGAGCCTGATCATGGCGCGCTGACCCGGTCCGGATTCGGCCGATCCTCCCAACCCGCCCCGGGTGGGCGGGTGTTGTGGATCAAAGTGATGGCGGGCGCGGGCAGCGGCCGAAAGACTGGGCGCATGACTGAGACAAGCAACCGGTCCCTGCCCGTCCGCAAGCTCGGTGGCCTGGAGGTCTCCGCCCTCGGCTATGGCGCGATGGTGCTCTCCCCGGGCGTGTACGGCGAGATCGACGACGAGCGCGCCGAGCGGGCGCTCCTCGCGGCGGTCGACGCGGGCGCCACGATCATCGACACCTCCGACGGGTACGGGGCCGACGGACACAATGAGCGGCTCATCGGCAGGGCCCTGAGAGGGCGCCGCGATCAGGTCGCGATAGCCACCAAGTTCGGCTTCCGGCTGCCGGACGGCGTGGAGCCGCACCCCTTCCCCATCGGGTACGCCTTCGGGGAGCTGGCGGTCAACGCCGACCCCAAGCACGTACGCGGCTATGCCGAGGCGAGCCTGCGGGGGCTGGAGACGGACTACATCGACCTCTACTACCCGCACTTCCCGGACCCGCAGGTGCCCCTGGAGGACACCGTCGGGGCGGTCGCCGAGCTGGTCCGTGAGGGGCTCGTGCGGCACCTTGGGCTCTCGAACGTGACGGCCGGCCAGCTGCGGGCGGCGCACGCCGTGTACCCCGTGGCGGCGGTGCAGATCGAGTGGTCGATGTGGAAGCCCGCCGAGCCGGAACTGCTCGCGACGGCACGTGAGCTGGGCGTCGGGCTCGTGCCGTGGTCGCCGCTGGGCGCCGGGTTCCTGACCGGCACGGTCGGCCGGGTCGCGGAGGGCGACTTCCGGCAGAACGCGCCGCGTTTCGACGCGGCGAACCTGAAGGCGAACAACGACCGCTTCGCGCCCGTGCGGGGCGTCGCGGAGGAGCTCGGCATCACTCCGGCGCAGCTGGCGCTGGCCTGGCTGCTGCACCAGGACCCGAACGTGGTGCCGATCCCCGGCAGCCGCACGCCGAAGCACATCGAGGAGAACCTCGCGGCGGCGCACGTGCGGCTGGACGCCGACGTCCTCGCGCGTCTGGGCCGCATCCTGGAGGAGACGGAGGTCGAGGGCGGCACGCTGCTGTAGCGGCCGTCCTATGGGGCCGGGGCCTACGCCGCCGGGGCCGCCTCTCCGTTCTCGTCGTCGTCATCGGGGAGCTTGCAGACGCGCTCCATGAAGAAGGCGGCCGCTATCACCGCGATGCCCATGAGGACGGAGAGCCCGGCGTACACCGCCTGGTCGCGGCGGGGCGGGATGTCGAGGAACTCCAGCAGGAACACGCCCGTTCCGCCGTACATCCCGGCGACGAGGGCCGCGACCAGGGCGCTGGCCTGGCCGAAGACCACGGCACGGGCCGCCATCATCGGATCGACGCCCTTCGCGCCGGGACGGCGCTCGCGCTGGGCACGCAGGCGTGAACGCAGCGAGAGCGCCGTCGCCAGCAGGACGACGGCGATGACCGCGAGCACGATGGGCGCGGCCAGCGGGACGCGCGGCAGCGTGCCGACGGAGTCCCACAGGCGGGCGCCCGACCAGGACAGCACTCCGGCCGCGAGAAAGAGGCCGGCCAGCGTCCTGATGCGCAGTTGCTTCACGGATGACCCTTCATCGGCTTGATTGCCTCGACCGCTTGATTGCCTCGCCCGCCTTCCAACGTCTACTCGGGCAGTCGGAGTTCCAGGTCGGCGCGGGGCGCGACGCCCTCGCGGGTGACCGCGGCCAGCAGCTGCGCCACCGGGCCGCGGCCCGTGAGCTGGGCCTCGGGCTCCACGTCGTGCCAGGGGGCGAGGACGAAGGCACGCTCGTGCGCGCGCGGGTGGGGCAGCGTGAGCGCCGGGTCGTCGGAGACCACGTCGGCGTACGCCACGATGTCCACGTCGATCGTGCGCGGGCCCCAGCGCTCGTCGCGGACGCGGTGGAAGGCTTCCTCGACGGCCTGCGCGCGCTCCAGGAGCGAGGCGGGCGGCAGGGTCGTCTTCACCACGACGACCGCGTTGAAGTACGAGGGCTGGCTGCCGGGGTCGACGCCCCAGGGCTCGGTCTCGTACACCGGGGAGACCGCCTTGACCCGCAGGCCGGGGGTGTCCTCCAGGGCGTCGACGGCGCCCTGGAGCGTCTCCAGGCGGTTGCCGAGGTTGCTGCCGAGGGAGATCACGGCGCGCTTGGGGTTGGACAGGGTGGTGTCCGCCGCATCGACCTGTTCGACCACGGAGGTGGGCACCGGCTGGACGGTGGGGTCGCTCTGACCCGCTTTGAAGGGCGCAGTCATACTCGGCTCCGGGTGATGGTGACGGTCACGTCGTCGAACGGGACGGTGATCGGGGCGTCCGGCTTGTGCACGCACACCTCGACCTCCAGAACTCCGTCGTGCTTCAGACACGCCTGGGCGATGCGCTCGGCGAGCGTCTCGATGAGGTCGACGGGGTCGCCCTCGACGACGGCCACGACCTCCTCGGCCACGATTCCGTAGTGCACGGTCTTCGCCAGGTCGTCGTCGGCCGCGGCCGCTCGCGTGTCCAGGCCGAGCACCAGGTCCACGATGAAGGTCTGGCCCTCTTCGCGCTCCCGCGGGTAGACACCGTGGTGCCCGCGGGCCTTGAGGCCGCGCAGCGCGACACGATCCACGCGAATCACTCCTGCAATCGTCGGTATCGGCAGGCCTGCACCGAGTGCGGTCGGCACACCAGCCTCGTTCGAATCTACCTGCGAGCACTGACAGTGTTCGCCCGAGGGGCCCGTGGGCCGCCGCGTCGCACGTCTGTCGAACCGCGCCTACCCACTCAGGACGGGGTCTCGTCGTCCTCTTCGTCGTCGGTTTCGGCCAGTACCGGGGACGCGTGGTGCGACCACAGCTTCCAGCCGTCGGGTGTGCGGCGGAACACGTTCGTGGCGACCACGAGCTGGCCGACGAGCGGGCCCAGCTCGCCGCCGCCCTCCGGGGGCGGGCCACCGCTGAGGATGTTCTCGGTGCACGTCACCAGGGCGGTGTCGCCCGCCACGCCGACCTTCAGGTCGGTGAGGAAGAACTGGATGTACTCGGTGTTCGCCATGATCAGGGCGTACGACCTGAGGACCTCGCCGCGGCCCGTGAGGACCGGCCAGCCGGGGTGGACGCAGGACACGGCGTCGCCCGCCGCGTCCTCTCCGTCGTCCGGGCCGTCGGTGCCGTCGGTGCCGTCCGCGTGGCCTGTGGTGTCCTCGGAGTCCAGCCACAGGTCGGACACCTCGTCGAAGTCGCCGCGTTCCAGCGCTTCGTAGAAGGCGGTGTTGGCGCGCTCGACCTGCTCGATGTCGGTGCCGGCCGCGGTCACCGGTGGCCGCCCGCGGCGCCTGTGACGGCGCGGGCGACACGGACCGCGTCGGCCGTCGCCCGCACCTCGTGCACGCGGACCGCCCAGGCGCCCTGGTGGGCGGCGATGGCGGAGACCGCGGCGGTGGCGGCGTCGCGCTCGCGGGCGGGCGGCGGGGCGCCCTCCGGGCCCGCGAGGACCCGGCCGAGGAAACGCTTGCGGGAGGCGGCGACCAGGATCGGGTGGCCGAGCTCGCGCAGCCGGTCGAGGCGGGCCAGGAGCGCCAGGTCGTGCTCGGCCTCCTTGGAGAAGCCGAGGCCCGGGTCGACGACGATGCGCTCGGGGGCGATGCCGCCCTCGATGGCGGCCGCCACGCGTGCGTGGAGCTCGTCGACGACTTCGGAGACCACGTTCTCGTAGACCGGCTTGGCGTGGATGTCGGTGAGGAAGCCGCGCCAGTGCATGACCACGAAGGGCGCTCCGGCGGCGGCGACGGCGGGGACCATGCGCGGGTCGGCGAGGCCGCCGCTGACGTCGTTGACGAGGACGGCGCCCGCGGCGAGTGCCTGCTCGGCGACGGTGGCCCGCATGGTGTCCACGGAGACCGTGACGCCCTCGGCGGCCAGGCCCCGCACGACGGGGACGACGCGCTTGAGCTCCTCGTCCTCGTCGACGCGGGTGGCGCCGGGCCGGGTGGACTCGCCGCCGACGTCGACGAGGTCGGCGCCCTGCTCGACCAGGTCGATGCCGTGCTTGACGGCGGCCGTCGTGTCGAACCAGCGGCCGCCGTCGGAGAAGGAGTCCGGCGTCACGTTCACCACGCCCATGACCGCACAGCGGTCCCACTCCGGCAGCCCCTGGACCGATCCCCGCCCGCGCAACGTACTCATACCTCCAGCCTAGGCCCGGACGGGGACGTGTTACGCCGCCTGCATCTCACGTTCAGCGCTCTGGTGCGGGCAGGGGCGGCGCTGCGGGGTGCCCCGGCGCAGGAAGCGGGGGAGCGCCAGCGTGACGAAGCCCTCGGCCTGCATGGCGGCGAAGCCGATGCGGGGGAGGTCCTTGCTGGAGCGGTAGACGACGAAGCGGGGCTCCCAGCGGGGGCGGAACTTCGCGTTGAACTTGTACAGGGACTCGATCTGGAACCAGCGGGAGAGGAAGACCAGCAGGCCGCGCCAGGCGCGCAGGACCGGGCCCGCGCCGATCTTCTCGCCGCGGGCGAGGGCCGCGCGGAACATCGCGAAGTTGAGGGACACGCGCGCGATGCCGAGCTTCGGGGCGGCCTGCAGGGCGGCGACGATGAGCAGCTCGTTCATGCCGGGGTCGGCGGCGCGGTCGCGGCGCATGAGGTCGAGGGAGACGCCGTCCTTGCCCCACGGGACGAAGTGGAGGACAGCCTTCAGGTCGCCGTAGGGGCCCGGCTCCTCGTCGGCCTTGTGGGCGGTGGCGATCAGACAGTCGCCGTCGTCCGGGTCTCCGATGCGGCCGAGCGCCATGGAGAAGCCGCGCTCGGTGTCGGTGCCGCGCCAGTCGTCGGAGGCGCGCTGGATCTTGGCGAGTTCCTGTTCGCCCAGGTCACGGATGCGCCGTACGCGCGTCTCGTAGCCATTGCGCTCGATCCGCTTGACCATCTGGCGTACGTTGCGCATCGCACGCCCGGACAGGGAGAAATCCGCGACGTCCACCACCGCCTCGTCACCCAGTTCGAGGGCGTCGAGGCCGGTCTCGCGGGTCCAGACCTCGCCGCCGGTCTCGGAGCAGCCCATGACGGCGGGCGTCCAGGAGTGGGCCTTCGCCTCGTCCATGAAGCGCTCGATCGCGCCGGGCCAGGCCTCGACGTCGCCGATCGGGTCGCCGCTGGCGAGCATCACTCCGGAGACGACGCGGTAGGTGACGGCGGCCTTGCCGCTGGGGGAGAAGACGACGCCCTTGTCGCGGCGGAGCGCGAAGTGGCCGAGGGAGTCGCGGCCGCCGTGCTTGTCGAGCAGCGCGCGCAGCTTCGTCTCGTCGTCCTCGGTGAGCCGGGCGGCCGGGTGCTCGGGGCGGAAGGCCAGGTAGATGGTGGTGAGGGCGGTGAGCATGCCGAGGGCGCCGAGGGAGAAACCGACCGTCCAGGACGTGCGTCCGTAGTAGTCGACGGGTCCTTCGAAGCCGAAGAGTCCGTAGAGGACGTGCTCCAGGCGCTCCGTGATGCTCGGGTCCCCGATGACCTTCCCGGGATGCACGCTGACGATCACGAGACCGAGCAGAATCGATCCGGCACCGAGGAGGACGAAGTTGGCCAGGGCCCGCCAGCGGCTGCGGGGGTCGGGGAGGGCGGTGAACTCACTCCGATGGCGCAACAGAAGCGCGAGCAGCGCGAGCGAGATCACGACGCCGACGACCGAGTGCCGGTACCCGAACTGCGCCACGGCACCCGCGGGCAGCAGCACCACGGCGGCCCGCCAGGCCCGCCGCTTGTGGCGCCGCAGGCCGTGCGCGAGCAGGAGCAGCAGGATGCCGGAGCTCAGCGCGAGGGCGGCGGCGAAGGGGCCGAGAGCGCCGGGCAGCACCTCGGCGATGGCGTGCATGCGGCTGTACCGGAAGCGGGGGAAGACACCTGCCGCGACGTTCAGCAGGCCGACGAGGGCGCAGGCTCTCGCGACGAGGGCCGGCACGGCCTCGGGGCGCGGACCCCGCAGTATCCGGCGGAGCCGGCTGTCACGGTGGCGCACCTCACTGCTCGGAACCCCGCCCGACATTTCCCCATCTATCCTGACAGACATCGCATCCCGTAGTTCTGCGAGAGAGCTTTAACCCGGTGCCAAAGAGGCATCCGGCAACATTGCCCCCTCTAGGACGGTCCTTCGGGTAGACGGGTTCATTCCCGACCGGAAACCGCTGGAAAAGCTCTGGCAAGGCCCCCGGCACGCGTCGGCAGGCCCGGTCCCGGGTCCGGTCAAGCCGAGGCATGTGCCCGGCAAAGGTAGAAAGCGCAGGCAGAACACCCCATGGGTCTCACGAGCAACACGGTACTCGCCCTTGCGGTCTTGCTGGCCGTACTGCTCTTCATCGGCACGATCTGGCTCTGGCCGCGGCTCGCCCGCCGCAGCTGGAAGGCGGTCACCGGCCGCGTCGGGCTGCTCCTCGCCACCCAGGTCGCGGTCTTCGCGTCGGTGGGCCTCGCGGCCAACCAGGCCTTCGGCTTCTACGCCACGTGGGCCGACCTCTTCGGCCAGGAGACGGCGCCCGGACTGGTGGTCGACCACGATCCGGCCAAAGGAGCAGGGCCCGTCAAGGTCGTCGACACCCAGACCGTGAACGTGCCGGGCGGCAGCAGGACCGTGACCGGCGGCCAGATCCAGAAGATCGAGGTCAGCGGCCAGCAGTCGAAGATAGCCAGCCCCGCCTACGTCTACCTGCCGCCGGAGTACTTCCAGCCCCAGTACAAGGACCGGAAGTTCCCCGCGGCCGTGGCGCTCACCGGCTACCCGGGCACCGCGGAGGCGCTCATCAAAGGGCTCCACTACCCGCAGACCGCCCACAGGCTGTCCGCCGAGGGCAAGATGCAGCCGATGATCCTGGTCATGATGCGGCCGACGGTGGCGCCGCCGCGTGACACGGAGTGCGTGGACGTCCCCGGCGGGCCGCAGACCGAGACGTTCTTCGCCAAGGACCTGCCCGCGGCGATATCGGACCACTACAGGGTGGGCGCCAAAGGGCAGAACTGGGGCGTCATCGGTGACTCGACGGGCGGCTACTGCGCCCTGAAGCTCGCCATGCACCACCCCGACGCGTACGGCGCGGGGGCGGGCCTGTCCGCGTACTACAAGGCGCCCATCGACGTCACCACCGGCGACCTCTTCCACGGCGACAAGGAGCTGGAGCGGCGCGCCGACCTGATGTGGTACCTCGACCACATGCCGGCGCCCAAGACGTCCCTCCTGGTGACCAGCAGCAAGAAGGGCGAGGACAACTACCGCGACACCCTGAAGTTCATCGACAAGGTGAAGGCGCCCACGCGCGTCTCGTCGATCACCCTCGAAAGCGGTGGGCACAACTTCAACACGTGGCGCAGGGAGATCCCCGCGACGCTGCAGTGGATGAGCGGGCGCCTGAGCGGCGGCTGAGTACCGCTCGAGCATCGGCTGAGCGCCGCTTGAGCGCCGGCCGGCACCGCTCGACCGTCGGCCGAGCGGCACTTGAGGGGTCAGTCCGTGCCGATGGCCGCCACCGTCTCCAGTTCGACCTCCGCGCGCGCGATGTCGCGCGCGTCCGCCGCCGTCGAGCGGCGCAGCGCCTCGTGCAGCCGGGCCGGGGTGAGCACGCCCAGGAAGCGCCCCTCGCTGTCCTTGTCGATGACGGCGATCCAGCCCGCGTCGTGCTGCAGCATCGTCGCGAACGCCTGCTTCAGGCTCGCGCCGACCGGGAGCCACGCCTCCATGCGGCGGGCGTGCTCGCGGACCGTGCCGCTCCCCACGCGCGCGTGCTCCGCCGACAGCCAGCCGTGCAGGTTGTTCTCGCCGTCCAGGACGACGGCCCAGCGGGCGTCGAGCTCCTTGGGCAGCGGGTCGTCGAGGTGCACCACGGGGGGCTGTTCCAGGTCGCCCTCCTCGATCGGCGTCACGGAGAGCCGCTTCAGGCCGCGGTCCGCGCCGACGAAGTCCGCCACGTAGTCGTTCGCGGGGGCGCCGAGCACCGTGGAGGGCGTGTCGAACTGCTCGATGCTGCCCTGTCCGTAGACGGCGATGCGATCGCCGAGCCGGACCGCCTCCTCGATGTCGTGCGTGACGAAGAGCACGGTCTTGCGCACGGCCTGCTGGAGGCGGAGGAATTCGTTCTGCAGGTGCTCGCGGACGACGGGGTCGACGGCGCCGAAGGGCTCGTCCATCAGGAGGACCGGCGGGTCGGCTGCCAGGGCGCGTGCCACGCCGACGCGTTGGCGCTGCCCGCCGGAGAGCTGTTCGGGATAGCGGTCGCCGAAGACGGCGGGGTCGAGGCCGACCAGGTCGAGGAGTTCGGCGGCGCGCTCGCGGGCCTTGCCGCGCTTCACGCCCAGGAGGTGCGGGACCGTCGCCGTGTTGTCCAGCACGGTCTTGTGCGGGAAGAGACCCACCTGCTGGATCACATAGCCGATGCGGCGCCGGAGTTGGACGGGGTCGATGCCGGATATGTCGTCGCCGTCGACGAATATCCGGCCCTCGCTCGGCTCGATGAGCCGGTTCACCATCTTCATCGTCGTCGTCTTGCCGCAGCCCGACGGGCCGACGAGCGTGACCAGTTCACCCTCCGCGACCTCGAAGGACAGATCGTCGACGGCCGTGGTGCCGTCCGCGTAGCGCTTGGTGACGTGTTCGAACCGGATCATGGTTCCCCATTGTGGACGGCGGTGGCGGGCTCTGCGTGACGGCCGTGTTGCGGCAGTACGACGAGTCTCTGCGATTGTCGGTGCCGCGCGTTAGGGTCGCCAGACACGGGGGGACGTGTGTGCGGCATACGTCCGGGGATTCGGGGGAGGTGGGGCGCGTGGCCGAGCAGAACTGTCTGGTGAGGAACGACTGGATCTGCGGGGAGTATCTCCGTACCCGCAGCCAGGAGTTGATCGACGCGACCCTTCAGCACGTGGGGATCACCGCCGCCGCCGTGGCGATCGGCGTCGCCGTGGCCCTGCCGCTCGCGCTCCTCGCGCGACGCTGGCGGTTCCTGTCGGGACCGATCCTCGGCGTGACGACCGTGCTGTACTCGATCCCCTCGCTTGCGATGTTCTCGCTGCTCCTGCCCTTCTTCGGGCTCTCCGTCTCCCTGGTCGTCACGGGCCTCGTGCTGTACAGCCTCACGGTCCTCGTGCGGAACATCCTGGCCGGTCTCCAGGCCGTCCCCGACGAGGCGCGGGACGCCGCGAAGGGCATGGGGTACGGCCCGTTGAGGCTGCTGTGGGAGGTCGAGCTGCCGCTCGCGCTGCCCGCCCTGCTGGCCGGCGTCCGCATCACCACGGTCTCGACGGTCGCCCTGACCACCGTCGGCGCCATCGTGGATTACGGAGGCCTCGGCACCCTCATCCTCGACGGCCTCGACACGACCTTCAAGGCCCAGGTGCTCACGGCATCGGTGCTCTGCGTCCTCCTCGCCGTCACCGCCGACCTGCTGCTGCTCGGGCTCCAGAGGTGGCTGACCCCGTGGACGAGACCCCGTCGACATCGAATACGGACGAGCAGGACGGCGCGCGAGGCCGCCGTGGCCAAGGTGGCTGAGCCGGTATGAACGCGATCTCCGGTGCGTACGACTGGCTGACCACGGGCGCCAACTGGCAGGGCGAGAAAGGCGTGTGGCACCGCCTCGCCGAGCACCTCTACTTCAGCGGGGTCTGCCTCGCCGTCGCCTGCCTCATCGCGCTGCCCCTCGCGCTGTACCTCGGCCACATCGGCAAGGGCGGCGCCCTCGCGGTCAACATCTCGAACGTGGGCCGCGCGGTGCCCACGCTCGCCCTGCTGATCCTGCTCACGCTGACCCCGCTCGGCGAGCACGGCGACGCGCCGACGCTGATCGCGCTGGTGCTCTTCGCCGTGCCGCCGCTGCTGACCAACGCCTATCTCGGGATGCGCGAGGTGGACCGGTCCGTGGTGGAGGCCGCGCGCGGCATGGGCATGAGTGGGGGTCAGCTGTTCACGCGGGTCGAGCTGCCGCTCGCGTATCCGCTGATCATGACCGGCATCCGCTCCGCCGGCGTGCAGGTCGTCGCGACGGCCACGCTCGCCGCGATGGCGGGCGAGGGGGGCCTCGGCCGGATCATCACGGCCGGGTTCAACCTGCAGAACACTCCGCAAGTGGTCGCGGGCGCCTTCCTCGTGGCGCTGCTCGCGCTCCTCGTGGAAGGGGTCCTGGTGATCGCCGGGCGCCTCTTCGACCCGATGCGGCGGTAGCGCGGCGGGGCCCGCGGTGGAGCGGGCGCCGATGCCTGCCGTCCTCACCTTTCTTCCTTCCTTCCTTCCTTCCTTTCGCTTTCGAAATGGTGGTTCACCGATGAACAGCACAACGCGTCGCGCGCGACGGATGGCAGGGACGGCCGCGGCCGTCGTGGCGCTGACCGCGGGGCTCGCCGCGTGCGGCGGGGACAGCCTGGAGGACGACGGCAAGGGGGCGGACAAGGCGGGCGGTGACAAGAAGGGCTCGCTCGTGGTGGGTTCGGCGCGGTTCACCGAGCAGAAGGTGCTCGCCGAGCTCTATGTGGGCGTGCTGGCGGACGCCGGTTATGACGCGCAGGTCAAGACCGTGCAGAACCGCGAGATCTACAAGCCCGAACTGAAGAAGGGCACGATCGACATCGCGCCCGAATACGCGGCGACCCTCGCGGAATTCCTCAACCTGGAGAAGAACGGCCCGAAGGCGAAGAGCGTCGCCTCCAGTGATCTCGACGCCACGGTGAGCGCTCTGGAGAAGCTCGCGCAGCCGCAGGGGCTGAAGGTGCTCCCGGCCGGTGAGGCGGTCGACCAGAACGCGTTCGCGGTCTCCAAGGAATACGCGAAGAAGCACAAGCTCAAGACCCTCTCGGATCTCGGCAGGTCGGGCGAGAAGGTCAGGATCGCGGCGGGTGACGAATGCGAGTCCCGCCCGTTCTGCGCGCCGGGGCTGAAGAAGAAGTACGGCATCGACGTCGCCGGAATCGACCCCAAGGGCGTCGGCACCACGCAGTCCAAGCAGGCCGTGAAGAACGGCACGGACCAGTTGGTGCTCACCACGACGACCGACGCGACGCTGAAGAACTACGACCTCGTCATCCTCGAGGACGACAAGAAGCTCCAGAACGCGGACAACATCCTTCCCGTAGTGAACGCCAAGGAGGCCGGCGACAAGGACATAGCCGCCGCGCTCGGGAAGCTGACCAAGACGCTCACGACGGAAGACCTCATCGAACTCAACCGGAAGGTCGACGAGGAGCGTCAGAAGGAAGCGGATGTCGCCAAGGAGTATCTGGAGTCGAAGGGCCTGATCTGAAGTTGATCAAGAAGAGGAGTGGGGAACCGGGGGCGAGTTATGGATACGATGCCTGCTTTTTGCCGGGCGCGGCGGCATACTTCGCCTACGCGCGGTAAGTTTCTGGCCATGCCACGTGGACGTCACCGCCATTCCCCACCCCTGCACAGGCTGCTTCCTCCCTCGGCGGTCGCAGGCGTATCGATTCTCAGCGCCGGCGGCGCCTGGATGTTCGCGGAACCGGTCGTGCTCCGCGGGCTCGTCGCGGCAGCGGCCGCGGCCGCCGTCGTCGGCTCGGTCGTCATGCGCCGCTGGGACCAGGCGGCCGGCAAGCGCGTCGCCGAGCTCGGCCGCGCCCGCGCGAGCGACGAGTGGCGTTACGAGGAACGGATAGCCGAGGCCGAGGCCGACCTCGAGGAGTCCCGCGAACTGCGCGGCAAGCTGGAGACGAAGCTGCGCGCCAAGCGCGCCGAACTGGCCGCCCTGCGCAACGAACACGCCGCGCTCCTGCGGCGGTACGCCACCGCGGAGACGGAGCGGGCCAGCGCCCTGGAGGGCAGGCGGCTGCTCGCCATAGAGGCGACGTCCCCGACATCCCCGACGCCCGCGCTGCCGGCGGCCGGGGCGGCTGCCGGTTCGGCGGCCGGTGTGGACAACGGCTCGGCTTCAGGCGCCGGTTCCAGCGCCGAGGACCTCGTGCCCGCGGTGCGGGCGGGGGCGCCGGTGCCGGCCGCGCGTACGGAGACTCCTGCTCCGCGTACGGAGGCTTCTGCCCCGCGTACGGAGGCTCCTGCCGCGACCCCCACCCCCTCGCTGTTCCAGCTGGCCAACGCGGCGCTCGACCGCATGACCCCGCGCGCGGCGACCCGGGCGGAACCGGAAGCGACGCCAGGGGCCGCGCCGGAGGCGGAGGAAGAGTCGCGGGGGAAGCCCGGGGCGGCCGATGGATACGCCGGGCACGAGCGCGCGGTCGCCGTCGCGCCGCCCGTGCAGGCCCGACGCCAGGTGCCGCAGGGCGACTTCGACTTCTTCGGTACGAAGAGCGTGGCGCCGGCGGCGCTGGAGTCCGTGCAGAATGAGGACCTCGCCGACGTGGTGGGCGAGGAGGCCCTCGCGGTCCACAAGGCGGAGTCCGAGGGCGAGTTCAAGGACGCACCCGAAGGGGACGCCGCGCGGGGCGTCGGCCAGGTCATCGACCTGACGGCCCACGACGAGACGGAACAGATCGACGTGGCGGAGCTGCGGACGGCCCTGAGGGCCTGACGCTCCCCTGGGGTCGACCGGTCAGCCCCCTGCGGGCTCACGCCATCCAGCGGTCCGGGACGGCCTCCCTGCGGCCCGTGCGGGAGCGGTCCGCCTGGGACTGGAGGAGAGCCGACGCCTCATCGGTGGGGCGCAGACGCGCCGTCACCGTCTTGTCGGCGCCGGTGTCCACCCGTACGTCCGCCACGTCCTTGTAGCGCTCCCAGGGCCCCTGGGAGAGCCGCACGCTCTGCACCTTGGCGTGCGGCACGAGCGAGAGACGGCGCTTGAGCAGGCCGTGGCGGGCCGCGAAGACCTCGTCGGTGACCGACAGGCCGTAACCCTTCCACCAGAACGGCACGCACCACGCCGCGCGCGCGGGAGGCCGCACGAGGTCCGCCGCGTCCGGCACGCGCACGCCCGGCAGGACCCGCCCGATCACCGCCTCGGCGTGCTCCCGCGGCGCGACTGGCACCAGGACGCTGTTCGACGAGCCCGCCACGTCCAGCTCGACGCGCACCCAGCCCATCCGCCGCCACAGCAGCGGCTGCACGACGTGGACGGTCTGCACCCGGCCGGGCGGCACGGTCTCGTGGGCCTTGTCGAGCAGCCCGTGGTCGATGCGGATGCCGTCAGGGGACTCGCCCACCGTCCAGTCGTACTCCTTGATGAAGCGGCCGCCGCTGCTCGCGAAGGCGCCGCCCAGCATGGGGAGCGCGGTCGCGAGGACCGTCCATACGT
The DNA here is from genome assembly GCF_055639375.1 of Streptomyces sp. NPDC039462. Classification (NCBI taxonomy): domain Bacteria; kingdom Bacillati; phylum Actinomycetota; class Actinomycetes; order Kitasatosporales; family Streptomycetaceae; genus Streptomyces; species Streptomyces sp. NPDC039462. The sequence goes on from NZ_JBVKAO010000004.1 coordinate 673,636, forward strand.
TGTGCGTGGCGAACCAGAGGAAGGCGGGCACCACGGTCGCGGCAAGGAGCATCGCCCAGGGGGCGCCGGTCAGCAGCAGGGAGAGGGCGAGCACGCGCGGCTGGACGTGCAGCAGGCCCCGCACGGGCGCCTCGCCGACCTCGCGGGCCTCCTCGGGGGCGAAACCGGCGGCCCGCGCGAGGAGTTCGGCCCGCAGCTCGGTGGCGTCCCGCTCGCCGAGATAGGCCAGCTCGTCCTTCTTCTCCGCCCCGACGACGTCCAGCTTGAGCTTGGCGACTCCCGCGATGCGGGCGAGCAGCGGCCTGGTCACGTCGACCGCCTGGAGCCGGTCGAGGCGGATGTGGGCGGTGCGCCGGAAGAACAGGCCGGTGCGGATGCGCAACTCGGTGTCGGTGACCGCGAAGTGGGTGAACCACCAGCTCAGGAAGCCGTAGAGGGCACCGCCTACGACCACCGCGAGGCTGCCGAGGAGCAGGGTGGTGGCGGTCAGTTCGGAGAGGCGCTGCTGTGTGCCGTTCGGGTCGTGGACCGCCCAGCCCACGAGGATCGCGAAGGGCGCCCACGCGCGGCGCAGTGGCGTGACGGGGTGCAGCCGCCGCTCGGAGACCTCCTGTGGGCTGCGGTCCGGCACCTCCTGCGGGACGGTGCTGCCCGGCGCCTCCTGCGGTGCGGTGCTGTCCGGCACCTCCTGCGGCCCGCTCACAGCCCCGCCGATCGGGCCTCGCCGAGCTCGGTCAGGCGGTCCCGCAGCCGCTCGGCCTCCTCGGGGAGCAGCCCGGGGATGCGCGCGTCGGTGGCGGCCGCGGCGGTGTGCAGCTGGACGCTCGCGAGCCCGAAGCGCCGCTCCACGGGGCCCGAGGTCACCTCGACGAGCTGCATCCTGCCGTACGGCACGACGGTCTCCTCGCGCCAGAGCACGCCCCGGCTGATGAGCAGGTCGTCGGCGCGCTCCGCGTACCGCCACGAGCGCCAGTTCCGGCCGAGCACCGGCCAGCCCCAGGCCAGCACGGCGAGCGGCAGCAGCGCGAACGCGGCCCAGGCCGGGCCCGCGACCAGGCCGAGCAGCACGCCGACGGCCGCCGCGAGCGGCACCAGCCAGACCACCAGCAGGAGCCGCCGCAGCTTCAGCAGCCCTCGCGGCAGCCCGGTCCACACCGGCTCCGTCCCCTGTCCCGCCGGTCCTGCGGGCCCCGCCGTCCCCGTTTCCATGCCCCAAGCGTACGTACGTCCGGTGACAGCGGCGTGGGCCGGGAACAGGCGGCCTCGGACGGCGGCGGGTGCGAGAGACTGTGGCCATGAGTCCCACGACGGAGACCACCACGGAGACCACGCTCGGCATCGGCGGCGCGGCGGAGAGCACCGACATGGTGCTCAACATCGGCCCTCAGCACCCGTCCACGCACGGTGTGCTCCGCCTCCGCCTGGTCCTGGACGGCGAGCGCATCCAGCACGCGGAGCCGGTCATCGGCTACATGCACCGCGGTGCGGAGAAGCTCTTCGAGGCGCGGGACTACCGGCAGATCGTGATGCTGGCCAACCGGCACGACTGGCTCTCGGCGTTCTCGAACGAGCTGGGCGTCGTCCTCGGCGTGGAGCGGATGCTCGGCATGGAGGTCCCGGAGCGCGCCGTGTGGATGCGCACGCTGCTCGCCGAGCTGAACCGCGTCCTCAACCACCTGATGTTCCTCGGGTCGTACCCCCTCGAACTGGGCGGCATCACCCCGGTGTTCTACGCGTTCCGTGAGCGCGAGGAGCTCCAGAACGTGATGGAGGAGATCTCCGGCGGCCGTATGCACTACATGTTCAACCGTGTCGGCGGCCTCAAGGAGGACCTGCCCGCCGGTTGGCCCACACGCGCGCGTGCGGCGGTCGCTTCGGTGCGTTCGCGGATGGACGTGTACGACAACCTGGTGCTCGGCAACGAAATCTTCCGGGGCCGTACGCGCGGCGTCGGCGTCCTCACGCCGGAGGCGGTGCATGCCTACGGAGTGAGCGGTCCCATCGCCCGCGCCTCCGGAGTCGACTTCGACCTGCGCAGGGACGAGCCGTACCTCGCGTACGCCGAACTGCAGGACACCCTGAAGGTCGTCACGCGCGAGGAGGGCGACTGCCTGGCCCGCTTCGAGTGCCTCCTGGAGCAGACCCACAACGCCCTCGACCTCGCGGACGCCTGCCTGGACCGGCTCGCCGACCTCCCGCAGGGGCCGATCAACCAGCGCCTCCCGAAGGTCCTCAAGGCCCCGGAAGGCCACACGTACGCCTGGACCGAGAACCCTCTCGGCATCAACGGCTACTACCTCGTCAGCAAGGGCGAGAAGACCCCGTACCGCCTGAAGCTGCGCTCGGCCTCGTACAACAACATCCAGGCGCTGACCGAGCTGCTTCCGGGGCAGCTGGTCGCGGACATGGTGGCGATCCTGGGATCACTGTTCTTCGTGGTGGGCGACATCGACAAGTAGGGCGTCCGGAGCGGCGAGCAGGGCGTCCAGAGCAGCGCCGGTGAGGCCGGCGCCGACGGGCTGCAGCAGCCATCCGAAGTCGCCGAGGCCGCCGGGCGCGGTGAGCTCGGCGGCCTCTCCCGCGCGCGTGAGGGCGCGTACGTACGCCGCCGGATCCTCCGAGGCGAGCGTGAGCGGCGGGCGGGCGCCGCTCACCCCGAGCCCGCCGAGGGCCACCCGCTGGGTGAGCAGGGCGGCTCCCTCCGACGCGCAGGCGTCGAGCGCCACGTGGGCCGTGATGTCGCAGCTGCCGTCGGGGACGGGAGCCGTCTCGCGGCCCTCTCTGAAGCCCGTCAGCGTCCCGAAGGGCGGGCGGGCGTCCCGGGTGTGGGCGTAGTCCACGGCGACCGCCAGGCCGCGCGTCAGCGTCGCCACGGCCGCCGCCCACGCCTCGTCCCGGGGGCGCCCGATCTCCGCCCGCAGGCCCGGCTCGGCGTCCAGCGGCCACCAGCGCGCCAGCCAGTCGGCGTCGGGGCCCTCGACGGGGCCGCCCAGGGACTCGGTGCCGTCGTCGCTCACGAGGACGCGGCGCGGGGTTCCCTCGGCGGCGACCTCGGCGAGGTCCAGGGGGACGTTGTCCAGCCACTCGTTGGCGAAGAGCAGGCCCGTGACGCCGGCCGGGGGAGCGGTCCGCCACTCGACGCGCCCGTCGAGGTCCGCGGGACGCTCCGCGAGCTCCACCGCGTACGCGCGCACGCGTGCCGCCACATCGGGGGGCAGCGCGGCCAGGACGGCGACGGTCAGTTCGCCGCGGCCCGCGCCCATGTCCACGAAGGCCACCTCGTCCGGGTGACCGAGCGCGGCGTCCAGGCGGGTCAGCAGGCGTGCCACGGCACCCGCGTAGAGGGGCGAGGCGTGCACGGAGGTGCGGAAGTGCCCGGCCGGTCCTTCAGGGCGGCGGTAGAAGCCGCCGGGGCCGTACAGGGCGGCCTCCATGGCCTGGCGCCAGGCGCGCGGGGCCGGTGCGCGCGCCGCGCCGTTGTCGTTCGTCACAGACCGCAGGCTAAGGGGGCCTCCACCTTGGGGAGTACATGTAGTCGGTACGGATCGGACCTCCGGTTGACCCGGGGGCACCGCCGGGCTGCCTACGCTGGGTTACGTGCAGCGTCTCTATGACTTCCTCCGCAGACACCCGACATGGGTCGACGGCTTCTGGGCCTTCGTCCTGCTCGGGATCTCCGGGATCGGTCTGATCTCGATGTCGGAGGCGGAGGGCCGCGACCCGGGAGCGGCGGCGATCCCCTGCGCCCTCGGTCTTTTCCTGGTGGTCATGCTGCGCCGACGGGCCACCGAGAAGATGCTGGTGCTCGCCGCGGTCGTCGGTTTCCTCCAGCTCGTCCTCGACGTGGAACCAATGCCCGCGAACTTCGCGATGCTGGTGATCGTCTACACCGCCGCGGCCGACGGGGAGAGGTGGGCCTCCCGCTTCGCGCTGGTCGCCGGTCTGTGCGCGGCGCCGCTTTCGATGATGCGCTGGCCCGAGGAGAACACCGGCGTCTTCGGACTCATCCTCTTCACGATGTTCCAGATCGTGCCCTTCGCGCTCGCCTGGGTCCTCGGCGACTCCATCCGCACCCGCCGGGCCTACCTCGCCCAGCTGGAGGAGCGCGCCGCCCGCCTGGAGCGGGAGCGCGAGGCGCAGTCGAAGGTCGCGGTGGCGGCCGAGCGGGCCCGCATCGCACGCGAACTGCACGACGTCGTCGCGCACAACGTGTCCGTGATGGTGGTCCAGGCCGACGGTGCCGCCTACGTCCTGGACGCCGCGCCCGACCAGGCCAGGAAGGCCCTGGAGACCATCTCCGGCACCGGCAGGCAGGCGCTGGCCGAGATGCGCAGGCTGCTCGGCGTGCTGCGCACCGGCGAGCCCGAGGAGAGCGGCGAGTACGTCCCGCAGCCCGACGTCGAACAGCTCGACGAGCTCATCGAGCAGGTGCGCACGGCCGGCCTGCCCGTCGACTACAAGGTGGAGGGCACGCCGCGCCCGCTGCCCAGCGGCGTGGAGCTCACCGCGTACCGCATCGTGCAGGAGGCGCTCACCAACACCCGCAAGCACGGCGGCGAGAACGCCGGGGCGAGTGTGCGGCTCGTCTACTTCGACGACGGCCTCGGGCTGCTGGTCGAGGACGACGGCAAGGGCGCCCCGCACGAGCTGTACGAGGACGGCGGGGCCGACGGTTGCGGGCACGGGCTGATCGGCATGCGGGAGCGCGTCGGCATGGTCGGCGGCACGCTGGACGCGGGACCGCGCCCCGGCGGCGGGTTCCGGATCAGCGCACTTCTGCCCCTCAAGCCCGCACACTGACGGCTGCGCCTCGAGCCCGCACACTGACGGCTGCCCCCCCCGAGCCCGCACACTGAGACCTGCCAACGAACCTTCCGAAGGGATCCCCCTTGATGTCCATCCGCGTGATGCTCGTCGACGACCAGGTGCTGCTGCGCACCGGGTTCCGGATGGTGCTCGCCGCCCAGCCGGACATGGAGGTCGTCGCGGAGGCGGGCGACGGCGTCGAGGCCTTGGAGGTGCTGCGCGCCACCAAGGTCGACGTGGTCCTGATGGACGTCCGCATGCCGAAGCTGGACGGCGTGGAGACGACCCGCCGCGTCTGCCAGGGGGCGAACCCTCCGAAGGTGCTGATCCTGACCACCTTCGACCTCGACGAGTACGCCTTCTCGGGGCTGAAGGCGGGCGCGTCCGGCTTCATGCTCAAGGACGTGCCCCCGGGGGAGCTGCTCGCCGCCATCCGCTCCGTGCACAGCGGCGACGCCGTCGTCGCGCCGTCCACCACGCGGCGGCTCCTCGACCGCTTCGCGCCGATGCTGCCGACCACCGGCGGCCAGCCGCAGCTCAAGCAGCTGGAGCGGCTCACGGACCGGGAGCGCGAGGTGATGATCCTGGTTGCGCAGGGCCTGTCGAACGGCGAGATCGCGGCGCGGCTCGTCCTCTCCGAGGCGACGGTGAAGACGCACGTCGGCCGCATCCTGACGAAGCTGGGCCTGCGGGACCGGGTGCAGGTGGTGGTCCTCGCGTACGAGACGGGGCTGGTGCGGGCCGGAGGCGCTTCGTAGCCCGGGGCGGGGGCGGAGGCGGCCGGGGCGTGCCCTAGCGCAGTACGCCCTCGATGAAGTCGCTGCCCAGGCGCGACACGACGCTGATGTCCAGCTGGTGCTGGACATAGCGGCCGCGGCGGCGCGTGGTGATCAGCTCCGCCTTCTTCAGGACGCTCAGGTGCCGGGATATCTCCGGTGCCGTCATGCCGTGCGCGTCGGCCAGCTCGCTCGTCGTGTACGCCCCGCGCGCGAGGTGGCGGCACAGGCGCATCCGCACCGGGTGGGCGAGCGCGGACATGCGGCGGGTCAGCTGCTCCACGGTGGGCGGGTGGGTCAGGCCGGGGGCGCTGATCGGATACGTGATCGACGCCTGCCAGCCCCTGCGGTGCAGCACCCACAGATGCGGCCAGCCGAGGCTGGTCGGGACGATCACCAGGCCTCCCGAGCCGGTGGTGGTGCGGCCCACGGTGATCTTGTCGACGGTGATGAGCTGCGCCTCCTCGTCCAGGGACACCGCTCTGGAGATGGCCTTCAAGGCCTCCGCCAGCCCCTTGTGGCGCAGCAGTTCGGTCTTGTGCCGGGCGTCCGCGGCCAGTTGATGGGACACCCGGGCCCAGGTGTCGGCGAAGAACGCCTCGTCGCAGTCCTCCAGGAGCGTGCGGAACCACGCGCGGACGACCGGCGGGTCGTCGAGCAGCCGCTTGGTGAAGCGGACCTGGTGCGGGCCGCGGGCGGCGGCGAGGTCGAGGGCGCGCCGCTGCACGGCGGGGTCGGAGAGGAGCTTGCGGTCCGGCTCCGCGTACGTCGACTGGCAGGTGAACTCCAGGGCCGCGTCCACGAACTGCTCATCGGTCAGCTTGTCCAGCTGGTCGAGCTCCTCGGCGAGCGTGGCCCCCGGGAGGGCGCTCTGCCCGGGGAGACCGGCGAACGGCGCGAAGACGTCGGAGAACGTCGTGCGCCACAGGAAGTCGGCCTCGCACATGCGGTCGGCGAGGCGCGGGTCCAGGCGCGTGGAGACGGCCGTCGCCCAGCCCTGGAGGCCCGGGTGGTGGCCCGGCTCGGACAGTGCGTGCAACGCCATGCCGAGCTCGGACAGGGGCGAGGGCGCGACATGGATCCGCTCCTGGGACAGCCCGCTGATGTCGATGCTCACGCTCATGGCCCCATGGTGCACCTCGCCACTGACAGCGCGGCCGTCGATTGACGAGCGCTGTCAATCGACGCGACGCGGGCGGGGTGGCGGGAGCAGGCTGTAGTCATCGCCGAAGCCGCTGAAGCCTTCGGCCCTTCCCTCACCCCTCGCTCCCACCCCCTGCTCCATTCCCGCGACCATGCGCTGTCCGATAAGTACTATTCATCCAGAAAGGTGAACCGTCATGAGCGTCACCCAGCAGTATCTCCTCGACGCCTACCGCGCCGCCCAGCACGGCCGTCCGACGCCGCCCGCGCCCGGCGCGCACGACTGGCAGGCCGTCCGTGAGGTCCGCGACTACGGCAGGTTCCGCGCCGTCGTGGCGGGACGCCCCGCACGCGGCAGGGTCCGCGCCGCCCTGGCCCGGCTCGCCCGCGGCGGCCGGCTCAGCGGGGGATCCGTCGCACGAACTCCGCGACCGCTGCCCTGACGTCGTCGGCCGTCCACTTCAGGCCCGCCTCGGTCACGGTGACCTCCGTGACCGAGAGGCCCGGAGGCCCGCCCGGGAACCAGCGCCCGAAGAGCAGGGTGCCGGTTTCCTCGGCCTGCTCGAGACCGGCCTGGCTCAGGACGTCCGGCGCGTACGGCAGCCACACCTGGAACTGATGGGTGTGCGGGCGCTCGGGGTGCACGCGCGACCAGGGCACCCCGGCGGCCGTGAGCCCGTCCCGCAGCGCCTCGGCGACCACGCGCGCGTGGGCGACGTATTCGGGCAGCCGGGGCAGCGTGTTCCGCAGGCCGAGAAGGGCCGACACCGCGGTCGGGAACTGCTGGAACAGCTGGCCTCCGTAGCGGTGGCGCCACACCCTCGCCTCCTCGACGAGCGTGCGCGGACCGGCCAGCGCGGCGCCGCTCAGCCCTTCGAGCGACTTGTAGAACGACACGTACACGGAGTCGGCGAGCCCGGCGATCTCCGCGAGACCGCGGCCGAAGTGCGGCGTGCACTCCCACAGGCGGGCGCCGTCGAAGTGCACGACGGCGTCCCTCTCGCGTGCCGCCGCCACGACCTCCGCCAGCTCCTCCCACTCCGGCAGGACGAAACCCGCGTCCCGGAGCGGCAGTTCGAGCATCAGCGTCCCGAAGGGCTCCTCGAAGTCCCGCACCTCGTCCGCGGTCGGCAGTCGCGGCTCGCCCGTCGGATGTACGGTGCGCAGCCCGCTGACCGCCGAGAAGGCGCCCCCTTCGTGAAGCTCGGGGTGCGCCTTCGGATGGAGCGCCACCGTCGCGTTGCCCGTACGGCCCGCCCAGCAGCGCAGTGCGACCTGTTGCGCCATGGTCCCGGTCGGGAAGAACGCGGCGTCCTCCTTGCCGAGCAGGCGCGCGACCTCGCTCTCCAGAGTGGCGACGACACCGTCGCCGTAGATATCGGTGGGATCGTCGGGGCCGACCACCTCGGGAGCGGCGGCCGCCAGGGCCGACAGCCGCTCGGTGAGCGGGATGTGCAGGACGGGACGGTGCAGGGTGCGGGTCGCGCCCCGCGACGCGGCACGGCGGCGGGCCGCCTGCTGCTCTTCGGCTGTGTTGTGGGAGGGCATTCTCCGAGCATGGCCCGTCCGCCGCCACCGGTCATATGAATAACCACAGCCTGTGGACAGCGGAAGACGCGGCGCCGACCAATCGCGTTAGCATGACGAGAAATCGTCCGGTACCCCGAGCGGACTGGAACGGAAGGCGCCGCCGCGTGAACGCATCGCATCAGCCAGACCCGCGGGACCGCCCCGCGAGGCTCACCGTGGGAGTCGTGGGAGCGGGCCGTGTCGGCCCCGCGCTCGCCGCGTCGCTGGAGCTCGCCGGGCACCGCCCGGTGGCCGCGTCCGGCGTCTCCGACTCGTCGGTGCGACGAGCCGCCGCGCTGCTGCCCGACGTCCCCCTCGTCCCGCCCGCCGAGGTCCTCGAGCGGGCCGACCTGGTGCTCCTGACCGTCCCCGACGACGCCCTGCCCGGCCTCGTCGAGGGCCTCGCGGAGACCGGGGCCGTGCGCCCGGGCCAGCTGCTCGTCCACACCTCCGGGCGGTACGGCACCAAGGTCCTCGAGCCCGCCCTGCGCGCCGGCGCCCTGCCGCTGGCACTGCACCCCGCCATGACGTTCACCGGCACCCCCGTCGACGTACAGCGCCTGGCCGGCTGCTCCTTCGGCGTGACCGCCCCCGAGGAGCTGCGGCTCGCCGCCGAGGCCCTGGTCATCGAGATGGGCGGCGAGCCCGAATGGATCGCCGAGGAGAACCGCCCGCTGTACCACGCGGCCCTCGCCCTGGGCGCGAACCACCTGGTCACCCTGGTCGCCGAGTCCATGGACCTGCTGCGGGACGCGGGCGTCGAGCAGCCCGACCGGATGCTAGGCCCGCTGCTCGGCGCCGCCCTGGACAACGCGCTGCGTTCGGGCGACGCGGCGCTCACCGGCCCCGTCGCGCGCGGGGACGCGGGCACCGTCGCCGCCCATGTCGCCGAGCTCCGCAAGCACGCCCCGCAGACCGTCGCCGGCTATCTCGCGATGGCCCGCGCCACCGCCGACCGCGCCCTCGCCCACGGTCTGCTCAAGCCGGAGCTCGCCGAAGACCTCCTCGGCGTCCTCGCCAACGGCGCGGACGGCGGCACCACGCCCGAAGGAGGGCCCCGATGACCGGCCCGGCCAGCACCAACCCCACCCTCCTGCACACCGCCGAGGCTCTGCGCGCGCGCACGCGTGCGGGCCGCCGCGCCGTCGTCATGACCATGGGCGCCCTGCACGACGGGCACGCCTCGCTGATCCGCGCCGCCCGCCGCGTCGCGGGCCCCGAGGGCGAGGTCGTCGTCACGGTCTTCGTGAACCCGCTGCAGTTCGGTGCGGGCGAGGACCTGGACCGCTATCCCCGCACCCTCGACGCCGACGTCAAGATCGCCGCACAGGCGGGCGCGGACATCGTGTTCGCCCCCGGCGTGGACGAGGTCTATCCCGGAGGCGAGCCGCAGGTCCGGGTCAGCGCGGGCCCCATGGGCACCGTCCTCGAAGGAGCCACGCGCCCCGGCCACTTCGACGGCATGCTCACCGTCGTCGCCAAGCTGCTGCACCTCACCGGGCCCGACGTGGCGCTGTTCGGGCAGAAGGACGCCCAGCAGCTCGCCCTGATCCGCCGCATGGTGCGCGACCTCAACTTCCCCGTGGAGATCGTCGGCGTCCCCACCGTCCGCGAGGACGACGGCCTGGCCCTCTCCAGCCGCAACCGCTACCTCGCACCGGCGGAGCGGCGCACCGCCCTCGCCCTCTCCCAGGCCCTCTTCGCGGGCCGCGACCGGCACGCCGCGCAGGAGGCCCTCCGCGCGCGGGCCGCCAGCGCACCGGCCTCACGCGCGCGTGCCGACGCGCTGAACGCCATGGGCGAGTCCCGCGCGGCCGCCGACGCCCACGCCGTGGCGGAGTCCACGGACCCCGCCGCGCCCGGGGGCGGCCCCGCCGCCGTCGTCGCGGCGGCCCGGCTCGTCCTCGACGACGCGGCGCGCCTGAACCCCCCGCTGGAGCTGGACTACGTCGCGCTGGTGGACCCGGCCGACTTCACCCCGGTCCGCCCCGGACACACCGGCGAGGCCGTCCTGGCCGTCGCCGCCAAGGTCGGCTCGACGCGGCTGATCGACAACATCCCGCTGACCTTCGGAGCCGACGTATGAGTGCCACCGGAATACGGCTGCATGCCCCCGCCCCCGGCTGGTCCCTCGACGCCGACGTCGTGGTCGTCGGCTCCGGAGTGGCCGGACTGACCGCCGCCCTGCGCTGCGCGGCCGCCGGAGTGAAGACCGTCGTGGTGACCAAGGCCCGTCTTGACGACGGCTCCACCCGCTGGGCCCAGGGCGGCGTCGCCGCGGCGCTCGGCGAGGGCGACACACCCGAACAGCACCTGGACGACACGCTCGTGGCCGGCGTCGGCCTGTGCGACGAGGAGGCCGTCCGCATCCTCGTCACCGAGGGCCCCGACGCCGTGCGCCGCCTCATCGAGACCGGCGCCCACTTCGACACCGGCCCCGAAGGCGCCATCGAGCTGACCCGAGAGGGCGGCCACCACCGCCGCCGCATCGTGCACGCGGGCGGCGACGCCACCGGCGCGGAGATCTCCCGCGCGCTCGTCGAGGCCGTCCGCGCCCGCGGCATACCGACGGTGGAGAACGCGCTGGTGCTCGACCTCCTGACGGACGCCGACGGCCGCACCGCCGGTGTCTCCCTGCACGTCATGGGAGAGGGCCAGCACGACGGCGTGGGAGCCGTCCACGCCCCCGCGGTGGTCCTCGCGACCGGCGGCATGGGCCAGGTCTTCTCCGCCACCACCAACCCGTCCGTCTCCACGGGCGACGGCGTCGCGCTCGCCCTGCGCGCGGGCACCGAGGTCTCCGACCTCGAATTCGTGCAGTTCCACCCCACGGTGCTCTTCCTCGGGGCGGACGCGGAGGGCCAGCAGCCGCTGGTCTCCGAAGCCGTCCGGGGCGAAGGCGCGCACCTCGTGGACGCCGACGGCGTGCGCTTCATGGCCGGACAGCACGAACTCGCCGAGCTGGCGCCCCGCGACGTCGTCGCCAAGGGCATCACGCGCCGCATGCAGGAACAGGGCGCCGAGCACATGTACCTCGACGCCAGGCACTTCGGCGCCGACATGTGGGAGAACCGCTTCCCGACGATCCTCGCCGCCTGCCGCGCCCACGGCATCGACCCGGTCACCGAGCCCATCCCGGTCGCCCCCGCCGCGCACTACGCCTCCGGAGGCGTCCGCACCGACCGGCACGGCCGCACCACCGTCCCGGGGCTTTACGCCTGCGGGGAGGTCGCCTGCACCGGCGTCCACGGCGCCAACCGCCTGGCCTCCAACTCCCTCCTCGAAGGCCTCGTCTACGCAGAGCGCATCGCCGCCGACATCACGGCCCGACACGCGGAGAACGCCCTCCACGCGCGCGTGCCCGTCCCCGTCACCCCGCCCGAGACGCCGACGCACCCCCTGCTGCCGGCCGAGGCCCGCTTCGCCATCCAGCGCGTCATGACCGAGGGCGCCGGAGTCCTGCGCTCCGCAGCGTCCCTCACCGAGGCCGCGGCGCGCCTCGCCCGCATCCACGCCGACGCCGCGGGGGCGCTCGCCGAGCACGGCAAGACGGCCGAGCCCGGCGTCGACACCTGGGAGACCACCAACCTCCTGTGCGTCGCCCGCGTCCTGGTGGCCGCCGCCCAGCGCCGCGAGGAGACCCGCGGCTGCCACTGGCGCGAGGACCACGCCGACCGCGACGACGCGGCCTGGCGCCGCCACATCGTCGTACGCCTGAATCCCGACAGGACCCTGGCGGCGCACACCACAGAGACCCCCGACTTCCCTCCGACCCGTCCCAGTCCCCAGGAGAAGTGACCGTGAGCACCCCCGACGACCTCCCCCTCGCCGCCCCCACAGCCGCCGGTGGCTGCGGCGATGCCTGCGGCTGCGGCGGGGACGACGCGTTCGACCCCCTGGAGTGCGGCCTCGACCCCGCTCTCGCACGGCTCCTCGCCGAGGCGGGCCTCGACCCCCTCCAGATCGAGGACATCGCGCACATGGCCATCGAGGAGGACCTGGCCGGCGGCGTGGACGTCACCACGGCCGCCACCATCCCCGAGGACGCCGTCGCCACCGCCGACTTCGCCGCGCGCGAGGCGGGCACCGTCGCGGGCCTGCGTGTCGCCGAAGCGGTCATGTCGGTGGTGTGCGAAGAGGAGTTCGAGGTCGAGCGGCACGTCGAGGACGGCGACCGCGTGGCGGCGGGCGACGTCCTGCTGAGCGTCACCACCCGCACCCGCGACCTGCTCACCGCCGAGCGCAGCGCGCTGAACATCTTGTGCCGCCTCTCCGGCATCGCGACCGCCACGCGCGCGTGGGCGGACGCGCTCGACGGCACCAAGGCGAAGGTCCGCGACACCCGCAAGACGACGCCCGGCTACCGCGCCCTGGAGAAGTACGCCGTGCGCATGGGCGGCGGCGTCAACCACCGCATGTCGCTCTCCGACGCGGCCCTGGTCAAGGACAACCACGTGGTCGCCGCGGGCGGCGTCGCACAGGCCTTCAAGGCCGTGCGCGAGCAGTTCCCCGACGTGCCCATCGAGGTCGAGGTCGACACGCTCCACCAGCTGCGCGAGGTCGTCGACGCGGGCGCCGACCTGATCCTCCTGGACAACTTCACGCCGGGCGAGACGGCGGAGGCCGTCGCGATCGTGGCCGGCCGCGCCTTCCTCGAGTCCTCGGGCCGCCTCACCCTGGAGAACGCCCGCGCGTACGCCGAGACGGGAGTCGACTACCTCGCGGTGGGCGCCCTCACGCACTCGTCGCCGATCCTCGACATCGGCCTCGACCTGCGGGAAGCGGTGCGGGACTGATGCTCCTCACGATCGACGTGGGCAACACCCACACCGTCCTCGGCCTCTTCGACGGCGAGGACATCGTCGAGCACTGGCGCATCTCCACCGACGCGCGGCGCACCGCCGACGAGCTGGCCGTCCTGCTCCACGGCCTGATGGGCATGCACCCCCTGCTCGGCGACGAGCTCGGCGACGGCATCGACGGCATCGCGATCTGCTCCACGGTCCCCTCGGTCCTGCACGAACTGCGCGAGGTCACCCGCCGCTACTACGGAGACGTCCCCGCCGTCCTCGTCGAACCCGGCATCAAGACCGGCGTCCCGATCCTCATGGACAACCCCAAGGAGGTCGGCGCCGACCGCATCATCAACGCGGTGGCGGCGGTGGAGCTCTACGGAGGCCCCGCCATCGTCGTCGACTTCGGCACCGCCACGACCTTCGACGCGGTCTCCGCGCGCGGGGAGTACGCCGGTGGCGTCATCGCCCCCGGCATCGAGATCTCCGTGGAAGCCCTCGGGGTACGCGGCGCACAGCTCCGCAAGATCGAGCTGGCCCGCCCGCGCAGCGTCATCGGCAAGAACACCGTGGAGGCCATGCAGGCGGGCATCCTGTACGGCTTCGCGGGTCAGGTCGACGGCGTGGTGAACCGCATGGCACGCGAGCTCGCGGGGGCGGGGGGCGACCCCGACGGCGTCACGGTGATCGCCACGGGTGGCCTGGCTCCGATGGTGCTCGGTGAGGCCTCGGTCATCGACGAGCACGAACCGTGGCTGACGCTGATCGGACTTCGGCTCGTCTACGAGCGGAACATCTCCCGGGCCTGACCGATAGCCGACGCTTCGTGTGCACAACCCGTCCCCTTCTGCGAGAGTCTGCGCTGGGACGGGGGCTTGGGCGGTGTGGGGCGGACTGGGGCGGATGAGGCGCAGGAGACGGCTGAGGGCTGCGGTGGTTGCGGCGGCGCTGGTGGTGGTGGCCGGTGGGCCGGCGACGGCGGCCCGGGCGGTTCCGCCTTCGCCGGCGATGGCCGGGGCGGGGGCGGGGGTTCTGCCCTGGCTCGCGGTGGCGGCGGTGGCAGGCCTTGGCATAGGCGCGGTCGCCTACGCCCTGGCCCGCCGCCGCCCGGACTGACCCCCGGGGCGGGTCTGTGCCTCTCCCGGGGTGGGTTCTGCCCTGCGCCGTCCCGCTGAGGTAGGGGGCTCTGCCTGCGCCGTCCCACCGGGGTAGGGACCCCAAGCCCGCCGCTCCGCGGCGGATACCTCCCACCCACCCACCCGTTTGCCCCGCGACGTCCAGCGGGGGTAGGGGCGGGTGGGTGGGTATTCCCCTGCGACGTCGTGTGGAGTAGGGGCGGGTGGGCGGGTGTTCCCTGCGACGCCCTGGGGGTGTGGAGGCGGGCGGGTGGGGGCTGCCCTGCACCGTCCAGCGGGAGTAAGGGCGGGTGGGGATTGCCCCACGACGGCCCGCAGGGGAAGGCGCAAGGCCCCCACCGGGCCGCTGCCGCACGCGCTCGCGAGGGGACGTGGGGGTATGTGCGAACGGAGCACCGAGCACACTCTGGCGCCTTTGGACTTGAGGCGCGGCGCAGGGATGGCGAGTACGCACATACCCCCGCGGCCCCGCCCCACAGACGAGCAGAAGGCGAACCCCGCACAAGGCGCCCCCGCCAGAACCCGCCCCGCCCCCAGACGAAGCAAAGGCGCCCCCCACAAGGCGAACGACGCCAGAACCCGCCCGGCCCACAGACGAAGCAAAGGCGCCCCCCGCCCAAGGCGCCCCCGCCAGCGAGTGGCGTTAAGCCGATTTTGTCCGGTTGGCGCGTATCGTCAGTCCATGCCCACGCCATACGGAACCCGGGGCGGCATGGCCTTCGGTGCGGAGGAGCTGCGTGTGCTCCGTCGCGCCCTGGCGCTCGCCCTGCACCCCAGCCCCGTCCGCGACCGCGACCCCGCCCGCGACGAGGACGTCCAGGACTGTCTCCGGCTCGCCGAATCGGTTGACGAAGCGATGCGCGAGGGCGCCAGGCTGCGCGCCTTCCTGGTGGCCGACCTCGCCCGCTACCGGGCCGCCCTGCCCGGCACCGCCTCCGGCTACCTCGCCCTGCTGGACGACGTCCTCGCCGCCGGCTACCAGCCGGGCGCCGACGACCTCGCCGCACTGCGCGCCCTGCGCGGCAACCCCACAGCGGCCGCCCTCCTCGACCGCTGCCGCGCCCTCGCCGAACGCGCCGTCCGCGCCCGTCTCGCGCGCCGCGCCGTCCCAGACCCCGTCGCCACCATCTCCATTCCCGCGCCCGCCTCCCGCGCCCGCCTCCACGCCCTCCCCGGAGGGCTGAGCGACAGGGACGGAGCGCAGTCGCCCTCCGAACGGCCCGCCACCCCGGAGCCGCCCCGCCCGGTGCCCACCCCGGCCGAGGTCTTCCCGCCGAAGCGCCGCCCCGAGGCCCCCGCGCAGACGCCCCCGCGGACTCCCGCGCCGACACCCGCGGACCCGCCGCACCAGCTCGTCGCGGGCTAGCTACTCTGGGAGGCATGGACTACGTTTCCGCGCTCGTGCCCCCCGTAGTGATGGCCGTGTTCTTCACCGGGCTCATCGTGACGATCGTGAAGACCCAGGGCGGCGCCAACAAGGCCAAGGAGGACGCGGCCGTGGACGCCGCGATCTCCCGCGCCGAGGCCGGCCAGACCCCGAAGGCCACCGGCAGCGCCTGAGCGGCGCCAAGCACCGCTACACCGCTTCGGCACCGCACGCCCCCGCCCGGCCCCGGGCCCCCGGCGTACGACTCGACGTGTCATTCGAGTCGTACGCCCTTTTTGTTGCGGAAATTAGTGGTACGCCACGTCCCTCACGCATCACGCCAATAGTGACGTCTCCCACTATTGTTCTGCTGTGCCTCGCCCATTGGGAGAACTCGAAGACTCAGTCATGACGCGGGTGTGGAAGTGGAACCGCCCCGTGACCGTTCGAGAAGTCCTGGAAGACCTTCAGCAGGAACGGTCCATCGCGTACACCACCGTGATGACCGTTTTGGACAATCTCCATCAGAAGGGCTGGGTGCGCCGCGAAGCGGAAGGCCGCGCCTATCGATATGAGGCGGTCTCCACTCGCGCCGCCTACGCAGCCGCACTGATGAACGAAGCCTGGTCGCAGAGCGACAACCCGGCCGCCGCACTGGTCGCCTTCTTCGGCATGATGTCGGAGGAACAGCGGGAAGCGCTGAGCGACGCGATGCGTATCGTCCAAGGCCCGGAGAACCCCGTGAACCCGGGGAACAACCCCGCGAACCCGGGGAACAACCCCGCGAACCCCGGCGGCGCCGAGCGCGAAGCAGAGCGATAGCGTCCGCTCATGCCAGCAGAGGTCCCCGAACGACCCGAACGAACCGAACGACCTGAACGATCCGAACGACCTGAGCGATCCGAACGCAGCGAACTCAGCACAAAAGCGGTCTCCGTCCGCAGGGCGCGAACCTCCGATGTGCCGGCCGTGCGCCGCCTCCTCGACTCCTACGTCCGCGAGCGCATCCTCCTGGACAAAGCGACGGTGACGCTTTACGAGGACATCCAGGAGTTCTGGGTCGCGGAACGCGACGACAACGCCGAGTTGGTCGGCTGCGGCGCTCTGCACGTGATGTGGGAAGACCTCGCGGAAGTGCGTACCCTCGCGGTGAACCCCGAGGTCAAGGGTGCCGGAGTGGGGCATCAGCTGTTGGGCAAGTTGCTGCAGACCGCCCGCTGGCTCGGCGTCCGCAAGGTTTTCTGTCTCACCTTCGAAGTCGACTTCTTCGCGAAGCACGGCTTCGTGGAGATCGGCGAGACTCCGGTCGACGGAGATGTCTACAGCGAGCTCCTGCGTTCCTATGACGAGGGCGTCGCGGAGTTCCTTGGCCTCGAACGAGTGAAACCGAACACCTTGGGCAACAGCCGGATGCTTCTGCATCTGTGATCGGGTGATCACCCCGGCGGTATTCCGGACCGCCCCTGCCCTGGTGGGCTATGTCCGAAACGCGCATGTTTCCAGGCTTCCAGGGGTCCCCTGTCTCTCCCAGGGGTTTGTGTTTTTCCGGCAAAAGCGGTTTGCTTTCCGACGTACTGCAGTACTGCATATAACAGGGGCCGGTGAATCGGCGGCGTGCGTCGCGGTCCGGCCTCACAGTTATCGATGAAAGGAAATCCGGTGGCACAGAAGGTTCAGGTCCTTCTTGTCGATGACCTCGACGGTGGCGAGGCGGACGAGACCGTGACGTTTGCGCTGGACGGCAAGTCCTACGAGATCGACCTCACCACGGCCAACGCGGACAAGCTCCGTGGCGCCCTTGAGGACTTCGTCAAGGCAGGTCGGCGCACCGGTGGCCGTTCGAGCGGCCGCGGCAAGACGCGCACCGCCGCGGCGAGCGGTGGCCAGGACACGGCCGCGATCCGCGCCTGGGCGAAGGAGAACGGTTTCGAGGTCAATGACCGCGGCCGCGTTCCCGCGTCCATTCGTGAGGCCTACGAGAAGGCCAACGGCTGACGGCTGCCACGCCGCAGCCGGACCCGGTGGCAGTGCGTCGCCGCCGTGTCCACCAGTCGTACGAGACCGGAGCCCACGGCGGGGTCGCTGTGGAGCGCTGTCCCGCCTCCCCCCACCTCGGACAGGGACCCCACCCCTGGCAGGGACGGCAGCGCAGGCAGTGTCGGCTCCACCTCACAGCCGGGCTCCGGGGGTCGCAGCCAGACGGCGGCCCCCCGTGAGCCGGACCAGCCCGGGGGAGTGGGCGCGTCGATACGCCCGCCCGCCCCGACCGCGGTGAGGCCGAGGGGGATGTGTCCCCACTCCAGCCAGTCGAGCAGCCCCGGCAGCTCCTCCGCGCTGCCCGCGCTCACCAGGAGGCGCATCGTTTCCCCGCGCAGCGCCACCGGGGCCTTCGGCCCGAGGTGGCGCAGCGCCGCGAAGCCCGCCTCCGCCGGCAGTTCCAGGACGTCGAAGCGCAGGCCGGTCAGGAGCCGCACCGGGCCGGGCCCGGGGGCGGTCGCCCAGCCGAGCTCGTTCTCGTACCACTGCCGCACCGGGCCGCTCTGCTCGAAGGGCGCTCGGCTCTGCTCGAAAGGCGCTCGGGGCTGAGGAACTGTGGGGGCCATGTCCGGGCAACAGCCGGAAGGGCGCCAGGGTTACGCGGTGTGGCGACGTAGATGCGCTGCGTATCCGGCAGGGGGGCGTGAGGGCGTGCTCGGCGGCGCAAGAGTGTTCGCCCGTAGCGGAGGGATCCGGGGCACGCCGCATGGACTGTCAGTCGTTACGGGTAAGACATCCCTAGTGGGAGGGGGCGACACGCGGTCCTGGACATGTCACGTTCGCCATCGGCGTAGTGATGGTGGGGGTAACTGCCTGGCCTGCGGGAACATCGTCTCGCACCATCGGGTTGGAGCAGTTGTCGGCGTTCGGGGTCAGGAGATCCTCCGAGTTGGGGTCCGGGTGTCGGCAGTTGGAATGAGCGGTCCCCGCTTGCGGGACTAAGCTGCGGAAGGACAGGGAGGGGACCGACCCCTTTACTGCCTGACCGCTCTGAGGAGCGATTAACGATGTTCGAGAGGTTCACCGACCGCGCGCGGCGGGTTGTCGTCCTGGCTCAGGAAGAAGCCCGGATGCTCAACCACAACTACATCGGCACCGAGCACATCCTCCTGGGCTTGATCCACGAGGGCGAGGGTGTCGCCGCTAAGGCCCTGGAGAGCCTCGGGATTTCGCTCGAGGCGGTCCGCCAGCAGGTGGAGGAGATCATCGGGCAGGGCCAGCAGGCTCCGTCCGGGCACATTCCCTTCACCCCCCGTGCCAAGAAGGTCCTGGAGCTTTCGCTCCGCGAGGCCCTTCAGCTGGGCCACAACTACATCGGCACGGAGCACATCCTGCTCGGCCTGATCCGTGAGGGCGAGGGCGTCGCCGCCCAGGTCCTGGTCAAGCTGGGCGCCGATCTCAACCGGGTGCGGCAGCAGGTCATCCAGCTGCTCTCCGGTTACCAGGGCAAGGAGACCGCCACCGCCGGCGGTCCTGCGGAGGGCACGCCCTCCACGTCCCTGGTGCTCGACCAGTTCGGCCGGAACCTCACCCAGGCCGCTCGTGAGTCCAAGCTCGACCCGGTCATCGGGCGCGAGAAGGAGATCGAGCGGGTCATGCAGGTGCTGTCCCGCCGCACGAAGAACAACCCGGTCCTGATCGGTGAGCCCGGTGTCGGCAAGACCGCCGTCGTCGAGGGCCTCGCCCAGGCCATCGTCAAGGGCGAGGTGCCCGAGACCCTCAAGGACAAGCACCTCTACACCCTGGACCTCGGCGCCCTGGTCGCAGGATCGCGCTACCGCGGTGACTTCGAGGAGCGCCTGAAGAAGGTCCTCAAGGAGATCCGCACCCGCGGCGACATCATCCTGTTCATCGACGAGCTCCACACCCTGGTGGGTGCGGGCGCCGCCGAGGGCGCGATCGACGCCGCGAGCATCCTCAAGCCGATGCTGGCCCGCGGTGAGCTGCAGACCATCGGTGCGACCACGCTCGACGAGTACCGCAAGCACCTGGAGAAGGACGCCGCGCTTGAGCGCCGCTTCCAGCCCATCCAGGTCGCGGAGCCGTCGCTGCCGCACACCATCGAGATCCTCAAGGGCCTCCGCGACCGTTACGAGGCGCACCACCGCGTCTCCATCACGGACGAGGCGCTGGTGCAGGCCGCCACCCTGGCCGACCGGTACATCTCGGACCGCTTCCTGCCCGACAAGGCGATCGACCTGATCGACGAGGCCGGCTCCCGGATGCGCATCCGCCGGATGACCGCGCCGCCGGACCTCCGCGAGTTCGACGAGAAGATCGCGGGCGTCCGCCGCGACAAGGAGTCGGCCATCGACTCCCAGGACTTCGAGAAGGCGGCCTCTCTCCGCGACAAGGAGAAGCAGCTGCTCGCCGCGAAGGCCAAGCGCGAGAAGGAGTGGAAGGCCGGCGACATGGACGTCGTCGCCGAGGTCGACGGCGAGCTGATCGCCGAGGTCCTGGCCACGGCGACCGGCATTCCGGTCTTCAAGCTCACGGAGGAGGAGTCCTCCCGCCTGCTGCGCATGGAGGACGAGCTCCACAAGCGCGTCATCGGCCAGAAGGACGCCGTCAAGGCGC
Source organism: Streptomyces sp. NPDC039462 (assembly GCF_055639375.1). Taxonomy (NCBI): domain Bacteria; kingdom Bacillati; phylum Actinomycetota; class Actinomycetes; order Kitasatosporales; family Streptomycetaceae; genus Streptomyces; species Streptomyces sp. NPDC039462. The sequence continues at coordinate 693,839 of NZ_JBVKAO010000004.1, forward strand.
TCTCGAAGGCGATCCGGCGTACGCGTGCGGGTCTGAAGGACCCGAAGCGTCCCGGTGGCTCGTTCATCTTCGCGGGCCCGTCCGGTGTCGGTAAGACCGAGCTGTCCAAGGCGCTCGCCGAATTCCTCTTCGGTGACGAGGACGCGCTGATCTCCCTCGACATGTCGGAGTTCAGCGAGAAGCACACGGTCTCGCGTCTCTTCGGTTCGCCCCCCGGTTACGTGGGTTACGAAGAGGGCGGCCAGCTGACGGAGAAGGTCCGCCGCAAGCCGTTCTCGGTCGTCCTTTTCGACGAGGTCGAGAAGGCCCACCCGGACATCTTCAACTCGCTCCTGCAGATCCTGGAGGACGGTCGCCTGACCGACTCCCAGGGCCGGGTCGTCGACTTCAAGAACACGGTCATCATCATGACGACCAACCTCGGCACCCGTGACATCTCGAAGGGCTTCAACCTCGGCTTCGCGGCCCAGGGCGACACGAAGTCCAACTACGAGCGGATGAAGAACAAGGTCAGCGACGAGCTGAAGCAGCACTTCCGCCCGGAGTTCCTGAACCGCGTGGACGACGTCGTCGTCTTCCCGCAGCTCAGCCAGGACGACATCCTCCAGATCGTCGACCTGATGATCACCAAGGTGGACGAGCGCCTCAAGGACCGGGACATGGGCATCGAGCTCTCCCAGTCCGCGAAGGAGCTGCTCGCGAAGAAGGGTTACGACCCGGTGCTCGGCGCGCGTCCGCTGCGGCGCACGATCCAGCGCGAGGTCGAGGACACCCTCTCCGAGAAGATCCTCTTCGGTGAGCTCCGTCCCGGCCACATCGTGGTCGTCGACACGGAGGGCGAGGGCGAGACCGCCACGTTCACCTTCCGTGGCGAGGAGAAGGCGGCACTGCCCGACGTGCCGCCGATCGAGTCGGCCGCCGGTGGCGGCGCCGGCCCGAACCTGAGCAAGGAGGCGTAGCCCGCACAGGGCGCGCCACAGGGGCTGCCCCGGAACCGTTTCGTACGGTTCCGGGGCAGCCCCTTTTTCGTACGCCTGTACGGGACTGGGTCGCCGTCAGGCGGTGATCGTGACGCCCTCCGGTACGTTCCGCACGCGTGGCAGGCGCGGGTTGACGCGCAGGACGCGCAGGGCAGGGAAGCGGGTCAGCCACGACATGTCCGGGTCGGGCAGCTCCGCGTTGAGCCACAGGTGGGTGAGCCGGTCGGGGACCAGGCCCGCGATGAGCTCGTCGGTGTGCATGACGCCGGCCACCTGGATGCGGGGCCGCCCGCCGAGGCCGCGCAGGGCCGTGAGCTCGGCGGCGTCGGAGACGGGGAAGTACAGGCCCTCGGGGGAGAGGTGCGCGATGATCTCGCGCGCGTACCGCTCGGTGTCGAAGTGCCGCCAGGGGCGGGCCAGCTCGGTGCGGATGGCGAGCGAGGTGCGGGTGCGCAGCCGGGCGAGGTAGTCGATGGCCGCGTCGTCCTGGACGCGGGTCGCGGTGATGGCGAGGAGCAGCGCCTGCTGGTCGCCGGGGACCTGCTCGGGGTCCGGCAGCTGCTCCAGGACGATGGGGCCGACCCAGCCGAGGCTGCGGGCGCCCTGTTCGGTGGTGGGGCGCAGGAGGTTCTTCGTGCGCCGGTGGACGAGCTCCTGGATGGCCGGGTCAAGCTCGCTGACGTGTTCGAGGCAGGCGGCGGCCATCAGGCGCCGGTGGTTGACGTGCGGCCTGCGCAGGCCGGGGGCGGCGGCGAGCAGGCGCTCCAGGAAGCGGGCGCACTCGTCAGGGCGGGCGTGGGCGGCGGCCATGCGGATGACCTCCTCCCACTCCGGCTGGTGGGCGTGTTCGACGAGGGTGTCGAGGTCGCCGCGGGCCACGATCTCCTTGGCCGCCAGGTAGTCCTGGAAGGTGCGGTGGATGAAGTCGACCGAGACGCCCGCCTGTTCGCGCAGCAGCCCGGTGCGGTGCAGCAGGTGGCGGAAGATCTTCTCGCCGTCGCCCGCGGCCCGGGCGGAGGGGATGGCGGGCAGCGCGTGGTTCAGGACGTCGACGACGCGGCGGCGCGGCAGCTCCGAGAGGCCCTCGTCGAGCATGGCGTGGGCGAGCTTGCGCAGGAGCAGTTCGCGGGCGCCCTGCTGGAGCCGCACGTCGTCGGCGTACAGCACGTCCCGTTCGGGGTCGCGGCGCTGCAGGAGCATCTCCAGGGCGGCGTCGTAGAGCTCCTTGCGCCCTTTGGGCAGGGAGCCCGAGCGGTCCCGGTTGAGGGCGCATATGAGGCCGCACATCAGCGGGTTGGTGGCGAGCTGGCGCAGCTCGCGGTAGATCCGTACGGAGTGGAGCAGGCGCTGCTCGTACTCCTTGAGGGATTCGGTGTCCTGGCCCGCGTCGCTCATCGCCGCGGTGTGCCAGTCGCGGATGAAGCGGGTGACTTGGTCGCGGGACATCGGGGCGAGGGACAGTTCGGTGAAGCCCTCTTCGGCGAGGCGTTCCTGGGCGAGCCAGCCGTCCTCCACGGCGGAGGGCCGTGAGGTGACCAGGCAGGCGGTGCCGGAGAAGATGCGCAGGAGGCGGCGGAGCTGGTCGCGCAGGGCGCCGCGGGTCTCCTCCGGGGCCTCGTCGATGCCGTCGACCAGGAGCAGGGCGCGGCCCGCGAGGAGGGTGCGGACGACCCAGCCCTCGGGAGCGCGGCCGGCGAGCGGGTGGCGTACGGCGCGCAGGAAGTCGTCCGGGGCGGGGAAGCCCTCGCGGGCGAAGCGGCGTACGGGAAGGACGAACGGCACGCGGGCGCCCTCGCGGGCGGCGGCGACGGCGAGCCACTGCACGAGCGTCGTCTTGCCGGAGCCCGCGACGCCGCGCAGCAGGACCCGCTCGTGGCCCTCCAGGGCCCGGTCGGCGAGGAGGACGGTGCGCTGCTGCCCACCCGCGCCCGCCACCGGGCCGCCGCTGTTCTCCTCCGCCTGGAGGCTCAGATAGGTGTCCTCCAGGGGCCAGCGGTCGGGCGCGTGCGCGAAGTCGACGCCGACGATGGTCAGCCAGCCGTGCTGGCGCACCACCTCCTGGGCGTACGCGGCCTCGAAGTCGGCGTCTTCCCGGGAGGGTTCGGGGCGGCGGGCGACGGCCGCCTCGGCGTCGTTGAGGTCGACGAGCTGGCGGATGCGGCTGGCGCGCTCGGGCATGTGCCGCTGGATGTACGGGGAGCGGCGCACGAGGTGGTGCAGGACGTGCAGGCAGACGGCGACGAGCAGTTCGTCGTGGAACCAGGCGGCGTCGGGGGTGAGGCGGCGGTCGGCGCCCTGGACGGCGCCGCGCAGCCGCCGGGCGTAGTCCTGCGGGCCGAGGCGCACGGCGTCGGCGTCGGTGAGGTCGAGTTCGCCGATGGCGAGCAGGGTGCGGGTCAGGACGTCGGCGACCGCGGGGAGCTCGGCGGTGGGCGTGGAGTGCGTCTCCGCGGCGAGCTGGATGAAGTCGGCGGCGGTGCGGTGGACGTCGTCGGGGTCGGCGGGGGCGTCGGGGCCGCGCCAGGTGGTGAGGGCGGCGATCAGGTCGGGGGTGGTGGGCGCCCGGGGCGGGATGCGGAAGAACCGTTGCACGAGGGGCATGGCGAGGGCCGAGGGGGTGCGTACTACGGGCTCCATGGGCATCGGGGTCCCTGGGGTCGGGTCTTGCCGTAAGGCCAAGGATAGGTCAAGTGGCCTGCGCCCCAGGGGTGTTGAGTCGTACGCCGGACGGAATCTGCTCGGCTGTGCCCGCGCCGACCGCCACGTCCAGATCCACGTCGGTGAGGCGCGGGAAGGCCGAGAGCCAGGCGAGGCCCTCGACCGGGTGGGGTGCGTCCAGGGAGAGCCGGGTGAGCTGCTCCGGCACGATGAGTTCCGTCAGGTCCTCGACGCGGTAGGCGCCGACGACCTTGATGGCCGGCCAGCCGCCGATGGCGCGGAGGGCTCGGAGATCGTCGGGGCCGTGCACGGGGATCATGGGCCGCTGGGACAGGTGCGTGAGGATTTCCCGTACGTAGAGTTCGCGGTCGAAGGCCCCCCACTGCTGTGCCAGGGTCAGCTGGACCAGACGGGAGGGGTGGTCGCGGAAGCGGGTCAGGAAGTGCAGCGCCTGGGGGCTGCCGACCCTGGCGGCAGTGACGACCACCAGCCGGGCGAGCTCGTGGTCGACCTCGTCGGGGCCGGGCAGCAGGCCGAGGACCAGATCGCGGCCCGCCTCCGCGAGGGTGGCGGCCTGGAGGTCCGTCAGCGGCGGAATGAGCGTCCGTACTCCCCGCTCCACCAGCTGCCGCACGGCCGGCGCCACCTCCGCCGCGTACGGCAGCGCGGCGGCCGCGAGCAGTTTGCCCCGCGCCGTACCGCCGGCCACCAGCCGCCGCAGCATCTGCTCCGCCTCCTTCGGCCGCGCGTGCGCGACGGCCAGCAGGATGACGTCCTCCCACTCGGACCGGTCCGCGTGGTTCACGAGCAGGTCGAAGTCCAGTTCCTGCACGGCGAGGCGGGCGCCGAGGTAGTCCTGGAAGGTGCGGTGCAGGAAGTGCACGCGTCCCTCGGCGGGCTCCCGCAGCAGCCCCGACCGCAGGAGCAGCCAGCGGTAGACGTCCTCGCCGCCACCGTCGAGGTTCATCGCGGGGGCGGCCTCCCCGAGGATGTGCACGGCGTCGGAACGGTCCATCTCCGAGCGGCTGTTGCGGATCAGCCACCAGGCGAGCTTCTGGAGCAGCTGGACCTGGATGGCGAACGGCAGCTGTACGGCCGTGACGTCCCGCTCGACGTCCCTGCGCTCGAGGAGCATCGTCAGCGCCGCCTCGTACAAGGACTTCCTGTCCTGCGGCAGGAAGCCGCGCCGCTCGCGGTGGAGCGCGCAGAGCATCCCGCACATCAGCGGGTTCGTGGCGAGCCGGTTCAGCTCGGACGCGGCCCGCACGGACTGCAGGAGGGCGGCCCCGACGGATTCGTCGGCGCCGGCCGCACGGTGCCACCGGCGTACGAACGTGTCGACGTCGTCGCGCGCCATCGGCGACAGCGTGAGCTCGTCGAAGCCCGTGGGGTCCAGCCACTTGTCGGGGACGGCGGAGGGGCGGGTCGTGACGAGCCACAGATTGCCCGGGAAGAAGCGGATCAGATCGCGCAGCCACCGCTTCGCCGACTCGCGCCGGTCCTCGGAGATCTCGTCCATCCCGTCGACCAGCAGCACGCCGCGCCGGCCCTCCAGGACGCGCTCCACCCAGCCCGGGGGCTGCTCCCCTGCGACGAGACACCCGACGGCGGTCAAGAACTGGTGCGGGGCGGGGAGTTCGGCTCCCGGCCGGACGATCCGCCGCATCGGCAGCACGAAGGGCACCCGCCCGATGAGGTGGGTGAGTCCGTGCTCGTACGTCCGGTCGGCCGCCGTCACCGCGAGCCACTGCACCAGGGTGGTCTTGCCGGACCCGGCGACGCCGCGCAGCAGCACGTGGTCGTGCTGGGCGAGCACCCGCTCGGCCGCCACCGGGGCCCCGCCTTCCCCGGGCCGCTCCCGAGTCGCCTCCAGGCTCAGATACGCCGTGTCGAGGGGCCACTCACTGGCCCCGGCGTAGACGTCCAGGCCGTAGATGGTGAGCGTGCCGTGCCGCGCGGTGATGTACGAGGCGTACCGCTCCTCGAACGCGGCGTCCTCGCTCGACTGCGACGGCAGTCGCTCCAGGAGTACGTCGACGGCGGCGACGAGCCGCGCGAGCTGCTGACTCTGCGAGGTCTGCTGCCGGGCGATGTAGGTGGAGCGCTGCGTGAAGAAGTTCAGGATGTGGAGGGAGGCGGTGTGGAGCAGCTGGTTGTAGAAGGCCTCGCCGTCGGCGCTGAGCCCGTAGACGGAGACCGTCGTACGTTCCCGTAGCTTGCGTGCGAACTGCTCGGGGCCGAGAGCCACCGCTTCGTAGTCCTCGATGGTGAGGACGCCCAGTGCCGTGAGCGACTGGGCGAGGGCGTGCTTCACGGCGACGGCCTCGGCGGCGTCCACCGGCCGCTCGCCGGGCCCCGCGGCCTTCAACGCCCTCCGGACGAGCTCGTCCGCGATCTTCTCGACGTCCTTCGGTGTGACGTTCCGCTTCTCGCCCCCGAAGGACACGAGCCCGGAGATCCGCACCGGCTTGGCGACGAGCGCCGCGCCCGGCTGATCCTTCACGAAGAGCTTCTTCACGAGGGGGGCGACTGCGCCGGACGCGAGGCGAGCACCTAGGGCTGCGGGGTCGACCATGACCTCAGATTAGGTCAACGGCCGTCGGCACAACTGCAGTTCGCCGGTCCCGAGTCCATGCCCGGGAGGCAGGCGCGGAACAATGAGGATCATGGACTACGGCGTACGGGAACCAGCGCGGCTCGGACAGTTCCGGCTGCCGGACGGACGACTCCTGGGCTGGGCGGAGTGGGGGCCGGCCGACGGCACCCCGGTGCTGTTGTGCCCTGGGGCGGCCACCAGCAGGCGGCTCGCTTTCGGCGGTGACGTCGTCGACGCGGCGGGGGTCCGGCTCATCAGCGTGGACCGGCCCGGCCTCGGCGTCTCCGGCCCGGCACCCGGCCGGACCCTGACCAGTTGGGCCACCGACATCCGGCACCTCTTCCGGGAACGGGCCCTACGAGCACCGGCGGCGGTGGGCTTCTCGCAGGGGGCACCGTTCGCCCTCGCCCTGGCGGCAGACGGTCTGGTGAACGCGGTGGCCGTGGTCTCCGGCAGCGACGACCTCGCACATCCTCGCTTCGCCCACTCGCTGATCCCGCAGGTGAGGGACATGGTGGACGCCGTCGCGGCCGACCCCGTCGCCGCCGAGGCGCGCTTCGCCGACTTCGGCAGCGCCGACGCACTGTGGGAGCTGACCGTCACGACGGCCTCCGGGGCCGACCGGGCGGTCTACACCGACCCGGTCTTCCAGGACGCCTTCCGGCACGCACTGGACGAGGCGTTCAGCCAGGGCCCGGCGGGCTACGCCCGCGACACTGTCCTGGCGATGGGCCGCTGGCCGTTCGACCCCACCGGCATCGCCGTCCCCGTCGACCTCTGGTACGGGCAGCAGGACACCAGCCCGGTCCACTCACCGGACCTGGGCGAATCGCTCGCCCAGCTGATCCCGACAGCTACCCGGCACGTGCTTCCCGATGCCGGGGGATCCTTGCTCTGGACACACGCTGAGGCCGTCCTGCGCACGCTGCTGGCCCACGTCCGCTGAGCTCATGACTCCGGTGTGAGGGCGCGTATCAGGGCGGCGAAGGCGGTGGGGTGGGTGGTGAGGGTGGTGTCGGGGGCGTCGCTCTCTTGGAGGTGGATCCGGCCGGTGGGGGTTGCGGCTACGTAGACGCAGTTGGCCTGGTCGCCGCTGAAGGAGGACTTCTGCCAGTCGAGAGTGCTCATGCTTGTGCTCCCAGAAGGGTGTACAGGATGTGTTGGACGAGGCCCAGCGAGTCCCGTGCCCCGTGCTTGACGGGGATCACCGTCGCGTCGATGGCCGGGAGTGCTGCTGCGCTGAGCCGTTCAAACTGGTGACGGTACTTGGTAACGGTGTCTTCGCCGTGGAGGAACATCGATTGCGCGGGATGCTCCATCAGCACAGTCTCCAGCGCGCCGCCATGCGAGGCGATGTGACAGAACGGCGTGGTCAGCGCTGACACGGCGACGGCCGTGAAGGGCACGATCTGGATGGTTACGTGGGGGAGTTCGGCCAGATCCACCAGCTTGAGCAGCTGCTGGTGCATGACCTGCGCACCGCCGAAACGCATGTGGAGAGCCGCTTCATGGATGACGGCATGGACATGCGGCGGTCGGTCGGTGACGAGTGCACGTTGGCGTGCCAGACGGAAGCGGACAGCGGTATCGACCTCCGCCGTCGAGCTCACGGTGTCGCTCGCCTCGAAGATGGCGCGCGTGTATCCCTCGACCTGGAAGAGCCCCGGCAGGAACAGCGACTCGTACGAGCGCAGCTGCACGGCTTCGGATTCCAGCTCGGCCAGATCCAGTGCGGATGCGGGCAGTTGGGGCTTGTAGCCGGTCCACCAGCCCTTGCCGGTCGACTCGCTGAGCCTCACCAAGGCGTCTACGTAGGATGAACTAGTAACCCCGTATGCCTGGCACAGGGTGCGAATGCGCTCAGCGGAGATCGGGGTGCGGCCGTTCTCGGCGTGTGTCAGGTGCACCCGCCCCATCCCGATCACTTCTCCGGCTGCCTGCACTGTGAAACCGTTGTGTTCGCGCAGCCTTCTGAGTTCGAACCCGAGTCTGAGTTGCCGTTCGGTGGGTGCTGTACGCAGTGCCAACGCTGTCTCTCTTCGTGAAGGTGCGGTCAGTTTGCCCGGGCGGGGGCGGTCGGTCCACCGAAGTCGGCGATTAGGTTGAACAAGTAACCCCTGAGTCGCTACCGTAAGTGCAGCGATGCTCACACAGTGACGTTGGAAGCCTCGCTGTCGACGCATTCTCCCGCCATGCCCGCCCGCAGAAGCGCACCGCCCGATCCAACTCCCCCGTGCCGGACGGGGGGTTGCCCGCGAGGGGCGGTAAGCCACTGTGGTCGGGCCACGTGGGGCCGGTCATCCATCAGTCGAAGCAGCGACCCAACGCCATGGAGGCGTCTCATGGGCGTACCCGCGCATGACCTCACGTCGGACACCTACACCCTCTTCACCCCGGGCAACGCCCACTCCGCCAAGATCTGCCGCGACTTCGTCCAACGCACCCTGGAGACCCTCGGCCTCGGCCACCTAGGGGACACCGCCGCTCTCTGTACCTCCGAGCTGGTGACCAACGTGCACCAGCACACGAAGAGCGACGTCCACCTGAGAGCCGCCGTCGCCGCCACCCACGTACGCATCGCCGTGTACGACGGCGGCGACCAACTGCCCGCGCCCCGCAGGCCCGACGCGGAGGAGGAGGGCGGGCGTGGACTGTTCCTCGTGACCGCGCTGTCGGACGTGTGCGGGGTGACGCCCGCGAGCGCGGGCAAAGGAGTGTGGTTTCAGCTCAATCGGTGAGGGGGTCGTAGGCGGAAACCTCGACACGGGCGGGCAGGGCTTCCAGGCCTTCCGTGGTGGGGGTGGGTACCCGCAGGCGGCTGAGGGACGGAAGACCCGCCAGAGGGGCGACGTCTAGCGTCTCGTGTCCCGGTGGCGTGAGGACGTTCACTTCGACCAGCCCGGGCAGGAGCGTCGCGAGGCGAGTCATCGCGGCATCCCACCCTCCCTTGGGGAACACCTGGAGCTCCTTGATGCCGGGCAGGGCCAGTCCGGGCGGGGCGGCCGCGAGGCTGTCGGACGACATGGTCAGCTTCGAGAGACGAGGGAGGCAGGTGAGGGCGCCCCACTGCGCGGCGGCGCTCAGGCGTTTCGCGGCACCGAAGATGACCCAGTCCAGCCCCCGCCAGGTTCGCATGTGGTGGATGTCGGTCAGGCTGTCGACGGAGTCGAAGAACCCCAGGGTGCGCAGGGGCGCGTCCGAGGGGAACAGGGACAGATCCCACGGTTCGCCGACGTCGAAGACGCGCAGCGCTGTGAGTCTGCGCAGGGAGGCCAGCGCTTCCGGGGCAAGACGGGCCGGAGGAATCTGGAGCATCAGGAACGTGGGCTCGCAGGCCACGAGCAGCCGGGAGGCGGTCTGCGGGGAGACTTCCGCGCGTACGTCCAGTTTTTCCGGGCGCAGCCCAAGCCGCTCCAGTTCCGCCGCCTGGTCGTCGTTGAGGATCGTGAAGTTCGTCTCCCCGTCGTCGAGATGGGCGATGACCTGTTCGGCGTACGCACGACAGTCGTACCGCTGCCACCCCCACATCAGCTGGCTGCGTACGGCGAGACTCGGGTGCCGCACGAAGCGCGCCAGGAAAGGGATCGCCGCGTCCGACCGGACACGGGTCGCCGTGATCGTCACGTGCCGGGCCTCGTCGTCGGTCAGTGTGTCCGGACCCGGGAGCAGGTCGAGCACCACGGGGCCGGCCTCCGCGAGCGCGCGCGCCTCGGCAGCGCTGCGCGGCGGAATCAGTTCCGCCGTCCGCCGCTCCACCTCCTCCCGGACGGCCGGCGCCAGCTCCGCCGCGTGTTCCAGGCAGGCCGCCGCCAGGAGGTGGACACGCTTACGGGTCCCCTCATCCGGGTGGCCGTCGCCGAACGAGAGCAGGTCGCCCAGCAGTTCCGCCCGTTCTCGCGGCCGCGCCTGGGCCACCGCCATGCGGATGACGTCCTCCCACTGGTCGTCCGCGGCGTGCCGGGCGAGGACGCCGAAGTCGCCCTCGTCGACCGCGGCCCGCGCGCCGAGGAAGTCCTGGAACGTGCGGTGGACGAAGTCGACGGTGCCGGGACCCGGCTCACGGAGGAGGCCGCTGCGGTGCAGGAAGTGGGTGTAGACCGCTCCGGCGTCGCCGAGCGGGGCCAGCTCAGGCACCGCGGGCAGCGCATCCGCGATGATGGCCTCCGCGCGCGAACGGTCCATCACCGTACGGCCGTTGCGGATCAGCCAGTACGCGAGCCGCTGGAGCAGTTGCAGCTGCGGCTCCTCCCGCAGCTCCGGGACCGCCATGTGGCGCTCACGGTCCCGGCGTACAAGCAGCATGGAGAGAGCCGCCGTGTAGAGGTCCTTGCGGCCCAGCGGCAGGAAGCCCCGCCGGTCCCTGTGCAGCGCGCAGATCAGCCCGCACATGAGGGGGTTGGTGGCCAGGCGGCCCAGGTCCGGCTTCGACCGGACCGCCGCCAGGAGCTGGCTCTCATACGCGGCGAGCGCGGCGTCCTCCTCGGGCGCACCCGTGGTCGCGGCCGCGTGCCAGCGCTCGATGAACGCCGCCACCTCCGCCTTCCGCATCGCGGAGAGCGTCAGCTCGGCGAAGCCCTCCTCGGTGAGCCAGTCCTCTCGTACGGCCGAGGGGCGCGACGTCACCAGCCAGCGGTTGCCGGGGAACGCGTCGATGAGGTCGCTCAGCCACTCCCGCGTCCGGGCCCGCTCCGCCTCCGGGACCTCGTCGATCCCGTCGATCAGGACCAGGGCGCGGCCGGCCGTCAGGACGCGCGCTTCCCAGCCCTTCGGCTGGGTCCCCGCGAGCGGGCAGTCCACGGCGGCGAGGAAGTCGGCGGGCGTGGGCAGGCGCTCGCCGTGGCGGGTGAGGGTGCGCAGGGGGAGGACGTACGGAATGCGGTCGTCCAGGTACGCCATGGTGTCCGAGGAGACAGCCACGTCCCCACGCGCCGCGCTCACCGCAAGCCACTGCACCAGCGTCGTCTTGCCCGAGCCCGCCTCGCCCCGGAGGAGGACCCGGTCATGGGTGGCGAGCGCCTGGTCGGCGGGGAGCGGGGGCGTACGGTCGACGACCTCCACCTCTTCCGCGTGGTACTCCGCTCCCGCCTGGTAGTGGGCCGTGGCCACGCGCCCGGGCGGCGCCGCCTCCAGCGACATGTAGGTCGCGTCCAGCGGCCATTTGCCCGGCGAGCCGGCCAGATCGATGCCGTAGATCGTCAGCTTGCCGTGCTTCTTCACGACGTACGCGAGATAGCGCCGCTCGAAGGCGACGTCCTCCGCCCCGCCGGCGATCGGGCTGCGGGAGATCAGTTCGTCGACCTTCGCGATGAGCTCGTCCTGCGCCCGGCTCTGCGCGACCAGCGTCGCGGCCACGAACGTGGAGCGCTGCGTGAAGAACTGCAGGATGTGCAGGCAGGCCCACTCGGTGACCGAGTCGAGGTAGAGGGAGGCGTCCGCGGAGAGGCCGGAGGCCGACACCTCGTACACGAGCTTGCGGGCCAGCTTCTCGTGGCCGAGGCGGACCGCCTGCACGTCGTCCATGTCGAGTTCGCCGAGGGAGAGGAGCCTCCGGGCCAGGGCGTCGACGACCGCTTCGGCCTCGTCCTGCGGGAAGGGGCGCTCGCCCGGCGAGTCCAGGGACGCCGCCACGAGCCGCTCCGCGAGCCGCCGCACGTCCCGCTCGCCCAGCGTGCGCTTCTCACCCTTGAACGACACCAGCGAGGACAGCCGTACGGGCTTGTCGACCAGTCCCGCGCCCGGACCCTCCCGCACGAACAGCTTCTTGATCAGGGGGGCTACGGCGCTCGATGCCAGGCGGGTGCCTATGACCGCGGGATCCATGGCATGAGCGTAGTAGGTCAGGGACGCGCGAGTCGGCGTCCGTTGACGATCAGCTCCACGGCATCGGGGAGTTGGGCGGGGTCGGGGACCTCGTTGGTCTGGGACACGCTGACGTGCAGCAGTCGGGAGTGTGCTCGCAAGGGGGTCAGGTCGACCGCGGCCGGCGCGACCACGCTGAGAGCTGTCATCGAAGGGAACGCCTCGACGGCCTGCCGCAGATCGCACTCGGAGCCGTGAGCCATGACGGTGAGGCGGTCCACCGCGTCCAGTCGGACGCCGCTCGCCGCCAGGTTGGACAGCTCCTCCGGGTTCAGGTTCAGGAACTCCAGACGCGCCAGGCCCGCTATCACCCGCCAGTCCTCGTCGTCGAGCGGAACCTCCAGGTCCAGGCCGATTTGAGTGAGCGAGGTGAACTTGCCGAGGGCCGAAAGGTCAGCCGTGTTTCTGGGCGGAAAGACGCATCGCAGCGGTGCGGCGTCCGGAATGAGCTCAAGGACCGGCCACTCGGTCACCTCGCGTGCGCTGAGGAGGGTGAGCTGGTCGAGCGCCCGTAGCGGGCTCAGGTCGAGTCGCGGGACGTCGGCGATGATCAGTTCCCTGAGAGGGAGGCCGGTCACCGGCGCGAGTGAGGAGACGGCGAGACACCGCAACAAGCCGAGGCGTTTCAGGTTCCGGTACCGGCCGACGAACTCCAGCTCGTCGATCACACCGTTGCCGGAGAGGGTGAGCCGCTCCAACTCCACGTCTCCCAGGGCGTCGACTATCTGGCCGGCCGTGAAGTCGCCCACGAGGTCCATGAGCGGATGCCCACTCAGGCGGCTCAACGCGGTGAGCTCGGTCTGCGAGCGGACCAGGATCGTCGTATCGGGCTTGTTCCGCAGGTGGCGGATGATCTCGCGCGCGTACGTCTCCGTGTCGAACCGGTCCCAGTGGGAGCCGAGTTGATGGCGGACGACGGAGTCCGCGTGATCCCGGTACTTCACCAGGCACGGCAGCGCGGCATCACCTCCGACGAGAGCCGCCGTATTCGCGACGTAGGCCGCTTCCATAACGCTCGTCGCGGCCTCGGGTCCTGGCAGCAACTCCAGCACGATCGGCCCCAGTTCAGCCAGCCTCTCCGCCTCCGGATAACTCTGCGGAGGAATCAGCTCCGCAGCCCGCCGCTCCACCTCCCCCCGCACCTCGGGATCCAGCTTCGCCGCATGCTCCAGGCAGGCCATGGCCAGCAGGTGCAGCCGCACCCGGTGCTCCGGCTGCTTGTCACCCCGCTTCATCAGGCCCCGCAGCAACCGCACCCGCTCGTCGGGGCGGGCGTGTGCGACGGCCATGCGGACGACGTCCTCCCACTGGTCCAGGTGCGCGTGCCGGACCAGCAGGTCGAAGTCGCGCTCCTCCACCGCCGCCCGTGCCCCCAGGTAGTCCTGGAAGGTGCGGTGGACGAAGTCCACGGCCCCCGCGCCGGGTTCGCGCAGCAGTCCGGACCGGACGAGGAGGTGGCGCAGGATGTCCTCGGCCGGGCCCTGCGCGGCGACGTACGGCATGGACGGCAGCAGCCGCTCCAGCTGGCTCACGGCGTCCGCGCGGTCCATCTCGGAGCGGCCGTTGCGGATGAGCCAGTAGGCGAGCCGCTGCAACAGCTCGATCTGGGACTCCTCGTCCAGGTCGGCCGCCATGTCGCGCTCGCGGTCCCGGCGCTCAAGGAGCATCGACAGCGCGGCGTCGTAGAGCGCCTTCCTGCCCCGCGGCAGGAAGCCACGGCGCTCCCGGTGGAGCGCGCAGATCAGGGCGCACATCAAGGGGTTGGTGGCGAGCCTGCCGAGGTCCTGCTTGGTGCGTATGGCGTCCAGGAGGGCGTCGCCGAGAGCCGCGTCCGCTCCGGCCGCCTCGTGCCAGCGGTGGATGAAGACCTGAATGTTCTCGTGGCTCATCTCGCAGAGGGTGAGGTCGGTGAAGTCGTCGCCGCCGAGCCAGTCCTCGCGTACGGCCGAAGGGCGTGAGGTGACGAGCCAGAGGTTGCCCGGGTAGGCGCAGAGCAGGTCGCGGAGCCAGCGCCGGGTGCGTTCGCGTTCCTCCTCGGGGACCTCGTCGATGCCGTCGATCAACATGAGAGCCCGGCCCGCCGACAGCACGCGGTCGGCCCAGCCGGCGGGCTGGGCGGAGGCGATCATGGCGTCGGCCGCGCCCAGGAAGTCGCCCGGGGCGGGTAAGGACGCGCCGCCGCGCGTGAGCGTGCGCAGAGGAAGGACGAAGGGGACCCGACCGATGAGGTGGGCCAGTTCGCCGGTGAGCCGGTCCTGGCGAGCGGTGGTGACCGCCAGCCACTGCACCAGCGTGGTCTTGCCGGAACCGGCGGCGCCGCGCAGCAGGACCCGCTCGTTGCCCGCGAACACTCCCTCGACGGGCCGGGACAGTGGCGGGATCCAGCGCTCGGCCGGGGGGAGCCCGTCGCGGCTCTCCGCCGCGAAGGTGCCGTCGGCGACAGGCTGGTGGTCGGCGTTCCGGGACGCCTGAAGGCTCAGATAGGCGGTGTCCAGGGGCCAGTCGCGGGACTCGTCGAGGTCGATGCCGTAGATCGTGAGACGGCTGTGCTTCTTCGCGACGTACGCCTCGTAGCGCTCCTCGAATCCGGCGTCCTCCGCGGACCGGTCGCAGAGGCGCTGGATGAGGATGTCCGTGCGGGTGATCAGCTCGTCGAGCTGCCGGCTCTGCTCGACCAGGGAGCGGGCTACGAAGGTGGAGCGCTGCGTGAGGAAGTGCAGGATGTGCAGGCAGGCGCTCTCCAGGATCCGGGAGTACAGGGAGACCGTGTCCTGGCTGAGGAAGCGCACGAGCTGACGGCCGCCGGCCCGCTCGTACAGCTTGTCGGCGAGCCTCTCGTGGCCGAGGCGCACCGCCGCGACGTCGTCGAGGCCCAGGTCGGGCAGCGTGTACAGCGTCAGCTCCAGCGCGTCCGTGAGGGCGTCCAGCTCGATGTCGTCCGCCTCACGGGTCTCCCGGGCGGCGCGACCGGCCAGTTCCCGGACGAGCTTGCGCAGGTCCTGCTGGGACAGCGTGCGCTTCTCGCCCCGGAACGACACCAGTGAGGACAGTCGTACGGGTCTCTCCACCAGGCCCGCGCCCGGGCCGTCCCGCACGAAGAGTTTCTTGATCAGGGGGGCTACGGCGCTCGATGCCAGGCGGGTGCCGACGACCGCGGGTTCCATGGGCGTGAGCGTAGTGCGGGTCACATTCGGGGTGGGGCGGATCCCGGGGGCCGGTGACATGACGCACAGGGGTTTTGGCCGGTACTAGGCGCCATAGTGGGCCCGGCCCGATCCGGGCCCGGGACCTTCGGCCCGCAACCCCCGGGACCTTTGCCGCGTCGGGGGGTGGCGGGTCGTGGACCGCCGTGGGTATGCGGCGTCTGCCCGTCCGACGTCGGCTTAAACCCGTCCGGGAGGAGAAAGCTCCGCCGTGTGAGCTCGGGGTAAATGTCCGGATTTGAGGGTGTCAAGAGGTCTAAATGCTGGCGCCCAGCTACGGCTTTACGTAGTAGATGGGCCCTTTGTGCCCCGGCCGGGGTGGGGGTTACCAAGGGATGGCCGACCCGGCGAAGCGCGGTCTGCGGGTGACTCGCCCGCTTCCCGCCTGCCGGGTCCACTCATGCCCCCCTCAGTCGGCTCAGCCGTCACACTCCGGAGGACATCCTCATGCTCAAGCGCACCAAGTCCCACCGTCCCGGCCCGTCGATGTTCCGTACGCGTGCGGCCGTCATCGCCGTCGGCCTCGGAGCCTCGGCGGCCCTCGGGGCCGGGGTCTCGGTCGCCGCCGCTGGGGACGCCAAGAGCGGCGCGCTGCCCGGCGTCGCCGTGAACTCCGTCCAGGCGCAGGCCGCCGCCCAGGCCAAGGCCGCCGAGAAGGCGCAGCAGGCGCAGGCGAAGAAGGCCGCCGACGCGAAGAAGGCCGCGGCCGCGAAGGCCGCCGCCTGGGTCGACCCGGTGAACAATTACACGCTCTCCGCCAGCTTCGGCCTCGGCGGCAGCATGTGGTCCCACAAGCACTCGGGCCAGGACTTCGCCGTGCCGGTCGGCACCGCGGTCGAGTCCGTGCACGGCGGCACCGTCGTCAAGGCCGGACCGAACGGCGCCGGTGACGGCCCCGCGTACGGCAACGCCGTCGTGATCAAGCACAGCAACGGCACGTACTCCCAGTACGCGCACCTCTCGCAGATCGACGTCCGGGTGGGCCAGAACGTCGGCACCGGCCAGCGCATCGCCCTCTCCGGCAACACCGGCAACTCCAGCGGTCCGCACCTGCACTTCGAGATCCGTACGACCCCGAACTACGGCTCGGCCGTCGACCCGGTCGCCTTCCTCGGCTCGGTGGGCGTGAAGGTCTGACGAAGACCTGACGATGGACTGACCCGCCCCAGCCGCTGGGCGTGACTACGCGCCCGTGTGCGCCCGCGTCACCAGATCGATGGCGACCTCCAGGATGGCCTTGCGCTTCTCCTCGGGGTCGCCTTCGACGTCCTTGAGCACGAACATCCCGCCGTGCATGGTGAACAGCGCGCTGAAGCAGCGCACCTGGTCGGCCATCGGCGCGTCCGGGTCCTTGAGGATCTCGTAGAGCCCCAGCATGCGGTCCTTGAAGCTCTCGCCCGTCTTCAGGTCGCGCATCGTCGCCTGGTTCTCCTGCATGAAGCGGAAGAGCGGCGCCGCGTCGACGAGGATTTCGTTGTACCGGCGCAGGGTCGTCTTCTTGGTTTCCAGGGAGACCGGCCGCGGCTGCTCGTGACCCCATGCGATCAGCTCGTCGATGGGTCGCGTGACGTCATCGAAGATGCTGGTCAGGATGTCTTCCTTGGTCTTGAAGTGGTAGTACAGCGCCGCCTTCGTGACCTCCAGACGCTCCGAGATCTCGCGGAGTGACGTCTTCTCGTAGCCCTGCTCGGCGAAGAGTTCGAGGGCCACGTCCTGGATGCGCTGACGGGTGTTCCCGCGGCGCTGCTGCTTGCCCGTGCCTGTGCCCGTGCCCATCGGGGTGCTCCTCGGCTTCATGCCAATAACTTACTTGACGCCCGGCTAGTAGGGGGTCTACCTTCCCTCAGTGTAGTCAACTAGCCGGGCGGCAAGTAAGGGCCCGGTGCGATTCCGGGAAGTCCGGGATGTGCGGCGAGCACGGGACGTGCGGGGAGTGGGGAACATGGCGGAGAAGACCATCGAGAAAGCCGGGCGGGCGGCCGGCCCGGGGACACAGGAGACGGCCCCGCCACCCACCGGCACCGGTACGGCGGGGGCCGGGACCGGCAAGGCCGAACCGCAGCCGCGCAGCGTGCGCGTCGTGCTGTTCGCCCTGATGATCACCATGCTGCTCGCGATGCTCGACAACATGATCGTGGGCCCCGCGATGCCGACGATCGTCGGCGACCTCGGCGGCATGGAACACCTGTCGTGGGTCGTCACCGCCTACACCCTGGCCACCGCCGCCTCGACCCCCATCTGGGGCAAGCTCGGCGACATGTACGGGCGCAAGGGCTCCTTCCTCACCGCCATAGTCATCTTCCTCGCCGGGTCCGTGCTGAGCGGCATGGCGCAGGACATGGGCCAGCTCATCGGCTTCCGGGCCGTCCAGGGGCTCGGCGCGGGCGGTCTGATGGTCGGCGTCATGGCGATCATCGGTGACCTCGTGCCGCCGCGGGACCGCGGCAAGTACATGGGCATGATGACCGGTGTCATGGCGGTCGCGATGATCGGCGGTCCGCTGGTCGGCGGCTCCATCACCGACCACCTCGGCTGGCGCTGGGCGTTCTACATCAACCTGCCGCTCGGCGCCGTCGCCCTCGCCATGGTCACCAGCGTCCTGCACCTGCCGAAGAAAAAAGCGGAGGGGCGCATCGACTATCTCGGCGCGGCCCTGCTCACCGTGGGCATCAGCGCGCTCGTGCTCGTCACCACCTGGGGCGGTACGGAGTACGCCTGGGACTCGGCCGTGATCATGGAGCTCATCGGCATCGGCGTCGCCTCGCTGATCGGCTTCCTCTTCGTACAGAAGAAGGCCGCCGAACCGATCCTGCCGCTCCACATCTTCGCCAACCGCAACTTCTCGCTGATGGCCGTCATCGGCTTCATCACCGGCTTCGTGATGTTCGGCGCGATGCTGTTCCTGCCGCTCTTCCAGCAGTCGGTGCAGGGCGCGTCGGCGACCAACTCCGGTCTGCTGCTCCTGCCGATGCTGCTCTCGATGATGGCCGTCTCGATGGTCGCGGGCCGCGTCACCACCGCCACCGGCAAGTACCGCCTCTTCCCGATCGTCGGCACCGTCCTGATGGTCGCCGGCTTCTACCTGCTCGCGCAGATGGACACCGGCACCTCGCGCCTCACCTCCGGCCTCTACATGGCCGTGCTCGGCGCCGGCATGGGCTTCCTGATGCAGATCACCATGCTGGTCGCGCAGAACAGCGTCGAGATGAAGGACATGGGCGTCGCCTCGTCCTCGGCCACGCTGTTCCGTACGCTCGGCTCCTCCTTCGGCGTCGCGATCATGGGCGCGCTCTTCAACAACCGCGTCCAGGACGTCATGGACGACCGCGCGGGAGCCCTCGGCGGCAAGGTCACCGAGACGTCGGCGCAGCTGGACGCGGCGAGCCTCGCCAAGCTGCCGGAGGCCGTCCAGGACGCCTACCAGCACGCGGTGTCGTCCGGCACGCACTCGGCCTTCCTGCTGGGCGCCGCCATCAGCGTCGTGGCGCTGCTCGCGTCGTTCTTCGTGAAGGAGATCCCGCTGCGGGGTTCCGGCCCCGAGGACAAGCCGGCCGTGATCGCCGAATAGTCGTCGCCGAATGGCCACCGTCACTGAGGCATCGCCGAATGGCCACCGGCACTTAGAAATCGCCGAATAGTCACCGTCACTCCGCCGGGCAGCCTCTGCGTGATGTCAGAGGTTGTCCGGCAGCTTGAGCACCGGATAGCTCCCCGTGTTCGTCGGCGCGTGCTCCGGCAGCCACAGCACGGCGACCGCGCCCTCGGCCGGCACGTCGGGCGCCGCACCCGCGGGCCGTACGTTGCGGAAGGTGAGCCGCGCGCCGAGCACCCGCGCCTGGCCCGCCGCGATCGTCAGACCGAGGCCGTGCCCGTGGCCCGCCCGGTCGGCGCTGCCCGTGCGGAAGCGGCTCGGCCCCTCGTCCAGGAGCGCCTCGGGGAAGCCGGGCCCGTGGTCGCGCACCCGGACCACGCGGCCCTCGACGCTGACCTCGATGGGCGGCTTACCGTGCTTGGTGGCGTTGGCGACGAGGTTGCCGAGGATGCGCTCCAGGCGGCGCGGGTCGGTGGTGACCTCCGACTCGTGCACGACGGTCACCGTCACGTCCGTGGTCAGGATCGACATGCGCCGCGTCACGAACTCGCCGAGGGTGATGTCCTGCAGCTCGGCCCGCTCGGCGGCGGAGTCCAGGCGCGCCACTTCGAGGACGTCCTCGACGAGCGTGCGCATCGCCTGCGCGCGGTCCTTGACCAGCTCGCTCGGCCGGCCCGGCGGCAGCAGCTCGGCGGCCGTGAGCAGCCCGGTCACCGGCGTGCGCAGCTCGTGCGCGATGTCGGCGGTCACCCGGCGCTCGGCCTCAAGGCGCTGCTTGAGCGCGTCGGCCATGGCGTCGACGGCGCTCGCCACGTCGTCGGTCTCGTCCCTCACGACACCGCCGATCGCCTCGCGGACGCTCACGTCCGAGTGCCCCTGGGCGACCTCGCTCGCCGCCGTCGCGGCCTTGCGCAGCCGCCGCGACAGCTGCCCGCCGATCAGCACGCCCAGCGCGCAGCCGCCGAAGACGACCGCGATGGAACCGATGACCAGGGCCTGGTCGAGGTCCTTCATGACGGTGGCGCTGCGGTCGGTGAAGCGGGAGTGCAGCGAGAGGACGTGCCCGTCGGCGAGCGGCACGGCGGCCCAGATGTCGGGCACGCCGTCGGTCTTCTCCTCGACGAAGGTGGCACGGCGGCCCTTCAGGACCTTCTGCCGCAGCTCCTCGGGCAGCTCGGGGTCGTCGACCTTCGTGCCGAACTGGAGGGTCTGCCGCTGGGACGCGGAGGAGTAGAGCCGCAGGGCGAACTGGATGCGCTCGTCCTGCACGTCGCGCGCGTTGTCGAGCATCGAGACCCGCGCGGCGTTGTGCACGACCAGGCTCAGGGCGATCGCGACCAGCGCGCCGACCAGCGCGATCGCCGCGGCGATCTTCCAGCGCACGCCGGTGCGCAGGTGCACGCCGGAGCGGAACCTCTCGCGCACGCGCTCGACGGCCCTGCGCCCCCCGTTCATATACGTCGTCCTCTGAGTGCTGTGAGTGCTGTGAGTGCTGTGAGTGCTGTGGGTTCTGTGAGTGCCGTGAGAGCGGTGACTTCTGTGAGAGCTGAGGCTCCCGGAGATGTCCTGATCGTGTTCACGCCTTGAGCTTGTAACCGAAGCCGCGGACCGTCTCGATGCGGTCCTGTCCCACCTTCGTGCGCAGCCGCTGCACGTGGACGTCGACGACGCGGGTGTCGCCGCCCCAGCCGTAGTCCCACACCCGCTCCAGGAGCTTGTCGCGGGAGAGGACCGTGCCGGGCGCGGACGAGAACTCCAGGAGCAGCCGCATCTCGGTCGGCGTCAGTGCCACGGGCGCACCGCCCCTGCGCACCTCCATGCCGACCGTGTCGATCTCAAGATCGCCGAAGTTCAGCACCCCGCCGTCCGCCGCTGAGCTCTCCTCCTGGCCGGACGACGCCGAGCCGTGCCCGCCGGCGTGCCCGAAGCGGCGCAGGACGGCGCGGATGCGGGCGACCAGGACGGCGCCGTCGAACGGCTTGGTCACGTAGTCGTCGGCGCCCGCCTCCAGGCCGAGCACGACGTCGATGGAGTCGGCGCGCGCCGACAGCATGATCACCGGGACCGTCGACTCGTCCCGGATGCGGCGGCACAGCGAGACGCCGTCCAGGCCCGGCACCATCACGTCGAGCAGCGCGATGTCCGGCTGGTCGGCGCGGAACGCCTCCAGGCCCGCGAGGCCGTCCGGCATGGCGGTGACCGCGAAACCGTCGCGCTCCAGGGCCAGCTGGGTGGCCTCGCGGATGACGTCGTCGTCCTCGACGAACAGGACGTGGGTCTGCTCTGCCATCGGGTGCTCTCAGTCCTTTTCGCTGCGTCTTTGCGTCTTCGCTACGTCTGTGCGTCGGTCGGGGTCAGCCCGCGGTCGCCGGCTCGGACGGCTCCCCGTCCACCGCGTTGCCGAAGTCGTTGCGGGTACGCCCCGACTCCGTGAAGCGGTTCGCGGACCAGCGGTACGTGATCACTTCCTCGCCGGAGGGGTAGGCCACCGAATCGCCCGACTCGTACAGCTGCTTCGTCACGACCAGGTCGCCCCGGTCGATCTCGGCGTAGACGGAGGCCGGCTCCTCGGCCTTGAAGACATTCTCGTACCGACCGCCTTCGGCGCGATACACGTAACTGCCGATGCCCACCGCGTCGCCGCACGTCAGCACGTTCACGACCACGTCGGAGGCGGTTCCTCCGGTCAGGTTCCCGTACGACACGTCGACCGGGTACGCCTTCCCGACGCACGGCTTCAGGTCCCGCTTGATCGCCGGGCTGACCTTCGGGTCCTCCTTGACGAGCCGGACCGCGTCGATCTTCTTCGTCGGTACGGAGGCCGAGGCCGAAGGGGACGGTGCCGTGGACACCACGGGCTCGCTGCGGGCCGGGCCCTCGTCGCGCGCGCCGGATCCGCCCGTCGAACAGGCGGAGAGCAAAAGGCCGACGGCGGCGACCGCGGCCGTCGCCGCGCTCACCGCCTTCACGCTTCTCGTGACCCGAGGGCCTAGGCCGCGCAACTCTCCCGCTCCTCACGTTCGAGCGCGCTGGCGACCAGCTCTTCGCGGTCCCGGCTCTCCAGCTCCTGCCGGAGCCGGGCGAGCGCCCGGTGCAGCGTGCTCTTGACCGTTCCGGCCGACATACCGAGGGCGGCGGCCGTCTCCTCTGTGGACATCTGCTCCCAGTGTCGCAGCACGACCACGCTGCGCTGCTTGGGTGCCAGCACCTTCATGATGTCCATCAGCAGCGCGCGGTCCGCGTGCTGCTCGGTGGAGTCTTCCACGCTCGCGTCGGGCAGCTGCTCGGTGGGCACTTCCTCCAGCTTGCGGGCGCGCCACCACTCCGTACGCGTATTGATCATGACGCGGCGCAGATAGGCGTCCGCCAGCCGCTTGTCGGCTATGCCGTCCCAGCGGCCGTACGTCCGTACGAGCGCGGTCTGCAGCAGGTCCTGGGCGTCCACGGGGTCCGGAACCAGGCGCCGGGCACTGCGCAGCAGGGCGTCCTGCCGAGTGCGGACGTACTCTTCGAACTCGAGCACCTCGCCGTGCGCCATACCAAACCGCCTCCGTTCCATCCCCATTGCCGACCGCCGTCCCTGCTGTGCGGTACGGGTATGAAGTTACGGAGGCGTTGTCACGGGGTTGTGCGGAGCAGCCAGCGGCGGACGCACGGCTGTACGTCGGTTGTGTAACAGACGAAAGACTTGGGCGAATACCTACGATTTGCAGGGCACCCGGCGCCCGCACCTCAGGTCAGCGGGAGCCGGTACCTGCCGCCGGGCAGCGGCTCGACGAGGCCGTCCGCGACGAGCCCGTCCAGCGCACGGGCCCGCTGCACGGGCTCGTCCCACACCCGGTCCAGCGCCGCCTGCGGCACAGGTGTCACAGCCTCGCGGAGCACGGCGAGCAGCTTGCCCCGCACCTGCCGGTCCGTCCCCGCGTACGTCTGACCGCGACGGGCGGGCCCCTCGTGCGCGGGCTTCCCCGCGAGACGCCAGGCGCACTGCGCGGCGATCGGGCACGCCCCGCAGTTCTCGTTCTTCGCCGTGCAGACCAGGGCGCCCAGCTCCATGGAGGCCGCCGCCCAGCGGGACGCGGTGCGCTCGTCCTCGGGCAGCAGGGCGCGGGCGAGCTTGCGCTCGGCGGCGGTCGTCGCGTTCGGCGGGTACTGCACGCCGGTCACGGCCCGCGCGAAGACCCGGCGCACGTTCGTGTCGAGCACCGCGTGCCGCTGCCCGTACGCGAACGAGGCGACCGCGGCCGCGGTGTACTCCCCGATGCCGGGCAGCGCGAGCAGCTGCGCGTGCTGCGTGGGTACGTCGCCGTTGTGCCGCTCCGTTATGGCGAGGGCCGCGCCGTGCAACCGCAGGGCGCGGCGCGGATAGCCGAGCCGCCCCCAGGCGCGCACGGCCTCACCGGGCGGCTCCTTGGCGAGGTCGGCGGGGCGGGGCCAGCGGGCCAGCCACTGCTCGTACACGGGCAGGACACGGCTGACCGGCGTCTGCTGGAGCATGAACTCGCTGACCATCACGCCCCACGGGCCGGCGTCCGCACGACGCCACGGCAGGTCGCGGGCGTGCGTGTCGAACCACGCGATGACGGGGCTGTGCAGGGTCTCACCCGCGGGCTCGGCAGCGCCCGCGGGGGCGTTGGCGAGGCCCGCGGGGGTGTGCCCGCTGAGGGGACTGTCGGAACTGTTCGGCATGGGCTTCGTGGGCGCAGTCATGGCACACCCGATCCTGCCACGGGCACGCCGGGGCGCGGGCCAACCGCGCGGTTCGCCTCGACGGTTTCCCGGGGGCGGGGGTATCGGGTGGGGCCGGATGGGCTCCCGGGCGCCGGAGGGCGGCGGGCTGACGACCGCCCCCGGCCGCGGGAGTTCGGCCGGTGGGAGGAGCGCGCACCTGACGATCGGCAGGGGTGCCGTGGTGTGGGGGGACAGTAGCGTCGGGGGAGTGGAGAGACGTACACGGAGCGCGCTGTTGTGGGTGGCGCTGGCCGCTCCCGTCGTGTCGGTCGACCGGCTGGGCCTCAACGAACCCCGTTCCGCCGCGGAGCAGCTGACCGGCCTCGCGGTCCTCGCCGGCGCCGTCGCCGTCTCCCGGACGCGTCCCCTCCTCGCCTTCCTCCTCGCGGCCGCCCTCGGCCTGGTCACCGCCCCGTCCCTCTTCACCCTCTCCTTCGGCCCGGCCCTCGCCGTCTTCGTCCTGCTCCTCGGCCGTCGCGCGGACCGTGCCCGCCCGGCCCTGCTCGCCTTCGCCGGCATCGCCGTCGTCGGCACCGTGAAAATCGCCGCACGCGACGTCGACCCGGTCGTCGAGTGGCTCGTGCTCATGGGGACGCTGCTGTTCGGCGCCGTCTTCCCTTGGCTCGCGGGCCGCTACTGGCGGCAGGGCCGCGAGCTGGCCGCCGCGGGATGGGCCCGCGCCGACCAGCTGGAGCGCGAGCAGCGGATCGTCGCGGACCGCGCCCGGCTGCGCGAACGGGCCCGTATCGCCCAGGACATGCACGACTCGCTGGGCCACGAGCTGAGCCTGATCGCCGTACGGGCCGGCGCCCTCCAGGTCGCCCCCGACCTGCCCGCACCGCACCGCGCGGCCGCCGCCGACCTCCGCGCGGCCGCCTCGCAGGCCACGGACCGGCTGCACGCCATCATCGGCCTGCTCCGTGACGAGGACGACGAGCAGGCGCCGCTGGCCCCGGCGGGCGAGAGCGTCGCGGCACTCGTCGCGCGCGCCGCCGAGTCGGGGCTGGACATCACGTACGAGGACGGGGAGGACGAGGGCGGGGCGCCGGGTGCCCCGGCCCGGGACGAGGTGACCGACGACACGGTCGAGCGCACGGTCCACCGTGTCGTCCAGGAGGCGCTCACCAACGCGGCGAAGCACGCGCCGGGCGCGCCTGTCACTGTCGTGGTGGCGCGCGGCAACACCGCTGAGAGGGCTACCGCTGAGACGGCCACCGCGAAGACGGCCGCCGTGACGACGGTCACCGTCACCAATGGGCGCCCTGGTACGGGAAGTTCACGCGCCCCCGGCAAGCTCTCCGGCGGCGGCTCCGGCCTGCGCGCCCTGCGCACCCGCGTCACGGACCTGGGCGGCACGCTCGACGCGGGCCCCCACGGCGACGGCTTCCGGGTCGTCGCCCGTCTCCCGGCCGGGGGAAGCGCCCCCGTACCCCCGCCCCCGCCGGGCGGCCGCCTCGCGCACGCCCGGCACCGCACCGCCCTGGCCTTCGGCATCGCCGTCACCACGGGCGTGCTGCTCATCGGCGGAACCTTCGCCTGGTACGCGTACTCGCGCACGCACTCCGTCCTCGACCCCGCCGACTACGCACGCCTGCGCATCGGCGAGACCCGCGCCGATGCCGACCGTGTCCTGCCGGACCGGACCGTCGCCGACCCGCCGCTGGAGCGCGCGCCCACCCCGCCGCCCGCCGGCGCCGACTGCGCGTACTACCGGGCGAGCGGTGAACTCTTCACCTCCGTGACGCACTTCAGGCTCTGCTTCACCGAGAGCGGCCGCCTCGTGGACAAGGCCGTCATCCCCACGGCGAGCGAGGCAGACGCAGTCACAGACCGAGATACAGACCCAGACCCAGGCATAGAGGAAAAGGAGCAGGTGCGGTGAATGAGGAGCGAGCGTCGGACGGGGCCCCCGGGACCGTGGCCGGCCCCATCCGCGTCCTGCTGGCCGACGACGAGGCCATGATCCGCGCGGGCGTGGCCGCCATCCTCGCCGCGGGCCGGGGCATCGAGGTCGTCGCGGAGGCCGGCGACGGGCGCGAGGCCGTGTCCCTCGCGCAGGCCCACCGCCCCGACGTGGCGCTGCTCGACATCCGCATGCCGCGCCTGGACGGCCTCGCCGCGGGGGAGGAGATCGTCCGGACGGTGCCCGGCACGGCGGTCGCGATGCTGACGACGTTCTCCGAGGACGCGTACATCGCGCGCGCCCTGAGCGGCGGCGCCACCGGCTTCCTGCTGAAGTCCGGCGATCCGCACGAACTCATCGCGGGCGTACGGGCGGTGGCGGGCGGCGCCGCCTTCCTCTCGCCCAAGGTCGCCCGGCACGTCATCGACGGCTTCGGCGCCCGGCGCATGGGCCGCGGCGCCACCGCCCGCGCAAGGACCGAGGCCCTCACCCCGCGCGAGCGCGAAGTGCTCGGCCTGGTCGGCGCGGGCCTGTCCAACCCGGAGATCGCGGCCCGGCTGCACCTCGTCGAGGGCACGGTCAAGGCGTACGTGAGCGCGGTCCTCGACCGGCTCGGGGTCAAGAACCGCGTCCAGGCGGCGATCGTCGCGTACGAAGCGGGGCTCGCCCCCGAGACAGGGGTGAGCTGAGCGTCAGCGGGGCTGGGTGTCGTCCCGGCGGAACGTCATGGTCGGCGAGTCGTACGCGGCCGGGTCGTAAGGAGCGGGCTCGTGCGGGGCGGGCTCGTGCGCGGCCGGGTCATACGGGGCCGGGTCGTACGGGGCCGTGTTCTGGTGGTGAGCCGGGTACGCCGCCGGGTCATAGGCCCTCGGGTTCGGAACCGGAGCGTGTGCGCCGGCGGGGGCCGGGACGGAAGCGGCACGGGCGTGGGCGGGGCGCGCGGGGCCCGGCCCTGCGAACCACTGCACGATCCCCGTGGACGACCCGCGCATCGCGAGCGTGACCCGCGCCACCGGCCGCGTGGTGATCCGTACGAGGACGAACACGATCACCGCGCCGAAGACGAGCCCCACCGCCACGTCGTGCGGATAGTGCACACCCACGAACACCCGCGAGAACGCCATGAGCACGGCCATCGGCACGGTCAGCGCGGCGATGCGCGGCCAGGCGAGCGCGAGGCCGATGGCGGCGGCGCCCGCGATCGCCGAGTGGTTGCTGGGGAAGGACCAGTCGCCGTGCGGCGGGCACTCGACGAGCGGTTTCAGCGCCCCTGACACCGCCCGGCAGGGACGCTCCTCCTCTATCCCGGACTTGAGCAACTCGCTGCACACGTACGCCACCGCCGTGGCGAGCGGAGCGAGCACCGCGACCGCGAGCGCGCGGGGATCACCGTGCCTGGCCCGCCACCAGGCGACGATGAAGAGCACCCCGAAGAGCAGCAGGCCGAGCTCCGTCCACACCTCCGCGAGGTGCTGGAACCACGACGGCGTGTCGTGGGCGAAGTCGGTGATGTCGCGGTAGAGATCGTCCGTCATGGTGTCCATGATTACGGACGGTACGGGTGACGCCGAATCGTCACATCCGGCGATCGTCCCGTCACGCCCCTGACGATGGTCAGGGGGCCGGCGACGGTCCCGGGATGATGATCCGCAAACTTTGTCGTTCAAGGCGGCGGGTGGGGCGGGAGAAGCAGCGGATCTCTCGTAAGGTTTGGGCGTGGGATCTCTGCGCAATCCGGTCGGGCCGCTTCCCTCCACCATCTACTGGCGTCGGAGGGCCGTTCTGCTGTCCGTACTCGGCCTTCTGCTGCTCCTTGTCGTATGGGTCATCACCTCTGGTGGTGGCGGCGGCAAGAACAACGCCGACGGGCCTGGCGGCAACGGACCCGCCACGTCCATCACGCCGGGGCCCACCGGGTCCGGGCCCGCGATCAGTGAACACCCGGGCGGGCGGGACGAGTCGGGCGACGGCTCCGGCTCCGGCTCGGGCGGTTCCGGCGGCGGTTCCGGCGGCTCGGGCTCCGGCTCGGGTGGTTCGGGCGGCTCCGGCGGCTCGGGCGGCTCGGAGGACTCCGGTGGCGGCGGTTCCGACGACGGCGCCAAGGGCGGCGGCGGTTCGGGCGACCGCCTCCCGGCCGGTACGCGGCTGCCCAACTGCACCAGCGGCGCCGTGAAGTTGAAGCTGCGCAGCGTCCAGAACACGTACGCCATCGACGAGAAGCCGAAGTTCGAGCTGATCGCCGAGAACAGCGGCGGCAAGGCCTGCAAGGTCGATCTGGGCGGCAAGGGAACGGTCCTGACGATCACTCAGGCCGAGGATGACGACGAGTTCTGGTCGTCGGCGGACTGCCCCGGCGGCAGCGGCAGCCTGCTGCTGCGCGTGCCGGCGGACGGGCGGATCACGCACGCGGTCCAGTGGGACCGGCGGCCCAGCGCCCCGCGCTGCGCGACGCCTCCGGCGGGCTCGGCGAAGCCGGGCACGTACCTGGTCGAGGCGAAGACCCCGGGCCTGGGCACGGCACGCGCCTCGTTCGTCCTGGAGAAGGACTGACCGTCGGCGTATAGCGCCTGTCCATCGGACAGGCGCTATACGTAGCGCTCCAGGATCGACGACTCGGCCAGGCGCGACAGCCCCTCGCGCACGCTGCGCGCCCGCGCCTCGCCGACGCCGTCCACCGTCTGGAGGTCGTCCACACTCGCGGCGAGCAGCTTCTGCAGGCCGCCGAAGTGCTCCACGAGCCGGTCGATGATCGCCCCGGGGAGCCGGGGGACCTTGGCGAGGAGGCGGAAGCCGCGCGGCGACACCGCGGAGTCCAGGGCCTCGGGGGAGCCGGTGTAGCCCAGGGCGCGGGCCACGGTGGGCAGTTCGAGGAGCTCCGCGTGCGTGAGGGAGTCCAGCTCCGCGAGCGCCTCGTCCACCGTGCGGGAGCGCTTGGCGGTGGGCTCGGGGACGTAATCCCGGACGACCAGCTCGCGCTCGGGCTCGACGCCCGCGATCAACTCGTCAAGCTGGAGGGCGAGAAGGCGCCCGTCCGTGCCGAGCTCCACCACGTACTCGGCGATCTCCGTGGCGATGCGGCGCACCATTTCGAGGCGCTGGGCGACGGCGGTGACGTCCCGGACCGTCACCAGGTCCTCGATCTCCAGGGCGGAGAGCGTGCCCGCGACCTCGTCGAGGCGGAGCTTGTACCGCTCCAGGGTGGCGAGCGCCTGGTTCGCGCGGGAGAGGATCGCGGCCGAGTCCTCCAGGACGCGGCGCTGCCCGTCCACATAGAGCGCGATCAGCCGCATCGACTGGGAGACCGACACGACGGGGAAGCCGACCTGCTTGCTCACCCGGTCCGCGGTGCGGTGCCGCGTGCCCGTCTCCTCCGTGGGGATCGTCGGGTCCGGCACCAGCTGCACGCCCGCGCGCAGGATTTTGGTGATGTCCTTGTCGAGGACGATGCCGCCGTCGAGCTTGCACAGCTCGCGCAGCCGCGTCGCGGTGAACTCGACGTCCAGGATGAAGCCGCCGGTGCACATCGACTCGACGGTCTTGTCCCAGCCGAGGACGATCAGACCGCCGGTGTTGCCCCGGAGGATGCGCTCCAGGCCGTCGCGGAGCGCCTGGCCGGGTGCGACGGCGCTCAGGGAGGCGCGCATCAGCCCATCGGCAGCGGAGCTGCCGCCGGACTTGCCGGGGTTCGCTGCCCGGTCGTTGGCTGCCACTGCACTCCCTCGGTCGCAGGTTGTCCAAGCCTCTGCCGCGAGCTTGCTCCGTGCGGAGCGCACGCCTTGCCCCGCACGGAGCGGACACCTTGCTTCGTACGGATGGGCGAGACCAGGGCAAAGTCTACCGGCGCTCTTCCTCCTCCCGTGGGGCCTCTCGGCGACGGGATCTCGGAAGGACACGGAGGGCGTCCCCCATGTCGGCGACTTCGATGACCTTCATACCGGCGGGAACCCTGCCGGGGTCGGACGGCACGAGGGCGTGGGTGAAGCCCAGGCGGTGGGCCTCGGCCAGTCTGCGCTGGACGCCCGTGACCCGTCTGACCTCGCCCGCCAGGCCGACCTCGCCGATCGCGACGAGGTTCTTCGGCAGCGGGGTGTCGCTGGCCGCGCTGGCCAGGGCGAGGGCGACGGCGAGGTCCGCGGCGGGCTCGGAGAGCTTCACGCCGCCGACCGTCGCGCTGTAGATGTCGCGCTTGCCGAGGGCCGTGATGCGGCCGCGCTGCTCAAGGACGGCCAGCATCATCGAGACGCGGGACGTCTCCAGGCCGGAGGTGGTGCGCCGGGGGCTGGGGATCTGCGAGTCGACCGTGAGCGCCTGGACCTCGGCGACCAGGGGGCGGCGGCCTTCGAGGGTGACGGTCAGGCAGGTGCCGGGGACGGGCTCGGCGCGGCGGGTGAGGAAGAGGCCGCTGGGGTCGGCGAGGCCGGTGATGCCCTCGTCGTGCAGCTCGAAGCAGCCGACCTCGTCCGTCGTCCCGTACCGGTTCTTGACGCCGCGGACGAGGCGCAGGCGGGCGTGCCGGTCGCCCTCGAACTGCAGGACCACGTCGACGAGATGCTCCAGGAGGCGGGGGCCCGCGATCGCGCCGTCCTTGGTGACGTGACCGACCAGGAGCGTGGACATGCCGCGCTCCTTGGAGGCGCGGATCAGCGCGCCCGCGACCTCGCGGACCTGCGCCATGCCGCCGGGCGCCCCGTCGATCTCGGGCGAGGCGACCGTCTGGACCGAGTCGAGGACCAGGAGCGAGGGCTTGACCGCGTCCAAGTGGCCGAGGACGGCGGACAGGTCGGTCTCCGCCGCCAGATACAGATGGTCGTCGATCGCGCCGATGCGGTCGGCGCGCAGCCGGACCTGGCTCGCGGACTCCTCGCCGGTCACATAGAGCGTGCGGTGCGCCTCGCTCGCCGCCTTCGCCGAGACGTCGAGGAGCAGCGTGGACTTGCCGACGCCCGGCTCGCCCGCGAGCAGCACCACGGCGCCGGGGACCAGGCCGCCGCCGAGCACGCGGTCCAGCTCGGGCACGCCGGTGGAGCGGGCGGTGGCCTGGCGGCCGTCGACCTCGCCGATCGGGACGGCGGAGGAGGTGACCCGGCCGGGGGCGGTGGTGCGGACCGCGGGCGCGCCGTACTCCTCGACCGTCCCCCAGGCCTGGCACTCCGGGCAGCGGCCGAGCCACTTGGCCGTCTGCCAGCCGCACTCGGTGCAGCGGTAGGACGGCCGGTCCTTGGTGGATTTCGTACGGGCAGCCATGGTCGGAACCGTAGCCGAGCCCACTGACATCGCCGCCCCGGCAGCGGACTCCGGCCACTCCGGCCGTGGGTCGAGGCGGCCCCGTCCACGGAATCCGGGGTTCCTGTCCCCTTTTGAGGGATCTGTTCACCCGTAAGGGTTAAATGTGCCGGAGAGGGCAGAAGGGACCTGCATCATCCGCCTAACTTCGCTCGGGTGATGAGCAGCAGGCCGGAAACTCCCACGAACGCAACCGGCGCACACCGGGCGCACCGTGTCGCGCGCAAGCGCGTGGTGCCACGCCCGGCGCCCCGGGCCACCCCGTCCGCGCGCTACGAACCGTGTCTGGACGGCCTGTTCACGTACTGCCTGTCCGTGCTCTGCGACCACGACGCGGCGACCGCGGCGCTGGGGGACGTGCTCCACCACGCCGAGCGCCGCGGCGCCCGCGGCCCCGAGGCCGAGGGCGACCTCAGGGCCTGGCTCTACGCCCTCGCGCGCTGGGTCTGCCTGCGCCGGCTGGCCGAGGCCAAGCGCAGCCGCGAGGGACGGCACGCACACGGCGCGGACCAGCCCCCGAAAAAGCCGACGCAAGCCCCGAAAGAGCCGACGCGACCGGCGGAGCAGCCGGCGCCAGCGCAGGAGACCGAGCCGTCGCGGGAAACCGAGCCGTCGCAGGAGACCGCGCGGCAGCGGCGCGGGGAACTGGCCAAGCTGGCCTGGCCGGAGGCCGCGGGCACCACCCCCGAGCAGCGCGAGGCCCTGGAGCTGGCCGTGCGCCACCGGCTCACCCCCGCCGAGGTCGCCGCCGTCCTCGGCATGGACCTCACCAAGGCCCGCGGCCTGCTCGCCTCCGCCGCCTGCGAGGTGGAGCGCACCCGCGCCGCCCTCGCCGTCGTGGAGACCGGCAGCTGCCCCATCGTGGCCCGCATCACCGGCGACAACCAGCTGCTGCTCGGCACCGCCCTGCGCCGGGAGCTCGTCCGGCACGTCGACGACTGCCCGCGCTGCCGCCGCACCGCCGAGCGCGCCGGCGCGAGCGCCTGGCCGGGCACGGCCGTCAGCCCGGCCGCGCTCCCGATCGTCGAGGCGCCCCGAGCCGCCCTCCACATGGCGATGGCGCACGTCCCACGCGCGCGTGGCGGCGGCCCCCGTTACGACAGGCGCGGCTTTCCGATGGACCCCAAGGACCACGCCGCCCGCCGCGACCGCCTCCGCGCGCGTGCCGTCACGACGACCGTCGTCGCCACCGTGGTGGCCGCCCCGGTGCTCGCGCTCTGGGCCGCCTACCGAGGAGCGCCGCTCACCGGCGAGGGCCACGACGGCCGTTCGGTCAGCGCGAGCGAGGGCGGCCCCGGCAGCGGCCACGCCCGCGACGACTACGAGAACGCGGGCAACGCCCGCAAGGGCCCCCAGCCCCGCTTCTCCGCGGACAGCCGTTCGTCCGACGTCTCCGTAGAGGTCATCGGCGGTGGATCCGGGTCCCGCTCGTCGACCGGCCCCGGCCGCCTCACCGTCGAGGCCAGGCCGAGCGGCGACACCACCCTCATCACGTTGACGGCGTCCGGCGGTTCACCGGTCCACTGGTCGGCGAGCGAGAGCGCGTCCTGGCTCTATCTGAGCCGCTCGTCGGGGACGCTCGCGCCGGGGGAGTCGGTCACGGTCCAGGTGTACGTCGATCACACCCGCGAGCCGTCGGGGCACTGGAGCGCGCGGGTCGCCATCGCGCCCTCGGGCGCGATCATCTCGATCGACGGCCATGGAGACGGGCGTCCGCCGGGCCGTCCCGGTCCGGGCCCGCGGCCCACGCACCCCGGCCCCTCCGTGCCGGGACCGTCCTACCCGGGCCCGTCGGATCCGGGCCCCTCCGACCCGGGCCCGTCCGACCCCGACCCCACACCGACCCCCACAGACCCGACACCCACACCGTCCGAGCCCGGCCCGGGCGACTCGTCACCGCCGCCCGGCGACGGCAGCGGTGAGCCGGGCACGAGCTGATCTCAAGAGGACTCGGGGTCCGCCGGATGCGGTGCCAGGAGCGGCAGTTGCGAGGCCAGCCGCTCCTCGCACAGCTCCACGAGCCGGTCGTACCCCGCCTTGCCCATCAGCTCGATCAGCTCCGGGCGGTAGGAGACGTACACCGGGTCGCCCGCGCCGTGCGCCGACGTCGCCGACGTGCACCACCAGTGCAGATCGTGGCCGCCGGGGCCCCAGCCCCGCCGGTCGTACTCACCGATCGACACCTGGAGGACGCGGGTGTCGTCGGGCCGGTCGATCCACTCGTACGTCCTGCGCACCGGCAGCTGCCAGCAGACGTCCGGCTTCGTCTCCAGCGGCTCGCGGCCCTCCCGCAGCGCCAGGATGTGCAGCGAGCAGCCGGCGCCGCCCGCGAAGCCGGGGCGGTTCTGGAAGATGCACGAGCCGTTGTACGGACGGGTCTGGCGGTCGCCGTCCTCGTCCGTGGCGACCCAGCCGGTCTCCCGGCCCACGTCGTGGTGCTGCCAGATGTCGGGCGTGAGCCGGTCGACGTACTCCGCCACCCGCTTCTCGTCGTCATCGTCCGAGAAGTGGGCACCCAGCGTGCAGCAGCCGTCGTCCGCGCGGCCCGCCTGAATGCCCTGACAGCCGCTGCCGAAGATGCAGTTCCAGCGAGAGGTCAGCCATGTCAGATCGCAACGGAAAAGCTGCTCGTCGTCCGCGGGATCAGGGAACTCCACCCAGGCGCGGGCGAAGTCAAGACCCTTCTCGTCCGGAGCGGCCTTCTTGGTCTTCGCCGGCTTCCCGGACTTTCCCACCTTCTCGTTCTTCTCCGGCCTGCCCACCTTCTCGGCCTTCGCCGACTTCGATTTGTCGGCCTTCGTCTTTTTCGTCTTTGGCACGTCTCCAGGGTATGCGGGCAGTGGACCGCCCGAGGCCAGACGATCGGCCCGCG
The DNA here is from genome assembly GCF_055639375.1 of Streptomyces sp. NPDC039462. Taxonomy (NCBI): domain Bacteria; kingdom Bacillati; phylum Actinomycetota; class Actinomycetes; order Kitasatosporales; family Streptomycetaceae; genus Streptomyces; species Streptomyces sp. NPDC039462. The sequence continues at coordinate 727,516 of NZ_JBVKAO010000004.1, forward strand.
CGGCGTAGCGTTCCTTATATGAGACTCGGTGTCCTCGACGTGGGGTCGAACACGGTGCATCTGCTCGTGGTCGACGCCCACCCCGGTGCGTGCCCGCTGCCCGCACACTCGCACAAGGCCGATCTGCGCCTCGCCCAACTCCTCGACCCCGCCGGGGCCATCGGGGCGGACGGCGTCGACCGGCTGGTCGCCGTCGTCCGCGAGGCGATGGAGGCCGCGGAGGACAAGGGCGTCGAGGAAGTGCTGCCGTTCGCCACCTCCGCGGTGCGCGACGCGACCAACGCCGACGCGGTCCTCGCCCGGGTCACGGAGGAGACCGGGGTCGACCTCCAGGTCCTGTCCGGCGAGGAGGAGGCCCGGCTGACCTTCCTGGCCGCCCGGCGCTGGTTCGGCTGGTCCGCGGGCAAGCTGCTCGTCCTCGACATCGGCGGCGGCTCCCTGGAGATCGCGTACGGCATGGACGAGGAGCCGGACGCCGCGACGAGCCTGCCGCTCGGCGCGGGCCGCCTCACCGCCGCCTGGCTGCCCGCGGACCCGCCGGACCCCTCCGACGTGAAGGCGCTGCGGCGGCACGTGCGCGCGCAGATCGCCCGCACGGTGGGGGAGTTCGCCCGCTTCGGCACCCCCGACCACATCGTGGCGACGTCGAAGACGTTCAAGCAGCTCGCCCGGCTGACGGGGGCCGCCCGCTCGGCGGAGGGCCCCTACGTACAGCGCGAGCTGAAGCGGAAGTCCCTGGAGGAGTGGGTGCCGCAGCTCGCCGCGATGACCACGCGCGAGCGCGCGGAACTGCCCGGCGTCTCCGAAGGGCGGGCCGGCCAGCTGCTCGCGGGGGCGCTCGTCGCGGAGGGCGCGATGGACCTCTTCGGGGTCGAGGCGCTGGAGATCTGCCCGTGGGCCCTGCGCGAGGGCGTGATTTTGCGCAGGCTCGATCACCTGCCGCCGTCGTGAGCGGGCGCGATGCGCTCTGACCAGGGCGACGGGAGGCCACCTCCCCCGCGCCAGGACGGGGCCCGTACGCTGTTCCTCGTGGCAGAACCAGTGGTGCGCATCCCGGATGCGAAGGTCGCCCTGTCGACGGCCTCGGTCTATCCGGAGTCGACGGCGACGGCCTTCGAGATCGCCGCGCGCCTGGGCTACGACGGCGTCGAGGTCATGGTCTGGACCGACCCGGTCAGCCAGGACATAGAGGCGCTGCGCAGACTGAGCGACTACCACCAGATCCCGATCCTCGCCGTCCACGCGCCCTGCCTCCTCATCACCCAGCGCGTCTGGTCCACGGACCCGTGGGTCAAGCTGCAGCGCGCGAAGGCCGCCGCGGAGAAGCTCGACGCCTCGACCGTCGTCGTGCACCCGCCCTTCCGCTGGCAGCGGCAGTACGCCCGCGACTTCGTCGACGGAATCTGGCGGATGGCCGACGAGACGGACGTGCGGTTCGCCGTCGAGAACATGTACCCCTGGCGCTACCGCGACCGCGAGATGCTCGCGTACGCCCCCGACTGGGACGTCACCAAGGACGACTACCGCCACTTCACCGTCGACCTCTCGCACACCGCGACCGCCCGCACGGACGCGATGGAGATGATCGACCGCATGGGCGACCGGCTCGGCCACGTCCACCTCGCCGACGGCAAGGGCTCCGCCAAGGACGAGCACCTCGTCCCCGGCCGCGGCACGCAGCCCTGCGCCGAGCTCCTCGAGCGCCTGGCGGTCAGCGGCTTCGACGGGCACGTCGTCATCGAGGTCAACACGCGGCGCGCGATGTCCAGCGCCGAACGCGAGGCGGACCTCGCCGAGGCCCTCGCCTTCACCCGGCTGCACCTGGCCTCCGCCGTGCAGGTGCCCCGCTCATGACCCCCGGCGCGCCGTCGGAGGCGACCGCCCCGCGCCGCCGGGGACGCCCGTCCCGTACGCAGTCGGAGAACGGCCCCGCGACGCGCGACCAGATCCTGCGGGCTGCCCGCGAGGAGTTCTCCGCACGCGGGTACGAGAAGGCGTCCGTGCGCGGCATCGCCAAGGCCGCCGGGGTCGACCCGGCGCTCGTGCACCACTACTTCGGCACGAAGGAACAGGTCTTCGAGGCCGCCGTCACCGTCGCCTTCGCGCCCGCGCTGGAAGCGCCCGCCGCCATCGAGGAGGGCCCGCTCGACGGGGTCGGCGAGCGCCTGACCCGGTTCGTCCTCGGCATCTGGGAGAACCCCGCGACGCGCGCCCCGCTGCTCGCCATCGTGCGCTCCGCGGTGAACAACGAAACCGCCGCATCGATCTTCCGCCGCCTCGTCGCCACCCAGCTCCTCGAACGGATCGCGCGCCGCCTGGAGCTGCCCGACGCGGAGCTGCGGGCCGAGCTCGCCGCCGCGCAGCTGGTGGGCGTCGCCATGCTGCGGTACGTGATCCAGGTCGAGCCGCTGGCCTCGGCGGACGTGGAGCAGCTCGTGGCGCGGCTGGCTCCGGTGGTGCAGGGCCATCTGACGGAGGCGTGAGAGGGCGGCCGGGCGTGCGAGGGCCGAGCGTGAGACGGCCGTCCCGCCATCCGGACACTCTGTCCGGATCGTGGAGCCGCGGCGTACGCTCGACATCAGTCTTGTCCCTCCGTATATCGCCGGGATCCCTGCCGCACATCGCCGGAGTCCCCGCCATTCTTTGAAGGAGCGAGCGACCATGCCCGAGCTCAGGTCCCGCACAGTCACCCACGGCCGCAACATGGCGGGCGCCCGCGCCCTTATGCGCGCCTCCGGTGTACCCGGGGCCGACATCGGGCGGAAGCCGATCATCGCGGTGGCCAACTCCTTCACGGAGTTCGTGCCCGGCCACACCCACCTGCAGCCGGTCGGCCGCATCGTCTCCGACGCGATCCGCGAGGCCGGCGGCATCCCGCGCGAGTTCAACACCATCGCGGTGGACGACGGCATCGCGATGGGCCACGGCGGAATGCTGTACTCCCTGCCGTCCCGCGACCTCATCGCTGACTCCGTGGAGTACATGGTGGAGGCCCACTGCGCCGACGCCCTGATCTGCATCTCCAACTGCGACAAGATCACCCCCGGCATGCTGATGGCCGCCCTGCGCCTCGACATCCCGACGGTCTTCGTCTCCGGCGGCCCGATGGAGGCCGGCAAGGCCACCCTCGTCGACGGCACGGTCCGCAAGCTCGACCTGGTCAACGCGATCAGCGACGCCGTGGACGAGAGCATCTCGGACGAGGACATCCTCCGCATCGAGGAGAACGCCTGCCCGACCTGCGGCTCCTGTTCCGGCATGTTCACCGCCAACTCGATGAACTGCCTGACCGAGGCCATCGGCCTCTCCCTGCCGGGCAACGGCTCGGTCCTCGCCACGCACACCGCCCGCAAGGCGCTGTACGAGCGGGCCGGACAGACGGTCGTCGACATCACCAAGCGGTACTACGACGGCGACGACGCCTCCGTCCTGCCGCGCTCGATCGCCACGCACGCCGCCTTCGAGAACGCCATGGCCCTCGACATCGCCATGGGCGGCTCGACGAACACGATCCTGCACCTGCTGGCCGCCGCCCAGGAGGCCGGCGTCGACTACGACCTGACCGACATCGACGCCGTCTCGCGCCGCGTCCCGTGCCTGGCCAAGGTCGCTCCGAACGTCGCGGGCGACACGACGTACTACATGGAGGACGTGCACCGCGCCGGCGGCATCCCCGCGCTCCTCGGCGAGCTGTACCGCGGCGGCCTCCTCAACGAGGACGTCCACACCGTCCACTCGCCCTCCATCAAGGAGTGGCTGGACGCCTGGGACATCCGCTCCGGCTCCGCGTCCGCCGAGGCCGTCGAGCTGTGGCACGCGGCGCCCGGCTGCCGCCGCTCCGCCGAGGCGTTCTCGCAGTCCGAGCGCTGGGACACCCTCGACACGGACGCCGCGGGCGGCTGCATCCGCGACGTCGCCCACGCGTACTCGAAGGACGGCGGCCTCGGCGTCCTGAAGGGCAACATCGCCGTCGACGGCTGCGTCGTGAAGACCGCCGGTGTCGACGAGTCGATCTGGACCTTCGAAGGCCCCGCGGTCGTCTGCGACTCGCAGGAAGAGGCCGTCGAGAAGATCCTCAACAAGGCCGTGCAACCGGGCGACGTGGTCGTCATCCGCTACGAGGGCCCCAAGGGCGGCCCCGGCATGCAGGAGATGCTCTACCCCACCTCCTTCCTGAAGGGCCGCGGCCTCGGCAAGGTCTGCGCCCTGGTCACCGACGGCCGCTTCTCCGGCGGTACGTCGGGTCTGTCGATCGGCCACGCGTCGCCGGAGGCGGCGGCCGGCGGCACGATCGCGCTCGTCGAGGACGGCGACCGCATCCGCATCGACATCCCCGGCCGTTCGATCGAGCTCCTCGTCCCGGACGAGGAGCTGGCCGCCCGCCGCGAGGCCCTCGGCGGTGTGTACGAGCCGAAGGGCCGCGAGCGCAAGGTGTCCGCCGCCCTGCGCGCGTACGCGGCGATGGCGACGAGCGCCGACAAGGGCGCGGTCCGGGACGTGTCGAAGCTCGGCTGACGCGGACGGCTGGTTCGCCGGTTCGCCGGTTCGCCGGTGCACGGAAACCTTTTGGGGCGCGGGCGCGTCCTTGGTGTGGAGAACACGCCAGGGGCGGCCCGCGCCGCCGTTTACGGGGGGAGAGCACAGTGAGCGAGAACGTGATGGTGCCGGAAGTGACCGCCGAGCCGGCCGAGGCAATCGAGCCGGCCGAGGCCGTGGAAGCCACCGCCGCGCGGACGTACGCCATCGCCGCGGACGTCAACGTCCGCTCCGGCCCCGGCACTTCGTACGGCAAGGTCGGCCGGCTCCGCGCGGGCACCCGCGTCACCATCGCCTGCCAGAAGCCCGGCGAGACGGTCACGGGCCCGACCGGCACGTCGAACCTGTGGGACCGGATCGGCAGCGGCCGCTACGTCTCGGACACGTACGTCCGCACGGGCAGCGACGGGTACGTGGCGCCGCGCTGCTGAGCGCCGCACGGGTGGCGCGGCCGCCGGAGTCCGCGCGGTTCCCGGAGCCCCGGGAGCTCAGCCGGACTTCGGCGGCTTCGTCGCGTCGAAGGCGAACACCGTGTTCTTCGCGGCCGCCACGACCACCACGCTCCCGGCGACGGTCACGCGCGGGCTGGCGTTCATCTCGCCCGCCAGGCCGTCGGCCCTCGGATCCGTCGTCCACAGCGGCTTGCCCGCACGGGACGAGAGCGCGACGACCCGGCCGCTGGCCGAGCTGAAGTACAGCGCGCCGTCGCCGTCCCCGGCCACCGGCCCCGACACACCCTCCACGCTCGTCTGCCGGGACCACTTCTTCCTGCCGGTCGCCGGGTCGAGCGCCGTGACGAGCCCGGTCTGCCCGCTGACGAAGACGGTGCCGTCGGCCATGCCGGGCGTCCCGTCGTACGTCTTCGGGAGCCGGGAGTACGTCACCTTCTGCGAGGCCCGGTCCACCCGCGACACCCCGTCGTAGCCCACGATCGCGGGCCCCTCCTGGCGCGGGTGGAGGAGGACGAGACTGCCGCCCGCGGTGCCCACCGGCACGGCGGGGCCCTTGAGGGTGATGGCCTTGCCGAGGCTTCCCGAGGCGAGGTCGACGGTGCGCAGGACGGGGTGGCGCACCTCGCCGTCCGCCAGTTCCGCGGCCGGCGCGCACATCGCGTACAGCCGCGTGCCCGAGGGGACCGGGGCGCACTGCGTGCCCGAGGGGAATGGTTCCTGCCAGGCGACCTTCCCGCTGTGCGCCCGCCGGGCCTCGAAGCGGGTGTTCGACGCGTCGACCGTGACGACGGTCGAGCCGATCACCACGGCGTCCTGCGTACGTCCCGTCACGGCCGTCGACTGGGCGCCGGACGGCACCGACCAGAGCTCCCTGCCCTTGTCCGCGTCGACGGCGACCACCTCGCTCTGCGGACTGGCCGCATCGCCCTCGGCCGCGAAGCGGTAGCCGAGCACCGTGTCGTCGGTGACGCCCACCAGATGCATGCCCTGCACCGGAACGCCGGGGCTTTTCTCCGTCCAGACCCGGGAGCCGTCGGAGAGCCTGAGCCGGGCCGCGACGACGCCACCGCCCCCGCAGAACAGCGCGTCACCGCGCGCCTCACAGCGCAACTCGTCCGGAATGTCCGCGCGACCGCCCGGCACGGTCTTGCGCCACGGCGCGAAACCACCCGGCAGCCGCGCCCCGGCCGCCGCGATGTCGGTCCCCTTGCCGCCCGAGCCGCCGGGACCGTCCGAGCCGCCCGCCCGCATCACGGCGACCCCGCCGCCGATCGCGGCCACGGCCACGACCGCGGCGAGCACCGGCCGCCAGCGCCGCCGCATCCGCCCCCCGCCGACGGTCGCCTTGTCACGGCCGGCGTCCTCGGCACCCCCGTCCACCGCGAGCGGCGGGGAAGCGGCACCCGGCGCCGGAGTGTCGTCGTCCGTCGAGAGGTGGTGCTGCGTGTCCGTCTCCCGCATGCTGCGCGGGCCGTCCGCCGGACCGGTGGCGGGACCAAGATCGGCCGGCAGATCCCGCAGCCGTACGAGGAGTTCGTCCGCCGAGGGCCGGTCGTCGGGGTCCTTCGCCAGGCACGGCTCGACCACCCGCCGCAGCGCGTCCGGCACCGCGCCGAGCGCCGGCGCCTCGTGGACCACTTGGTAGGCCGTCATGTACGGGCTGTCCGCGTCGAAGGGGCCCTGCCCCGTCGCCGCGTAGACGAGCAGCGTGGCCAGCGAGAAGACATCGGAACGCGGCCCGACCCCGCGCGGCGTCTGCAACTGCTCCGGCGACATGAACGGCGGCGTGCCGATCACCCGCCCCGTCATCGTCAGCGTCTGCTGGTCCGCGGCGCGCGAGATACCGAAGTCGATGACGCGGGGGCCCTCGGGGGAGAGGACCACGTTCGACGGCTTCAGGTCCCGGTGCACGACGCCCGCGCGGTGGATGTCGCGCAGCGCCTCCGTGAGCCCGATGGCGAGACGGCGCAGCTCGACGCCGTCGATGGGGCCCTTCTTCGCGATGTGCTGCGCGAGCGTGTGGCCCTCGATGAAGGTGGTGGCCATCCACGGGTGCTCGGCCTCGGGATCCGCGTCGATCACCGCCGCGGTGAAGGCGCCGCTGACCCGGCGGGCCGCCGCGACCTCCTGCCGGAAGCGGATGCGGAACTCCTCGTCACCCGCGAACTGCTGGTGGATCAGCTTGATCGCGACGGGACGCCCCGAAGCCGTACGCGCCAGGAAGACCGTGCCCATACCGCCCGAGCCGAGGCGCGCCTCGAGCGGATATCCGCCGATCTCCTCCGGGTCTCCCCCACGGAGCGACATGCTCACCGACCTCCCCCGTGTTCCCCGCTGCGAACCCTCGCCGCTTACGCAGCCCAAACTAACCGCCGGGCGGTGCGCCCTGGCAAGGCGGGGGACGAATAGGGCGTGCCTGTACGCGTGGGACGCACACGAAACCACCGGGACGGTGGGTATCCCGCAACCGCAAACCGCAGGCCATCGCCAACCGGGACGGCGGACGTCCCGTAACCGCAGGCCATCGCCAACCGGGACGGCGGATGTCCCGGAACCGCAGCCCATCGCCAACCGGGACGGCGGATGTCCCGGAACCGCAGGCCGTCGCCCACCGGGACGGCGGACGTCCCGTAACCGCAGGCCATCGCCAACCGGGACGGCGGATGTCCCGGAACCGCAGGCCATAATCAAACGGTGAGCGAAGAATCCGGCACCCAAAGCCCCACCGGCACAGACGGCCCCACCGCTCCGGCGCGCCCTTCCGGCGCCACCGAACCCGGCCCGCGGCCCGAGCCGATCCGCTTCTTCGGGACGACCTGGGTCGCCCACGACGGCGGCTACGGCGCCCGGCGGGTCGGCGTCGCCGTCGGCTCGCTGGCCGCGGCGGTCGCCGGCTGCTTCGTGCTGCGCTTCGCCTACGAGGGCCTGACCATCGCCGACGTCGGCCAGTTCGTGAACCTCCTCGTCGTCCTGATGTTCGCGATCTGCAGCGCCGTCGCCTTCCGCCGCACCTGGGAAGGGTTCAGTCGACGCCACGACCCGGCGTCCCAGGCCTCGGCCCGCTCCCTGATGACCATCGGCTTCGTCGGCACCCTCCTCGCCCACTTCTTCCGCTCCTTCTCGGAAGCCCCCGGCGAGAAACTCCACCGCGAGGAGTACGAGGCGGCCCGCGCCCAGTACGAAAAGCGCACCTCCCGCCGCACAGGCAACCCCTCCCGCAAAAAGCGGAAGCGCTGACACCGACGTCGCCGCTCCGGGGGCAGCCCGGGCCCCGGCTCCGGCCCCGGCTGGACTCGACTCGACCCGACCCGACCAGTGAGGCCGGGCGCGCGGGGGCTGGATCATTCGTTGCTGCGCACGCGACGATGACCCATGACTTCCACCACCCCCTCCTCACGCGCCCGGGCCCACTCCTTCAACGCGGCCGCCGCCCAGTACGCGGCGTACCGCCCCTCCTACCCGCCCGCCCTCTTCGACGCCGTCGAGCGCCTCGCGGGCCGCCCCCTCGCGGGCGCACGCGTGGTGGACGTCGGCGCGGGCACCGGCATCGCCACCGCCCTGCTGGCCGGACGGGGCGCCGAGGTCCTCGCGGTCGAACCGGGCACGGGTATGGCACAACAGTTCCGCCGCACACTCCCGCACATCCCCCTCGTACGCGGTGACGGCAACGCCCTCCCGCTGGCCGACGCCTCGGCCGACTTCCTCACGTACGCCCAGGCCTGGCACTGGACGGACCAGGAACGCTCCGTACCCGAGGCCATACGCGTGCTGCGCCCCGGCGGCGCCCTCGCCCTGTGGTGGAACATCCACGATCACGACACCCCGTGGCTCGACGCCCAGACCGCCCGCATCGCCCGCTTCCTCGGTATGGACGACGAGGCCCGCCACACCGCCGACCGCACGGCCGCCCGCGCCGGCGAGCGCGGTGACCTGACGACCGCATTCGCCTTCCGCCGCGACCGGCTCCGCTGGAGCCGCCGCGTGCCGCTCGACACCCACCTCGCCAACCTCGGCACGCACTCCGCGTTCCTGGTCCTCGACGAGGACCGCACCGCCGCCTTCCTCGCTGCGGAACGCGCCGAACTGCTCAAGGTCTTCCCCGACGCGATCGTCGAGGAGAGCTACGTCGTGGACCTCCTGGTCGCCACCCGCCCCACGACCTGAACCGCCCTCCATGTCGCCTTGACGGAGCGGGTCACCGGGAGCACTATTCATCACATGATGAATAAAAGGCCCCCGACGGCCCGCCCCAACACGTCACCGACCCACCCGGCCCACCCGGCCAACCACCGGCCGACCCCGACGGACCCCAGAACCGGCGCCCCCGAGCCGCCATCCGGCACCCCCGAACCCCCTCCCAGCACCCCGGAGCCCCCTGAACCGCCCGGGTCCACCCCCGGAAGCCGGAACCAGACGGACAACCAACCACCCCCCGGCACCCCCGCCCGCGCCGCCGAGAGCCCGGCCGTGCTGGCCCAGGGACTGACCGTCGTCCGAGGGCCCCGCACCGTCCTGCGCGACCTCGACTTCACCGTCCCCCGCGGCCAGATCACCGGACTCCTCGGCCCCTCCGGCTGCGGCAAGTCCACACTCATGCGGGCCATCGTCGGCACCCAGGCCAAGGTCACCGGCACCCTGAACGTCCTCGGCCACCCCGCGGGCGCCCCCACCCTCCGCTCCCGCGTCGGCTACGTCACCCAGCACCCCTCCGTCTACGACGACCTCACCGTCCGCCAAAACCTCGACTACTTCGCGGCCGTCCTCGACCCCGGCCACGGCACCGCCGCCGAACGCCGCCGCGACCACGTCACCCGCGTCCTCGACGACGTCGCCCTCGCCTCACACGCCGACTCCCTGGCCGGCAACCTCTCCGGCGGCCAGCGCAGCCGGGTCTCCCTCGCGGTCGCCCTCCTCGGAACCCCCGAACTCCTCGTGCTCGACGAACCGACCGTCGGCCTCGACCCCGTGCTCCGCCGCGACCTCTGGAACCTCTTCCACACCATCGCCGCCGACCGCGGCGCCACCCTCCTCGTCTCCTCCCACGTCATGGACGAAGCGGAACGCTGCCACCGCCTCCTCCTCATGCGCGAAGGCCGCCTCCTCGCCGACGACACCCCCGACGCCCTGCGCGACCGCACCCACTCCGACACGGTCGAAGCAGCCTTCCTCCACCTGGTCGACGCCGCCGACACCGGCCAGCCCGTCCCGCCCAGGAGCCCCCGATGAGCACCTACCGCACCCTCGCCTCCGCCGCGCGAGTCCTGCGCCAACTCCGCCACGACTCACGCTCCATCGCGCTGATGATCCTGGTCCCCTGCGTGATGCTGCTCCTCCTGCGCTACGTCTTCGACGGCAGCCCGCAGACCTTCGACTCCATTGGCGCCTCGCTCCTCGGGATCTTCCCCCTCATCACGATGTTCCTGGTCACCTCGATCGCCACCCTCCGCGAACGCACCTCCGGCACCCTCGAACGCCTCCTCACCATGCCCCTGGGCAAAGGCGACCTCATCGCCGGCTACGCCCTCGCCTTCGGCGCCCTGGCCGTCGTCCAGTCGACCCTCGCCACCGGGCTCGCCCTGTGGGTCCTCGGCCTGAACGTCACAGGCTCCGCCTGGCTGCTGCTCCTGATCGCTCTGCTCGACGCCCTCCTCGGCACGGCGCTGGGACTCTTCGTCTCGGCCTTCGCCGCCTCCGAATTCCAGGCCGTCCAGTTCATGCCGGCGGTGATCTTCCCCCAACTCCTCCTCTGCGGCCTGTTCGCCCCACGCGACACCATGCAGCCGGTCCTCGAATGGTTCTCCAACGTCCTCCCCATGTCGTATGCCGTCGACGGCATGAACGAAGTCCTCCACCACTCCGACATCACCGGCGACTTCGTACGCGACGTCGTCATCGTCGCGGGCTGCGCACTCCTCGTCCTCGCCCTGGGCGCGGCCACCCTGCGCCGCCGCACCGCCTGACCCCCGGACCCCCGGACTGTCCGGGGTGTCCCGCCCACCGGACACCACCGCTGCTCCCGCCACCCCGATGCGAGGATGGTCCCCGGACGACGCAACCCCGGAGGCCACCGTTCATGAGCAGCAGCACGAGCCAGAAAGTCGCAGTCCTCGGCACCGGAAAGATCGGTGAAGCCCTGCTCAGCGGCATGATCCGCGGCGGCTGGGCACCGGCCGACCTCCTGGTCACCACCCGCCGCCAGGAGCGCGCCGACGAGCTCCGCACCCGCTATGGCGTCACCTCCGTCAGCAACGCGGACGCCGCCAAGCAGGCCGACACCCTGATCCTCGCCTGCAAGCCCCAGGACATGGCCAAGCTGCTCGACGAACTCGCCCCGCACGTCACCCCCGACCGCCTGGTCATCAGCGCCGCCGCCGGTATCACCACCGCTTTCATCGAAGAGCGCCTCGCCGAGTCCACCCCGGTCGTCCGCGTCATGCCCAACACTCCTGTCCTCGTCGACGAAGGCATGTCCGTCATCTCCGCCGGCAGCCACGCCTCCGCCTCCGCCCTCGCCCACGCGGAGGCCATCTTCGGAGCCGTCGGCAAGACGCTCCGTGTCCCCGAGACGCAGCAGGACGCCTGCACGGCCCTGTCCGGCTCCGGTCCCGCGTACTTCTACTTCCTGGTCGAGGCCATGACCGACGCGGGCATCCTCCTCGGCCTCCCCCGCGACAAGGCCCACGACCTGATCGTCCAGGCGGCCATCGGCGCGTCCGTCATGCTCCGCGACAGCGGCGAACACCCGGTGAAGCTCCGCGAGAACGTCACCTCCCCCGCAGGCACGACGATCAACGCCATCCGCGAGCTCGAGAACCACGGTGTACGCGCGGCCCTCATCGCGGCCCTCGAAGCGGCCCGCGACCGCAGCCGCGAACTCGCCACCGGCAACAACAGCTGAGGCCACCGCCGCAGCAGCAGCCACTGTTCGCCACCGCCACCGCCACCGCCGCCGCTTGCCGCAGGGGCTCCGGCGGCGAGACGGTGGACGCGCGGCGCCACGCGTCCTCCCGCCTCGCAGCCGGCCCCCACGCTTACCGCGCGTCGCTCACCGGCGGCAGCAGCCCGATCGCCCGATAGGCGCCGTCCACCGTCGGCTTGGCCATGCCCCGTGCCCGCTCAGCTCCCCGCCGCAACACCTCCTCCACATACATGGGGTCCGCCACCAGCTCCTTGTGCCGCTCCTGTACGGGCCTGAGCAGCTCCACCACGGCCTCGGCGGTGTCCTTTTTCAGTGCGCCGTACGACTCATATACACCGCTCAAGGCCTCCGGGTTCCCACCTCGGCACGCCGCGAGGATCTCCAGCAGATTCGAGACCCCCGGCTTCGACTCCCGGTCGAACGCGACCTCGCTGCCGCTGTCCGTGACGGCCCGCATGACCTTCTTGCGCACCACGTCCGGCTCGTCGAGCAGATAGATGATCCCGGCCCCCGTGTCGTGGGACTTGCCCATCTTCGACGTCGGGTCCTGCAGATCCATGACCCGCGCCGCGACCTTCGGCGGCGTGGCCCGCGGCACCACGAACGTCTGGCCATAGCGCTGGTTGAACCGCACCGCCAGGTCCCGCGTCAGCTCCACGTGCTGGGTCTGGTCCTCACCGACCGGCACCTCGTCGGCGTCGTACGCCAGGATGTCCGCCGCCATCAGCACCGGATAGGTGAGCAGTGACAGCCGCACGCTCCCGCCCCGCGCCTGCTCAAGGACCGACTTCTCCTTGTACTGGATCATCCGCCGCATCTCGCCGTCCGACGCGACGCACTCCAGCAGGTACGAGAGACGGGCGTGCTCGTCCACGTGGCTCTGCACGAAGACGGTGGCCCGCTCGGGATCGATGCCCGACGCGAGCAACAGGGTCGCCGCCTGTCGACTCAGCCTGCGCACCCGCCCGGGATCGTGCTCCACGGTCAGGGCGTGCAGGTCGACAATGCTGAAGAGGGACTCCGCCCGGTACTGATCGACCTCGGCCCACTGCCGGATGGCTCCCAGGTAGTTGCCCAGGGTCAGGTGTCCCGTCGGCTTGACCCCGCTGAAGATCCTCGTCATCTCTCCGCCTCCTGGTCAGGACCGCCGGCCCGACGACCGGGCTCCGGGTCCTCCAGGGGGAGAAACGAGAACGGCCGCCGAAGCGGCGGCCGTCGAGTACATGCGTATGTACGGCCGCCGTCAGGCGGCCCACCACAGTTGGGCGTACGCACGTGTAGTCACGTCCGCCAGAGTAGCCCTCCAGGGCCCCGTCGTCAGGAGTTGACACCCCCGGAGCCGCTACGTAGTGTTCTCCGAGTTGCCCGACGTGAGCGTCGACCACATGGTCGGTCCCCGGGCAGCCATTCCGCAAGAACCATTCAAGCGATCGACGTCGTGCGCCCTCAGGGGACTCGCCTTCGATTCGTTTTCATGCGTATTTGCGAAATGAGGAATCCGCGTTCGAAGGAACGCCCCCGATTAGCTCGGGAGCCAGGAATCCGCTAAAGTCTCACTCGTCGGAACGGCCCAACAGCCGGGAAGACACCTCCCGCTGACTGGGAGTCAGGCCCGAAAGGATCTGATAGAGTCGGAACCGCCGGAAAGGGAAA